>NZ_JODM01000034.1 GCF_000717995.1 Streptomyces violaceorubidus
CTCGGTGCTTTCCAGGTTCCCGCTTCCGCGTTTCCCTTTCCGGCGGTTCCGACTCTATCAGATCCTTTCGGCCCTGATTCCCCGTCAGAAGGGGTTGTCATCCCGGCCGTTGGGCCGTTCCGACGTCTCAAACCTTAGCGGACCCTCTCGGCGATTCCCAATCGAGGTCGATCGGGGCGACGAGTGACCGGCGGAATTGAATTCGGGCGCGCCGAAGTCATTCCCGCTGGGGGATCGTGCTGGTGGTTTGGTTGCCGCTGCTGCGGCGGGAGGTGCTACCGCAGAACCGTTACGGTCCCGTGGCAACCCGAAGAACCTTACGGATCCCGTAGGGGCCTGTCAAGCGTCGGTGTCAAGATCTTTAATCGAGGTCACTGAGACGGCCACCGGCGTCCGGCTGCGCGTGCTCCACCCTGCGCAGGAGGCGGGTGAGCACCTCGCCGAGCGCGGCGCGGTCCTCGGCGGAGAGGTCCTGGAGCAGGTCCTCCTCGAAGACCGTGGCGAGGCGCATGGCCTCCAGCCACTTCTCTCGCCCCTCGGCCGTGATCGCCACGATCACCCGGACCCGGTTGGTCTCGTCGCGCTCCCGGGTGACCAGGCCCTCCGTCACCATGCGGTCGATGCGGTGGGTCATCGCGGCCGGGGTCAGGCCGAGGCGCTTGGCGAGGGCGCCGGGGCCGAGCCGGTAGGGGGCGCCGGAGAGCACGAGGGCCTTCAGCACCTCCCAGTCCGTGTTGCTGATGCCCAGCTCGGCGGTCTGCCGGCCGTACGCGACGTTCATCCGGCGGTTGAGGCGGGAGAGTGCCGAGACGATCTTCTCGACCTGGGGGTCGAGGTCCTGGAACTCGCGCTGGTAGGCGGCGATCTGCTCTTCGAGGGTCGGCTCGCCGGCGCCGGAGGTGTCGCCCATGGCCGCAGTATGGCACGCGGCTCCTTTGCCTTGAAGTCCTTCGGTATGTACTCTTTATCTTTGAACTTTAGCTTCTAAGTCTTCAGCTCTAACGGCTGGAGCGATCGATCCCGAGAGATCAAGAGAGGGTGAACGTGACCAGGGCAATGGGCGCGGCGATGCGCCGGATCCACGTGGGCAACGCACTCAGCGCGTTCGGACTCGGCTTCACGGTCCCCTACCTGTACGTCTATGTGGCGCAGGTGCGGGGACTGGGTTCTGTCACGGCGGGCCTCGTGCTCGCCGTCTTCGCCGTGGCCGCGCTGATCGTGCTGCCGTTCGCCGGGCGGGCCATCGTCCGGCGCGGCCCGCTGCCGGTCCTGCTGGTCGCCCTGGTCACCGCCGCGCTCGGCGCGATGAGCCTCGGACTGTCCGCCTCGGCGGGCACGGTGCTGCTGTCCGCCGCCGCACTCGGCGCCGGGCAGGCCGTGATGCAGCCCGCCCTCGCGACGATGATCGTGGACTGCTCCACCACGGAGACCCGGTCGCGCGCGTTCGCGACGCAGTTCTTCCTGCAGAACCTGGGACTCGGTGTCGGCGGGCTCATCGGTGGTCATCTGGTCGACACCACGAGCGCGTCCTCCTTCACGCTGCTGTTCGCCATCGAGGCGGCGATGTTCCTGGTGCTGGTCGCCGTCATGGCGACGGTGCGGTCGCCGCGCGCTCCGCGGATCGAACAGGCGCCGGGGCAGACCGGGGGCGGCAGCTGGAAGCAGCTGCTCGGCAACCGGGCCATGGTGCAGCTGTGCGTGCTGGGCTTCGTGCTGTTCTTCGCCTGCTACGGGCAGTTCGAGTCGGGGCTGAGCGCCTACGGCGTCGAGGCGGCCGGGATCTCCACGTCCGCGCTGGGAACCGCGCTGGCGGCGAACACGCTGATGATCGTGGTCGCGCAGTTCGCGGTGCTGAAGTTCGTGGAGCGGCGCAAGCGCTCGCGCGTGATCGCGTCCGTGGGGCTGATCTGGGCCGTGGCGTGGGCCGTGGCCGGATACGCGGGGCTGGGGCACGGCAGCCAGACGATGGCCACGGCCGCGTTCATCTCGACGTACGCGCTGTTCGGGCTGGGAGAGGCGATGCTGTCGCCGACGCTGGCGCCGCTGGTGGCGGATCTGGCGCCGACCGGGCTCGCCGGGCAGTACAACTCCGCCTTCGCCCTGGTGAAGCAGCTCGCGCTGGCGATCGGACCCGCGGTGGGCGGGCCGCTGGGTGCTTCGCTGCACGCGCCGTACGTCGTGGCGTTCCTGTTGTTCTCGTTGGGCATCACGGTGCTGGCGGTGCGGCTGGGGCGGCAGCTCACGGATGTACAGAACCAGCCGTCGCTGGCCCGGAGCCGGGTGGTCACGCAGGGCGGGGCGCCTGCCGACGCGGTGGTCGTCGCGGAGGCGTGAGCGGGACGGCGGCCGGGGGCTCGGGGGCCGGAGGCCGGGCACCTCTCCGCCTCCGGCGCCGGGTCACGGCTTCTGCAGGACGAACTCGCACCACACCGCCTTGCCGCCGCCCGGGGTGCGCCGGGACCCCCAGTTGGAGGCGATCGTCGCGACGATGGCGATGCCCCGGCCGGACTCGTCCCCCGGCTCCGCGCGGCGGCGTCTGGGGAGGTGGTCGTCGCCGTCGGTCACCTCGATGATCAGGCGGCGGTCGGTACGGCGCAGGCGCAGCCGCATCGGCGGGGTGCCGTGCTGGAGGGAGTTGGCGACCAGCTCGCTGGTGGCCAGGACGCCGAGGTCGTGCAGGTCGGTCGGGAAGCGCCAGCTGGTGAGGACGCCGGAGGCGAAGGCACGCGCGCGTGGGGCCGCTTCCACCCCGCCGAGCAGTTCCAGCGCGGCGTTGCGGAACAGCTCGGCCTCCGCGCCCCCACGGGCGGGGTGCTGGAGGACCAGGACGGCGACGTCGTCGTCGTGGTCCGGGGTGACGCCCGCCGAGCGGATCAGTCGGTCGCAGACCACCTGGGGGGTGCCGGCGGCGCCGGACAGGGCGCGCTCCAGGGCGGAGATGCCCTCGTCGAGGTCCTCGTCGCGGCGTTCGACCAGGCCGTCCGTGTAGAGGACGGCCGTGGAGCCCGGGGGCAGCGCGATCGAACCGGACGCGTGGATCCAGCCGCCGGTGCCGAGCGGCGGGCCGGTGGGCTCGTCGGCGCGCTGCACGGTGCCGTCCTCGTCGCGGACCAGGATGGGCAGGTGGCCGGCGGACGCGTAGACCAGCCGGCCCTCGTTGGGGTCGTGGATGGCGTAGACGCAGGTGGCGATCTGGTTGGCGTCGATCTCGGCGGCGAGGCCGTCGAGCAGCTGGAGGACCTCGTGCGGGGGCAGGTCGAGGCGGGCGTAGGCACGGACCGCCGTACGGAGCTGGCCCATCACGGCCGCCGCGCGGACGCCTCGGCCCATGACGTCGCCGATGACCAGGGCGGTGCGGCCGCCGCCGAGGGTGATCACGTCGTACCAGTCGCCGCCGACCGCGGCCTCGGTGCCGCCGGGGTGGTAGGTGGCGGCGACGCGCAGGTCGTCGGGCTCCTCCAGCTTCTGCGGGAGGAGGGAGCGCTGGAGGGTGACGGCGGTTTCCCGCTGGCTGCGTTCGCTCGCGCGCAGACGGCCGGCGGCCTCGGCGTGGTCGGTGACGTCGGTCGCGAAGACCAGCACCCCGCGTCCGTCGCCGGGGCGGCCCGCGCCGACCGGGGTGCAGGTGAAGGTGTAGGAGCGGCCGTCCGTGGCCTTGCGGGACTTGAGGGTGCGGGGGCGTCCGCTGCGCTGGACCTGGTCCAGGAGCGGGAAGAGGCCGGGCTCGTCCAGCTCGGGGAGGGCCTCGTGGGCGCGGGCGCCGAGGTCGCGCCTGCCGAAGGCGGCGACGTAGGCGTCGTTGACGTAGGCGAGGCGGTGTTCGGGGCCGTGGAGGAGGGCAACCAGGGCCGGGACGCGATCGAGGACGTCGCGTACGGGCAGCTCGTCGACGCTGGGGACCTCGGGGGCGGCCGGGGACTCGTCGGTCAGCTGCTCGGCGCGGGCGGCGGGGACGGAGCCGTCTGCCCGCCGGTCCGGGGAGAGGGCCGTGGCCGTGTCGGTCCGCGCGGCGGCGCGGCGCTGTGTTCCGGGGAGTCGGGCGCTCCAGCGCGTGAAGTTCACGAATCCTTGCCTCGTGTAGTTGTCGGCGGCCGGGGACCGGGACGGGCCGGGGCGGCCCGGGCCCCGGGGGCCGCGCTGGGGCGAGCGGCGGCGCGCCCGCGGTGGTGGACCAGTCTGGCAGGGTGCCCGCCCGGCCGACATCCGTCAGACGCCCCAGCGGCCGGGGGAGTTCCTGAGTCCGGTCAGGACGACCCCTTCGGGTTGTGCGGGGGCTCCTGATGAGGCTTTCCACCGGCCGCGAGTTCGAACTCCGCCCGCGGATGTTCGAGTGACCCCAGGGAGACGATCTCCCGTTTGAAGAGTCCGGCGATCACCCATTCGGCGAGCACGCGCGCCTTGCGGTTGACGGTGGGGACCCGGCTGAGGTGGTAGGCGCGGTGCATGAACCACGCGGGGTAACCCTTGAGCTTGCGCCCGTAGACGTGGGCGACGCCCTTGTGGAAGCCGAGGGAGGCGACGGAACCGGCGTACGCGTGCGCGTACGTGTCGAGAGGCTCGCCGCGCAGGGCGTGGGTGACGTTGTCGCCGAGGACCTTGGCCTGGCGCACGGCGTGCTGGGCGTTGGGGGCGCATTCCCGGCCGGGTTCGGCGGCGGTGACGTCGGGGACGGCGGCGGCGTCCCCGGCCGCCCACGCGTGCGGGGCACCGTCGACCGACAGGTGGGCGGTGCAGGTGAGCCGGCCGCGCTCGTCGAGGGGCAGGTCGGTGGCGGCGAGCACCGGGTGCGGTTTGACGCCGGCCGTCCACACGACCGTGCGGGTGGGGAAGCGGGAGCCGTCGCTGAGGACGGCGACGCGGTCGGCGCAGGACTCCAGGCGGGTGTCCAGGCGTACGTCGATGTTGCGGCGGCGCAGTTCGGTGACGGTGTAGCGGCCCAGTTCCTCGCCGACCTCGGGCAGGATCCGGCCCGAGGCCTCGACGAGGATCCATTTCATGTCCTCGGGCGTGACGTTGTGGTAGTACCGCGCGGCGTAGCGGGCCATGTCCTCCAGTTCGCCGAGGGCTTCCACGCCCGCGTAGCCGCCGCCGACGAACACGAAGGTGAGGGCGGCGTCGCGCAGGGCGGGGTCTCGGGTGGAGGAGGCGATGTCCATCTGTTCGAGGACGTGGTTGCGCAGGCCGATGGCCTCCTCGACGGTCTTGAAACCGACGCCGTGGTCGGCGAGTCCGGGCACGGGCAAGGTACGCGAGACGGAGCCGGGCGCGAGGACGAGTTCGTCGTACGTGATCCGGCGGGCGCCCGTCCTCTCCTCGTCGGTGGCGAGGGTGGTGACCGTGGCGGTGCGGGACCGGTGGTCGATGGACCCGACCTCGCCGACGACGACCTCGCACTGGCCGAGGACGCGGCGCAGGGGCACGACGACGTGCCGCGGGGAGATCGAACCGGCCGCCGCCTCGGGGAGGAACGGCTGGTACGTCATGTAGGGATCGGGGGTGACGACCGTGATCTCGACCTCGCCCCGCCGCAGTTCGCCCTTGAGGTTCCGTTGCAGCCGCAGGGCCGTGTACATCCCGACGTAGCCACCGCCGACAACGAGAATGCGCGCACGTTCCTTCACCATCCCATGACGCACCCGACGCTTGCGTTTGTCCACAGGCTCGTCAATTTGTGTGACCGGAGATCGCCTGCGCGCCGAGCCGGGCGAATCGCTGCGGCGCCGGATGGTCACGCAGGTCAGCGTGGGTGAGTAGGGGGGTGGCGAGCGGCACATTCGGGGCGTATGCGATCCGTGCGCCGATCGGGGGGCGCTCTGTGCGGAACGTGCCCCTTCTGAATTGACCCCCGCTCAACTATGTTCTTTCCGACGGTGTGCAGGGGGATGTGCTCATGGGGTCCGCGACGGGCGGGCCGCACCACCGGGCCCGTTCCACGCGCTCCGGCTTTCGATGGCGGGGAGTCTCCGGGGGGAGACGTCATTACCGGGGGATTGTCTATGCATGTTCAGGATTCTCATTGGTCGTCCGCGTCGGCCGTCGCGCCCGGCGGTGCGATGAACGCGGGGGTGGGCGGCGCACGCGGCGACGCGGCGCGGAGCGCGCCCCTGCGCGTGGACGCCCAGCGCAATCTGGAGCACGTGCTGCGCGCGGCGCGGGAGGTGTTCGGCGAGCTGGGCTACGGCGCTCCGATGGAGGACGTGGCGCGGCGCGCGCGGGTCGGTGTCGGCACGGTCTACCGGCGTTTTCCGAGCAAGGACGTCCTGGTGCGCCGGATAGCCGAGGAGGAGACGGCGCGGCTGACCGACCAGGCGCGTACGGCCCTCGGGCAGGAGGACGAGCCCTGGTCGGCGCTGTCCCGCTTCCTGCGGACGTCGGTGGCCTCGGGTGCCGGCCGGCTGCTGCCGCCGCAGGTACTGCGGGTCGGGGTGCCGGACGACGCCGACGGTGGCGTCGTCGGTGCCGGTGGTGCGGCGGCCGGTGACGCGCGGGTGCCGCAGCAGCGGATACAGCCGGGCACCGGCGAGCTGCGCCCGGTGCCCGGGGAGCCCGCCAGGACGGGGGCGGCGGCCGGTGCCGCGGGTTCCGCCGCGGACGCGGCGGGCGCGGCGGGCGCGGCGGGCGCGGCGAGTCCCGGCGCCGGGGGCTCTGACGCGGGTGCCGTGGCGATCGACGACGGGGCAGCGGCGCTGCTGGAGGTCGTGGGCCGGCTCGTGGACCGGGCGCGGGCGGCCGGTGAGCTGCGGCCGGACGTGTCGGTGTCGGACGTCCTGCTGGTGATAGCCACGGCGGCGCCCTCGCTGCCCGACCCGGCTCAGCAGGCGGCGGCTTCGGCCCGGCTGCTGGACATCCTGTTGGAGGGACTGCGGTCGCGGCCGGCGTGAGACGGCGGCGTTGCCGCCGGGCGGCCTGCTCATCCTTCCCCGAACGGCTGAGCGTTATTACCGCGTCCCGACAAGTCCCCACAGACGAGTGACGGTGGGCACAGGGGGGTCCTGAACAAAAGCCAATATGGCACGCTGACCCGGTGTTCGGACGGGCTGGGCAGGTTGGCGGGGGCTTTCCGCGATGAGCGTTGACGGGCGGGACGGGTCACTGGGCGACGGGGAGCACCGTCCCGGGGACGTCGAGACAGGCGACACCCGGGACGGTGACGCACCGCAGGTGCCGGGCCAGGGCGGCCGGGGCCGGGCCCGGCGGGACGGTGCTCCCGCGAAGGGCGGCGGCCCGGCCGAGGACACCGGCCGTGGCGGCCCCGCGGAGGACGGTGCCCTCCCCGGTTCCGCGCAGGACGGTGACCGCGTGATCCCCGTCGAGGACGGGGGCGTTGCGGGGGCCGGGCTCCCGGCCCAGCGCGAGCTGCACGAGGACGGCGTCCTGCCCCCGCCCCGGGAGCCGTACGACGGTGGCATCCTGCCCCCGCCGCGGGAGCTGCCGGCCCCCGACGCCGAGCTGATCGAGCGGATGCGCTCGGGCCACGACTCGGCGTACGAGGAGCTGTACCGGCGCCACGCGGACGCGGTGCGCCGGTACGCGCGTACCTGCTGCCGCGACGCCCACACCGCGGACGACCTCACCGCCGAGGTGTTCGCCCGCATGCTCCAGGCGGTGCGCGGCGGTTCGGGGCCCGAGCACGCCGTGCGCGCCTACCTGCTCACCGCGGTCCGGCGGGTCGCCGCCGGCTGGACCAGGTCGGCCGGGCGGGAGCACCTCGTCGAGGACTTCGCGGTGTTCGCCGCGCAGGCCGCGCACACCGCGAAGGCGGACGACGACACCCTGGAGCTGGGCGCCGACGTCCGTGCCATGCACGAGGCCGAGCAGTCGATGGCCATGCGGGCCTTCCGGTCGCTGCCGGAGCGGTGGCAGGCCGTGCTGTGGCACACCGAGGTCGAGGACGAGTCGCCGAGCGAGGTGGCCATGCTCTTCGGGCTGGACGCCAACGGCACCCGCGTCCTCGCCAGCCGCGCCCGCGAGGGGCTGAAGCAGGCCTATCTCCAGGCCCATGTCAGCGATGCCCTCGCCACCGACGAGGAGTGCGCCCGCTACGCCGACCAGCTCGGCACGTACGCGCGCGGCAGGCTGCGTATCCGGGCCGAGCGCGGGCTGCGCAAGCACCTGGAGGAGTGCGCCAGGTGCCGGCTGGCCGCGACCCAGATCGAGGAGGTCGCGAGCGGCATTCCCGCCGTGGTGCCGGTCGCGGTCATCGGCTGGTTCGGCGTCGCCGGGTACGCGAAGGCGGCGGGGCTCATCGCCGGAGGCGCGGGCGCCGGTGCGGCGGGAGCCGCGGGCGCGGCGGCCGCGGCGAGCGGCGGCAGCTCCGGCGGGGCGGGCGCCGGGGGCAGTGCGGCGGCCTCCGAAGGGCTCGGCGCACCGGTGAAGGCCGGTATCGCGGCCGGTGTGGTCGCGGTGGCCGCCGCGGCGGCGCTGGCCCTCGCGCTGGTCGGCAACGACGCCCCGGCCGAGGAGCCGCCGAAGGCCGCCCCGCCGGCCTCCTCACCGGTGGCACAACCCGCCCCGGACACCCCCACGCCCTCGACGCGCCCACCCGCACCGGTGTCGGCACCCAAGCCGCCCCCGAAGCCCGAACCGAAACCGACCCCGAAACCCACCCCCACCCCAACACCCCCACCCCCTAAACCGTCACCGTCACCACCGCCACCGCCACCACCGCCCTCCTCACCGCCACCGCCACCGCCCGCCCCCACCGTCTACGAGTGGAGCGAGCTGGCGTACGACGTGAGCGGCGACGGCACCGGCCCCGAGATGCGGCTGACCGCGAGCAGCTGGGTGTGGCAGCGCTCCGCCCTGTCGATCGACGACGTGTCGTACCCGCACGGCGTCACCGTCAACGGACGCTCCTCGGTCACCATCGACCTCAACCGCGCGTGCTCGTCCTACGACGCCCTGGCCGGCGTCGACGACCTGACGATGAAGCTGGGCAAGGTCCACTTCTCGGTGTACGCGGACGGCGTCCCCGTGTGGAACTCGGGGATGGTCAAGGGCGGGGACCCCGCCGTACCGGTCCACGTGGACATCACGGGGCGCGAGACCCTGCGGCTGGTGACCGAGCCGCACAGCCCCCTCGACTCGCTGGCCCTCGCGGACTGGGCCCAGTCCCGCTTCACCTGCGCGTAGGTGTCCGCGGGACCGGCTGCCCCACCGCCGCCTCCAGCTCGCCCACGACGTCCCCGGGCGTGAGGACGGCTCCCCCGGCCAGTTCGAGGGCGTACCGGTCCCCGCCGAGGGCCTCGCGGGCGGCGGCCTCGGCCCGTTCGGCGTGCGCCCGGTCCGGCACGGGGCGCGGACGGTCGCCGCGCCAGTGGCCCGCGGCGCCGAGCAGCCGTACCGCACGGGCGTGGTCGCCGAGGTCGCTCAGCAGGCCCGCCGCGCTGTCCACGAGGGTCGCGACGACCAGGTCGGCGCACCGCTCCTCGACGGCCGTCCGGAGCGTGTCCGCCAGCAGCGGCAAGGCCTGCCCCGGACCGGACTCGCCCGCCGTCACGAGGGCGTCCACCAGCCCCAGCATGGCCAGGAACTGCGGCGGCGGCGTGCCGCGCAGGCACTCCTCGCGGGCCGCCTCCCACAGGCCGCGCGCCCGCGTGAAGTCCTCCTCCACCACCGCGAGCCCGGCCCTCAGCATCAGGACGAAGGCCTTGGAGTCCACCACGCCGTACCGGTCCGCCGCGGCGCCGGCCTCGTCGAGCACGTCGAGTGCCGTGCCGTGGTCCCCCTCGCGGTAGGCGATCTCGGCGAGCCGGGCGATGAGGAACGGCGCCTCCGCGAAGGCGCCCACCTCCTCGGCGAGCCGCAGCGCCTCCGCGTACTCGGCCCTGGCCTCCTCGTAGCGGCCGCGCACCATGGCGGCCTCGCCGAAGGCGCTGCAGACCTGGGCCTCCACCAGGCGGTCGCCGACCCGGCGGCTGAGTACCCGCAGCTCCGCGAGGTCGTCGTCGATGCCCGCGGCGGCGCCCGAGATGTCGACCACCGCGTGGGTGCGGAACATGAGGCTGGCGGCGATCTCCCACTCACCGCCGTAGGCACGGCAGTTGGCGACGGAGGCGTCCATGGAGGCGCGGACGTCGCCCGAGTCGCTGACGAAGAACTCGGTCAGCGGCCACACGAGACCGGGCACCCGGGCCGCTTCGGGGCCGCCCGCGGCGAAGTGGTCCCGCACCCGCCGGACGTACCGCCGCATCCGCTCGTCCAGCAGTCCCTCCCTCGGCGCCGTCTCGAAGGTGAGGAGGATGTGCATCATCCGCACCCGCATGCGCAGGGAGTCGAGGGGGCGCGGCGGCCCGCCCTCCCCCACGGCGAGCAGTGCGTCGACGGGGTCCGCTGCGGCGGTACCGCGTGCGAGGACGTCGGCCGCGGGCACCCGGCCGCCGCCCTCCGCGTCCAGGGCGGCTCCGAGGCGCAGCACCCGGTCCAGCCACCTGACGCCCTCGTGCCGGTAGTTGCGCAGCCACCAGAACCAGCCCATGGCGAGCGCGAGGGCGGCGGCCTCCGGCTCGTCGCCCGCAGTCAGGGAACGGTCGAGGGCCGCACGGATGTTGTCGTGCTCGGTCTCCAGGCGGGAGATGTACGGCAGTTGTCCGGCCGAGCGCAGCCGCGGGTCGGCCTCCTCGGCCAGGGCGCGCGCCCACGCGCGGTGGGCCCGTTCGGCGGCGGCGCGCAGCACGGGGACCTCACGGGCGCGCTCGTCGGCGTACTCGTGGATGGTCTCCAGCATGCGGTAGCGCATGCCGGCGCCCTCGGCGCCCGGGTCGGCGACGACCAGGGACTTGTCGACGAGGGCCCCGACGAGTTCCGCCGCGGGTCCGCTCGCCACGGCCTCGGCGGCCGGGAGGTCCCAGCCGCCCGCGAAGACGGACAGCTCGCGCAGCATCGTGCGTTCCGCCGCGTCGAGGAGGTCCCAGGACCAGTCGACGACCGCGCGGAGGGTCTGCTGGCGGGGCAGGACGGTGCGGCTGCCCGAGGTGAGCAGGCGGAAGCGGTCGTCGAGCCGGTCGGCGATCTCCCGCGGGGTGAGCAGTCGCAGCCGGGCGGCCGCCAGTTCGATGGCCAGGGGCAGTCCGTCGAGGCGCCGGCAGATCTCGGCGACCGCCTCCTCGTCCCGCAGGACCGCGTCCGCGTCGGGACGCACGGCACTGGCACGCGCGGTGAACAGGCGCCGCGCCTGCTCGGGGGTGAGCGGCTCGACCGGGCGCACCGACTCGCCGGGCACGCCCAGGGGTTCCCGGCTGGTGGCGAGGACGGTGAGGCCCGGGCAGCGGGTCAGCAGGGTCTCGGCGAGCCGGGCAGCCGCGCCGATGACGTGTTCGCAGTTGTCGAGGACCAGGAGTTGGCTGCGCGGGGCGCAGTACTCGACGAGCAGGGCGACGGGATCGTCCTGCACGGCGGGCCGGTCTCCGGTCAGCAGCACGGTCTCGCGCAGCCCGAGGGCGTTGACGACCGCGCCGGGCACCGCTTCCGGGCGGTCGAGCGGGGCGAGCTCGACCAGCCAGGCCTGCGCCAGCCCGGCGGCGGCCTCCTCGGCGAGGCGGGTCTTTCCGGATCCGCCCGGTCCGGTGAGGGTGACGAGGCGGGACCCGCGCAGTTCGCAGCGGATGGCGTCGAGTTCGAGCTCCCGTCCCACGAAGCTGGTCAGCCGGGGCCTGATGTTGCCCCTGCGGCCGTCGGGGGTCCGCTCGAACGGCGCAGGGGCGCGCACCGTGCCCTGTGCGCCGAGCAGTTCGGCGTGCAGGGCGCGCAGCCGGGGGCCGGGTTCGGTGCCGAGGCCTTCGGCGAGGGTGCGGCGGGTGCTCTCGTAGGCGGCCAGGGCGTCCGCGTCGCGGCCGGTGGCGCGCAGGGCGCCGATGAGGAGGGCGTGCAGCGGTTCGTCGTACGGGTGGGCGGCGGTCAGTTCGCGCAGCCGCGGTACGGCGTCGTGGGCGTGGCCGAGGCGCAGGCCGGCCTCGATACGGGTGCGGGTCGCCTCCAGGTGCAGGGCCTCGGGCCCGGCGGCGTGACCGGGGAGGTCGGCGAGGGCGGGCCCGCGCCAGAGGGCGAGTGCCTCGTCCAGGTGCCGGGCGGCGGCGACGGCGTCGCCGCGTTCGAGGGCGGTGGTGCCTTGGCGTACGAGGCGCTCGAAGACGTACAGGTCCACGTCGTCGCGGGTCGCCGCGAGCCGGTAGCCGCCGGGCGCGGAGTCGACGGCCCCCTTGCCGACGGTACGGCGGAGGCGGCCGACCAGTGCCTGGAGGGCGGCGGGGGCGTCCTGGGGCGGCTCGTCCTGCGCCCAGACCTCGTCGATCAGGGTGGCGGGCGTGACGACGTCACCGGGGCGGAGGGCGAGGGCGG
This sequence comes from Streptomyces violaceorubidus, assembly GCF_000717995.1. GTDB lineage: Bacteria > Actinomycetota > Actinomycetes > Streptomycetales > Streptomycetaceae > Streptomyces > Streptomyces violaceorubidus. The sequence goes on from NZ_JODM01000034.1 coordinate 12,337, forward strand.
TGAGCAGCGCGCGCAGGCGGGGGCCGCCGGGGCTCGCGACGGTGCCGTGGTCCTCCGTCTGGGTGACGCCCAGGATTCTGTACCGCACGGGGTCATTGTCGCCGCAGCGGTGGGGTGGGGGCACCCGGCGTCGTCTTGTCGCCCAGTGTCGACGCGGTCATTTGTCCGGCGCGGACTTGGCGCCCGGGGTGGGTGTGGGCCGGGGGGGGTGGGTCGCGTGGCCCGGCGCTGCCGGGGTGCCGCTGCGCCCACCCGTGCCGCCCCAGCGGCACGACTGCCCGCAGCTGGGGCGGGACGGTGGGAGAGCCGCGTACGGCGAGCGGGGGACGCGGGGCGTGGGCGGCAGCAGCCGCGTACGGCGAGAAGGGGTCGTGTCGGGGGGTGTCCGCCCGCAGCGGTTGGCGCGTCAACGGAGTTCCAGATCCCTGTCCCACCGATTCCGCGCCGTTCCGACCGGAGCCGCACAGGCGCCGCAGGCACCCGCAGGCACCCGCAGGCACCCCGTCACCCCCGCCGCACAACCGCCCCAGCCCCGCCCAGCGCCCCCCGCTGCGGCGCGATGCCCGCAGGTACCGCGCGCTGGCGGGCCGGGGTGCCGGTCCAGCAGGTGCCGCGGCGGGCCAGCAGGCGCCCGAGCCACAGCTCCAGCGAGACGAGGTCGGCCAGCCCGTCCAGCGGCAGCGGCTCACCCGCGGCAGCCGCCCGTACCGCCCTGCGCACCACCCGCGCCTCCACCAGCCCCGCCTCCGCGAGCAGCGGCCGGTCGAAGAGCCCCAGCAGGGAGTCCGCGGCGACCCGCAGCCCCGTCCGCGCCGTCGAGGCGGCCAGCGCCTGCGTGGGCGCCCCCCACCCGCTGGGCAGCTCGCTCACCCCCGCCCCCTCAAGCACCGTCCGCAGGATCGCCGCCCGCGCCCCCGGCTGCACCCGCAGCGCCTCCGGCAGGGCCCGGCAGGCCCGGACGACCTGGTTGTCGAGGAACGGCGTGTGCAACCGCTGGAAGCGGACCTCCGCCGCCTGCTCCAGCACCCGCACCTCCGCGGCCTGCCGCGAGAGAGCGGCCCGCGCCCGGAAGTCGCCCGGCCGCTGCCCCGGACCCACCCCCGACCGCTGCGAGGACGTCTGGAGGCGAACCGATACTTCAGCCAACGCCTCTCCGGTCAGCCACCGCGCCGCCGGCCCCGGCCCCGCCCAGGTCAGCGCGGCCAGCGAGGCGTCCATCGCCCCGTCGCCCGGCGTGTCGAAGCGTCTGCGCAGCAACCGCTCGGCGAGCACTTCGAGCCCGCTCCGGTACGGCGTCCGAGCCAGCCGCCGCGCCGCCCCGTACACGCGCGCGGGGACCAGCACCGACCCGTCGGCCTTGGCGAGCGCGGCCACCGGCCGGACCAGGTGGCGCCGCTTGCGGTCCATCAGCAGGTCGGCCAGCCGCGCCGGATGGGCGTCCAGGACCTGCCGCGCCCCGTATCCCGTGAAGTGGTCCGCGCTTCCCGCGGCCAGCCGCGCCCGGTGCCGGGCGGCGGCGACCAGGACGGAGCCCGGTTCGTCGGTCAGCGGCCCGTCCAGCGCGGCGTACGGCAGCATGTCCTCGCCGCCGGTGACCACCACGTGGTGCAGCCGCGGGTTGGCCGCCAGCGCACCCGCCCGCGCCAGCTCGGGTTCCTGCCCGCCGACCGCGAGGTCGTTGAAGGTGACGGCCAGCAGCCGCTCCCCGGCCCCGGTGCCGTGTCCGAGCACGGTCCCCGGCATCCCCGGCAGCCCGGCCGCCAGCAGCGCCAGCGTGCCCGAGGCCGGCCCGCCGGACAGATCCGCCCCGATCCCCGGCACCGGCATCCCGCGCGCCGCACGGCGTTCCGCGGGCCCCATGCCCGGCACCGGCCCGGGGTCGATGCCGTCCCCGGGGATGTGCCGGGGCGCGGCGAGCCGGGTGCGCACCGCCTCCACCAGGGCGTCCCGCACGCCGTCCACCGCGCGGTCGGGGTCCGCCGCGGGCGCCGCGACGGCGAGCGAGGCCACCGGCTCGTACCCCGCGATCTCGCGCGCCCCGGCGCGCAGAATCAGCGCGTGCCCCGGCGGAACACGCTTCACGCCGTCGTACGGGGTGGAGTCGTCCAGCGCGGCCGGCACATCGGGCGTGGCGAGCAGCGCGGCGAGGTGGCCGAAGTCGAGGTTGGCCTCGACGAGGTCGGCCAGCGGCAGCGCGGCGGTCGCGTAGGCGGTGCCGCCCGCCCAGGGAGTGTGGAAAACCGGCCGCGCGCCCGCGAGGTCGCCGCAGACGGTGATCCGCCGCCCCACCTGGACGACGGCCGTGTAGCTGCCGGGCCACGCCGTCAGATGCCGAAGGGCACCCCCGCGCGCGGCGAACAGCGCGACCCGCAGCTGCTCGTCGCTCGCGCCGCAGATGCCGAGGACGGCGATCCGGGTCTGCGGATCGGCGGTGACGACGCGCACCTCGTCGGGGCGCCAGTCGCCGACCGCCCACAGCGGGTCGGGGTCGCCCCACAACTGCTGGGCGCCCACGGGCTGCACGGTCTCGCCGTCGTAGCCGGTGGCCCCCGCGGAACCGGCCGCCCCGGCGATCCCCGCTGCCCCCACGGCGGCGCTGCTCCACCCCACCAACCACCGCATCGACGCCTCCACAGGCTGGGGACAACCAGTGCACCGCACGAACTGGTTCCCCATGCTGCCATGAAGGGCGCGCCGCAGAGCGCCGCCGGAGCCGCGTGTGCTCCCTCAGTGCGCTCTCGCGGAGACTCACGCGAGGACGCCGGCTCCCTTCCGGCGCCTCCTGGGTGCCGCACCGAAGGGAGTGAAGACGACGCGAATGCGCCCCCGCAACGCGCCCTTTGGCTCCCCTGCGCGCCCTCAACTCCCGTGGTGAGGGCGGTAGTACCCCGGAATCACCAGAGGTGATTTTCAGCCAAATCGACGTCACGCAGTCGCACTCGAACACGCTCCGTACAACTCTGCGCACCAGCGGGTGGAGTACCGCCGGCGCGCAGTCCGGGGGACGGGCCTCGCCCCCCGGACCGGTCCGCCGCCCGCGGGGATGTAGGCGGCGGCGTCCCCCAGCCCACTGGATCCAGTACAGCGGGCCGACCCACGCACCGCCCATGGAATCGCTCCCGCCGTGGCCGGAGAAGAGCGCACGCACGGGCGCACGGCCACACATCGGGAGCACGCGGCAACAGACCGTGCATACACCGCACTTGAGTACGGACCACAATCCCGCCATCCGGAACAATGCCTCTTAACGCATGGGATGCGGCGAACTACGCTGGGTTTACGAATGCCGCGTGGCTATGCCAGCGCGGCAGCCGTCTGTGTCGAGGGGTGGCGCATGTCCAGGGAGCAACGCGGGCCGAACGAGAAGCTCGGCACCGTTCTCGCCCTCGCGGGAATCAGCAACGCAGGACTCGCCCGACGCGTCAACGACCTGGGGGCACAACGCGGGTTGACGCTTCGCTACGACAAGACGTCGGTGGCGCGCTGGGTGTCGAAGGGCATGGTGCCGCAGGGTGCGGCGCCGCACCTCATCGCCGCCGCCATCGGCCAGAAGCTCGGCCGCCCGGTGCCGCTCCACGAGATCGGCCTGGCGGACGCGGACCCCGCCCCCGAAGTGGGCCTCGCCTTCCCCCGGGACGTCGGCCAGGCGGTCACGTCCGCCACCGAGCTGTACCGTCTCGACCTCGCCGGGCGCCGGGCCGGCGGCGGCATCTGGCAGTCGCTCGCGGGGTCGTTCGCGGTCAGCGCGTACGCGACGCCCGCCTCGCGATGGCTGATAACCCCGGCCGACAGCTCGGTGGCGCGCGAGGCGGGCCCCGCCGAGGGCTCCGGCGCACCGCTCAAAGTCGGCCACAGTGACGTGCGGAAGCTGCGCGAGGCCGCCGAGGACGCCCGGCGCTGGGACTCCAAGTACGGCGGTGGCGACTGGCGTTCGTCGATGGTCCCCGAGTGCTTACGCGTCGAGGCGGCTCCGCTCCTCCTCGGCTCCTACAGCGACGAGGTCGGCCGCGCCCTGTTCGGCGCCTCGGCCGAACTGACCCGCCTGGCCGGGTGGATGGCCTTCGACACCGGCCAGCAGGAGGCGGCCCAGCGGTACTACATCCAGGCCCTGCGCCTGGCCCGCGCGGCGGCCGACGTCCCGCTGGGCGGATACGTGCTCGCCTCCATGTCCCTCCAGGCGACCTACCGCGGCTTCGGCGACGAGGGCGTGGACCTCGCCCAGGCCGCCCTCGAACGCAACCGCGGCCTGGCCACCGCCCGCACCATGAGCTTCTTCCGCCTGGTGGAGGCACGCGCCCACGCGCGCGCGGGGGACGCGGTGGCGGCCGGGGCCGCGCTGAAGGCCGCCGAGAGCTGGCTGGAGCGCTCCCGCCCGGGCGACAGCGACCCCTCGTGGCTGGGTTTCTACTCCTACGACCGGTTCGCCGCCGACGCGGCCGAGTGCTACCGCGACCTGAAGGCACCACGCCAGGTCCGCCGCTTCACCGAGCAGGCGCTGTCGCAACCGACGGAGGAGTTCGTACGCTCGCACGGCCTCAGACTCGTCGTCTCGGCGGTGGCCGAGCTGGAGTCGGGCAATCTGGACGCGGCCTGCGAGCAGGGCGTGCGGGCGGTCGAGGTGGCCGGCCGCATCTCCTCGGCCCGCACCACCGAGTACGTGAAGGACCTCCTGCACCGCCTGGAGCCGTACGGCGACGAGCCGCGCGTGGTGGAGTTGCGCGAGCGCGCCCGCCCCCTGCTGGTGACTCCGGCCTGACGGACCGCCCGCTTCCGGGTTTGAAGGCATTGTCAGTGGCGCAGTGCACTATCGAAGCCGGGAGGTGGACCGGGATATGGGACAAGCGCTGGAACAGGCGTTCGACTGCGATGTGCTGGTGATCGGCGGCGGAATCGTCGGCCTGTCGACGGCGTACGCGATCACGCGCGCCGCCCCGGGCACCCGCGTCACCGTCCTGGAGAAGGAGCCGGGCCCCGCCCGCCACCAGACGGGCCGCAACAGCGGGGTCATCCACAGCGGTGTCTATTACCGCCCGGGCTCCCTGAAGGCGCGCTACGCGGTCCGGGGCGCCGCCGAGATGGTCAAGTTCTGCGCCGAGTACGGCATCGCCCACGCCGTCACCGGCAAGCTGATCGTCGCCACCGACCGCGCCGAGCTGCCCCGCCTGCACGCCCTCGTCCAGCGCGGCCGGGAGAACGGCATACCGGTGCGCGAGCTGGGCGGCCCCCAGATCCAGGAGTACGAGCCAAAGGTGCGGGGCCTGGCCGCCATACACGTCGGCACCACCGGCATCTGCGACTACGGCGCCGTGGCCCGGCAGCTGGCCCGCGCGTCCGGCGCGGAGATCCGCTACGGCGCCGAGGTGCACCGCATCGACCGGCGCCCCGGCGTGGGGGTCGCCGTCGGCACCCGTGCCGGGGACGTGCTCCGCGCCCGGGTCCTGGTCAACTGCGGCGGGCTGCACTGCGACGAGATCGCCCGGCTGACCGGGGACGACCCCGGCATGCGGATCGTCCCGTTCCGGGGCGAGTACTACGAGCTGGCCCGGCCCGAGCTGGTGCGCGGCCTGGTGTATCCGGTGCCGGACCCGGCGTTCCCGTTCCTCGGGGTGCATCTGACCCGGGGGATCGACGGCGGCGTGCACGTCGGGCCGAACGCGGTACCGGCGCTGGCGCGCGAGGGCTACGGCTGGGGTGTGGTGCGCCCCCGCGAGCTGGGCGCGACCCTGGCCTGGCCGGGTTCGTGGCGGATAGCCCGGCGGCACTGGAGGTACGGCGCGGGGGAGCTGCGCCGGTCGCTGTCCAGGACCGCGTTCACGACGGCGGTCCGCAGGCTGCTGCCGGCGGTGACGGAGGACGACCTGGTGGCCGCCCCGGCCGGGGTGCGGGCGCAGGCGGTGCTGGCGGACGGCACGCTGGTGGACGACTTCCTGATCAAGGAGGGCGCCCACGCGGTGCACGTACTGAACGCGCCGTCGCCCGCGGCGACCGCGTCCCTGCCCATCGGCCGGGAGGTGGCGCGCAGGGCGCTGGCGCTGCTGGCGGACCGAAGCACCTCCGGCGCCCCCGCCTCCTAGCCGCACCCGGCCTACCACCCTGATGACAGGCTGTAACAACCTCGACAGGCCATCGCAACCGCGTGCGCGGACTAAAATCGACGCATTGTGTCTGACTTCCACCACACCCCCGAAGCCGAAGCCGCTCCCCCGCCCGCGGCCGGGACCTCCCCGCGCCACGGCCGCGCGAAGGGCGAGCCCCGTTTCCCCGACGGGCCGAAGGCCGATCCCGCAGGGTCGCACTTCGAGCGGCGGATCCGGAGCTTCCAGCCACGGCGGAGCCGGGTGACCGCCGGGCAGGCGGACGCCTTGCAGCGGCTGTGGCCCGGGTGGGGACTGGACATCGACGGACAGCGGGTCATCGACCTCGCCGAACTCTTCGGCGACGCCCGCCCCGTGGTCCTGGAGATCGGCTTCGGCATGGGCGAGGCCACCGCGCAGATGGCCGCCGCCGACCCGGACACCAACATCCTCGCCGTGGACGTCCACACCCCCGGTCAGGGAAACCTGCTCGCTCTCGCGGAGCGGGCGGGGCTGTCCAACATCCGGGTGGCCAACGGCGACGCGATCATCCTGCTGCGCGAGATGCTCGCCCCCGGCTCCCTCGCCGGGCTGCGCGTCTACTTCCCCGACCCGTGGCCCAAGAAGCGGCACCACAAACGGCGGCTGATCCAGCCGGAGTTCCTGTCCCTGGCCGCGACCCGGCTCGCCCCGGGGGCCGTCGTGCACTGCGCCACCGACTGGGAGCCGTACGCCGAGCAGATGCTCGACGTGCTCACCGCGCACCCCGACTTCGAGAACACCGTGCCCGGCGGCGGATTCGCGCCGCGCCCCGACCACCGGCCGCTGACCCGTTTCGAGGGCCAGGGACTGGACAAGGGACATGTCGTGAACGACCTGCTCTTCCGTCGCGTACAGCACAAGGAGCTGTCCCCCACCGGTTAGGGTCCATGCCGTGGCCACCTGTCCCCCGTACCCGAGCCGTGCGCACCGGCATACGCACTGGTGGCAGCGCCCCTGGGTCCGTTACGGCGCGCTGATCACCCTGCTCGCGCTCTCCGGCCTGGTGATCCTGGCCCTGGTGCGCGAACAGACCGGTACGCGGGGCTTCCTGGTGGGACTGGGCCTGGCGGTGCTGCCGGTGCCGCTGCTCATAGCCGCGTTCCGCTGGCTGGACCGGGTGGATCCCGGCCCCTGGCGGAACCTGCTCTTCTGCTTCGCCTGGGGGGCCTGCGCGGCGGCGCTGATAGCGATCGTCGCCAACAGCTTCGCGACCCGCTGGATAGCGACCGCGACCGCCGATCCGGCCGGCGCGGACACCCTGGGCGCCACGGTCATAGCGCCGGTCGTCGAGGAGTCGGCCAAGGCGGCCGCCGTCCTCCTGGTCTTCCTCTTCCGCAGACGGGACTTCACCGGCATCGTCGACGGCGTGGTCGTCGCCGGGGTCACCGCCACCGGCTTCGCCTTCACCGAGAACATCCTCTACCTGGGCAACGCTTTCGGCACCGACCAGCTCACCGGCGACCGCGGCATCGCCTCGGTCACCGCGGCGACCTTCGTCGTGCGCGTCGTGATGTCGCCGTTCGCGCACCCGCTGTTCACCGTGCTCACCGGCATCGGCTTCGGCGTCGCCGCGCTCTCGGCGGGCCGGCACCGGCTGCGCCGGGCGCTGCTCCCACCGGCCGGGCTGCTGCTGGCGATGGGAATGCACGCCCTGTGGAACGGCTCGGCCGCCTTCGGCCAGTACGGCTTCTTCGCCGTGTACGCGGCGTTCATGGTGCCGTCCTTCGGCCTGCTGACCTGGCTGGTGATCTGGACCAGGCAGCGCGAACTGGGCACCGTACGGGCCGAACTGCCCGCCTACGTCGCCGCCGGATGGCTCACCCCCGCGGAGCCGTACGCGCTCGGCTCGATGCGGGCCCGCCGCATCGCCCGGCAGTACGCCCGCCGGCACGCGGGGAAGGAGGGGGCGCGGGCGGTGGCGCGGTACGAGGCCTGCGCGACCTCGGTGGCGTTCCTGCGTCGGCGCGCGCGCCGGGGCAGGGTGGGCGCCGACTTCACCGTGCGGGAGCGTGCGCTGCTGGAGGCCCTGTGGCACCTGCGCGACGTGGCCCGCCCGGCCCTGGAGCACGCGGCCCGGGCCACGGCACCGCCGCCCCCGCCGCGGCCCGTACCGCCGTGGGCGTACCCCTACGGCGGGGCGCAGGGCGCGTACGGCCCCCTGACCGCACCCGTTCCCTACGCCCCGCACCCCCTGCACACCCCGTACGCCCCCTACGCGCCGTACGGACCGCACGCGCCATACGGACCGCACGGACCACACGGCCACGCGCCACAGAACCCGCACGCGCCACACAGCCACGCGCCACAGGGCCCTTACGCGCCGCCCGGCCCCCACCGGCCGTAGGTCCGCGCCGGCCGCCCGTCCTGGGGCGGGCGCCGGGTCAGTCGGACGCCCGCGTCAGCCGCTCGACCTCGTCCTCCGCCAGGCTCAGTTCGGCCACGCCCAGCAGGGCAGGCAGCTGCTCCACCGTGCGGGCGGACGCGATCGGCGCCGCCACCGTCGGCCGGGCGGCCAGCCAGGCGAGGGCGACCGTGGCGACGGGGGCGTCGTGGGCCTCGGCGATCTCGTCCAGGGCGGCGAGCACCCGTCGGCCGCGCTCGGTCTCCAGGTGCTTGGCCGCACCGCCCGCCCGCGGACTGTCCACGGACGTGCCCGGCCGGTACTTGCCGGTGAGGAAACCGGCCGCGAGGGCGTAGTACGGCACCGCGGCGAGACCGGACCGCTCGGCGAGGTCGAGCAGCTCGCCCTCGTAGGTGTCCCGGGAGACCAGGTTGTAGTGCGGCTGGAGGGCGACGTAGCGGGCGAGGCCCTCGCGGTCGGAGAACTCCAGGGACGCGGCGAGCCGTTCGGCGGAGATGTTGGAGGCGGCGATGTGCCGCACCTTGCCGGCCTTCACCAGTTCGTCGAGCGCCCCGATGATCTCCTCGACCGGCACTTCGGGCTGGTCGAAGTGGGTGTAGTAGAGGTCGATGTGATCCGTGCCGAGGCGGCGCAGGGAGGCGTCCGCGGCGGCCTTGATGTTCGCCGCGGACAGACCGGGGTACTGGGGGTGCTGGCTGACCTTGGTGGCGAGGACGACGTCGTCACGGTTGCCGCGGGCCGCGAACCACTGGCCGAGGACGGTCTCGGACTCGCCGCCGCTGTTGCCGTCGACCCAGGCGGAGTAGACGTCGGCGGTGTCGACGAAGTTGCCTCCGGCCGCCGTGTAGGCGTCCAGGACGGCGAAGGAGCGGTCCCGGTCGGCGGTCCAGCCGAAGACGTTGCCGCCCAGGGCGAGGGGGAAGACCTCGAGGTCGGAGGAGCCGAGTTTGCGCAGAGAAGTCATGTAGGGCGTCAACGACCGCGCCGGACCGAGCCATTCCGGCGCCCACGCAAAAACCCCGCAAACCGGCAGCCCTGACGTCGGGGGGTTGCCGTCAGGACCGCCGGGGTTCGGCGGGGCACATCAAGGGGCGGGGTGGATCAGCGGGCGGGGGGGTGGATCAGGGGGTCAGGCCCTTGCTCTGCAGCCAGGCCATCGGGTCGATGCCCGAGCCGTCGGAGGTGTGGACCTCGAGGTGGAGGTGGGCCCCGGTGACGTTGCCGGTGGCGCCGACGCGGCCGATGACGTCACCGGTGGTGACCTTCTGGCCGACGCTGACGTTGATGGAGGACTGGTGCGCGTACCAGAGCTCGGTGCCGTCGTCGAGGGTGAGCACGGTCTTGTAGCCGTACGAACCGTCCCAGCCGGCCGACGTGATCGTGCCGCTGTGCACCGCCTTGAGCAGCGTGCCCGTGGGGGCGGCGAAGTCGAGGCCGGTGTGGTGGCCGGAGGCCCACAGGGAGCCGGCCTGGTTGAACGTGGAGGAGATCGTGTACGAGGAGGTCGGCAGCGTGTACTGCTTGGCCAGCTTCGCGAGCCGCTCGGCCTCGGCCTTCTTCGCGGCCTCCTCCTCCGCCTTCTTCTTGGCGGCGGCGGCCTTCTCCTGGGCTTCCTTCTCCGCCTCGGCGGCGGCTTCCGCGGCCTTCTTCTCGGCGGCGGCCTGGGCTTCGGCGGCGGCCTTGGTCTCGACCTGCGCCTGCTGCTGCTCGGCCTGCGCCATGATCCGGGCCCGCAGCGACTCACCGGCGCCGGCGGTGCCGGTGCCCTCCGCGCCGTCGGCGGCGACGGCCTGGGTGATGCCGCTGAGCGGGGTGGCGGAGCCCTCGGGCTCCGGCTCCTCGTCGTCGCCGGGGAGGAGTGAGCCGACGTTCGGCAGGTCCGGCATGGAGATGGACACCGGCGGCTTGCCGGTCTGCGCGCTGGCCATACCGCCCGCGCCGACGGCGGCTATGACCCCGACGCCGAGGACGGTGGAGCTGCGGGCGAGCCCGCCGCGCTGCTTGGCGACGCGGTGCCGGCCGCGCACGGGGCGGATGGACTCCGCGGTGGGGTTCCACTCCTCCCAGGGACCCTCTTCGGCGCGGGGGACGTCGTAGCCGAAGGTGTCGGTGCCGTGCCCGGTGGGCACGAACGGGGCCTCGGGGGCAGGCCGGTTGGACGCCACGTGGGCGTACTCCTTTCCTTCCTTTCGCCTACCGGGTTAGCTGACGGGTTCGGAGCAGGAAGGTCTCCTACGGGTGTGCGCCGACGTGCGGACACGGCGGCATACGCCCGATTCACCCCAATGTGGTGGTTCCCCGGTTCCCTTGCGGGATTCGGCGCGTGCGCACGGAGCCGCCTTCTGTGACGGCTGGGACGACCGCGCTGCGTTATCGAACGTTAATAGACGCGGGGCTCTGATTCCAAGCCGTTCCTCTTGATCGTTAACGGAAACGGCCCGGACGTACCCCTCACGACCGGTGAAAATCGGGCGAGTTGACCCCGCTCCGGTATTCCCTTTCACGCCACGTTCTTCTGATGGTGCGTCAGTTGTTATGCGGAGGGGGTTCGCTCTGTCACGGCTCGTGACAATGATCATGTTCACCCCGCCGGGGACGCCGTACGGCGAGCAGCGCCATGTCGTCCGCCATGCCGCCCCCGGAGTGCCGGCGCACCTCCTCGGCGAGGGTGTCGAGCAGACTCGCCGGATGCGGGAAGACGCGGCCGGTCAGCCGCGCCTGCGGATCGTAGAACTCGCCCTTCGCGTCCCTGGCTTCGGTCAGTCCGTCGGTGTAGAGCAGCAGCGTGGCTCCCGGCGGGAAGGCGGTCTCCTCCGCCCGGTCGGGCCACACGCCCAGCTCGCCCATGCCGAGCGGCAGCGCCGACTCGTGGGCGGGCAGCGGACCGAGGGTGCCGTCGGCGTAGAGCAGCAGGGGCGGCGGGTGGCCGCGGTTGACGATGCGGACCGTCCCGCCGCCGTGCGGGAGTTCGGCGAGTACGGCGGTGGTGAAGCCCTCGAAGGCGTCCAGTCCGTCGCGCCGGGTGCCCTCGCGCGCCAGCGCCCGCTCCAGACGCTGCGCCACCGCCTCCAGCGTCGCCTCCTGTTCGGCGGCCTCCCGGAAGGCGCCGATCACGACGGCGACGGCGGCCACCGCGCCCATGCCCTTGCCGCGCACGTCCCCGACGATGAGCCGGACGCCGCGGGCGCTGTCCTGCACCGCGTACAGGTCCCCGCCGATGAAGGCGTCCGCCTGCGCGGCCTGGTAGCAGACGGCGATCTCGAAGCCCGCGATCCGCTCGGCGGGCGCGGGCAGTACGGCGCGCTGGGCGGCCTCGGCGATCTCGCGGACGGAGACGAGACGCTCGTCGCTGCGCCGGACGAGTCCGTTCACGAGGACGGCGAGCACGGCGACCGTGGCGATGGTGATCAGCTCGGTGAGGGAGTCGACGTAGTGGATGACGCCCTTGCCGAGTTGCAGGCCGACGACCGCGGCGACCACGGCGACGCCGGTGAGCGCCGTGCCGCGCCGCGAGTAGAGCGGGGCGGCGACCAGGGGTGCGGCCGTGTAGAGGGGGCCGGCGGTGAAGTACCTCGGGGTGAAGATGTCGTACAGGATGGCGACGACGATCAGCAGCACGGGGAGCGCGTGCACGAAGGCGCGCCGGAAGCTGGTCCGCCGCCGGGGCGGTCGCCCCTGGGGTGCCAGTGGTCCCGGCTCGTCGCCGAGGCCCGGGTCGGGCACGGGATCGCCGGGGAGTCGGCCGCCCGCTCTGGCGTACGCTCCCTCGTCGTCCACGTCACCTGGCCGCACCACTCGTCTCCCGCCGCCCCGCAGTCCGTGCCGCTCACCGTCCCGGACCCCAGGTTTCCGGGAGCGGGGGCGGGTGGCGAGCGGTGAGGGGCCGACCGGATGACACGACCGGGGGCCGGAACGCACCGAGGGCCGGAACCCTTTCGGATTCCGGCCCTCGGCCTTCAGTAGCGGGGACAGGATTTGAACCTGCGACCTCTGGGTTATGAGCCCAGCGAGCTACCGAGCTGCTCCACCCCGCGTCGTTGTGTTCACCACTGTACGTCATCCGGGGGCCGGAATGCACATCGGTATCTCCCGCCCGTCTCCCTACCCCTCCAGATGGCGGTTCGGCGCCTTCGCGCGCTCCGCGTACTCGTCCAGTACGACGACGGCGGCCCCCTCGGCGGCGAGCACGCCGCTCCCGTCCGCCCCCGCCACGAAGGTGTCCGGCTCCCGCCAGGCCGTGACGACCCGGCGCACCCCGGCGTCGAGGATCAGCCGGGCGCAGGGGGCGGGCCGGGAGGCGCGGCGGGCACAGGGCTCCAGGCTGCTGTACACGGTGGCGCCCGTGAGCCGCCGGTCGGCGGGGTCGACCTTGGCGAGCGCGGCCTCCTCGGCGTGCACGACCGGATCCCCGCCCTCCCGCGAGTGGCCCCGCGCCAGCTCGCTCCCGTCGGCGGCGACCACGACCGCCCCCACGCTGAACGCGGTCTCCGACGGCGGACACAGCTCGGCCAGCTCGCAGGCGAGCTCCAGCCAGTGCCGGTCGGCCGCGGTGACCCGGTCACCGGTGCCGGGGGCGGTGGGCAGGTAGCGGTGGAGCACCACGTCCTCGATCCGCCGCGACTCCACCAGCCGCAGCCGCCCGCCCTGGTAGGCCCCGGGCCCGAACAGCCGGGGCGCGGCCGGGTCCCCCACGATCAGCGGCGCGAGGACGAGCTGGAGTTCGTCGGCGAGCTCCTGCTGGAGCAACCGGGTGTGCACGGTGCCGCCCCCTTCGACCATGAGCCGCCGCACCCCGCGCCGGTCGTGCAGGTACTCCAGCGCCGCCCGCCAGTCGAACACCGGCCCCAGGGACACGGTCTCGGCGCCGATCCCGAGCGCACGGGCCCGACGGGCACCGTCGTCCGTGGTGAGCAGCACCTTCTCCCCGCCCGTGTGCCAGAACCGCGCCGCCGGGTCCAGCTCGCCGGTGCCGCTGACGGTGACCTTGAGCGGGTACTCCGCCCTTCCGGCCGCGGTGCGCGCCGCCCGCCGCTCGGCCGAGTTCACCAGCAGCCGCGGATTGTCGGCCCGGATCGTCCCGGCCCCGACCAGGATCGCGTCGGCCGACGCCCGTACCTCGTCGACCCGGTCGAAGTCGGCGGGCGAGGAGAGCAGCAGCCGTTCGGGGCCGGTGTCGTCCAGGTAGCCGTCCAGGGAGACGGCGGCGGAGAGGAGGACGTAGGGCAGGGGCATGGGTGGCACTCCGGTGGTGCGAGGGGGGCGGACGGGGCGTGGAGTGCCGCCATTGTCGGTCATGGCCCGTGCGGGCCGACGCGCTCCCCGGCGATCACTGGCCCGGCACCGCGCTCGGACGGGCGGCGAAGGGACCGTCCAGGGCCGCCCATTGCAGGAGCATGATGGTCTTGCCGTCGGCGATGCGCCCGTCGCGGATCATGGCGAGCGCCTCGGTGAAGGGCAGTTCGAGCACCTCGATGTCCTCGCCCTCCTCCTCGACCCCGCCGCCGGTCCCGGTCCGGTCGGCCGGGGTGTAGGGCGCGGCGAAGAAGTGGAGCCGCTCGGTGACGGAGCCGGGGCTCATGTAGGCGTCCAGGACGTGGGTGAGCGGGCCGAGCGTCACCCCGAGTTCCTCCGCGCTCTCCCGGCGGACGGCTTCGACCGGGTCGTCGGCGTCGAGGAGCCCCGCGGCGGCCTCGACGAGCATCCCGTCGGGATGGTCGTTGACGTAGGCGGGGTAACGGAACTGACGGGTGAGCAGGACACGGCCGCGGGCGGTGTCGTAGGGCAGGACGACGGCACCGTTGCCGCGGTCGTAGGTCTCACGCCGCTGGGTCTCCCACCGCCCGTCACGGCGACGGTAGTCGAAGGTGGTGCGCCGCAGGACGTGCCAGCCCCGCGAGGTCAGTTCGACGTCGCGGACCACGACGTCGGGGTTGCGGTCCAGGCCGCGTCCGGCCCGGTCGAGGCCGGTACGGCCGCGGTGGTCGGGGACGTCGACACCCGGGCGGGCGGTCACGCGGCCTCCTGCGGGGCGCGGGGGTCCCGGCGGGGGATCTCGGCCGCGTCCCGGTAGACGGGCAGCCCCCTGCGGCGGGCGGTGGCGACGTCCTGGTCGGCTCCGGCGGACTCACCGGGCAGACGCAGTACGGCGTCGCAGTGGGCGAGCAGCCGGTCGGCGGCCGGGTAGAGCACCTGGTCGGCGAGGGGGGCGGTGGGTCCGGCGCCGGCGGAGCGGAGCACGGGGAGGGCGATCCACTCCCCGATCACGGGCAGGTGGCCGGCGGCGAAGACCGGCCAGGCGGCCTCTTCGAGGCGGGCGAGGTTGGCGGCCATGGCCCGGGGGTCGCCCTCGGTGCCGGAACGGTAGGGGCCGGCGATCAGTATCAGCATGGGCTTGTCGGTCATGACGCGCTACGATACATGCAGAAACGTGCAAGAACAGGAGAGAGTGTGCATGCTGGCTGCTGAACGGCGCGATCACCTGCTGAACCTGCTCGCCCGTGAGGGCAAGATCGTCGCCAAGGACGTCGCCGCCCGGCTGGGCATCTCCGAGGACAGCGTGCGCCGCGATCTGCGCGACCTCGCCTCGGAGGGACTGGTCCAGCGGGTCTACGGCGGCGCGCTGCCCGTCTCACCGGCGGTCGTGGACTACGCGGCCCGCCAGAGCGTGGCCCCGGACGGCAAGCAGCGGGTCGCCTCGGTGGCCGCCGGGCTGGTCGGGCCGGGCGGGGCGCTGATCCTCGACGGCGGCACCACCGCCCTCGCCGTGGCCCACGCGCTCCCGAAGGACCTCGACTGCACGGTGATCACCCACAGCCCGACCATCGCCGCGGCCCTGCTCGGCCACCCCCGGGCGGAGCTCTTCCTGCTCGGGGGCCGGGTCTTCAAGCACTCGGCGGTCACCCTCGGGGCCGCCGCCGTCGAGGCCGCACAGAACGTCTCCGCCGACCTGTGCCTCATCGGTGTCACCGGCGTCCACCCCGAGGCGGGACTGACCACGGGGGACGCGGAGGAGGCGGCGATGAAGCGGGCCCTGTCCGCACGGGCCGCCGAGACCTACGTCCTCGCCTCCTCCGAGAAACTCGGCACCGCCTCGCGGTTCCGCGTCCTGCCCTGGGACAAGGTCACCGGACTGATCACCGACGCGGCCCCCGACCACCCGGTCGTCGAGCGGGTCAGGGCGCTCGGCCCGGACGTCCTGGCCGCCGAGGGCCCCGACGACGGGGGCGAGCCCACCGGGTGACGCCCGGTGAGTCCGACCGGCACGTCCCCCGTACGGCTTGACTCTCCAGTAGCTGGAGACCGGAAGGTGGGCGCCATGAACGGCGCGACGCCCCCGTACTCGATCGGTGAACTGTCGGCCCGTACCGGCGTGTCCGTACGGACCATCCGGTTCTACTCGGACACCGGACTGCTGCCTCCCACCGGCCGCACCCCGGCCGGCTACCGCCAGTACGGCGAGGCGGCCCTCGGGCGGCTCCACCTCATCGGCGTCCTGCGGGAGCTGGACGTCGATCTCGGCACGGTCCGCCGCGTCCTGGACGGTGACCTCTCCGTCGCCCGGGCCGCCGCCGCGCACGCCGACGCCACCGCCCTGCAGATCCGCGCGCTGCGGCTGCGGCACAGCGTGCTGCGGCTCGTCGCCCGGCGCGCGGCCGGCCCCGAGGAGACCGTACTCATGCACCGGATCGCCCTGCTCGCCTCCGAGGAACGGCGGCGCCTTATCGCCGACTTCATCGCCGCACTGGACGCCGGCACGCCCCATGCCCGCAGCGCCGCCGACGCCCTGCGCGCCGCCCTGCCCGAGCTGCCCGACGAACCGTCCGACGCCCGGCTCGCCGCGTGGGTGGAGCTCGCCGAACTCGTCGCCGACGACGGCTTCCGCGCGCGCATGGCCCGGGCGGCGTTCCCGCCCGCCGACGAGGACGCCCTGCCGGACGTGGACCGCGAGCGGGCGGCCGAGCTCCTCGGGTTCACCCGACGGGCGGTCGCCGAGGCGAGGGAGGCGGGTATCGAGCCGGAGGATGCCGACGCCCTCCCGGTGGTCGACGCCGTCGCGGGACGCTTCGCCGCCGTGCTCGACCGGCCCGACGGCCCGGAGCTGCGGGAGTGGCTGGCACGGCGGTTCGAGGTGGGGCACGACCCGCTCGTCGAGCGGTACTGGCGCCTGGTCTGGGCCGTCAACGCCTGGCAGGTGATCCCCGGCCACCTCCCCTTCCAGCCCTGGCTGGTGCGGGCCCTGCGCCGCTCCGGCCCGGTCAGCCCCAGTCTCCGTTGACCCACGAGAGCAGGCGGGCGCGCTTCTCGTCGCAGGGGGCGTCGCCGGCACCCCCGGACCCCAGGAAGCCGAGGTCAAGGCCGAGGTGGTCGAAGTACCGTCCCGGGTCGGCCGGTTCCACGGGCGTGGGCGCCCGGTCGGCCCCGGCGGCGAACCGGCCCTCGGCACAGCCGTCGGGCCACACCGGCCGGCCCAGCCACCACCCGGCCAGGAACACGGCGTACAGCGCGGTGACGGCGCCGAGGCGGCGCGGGGTCAGCCAGGACGGCATCGGGCGCTATCCCCAGTCGCCGTCGGACCAGGCCCGCAGGCGGGAACGCTCGCTCATGTCGTTGGCGCAGGCGACGGCGTAGGCGGTGACGGTCAGGGTCTGGACGGACCCCGCGGACCGCGGGGTGGGGACGTCCCCGGGCGCGCCGCGGTCCGGCACCACCGACGCCGCCGGGAGGGGGCTGTACGCACGCGAGGGCGCGACGGACGGCTCGGTCCCGTCCCGTTCGGCGGCGGCCCGGCCGAGCGCGGCCCGGTCGACGTGGCACTCGGGGGTCACCGGCTGACCCAGGTACCAGCCCGCGACGAACACGCCGTAGACCACGGCGGCGGCACCGAGGCGGCGCGGGGTGATCCGGCGGGGCCGGAGGTCAACCCGGCCCGGGGCGGGCGGAGTTGTGCGCATGCCGGAGGACTCTACCCGCCGGCCGGACGGCCCGGACACGCACGCTCGGCCGGGGGACGAAGAAGGCGCCCGCTGCGGCCGGGGGACGAAGAAGGCGCCCGCTGCGGCCGGGGGACGGAGAAGGCGCCCGCTGCGGCCGCCAGCACCGCGTCCGCCGCCGCCGGCCCGCCCACGTGGCGCCGGCGCCGGTAGACCCTGGTGCGGTGCACCCCCCGCGCGGGCGGCGACGCCCTCCGCGGTGAGCCCTTCGTGACCGGTCTCGGGCCGGGCCGGTGGAGCGCGTCACCGAGCCCGTACGGACGATCCTGTCGGGCACCGTCACGGAGCTGGAGCGGGCCGCCGCGCAGGGGGCAGGGGACCCGCGGAACGGACAGGACCCCAGCTCGTTCCTGCGGTGAGCTGGGGTCCGGCGGGTAGGCCCTGTGGGACTCGAACCCACAACCAATGGATTAAAAGTCCACTGCTCTGCCAATTGAGCTAAGGGCCCAGGCGATGTGTCGCGCGGTGTTGCGTGATGTTGCCACACCGAGCATAGCCCGACGCCGCCGGGACGCCGATCGGGTATCGGGGTCACGGCCGCGTCGGAGGGCGTGGGACCCCGGGCTACGGGTCCGCCGGCTCGGGGGCGCCCGCCCGGGCGGCGGCACGGGCGCGGGTGCGTTCGTGGTCGGGGTTGAGGAACCAGTGCCGGGCGGAGGCCAGCCACCAGGTGGCGGCGAAGCCCAGGACGACCAGGACGGCGACGGGTGCGTAGTTGAAGGTCTCCCAGGTGACCGGGGAGACCTGGGGCAGCATGAACAGGACCGTGATGACGACGACCCACGTCACGGCGACCACCCCCACCGGCTGCGACCAGCGGCCCAGGTGCCACGGCCCGCGTTCGAAGGCGGCACCCCTGCGGACGCGCAGCAGGGTCGGGATGACGTAGGCGATGTAGAGGCCGATGACCGCGATGGACGTCACGGCGGCGTAGGCCGTGACGTTGATGAGGTACGGAAGGCCCAGGACGAGCGCGGCCAGGGCGGCCAGCCAGACCGCCGCGACCGGGGTGCGGGTGCGCGGGTTCACCGAGTGCCAGAGGTGCGACCAGGGCAGCGCGCCGTCCCGGGAGAAGGCGTAGATCATGCGGCTGTTGGCCGTCACCGACGCCATCCCGCAGAAGAGCTGCGCGCCGATGACGACGAGCAGCAGCAGCTTGCCCGCCGTCGCGCCGAGGGCGTCGAGCAGGATCTGGGCGGGCGGCGCACCGGTCGGGGACGTCAGGGCGCCGTCGTAGGACTGGATGGCGAAGGTGAAGCCGAGGAGGAGGACGAAGCCCGCGATCCAGGAGGTCCAGATGGAGCGGACGATGCCCTTCGGGCCGGCCGTGGACGCGTCGTGCGTCTCCTCGGTCATGTGGGCGGAGGCGTCGTAGCCGGTGAAGGTGTACTGGGCCATCAGGAGACCGATGAGGACGACGTACGCCCCGCTGCTCCAGCCCGTGTTGTTCACGAACTCGCCGAAGACGAAGGACGCCGACTGGTGGTGGTCCGGCGCGAAGGTCAGCGCGCCGACGATGACCGCGACGCCGAGGACGTGCCACCACACGCTCACGCTGTTCAGCAGACCGACGATGCCGACGCCGAAGGTGTTCAGCAGGCCGTGCAGGATCAGGATGGCCGCGAAGAGCAGGATCGTGCGGCCCGGCGTCACCTCGAAGTCGAACTGCAGGTTCAGGTAGGCGCCCAGGAAGGACGCGGCGCCGAAGTCGATGCCGGCGGTGACCGCGACCTGGCCCAGTACGTTGAACCAGCCCGTGAACCAGGCCCAGGCCGCCGCCGAGCGCGGGGGCGCCAGACGGTGCGCCCAGAAGTACAGGCCCGCCGAGGTCGGGTACGCCGAGCAGATCTCGGCCATCGCCAGACCGACGAAGAGCGTCATCAGGCCGACGGCGACCCAGCCCCACGTGATGACGGCGGGGCCGCCCGTGTTCATGCCGAAGAGGTAGAGGGTCAGGCAGCCCGACAGGACCGAGATGATCGTGAAGGAGACCGCGTAGTTGGAGAACGCCGACATGCGGCGGGCCAGAACCTGGGTGTAGCCGAGCTGGGCCAGCCGTTCCTCGTCCGACAGCCCACTCACCTTGGCGTCATCTGTCATGCCCCCAGCAATTCCCTCACCGTGGGCGTGACATGCGTCACTCCGCAGCCGAAGTCGGACCGCAACGCGAAGCGCCGTGGCCTCCACCCGTTGGGGCGGAGGCCACGGCGCGTCTCACCTGTTCAGGCGTCAGCCGTTGCGCTTCCAGCGCGGCTTGTCGTCACGACGGCCGAAGGACGAACCGCGGTGGTCGTCGCGGCGGCCGTAGGGGCGGTCGTGGCCGCCGGAGCGGAAGCCGGGACGGTCGCCCTGGCGGTCGCGGTTGAACGGACGGTCGCTGCCACGGTGTCCGCCGCGCTCGCCGCGGTCGTCACGGCGGAAGCCGCCACGGTCGTCACGCCGGTCCAAGGAACGGCCACCGCGGTCACCGCGGTCGTCACGGCGCTCGAAGGAACGCCCGCCACGGTCGTCACGCCGGTCGTCGCGACGGTCGTCACGGCGGAAACCGCCACGGTCGTCACGGCGCTCGAACGAACGCCCACCACGGTCACCGCGGTCGTCACGACGCTCGAAGGAACGGCCACCACGGTCGTCACGCCGGTCGTCGCGACGGTCGTCACGGCGGAAACCGCCACGGTCGTCACGCCGCTCGAACGAACGCCCACCACGGTCACCGCGGTCGTCACGACGCTCGAACGGACGCCCACCGCGGTCGTCACGGCGCTCGAAGGAACGCCCGCCACGGTCGTCACGGCGGTCACCGCGCTCGTCACGCCGGTGGTCGCGACGCTCGTACGCGCGCTCCCGGTCGCTGCCGCTGCCGTTGCCGGCGCGCTCCGTCTTCTCCACGTCCAGGGCGCCGGGCTGCTCGGGCAGCGAGACCTCGGCCTCGGCGGACGCGGCGGTCACCTCGGCCAGCACCGTCTCCGGGTCCTCGCCGCGCTCCCGCGCGACCCTGGCGACCAGGCGGTCGGCCTCCTCGCGCAGTTCGGTGGCACGGCGCTGGGCCCGCTCCAGCTCCTTGGTGAGCTGGGTGACCTCGCGCTCGGCCTGCTGCGCCGCGTTGCCCGCGGACTCGGCCTGGACCTCGGTCATCGACCGGGCACCGGTGATCTCGGCGACCTCCGGGTCGAAGGCGGCGCCGCCCTGGATGATGTGGCGCGTGGCGTCGACGCCCGCGTCCTCCATCAGCCGGAAGATCTGGCGGCGCTGGTGCGGCAGGGACAGCGAGACGACCGTGCCGGTGCGGCCCGCGCGCGCCGTACGGCCGGCGCGGTGCAGGTAGTCCTTGTGGTCGCCGGCCGGGTCCACGTTCAGGACGAGGTCGATGCCGTCGACGTGGATGCCGCGGGCGGCGACGTCGGTGGCGACCAGGACGTTGACGTAACCGTCCTTGAAGTCGGCCAGCGTGCGGGTGCGCGCGCCCTGGGTCATGCCGCCGTGCAGCGCGTCCGCCTTGGCACCGGCGTCGCGCAGCTGCTCGGCGACGCGGTCGGCGCCCAGCTGGGTGCGGACGAAGATGATGGTGCGGCCCTTGCGGGAGGCGATGGCCGCGGTGACCGGCGCCTTGTCCTTGGGCTTCACGACCAGGATGTGGTGCGACATGGTCGTCACCGCGCCCTGGGCCGCGTCCACCTCGTGGAGGGCCGGGTCCGTCAGGTACCGGTCGACGAGGGTCTTGATCTCGTTCTCCATGGTGGCGGAGAAGAGCATCCGCTGGCCGCCGGCCGGGACCTGGTCGAGCAGCTCGGTGACCTCGGGCAGGAAGCCCAGGTCGGACATCTGGTCGGCCTCGTCGAGGACCGCGATCTGCACGTTCTCCAGGGAGCAGGCGCCGCGGTTGATGATGTCGCGCAGGCGGCCGGGGGTGGCGACCAGGACGTCGACGCCGCGTTCGAGGGCGTAGATCTGGTTGCCCATCGAGGTGCCGCCGCAGACGACCTTCATCTTCAGGCCGAGGACGTCGCCGTACGGCTGGAGCGCGTCGGCGACCTGCATGGCCAGCTCGCGGGTCGGGGTGAGGATGACGGCGCGGGGCTTGTGCTTCTCGGTGCGGCCGCCCGCCAGCGTGGCGAGGGTCGGCAGACCGAAGGAGAGGGTCTTGCCGGAGCCGGTGCGGCCCCGGCCGAGGATGTCCTTGCCCGCCAGCGCGTCCGGGATGGTCGCGGCCTGGATCGGGAAGGGGGTGGTCACGCCGTTCTGCGCGAGCTTGCGCACGACGCCCTCGGGCAGACCGAGGTCGGCGAACGTCGGCTCGGGGGCCTTGGCGGGCTCCGGGGCCTCGGTGGCCGCGGAGGCGTCCACGGCCTCGACGGCCTCCGGTGCAACCTCGACGCCCTCGGCGTTCTCGGGCACGACGACGTGATCAGTACTGATGATGGACATGCGAATGCGAAACCTTCCGGAGTCTCTCGTCGGCACGCGCCCGTCAACTCCGTGAATCGCGATTCGCAATACGACCGCCTCGATGCGGTCCACCACGGCAGCAAAGGAGAGTACGCGCCACACGGCGCGCTCTGCGGTGGCGCCGGGCAAATGGGATCAAACGATCTACCACCATACGCACCCTCCACCCCTGAAGGCAAACCGGCCGCACATGCCCAGGTCAGCGGCCCGCAGCCGGCGCCCGGTGCCCACCCCCGGCCACCCGGCCGCACTGGGCCCCGCCCGCACGTCGGCCCGTCCGCCCTACGCCGGTGCCCCGGCCGCCGGCGCGGGCTCCCGCTGTTCGAGCTGGGTCCCGGGAGGCTCGTGCGCCGAGGAGGAGGGCTCGGCCACCGTCGGCTCCGGCGTCGGGGAGGCGGGCGGCTCCGCGGTCCGGGTCGGCTCCGGCTCGGCCGTCCGGGTGGGCTCCGCCGGGGGCGTCCCGGTGGGCTCGGGGTCGAGGTTCCCGCCGTTCGGCGGCGGAGCCCCGGTCGGGCGGGCGGCCGGGGGCTCCGAGGCGGCCCCGGCCTCGCCCTTTGCGCGCTTGCCGCCCTCGCCCTTGCCGTCGCCCTTGTCCTTCTCCTTGCCCTTGGCCTTCTTCCCCTTGCCGGGCCCGTCGTCGGCCGCGGCCGCGTCGTACCCGGCGTTGCCTCCGGTGACCGCGGGTCCGCCCTCCGGGACCGCGCCGCCCCGTTCCCCGGCGGAGTGCGACGGCCTGGCGCCCCCGCCGGACTCGTCGCCGACGCTCATGCAGCCGGCGGCAGCGGCGACGGCCAGGGCGGTGGCGGCCAGACGGACGGGTACGTACAAGGGGCGCACGGCGGCCACCTCCGGGGTTCAAGGAGTCGACCTGCCCAACTCCCGTCACCCACAAGAGGACACGCGCCCGGCGGGGCGGACTTGACCCGAGCGCGTCACCCGTACCCGAGGGAGTGCAGCCGCGCGTCGTCGATCCCGAAGTGGTGGGCGATCTCGTGAACGACCGTCACCTCGGTCTCGGCGACCACGTCTTCACGCGTCGCGCAGAACCGCAGCGTCGGCCCCCGGTAGATGGTGATCCGGTCCGGCAGCACGCCCGCGTACCACTCCCCGCGCTCCGTCAGCGGCGTCCCCTCGTACAGCCCCAGCAGCTCGGGATCGTCCGCCGGCGGTTCGTCCTCGACGAACACCGCGACGTTGTCCATCAGCCGCGTCAGCTCCGGCGGGATCCGGTCCAGGGCCTCGGCGACCAGTTCCTCGAACTCCTCGCGCGTCATCTCCAGCACACGCCCATTGTCGGGTACGACCGTGGAGTACGACCCGCATATCCGCCCCGGGGCCCGGGCATACGGGACCAATGGACCGCGTCCTGGCCGCACCCCGCACGCCCTGGCCGAGGTGATGAACCCCATCCGCAACGCCACCCGCCTCCTCACCCGCCGCTACCGCGACCGGCTCGCCCGCCGCGACCGGACCGCGTCCGCCGCCCCCGAGCTCGCCGTCCGCCCCCGCCCCTGGGCCCGCGCCGCCGGTCTGGTCGCCGTCGTCCTGCTCGGCGCCTGGCTCGGGCTGCTGGTCGTCGGCAACGTCCGGGTCCCGGTCGGGCCCATGGACACGACGATGACCCTGCGCCCCTCGCTGGCCGGCGGCACGAAGATCAACGTCTCGCCGCTGGGCGCCCTCCAGCTCGACAGCCACGTCGCCCCGGTCCGCCTCGACGTCAACGTCGACCAGCTGGACCCGGCCCGCGCCCAGGCCCTCGTCGACCACCCCGAACGCCTCTCCGGCCTCCAGGACGAGGTCGCCCAGGACGTGGGGCACGGCGCGCTCGACCTCGCCGTCCGCTCCTGCGTGGCCGTCGTCACCGGCGCCACCGCGCTCGGCCTCGCCGTCTACCGCCGTCCCCGGCGCGCCCTCGGCGCGGGCGGACTCGCGCTCACCCTGCTGGTCGCCTCCGGCGGCACCGCCTACGCAACCTGGAACCCCGACTCCGTCCTGGAACCGAAGTTCTCCGGCCTGCTCTCCTCCGCGCCCTCCCTGGTCGGCAACGCGCGCAGCATCGTGACCGAGTTCGACGTCTACCAGAAGGAGCTGGCCCGCCTGGTGACCAACGTGACCAAGCTCTACGACGTCACCTCCACGCTCCCCGCCTACCAGCCCGACCCGACCACGATCCGCGTCCTGCACGTGTCGGACATCCACCTGAACCCGGCGAGCTGGAAGATCATCGCCTCGCTGGTGCAGCAGTACAAGGTGAACGTGATCGTCGACTCCGGCGACACGATGGATCACGGCACGGCCGCGGAGAACAGCTTCCTGGACCCCGTCGAGGACCTCGGCGCCCCCTACGTCTGGGTCCGCGGCAACCACGACTCGCGCGGCACCCAGGAGTACCTGAAGCACCTGAAGAACGCGCACGTCCTGGACGACGGCCACGCCCGGACCGTGGCGGGACTGCGCTTCGCCGGGATGGGCGACCCGCAGTACACCCCCGACCGCTCCCGGGCGGACGGCGCCGAGGCCTCCCAGGAACTGGCCGGCGCCCGCCTCGCCTCCGCCCTGCGCGACCAGAGCGCGGCCGGCACCCCCGTGGACGTCGCCATCGCCCACGAGCCGTCGGCCGCCCGCGAGGTCGACGGCGACGTTCCGCTGGTGCTCGCCGGCCACCTCCACCACGAGGACATGAAGGTCATGAAGTACGGCACCCGGCTGCGCGTCGAGGGGTCCACCGGCGGCAGCGGACTGCGCGCGGTCGAGGGCAAGTACCCCGACCCCATCCAGGCGTCGATCCTCTACTTCGACCGGGACACCCGGCGCCTCCAGGCCTGGGACGAGATCGAGCTGGGCGGCCTGGGCCTGACGACGGCCGAGGTCAGCCGCCATCTCCCGAAGGAGAACCAGCCCGGCGCCACCCCTTCCCCTTCCGGCACCGGCCCGTCCCCCTCCGCTCCGGGCAGCCCCGCCCCCAGCACTCCGTAAACCGTTTTGGCGATACCTCCCGCCATCCCATATGCTTCTCACGTCCCCGACGCGCTGCGAAGCGCCCAGGCGGGCCGATAGCCCTCATCGTCTAGCGGCCTAGGACGCCGCCCTTTCAAGGCGGTAGCACGGGTTCGAATCCCGTTGGGGGCACGCAGTACATGTGCGACACTGTCGTACGAAGCTTGGTCCTGTGGAGCAGTTTGGAGTGCTCGCCACCCTGTCAAGGTGGAGGCCGCGGGTTCAAATCCCGTCAGGACCGCTGAGGTTTCACGTGAAACCTCGCGGCTGGGTAGCTCAGTTGGTACGAGCGATCGCCTGAAAAGCGATAGGTCGCCGGTTCGACCCCGGCCCCAGCCACAGCAAAGACCCCGATCTTTTGATCGGGGTCTTGTTGTATGCACCCGAGATTGTATGCACCCGAGACAAAAGCGTTCGCCAGGATTTTCCCGAGGATGAGATCCTGGAACCCGTATGTCTACGCATCCCGCCCCCGCCCTCGGCACCCTCGCTTCCCGGCTGACCGAGCTGTCCCTGCGCGACGCGCACCGGCTCGGCCGCAGGCTCGAAGGTGCGCGGAAGATCCGTAAGCCGGAGGCCCGCGCCGCCGTCCTCGCCGAGATCGAGACGGAGGTGGCCAGGGCCGAGCAGCGCATCGGCGAACGCCGAGCGCGCGTCCCGGCCGTCAGCTACCCCGAGCAGCTCCCGGTCAGCCAGAAGAAGGACGAGATCGCGGCGGCCATCCGTGATCACCAGGTCGTGATCGTCGCCGGTGAGACCGGGTCCGGCAAGACCACCCAGATCCCGAAGATCTGCGTCGAGCTGGGCCGTGGCGTCCGCGGCATGATCGGGCACACCCAGCCCCGCCGGATCGCCGCGCGCACCGTCGCCGAGCGGGTCGCGGACGAGCTGGACACCCCGCTCGGGGAGACCGTCGGCTGGAAGGTGAGGTTCACCGACCAGGTGAACCCGCAGTCCACCTTCATCAAGCTGATGACGGACGGCATCCTGCTTGCCGAGATCCAGACCGACCGCGAGCTGCGCGCCTACGACACGATCATCATCGACGAGGCCCACGAGCGGTCCCTCAACATCGACTTCCTGCTGGGCTACCTCTCCCAGTTGCTGCCGAAGCGCCCCGACCTCAAGGTCGTCATCACCTCGGCGACCATCGACCCCGAGCGCTTCTCCCGGCACTTCGGCGACGCCCCGATCATCGAGGTCAGCGGGCGGACCTATCCGGTGGAGGTGCGCTACCGGCCGCTCCTGGAGGAGGACGGCGACGACGCCGACCGGGACCAGATCACGGCGATCACCGACGCCGTCGAGGAGCTGATGGGCGAGGGCAAGGGCGACATCCTCGTCTTCCTCTCCGGCGAGCGCGAGATCCGGGACACGGCGGACGCGCTGGAGAAGAAGAAGTACCGGTTCACGGAAGTGCTGCCGCTGTACGCCCGGCTCTCGCACGCCGAGCAGCACCGGGTGTTCCAGCAGCACACCGGGCGCCGGATCGTCCTGGCGACCAACGTCGCCGAGACCTCCCTGACCGTCCCCGGCATCAAGTACGTCATCGATCCCGGCTTCGCCCGCATCTCCCGCTACAGCCACCGCACCAAGGTCCAGCGGCTGCCCATCGAGCCCATCTCGCAGGCCAGCGCCAACCAGCGCAAGGGCCGCTGCGGCCGTACGTCGGACGGCATCTGCATCCGGCTGTACTCCGAGGACGACTTCGAGGCCCGCCCTGAGTTCACGGACGCGGAGATCCTCCGGACCAACCTGGCGTCCGTCATCCTCCAGATGACCGCGGCCGGCCTGGGCGACATCGAGAAGTTCCCCTTCATCGACCCGCCGGACCACCGCAACATCCGCGACGGTGTGCAGCTGCTCCAGGAGCTGGGCGCGCTCGACCCGGCGCAGAAGGACGTACGCAAGCGGCTCACCGACACCGGCCGCAAGCTCGCCCAGCTGCCCGTGGACCCGCGGCTGGCCCGGATGGTGCTGGAGGCGGACAAGAACGACTGCGTCCGCGAGGTCATGGTCATAGCGGCGGCACTGTCCATCCAGGACCCGCGGGAGCGTCCGGCGGAGAAACAGGCCCAGGCCGACCAGCAGCACGCCCGGTTCAAGGACGAGAGCAGCGACTTCCTCGCGTTCCTCAACCTCTGGCGGTACCTGCGCGAGCAGCAGAAGGAACGCGGCTCGTCGTCCTTCCGCCGGATGTGCAAGCAGGAGTACCTCAACTTCCTGCGCATCCGCGAGTGGCAGGACATCTACACCCAGCTGCGCACCGTCGCCAAGCAGATGGGCATTCACCTCAACGACGAGGAGCACGCCGCTCCCGACGACCGGGTGCACGTGTCGCTGCTGGCCGGTCTCCTCTCCCACGTCGGCATGAAGGACGTGAAGGAGGGCTCGAAGAACGAGTACCTGGGCGCGCGGAACGCCAAGTTCGCGATCTTCCCGGGCTCGGCGCTCTTCAAGAAGCCCCCGCGCTTCGTGATGTCCGCCGAGCTGGTGGAGACCTCCCGCCTCTGGGCCCGCGTCAACGCGAAGATCGAGCCGGAGTGGGTGGAGCCGCTCGCCGGGCACCTCCTCAAGCGCACCTACAGCGAACCGCACTGGGAGAAGGACCAGGCGGCCGTGATGGCGTACGAGAAGGTCACGCTCTACGGCGTGCCGATCGTGGCCCAGCGCAAGGTGAACTACGGGCGGATCGACCCCGAGGTCAGCCGCGAGCTGTTCATCCGCAACGCCCTGGTGGAGGGCGACTGGCGCACCCACCACAAGTTCTTCTCCGACAACCGCCGGCTGCTGACCGAGGTCGAGGAGCTGGAGCACCGCGCCCGGCGCCGGGACATCCTGGTCGACGACGAGACGCTGTACGACTTCTACGACCAGCGGGTACCCGAACATGTCGTCTCCGGTGCGCACTTCGACTCGTGGTGGAAGCACAAGCGGCACGAGCAGCCCGACTTCCTCGACTTCGAGCGCGAGATGCTCATCAACGAGAAGGCGGGCGCGGTCACCAAGGACGACTACCCGGACTCGTGGCGGCAGGGCCCGCTGAAGTTCCGGGTGACGTACCAGTTCGAGCCGGGTGCGGACGCCGACGGCGTGACCGTCCACGTGCCGCTCCAGGTGCTCAACCAGGTCACGGACGAGGGCTTCGACTGGCAGATCCCGGGCCTGCGCGAGCAGGTCGTCACGGAGCTGATCCGCTCCCTGCCCAAGCCGATCCGCCGCAACTACGTACCCGCGCCGAACTACGCCCAGGCGTTCCTGGACCGTTCCGTGCCCCTCCAGGAGCCGCTGACGGTGACCATGGCGCGGGAGCTGAAGCGGATGGTGGGGGTGCCGTTCGACGCCGAGGACTTCGACTGGGGCAAGGTCCCCGACCACCTCAAGATCACGTTCCGGATCGTCGACGAGCGCCGTCGCAAGCTGGACGAGGACAAGGACCTGGAGGCGCTGAAGCTCCGGCTGCGCCCGAAGGCCCGCAAGGCGCTCTCGCAGGCCGCGGCGGCCACCGCGGAGCGCAGCGGCGGCGAGTCCCTGGAACGCTCGGGGCTGACGGACTGGACGATCGGCACGCTGACCCGGGTCTTCGAGACCCGCCGGGCCGGTCAGCCGGTGAAGGCCTACCCGGCGCTGGTCGATGACGGACCGAAGGCCGACACGGTCTCCGTCCGCCTCTTCGACACCGAGGCCGAGCAGGCGCAGGCGATGTGGAAGGGCACCCGCCGGCTGATCCTGCGCAACATTCCGGTCAACCCGGCGAAGTTCGCGTCCGAGAAGTTGACCAACCAGCAGAAGCTGAACCTGTCCGCGAACCCGCACGGTTCGATCCAGGCGCTGTTCGACGACTGCGCGATGGCGGCGGCGGACAAGCTGATCGCGGACTTCGGCGGCCCGGCGTGGGACGAGGAGTCGTACCGGAAGCTCTTCGACAAGGTCCGCGCGGAGATCGTCGACACGACCGTCCGCACGGTGGGCCAGGTGCAGCAGGTACTGGCGGCCTGGCAGGCCTGCGAGCGCCGTCTGAAGGCCGTACGCAGCCCCGCCCTGCTGGCGAACCTCCAGGACGTACGGGGCCAGCTGGACGCGCTGGTGAAGCCGGGCTTCGTCACCGAGGCCGGGATCAAGCGGCTGCCGGACCTGATGCGCTACCTGGTCGCCGCGGACCGCCGGCTCCAGCAGATGCCGACGGGCGTGCAGCGGGACACGTCCCGCATGGAGAAGGTCCACGAGATGCGGGACGAGTACGCGTGGCTGCTGGAGCAGATGCCGCAGGGCCGGCCGGTGCCGCAGCAGGTCCTGGACGTCCGCTGGATGATCGAGGAGCTGCGGGTCAGCTATTTCGCCCACGCCCTGGGCACGGCGTACCCCGTCTCCGACAAGCGGATCGTGAAGGCCATCGACGCCCTCGCCCCCTGACAGAAGCCGTGACCGAGCCTGTACGGAGGGTGAGTTCGACCGGCGGCCCACCCTCCTGTACAGTCTCTTCTCGCAGCGCAACGCACAACAAGCGCCGCGAAACCTGGTCCTGTGGAGCAGTTTGGAGTGCTCGCCACCCTGTCAAGGTGGAGGCCGCGGGTTCAAATCCCGTCAGGACCGCAGCAAGAATCCCCGCACCGAGCAATCGGCGCGGGGATTCTTTCGTACGCCCCCGCCACTCGCGAAGTGTCGCCGCCCTGCCAAGGCGGAGGCCGCGCCCGCGGCGCAGCCGCATGCGGACACAGCAAATCCCGTCAGGACCGCAGCAACAGCCCCCGCACCGAGCAATCGGCGCGGGGGCCCTTTCGTACGCCCCGCCACTCGCGAAGTGTCGCCACCCTGCCAAGGCGGAGGCCGCGCCCGCGGCGCAGCCGCATGCGGACACAGCAAATCCCGTCAGGACCGCAGCAAGAACCCCCGCACCGAGCAATCGGCGCGGGGTTCTTTCGTGCGCCGGCCCCTGCCCGCCCGGCCTGCCCCCGGGCCACCGAGAAGCCCCCGGCGCCCCCGAAGCCCTCAGTGGCCCTCAGCCGCCCTCCCGCGGCCTTGACGGCGTCACTTTCGCTCGGTACTCCAAAGACAGGGCACAACCCCTGTGTGCCCCCTGGAGGTGGCACATGGCGACATCGGTCAGGCACGAGACGCGGGCGCTGCTCCGCGCGCACCTGTCGGCCGCGTCGTCGTACGGTCATGTGACGCGCCACTGCCCGATCTGCCACCGGCTCCTGCGGCTCGCGCTGGACGCGCCGGCCTCACAGTCTCCGACAGGCCGTCAAGAGGGCGTCGAGAGCGGGAGCGCGTCCACGGCGTGAACCCCCGCGAGCCCCAACGCCCTTGCCCCGCAGAGCTCCTGGAGGCCAGGCCTCCTTTAGCGCACCGGCGCCCGGCCCAACAACCACCCGGCGGTGTGACGGGTGTCACCGCATGATTTTTCGAAACGGTGGGCCTTACTCCTCCCCTACAACTGATCAATTTAATATGTGCAATTGCACCACCTCGATGGTGCTCGCACAGCAGATCCGACACGGCCCCCCAGACTCCGACAAGCCCGCTCACAGAACCGGGCCCGGACACGGGTCCGGGGCACGGGTCCGGTGCAGGCGTCCGCGCACAAAAAATCGCGCTGGACCCGGCGGAGTCCAGCGCGATCAACGACGCACCTCTGTTGGGGCAGAGACGGCGTCGCTTGGAGCTGTGGTCCAGGCCGCCCCGGCAGGTTGGGGGACCTGCCGTTCTGCCCGGTTATGGAGTTGTTCAGGCCTCGCTGCGCTGCTGCGGAATGCCCGCGAGCAGGGCGCGGACCTCGGCTTCGCGGTAGCGGCGATGCCCGCCGAGCGTGCGGATCGACGTGAGCTTGCCGGCCTTCGCCCAGCGCGTGACCGTCTTCGGGTCGACGCGGAACATGGTGGCGACCTCAGCCGGGGTCAGCAGCGGCTCGGCATCAGGGGTGCGAGCGGTCATGAGCGGCCTCCTCGGGAGAACCGAACCTTCTCGGTTCATTCCTCTAAATTCTGCACCTTGACCCGCGTTGCCCGAAATGGCGGACGCGAGTCGAGTCGGTTATAGGACGAACGGCTTGTCCTCGGCACTACAACTACACCATCTGTCCAGCCGCGTCGGCCAAACCGATGGAATTGCCCTCCCAGGTGTTCATCAGCGACGGAAGCCGATGGACCATGCCATAGCGGACAGTCACGCCTCTGTGACGATCAGTCACAGGGGCGATCAGGAGTCACCAGACCCCCCAAAGCGTGCAATGCTGAGATTCCACCCACAGTGCATCACGGTAGGACGGAAGGAGCCCTCCCCGGGCTCCTTGTCCTATTTTGGCATGAGGAGGGGGAAGCGGCGCAAGAGTGATGTACGTGCGGTCCGTCACGCTTGACGCATACGCCCGGATCGGGACCTACGTCCCTTGTCGCCGAGAGATCAGCCCACCCCGAACACGTGTCGGAGCGGAAGACGAAACCCCACATCGGGCGGTACGTCAAACGTCAGTTCGCGGAGCGCCGGTCCCGGACCGCCCGCCAGCGCTCCACCAGCCGCCCGTACGCCGCCCCCGCGGCGGCCCCGTCGCCGTGGCGCAGCGCCTCGATGCCCTCGGCGACGTCCGCCGCGGAGTGGTCCGCCTCCAACTCCCCGGCCGGAAGGGCGTGCACCAGTCCGCCGTAGTCCAACTCGACCAGCGACCGCGGATGGAACTCCTCCAGCCAGCGCCCCACGTCCACCAGCCCGTCGATGAGCGGCCCCTCGTCCACGGCCTCCCGCAGGGCCCGCAGCCCCCGGGCCACCCGTCGGCGGGCCTGCACCATCGGCGTCCGGTAGCGCAGCACCGGGGCGGCCGCCCGCCCGCCGTCGCCCCCGTCGTACTCCCGCTCCGCGTCGGAGAAAAGCACGAACCAGTTGATCGGCACCTGCCAGGTGGCCGTGCGGATCCAGGGCCGGGCGTCCGGGTTGCGCTCCAGCCAGCGCGCGTAGTCCTGCGCGCTCTGCCGGCGCACGACCGGCGGGATCAAGGCGTCCAGGACCGGCTCCGGGAAGTCCTCGGCCAGGTCGCCCAACGCCTGCCAGCCGCGCAGCCGGGTCCGCCAGGGGCAGACGCAGACCACGCCGTCCACCTCCGCCACGAAGGCGTCCGCGCTCTCGTGCACCGGCACCGCGACGGGCGGGGTGGGCAGCAGGTCGGCCAGGGAGCGGCGCAACTCGTCCTGGTAGGAGGGCCGGTCGGGACGGCGGGCGTAACGGGTCCAGTGGGCGCGCTCCTCGTCGGGGAAGGCCGCCAGCGGCTCGTACACGCGCAGGTACGCCGCGTAGGGGACGATCACCGAGGACACCTTGGGCACGCCTGCTCCCTCCCCCGCGCACCGACGCGAAAACCTGCGGAAACCCATGGAAAGGGATCACAAACGCGCGAGAATCTCTGCAAATCGTCGCACGCCCGTACTCCGTGCGGAGGTGATCCTGAGCACTGTGCGGCGGGCCGGTACCCCCAGGCTCTAATCTCGTGCCACAGTCCCCGCCACCTTCACGGGGCCTGCCACCCATCGCCGCACCTACACAGGAGTCACCACCGTGACCGACGTAAACGGCGCACCTGCTGATGTACTGCACACCCTGTTCCACTCGGACCAGGGGGGTCATGAGCAAGTCGTGCTCTGCCAGGACCGTGCCAGCGGTCTCGAGGCCGTCATCGCCCTCCACTCCACCGCCCTGGGCCCCGCGCTCGGCGGTACGCGCTTCTACCCGTACGCGAACGAGGCCGAGGCCGTCGCCGACGCGCTGAACCTCGCGCGCGGGATGTCGTACAAGAACGCCATGGCCGGTCTCGACCACGGCGGCGGCAAGGCCGTGATCATCGGTGATCCGGAGCAGATCAAGAGCGAGGAACTGCTCCTCGCCTACGGCAGGTTCGTCGCCTCGCTCGGCGGCCGGTACGTCACCGCGTGCGACGTCGGCACCTACGTCGCCGACATGGACGTCGTGGCCCGCGAGTGCCGCTGGACGACCGGGCGCTCCCCGGAGCACGGCGGCGCGGGCGACTCCTCGGTGCTCACCTCCTTCGGCGTCTACCAGGGCATGCGGGCCGCCGCCCAGCACCTGTGGGGCGACCCGACGCTGCGCGACCGCACCGTCGGCATCGCGGGCGTCGGCAAGGTCGGCCACCACCTGGTCGAGCACCTGCTCGCCGAGGGCGCCCACGTCGTCGTCACCGACGTGCGCAAGGACGTGGTGCGCGGCATCACCGAGCGGCACCCGTCGGTGGTCGCCGTCGCCGACACCGACGCGCTGATCCGGGTGGAGAACCTGGACATCTACGCGCCCTGCGCGCTCGGCGGCGCGCTGAACGACGACACCGTGCCGGTACTGACCGCCAAGGTGGTGTGCGGAGCGGCCAACAACCAGCTCGCCCACCCCGGTGTGGAGAAGGACCTCGCCGACCGCGGGATCCTCTACGCGCCGGACTACGTGGTGAACGCCGGCGGTGTCATCCAGGTCGCCGACGAGTTGCACGGCTTCGACTTCGACCGGTGCAAGGCGAAGGCCGCGAAGATCTACGACACCACGCTGGCCATATTCGCACGTGCGAAGGAGGACGGCATTCCGCCGGCCGCTGCGGCCGACCGGATCGCCGAGCAGCGCATGGCGGAGGCCCGTACCCGGCGGTGATCCGACGGTCGTACGGCGGTGGGCCGGCGGGGTCGTCGCGGGTTTGACCGGTACCCGTCGGGGTGCAGTTGGAGAGAACTCTCACTTATCCCGGCGGGTCGACCGTCGAAAGGTGGTTAAAATCGCCTTTGACCAGCGAGGACGGGGCGCCTCGACGGTCCTGGGCAGGGCCACGTGCTGCGGGCGACGTACCGTATGGGCGTGGGCTCAGGTACCGTGGAAGCCCTACGGACCGGTCTCTCCACGGAGAGCCCGTTCCGGACCATGAACGCGTGTCAAGACTCTGGGGCCGTCGAGCCCCGTCGTTGAGGGGGTCGAGCCATGGGGCGCGGCCGGGCCAAGGCCAAGCAGACGAAGGTCGCCCGCCAGCTGAAGTACAACAGCGGTGGGACTGATCTCTCCCGCCTGGCCGAGGAGCTGGGCGCATCGCCGTCGAATGCACAACCGCCTAACGGCGGACCATTCGAGGACGATGAGCAGGACGATGACGTGTACGCGAAGTACGCCGACCTCTATGAGGACGACGACGAGGACGAGGACGGCCAGTCCCCTTCCCCTCAGCGACGCGGCGCTTGACCTTGCACTGAACACTTTCCCGGTCGGTGACCTCTGTCACCGACCGGGTTCTGTGCTACCCGCAGCATCTGCGGCGCCCGCGGTGTCTCAGGCGGCGTAGTCGCCCACGAGCTCGGCGCCGGTCGAGTGCTCGCCGCGGTCGGTGATCTCGCCGGCCACCCAGGCGTCCACGCCTCGGTCGGCGAGGGCCGTCAGGGCCACGTCCGTCGACTCCTCGGGCACGATCGCGATCATGCCGACGCCCATGTTCAGGGTCTTCTCCAGCTCCAGGCGCTCGACCCGGCCGGTCCGGCCGACGAGGTCGAAGATCGCGCCCGGGGTCCAGGTGGAGCGGTCGACCACGGCGTGCAGGCCGTCGGGGATCACCCGGGCCAGGTTGGCCGCGAGTCCGCCGCCGGTGACGTGGCTGAAGGCGTGGACCTCGGCGGTGCGCATGAGGGCCAGGCAGTCCAGGGAGTAGATCTTGGTCGGCTCCAGCAGCTCCTCGCCGAGGGTGCGACCGAGACCGTCCAGGTGGGCGTCGAGTGCCAGACCGCCCTCGTTCAGCAGGACGTGGCGGACCAGCGAGTACCCGTTCGAGTGAAGCCCGGAGGACGCCATGGCGATCACCGCGTCACTCGTACGGATGCGATCCGCGCCGAGCAGCCGGTCGGCCTCCACGACGCCCGTACCGGCGCCGGCGACGTCGAAGTCGTCCGCGCCCAGCAGGCCGGGGTGCTCGGCCGTCTCGCCGCCCACCAGGGCGCACCCGGCGAGCACGCAGCCCTCGGCGATGCCCTTGACGATCGCGGCGACACGCTCGGGGTGGACCTTGCCGACGCAGATGTAGTCGGTCATGAACAGCGGCTCGGCGCCACACACCACGATGTCGTCCATGACCATGGCGACCAGGTCGTGGCCGATGGTGTCGTAGACGCCCAGCTGCCGGGCGATGTCGACCTTGGTGCCGACGCCGTCGGTGGCGGAGGCGAGCAGCGGACGCTCGTAGTTCTTGAGGGCGGAGGCGTCGAAGAGCCCGGCGAAACCGCCGAGGCCGCCGAGGACCTCGGGGCGACGGGTCTTCTTGACCCATTCCTTCATGAGCTCGACGGCGCGGTCGCCCGCCTCGATGTCGACGCCGGCGGCTGCGTAGCTGGCACCAGTTGTGTCAGGCATGACGATGAGAACCTTCGTGTCGTACGGCAGGGAGGCCAGGAAGCCGGGAGGAACGGACGGCTACGGGCGACGGATGGCGTCGGCGGCGGCCGTACCGGCGGGCCCGGCGGCCAGCTCGGTCTCCAGGAGCTGCTTGCCGAGCAGCTCGGGGTCGGGAAGCTCCATCGGGTACTCCCCGTCGAAGCAGGCGCGGCACAGGTTCGGCTTGGCGATGGTGGTCGCCTCGATCATGCCGTCGATGGAGATGTACGCCAGGGAGTCGGCGCCCATCGAGGTGCCGATCTCCTCGACGCTCATGCCGTTGGCGATCAGCTCGGCCCGGGTGGCGAAGTCGATGCCGAAGAAGCAGGGCCACTTCACCGGCGGGGACGAGATCCGGATGTGGATCTCGGCGGCACCGGCCTCGCGGAGCATGCGGACCAGGGCCCGCTGGGTGTTGCCGCGGACGATGGAGTCGTCGACGACGACCAGCCGCTTGCCCTTGATGACTTCCTTCAGGGGATTCAGCTTCAGGCGGATGCCGAGCTGGCGAATGGTCTGCGAGGGCTGGATGAAGGTCCGGCCGACATAGGCGTTCTTCACCAGACCGTTGCCGAAGGGGATGCCCGAGGCCTCGGCGTAGCCGATCGCGGCGGGGGTGCCCGACTCCGGGGTCGCTATGACGAGGTCGGCCTCCGCGGGGGCCTCCTTCGCGAGCCTGCGGCCCATCTCGACGCGCGAGAGGTAGACGTTGCGGCCGGCGATGTCGGTGTCCGGGCGGGCCAGGTACACGTACTCGAAGACACAGCCCTTCGGCTTCGCTTCTGCGAATCGCGAGGTGCGCAGGCCGTTCTCGTCGATGGCGACGAACTCGCCCGGCTCGATCTCGCGGACGTAGGAAGCGCCGCAGATGTCGAGGGCGGCGGACTCGGAGGCGACCACCCAGCCGCGCTCGAGGCGGCCCAGGACCAGCGGACGGATGCCCTGCGGGTCGCGGGCGGCGTAGAGGGTGTGCTCGTCCATGAAGACGAGGGAGAAGGCGCCGCGCACCTGGGGCAGCACCTTGGCGGCCGCCTCCTCGAGGGTCAGCGGCTTGCCGTCGTCGTCGACCTGGCCCGCGAGCAGAGCGGTGATCAGGTCGGTGTCGTTGGTCGCCGCGACCCGGGTGGAGCGGCCGTCCTGCTTGGGCAGGTCGGCGACCATCTCGGCGAGCTGGGCGGTGTTGACGAGGTTGCCGTTGTGCCCGAGCGCGATGGAGCCCTGCGCGGTGGCACGGAACGTCGGCTGGGCGTTCTCCCACACGGAGGCGCCGGTGGTCGAGTAGCGGGCGTGACCGACCGCGATGTGACCCTGGAGCGAACCGAGCGAGGTCTCGTCGAAGACCTGGGACACCAGGCCCATGTCCTTGAAGACGAGGATCTGGGAGCCGTTGCTGACCGCGATTCCCGCGGATTCCTGGCCCCGATGCTGGAGGGCGTAGAGCCCGAAGTACGTGAGCTTTGCGACCTCTTCGCCAGGAGCCCAGACACCGAAGACGCCGCAAGCGTCCTGGGGGCCCTTCTCGCCGGGAAGCAGATCGTGATTGAGTCGACCGTCACCACGTGGCACGTCTTTGAGTGTAGGCGAGATCGACCACTGGTCCGAATTGGGGATGCGGGCTCACCGGCGGCTCACCGGTCGGCGACGGCCCGGACCGTGGCGCCGTCTTCGCTGGTCAGCGTGAGGGTTTCATGATCGATCCGGTAGTCGACCCGGCCCTCGAAGAGGCCCAGCAGCCGCTTCTCGGCAGCCATGAGTGAGCCTTCGCACATCATTCGGGTGGTAGAGGGGGTGCCGAGGGTGATACGGCCGTCGCTGACGGTGGCCCCGGCGTTGACCTGGTTGCAGGGGAGCCGTCCGGAGACGGTCTTCGCCTCCTGGTCGAAGGTGAGATGGGCGCGGCCCTTGCCGCCCTGGTGGCCCGGGGTGTCCACGGTCCACTTCGTGCCGTGGAGGGGAGCGTCCTCGGACCTGCTGAGCCGCACGGTGTCGCCCCCGGCGGTGGTGAGGGTGAGCCGCCCGCCCTCGCTCCTGGTGGTGAGCGAGCCGGTGGTGAGGGCGCGGCCGAGGGACTTCTCGAAGTCGGCGGGGATCTGGGCGCAGGCCTTCTCGGTGAACATGGCGTCGCTGAGCCGGACGCGTTCGCCGTCGACGTCGGCGCGGGCGCTGAAGCTGTTGCACCCGGTGCTGCCCGCGGCCTCGCCGCGGTCGTCGATCCGCAGGTGTGCCGTGTCCGGCGCGCGGTGGGTGGCGCCCGACACGGTGACGCTGTCGATGCTCCACCGGACGCCGGTGATGCGCTCCGCGCCCGTGCTCGCGCCCACGGAGGCGCTGCCTCCGCCGCCGTCGGCCTTCTCGGTGCCGCAGGCCGCGGCGAGCGGGACGAGCGCGGCGACGGCCGCCACGGTCAGGGTCATGCCGCGCTGCTGCTTCGGCTGCTTTTGCGGCTTCTGCTGCTTCTGCTGCTTCTGCCTGTACATGCCGATTCGACGGAGAGGGGGAAGATCCGGTTCCCGGCCCGTTCCCCCGGTTTCCTCCGTCAGCCCAGCAGTGGCAGCAGGGCTCCCAGGTCGGCCCGCTCCCCGCTCGCGCTCACCCGCGCGTCGTCGAGGGCGTCCTGCCAGGTCAGCCGTCCGGTGGCCAGCCGCAGCCAGGTCAGCGGGTCGGTCTCCACGACATTGGGCGGGGTGCCGCGGGTGTGCCGGGGACCCTCCACGCACTGCACGACCGCGAACGGCGGGATCCGCACCTCCGTCGAACCGCCGGGCGCCTTCACGGCGAGCGCGTCGGCCAGCAGCCGGGTCGCGGCGGCCAGCGCCTGCCGGTCGTACGGGATGTCGAGGCCGGGCACCGCGGCGTTGAGGTCGTCGGTGTGCACGACCAGCTCGACGGTCCGGGTGACCATGTAGTCGGCCAGCGGCAGGGCGCCCGCGCTGGTGGGGAGCCGCCTGCTCCCGGGGTGGGTGTCGAGTCGCCCGGTGAAACGCCGCTCCACGTCGGCGAGGTGGGCGTCGAGGTCGGGGTGCTCGGCGGCGAGCCGGCGGGCCGTCCCGGCGATGGCGTCCGCGTCGGCGGCGATGGCGAACGGCCAGTCGGGCAGCCGGCCGTCCTGCCGCGCCGGCTCGGGCTCGTCCAGCAGCCGGTCCACGGCGGTCAGGGCCATCCCGACGTGCGCGACCAGCTCCCGCACGGTCCAGTCCCCGAGCCGGGTGGGCAGCGCGAGCTGCTCGGCGGTGAGGGTGCGGACGGCCGCCCGTACGTTGCCGAACTGGGCGAGGACGGCGGCACGGGTGCGGACGGGGTCGTAGGCGCGGGGGCGCTTTCTGGCCGGAGGCATGGGGTGAGCCTATGCGGGCGGCGATCACTCGTCTGTGTGTCCGGCCGCGGAAGACCACCCCCGGGGCGCCGAACCCTGGAAACGCTGGTCGGCGCCTGGAAGGAGGTGCAACATGACGGTTATGGCCGAGCACACGTCTCAGATGTCGGTGGACGAGTTCGAAACGATCGCTTCCGCCGCTCCCGAGACCGTCACGTTGGAGTTCATTGACGGACGGATCGGGACCAAAGCAGTGACCGACGGAGACCACACCACCATCTTGTCTTGGCTGACCCGGCGCTGTATGCGGAGCCGGCCCGAATTGGACCTGGCGCAGGGCCAGGGCCTGCGGGTCGACGCGTATCGGCGGAGCAGGGCGAAACCGGATGCCGTCCTCACGCCGGAGGCCCACTTCGCCGGAAGCGGGGAGTGGGCCGACCCGGATGGCGCGCTCATGGTCGTCGAGGTGACCTCGTACGACGCGGACACGGACCGCCGGGACCGGCACGAGAAGCCGGCTGCCTACGGACAGGCGGGCATCCCCCTGTACCTGCTGATCGACCGGGACAACTGCACCGTCACCGTGTACAGCTCCACGGACCGGCAGGTCGGCGGCTACCGGGACTCCCGCGCCACCAAGTTCGGCGAGACGTTGGTCCTGCCGGACCCCGTCGGCATCGAACTCGACACGGAGATCCTCAAGAACTACGTGCGATAGCGACGAAGGACGAAAGAACAGCGAGGCCCCGTCCGCGACCGGACGGGGCCTCGCCGTGTGGGTCTGCTACGCCAGCAGCCCCGGGATCGTCCCCTCGTGCGCCTCGCGCAGCTCGGTCAGGGGGAGGGTGAACTCGCCCTGGACCTCGACCGCGTCGCCGTCGACCACGCCGATGCGGGTGACGGGCAGGCCGCGGGCGCCGCACATGTCGTTGAAGCGGACCTCTTCCGAGCGCGGGACGGCGACGACCGCACGGCCCGCCGACTCCGAGAACAGGAAGGTGAAGGCGTCCAGCCCGTCCGGTACGACCAGACGCGCGCCCTTGCCGCCCTGGAGCGCCGACTCGACGACCGCCTGGACCAGACCGCCGTCGGACAGGTCGTGCGCGGAGTCGATCATGCCGTCGCGGGAGGCGGAGATCAGGATCTCGCCGAGCAGGCGCTCGCGCTCCAGGTCGACCTTCGGGGGCAGGCCGCCGAGGTGGTCGTGGATCACCTGGGACCAGGCCGAGCCGCCGAACTCCTCGTGTGTGTCGCCCAGCAGGTACAGCAGCTGGCCGTCCTCCTGGAAGGCGACCGGGGTGCGGCGGGCCACGTCGTCGATGACGCCGAGGACCGCGACCACCGGGGTCGGGTGGATGGCGGCCTCGCCGGTCTGGTTGTAGAGCGAGACGTTGCCGCCCGTGACCGGGGTGCCGAGCTGGAGGCAGCCGTCGGCCAGGCCGCGCACGGCCTCCGCGAACTGCCACATGACCGCCGGGTCCTCCGGCGAGCCGAAGTTCAGGCAGTCGGAGACCGCGAGGGGCTTCGCACCGGTGGTGGCGACGTTGCGGTACGCCTCCGCCAGGGCCAGCTGCGCGCCCGTGTACGGGTCGAGCTTGGCGTACCGGCCGTTGCCGTCCGTGGCGATCGCGACGCCGAGGCCGCTCTCCTCGTCCACGCGGATCATGCCCGAGTCCTCGGGCTGGGCGAGGACGGTGTTGCCCTGCACGAAGTGGTCGTACTGCTGGGTGATCCACTGCTTGGACGCCTGGTTCGGGGAGGACACCAGCTTCAGGACCTGGTCCTTGAGCTCCTCACCGGACCGCGGCCGGGGCAGCTTGCCCGCGTCGTCGGCCTGGAGGGCGTCCTGCCAGTCGGGGCGGGCGTAGGGGCGCTCGTAGACCGGGCCGTCGTGGGCGACGGTGCGCGGGTCGACGTCGACGATCTTGCCGCCGTGCCAGAAGATCTCCAGCCGGTCGCCGTCGGTGACCTCACCGATGACGGTGGCGATGACGTCCCACTTCTCGCAGATCTCCAGGAAGCGGTCGACCTTCTCCGGCTCCACGACCGCGCACATGCGCTCCTGCGACTCGCTCATGAGGATTTCCTCGGGCGAGAGGGTCGAGTCGCGCAGCGGGACGTCGTCCAGGGTGACGCGCATCCCGCCGGAGCCGTTCGACGCCAGTTCGCTGGTCGCGCAGGACAGGCCCGCCGCGCCCAGGTCCTGGATGCCGACGACCAGCTTCTCGGCGAAGGCCTCCAGGGTGCACTCGATGAGGAGCTTCTCCTGGAAGGGGTCGCCGACCTGGACGGCGGGGCGCTTGGACGGCTTGGCGT
This sequence comes from Streptomyces violaceorubidus, assembly GCF_000717995.1. Taxonomy (GTDB): domain Bacteria; phylum Actinomycetota; class Actinomycetes; order Streptomycetales; family Streptomycetaceae; genus Streptomyces; species Streptomyces violaceorubidus. The sequence continues at coordinate 53,269 of NZ_JODM01000034.1, forward strand.
CGTCGAAGGTCTCGCTCGCCAGGATCGACGCGCCGCCGATGCCGTCGCCGCCGGTGCGGGCGCCGTACAGGATGACCTTGTTGCCCGCGCCGGACGCCTTCGCGAGGTGGATGTCCTCGTGCCGCATCACGCCGATGGCACCGGCGTTGACCAGCGGGTTGCCCTGGTAGCAGGCGTCGAAGACGACCTCGCCGCCGATGTTGGGCAGGCCCAGGCAGTTGCCGTAGCCGCCGATGCCGGCGACGACGCCCGGCAGGACGCGCTTGGTGTCGGGGTGGTCGGCGGCGCCGAAGCGCAGGGGGTCGACCACGGCCACCGGACGGGCGCCCATCGCGATGATGTCGCGCACGATGCCGCCGACGCCGGTCGCGGCGCCCTGGTAGGGCTCCACGTACGACGGGTGGTTGTGCGACTCGACCTTGAAGGTGACCGCGTAGCCCTGGCCGACGTCGACCACACCGGCGTTCTCGCCGATGCCGACGAGCATCGCCTCGGACTCGGGGGCCTTCTCGCCGAACTGGCGCAGGTGCACCTTGCTGCTCTTGTACGAGCAGTGCTCGGACCACATGACGGAGTACATCGCCAGCTCCGCGCCGGTGGGGCGGCGGCCGAGGATCTCGACGACCCTCTCGTACTCGTCCTTCTTCAGGCCCAGCTCGGCCCAGGGCAGCTCGACGTCGGGGGTCGCGGTCGCGTGCTCGACCGTGTCCAGAGGCGTCCGGCTCATGCGTTGACCAGCTTCTTGAGGATCGAGGTGAAGAACGGCAGCCCGTCGGTACGACCCGTACCGATCAGCGACTCGACGGCGTGCTCGGGGTGCGGCATGAGGCCGACGACGTTCCCGGCGGCGTTGGTGATGCCGGCGATGTCGTTGAGCGAGCCGTTGGGGTTCATGTCCAGGTAGCGGAAGGCCACCCGCCCCTCGGCCTCCAGCTCGTCCAGCGTGCGCCGGTCGGCCACGTAGCGGCCGTCCATGTTCTTCAGCGGGATGTGGATCTCCTGGCCCGCGGTGTAGTCGCTGGTCCAGGAGGTGTCCGCGTTCTCCACCCGCAGCTTCTGGTCGCGGCAGATGAAGTGCAGGTGGTCGTTGCCCAGCATGCCGCCCGGCAGCAGGTGGGCCTCGGTGAGGATCTGGAAGCCGTTGCAGATGCCCAGCACCGGCAGGCCGGCCTTCGCCTGGTCGATGACGGTGTCCATGACCGGCGAGAAGCGCGCGATGGCACCGGCGCGCAGATAATCGCCGTACGAGAAACCCCCGCACAGCACCACGGCGTCGACCTGCTTGAGGTCCTTGTCCTTGTGCCAGAGGGCGACGGGTTCGGCGCCGGCGACGCGGATCGCGCGCTGCGTGTCCCGGTCGTCGAGAGAGCCGGGGAAAGTGACGACGCCAATACGAGCGGTCACTTCGCAGCCCCCGCGACCACGTCCTCGGACTCGACCTTGACGGTGAAGTCCTCGATCACGGTGTTGGCGAGGAAGGATTCCGCAAGATCATGGATGCGGGCGAGGGCGGCGTCGTCGACCGGCCCGTCCACTTCCAGTTCGAATCGCTTTCCCTGACGGACGTCCGAGATCCCTTCGAAACCCAGTCGCGGCAGTGCGCGCTGCACCGCCTGGCCCTGGGGGTCGAGGATCTCCGGCTTGAGCATGACGTCGACTACGACGCGTGCCACTGGCACTCCCGGTGTGTGGTGCTGAGCAGGTTCCTTCAGACTACCCGTACAAAATTTCTACGCGCGTAGCCTTGGAGGAAACTACGTGAGCCCAGTCACGATCCGGCATCGGGACGGGGTCGTCACGAAAAACTTCGGGAAAGATCCGGGATCGACCGCCGACACCTATTGCCCAGGGGACACGCGGGCAGATTTAGTCGGTCTTCCCATTGCAATGCCGGGCACTGTACAAATGAAATGTCATTAGCCGATACTTTGCCCAATTACAGGCGAACAGTCGGCATCATCGCGGCGTCTTGGCACGTTCGGGCACGTCATCGCGGAGATGCCGCACGAAGGGACCGATATTCGTGGCGCAGCGTGTCGTAGTCACTCTCTTTGACGACATCGACGGCTCGGAAGCGGCGGAGACGATCGCCTTCGGAGTCGACGGCCGGATGTACGAGATCGACCTGAACGAAGCCAATGCCCGGAAACTGCGCAAGACGCTCGAGCCGTACGTCTCGGCCGGCCGCAAGCGCTCCCGGTCCGGCAAGGCCTACCGGCAGACGGAGGTCGCCCCCGACCCGGCGGCGGTCCGCGCCTGGGCCCAGGCGAACAAGATGGACGTGCCCGCGCGGGGCCGGATCCCGAAGAAGGTGTACGAGGCGTTCGCCGAGGCGCAGTGAGCCGTGCGTCCGGCACGGGCGGCCGACGGGCGCTCAGTCGCCCCTCGCGGCAACCGACTTGCGCGGCACCCCGGGTGATCAGCTAAAGTCTGGAGCACGCCGAGGGGCGAGGCCGAAGGGCCCAGCTCACGGAACACGCGGGTGTAGTTCAGTAGTAGAACATCCCCCTTCCAGGGGGAAGGCGCAGTGTGCAATTCCTGTCACCCGCTCTGCATCGCCGTACCGGCCACTCGATTGGATCAGGTAGGCTGGTGCTCGCACCGATCGGTGAAGGCCGGTCGGAGGCAATGCGGACGTAGCTCAGTTGGTAGAGCGCAACCTTGCCAAGGTTGAGGTCGCGAGTTCGAGCCTCGTCGTCCGCTCGGGAATCAGACCCCGGTCCTCCAGGACCGGGGTCTTTTCGTGTGCCCGGCCGCCGTGCTCCTCCGCCGGTCCGTCCCTGACATTTGTCATGCCCGGTGATGACGGGTCGCACTGTCGTCCCGCCCCGCGCGCCGGAATGCTCGAAGCATGCCAACGAACGAACACGAACACGTGATTGAGGTCACCGACCTGCGGCGTGTGTACGGGGGCGGGTTCGAGGCCGTGCGCGGGATCGACTTCTCCGTCCGCCGCGGCGAGGTCTTCGCGCTGCTCGGCACCAACGGCGCCGGCAAGACGTCGACGGTCGAACTCCTGGAGGGGCTCGCCGCTCCGGCCGGCGGGCGGGTGCGCGTCCTCGGGCACGACCCGTACACCGAGCGGGCCGCCGTACGCCCCCGCACCGGGGTCATGCTCCAGGAGGGCGGCTTCCCCTCCGAACTGACGGTCGCCGAGACGGCCCGGATGTGGGCGGGGTGCGTGAGCGGCGCCCGGCCGCCGGCCGAGGTGCTGGCGCTGGTCGGCCTGGAGGCGAAGACCGGCACCCGCGTGAAGCAGCTGTCCGGCGGCCAGCGGCGCCGCCTGGACCTGGCGCTCGCGCTGCTCGGCGAACCCGAGGTGCTCTTCCTCGACGAGCCCAGCACCGGCCTGGACGCCGAAGGACGCCGGGACACCTGGGAGTTGGTGAGCGGACTGCGCGAGGCCGGTACGACGGTGCTGCTGACCACGCACTACCTGGAGGAGGCCGAGAACCTCGCCGACCGGCTCGCGATCATGCACGAGGGCCGGATCGCCGCCACCGGCACCCCGGCCGAGGTGACCGCCGCCCAGCCGTCCCACATCTCCTTCGAACTGCCCACCGGGTACTTCGTGGGCGACCTGCCGCCGCTGGCCGAACTGGGCGTGAGCGACCACGACACCGACGGCCGGACGGTGAGGCTGCGCACCCGGGAACTCCAGCGCGCCGCCACCGGCCTGCTGGTGTGGGCCGGACAGGCCGGAGTGGAGCTGCGCCGCCTGGACGTGCGCTCGGCGTCCCTGGAGGAGGCCTTCCTCAGCATCGCCAGGGAGGTGTCCGCGAGGGCGGACGCCCCCACGACGAAGAAGGAGTACGCGGCATGAGCCCCACCGACGCACCGGCCCGCGGAAAGCGCCCCGCCACAAGCGCCACCACCACGCCGACGGGCCGCATGACCGCCCTCGCCCGCGCCGAACTGACCCTGCTCGGGCGGAACAAGGGCACCGTCTTCGCCGCGCTGTTCGTGCCGCTCGTGCTGCCGTTCAGCGTGCGGGCGGGGGCCAAGGAGATGGACCTCGCCGGGGCCGGACTGACCACCGGCACGCTCGTGCTGCCCGCCGCGATCGGCTTCTCCCTGCTGTTCGCCGTCTACTCGGCCCTCGTCGGCGTCTTCGTCGTCCGGCGCGAGGAACTCGTCCTCAAGCGGCTGCGCACCGGCGAGCTGCGGGACGTGGAGATCCTCGGCGGGTCCGCACTGCCGGCCGTCCTCTCCGGGCTCGTGCAGTGCCTGCTGCTCGCGGTGGGCTGCGCGGCGCTGCTCGACCTGTCCGCGCCGTCGGCACCGCACCTGGCCGTCGTCGGTCTGCTGCTGGGCCTGGTCCTGTGCGCCGCCCTCGCGGCCGTCACCGCGAGCTTCACCAGGACCGGGGAGAGCGCGCAGGTCACGCCGCTGCCGTTCCTGTTCGTGTCCATGGCCGGCTCCGGTCTGTTCTTCCCGCTGGAGATGATGCCCGACCGGCTGGCCTCGGTGTGCGAGCTGCTGCCGCTGACCCCGGTCATCACCCTGGTGCGCGGCGCCTGGACCGGCGACCTGTCGGCGTACGAGTCCCTGGGCGCCGTCCTGACGGCGGTGGCCTGGACCGTGCTCGCGGTGTTTGCTGTACGGCGGTGGTTCCGCTGGGAGCCACGGCACTGAGGTACGGGGCGAGCGGGAGCGGCGGACGGATGCGCAGGCCGGGCGGATGGTGGCGGCTCAAGAGCACACCGGAGAAGGTGGAGACGTACACGCGGTGGTCGTTCCACTTCTTCGGGGTGAGCGAGGCCGCCGGTATCGGGCTGGCGACCTACGGCCAGACCGGCCCACGGCTGGCGACCCTGCTCTCCCTCCTGGTCGTCGCGCATGCCGCGGCCTGCATGGCGACCGCCGCGCGGGCGCTGGACTGGACCCTCGGGCGCCGGGCGCAGCCGGTGCGGGAGCTGTGGGGCCTGGGCGCCCTCACCGCCGTCCTGGCGGCCGTCGCGATCCTCCTCGCGGAGCACGGCCCGGCGGGCGACGGCGTCGACACCGCGACCCTCAGCGTCTTCACCGGCGTACAGGTCTTCGGCGTCGGCACCATGGCACTGGGCGTGCGGCACCGGTGGCGGACGCTGGCCGCCCTGGTCGGCGGCTTCGCGGCGGGAGCCGGGGTCGTCTCCGGCGCCGCCGGGGTGCTGTGGCCCGCCGCGCTGGTCCTGGCGGGTGTACAGCTGGCCGCCGGGGCGTTCACCTCGTTCACCGCGGTGTTCTCCGTCTGGCTGCTCAAGGCGGTCTACGCGCTCGACGACGCCAAGGAGACCCGGGCCAGGCTCGCCGTCGCCGAGGAACGGCTGCGGTTCGGCCGGGACCTGCACGACGTGATGGGCCGGAACCTGGCGGTGATCGCGCTCAAGAGCGAGCTGGCCCTCCAGCTGTCCCGGCGCGGCCGGCCCGAGGCGGTGGAGCAGATGATCGAGGTGCAGCGCATCGCCCAGGAGTCGCAGCGCGAGGTCCGGGACGTCGTGCGCGGCTACCGGGAGGCCGCCCTGGAGGTGGAGCTGGCCGGTGCCCGGGGGGTGCTCGCGGCGGCGGGCATCGCCGCCAAGGTCACCGGCGGGACGACCGACCTGCCCGCGAAGGTGCAGGCGGCGCTCGGCTGGGTGGTGCGGGAGGCGACCACGAACGTCCTGCGGCACGGGGACGCGAAGAAGGTCGCCGTGACGGTACGGATGTCGAAGGGGCGGGTAGTGCTGACGGTGGAGAACGACGGCGTGGCGGAGGCGACGGGGCACGGCCCCCCGGCGGGCCCGGGCGGTTCGGGACTCGCCGGACTGCGCGAACGGCTCTCGGCGGTGGACGGGACGCTGGAGGCGGGGCCGGCCGGCAAGGGCGTCTTCCGGCTGACGGCCGAGGTGCCGCTGCCGTCCGCCCCGGCCGATGCCGCCCTGGAGGCCGCCTCGTGACGACGACCGTCCGCGTCCTGCTCGCCGACGACGAGCACCTCATCCGCGGGGCACTGGCGGCCCTGCTGTCCCTGGAGGACGACCTGCTCGTCGTCGCCGAGGCGGCCACCGGTCCCGAGGCACTGGCGATGGCGCGGGCGCACGCGCCGGACGTCGCCGTACTGGATCTCCAGATGCCCGGCGCCGACGGTGTGAAGGTCGCCACATCGCTGCGGACCGAGCTGCCCGCCTGCAAGGTGCTGATCGTGACCAGCCACGGCCGCCCCGGGCATCTGAAGCGGGCGCTCGCGGCGGGGGTGCGCGGGTTCGTCCCCAAGACGGTCAGCGCCCAGCGGCTGGCCGAACTGATCCGCACGGTGCATGCCGGAAACCGGTACGTCGACCCCGAGTTGGCCGCCGACGCGATCTCCGCCGGGGACTCGCCGCTGACCGCCCGCGAGGCCGAGGTGCTGGAGCACGCCGCCGACGGGGCGCCGGTCGCGGAGATCGCCGAGCGGGCCGCGCTCGCCGAGGGGACGGTGCGGAACTACCTGTCGTCGGCCGCGAGCAAGCTCGGCGCGGAGAACCGGCACGCGGCGGTGCGTCTCGCACGGGAGCGGGGTTGGGTATAGTGGCTGTCGCGCCACGGCGAAGTCCACGACCAAGCCCGCGCAGTGCGAACGTAGCTCAGTTGGTAGAGCGCAACCTTGCCAAGGTTGAGGTCGCGAGTTCGAACCTCGTCGTTCGCTCCGTGTGAGAAGCCCCCGGCTCCGGCCGGGGGCTTCTTCGTGTGCGGCGGCCCGCCCGCTACGACCAGCTCTGGCCGGTCAGCAGCTCGTAGGCCTCCACGTACTTGGCGCGGGTGGCGTCCACGACCTGCTGCGGCAGCGGCGGCGGGGGCTGCTCGCTCCTGCGGTCCCAGCCGGACTCGGCCGAGGTCAGCCAGTCCCGCACGAACTGCTTGTCGTACGACGGCTGGGCGCGGCCCGGCTCCCACCGGTCGGCCGGCCAGAAGCGCGAGGAGTCCGGGGTGAGGACCTCGTCGGCGAGGACCAGGTCGTCCCCGTCGAAGCCGAACTCGAACTTGGTGTCCGCGAGGACGATGCCCCGCTCGCGCGCGATGTCCCGGGCGCGGGAGTACACGGCGAGGGTGGCCTGGCGCAGGGCGGCGGCGGTGTCCGCGCCGACCTGGCGGACGACCTCCTCGTAGGACACGTTCTCGTCGTGCTCGCCGACCTCGGCCTTGGTGGCCGGGGTGAAGATCGGGGCGGGCAGCTCCGAGCCGTCGACGAGGCCCTCGGGCAGGGCGAGGCCGCAGACGGTGCGGGTCTCGTCGTACTCGGCCAGGCCCGAGCCGGTGAGGTAGCCGCGGGCCACGCACTCCACGGGGACCATCCGCAGCGACTTGCAGACCAGGGCGCGGCCTTCCCAGTCGGCGGGGGCGCCGGCGGGCAGCTCGGTGCTCAGGACGTGGTTGGGGGCCAGGTCGGCGAGCCGCTCGAACCACCACAGGGAGAGCTGGGTGAGGACCCGGCCCTTGTCGGGGATCTCGGTCGGCAGCACCCAGTCGTAGGCGGAGATGCGGTCACTGGCGACCATCACGAGGTCGCCCGCCTCGTTCCGGTACAGCTCGCGCACCTTGCCGGTGTGCAGGTGCACCAGGCCCGGAACCTGGATCGGCTCGGGCTTTTCAACGAATCCGGACACGGTTCCTCCCCGTGGTTCTGTCCAATGCTCCGATTCTCCCGTATGTCGGGGGCCCGGTGGACGGCGGGGCGGGTCCCGGGGTGCGGGCCCGGGAGGGGCGGCTCCCGGGGGTCAGTCCCGTTTGCAGATGCGGTCCAGGAGGTTGGCCGTGGCGCGCTGGACGCGCGGGTCGACGTGGCCGGGGCGGTCCAGGGCCGGGGACCAGGCGAACGTGCCGGACGCGAAGACCCAGGCCCCCGACGGGGCCCGGTACAGCGACGTCTCCTGGTGGCGCCGGACGCCGTCCGCGTCGGTGTACGGGGAGTGGGCGAGCAGGACCCGCTCGTCGTGCTCGGGGAGGGCGGTGCGCGGAAAGTAGCGGTCGGCCTCACCCGCCACCAGGTCCTCGATGGCGTCCCCCTCGTGCGCTCCCGTGGCCTCCCAGAGCCAGTGACCGGCGTTGCGGACGATCATCGGGCGCGGTTCGGGGACGCGGCCGGCGTACTGGATGCCAAGCAGCTGCTGCTCGGGGCGGTCGACCTCCCGCCACAGCGCGGGGCGGCCGGGGCCCTTGCGCTTGCGGCAGGTCAGCAGGCGGTCGGGCGCCCCGGACGGGGAAGCCGCCAGCTCGACCTGCCAGTACATGGTGTTGGCGGAGAGGAAGACCAGGGACGTCCCCCGGTCGCGGGCGAGTTCCGCGGTGCGGCGCATGGGGGCGGACCAGTACTCGTCGTGGCCGGGGAAGACCAGGCCCCGGTAGCGGGCCGGGTCGACGCGGCCGGAGTGCAGGTCGCGGGCGTCGGCGTAGGCGACGTCGTAGCCGTAGCGCTCGGCGAAGCGGATGAAGTCGTAGGCGTGTCCGACGTGCAGCGGCAGCCCGGCGCCCGCGTAGGGGCGGTCGAAGGAGACGGTCGTCGCGGCGTCCGCCTCGCCGAGCAGCCGGCCCTCCTCGTCCCAGGCGTGGTAGAGGCTGGCACCGGTGCGGCCGTCCTCCGGGTAGAGGTTGTACGCCTGCCAGGTGACGTCCGGCAGGAGGAGGAGCAGGTCGGCGGGGTGGTCGTCGCGGACCGTGAAGGGCACGTGGGAGCGGTAGCCGTCGGCGGTGGTGAGGACGGCGACGTACGCGCCGATGCTCCAGTACGACGGGATCTGCAACCGCCAGGACAGCCACCAGTGGTGGCAGGAGACGGTGCGGTCGGCGGCGAGCGGCGGGGGCTGGACGATGCCGGACAGCCGGGGGCTGGTGGTGATCTTGGCGGCGCCGTCGCCGCCGTAGTGCCCGATCCGGTAGACGTCGACGCTGAACTCCTGCGGCGGGTCGACGGTGACGTGGAAGTCGATGGCCTCGCCGGGGGCGGCCGCTCCGGTCGCGGTGAAGCCCTTGATCTGGCGGCGGACGTCGTCCGCGGCGCGGGGGCCGCCACCGGGGTCGGTACCGGTGCCGGTGCGGTCCTGGTCCGCGTACCAGGCGAGGACCTGTCCGGTGTCGCCGAAGTACGTCTCGCCGCCGCGCAGCCAGGGGACCGGCCCCTGGCCGAAGGGGTCCGACACGGCGTGCGCGAGTGCTCCCGACTCCCAGCGGCGGATCTGCTCGGGCCCCATGGGACAGTCCCCTCCCTCGTGCCCCCGTGGTCGTGCGTATGACGAACGCCTTTGCCATGTGCGCGATCGGTCCCAGCACATCACATTTCGCACGTGGGCTGTCACTGTTCGTTGCGAACTGGCCGAAAGTGGAATGGGAGGGTCCGATTCGCCGGAAGCCGGGACGCGCAGGCGGACGGTGGCAGACGGGCCGCCGGGGCGGACGAAGCGGACGAGGACTGACGAGGACTGACGAGGGCTGACGGGGGCTGACGGGGGCTGACGGGGTGCTCCAGGCGTGGGGTCAGACCAGGCGCACCGGCTTCTCCGGGCGTATGCCGAGGTCCGTCAGCCAGGCGCGCAGCGGGCCCGGGTCGCCGGTCTCCACGAGGCTGAGCACGCTGGGCGCCAGGTCCGCGGTGCGGGCGCCGTCGAAGTGGAGCGACGGCCCGTCGAGCCAGTCGAGGGCGGGGGCCGCGCCGGCGGTGTCCATCGCCGCGCAGCACACCATCGCCGTGATGTGCGCGGTGAGGATCTCCCGCCCGGTGCGCGGTGGTTGCAGCGGCAGCAGGGGGAGCGCACGGTCGTCCCAGAGGGCGGCGTCGGGACCGGTGGCCGGCCCCGGCGCGGAGGAGGCCGCCCGGACTCCGGCGGGCCGAGCCTCGGCCTCCTCGCGGGCCAGCTGAGCACTGAGCCCGGCGGCCAGGGCGGCACCGCGGGCGGTGGTGCCGGCGAGGTCGTCCTCGTCGTCGGGGGCGGTGCCGACACCGGTGCCGTGGGCGTTGTACGGCGGATGCGCGGCGTCGGCGGGGGCGCCCGGGCCGCTCCCCGTATCCGCCTCGGCGTGGGCGTCGGCGTGAAGGCCGACACCGGCGTCGGGGGTGGCGGTGATCGCGGCGTCCGGGGTCGTGAGGTGGTCCAGGACGCGGGCCAGGGTGGGGCCGTCCGTGCCCGGCACGGCGCCCTCGACGGCGCGGCGGACTCCCAGGGCGTCCAGCACGCGGTGCAGGCGGGCCGCGTCCGTGCGCCAGGTGCGGTCGACGACCTCCTCGGGATACTCCTCCCACCCCACCGGTGACCAGTCCGGACCGGTCTCGGCGGGACCGCCGTGGAAGAGGCGCGCGGCGAGGAGCGAGACCGCCTCGTCCATCACCCCGGGCTCCTCCAGCAGGTCGCAGGCGGGACGCTCCCCCAGCCGTGAGGCGAAGCCCTCGGCCAGGCGGTCCCGGCGCGACAGCTCCGTGAGGGCGGCGACGACCCCGACGTCCAGCCGGGACGGCCAGCGGCCCATCCGCCAGGCGGGCAGCGCCACCCGGGTCAGCAGCCGGTCCCAGCCCGCGTAGGCGAGCCCGACCTGCTCCTGCGCGACGATCCGCAGCCCGTAGTCCACAGCCTGTGCACGCTCGGCGGCCGCTGCAGCGACCCCGCGCTCCATCTCGGCCGCGTGCCCCCGGCAGCTGCGCAGCAGGAGCCGGGAGGCCCAGCCGAGGCCCGCGCACGCCACACGGGACAGCGGATCCCGCCGGCCCGCCGAGGCCACCGCCACGGCCGCGTCCAGGCCCCGTATGAAACGCCGGGCCGCGGCTATGTCGGGGTGCGCCGAGGGTCCCGTACCTGCGACGACCGGGGCGAGGACGGCGCGCAGCTCGCCCACCCGCATCCACCACAAGAACGGTGAGCCGATGACCAGGACGGGCGCGGCGGCGCTCCGACGGTGGGCGGGCCCGCCCAGGCCGGCCAGGTCCTCGTCGTGCTTCTCCACGGGCGGCGGCGGGCCGTGGGCCGGATGGGTGCGGTCCTCCAGCCAGCTGTCGCAGTCCGGGGTGAGCGCTATCGCGGAGGGCGCGGGGACGTCGAGCCGGTCGGCCAGGTCACGCACCATGCGGTAGAGGTCGGGCGCCGACTCCTCGACGACCGTGACCGTGGGGGTCACGGCGGGCCTGGAGCGGGCCACGACCAGGGCGACCCCGGCGGCGGCCAGCAGCACGAACAGCGCGAGGACGGAGACGACCCAGCGCAGGCCGTCCCAGCCCGGGCCCGTCAGGCGCCCGGTGGAGCCACCGACGAGAAGGATCACGGCGGCGGCAGCGGGCAGCAGGGCCACGCCCAGCGCGCGGCTGCGCACCCGCAGCACCGCCAGTGCCCGGGAACGCGCGGCCTGCGCGCCCATCTCCACTCCACCGATACCGGTCACGGCCGGACCTCACCCCCTCATCGCTGCCCTGTCTGTCCTGGACGGTCCTGCTGCTCTGCTGCGCTTCGCGTCGTGCTCACCCCACCCACTGTGGCACCCGGCACTGACATCGCAATGCCGGTGGGCCAAGTGCCGGAACGCTTGCGCGGCACCATAGTTGGGCCCCTCGCCCCCGTCAGCCGTATGGCCGATCGGTCACCCGATGGAATGGCTTTGGGGAAAGGTGGAGACGGACAGCAAAGGTCAGGCCCCGACTCCTGAGAGGGAGTCGGGGCCTGTCCGGTGCGGTGACCGGGGAGGGGCAGGGGTTACGCGCCCGCCGCCTTCGCCGCGATGTCGGTGCGGTGCTGGGAGCCGTCGAGACCGATGCGGGCGACGGCCCGGTAGGCGCGGTCACGGGCCTCGGTGAGGTCGGCACCGGTGGCCGTGACGGACAGCACGCGGCCACCGGCGCTGACGACGGCGTCGCCCTCGGCGCGGGTACCGGCGTGCAGCACGTAGGCGTGCGGGGCGTCCTCGGCGGCCACCGCGTCCAGGCCGGTGATCGGGTCGCCGGTGCGCGGGGTGCCGGGGTAGTTGTGCGAGGCGACGACCACCGTGACGGCCGCGTCGTCGCTCCAGCGCAGGGGTTCGAGGTCGGCGAGGTTGCCGGTGGCGGCGGCCATCAGCAGACCGGCGAGCGGGGTCTTCAGGCGGGCCAGCACGACCTGGGTCTCGGGGTCGCCGAACCGGGCGTTGAACTCGATCACGCGCACACCGCGCGAGGTGATCGCGAGTCCGGCGTACAGGAGCCCGGAGAAGGGGGTGCCGCGGCGGCGCATCTCGTCGACGGTCGGCTGGAGCACGCTCTGCACGACCTCGTCGACCAGCTTCGGATCGGCCCAGGGCAGCGGCGAGTAGGCGCCCATGCCGCCGGTGTTCGGACCCTCGTCGCCGTCGAGGGCGCGCTTGAAGTCCTGGGCGGGCTGGAGCGGACGTACGTTCTCGCCGTCGGTGACGGCGAAGAGGGAGACCTCGGGGCCGTCCAGGAACTCCTCGATCACGACACGGTCGCAGGCGTTCGCGTGGGCGCGGGCCGCCTCGACGTCGTCGGTGACGACGACGCCCTTGCCCGCGGCCAGCCCGTCGTCCTTGACGACGTAGGGGGCGCCGAAGGCGGCGAGGGCCGCGTCGACCTCGGTCGGGTTCGTGCAGACGTAGGAACGGGCCGTCGGCACGCCCGCGCCGGCCATCACGTCCTTGGCGAAGGCCTTGGAGCCTTCCAGCCGAGCGGCCTGCGCCGACGGGCCGAACACCGGGATGCCCGCCTCGCGGACGGCGTCGGCGACCCCGGCGACCAGGGGCGCCTCCGGTCCGACGACGACCAGCTCGGCGCCGAGCCCGGTGGCCAGCGCGGTGACGGCCGCGCCGTCGAGGGCGTCGACCTGGTGCAGCTCGGCGACCTCGGCGATACCGGCGTTGCCGGGTGCGCAGTGCAGCGCGGTGACGTCGGGGTCGAGGGACAGGGAACGGCACAGGGCGTGTTCGCGGGCGCCGCCGCCGATGACAAGGACCTTCACGGGGTGAAGCCTAATGGGAAGGGGCGGGTGCGGTTTGTGCGGGCTTCCGAAGGGGCGGGACGCGGAGACTTGTGCCTTCCTCCAGGCCCCCTGGGTCTCCAGGCCCGGTCCTCCAGGCCGGTCCCGCGAGCCTGGTCCTCCAGGCCGGTCCCGCGAGCCCGGCGGGGGCTACTCGTTCGCGATCTCCTCGACCACCGTGGCGCCCAGCTCGCGGACCAGCAGCTCCTTGCCGGAGAGCGCCGACTCGTCGAGGTCCGGATCGTCGTCCTCGGGGATGTCGTCCTCGGGGGAGACCGGGGGCGGCTCGGGCGCCGAGGGCCGGGGCGCCGGGGTCGGAGCGGGCGCCGGGGCCGCCGCGGGGGCCTGGGGTGGCGCGGCGGACGGGGACGCGGACGACGACGGCCGCTGGGCGGGCGCGCCGCCACCGAAGCCGCCGCCCCCACCCCCGCCGTAGCCGCCGAAGCCGCCGGACGGACCGGAGGGACCGGACGGACCGGCAGCGGGCGCGGAGCCGCCGCCGGAGGGGTCGACGACCGCGTCGATCTTCCACTGCACGTTGAACTGCTCGGCCAGGGCCTGCCGCAGCACGTCCTCGCTGCCGCTGCTCACGAAGTTGTCGCGGGCTCCCGCGTTGACGAAGCCGAGTTGCAGGGAGGTGCCGTCGAAGCCGGTCACCTGGGCGTTCTGACTGAGCAGGATCCAGGTGAACCGGCGGCGGTTCTTGACCGCTTCCAGGATGTTGGGCCACAGCGAGCGGGGGTCGACCCCGGAGGCACTCGGGGCCGCGGAGCCGGGCACGGGCGCCGGTGCGGTCGCCGCGGGAGACGGTGCGGTCGCCGCGGGGGCCGAGGCCGGCGCCTGCGCCGGGGCGGGGCCGCCCCCCGCGCCGGAGGCGGCCGGTGTCCGGGACGGCTGTCCACCGCCCGCCGGGGCCGCCGTGGGCCACCCTCCGGGGCGGCGCCCGCCACCCGCGGGAGCCGCGGTCGGCCAGGCACCGGGCGCGGGCGCCGAGGCGGGAGCGGCAGCGGCGGCGGGCGGGGGTGTGGCAGGTGCCGGTGGGGAGGCGGGGGCGGCTGGCGCGGGCGCAGGGGAGGCGTCGGCGGAAGAAGGAGCGCCCTGCGGGTGTCCGCCACCGGCGGGAGCGCCACCCGCATCGAAGACCGGACCGGCACCGGCAGCAGCACCGGCACCGGCACCGGCAGCCGCGTCCGTGGAAGGGCCACCGCCCGGCGCGCCCGCCGGGGCACCGGCGCCCTGCCCCCGCACCGCCGCACGGGCCGCGGCGGGCCCGCCGCCCGGCGGAACCGGAGCCGCGGCGGGTGCCGCACCCCCCGCACCGGCGTGCGCCTCGGGCCCGGGCACGTACCCCACGGCGGGAGCGCCCGCACCGGCGGAGAACTGCACCCCGCGCTCGATCCGGTCCAACCGGGCCATCACCGACCGCTCGTCGCCGTACGCGGCGGGCAGCAGCACGCGCGCGCAGATCAGCTCCAGCTGGAGGCGCGGCGAGTGGGCGCCGCGCATCTCGGTGAGGCCCTCGTTGACGATGTCGGCGGCGCGGCTCAGCTCGGCGGCGCCGAAGGACCGGGCCTGCTCCTGCATCCGCTCGACGACGTCGGCCGGGGCGTCGATGAGCCCCTTCTCCGCCGCGTCGGGCACGGCCGAGAGGATCACCAGGTCACGGAGGCGCTCCAGCAGGTCGGTGACGAAGCGCCGCGGGTCGTTGCCCCCCTCGATCACGCGGTCCACGACCTCGAAGGCGGCGGAGCCGTCCCCGGAGACGAAGGACCCGACGACGGAGTCGAGCAGCGAGCCGTCCGTGTAGCCGAGCAGGGCGGTGGTCATGTCGTACGTCACGCCCTCGGCGCCGGCGCCCGCGAGCAGCTGGTCCATGACGGACATGGAGTCACGCACGGACCCCGCGCCGGCCCGCACCACCAGCGGGAGGACGCCCTCCTCGACCGCGATGCCCTCCCGGTCGCACACCTCGGCGAGGTAGTCGCGCAGGGTGCCGGGCGGCACGAGCCGGAAGGGGTAGTGGTGGGTCCGCGACCGGATGGTCCCGATGACCTTCTCGGGCTCGGTGGTCGCGAAGATGAACTTCAGGTGCTCCGGCGGCTCCTCGACGACCTTCAGCAGCGCGTTGAAGCCCTGCGGGGAGACCATGTGGGCCTCGTCGATGATGTAGATCTTGTACCGGCTGGAGGCGGGCCCGAAGAAGGCCTTCTCGCGCAGGTCACGGGCGTCGTCCACGCCACCGTGGGAGGCGGCGTCGATCTCGATGACGTCGATCGACCCCGGCCCGTTCCTCGCGAGGTCGCGGCAGGACTGGCACTCGCCGCACGGGGTCGGCGTGGGGCCCTGCTCGCAGTTCAGACAGCGTGCCAGGATCCGGGCGCTGGTCGTCTTGCCGCAGCCGCGCGGACCGCTGAACAGGTACGCGTGATTGACCCGGTTGTTCCGCAGCGCCTGCTGCAGCGGGTCGGTGACATGCCCCTGCCCGATGACCTCGGCGAAGGACTCCGGGCGGTAACGGCGGTAGAGCGCGAGAGACGACACGCATACGAGGTTATAGGCGCCCACCGACAACCGGACCGCCCGCAAAGGAGACGCCCCCCACGCACCCGCCAGAGCCGACCTACCCTTGCTGCCTTCCGGCCCTGGGGGAGTTCAGTCAGATAGCGCCGCGTGAGGGGCTGAACCACACGTTACCCGATGTGGGGCCCCCGGAACGAGTTCGCAAGCACTCCCCGGCGTCATGTAATGTTCTCGGCGGAGGATTCGCCTAGAGGCCTAGGGCGCACGCTTGGAAAGCGTGTTGGGGGCAACCCCTCACGAGTTCGAATCTCGTATCCTCCGCCAGTGCCTCACCGGGCACGATGTCGAAGGGCCCCGCAGTTCGCTGCGGGGCCCTTCGACGTATGGGCGCTCCGGTTCGCCGCCCCGCTGTCCGCCGGCCCGCCGGCTCGGCGACGGCCTCCGGGATTGCTCCATCGAGAGGAAGTCCTTCGTGCCATCGGGTGCACTCCGCCGATGGATCACCGGCGCGGCCATTTTCCGGGTATGGGCAGTTTGGTCTGTTCCGTTACAGTGAAGGAGGGCCGGTGGCCGAACGCATTGTTCATCGACGCGGTTATCGAAAGGGCCTCGGCGGTGAGATGTGCGCCGAGTTCCTGGGAACGTTCGTCCTGATCCTGTTCGGCATCGGCTCGGTGGCCGTCGCGGTCGCCGGGCTGCCGGGATCGGGACGGCAGACCGCGGACTTCGGGCCCGCCAACTGGCTCATCATCTCCTGGGGATGGGGCCTGGCCGTCGTGTTCGGCGTCTACGTGGCCGGCGGCATCAGCGGAGCGCACCTCAATCCCGCGGTGACCCTCGGGTTCGCGGTCCGGCGGGACTTCCCGTGGCGGAAGGTGCTGCCCTACTGGCTGGCGCAGGTCGTGGGCGCCTTCGTCGCCGCCGCGCTCGTGTACGCCTGCTACCGGTGGGCGATCGACGCGTCCATCGCCAAGGCGGGCGAGACGCGCAAGACCTCGCTGAGTACGTACTCGATCTTCGCCACGTTCCCCGCCGAGTACTTCGGGGACTCCTGGTGGGGTCCCCTGCTCGACCAGATCGTAGGGACCGGGATCCTGCTGCTGTTGATCTGCGCGCTCATCGACACCCGCAACACGGCGCCGATGGCCAACCTCCACCCGTTCCTCATCGGACTCGTCGTCGTGGCCATCGGCCTCACCTTCGGCACCAACGCCGGATACGCGATCAATCCGGCCCGCGACTTCGGCCCCCGCCTGTTCACCTTCTTCGAGGGGTGGGGCGAGATCGCGCTGCCCGGCACCTTCCAGTGGTTCAGCGGCTACTGGTGGATCCCCATCGTCGGCCCGCTCATCGGCGCGGTCGTCGGGGTCCTCGTGTACGACCTGCTCGTCAGCCCGGTGCTCAAGGCCAGGCTCGCCGAGCGCGAGGAAGGACCGGCCACCGAGGAACCCTCCTGACCGAGGGCCCACGGCCCGCTAGCGGTCGGCGATGTCCTCGCGGAGTCCGTCGGAGAACTCCCACCACGACAGCGGAAGCCAGTCACCGTTGACGAAGGCGTCGACGGTGGCGCCGCGACCGCGGACGGTCACCGTCGTGCCGGGCGGGTAGGTGGTGCCGGACAGACCCGGCACGGGAACCAGCAGAGTTCCCAGTCGTTGCGCTGACACCCTCTGGCCTCCTTTCGCGGTGTGCGGCGGGCGTCTCGTTCGCCCGAGATTTCCGAGATTACCGACTTGCCCCCTCTCGTCGACGGGAGAACGATGAGAGATGGGTCACGGGAATCCGCGCGCGGAACGGAGGTCACGACCATGAGGGCTGTCGTCTACAAAGGACCGTTCACTGTCGCGGTCGAAGACGTCGAGAAGCCGGGCATCCGGCATCCGAACGACGTGATCGTGCGCGTCACGTCGACCGCGATCTGCGGCTCGGACCTGCACATGTACGAGGGGCGCACCGCGGCCGAGCCCGGCATCGTCTTCGGCCACGAGAACATGGGGATCGTCGATCAGGTCGGGCAGGGCGTCACAGGCCTGAAGGAGGGCGACCGGGTGGTCATGCCCTTCAACGTCGCCTGCGGCTTCTGCACCAACTGCGCCGAGGGGTACACGGGTTACTGCACGACCGTCAACCCCGGCTTCGCCGGCGGCGCGTACGGCTATGTGTCCATGGGGCCCTGGCAGGGCGGCCAGGCCGAGTACCTGCGGGTCCCGTACGCCGACTTCAACTGCCTGAAGCTGCCCGAGGGCGACGCGCACGAGACCGACTTCATCCTGCTCGCCGACATCTTCCCCACCGGCTACCACGGCTGTGAACTCGCCGGTGTCCGTCCCGGTGAGAGCGTCGCGGTGTACGGCGCCGGGCCCGTCGGGCTCATGGCGGCCTACTCGGCGCTGCTGCGCGGGGCGAAGAAGGTCTTCGTCGTCGACCGCGTCCCGGAGCGGTTGCACAAGGCCGAGGAGATCGGCGCGGTGCCCGTCGACTTCTCCGCGGGCGACCCGGTCGAGCAGATCAAGGAGCAGACCGACGGTGCCGGCACGGACAAGGGCGTGGACGCCGTCGGCTACCAGGCCACGGCGGGCGGAACGGGTGAGGAGGAACCGGCGACCGTGCTGAACTCGCTCGTCAACACGGTCCGGCCCACCGGCGCCCTGGGCGTTCCCGGGCTCTACGTCCCGGCAGACCCGGGCGGCCCGGACGAGCAGGCCAAGCAGGGCATGCTCCTCGTCGCGATCGGCAAGCTCTTCGAGAAGGGGCTGCGGGTCGGGACCGGGCAGTGCAACGTCAAGCGCTACAACCGCTACCTGCGGGACATGATCATCGAGGGCCGGGCGAAGCCGAGCTTCGTCGTCTCGCACGAACTGCCCCTGGACCAGGCCCCGTCCGGCTACGACAAGTTCGACAAGCGGATCGAGGGCTATACGAAGGTGATCCTGCACCCGTAGCGCCCGTAGCGCCCGTCGTGCCCGTCGTGCCCGTCGCACCTGTCGTGCCTGTGGCGGCGGGGAGGTCCGGATCGCGTCCGTGCGGCTCAGGACGCGATCCGTATCCGGCGCTCCCGGCTCACTTGGTCCACCTCGGACACCCGCACGGTCGCCCTCATCGTCCAGACGCCGGGCAGGGGCAGTGTGAGGGTGTTGGCGCTCCAGTAGCCGCCCCGGTCGACCAGGTCCGCCTCGACGGGGCCGACGTCCTTGTCGGGGAGGGTGAAGGAGAGGCGCAGTTCGGGTACGGCGGCCAGGCTGCCGTCGGGGCCGAAGACGACGGCCTGGACGGCGTTGTCGCCGGTGCGGCCGGGGTCCAGGGTGATCTGGACCGTGCCGCGGCCGGCCGTGCCGATCTCGAACGGGAGCGTGGTGACGGACGCGGGCAGCACACCGCCGCCCGCCGGTACGGCCGTCCGTGCCGCCTCCTCCGTCGCGCGGCCGGGCAGGGTGGCGGTCAGCACGGTCGTGAGCGCCAGGACGACCGTGGCGACGGCTACCTCGGCGAGGACGGAGCGGCGCAGGCCGCGGCGGATGTCGGGACGGAGGCCGTGGTGGAGGGTGGCAGCCTCGGTGTCCGACCTCGGCGCCGGGTCCGCGTCCGGGTGCGGGTGCGGGTCCGGGTGCGGAGGGCCGCCCGCCGGCTGGGGGATGCGCTCGTGCGTCCGGCCGGGCTCGCGCACGGCGGGGTGTGCCGCCGTGGCCGCCAGTGCCGTCGTCCATCTCCGGGACACCGCCGCAGCGGCCAGCAGCAGGGCCACCAGGAGCACCTTGGCCAGCAGCAGCCTGCCGTACGTCGTCCCGGTGAGCGCCTGCCAGGAGCCGAGGCCGCGCCAGGACTGGTGGACGCCCGTGGTCACCAGGACGGTCACGGAGGCGAAGGCGGTGCGGGAGAAGCGGGCGATCGTGGCGGCGTCCGCGGTGGAGCGCAGGGTGAGGACCAGGGCGGTGAGGCCGCCGAGCCAGACCGCGGTGGCGAGCAGGTGCAGGGTGGCGGACGTGATCGCGAGGGGCACCTGGACACCGGCGGAGGCGTGCTCCGCGGCGGCCCAGGTGAGGGCGAGGGCGACGGCCAGGGCGGTGCCCACCGCGCCGACGAGGGGGCTGTGCCGACGCTGCCGTTCCGCTCGGGAGACCCGGACGAGGAACAGGGCGACCGGGGCGAGCAGCGCCAGCCTGATCAGCAGCAGCACGCCGGGGCGCGCGGTGAGGGTGTCGGCGAGCGCGCCGGGGTCCAGGGCCGCTGCCGGGCCCTTGCCCGCCTCGTACGGGGCGCGCAGCACCAGTAGGGCGACGGTGGCCGCCGACAGGGTCCACGAGGCCGCCACCAGCGGGCGGCGCAGCGGGGCCGGGTCCGGCGGGCGGCACAGGACGACGAAGGCGGCGGTGCCGATGAGCAGGGCCGCGGCCAGGTAGGCGAGGTAGCGGGCCAGTTGGTGGAGGGTCGCGGTCAGCGGATCCTCGGTGGGGCCGGTGTCCACGGCGGCGGACGTCTGCGAGGGCTGGCCCACGGAGAAGGTGAAGGCGCCGGAGACGGGGTGGCTGTCGGCGGACACCACCCGCCAGGCCACGGTGTACGTGCCCTCCCCCAGCTCGCCCGGCAGCGCGACCCGGGCCGTGTCGGCACGTCCGTACGCGTGCCCCGCCTCCCCCGTGCGGACGCGGTGACCGCCCGGGTCCAGGACCCGGAAGGAGTCGTCGCGCAGGCCGACGGACTCGCTGAAGGTCAGCGTGACGTGGCCGGGGGCCCGCTGGAGGACGGCTCCGTCCGCGGGATCGGTGGAGCCGAGGGCGGCGTGCGCGGACGCCGGTCCCGCGCCGCCGAGGAGGAGCAGGCCCAGCACGGCGCCCCACAGCACCAGCCGACGGACTCCCCGGCGGTCCCGGACTCCCCGGCGGTCCCGTCCTCCCCGGCGGTCCCGTCCTCCCCCGCGCCTCCGGTGTCCCCGGCGTCCAGCGTGCGCACCGTCATCACACCTCACGTCGCATCTCCGTCGTCGGGGCCCACTGCCTCGGGGATACGTACGGACGCGGGGGCCGTCGCGCTCAGTGGCTCGCCGGGCGGTTCCTCACCATGACGGGCGTGCCGTCACCCCGCCGTCCACCACGAGGTCGTGGCCGGTCACCCAGGACGCCAGCCGCGAGGCGAGGAACACGCACGCGTCGCCCACGTCCTCCGGGCGCCCGAGCCGTCCCGTCGGCGCCGCCCGCCGCCAGCGCCGTACGCCCTCCGGCCAGGACTCGGCGAGGCCCGCGCGGTCGACGAGGCCGGGTGAGACGGAGTTCACCCGGACGCCCCACGGGCCGTACTCCAGCGCCGCCGACCGGGCGTGCATCACGACCGCCGCCTTGGAGGCGCTGTAGTGCGCGTGCGCGGGAGCCGGGGCGCCCGCCTCGATGGAGGCGATGTGGGTGACCGTGCCGCCGCCGTCCTGGGCCCGCATGACGGCGGCCGCGGCCTGGGTGCAGGCGAAGACGCCGGTGAGGTTGGTGTCCACGACCGCCCGCCACTCGGCCGCCGTCATGCCGGGCAGTTCCCGCAGCGGCTGCACGCCCGCGTTGTTGACCAGCGCGGTGAGCCGTCCCCCGCCCCAGTCGGCGGCTTGCTCGACCAGGCGCCGGCAGGCGTCCTCGTCGGTGAGGTCGGCGCGCAGGACGGTGGCGCGTCCACCCCGGTCGCGGATGCCGTCCGCCACCTGCCGCGCCGCCGCCACCGCCGTACGGCAGTGCACCGCCACCGCGGCGCCCTCCTCGGCGAAGCGCATGGCGATCCCCCGGCCGATGCCGCCGCCCGCGCCGGTGACCAGGGCGATCTGACCGTCGAGGAGCCGTGTCGAGGGGGAGGGGGAGGAGGAGGGGGAGGGCGAGGGGGAGGGCGGGGTCATGAGCGGCAGAGTGCCAGGATGCGCGCGGCCTCGGCCGGGTAGCGCGCCGTGAGGTCGGCGGCGTCGCCGTGCTCGTAGTCCCCGTAGGTGAACCCGGGTGCCATCGTGCAGCCGAAGAACGACCACTCGCCGCCGGCCACCACCCCGCCGCCCATCCAGGTCCCGGCGGGGACCGTGAACTGGACGTGCTGTCCACTGAGGACGTCCGGTCCCAGCACGGCCGTGCGGGCGCTGCCGTCCGGGGCGAGCAGCAGCAGCTCCAGCGGGTCGCCCAGGTAGAAGTGCCAGACCTCGTCGGTGGGCAGGCGGTGCAGGGCGGAGAAGTCGCCCGGCCGGGCGGTGAGCAGGGCCACGATGGCGGACCCGGCGGGGCGTCCGTCCGGGCGCTCGGGTCCCGCCCAGGTGCGCCGGAACAGGCCGCCCTCACGGGGGATGGGCTCCAGTGCGTAGTGCGCGATCAGGTCCTCGGCGGTCGGCGCGGAAGTCACCCGGCGAACGCTACCTCCCGGCGCAGGAATGCGAGTTGCGCCTTCTTCTCGGGCAGGTACACGTCCGGCAGGTCCACCTCGGGCAGGACCACCGCGGGACCGGCGGTGAAGCCCTGCTTGAGGAAGCGGGCGATCGCCTTCTCGTTGTCCACGTCCGGGTCGACCACGATCCGGGTCCGGTCCAGGCCCAGCAGTACGTACGCCATGAGGGCGCCCGACAGCGCGGCGGTCCAGCCGGGGCGCGCGCCGCCGCTTCCGGCGGGCGCGAGGAGCAGGTGGACGCCGATGTCGCCCGGCTCGGTGGCGTAGCACTCGCTCACCCGGTCGGCCTCGGGGTCGTAGGTCTGGAACAGGGCGACCGGTTCGCCGTCCTTGACGACCAGGAAGGCGTGGTGGGTGTCGAGCGTGTCCATGTGCGCGTATATGTCGGCGACCTGTTGGCGCGTCAGGCCGTTCATGCCCCAGAAGGCGGCCCGCCCCTCGCTCACCCAGCCGTGGATCACCGCGGCGTCCGCGGCGGGGTCCAGGGGGAGGATGCGGACGGTACCGAAGCCGTCGAGGTGCTGTTCGTGGACGGCGGCCCGGTCGGCGTACGGGGTCGTGTGCGGGGTCGTGTACGGGGCGTCCTGGCGGGGGTCAGTCATCGGTTTCCTTCGTGAGCCGGGTGAAGTCGGTGATCACCGGGGCGAGTTCACCGCGGAGCCACAGGGGCTGCTGGTCGCGGTGGTGGGGCGAACCGGGTACGCCGGAGGCTCCGTGGGGCACGACCCAGCGGCTGTTCTCGCGGTCGGCCAGGTCCCAGACGTACCGGGCGGCCGGGCCGCGTGCCGCGCGGTCGGTGAGGCCGGGCACGGCGGAGGTGCAGAGCACGCAGTCGTGGTCGCCGGAGAGGCGGGGTGCGTCCGCGGGACCGGTGGCGTCCGGCAGCGCCCGCCAGGGGGCCAGGCGGTGGGTGTCGCCCCAGGTGCCGGGCGGCGGCGCGGCGGCGACCTCCTCCAGCGCGGCGCGGATCGTCGCGGCGCGGTCGATGCCGTACAGGTCGTCCGCGCGCAGGAGGTGTTCGAGGGCGTACGCGACCCGCGGCACCAGCGCGAGCCACGGTTGCAGCACCTCGGGGTAGGCGGGGGGCAGGGACGCGGGGGCGAGTGCCGGGTGCGCCGCCAGTCTTCGTACGACCGCCGCACGCAGGGCCGCGTACGCCGCCGCGTCGGCGCTGTCGGCGTCCATCCGGCGGTCCCAGGCGAGGAGGCGGGCGGACAGGGCGGTGGCTTGGGGGGTGAGGGGGGTGAGGGTGCCTCTATGTCTTTCGTCAAGCGAGCTGTGGGGTTCGGGGTTCGTAGAAGGTTCCGTCGCGGAGCATGGCGAACAGGACGCTGGTGCGGTGGCGG
>NZ_JODM01000035.1 GCF_000717995.1 Streptomyces violaceorubidus
CCGGCTCGTCGGTGTGGGCGAACATCACCTCGCGCAGGGGCTGTTCCAGCAGCGGATCGAAGTGCGCGCAGATCTCGTCGAGCGCGGCCGCGAACACAGCGAAGACGGCGTACAGTTCGCGCCCCATCCCGGCCCGCTGACTGCCCTGCCCGGAGAACAGAAACGCCAACTGACCGGCCGGCACAGCCCCCCGGCTCCGTACGATCCGGGACGCGGGCTCTCCCGAGGCCAGAGCCGTGAGCCCGGTCAGCAGGCTCTCCCGGTCTCCGCCGAGGACGACCGCCCGGTTCTCGTGGGAGTCGCGTGACGTCACCAGCGACAGCGCCACGGCGTCCGCGTCCAGCTCGGGCCGGTCCGCCACGAACGTCCGGAGCCGCTCGGCCTGCGCCCGCAGGGCGTCCTCACCACGGCCGGAGACCATCCACGGCACCACCGCGCCGGCACGGTCCTCCGCACCCCTGCCACCGGACGCGGAGCCGGGCCCGGTCACCGGCATCCCCTGAAGGACCATGTGGCAGTTGGTGCCGCCCATTCCGAACGAGCTGACACCCGCGAGGGCCGGCCCGGACTCCGGCCAGTCCGACAGCGACTGCTGGACACGCAGGTTGAGCACGTCCAGCGGGATGCGCGGGTTCGGCGTCTCGAAGTGGAGACTGGCGGGGATCTTGCGCATACGCAGGGACAGAGCGGTCTTGAGGAGGCCGACCATTCCGGCGGCGCCCTCCAGATGGCCCACGTTCGTCTTGGCCGAGCCGACCGTCAGCGGCACTCGGCGGCCGGAGGCCGTGCCCAGGACATCGCCCAGGGCCGACGCCTCGATGGGGTCGCCGAGGGCGGTGCCCGTGCCGTGCAGTTCGACGTACTGGACGTCCGCCGGGTCGATGCCCGCCCGCTCGTACGCCAGCCGCAGCACCTCGCTCTGAGCGGCCGCGCTCGGGACCGTGAGGCCGTCGGTCGTGCCGTCGTTGTTGAGCGCGCCGCCGCGGATCACGCAGTAGACGCAGTCGCCGTCGGCCAGGGCCCGCGCGAGAGGCTTGAGGAGTACGACCCCGCCGCCCTCGCCGCGGACATAGCCGTTGGCGCGGGCGTCGAAGGTGTAGCAGCGGCCGTCCGGTGACAGCCCGCCGAACCGGTGGGCGGCGAGGGCGCTCTCGGGCACGATGTTGAGGTTCACACCTCCTGCGACGGCGAGTTCGCAGCTGCCCGAGCGCAGGCTCTCGCAGGCCTGGTGGACGGCGACCAGACCGGAGGACTGCGCGGTGTCCACGGTGAGACTGGGACCGCGCAGCCCGAGGGTGTACGACACCCGGTTGGCGATGAGGGCGCGCTGTGTTCCGGTCAGCGAGTGCTGGGTGACGGCGGACAGCCCCTGCCGGTTCAGCAGCACCGAGTAGTCGTTGGCGACCGCCCCGACGAAGACCCCTGTGCGGCTGCCCCGGACCTGCCGCAGGGGGACGCCGGCGTCCTCGAAGGCCTCCCACGACAGTTCCAGCATCAGCCGCTGCTGGGGGTCCATCATCGAGGCTTCGCGCGGGGATATGCCGAAGAATGCGGGGTCGAACTCGTCCACCCTGTCGAGAAATGCTCCGTGCCGTGCGGCTGGCGGAAGTTCCTCGTTCCAGCGGTTTTCGGGCACTTCGCCGATCGCATGCCGTGCGTCTCTCAGCAGTTCCCAGAACGCGCTCTTGTCGGGGGCCTTCGGGAGCCGGCAGGACAGCCCCACAATGGCGATTGCGTCATCCGGTGTCCCGACCTCGGTGAAGCCGTCGCGGAATTGAGACATGCGACCGTGATCCCCCATTGAGTGAAATGCGTGAGACAGCCCCCTGCGCCACACGCAAAGGCAGTGGCCGACTGTAATCAAATGATGGTTGGCCCTTACACCCCTATCGATCCCCTAGTGACCGCTGAAAGACCCCGGGAGCAGGGGCGGAAGCACAGAGGCGTACGGGTCTCCCGCGCGGGAGACCCGTACGCCTCGACGTCGCTTCAGGCGGACGGAGCCTGCACGGAGAGCGAGTGCCGGAACACGTTCCGCGGGTCCCAGCGCGCCTTGACCGCCTGGAGCCGCGGGTAGGCGCCCTTGTAGTACAGCTCGGACCACGGCACCCCGGAGGTGTTCCACTCCGCGTCCGCGAGGTCGGCGTCCGGGTAGTTGACGTACGCCCCGTCGGCCGACCCGCCGGGCACCGGTACGCCGCCGGTGCCCGCGTACACGTCCCGGTACAGCTCGCGGAGCCACCGCTCGTGGACCGGGTCCTGCGCGGGGTCCTCCCAGGTCGTCACGTACACGATCTTGAGGACGGAGTCCCGCTGGGCCACCGCCGTCCGGTTGGCGGGGACGGCGTTGACCTTGCCGCCGTAGGCGATCAGCGCGACGACCCCCGCCGGATTGTCGTAGTCGGTGCCGGTCAGGTGGGTGTACAGGGTGCCGATCTGCCGGTCGTCGAAGCTCCGGCGCGCGTACGCCGCCTTGATCTTGGCCCGGCCGGTCATGTCGCCGTCCCCGGCGATCCCGGGCCAGCGCGTCGAGTGCAGCCACGGCAGCCGCCGGGTGTCGCTGAACGGCTGCACCCCCACACCCTCGGACACGGCTGCCAGGTACGTCTCCAGCCGCTTCTCCGCGTCCGGGCCGGTAGCGTCGAGCTGTGTGGTCATCGCGAGGACACCGGACTGGCTGCGGGTCAGCGCCAGCACGCTGTAGAGGTCGCACCAGGGGGAGTCGGGGCCGCTGTTCTGCTCGAACCACCTGCCGTGATTGCGGACCAGCCGCGCGAAGGCCGCCTCGTCCAGCCCCTCCCAGGGCCACGCCGTGGTGTTGAGGAGCACCTCGGAAGGTGGCCGCGGCAGCAGGCGGCCGGGCTCCGGCGGAACGTCCGTGTCGGCGGTGCGCAGCCAGTACCTGACGACCACGCCGAAGTTGCCGCCGCCGCCCCCGGTGTGGGCCCACCACAGATCATGGTGGGGATCGTCGGGCTCGCGCGTCGCCCTCACGGTCCGCGCATCGCCCGACTCGTCGACCACGACGACCTCGACCGCGTGCAGATAGTCGACGATCGAGCCGTGCATCCGCGACAGCGGGCCGTATCCCCCGCCGAGGATGTGCCCGCCCGCACCCACGTCGGGGCACGCCCCGCCCGGCAGCGTCACGCCCCACACCCGGAACAGCGTCTTGTAGACCGCGCCCAGCGTGGCGCCGGCCTCGACGACGAACGCGCCGTGCTCTGCGTCGTATCCGACCGCCGACAGCCGCGACATGTCGATCACCACACGCACGTCGGGATGCGCCACGAAGTCCTCGTAGCAGTGCCCTCCACTGCGCACCGCGACTCGCTTCCCCGCCCGTACGGCCCGGGAAAGGACCCGCTCTATTTCGGCGGCCGAACCCACCAGATGTATCTCGTCCGGCTCGCCGACGAAGCGCAGGTTCTCACCCCGTCGTAAGTCCTCGTACCTGATATCTCCGGGGGTCACGGGATTGATGTGTTTCACCCTGCTTCTCCTGCCTTCCAAAAGGGACGGCAAACCGTCCTGTTGCGGTCGGATACTAATCCACCGGCCCTGGAGGGTAATGGGTGAGATCCGGGGTGAGGGGAAGCAGTGCGATGGGCGCGACGGCGGTGTGGTCAGTGCCGGGCGAAACCGGCCCGCGGCGCGTTTCGACGGCGCCCGCACCACCGCCGGCATCCTGGACGACCTGGCGGCGCTGCGGGACATCGTCGTGGTCGGCGAGGGCCCCGACGAGGTCGGCTTCCTGCGCGACGCCGACGAGTCGGACGGGCTGCGGGTGGTGAACCTGGACGGCGAGACCGTCCGACTGACCTCCCGTACGGTGACCATGCCCCACCCGGTCCTGCTCCCCGACCTGGAGGAACTGCGCACCTTCGCCGCCGAGTTGGACGTCGTCCAGGGGGTGGAGCAGATCCACCGGGCCACCTGGCACATGCCGGGGGAGACCGACGGCGGCGGCGCCGACGTGGTGACCGAGTTCGCCGGCGCCGAGTACCGCTCCTGGTTCCACCTCTCCTCCCGTGCCACCTCCCTCGGTTACCAGGTCTCCCGGGGCAGCATCGTGCACCGCGTCCGCGACGCCGGGCGCGTCTTCACCGCGTCCGTCGGCATGAGTGACCCCTACACCGAGGACAGGGCCTGGACCGGCGGCCTGACCTGGAGCCACGGGGAGGAGGACCGGAGCCTTCCGCTGCGCGAGATCGGTCCGGTCGCCTGGTCCGAGGGCATGCGCATGGCAGCGGCCCTGCACGCCGGCCGCACCGTGCCCACGGACGGCACCGAGTGAACGCCACAGCGGAACGCACCCCCACGAAAGGCACGCGATCATGAGCGACGGCACGACACGGGACGGGGCGACGGCAGAGGTGGAGGAACTGCTGCGCGCCGGTGCGGTACTGCCGCCGGGCACCACCGGGGGAGGCGACCGGGCCGTGCCCGTCTTCGCCCGCGCCTACCGGCATCCGGGCCTGGACGACCGGATCGTCGTACGCCTGGCGCCCGCCGACCCGTCCGGCACGGAGCCCGCCGCGGATGGTCCGGCGGGCGGGGACGGCGGGGGTCTCCTCGGACTGCTTCCCGTGGGCGGGCCGGTCGAGGTCGGTGTCGGGCAGCACCGGGCCATGGGCTTCCCCGAGTGGGTGCTGGTCCGCCACCCCTCCGACGGCCATCTCGCGATGTCCCTGGTCGATGAGATGAACAGCGTCGCGCGGACGGTGCGCTCCCGGGCGAAAAAGGCCCGCGCCACCTACGAGTCCATCGGCGCGCGCCTCGCGGGCT
Source organism: Streptomyces violaceorubidus (assembly GCF_000717995.1). Taxonomy (GTDB): domain Bacteria; phylum Actinomycetota; class Actinomycetes; order Streptomycetales; family Streptomycetaceae; genus Streptomyces; species Streptomyces violaceorubidus. The sequence continues at coordinate 4,789 of NZ_JODM01000035.1, forward strand.
CCGTGCCGCACTTCCTGCCCACCTTCTACGAGGAGGCCGGCCGGGTCTTCCTGGCCGCCGGCGAGAAGGCCTACGCCTCCCAGATGTTCGTCAACGCGCGCAAGGCCGAGACGGCCCACGCCCTGCCGTTCGACGAGGCCCGTATGGACGCGGTGTTCCTGGAGTACGCCCTCGCCGACGCCATGCCGACCAAGGTGCTCTCCAGTTACGCCAAGGGTCTGGCCTCCCGGGTGCCGGCCGCCACCGCCTTCCGGCACCTGCGCGGGCTCTTCGTCCGGCTGGCCGCGCACGGCGTGGCCCCGTCGAGCCCCGGCGCCGGTGATCTGCGCAGGCTGGCGAAGGCCGTGGCGGGAAAGAACGCGCTCGCCGAGGAGATGGCCTACCTGCGCGAGGTGCTGCCGCTGCCCGGCACCCTCCGGGCACCGCCCGGCTGGTGGAAGGCCCACCGGGCCGCCCTGGTGGAACTGGCCCGGCGCGAAGGCGCCGTCCGCGGCACCCTGCTCGGCATGCTCCCCTCGGGATGGGAGCACGAGGAGCTGGGACAGTGGCTCGACCTGCTGGAGAAGACCGGCGCCACCGAGGGCCTGTGCGACGCCGCGCTGCCCGACGAGGCCCGGTCGCCCGACGGCACGGCCGGCTGGACGCGCAGGTTCCTCGCCCTGTGCCGCACCGACGACTGGCGGCTCGCACCACCGGAGCTGTACCCGCTCGTCGACCGCATGGCCGACCCCCTGCGCGCCGAACTGGCAGCCGAGGGGGGTACGTTGCCGCCCCCCGTCAGCGACGTCGACCTCCTTGACCAGCTCCTCGCCCTGCGCATCCCGGTCGCCGATCCCGCGGAGCGCCCGTGGCTCAACCTCCAGGGCTGGGCGGCCCGCGACACGCGACGCGACCTCGTCGCACTGGAGGCCGACCCCCGCTTCCGCGGGATCTTCCGCAGCGGCTGCCCCAGTTACGAGCGCGAGGGAATCGACAGGCGCACCGTGACCCGGCTGGCCGAGTCGGCCGGCGGGCGCCCGATGCTCGCCGAGTGGGTCGCCGAGGTCGGCCGCCGCTACCTCACCAGCGAGCTGGGTGACTTCGCCGGCTACAGCGGTCCGTTCGAGTCGCTGCGATGGCTGCCCGGGGAGGTCCTGGCGACGGCCGAGCAGGAGCTGCGCGAAGCACTGGCCACCGGCATGGCGCCAGGGCTCGCCCGCGCGCTGCGGGGCGGCATCCTCGACGAACTGGGCTGGCCCGCCTGGGACGAGGCGATCGGCCGGCCCGCGTCGCCCGAGAACGCGCGGAGCACACGCGTGGGAGAGGCCTGGCCGCACCTGATCGTCTTCCGCGGCGACCGAGTCCGGGTGGTCGGCCCGCAGGGCACGGTCCTCAGCCACGAGATGCGCCTGCCCGACGCGTCGACGCGCTGGGGCACCGACGCCCGCTATGCGGACGGCGGGTTGCTCGTCTTCTGGAAGGGCTACTCGCACCAGGACGGCTCGCACGGCTACTGGTACGACGCCGACACCGGAGCCCACGCCCCCGCGGAACTCGACGGCGACGTCGGCTCCCCCTATGCCTGCCACGCGGACGGGACCGGCGGGAGCAACGGCATGCCTCCCACCTCCCTCCCGCTCCCCGGCGGCGGTCGGACCACCGGGTACGGCGTGCTGCGGCGGGGCGACACCCACGTTCCGCACCGACGCCCGGTGATCGGGGACGGCACGTCGTACTGGGTCTGGGTCAGGGACTGGGCCGACGACGGCAACAGCGCCTGGTTCGCGTACGACCCCGACGGCGGCCCGGTGGGGGAGCGAGGCGTGCCGGACTGGTTCGAGGAGGGACTGCGCGCCGCCCCGGAAGGCAGCACCCTCGACGGTGCCTGGCTGCTGCCGGCCCCCTCCGCCGTACCGGGGCCGATGTGCGCCCCGGTGGACGGGGTGCTCGGCTGGAGGGTGGTCGCCCTGCCCGACGGTTCGCGGCGGGGCGAGGACCTGGCGGGCCGCTCGGTCCTCGTGCCGTCCGGCCGCGGCGGGAGCGTCGAGCACGCGCTGGTGTTCCCCGGCGCCGACCGGACCGTGACCGTGGTGCGCTGGTCCAACGACATCCAACTGTGGGACGCCCAGGGCGCGGTGCTCGCCGAGGTGAGGCGCGGCCAGACAGCCGGCCCCTTCTCCGCCGGCACCCCCCTGCTGCCGCCCCTGCGCTACTGGCCCCTGCTGCAGCCCCGCGACCCGCAGGGATCCATGGCGCTCCGCCGGATCGGCGACGACCTCGCGGCAAGGCTGTTGACGGCGGCCCTGGCCGAGCCGCCCGGGGACGACACCGAGGACCGGGACGGGGTGCTCGGCCCCGTCCGCACCCTGCTCCCGCAGGTCGGCCACGAGGCGCTGCTCAAGGGCATCACCGGCGTGGTGCGCTTCGCCGCCGAGCAGCAGCGTGTCCTGGACGCCGCGCTCGCCCGGCTGGACTCCGCGGTGCGGGGCGTCGCCCCCGAGGAACCGCGGCCCGCGCTCGGCGACCGCTTGCTCGCCTCGGCACTCAACGGCGTCGGACTGACCGGACGGGACGGGCGCGGGTACTACGACTTCCAGCGCCGGCTCTTCGGCTTGCCGGAGCTCCTGGCCCGGTCGATGCGGGGCCTGTCCGAGCCGCACCCCGCGGGCACGGTGCACCTGTCGCTCGCCAAGCAGGAGCCGCTGGAGCACCTGAACGCGGTGGCCCTGCCCGAACTCCCCGCCGTACTGGCGCTGAGAGCGGCGTCGCAGGCCACCGTCGAGGAGCACCGGCGGGCCCTGGACACCTTCCTCAGCGAACTGGACGCGCACGGCCTGAGCGAGCCGGACCCCGCCCACTGGCGCCGGGTCCACCTGGCCTTCGACCCCGGCACGTTCGACGGGCCGGGCGCCACGCACGGATACACGAAGGGGACCCTGCTCGACCTGGGCGGCGGCGCGTTCCTCGTCTTCCCGGACGGCTGGTACCAGTTCGTCCGCGAGTACGGCGACTACGAGGACAAGGGCAAGCACTACGGCGCGCTCCACCACGACCCCTCCGGCCGCTTCGAGACACCGGCCCCTCACACGCTGGTGTCCGAGGAGCCCTTCGTGCCCGAGGCGACCCGGCCACCGGGCTGGGTCGCCGCCTTCCGCGCCGAACTGGCCGAGCGCGGCCCCGCGCCCTGGCGGCCCGAGGCCGCCGAGGAGTTCGCCCGGCTCACCGGCGTCACCCCGACCACGGCCCGGCTGGTGCTCGCCGGGATGCCGCAGATCGACGACAAGCGCGTGGCCGTACCCTCCGCGACGCTGAAGGTCATCGGCGTGAAGTCGGCCGACGCCCGCGTGTCCAAGGAGGAGCTGAGGTCCCTCGACAGCGGCGCCCTGCGGGCCGTGGTGGCGGCCCTGCTGCCCACCGAACCGGCCCGGCTCTGGACCCACGGCCCCGACGCGGCCCGCGCGGCCGAGGTCTGGAACGAGCGGCTGGGCCGGCGCACCCCGCTGCCCGAGGAGGTGCTCCACGACGCGGTCCACACCGTCGAGCCCGTGGGATGGGCGCCCGCCGACGCCCTGCGGGGCTTCGTGGACCGGGCCACCGAGCCCCGGCTGACGAAGGACCTGACGTGGAGCGTGGGCCGCTACTCCGTCGTGAACGACCAGAACACGCCCGGCTTCGACGGATCGGTCCTCAAGGGTTCGGTGGCCCTGGCCGCGTGGCTCGCCCACCGGCTCCCGTCCGGCGACCCGCTGCGGGCCGCCCTGCCCGGAGTCCTGACCGCGCTGCGCGAGCGGCTGGCCCACCCCGGCCTGCTGCTCGCCCTCGACCGGCGGGGCGTCGACTGGGATGCCTTCCGCCGGGCCGCCGGTGACCCCGAGGAGAGCGGCGACGGGTTCGAGCGCCACGGCGCGGTCGTGCTGGGCACCGAGCGGACGGAACCGCTCCCGGCCATCCGGCCGGCGCTCCTGGACGCCGCCGGTCACGACCCCCACCTGGCGGCGGTGTTCACCGGCGAGCGGCCGAACGCCCAGGAGACGGCACTGCGCCTGGTCCACGACCGGGCCTTCGCCGAGCTGCTCGCCGACCCGGGCCACCCGATGGCCGGCGAACGCGACGCGGACGGGCTCTGGTGGCCCCAGGACCCCGCCCGCTCGGTGCCCGACCTGGTCGGCGAGGCGGCCAAGCGGTACGGCATCGGCGAGGACGCCGCCGTCCTGTACCTGATGCTGCTCGCCATGCCGGACCCCACCGACCGCAACACCGCACGCTGGACCGGCTGGGGCGGGCAGCGCGGCGGCACCGCCCGGCTGCGCGCCGCCCGGGCCGAACTGGCCGCCACCGACCTGGTGGTCGAGGGCAGTCGTGCCAAGGCCGGACGCTCGCTGTTCCTGCCCGGCGGCTGGACCCAGCCGGGCAATCCGCACCTGCCCCTGGAGCGGTGGAAGCTGCCGATGTACGACCTGCTCGACGGCGAGTCGCCCGTCCTGGGCGTCCTCGTGCCCACCCGGCCCGTCGCCGGGCTGTACCGGGAGGCGTGGCGGCGCGTCCAGGACGGGGACCGGCCGCGGCTGGAGGAACTGGAGGTGCCGCGACCGCGGAAGCGTCGCCGCTGACGGCCACCGGGGGAGGGGGCCGTCGCCGCGCGCGGCCGACCTCCCCCCTCCCTTCAGTCCTTTCCGTCCGATGCCCGGCCGGTCTCCGCCCGATGCGCGGCCGGGGGCCGTCCGATCCCCCGCCCCACCACCAGCGCGACCACACCGGGAGCCATGACCGCACGCGAAGAGACCGCCGCTCGGACCGCCGCACCGGCGGCCCGCACGGAGCCGAGTCGTCCCTGCCGCCGGGCGCCGCCGGGGGGACGGCCGGTGTCGACGTCGAGGAGCTGTGGGACCGCACCGTCGAGGCGCTGGCGCCCGGCAGCCCTCCCGAGGCCGTGCGGCGCGCCGCCCTCGACTTCGGGCGGGCGCTGCGCCGGGAGGAGGCGGCCCGCGCCGGTGTCGCGCCCGGTGACCTCGCCCGCGAGGCGCACATGCGCCGGGTCCTCGCCGCGCGGGAGGGGCGCCGGGTCGCGGCGGTGGTCGGCGCCTTCCACGCGCCCGCGCTGGCCGAAGGAGGCGCCCCCGGGAAGGGGGAGGAGACCGGGTCCGACACGGGGCCGGAGCCGGGAGCGGGACCCCCGGTCGTCACATCGCTCGTGCCGTATGCCTTCGCCCTGCTGGACCCCCGTTCCGGCTACCCGGCCGGTATCCGCGCTCCGCGCTGGCGGCAGGCCGTGCTCGACGCCGATGGCGACCCCGACCGCATCCGCGACGCCGCCGCCCGGTTTCTGACCGAACTGTGCCGGGAGATCCGCTCGTCCGGTGACACCGCGGGCACCGGCGAGGCCGTCGAGGCCCTGCGGCTGGCCTGCGATCTCGGCACCCTGCGTGGTCTGCCCGCCCCCGGCTGCGGGGAGTTCCTGGAGGCGGTGACGTCCGTACTCGGCCGGGGCCGGTCCCCCGACCGGGAGCTGGGCGCCGTCCTCGTCGGCTCGGCCCGCGGCCACCTCGCGCCCGGCACCCCCCGCTCCGGCCTCGGACCCTGGGTGGAGGCGGAACTGGCCGCACTTCGGCTGCCCCGCCCCACCGACCCCGGGGCCCGGGACCTCCGGCTCACGCCGCTGCGCTCCGCGCTCGACGCCCGGCGCGAGATCCTCCTCCAGCGCCTGAGGGAATGCGGGGTGGGCCATGCGGAACCCGTCGAGGTGTCCGCGGTGAGGGAGGGCAGCGCCCTCACCACCCGCTGGCGGGCCGCGTGGACCCCGTCGGTCGCCGCCCGCCTCGACCTCGTCGGCGTCCGAGGGGTCACCGCCGCCCAGGCGGCCGACGGCACCCTCCGGGAGAACCATCGCAGGGCGGCCGAGTCCGGCCGGGTCGCCCCGGCCCGGGTTGTCGCGCTGCTGGACGCCGCGGCCCGGTGCGCGCTCCCGGATCTGCTCCAGGACGGCCTCGCGGAGGCCAAGCGGGTCCTGCCGGACACCGCCGGACTGCCCGAACTCCTGGGCGCCCTGGACCTGTTGGAGTCCATCCGGCGTCGGCACCTCCCCGGCACCACCGAACGCGTCCGGGCCCGGGCGGCCCGGCTCGCCGACCTCCTGCTGGAGGCCGCCGTCCGCGTCCTGCCGGGGCTGGCCGGCAGCGACGAGCCCCGCGACGCCGTCGCCCTCGTCACCCTCGCGGTCCGCAGCGCCGAGGACCGGCTCGGCCTGCGCCTCGACGGCGAGCTCCACGCCCTCGCCCGCACCGGCTCCCCGCTCCTGCAGGGCGCCGCCCAGGCCGCCCGGGTACTGCTGGACCTCGACGGCTCGGACCTGCTGGGCGCGAGGCTCGCCGGCTGGGTGGACACGGCGACGGGACCGGACGGCCGGCGCCGACTGGAACGCCGGCTCACCGGGGTACTCGTCGCGGCCGGGCCGCTGATCGAGGCCGCGTCCACCGCCCTCGGCCCGTTCTTCGAGCGCGTGGAGACCATGGGCGACCGTGACTTCCTCGACCGGCTGTACGCCCTGCGCGGTGGTTTCCGGGCGCTCACAACGGGAGGGCGGACCCGTGTGCTCGCGGCCGTCTCCGACCGCCTGGGCGACCGTCCCGACCTCGGGCTCCCCGCGCCGGCCGAACTGGTCGGGCGGTGGGCCGCGGCCGACGGCGAGGGGTACGCCCTACTGCGCGACCTGCGGCTGGCGGACCTGGTGCGTGCCCCGGCACCGGCACGCACCGGGGCGGCTGCGGATTCCACGCCGCCGGTGGGACGCCCCGCCGCCCAGGCCGTGCACGGGGCCGGAGCCCCACGGCTCGGCCCCGCCGACCGCTGGCGGCTGGTGCTGGGCCGCGACACCGCCCGACTCCCGGACGCCCTGTGGCCGTACGCCCGCGCCCTCGACGAACTGTTCGCGCGCGACGGAGAGGAAGCGGGCGGGGAGAACGGGGAGAACGGGGAGAAGGGGGAGATCGGGCAGAACGAGGGGAATGGGGAGACGAGGTCGGGCGGGGACGACGGGGACGGCGACGGCGCCGACGACGACCGGACCGGCGGCCGGGAACGGGGCTATCCCAGCGTCCGGCACTGGGCCGAGGACCTCCGGGCGCTCTTCGGCGCGGACGTCCGGGAGGAAGTCCTCGCGCGTGCCGTCGCCGACGGACGTACGGAGGCCGTCGACCTCCTCGACGCGGCCACCGCACGCCCCTCCGTGGAACTGCTGTCCACCGTGCTGTCGCTGGCCAGGGGGATGCCCGAGCAGCGGCTGGCCCGGCTGCGGCCACTCGTGAAGCGGCTGGTCGAGGAACTCACCCGGGAACTCGCCGTCCGACTGCGCCCCACCCTGACGGGCCTGACCACCCCGCTCCCCACCCGGCGCCCCGGCAGCCGCGCTCGGCGCGGTGGCCGCCCGGCGTCCCCGCGACACCTTCGGGCGCCCGGCCGGGGACGACCGGGACCACTACGCGGCCCAGTGGCTGGCCACGGCCGTCTACCTCGCCGGTACGGAGGCGGCCCTGGGACGCGGCCTCTGGCACGGCTGACCCCACCGGGCCGGCGGGCGGCCCGGCGTCAGCGCTCCAGTTCCTTGTGCGCCGTCTCCGGCAGCCCCAGGTACACCAGCGAGGACAGCAGGCACAGCACGGCGACGTACCAGGGGAAGAGCCCGGAGTGCCCCAGGTCCTTGAAGAGCGTGCCCACGTACGGTGCCGTCCCGCCGAACAGCGCCACCGTGAGCGAGTAGGGGAAGCCGATCCCGGCCGCCCGCACCCGGGGCGGGAAGACCTCGGCGTTCACGGCGGCGCTGATGGAGGTGAAGCCGGTCAGCAGGACCATCCCGGCGCACTGCACCAGCAGCAGCACGGCGAAGGAGTCGCGCAGGGAATGCAGCAGCGGCACGCTCAGCAGCGCGAACCCCACGCCGAAGAAGAGCAGGAGGGGGCGGCGCCCGAACCGGTCGGAGAGCAGGCCGCCGAGCGGCTGGAGCAGGCCGAAGAAGGCCAGCGAGATCGTCCCCGCGAGCAGCGCGTCCGACGTGGCGACGCCCGCGTTGAGCTCCGCGTACGTCGGCAGGTACGACGTCCAGGTGTAGTAGGCGATGGTGCCGCCCGCGGTGATGCCGCAGATCAGCAGGGACTCGCGCGGATGGCGGCGCAGCGCCTCGAACAGGGCCGGACGGGGCGCCCGTTGCTGCTCGGTGCTGCGGGTCTCCTGCGCGCCCTGCCGGATCCAGAAGCCGACCAGGCTGAGGACGGCGCCGAACACGAAGGGCACCCGCCATCCCCAGCCGTTCATCCGGTCCTCGCTCAGCGTGTCCACCAGCAGCGTCGCGATCCCGGACGCCACCAACTGCCCCGCCGTGGTCGAGACGTACTGGAAGCTGGAGAAGAGGCCGCGGCGGCCCGGCCCGGCCGACTCCACCAGGAAGGTCGTCGAGGCCGCGAACTCACCGCCCACCGACAGGCCCTGGAGCAGCCGCGCGAGGACCAGCACCACCGGGGCGAGCACGCCGGCCGCCGTGTACGTCGGGGTCAGCCCGACCAGCAGACTGCTGCCGCCCATCAGCAGGATGGTGACGGTCAGCGCCGCCCGCCGCCCCCGCCGGTCCGCGATCGCGCCCATCAACAGCCCACCGACGGGCCGCATGAAGAAGCCCACCGCGAACACGGCGAACGTCGACAGCAGCGGCACCAGCGAGTTGTCCGCGCTGTCGGGGAAGACCTGGTCCGCGATGTAGGTGGCCAGGAAGGTGTAGGCGTACCAGTCGTACCACTCCACGGCGTTGCCCACCGAGGCGGCGAGGAGCTGGCGTGCGGGTCGTCGGGTCGGGGGTGCCGGTGCCTCCGTGTCCATGCCTGTCATGATCGCGACCATCCCCGTACGGCGGGCCCGGCACACCTCGCGTACCGGTGACTTTCACACCAGCGCCACCGGACCCTTCCCTGACGTTTGCTGCTCCTGGAACACTCCTTTCGCGCGCATCGAGTCATCACCCGGCACCGTTCGGCCGGTTGAACCCCCCTGCAAGGCGAGAGGTCCCACACCCATGGCCGAAGTCAACCGGCGCCGATTCCTCCAACTCGCGGGCGCCACAGCGGCGTTCAGTGCCCTGTCGGCGAGTATCGACCGGGCGGCCGCGCTCCCGGCGAACCACCGCTCGGGGTCGATCGAGGACGTCGAGCACATCGTCGTCCTGATGCAGGAGAACCGTTCGTTCGACCACTACTTCGGCAGGCTGCGCGGTGTCCGCGGCTTCGGCGACCCGCACCCGGTGCGGCTCGACGACGGCAGGTCGGTGTGGCACCAGCGCAAGGGCGACGGCACGGAGGTGCTGCCGTTCCACCCGGAGGCCGACGACCTCGGCATGCAGTTCCTCGAAGGGCTCCCGCACGGCTGGTCCGACGGGCAGGACGCCTACCACAACGCCAAGTACGACCGGTGGCTGCCCGCCAAGGGCACCACGACCATGGCGTACCTGACCCGTGAGGACATCCCCTTCCACTACGCGCTCGCCGACACCTTCACCGTCTGCGACGCCTACCACTGCTCCTTCATCGGCTCCACCGACCCCAACCGCTACTACCTCTGGTCGGGGCACACCGGCAACGACGGCGCGGGCGGCGGCCCGGTCCTCGGCAACGACGAACTCGGCTACGACTGGACGACGTACCCCGAGCGCCTGGAGGCGGCCGGGATCTCCTGGAAGATCTACCAGGACATCGGCGACGGCCTGGACGCGGCCGGCTCCTGGGGCTGGATCGACGACGCCTACCGCGGCAACTACGGCGACAACTCCCTGCTGTACTTCAACAAGTACCGCAACGCCCAGCCCGGCGACCCGCTGTACGACAAGGCCCGCACCGGCACCGACGCCAGGAGCGGCGAGGGCTACTTCGACCGCCTGCGTGCCGACGTCAAGGCGGGCACACTGCCGAAGATCTCCTGGATAGCCGCCCCGGAGGCGTTCTCCGAGCACTCCAACTGGCCCTCGAACTACGGTGCCTGGTACATCTCCCAGGTCCTGGACGCGCTCACCTCCAACCCGAAGGTGTGGGCGAAGACGGCCCTGTTCATCACCTACGACGAGAACGACGGCTTCTTCGACCACGTGGTGCCGCCGCTGCCGCCGAAGTCCGCCGCGCAGGGCCGCTCCACCGTCGACGTCTCCCTGGACGTCTTCAAGGGCAGCGCCAAGCACCGGGAGGGTTTCTACGGGCTCGGCCCGCGCGTGCCCATGCTGGTCGTCTCGCCGTGGAGCAAGGGCGGCTTCGTCTGCTCCGAGACCTTCGACCACACCTCGGTGATCCGCTTCATGGAGCGCCGCTTCGGCGTCCACGAGCCGAACATCTCCCCCTGGCGGCGGGCCGTCTGCGGCGACCTGACCTCCGCCTTCGACTTCTCCCGAGGGGACAGCCGCCCGGCCCGCCTGCCGGACACCGACGCCTACGAGCCGCCGGACCGCGAACGCCACCCCGACTACCGTCCGACGCCGCCCGCGGACCCCGGCATGCCCCGGCAGGAACGCGGGACGCGCCCCACCCGCCCGCTGCGCTACGACCCGTACGTGGACGGCGCCGTGGACGCGGCGGCCGGGAAGTTCACCCTGGCGTTCGCCTCCGGGGCCCGGTCCGGCGCCGCCTTCCTCGTCACCTCCGGCAACCGCACCGACGGCCCCTGGACGTACACCACCGAGGCCGGCAAGACCCTCTCGGACACCTGGAACTCGGCGTACTCCGCCGGCGCCTACGACCTGACCGTGCACGGCCCGGCCGGGTTCCTGCGGGTCTTCCGGGGCGCCAACGAGGTCGCCGGACCCGCCGGACCCGAGGTCACCGCACGGCACGACGGCGACGACCTCCGGCTGACCCTCACCCACGCCGGCACCGGCACGGTCCGCCTCCGGATCGCCAACGCCTACGACGGCCGCACCCGGACCCTCACCGTGCGCCCCGGCGCCACCGTGCACCACACCGTCGACCTCGCGCGCAGCCGCCGCTGGTACGACGTGACGGTGACCGCCGAGGGCGAGACGGCCTTCCTGAGGCGCTTCGCGGGGCATGTGGAGAACGGCCGGCCGGGCACCAGCGACCCGGCGATCATCACCGACTGAGGCGGCTCCAGGAGCGGAACTAGAGCGGCGTGAGGTGCCCCGGCCCCGGCTGCCGGGGCATCAGCCCCGGCCCCGCCGACGCCGGGCCCTCCGGCACCGGCTCGGGCGGCGGACCGGCCGGCGGTGGACCGGCGGGCTCCGAAGTCGCCCGGCTCAGCTGGAGCACTCCCCAGGCGGCCAGCGCGGCACCGGTCAGCGCGAGGAGCACACCGCCCGCGCCGCCCCTGAGCCGCTCGCCGAGCAGGGACAGCCCGATCACGGCGGCGGCCACCGGATTGGCCAGGGTCACCACCGCCAGCGGAGCACCGAGACCGCCCCGGTACGCCGTCTGGGACAGCAGCAGTCCGCCCGCCGCGAAGGCCGCCACCAGCACGGCCACCCCGATCACCTGGACGCTCAGCAGCGGGCCCGACCGGTCGGTGACGGCGACCGTGACGGTCTGGGTGAGCGCCGAGGCGACGCCGGACGCGATGCCGGACGCCGTCGCGTGCCGCAGCCCCGGCCGGGTGCCCGGCCACGACAGCGCGCCGATCAGCGCCGCCGTGGCGCCGGTCACGGTCAGCGCCTCCGGCACGCTCAGCACGTCCTCCGGCGCGGGACCCGAGGCGGTGAGCAGCAGCGCGCCGAGACCGAGCAGCGTCAGCCCGGTGCCCCGCCACTCGATCGCGCTCACCCTCCGGCCCGCCAGCCGCGCCCCCAGGGGCACCGCCGCGACCAGGGTGAGCGCACCGAGCGGCTGGACCACGGTGAGGGGACCGTACTTGAGCGCCACGACGTGCAGCAGCGCCGCCGAGGCGTTGAGCGCGACCGCCCACCACCAGGCGCCCGAGTTCAGCGTCCGCAGCGCACCGGCGCCGGCGGCGCGCGAGGCCAGCCGCTCCTGGGCGACGGCCGCGGCGGCGTAGGCACAGGCCGAGACCAGCGACAGCAGCACGGCGACGAGGGCGGCGTTCACCGGGCCGCCCCGACCAGCTCGGGCCGCCCGGCCGACGACCGGCGCCGCACCTCGGGCCGCCGGTGGGGCGGGCCGAGGTGCGGCCGGTGCCGGTGCCGCGGCAGCCGCAGCACCGCCAGCACGAGCCCGAGCAGTGCCGTGGCCACGATCACGTCGAGCCAGTAGTGGTTCGCGGTGCCCACGACGACCAGCAGCGTCACCAGCGGGTGCAGCAGCCACAGCCAGCGCCACCGCGTCCGCGTCGCCACGATCAGACCGATCGCCACCATCAGGGCCCAGCCGAAGTGCAGGGAGGGCATCGCCGCGAACTGGTTCGACAACGTGTCGGTGCGCGGCGGCCCGTACACCGAGGGGCCGAAGAGCCGGGCCGTGTCGACCAGGCCGGTGGCACCCAGCATGCGGGGCGGGGCGAGCGGGAAGAGGAGGTGCAGCACCAGCGCGGCGCCGGTCACGGCCGCCAGGACCCGGCGGGCCCAGACGTAGTGCGCGGGCCGTCGCAGGTAGAGCCAGACCAGGAAGGCCAGGGTGGCCGGGAAGTGGACGGCGGCGTAGTACGTGTTCGCCACGTGGACCAGGGTGTCGCCGTGCAGGAGCACCGACTGGACCGCGCCCTCGTCGGGCAGCCGCAGCACGCGCTCCCAGTCCCACACGTGGTGGGCGTTGCGGAAGGCCTCGGCGGTGTGTCCCGTCGCCAGCCGGCGGCCGAACTTGTACACGAGGAAGAGCCCGGCCACGAGCAGGAGCTCACGGACGAGCGGTGGACGCGCGGTCGCGTCCGGCCCCGCTTCTGCAGGCTCACTGCGGGCATTCATCCCCCGACCCCTTCGCTGACGGTGGTGCGTGGTGGTGCGTGTGGCTCGTCGGGTACGGGGCGTGTGACGGTTCTCATCGATACGACCGCGTTCCGATACGCCAGTGTACCGATACGGTGGAGTACCGGTACACTGGCGTATCGATAGACATACGACACACTGGGTGCGGGACCGCGAGAAAGTTCCGTGGACGAGCGAGAGGGAGCGGAGCCGATGACGTCGCAGGACGCGGAGCGACCCGAAGCCGTCGGCACCTCGCGCCGCTCCAAGCTCACGCCGGAGCGTGAGCAGGAGTTCTTCGACGCCGTGCTCGACCAGCTCCGCTCCTGCGGCTACGACGCCGTCACCATGGAGGGCATCGCCGCCAGCACCCGGTGCAGCAAGTCCACGCTCTACCGGCAGTGGAAGACCAAGCCCCAGTTCGTGGCCGCCGCGCTGCGCTCCAACCGCCGGGTGCGCTTCACCGACATCGACACCGGGTCGCTCGCCGAGGACCTGCGCCAGGCGGCGGCGGCCGCGGGCGAGGGGATGGGCAAGGACACCGGGCTGCTCCAGGCGCTCGGCCACGCGGTCATGGAGGACCCGGAACTCAAGGGCGCGCTGCGCGAGGCGCTCGTCGAACCGGAGATCGCCGCGCTGCGGGCGATCCTCGCGCGCGGTGTGGCACGCGGAGAGGTGCCGGCCGGTCACCCGGCGCTGGAGTACGTGCCCGCACAGCTCTTCGGCATGCTGCGGATGCGGCCCGTCCTGGAGGGCGAGCAGGCGGACGCGGCGTACCTCGTCCGGTTCGTCGAGGCCGTCGTGCTGCCGGCCCTCGGCCTCCCCTGAGACTCAGGCCGCCGTCCACGGGATGACTGGACGGTGGCCTGCCCGCGCCGCACCGTGGGGACGGGGGCGGCGCGCACCCCCGGCCGGGTGGGACGCCCTTTGAGCGGAGGGCGCCCCACCCGGCCGACAGTTCTCCGGCGGTACCTCGCAAGGCACCGCCGGCTCGTCAGACGTCCTGGCCGTCGCCCCCGCCGTCGGTGTCCACCTTTATGCCCTTGGTGATCTCGTCGATGACCGCCTGCTCCGCTTCGGTGTCGACACCGAAGCGGACGACGACGATGCGCGAGGAGTCGGCGGGCGAGGGGAAGGCGAGCGACTCGACATAGCCGTCGGAGCCCTTGGCGGTGACCGCCTTCCAGCGGACCAGGTAGCCCTTCTGCCCGGCGACCGTGACCGCCTTGGAGACCAGTTCCTCGTGGGAGGTGATCCCGCCGTAGGACTTGCCGCCGTAGGACTCCTCGGCGTTCGCCTCGATGTCGGCCTTCGCGACCTCCTCCGCCGTGCTGCCCTTGGTGCCCAGCACCATCGCCGGAGCGGAGTAGGCGCCGCCCTTGGTACAGGTCTTGGACGTGTCGCCGGGGCACTTGTACCCGTCGTCGGACGTCACCGACGCGCCGACCTGCAACTGCTGCCCCGACCAGCCGTCGGGGATGGGCAGGCTGATGCCGCCGACCGCGTCCGTCACCGAGCCGCTGTCGATCGTGGGGGGCTCCGACTGCTCCGGCGAGTCCGGCGAGTCCGGCGCGGGCGACCGGCCGCCCTCGCCGCCGCCGCTTCCGCCGCCCGAGTCGCCGAAGGGGTCGCTGCGGTCGCCGGGGCCGCGCCGGTCCTGCTGCGAGGCGCCCGCGTCGTTGCCGCCCGAGCCGTCGTCGGTCAGCGTGTAGACGCCGACCCCGATGCCGGCCAGCACCGCCACGGCCGCCGCGACGGCCGTCGCGGTGCGCAGCCGCCGCCGTCGTGCGGACGGCGGCTGGAGGGGAACGCCCGGATACCCCGGGTGGACCGGATACGGCCCGGCCGCCGTGTCCTGCACCGGTGGCTGGAGCGGCGGCCCCGCCGGCGGCTGCGCGGGCGGGGCCCAGGCGGCGTCCGCTCCCGCGGGGCGCACCTGGCCGGTCCACGCCGTGCCGTCCCACCAGCGCTCGGTGGCGGGACCGTCATTCTTCTGTCCGGGGTCCGGGTACCACCCGGGAGGAGTCGCCTGCGTCATGGGCCCACCGTATGAGGCGTCGGTGAAAGCCGGATGAGAGGCCCCGCCGCACCCCGTCCCGGGCCCGCTCGGGCGCCGCGGGCCGCCCGGTGTTGACGGGCACTCGCCCGCGCCGCCGCAGCTGACGGGCCCGGTGCGTCGTTCACGCTTTACCGCATGTCACCCGTCACGGCAACTGGTCGGCGGAGCACCCACCACTTGCGCGCTCGGAGGGCTAGGCTCAGGCTCTGTACGTCATTCGGGCGACTCGGGGAGGTAGCGGGATGACGGAGGTTCGGCGGGCGGGCGCCGTCCCGGCCTCCCTCTGGGAGCGTGACGAGGAAGTCGCCACCATCACGCGCGCGGTGGACACCCTGTGCGCGGACCGCTCGTCGCCCGGCACCCTGCTGGAGGCCCGCGGCGAGGCCGGCGTCGGCAAGACGGCGCTGCTCGCCGAGACCCGCCGCATCGCCGAGGCCCGGGGCTGCACCGTGTGGTCGGCACGCGGCGGCGAGACCCTCAGGTCCGTCCCCTTCAACGTGGTGCGCCAACTGCTCCAGCCCGCCCTGGTGTCCATGCTCCCCGAGGAGGCCCGCGAGTACCTCGGCGACTGGTACGACATCGCCGGCCCCGCCCTCGGCATAGCGGACCCCGGTGAGCGGCAGGCCGACCCGCAGGGCGTGTGCGACGGCCTGGTCGCCGCCGTGCGCCGGCTCTCCCGGCGGGAGTGGCCGCTGGTGCTGCTCATCGACGACGCCCACTGGGCCGACCAGGAGACCCTGCGCTGGCTCGCCGCCCTCGCCGAACGGCTCGACGAGACCTCCGTCCTGGTCGTCATCGCCCGCCGCCCCGGCGACGTCAGCGGTGACAGCGCCCGCCACCTGGACGCGGCCACCGCCGTCGGCCGGCCCCTCGCCCGCTGAACGCCCTCACCCCGGACGCCACGGCCGGACTCACCCGCGCCACGCTGGGCGCACACGCCGAGGCCGCGTTCTGCCGCGAGGTGTGGGCCGTCACCGGCGGCAACCCCTACGAGACCGTCGAACTCCTCGCCAAGGTCCAGGACAGCGAACTGCAGCCCGTCGAGGCGGAGGCCGCCGAGCTGCGCGCCCTGAACCGATCCGCACGCGGCGGCGGTCTCGTCGCCCGCCTGGAACAACTCGGCGTCGACTCCACCCGCTTCGCCTGGGCCGCGGCCATCCTCGGCGGCGGCATCACCGTCGACATGGTGGCCAGGCTCGCCACCCTGGACCGCGCCGACGCCGCCCGCTGCGCCGAACTGCTGCGGGGCGCCCGGATCCTGTCCGTCCCCGAGGCCACCGCCGGGCAACCGGGCGCGGGCGAGCTGGAGTTCGTCCACCCCCTGATCGCCACCGCCGTCTACAACTCCATCCCCGACGCGCTGCGCACGGCGATGCACGGCATAGCGGCCCAGCTGGTCGCCGACTCCGGGCTCGGCGCGGCGGCCGCCTCCCGGCACCTGCTCCAGGTGTATCCCGACGACGACCAGGAGGTCGTGGCCCAGCTGCGCGAGGCCGCCCGCGAGCACCTTGCCGTCGGAGCCCCGGACGCGGCCCGGCGCTGCCTCGAACGGGCCTTGCAGGAACCGCCGCTGCCGGAGTCCCACGCCCGCGTGCTGTTCGAACTGGGCTGCGCCACGCTCCTCACCGCGCCCGCCACCACCATCGGTCACCTGCGCACCGCCCTCGCCATGCCCGGGCTGGACGGCGAGCAGCGCGTGGACGCCGTCTTCCGGCTCTCCCAGGCCCTGCTCCACAACGACCAGCTGGAGGAGGCCGTGCGCACCGTCGAGGCGGAGGCCGCACGCAACCCGGACCCCTCGGCGCGGCTGCGGCTCCAGGCCGCCCAGTACATGTGGGAGGGCATCCACGCGGGCGAGACCTCCTCGCCCCACCGCTCCGCACGCCTGGCCGAACTCGCCGCCACCTGCACCGGCCGCGACAACGCCGAGCGGGCCCTGCTCATCCTGCGCGGCTTCGACGCCATGACCCACGGCGAGAGCGCGGAGGAGGTCGTCGAGCTGTGCGACCGCGCCCTCGTCAACGGCCGCCTCGCCCCCGGACTCGGCTGGACCGACACCGAGTGGGGCCTGGAACTGCCGATGATGCTGGCCAGTTCCTACGCCTACGCCGACCGGCTCGACCGCGCCGAGGCACTGTTCACCGAGGCCCTGCGCGCCTACGAGAGCGCGGGCTGGAGCGGTGGCCACCTCGCCCTCGCCCACGCCTACGTCGGTCTCGGCCACCGCAGGAGGGGCCGCCTGAGGGAGGCCGAGCAGTCCCTGCGCGAGTCCCTGCGCATCGCCGAACGCGTCGGCCGCGGACTGCCGCTGTACTGGTCGGCGATCTGCAACCTCATCGACACCCTGCTCGCCCGCGGCCACGTCGAGGAGGCCAGGACCGTCGCCGACCAGTACGGCTTCGCACCGCCGTACCCGTCGACGATCGTGCTGCCCGACCCCCGCCCGGTGCGCGGGAGGCTGCTGCTGGCCACCGGCCGCACCAAGGAGGGCGTCAACGAACTGGAGGCCGCGGAGAAGGCGGCCGCCGCGCGGGGGCGGCACAACCCGGTGGTCGTCCCCTGGGCGACCGAACTGGCCCGCGCGCTGGCCACCGAGGATCCCGGCCGCGCCGCCCGGCTGGCCACCGACGCCCGCCGCCAGGCCGAGCGCTTCGGCACGGACACGGCGATAGGAGAGGCCCTGCGCTGCGCCGCCGCACTGGAGACCGGCCAGCGCGCGGTCCGGCTGGCCGCCCAGGCCGTCACCTACCTGGAGGCCTCACCCTGCCAGTACGAGCACGCCGCCGCCCGCGTGGAGTACGGCATCGCGGCCCGCTCGGCGGCCGAACTGAACCGGGGCCTCGCGCTGGCCGAATCCTGCGGCGCCGACGGACTCGCCGCCCGCGCCCGCGAGGCCCTGGCGGTGATGGGCCACGCGGACTGAGGGCACCCGTCAGGACGCGCCGGGGATTCACTCCGGTGCGCCGTCGGCCTCCTCGGCCAGCACCCGCTGGGCCGTCGCGAACGCCGAGTTCGCCGCCGGCACCCCGCAGTACACCGCCGTCTGGAGCAGCACCGCCCCGATCTCGTCCGGCGTCAGCCCGTTGCGCCGCGCCGCCCGCACATGCATGGCCAGCTCCTCGTAGTGGCCGTGCGCGACCAGTGCCGTCAGCGTGACCATGCTGCGCTCGCGGCGGGACAGGGTCTCGTCGGTCCAGATCTCACCCCAGGCGTAGCGCGAGATGAAGTCCTGGAAGCGTGCGGTGAACGGCGTCTGCCGTGCCTGCGCCCGGTCCACGTGCGCATCTCCCAGCACCTCGCGCCGCACCGCCATGCCCCGCCCGGCGCCGCCGTCGAAGTGGGCCCGCAGCGCCGTCAGCACCGCCTCGGGCCGCTCGGCCGGCGCCAGGTGCGAGGCGCCCGGGATCTCCGTCAGCGTCGCGCCCGGCACCGCGTCGGCGATCTCCCGCAGGTGCGCGGGTGGCGTGGCCGGGTCCTCGCGCCCCGTGACCAGCAGCGTCGGCGCGGAGATCTCGCCGACCCGGTCCCGCAGGTCGAAGGCGGCCAGCGCGTCGCAGCAGGCCGCGTAGGCGCCCGGGTCGGCGTCCCGGTGGTCCCGGACCAGCCGCGGCACGGTGAACCCCGGGGTGAACCACCGTGCGTCCGCGCTCTCCGCCAGCCGTCCCAGCCCCTCCTCACGCACCCGCGTCGCCCGCTCACGCCACGGCTTCGCGCCGTCGAAGTGCGCCGACGAGCAGACGACCGCCAGCGACGACACCCGCTCCGGGTGGTGCACGGCCAGGTGCAGGCCCACCGCGCCGCCCAGGGACACCCCGGCGTAGGCGAACCGCTCCACGCCGAGCGAGTCGGCGAGGGCCAGCACCAGATCGGCCAGGTCCCCGACGGTGGCGCCGGGCCCGATCAGGTCGGCCCGCGATCCTCCGTGCCCCGGCAGGTCCCAGCGGATCACCCGGTGGCCGATGGACAGTTCGGGCGCCACCGCGTCCCACAGCGCGTACGAGGTGCCCAGCGAGGGGCCCAGCAGCAGCGGGGGAGCGGAGGCGGGGCCTTCGGACAGGTGGTTGAGCAGGGTCGTCAACGTCGCTCCAGAGCACGGTCGGTGAGGGCGGCGGCGGCCCCCGTGCCGCGGGCGGGGTCGGTCGCGGCGGCCAGGTCGAGGCCCCTCAACTCCGGTACCGCGGCCAGCAGTTCACTGAGGCTGCGGTCCTCGGCGTAGGCGCGCGCCGCCAGTTCGGTGAGCAGTTCCTTGGCGCGGGCCCGCCCGAGCACCGGCGCCAGTTCGGCCGCAAGCCGTTCCGAGACGATCAGCCCGCGGGTGAGCCCGAGGTGGGCCCGCATCACGTCCGGGCGCACCCGCAGCCCCTCGGTCAGTTCGGCGGCGTCACGGGCGGCGCCGCCGGTCAGCCGCAGCAGGTCCCGCAGCGGCTCCCACTCGGCGTGCCAGGCCCCGGCGGGCCGCTCGTCCTCGGCGGCCAGCGAGCCGTAGAGGGTGGCCGCGAGCTGCGGGGCACGCCGGGCGGCCGCCGCGATCAGCGTGGAGCGCACCGGGTTGGCCTTGTGCGGCATCGCCGACGAGCCGCCCCCGCTGCCCTCGGCGACCTCGCCGATCTCGGTGCGGGACAGCGTCAGCACGTCGACGGCGAGCTTCCCGAGCGCCCCGGCGGTGAAGGCGAGGGCGCCGGCCAGATCGGCGACCGGAGTGCGCAGGGTGTGCCAGGGCAGCAGGGGTTCCCGCAGGCCCAGTTCCCGCGCGTACGCCGCGGCAAGCGCGACCGGGTCCGGCGCGCCGTACACCTCGAAGGCGGCCAACGTGCCCGCCGCCCCGCCGAGTTGCGCGGGCAGCTCGCCCCGCACCGTGGTGATCCGGTCCCGCGCGTCCAGGACCAGCGAGCGCCAGCCGGCCGCCTTCAGTCCGAAGGTCGTCGGCACGGCGTGCTGGGTGAGGGTCCGGCCCGGCAACGGCGTCTCCCGGTGCTCGGCGGCCAGCCGGGCCAGCGCCCGCTCGGTACGGGCGAGGTCGGGCACCAGGAGGTCCAGGGTGCGGGCGGCGACCAGCATCGTCGCCGTGTCCAGGATGTCCTGACTGGTCGCGCCCCGGTGCACATAGGGCCCGTACGGCTCGCCGACCGCCCTCGTCAGGTCGGCCACCAGGGGGATGACCGGGTTTCCTCCGGCCCGGGCGCGCTCGGCCAGGAAGCGCGTGTCGAAGGCGCCGGGGTCGGCGGCGGCCGACCCGACCGCGTCCGCCGCCTCGGCCGGGGCGAGCCCGAGAGCGGCCTGGGCGCGGGTCAGCGCCGCCTCCGCGTCGAGCAGGGCCCGCAGGTACGCGCGGTCACCGGTCGCGGACGCGGCCGGCGAGCTTGCCCACCCGGGGGCGAGCAGGCTCGTGTCGGCGCAGGCGTCGGGGTCGGCGGGGTCGGCGGGTCCGGCAGATGCTGTCACTGGAACTCCAGGAAGACCGTCTCGCCCTCGCCCTGAAGGCGGATGTCGAAACGGTACGTCCCCTGGCCTTCGTCCGCCGCGATCAGCGTGTCGCGGCGCGCGGCCGGGACCCGGGCCAGCAGCGGGTCGGCGGCCAGTGCCGCCGCGTCGCCCGGCAGGTAGATCCGGGTGAACAGGTGCACCAGCAGCCCGCGCGCGAACAGGCACACGCTGACGTACGGCGCGCTCGGACCGCGCGCCCCGGGCCGCAGCGTCCGCGCGTACCAGTGGCCGTTCGCGTCGGTCTGGATGCGCCCGAAGCCGGTGAACTCCACGCCGTTGCGGCCCAGGAAGCCGCCGGAGGCGGGGTCGCGCCGCATCGAGCCGTCGGCGGTGGGGACGTTGCCCTCGGTGTCCGGGCCCCACAGCTCCACGAGCGCGTCGGGCAGCGGGTTGCCCTCGCCGTCGTACACGTACCCGTGCACGGTGACGGTGTCGGGGTGCCCGGCGGGCGCGATGTCCTCGCCGCCGCGGAAGGGCAGCGCGTACCCGTAGAAGGGGCCGACCGTGTGCGACGGGGTCGGCGGCACGCGCTCCGGAGTGCTGGTGTCGATCTTCGTCATGGCGGGTCAGCGTCCTTCTTCGATCCAGGTGGCGTTCGGGCCGTCGAGCACGATGTCCCAGTGGTAGCCGAGCGAGAACTCCGGCACGGACAGGCTGTGGTCGTACGTCGCGATCAGCCGCTGCCGGGCGGCGTCGTCCGTCACCGACTGAAGGATCGGGTCGTACGGGAACAGCGGGTCGTTCGGGAAGTACATCTGGGTGACCAGGCGCTGAGTGAACGCCGAGCCGAACACGGAGAAGTGGATGTGCGCCGGCCGCCAGGCGTTGACGTGGTTGCGCCACGGGTAGGGGCCGGGCTGGACGGTGGTGAAGCGGTAGAAGCCGTCGTCGTCGGAGAGGGTGCGGCCCACCCCGGTGAAGTTCGGGTCCAGCGGCGCGTCGTGCTGCTCGCGCTGGTGGGCGTAGCGGCCGGCCGAGTTGGCCTGCCAGATCTCCACGAGCTGGCCGCGTACCGGCCTGCCCTCGCGGTCGAGGAGACGCCCGGAGACGGTGATGCGCTCGCCGACCGGCTCCCCGGTGTGCTGCCGGGTCAGGTCGTTGTCGATCTCGGTGATGTCGCGCTCCCCGAAGGCGGGCGAGGACAGCTCCACCAGCTCCGGGTCCTTGGTGACGTCGATGGCGATCGGCGGCTGCTTGGGGTGGCGCAGCACCGAGGAGCGGTACGGGGCGTAGTCGCGGCGCGGGTGGTGTTCGACGGGCGCGCCCTCGGCGACCCGCTTCTCGTACGCGGCGTGCTCGGCCGCGATCTCCGCGTCGATGTCGTGCTGGGTGAGAGTCATGGGGGATCCCGGGGGTGACTAGCGGTCGAGGACCAGGGCGAGACCCTGGCCGACGCCGATGCAGAGGGTGGCGATGCCGGTGCCGCCGCCCCGGCGGGCGAGCTGGTGGGCGACGGTGCCGGCGAGGCGGGCGCCGGAGGCGCCGAGGGGGTGGCCGAGGGCGATGGCGCCGCCCTGCGGGTTGAGGACCGCGGGGTCGAACTCGGGCCACTCGGCGACGCAGCCCAGCACCTGGGCGGCGAAGGCCTCGTTGAGTTCGAGCACGTCCAGGTCGGCGAAGGTCCGTCCGGCCCGGGCGAGCGCGCGGTTCACCGCCTCCACGGGCGCCAGGCCGAAGTACTGGGGGTCGGTCGCCGAGACCCCGGTGGCCGAGACCCGGGCGAGCGGCTCGCGTCCGGTGGCCCTCAGCCCCTCCTCGTCGACCAGGAGCAGCGCCGCGGCGCCGTCGTTGAGCGGGGAGGCGTTCCCCGCGGTCACGGTCCCGCCGTCCTTCCGGAAGGACGGCCCGAGCTTCGCCATCGCCTCCAGGGAGGCGTCCGGGCGTACGCACTCGTCGGCGGCGAAGTCCACCGGGTCGCCCTTGCGCCGCGGCACGGGCACCGGCGCCAGCTCGGCGTCGAACAGGCCGTCGGCCCGGGCCCGGGCCGCCTTGTGGTGCGAGGCGAGGGCGAACTCGTCCTGCTGCTCGCGGGTGATCCCGTGCTTGTCGGCGATCAGCTCCGCCGACTCGCCGAGCGGGATCGTCCACCGCGGGTCCATCGCCGGGTTGACCATGCGCCAGCCCAGGGTGGTCGAGTACATCTCGGTGTGCCCGGCCGGGAAGGGCCGGTCCGACTTGGGCAGTACGTACGGCGCCCGGGTCATCGACTCCACGCCGCCCGCGAGCGCGACCGAGGCGTCGCCGACCGCGATGGCGCGGGCCGCCTGGATCACCGCTTCGAGGCCGGAGGCGCACAACCGGTTCACCGTGACGCCGGGAACGGTGGTGGGAAGACCGGCCAGGAGGGCCGCCATGCGGGCGACGTTGCGGTTCTCCTCGCCCGCTCCGTTGGCGTTGCCGAAGTAGACGTCGTCGATACGGGCCGGGTCCAGGCCCGGGGTCCGGCCGAGGAGTTCACGGATCGCGTGCGCGGCCAGGTCGTCCGGGCGTACGCCCGCCAGGCCCCCGTTGTACTTGCCGAACGGCGTGCGCACCGCGTCGACGATGTAGACGTCCCTCACTTCAGTCCCTCCACGACGACGAGCTTGGCCTCGGTCCTGGCGACGACCTCGTCGACGGCCACGCCCGGGGCGGTCTCCACCAGGACGAGGCCGTCGCCGGTGACGTCGAGGACGCCGAGGTCGGTGATGACGCGGTCGACGCAGGCCTTGCCGGTGAGCGGCAGGGCGCACTCCTCCCGGATCTTGGGGGAGCCGTCCTTGGCGGTGTGCGTCATGACCACGATGACGGTGCGGGCGCCGTGGACGAGGTCCATCGCGCCGCCGATCCCGGTGATCATCTTTCCGGGGACGGCCCAGTTCGCGAGGTCGCCGCAGGCGGAGACCTCCATCGCGCCGAGCACCGCAACGTCGATGTGCCCGCCCCGGATCATGCCGAAGGACAGGGCCGAGTCGAAGAAGGCGGCGCCCGGCCGGACCGTGACCGTCTCCTTGCCCGCGTTGATCAGGTCGGGGTCCACCTCCGCCTCGGTGGGGTACCGGCCGGTGCCCAGGATGCCGTTCTCCGACTCCAGGGTGACCTCGACGCCCGCCGGGAGGTAGTTGGGGATCAGGGTCGGCAGGCCGATGCCGAGGTTGACGTACTGGCCGTCGCGGAGCTCCAGCGCGGCCCGCGCGGCCATCTGTTCACGCGTCCAGGACATCAGGAACCCACCGTCCCCCGTGCCGCAGGCGCGGAAACCGTACGCCGCTCTATCCGCTTGTCGGCGGCCTGCTCGGGGGTGAGGGCCACCACCCGCTGGACGAAGATCCCGGGCAGGTGCACCGCGTCCGGGTCGATCCCGCCCGGCTCGACCAGCTCCTCCACCTCGGCGACCGTCACCCGCCCGGCCATGGCGGCCAGCGGGTTGAAGTTCCGGGACGACTTCGCGAAGACCAGGTTGCCGTGCCGGTCGCCCTTGGCCGCCCGGACCAGCGCGAAGTCCGTGCGGATGCCGCGCTCCAGCACGTAAGGGGTCCCGTCGAACTCGCGGACCTCCTTCGGCGGCGAGGCCAGCGCGACCCCGCCGGAGCCGTCGTACCGCCAGGGCAGTCCGCCGTCGGCGACCTGGGTGCCGACCCCGGCGGGCGTGTAGAAGGCCGGGATCCCCGCGCCGCCGGCCCGCAGCCGCTCGGCCAGGGTGCCCTGCGGGATCATCTCCACCTCCAGTTCCCCGCCGAGGTACTGGCGCGCGAACTCCTTGTTCCCGCCGATGTAGGACCCGGTCACGCGGGCGACGCGCCCGGCGGCCAGCAGGACGGCCAGTCCGGAGTCCATCGCCCCGCAGTTGTTGGAGACCACCGACAGGTCACCGGTCCCGCGCTCGTACAGCGCCTGGATCAGAACGTTCGGCACACCGCTGAGCCCGAAACCGCCCACCGCGAGCGACGCGCCGTCGGGCACGTCGGCCACCGCCTCACCGGCCGTGGCCACCACCTTGTCCATCCGAGAAGCCCCATCTCTGCCGCGCGCCCCGGGAGTGGATAGTCAGGGCACTGAGTATTTCAGCGACGTCGCCCACACGCTGCCATCGGGCGGCCGGGGCGTCAAGACCCACGAAATGCGAGGTAGATCGTACGAGGCGTTCTCGGATGCCCACACGTGGCGGCGTGTATCGTCAGTGCACCGATGAAAGTCACCCAGGGGAGTGCGCGCATGGCAGCGGTCGATCTGGCCACCCACCCCGGCCATCTGGCCCGGCGGCTGCAGCAGGCGCACTACCTGCTCTGGAACACGATGGTCTCGGAGGAGACCACCTCGCCGCAGTACGCCGTGCTCAACGCCCTCGTCGCCGAGCCGGGCCTGGACCAGCGCACCGTGGGGGAGAGGGTGGGCCTGGACCGGTCCACGATCGCGGAGGTGGTCAGCCGGCTCGGCCGCCGCGGGCTGCTGGACAAGGTCCGCGACCCGCAGGACGGCCGCCGTTCACTGCTGCGGCTCACCGACGAGGGGCTGCGCGTCCACCGCAGGCTGGGCGTGCGCATCGCCCGCATGAACCAGGTCTTCCTGGCCCCGCTCGCCGCCGACGAGCAGGCGGTGTTCTTCGACCTGATCCGCCGGGTCGCGGACGCCGCGGAAGGGCTCCGCAACCCGGCCGAGCCGACCGCGGCGGCG
The DNA here is from genome assembly GCF_000717995.1 of Streptomyces violaceorubidus. Lineage (GTDB taxonomy): Bacteria > Actinomycetota > Actinomycetes > Streptomycetales > Streptomycetaceae > Streptomyces > Streptomyces violaceorubidus. The sequence continues at coordinate 29,850 of NZ_JODM01000035.1, forward strand.
GGCTGACCGGACAACCGCGGCTCAGGAGTGTCCGGCGAAGACCACCCACACCTGGCCCTCGGCGAAGTTCAGCGGCTTGCCTTCCTTCGTGGTGAAGGCCGTGCCGTCCGCGGCCGACCCGCGCTTCCAGGTCGCCTCGTACGCGCGCCCGTCGCGCAGTACCTCGGCCCTTCCTGAGCCCACCGACTCGACGTAGGGCGAGTTGCTGCCGCGGAAGTCGCGGAAGTGCGACTCGCGCACCTTCACGTGCTGCACGACGACCGTCGCGGGGGCCAGTCGCCCGCCGTCGGCCGTGCGGGCCGGGTCACCGTCCAGGGAGACCAGCCAGCTCCCCCGGGTCGCGGACCAGGTGAAGGTGAAGCTCGCCGAGGGGTAGCGCACCGTGTGCGAGGACTCCGCCCGGCCGCCCGCCGGGGCCTTGCCGTAGGTGAACCCGGTGGTGAGGGCCGCCTCTCCCGAGGGCTTCGGGAGCAGCTCGCCGGGGCTCAGATAGAGGTTGTGCGGGGCCTGCCGGTCGGTGGCGCGGAGGTAGGCGCCGGGGGCCTCGTTCGGCGACTCGGCGCGCAGGGGCGCCCTGTCGATGAGCGGCAGCAGCTTGCTCTGCGCGCCGGAGAAGGCCAGCACCGGCCGGTCGAACTGGCCGAGCAGTTCCAGGTCGGACTCGCGGGCGCTGCGCACCGGCCCCACCGACGCGGGCAGTCCGGTGGCGTAGATCGCCATCAGCCGGCTCAGTCCGGCCTCCACCGGCTCGGCGTAGACGACGTCCGCGGCCTCCAGGCCCGTCTGCGGGCGGGCCGCGGGCACGTTGTCGACCTTCACGGCGAGTACCGGTCCGGAGGCCGGGGCCGTGCCGTGCGTCCGCTCCGGTTCCGGCGCCCGGCCGTCCTGCCGCGCATCGGGCCCCGTCGTACAGCCCGCCGCGGCCAGCGAGACGGCCACGGCCGCCGTCAGCAGCGCGGCGCCCCGCCCCCGACGCATCCTTCGTCGCATCCCGACCATCCGTCCACCCATCCCGTGTCATCGATTGTGCGCTTCTTGAAGCATTTAGTGCCATACCTGAATGAATCCGATGCGGCACACGGAACGGGGCAGATAATCCGCTGTTCGGCCGAAAAGACCGCCGGGTTCGGTGACGGGAGCCCCGGGGTACCCGGCCGCCACGCAGAACCGACGCGCACGGCGACGGAGGGAGCGCGGGGCGATGAAGGCAGTGACATGGCAGGGCAAGCGGGACGTGCGGGTCGAGGAGGTGCCGGACCCGAGGATCGAGGAGCCGACCGACGCGGTCATCCGCGTCACCTCGTCCGGACTGTGCGGCTCCGACCTGCACCTCTACGAGGTGCTCACACCGTTCATGACACCGGGCGACATCCTCGGCCACGAGCCGATGGGCATCGTGGAGGAGGTCGGCTCCGAGGTGACCGGCCTCAGGCCCGGCGACCGGGTCGTGGTCCCGTTCCAGATCGCGTGCGGCCACTGCTACATGTGCGACACCGGGCTGCCGACCCAGTGCGAGACCACCCAGGTCACCGGCGAGGGCATGGGCGCCCCGCTGTTCGGCTACACCCGCCTGTACGGCGCGGTGCCCGGCGGCCAGGCCGAGTACCTGCGGGTGCCGCAGGCCCAGTACGGCCCGATCAAGGTGCCCGAGGGCCCGGCCGACGACCGCTTCGTCTACCTCTCCGACGTCCTGCCCACCGCCTGGCAGGCGGTCGCCTACGCCGGCGTCCCGCCTGGCGGCAGTGTCGCCGTACTGGGACTCGGCCCCATCGGCGACATGGCCTGCCGGATCGCCCGGCTCAAGGGCGTCGAGAAGGTGTTCGGCGTGGACCTCGTGCCCGAGCGGCTGGAGCGGGCCCGCGCACGGGGCGTGGAGACGTACGACCTGCGGTCCTTCGACAACGAGAAGGAACTCGTCGCCGCGATCCAGGACCGGACGGACGGCCGCGGTCCGGACGCCGTGATCGACGCGGTCGGCACCGAGGCGCACGGCGGCGCCGTCGCCAAGCTGGTGCAGCAGGCCGCCGCGGTGATGCCCCGGGCCATCGGAGGGCCCCTGGCGGAGCGGTTCAGCATCGACCGGCTCGCCGCCCTCTACACGGCGATCGACCTGGTGCGCCGCGGCGGCACCATCTCGCTGTCCGGCGTGTACGGCGGCATGGCCGACCCGATGCCGATGCTCACCCTCTTCGACAAGCAGGTCCAGCTGAGGATGGGCCAGGCCAACGTACGCCGCTGGAGCGACGAGATCGTCCCGTACCTGACCGACCAGGACCCCCTCGGCGTCGACGGCTTCGCCACCCACCGGGTGCCGCTGGCGGACGCGCCGCACGCGTACGAGATGTTCCAGAAGAAGCAGGACGGCGCGGTCAAGATCCTGATGACGCCGTAGCCGCAGTGGGGCCGGCGCGTCAGGGCCCGCCCAGGATCTCCGCCAGGTCGTACCGGACCGGCTCCTCCAGCTGCGCGTAGGTGCAGCTCTCGGGGGTCCGGTCCGGGCGCCAGCGGCGGAAGCGGGCCGTGTGGCGGAAGCGGGCCCCGTTCTCCATGTGGTCGTACGCCACCTCGACGACCCGCTCGGGACGCAGCGGCACCCAGGACAGATCCTTCTTGCCGGACCACCTGCTGGGCGCGCCCGGCAGCCGCGCCGACTCGTGGGCGGCCTCCTCGGCCCACTTGGCCCACGGATGCCCGCCGGCGTCCTCCATGCGCAGCGGCTCCAGCTCCTCCACCAGCTCGGCCCGGCGCTTCATCGTGAAGGCCGCGCTCACCCCCACGTGCTGGAGCACGCCCCGGTCGTCGTACAGCCCGAGCAGCAGCGAGCCGACCACGGGCCCGCTCTTGTGGAGGCGGTACCCGGCGACGACCACGTCCGCCGTCCGCTCGTGCTTGATCTTGAACATGGCCCGCTCGTCCTGCCGGTAGCGCAGATCGAGCGGCTTGGCGACCACCCCGTCCAGACCGGCCCCCTCGTACTGCTCGAACCACCGCCGGGCCACCTCGATGTCGTCCGTCGCCGGCGCCACGTGCACCGGCGGCGTGACGCCGGACAGCGCCCGCACCAGCAGGGCCCGCCGGTCGGCCAGCCCCACGTCGAGCAGCGAGGCGTCGTCCAGGGCCAGCAGGTCGAAGACCACCAGCGAGGCCGGGGTGCGCTCCGCGAGGGTCCGCACCCGCGAGTTGGCCGGATGGATCCGCTCGGTCAGCGCGTCGAAGTCCAGGTGCCCCTCCCGCGCGATCACGATCTCCCCGTCCACCACGCACCGCTCGGGCAACCGCTCCCGCACCGCCCCCACCAGCTCCGGGAAATACCTGGTCAGCGGCTTGCCCGTCCGACTCCCCAGCTCCACCTCGTCCCCGTCGCGAAACACGATCGCCCGAAACCCGTCCCACTTCGCCTCGTAGTGCATCCCCGGCGGAATCTTCGCCACGGACTTGGCGAGCATCGGCTTCACGGGCGGCATGACGGGGAGCTCCATGCTCCGATTCTGCGCGCCCCCGACGGCATCCCGCCTGTCGAGCGCGGCACCGGCCCCGATCGCTTCCCCGGGACCGGCCGCCGCCCTCCCACCGCCCGATATGCGAAGCGGAGACGCCGCGCCTACCGTGGCTCGCATGGCGGAAGCGGTGGAGCTGGAGGCGGGTGGGCGGAGCGTGCGGCTGTCCAGCCCGGGGAAGGTGTTCTTCCCGGAGCACGGGTACACCAAGCTGGACGTGGCCCGCTACTACCAGGCCGTCGCCCCCGGCATCCTGCGGGCGCTGCGCGAGCGGCCCACCACCCTGCAGCGCTACCCGGACGGCATCACCGGCGAGTGGTTCTACCAGAAGCGCGCGCCCAAGGGCATGCCCGACTGGATCCCGACCGCGCACATCACCTTCCCCAGCGGACGCAGCGCCGACGAGATGTGCCCCACCGAGGAGGCGGCGGTGCTGTGGGCCGCCCAGTACGGCACCCTCACCTTCCACCCCTGGCCCGTGCGCCGCGACGACGTCGACCACCCCGACGAACTGCGCATCGACCTCGATCCGCAGCCCGGCACCGACTACGACGACGCCGCCCGCGCCGCCCACGAACTGCGCGCGGTGCTGGAGGAGTTCGGGGGCCTGCGCGGCTGGCCCAAGACCTCCGGCGGGCGCGGCATCCACGTCTTCGTGCCGATCGAGCCGCGCTGGACCTTCACCCAGGTGCGGCGCGCCGCCATCGCCGTCGGCCGCGAGATGGAACGGCGGATGCCCGACCGCGTCACCATCAAGTGGTGGAAGGAAGAACGCGGCGAGCGCATCTTCATCGACTACAACCAGACCGCCCGCGACCGCACCATCGCCTCCGCGTACTCCGTGCGCCCCCGCCCGGGCGCACCGGTCTCCGCGCCGCTCACCTGGGACGAGGTGGGCGTCGCGCACCCGCGGGACTTCGACATCACGACGATGCCCGCGCGCTTCGCCGAACTCGGCGACGTGCACGCGGGCATGGACGAGGAGCGGTACTCCCTCGACGCGCTGCTGGAGCTGGCGACGAAGGACGAGCAGGACCACGGGCTCGGTGACCTGCCCTACCCGCCCGAGTATCCGAAGATGCCGGGCGAGCCGAGCCGGGTCCAGCCCAGCCGGGCCAGGAAGAAGGCTCCCGGCCCGGACTGAGCCCCTACCGCCGGACGGTCACAGGTCCTTGATCCGGACGTCGCGGTACGAGACCACGTCCGAGGTGCTGTGCACCTGGAGTCCGATGTAGCCGGAGGCGAACCGCCGCCCGTCGGTGCCGGGGTCGTCCGAGCGCTCGGGGTAGAAGGTCTGGCCGCCGACGTTGTCGAACTCGTTGATCAGCACGCCGTTGCGGTAGATCGAGTAGTGCTGGTCCACCACCCGGATCTCGTAGTCGTTCCAGGTGCCCTTCTCGGTCACGCCCGCGCCGGCCAGGCCGACCCGGTCGAAGCCGTAGACCGAGCCGGACTTGTACATGTCGCCGGTCGGGCTGTCGAACACCTGGATCTCGTGCCCGTACTTGATGGCGACCCACTCCGGACGCGTCTCCTCCGGGTGGTCGTGCACCTGCGGGAAGCGCACGAAGACGCCGCCGTTGGTGTTCGTGGTGCCCGCCGCATCGTCCCGCCACTGGAGCTTCAGCGAGAAGTCGCCGTACGTGCGCTCGGGGAACCACAGCATGCCCATGCCGGGCGTGCTGGTGCTGGACGTGATCGACCCGTCCGGGTTCAGCCCGAACGAACCGCCGCCCACCTGCTCCCACCGGGCGAAGGACTCCTGGCTGCCGTCCATGATCGTGCGGTAGCCCTCGGTCTGGCCGGGCAGCCCGATCTTCGACTGCTTGGCGGCCTTCTTGATCGCCCTGACCTCGCGCCCGTCGACGACCCCCTCCGTCCGCAGCGCGTCGAGGACGTGGTCCACGTGCTTGAGGAAGAGGGCCTGGGACGTCCACTCCTTCTCGTCCTCGATCAACTCGTTGATCCGGCACCGGTTGTTGGTGACCCGGTTCGGCACCCCCGAGTCGACCGTGCCGACGATCACCGTGAGGCGCTCGTCGTACTCCGGGCAGGGCGGCGCGGGCACCCCGCCGGAGACCACCGAGAAGCTCACGCTCAGCGGCTCGGAGGTGTTGCCCGCCTTGTCGCTCGCCCGGTACGCCACCGTGTGGCGGCCCACCCGGTCCACGACCACCGGGCCGGTGTACGCCAGGTAGGGCCCGGCGTCCAGCGAGTACTCCACAGCGGCGACACCGGAACCGCCCTCGTCCGTGGCGTTCACGGTCACCTTCGCGCTGCCGACGTAGGCGCCGTCGGAGTTCTTGGTGCCGTCCACGGTCGCGCCGGTCACCGGCGGGGTGGTGTCCTGCGGAGGAGCGGCGACCACCCTGAAGGCGACGCTCTTCTCCGCGGCGACGTTGCCCGCCTTGTCGGTGGCCCGGTAGCGCACGGTGTGCTCGCCGACCGCGTGCACCATGACCGGCCCCGTGTACGCCGTCCAGGCGCCGTCGCCGACCGCGTACTCGATGGTGTTGACGCCGGAACCGGTGTCGGAGGCGGTGACGGTCACCGTCGCCATGTCGATGTAGGCACCCTCGGGGTCGTCGGGGTCCCTCTCCCCGCTGACCGTCGCCGAGGTCTCCGGCGCCGTCGTGTCGTCGGTGTCCGGGGCGGCCACGGCGAACGTGACGCTCTTCTCCTCGGTGGCGTTGCCCGCCTTGTCGAACGCCCGGTAGCGCACCATGTGTTCACCGACCTGGTCGACGACGACCGGCGTGGTGTACGGCTGCCAGGCACCGTCGGCACCGATCGCGTACTCGATGCGCTCCACGCCCGAGCCGCCCTCGTCGGTGGCGGCGATGCTCACGCTCGCGGAACCGACGTACGCGCCGTCGGCGTTCTGCGTGCCGCCCACCTCGGCCGAGGTCGCCGGCGCAGTGGTGTCCTCGCCGCCACCGCCCTCGGTGACCACGAGCACGCCCGTCATCTGGCCGTGGCCCGGGATCGTGCAGTGGTACATGTACCTGCCGGGCGTCAGGGTGACCTCGGCGGTGTGCCTGCCGCCCTGGTCGTCGTTCGGGTTGGCCAGGATGTTCAGCTGCACGTCCTGGTTGTACTCGGGATCGCTGGTCATGAACGTCAGCGTGTGCGGCATGCCGGTGGTGTTGCCGGTGGCCTCACTGTTCTCGAAGACGATCGTGGCCGGACCGGCCACCGCCGTCTGGGGCGCGGACGTGTACCGGGTGATGTCGTCGCCCGCGGTCCAGGTCAGCACCTGGTCGGCGGCCGCCGCGGTGGGTGCCGCGGCGGGCTGTCCGGAGGCGGAGGTCGCCTGCAGCCCGAGCATCATCAGCAGGCCGGCCAGCAGCGCGGCCCACATTCTTCGTTGGCGTATCACTCGGTCCCCCTCGCCAGCTGTCCGACGGCCGGCGTCGGGCCGCCGCCCTTGTAGGTGACCCGCCACAGGGCCGACTTGGAGTCCGAGGTGAAGAAGCCGCGGCCGTAGTCGAGGACGTACAGCGCGCCGTCCGGGCCGAACTTCCAGCCCATCAGGTTCTTGATGCCGTCGTTGCCGACCGGCACGATCTTCTTCAGGGACTCCGAGTGCACCGGCAGACCGCCGTCGCCCTGCGTCTTCGGGTCCATCAGCACCGCGTTGCGCGGCTGGTCGGCGTCGTAGAAGTCACCGACGAACCACTTGCCGTCCCAGTACGCCGGCCACTTGGTGTCGCTGGAGCTGTCCGCGTCGTAGCGGTAGACCGGGCCGTTCATCGCGGCCTGGCCGCCGCCCTTGAGCCAGGGCAGCCGGTAGACGGCCTCGTCCTGCTTGTACGACGGGATGCCGTTCTCGTCGCGCGGGAAGTCGGGGCCGCCGCCCTGCGGCGAGTACCAGATGTTGTTGCCGGTGACCGGCGGCAGGTTGACCAGGCCGTCGTTGTTCGGCGACTCGTTCTTCGGGTGGTCGCAGTCGTACCAGCCCAGCGGCTTCGACGGGTCCGGCAGGTTCCGGTCCCGGTACGGCTGCTTGTTGCCCATGCAGTACGGCCAGCCACGGTTGCTCGCCTTGGTGATGGTGGCGAACGTGTCGTACTTGGCCGGACCCCACGTGGTCGACGGAGCACCGGCGTCCGGGCCGACCCAGCCCGCGTACAGGGTGTCGGTCTTCTTGTCGACGGAGATGCGCGCCGGGTTGCGCACACCCATCACGTAGATCTCGCCGCGCGTCTTGCCACCGCCCTCGGCGGTCTCCTTGCCGGTGAAGAGATTGCCCTCCGGGAGCGTGTAGGTCCCGTCCGGCTCCGGGTGGATGCGCAGGATCTTGCCGTTGAGGTTGTTGGTGTTGCCCGCGGTGCGGCGCGCGTCGGCGAAGGACACGCCCTTGAAGTTCGGCTGCGGGTTGTTTCCGGAGTAACCGTCGCTGAAGCCACTGGAGTTGTTGTCACCGGTGGCGATGTACAGGTTCCCCTTGGAGTCCCAGGCCATTCCGCCGCCCGCGTGGCAGCAGCTGTGGATCTGCACCGGCCACTTCAGCAGCACCTTCTCGCTGCCCAGGTCCAGCTTGTCGGTCGCCTTGTCGAGGGTGAAGCGGGAGACCCGCCGCTCGGCCATGTGGGTGTCCCGGTTGATCCGGGAGTGCGGGGTGTAGTGCAGGTACACCCACCCGTTCTCCTCGAACGCCGGGTCCAGTTCGATGCCGAGCAGGCCCTCCTCGACCTTGGTCAGCTCGTCGCCGCCGCCCTTGTTGCCGAAGACGGTCAGCGCACCGGCGAGGGTGACCTTGTCGGTCTTCGGGTCCCAGACGTGGATCTCGCCCGTGCCCTTGCCGACGTTCGGGTCGTTCCAGTCGGTCACCACGGGGTGGGAGGAGTCCGTGCCGCCGCGGCCGATGTAGAAGACGCGGCCGTCGGGGGCGGTGACCAGGCCGTGCGGTTCGCCGATCTGGTCGTTCTGGCCGGGCTGGTTGGGGTCGGTGAGGCGTTCGGCCTTGTAGTTGGCGTTGATCGTGGCCTTGCAGTCGGCCTGCGACAGGCGGGTCGTCCACAGCAGGGCGCCGCGCAGATGGGTGCGGAAGTCGGTCTCGTCGTACGACGAGACCGTGCCGCCCATGCCGGTGTAGAACGACCGGCCGCCGTCGTAGTCCCGGCACCAGCTGACCGGGTGGTCCGCCCCGTTGGCGCTCGTCCCGGGCGCGTACGTCGACTCGCGCACCCGGGCCACGGTGTGGACCTCGCCGGACGGGTTCTTCTGCCAGTTCAGCCACTCGTCGGGGCGCTTCCACTCCAGCGGCAGGTCCTTGGTGGCCGGATGTTGCCGGTCACCGACCTCGACCGTGGCCCGCTGGACCCTGGCCGGGGAGCCGGCGGCCGGGCGGGCGCCGACCAGACCGGTGAACCAGTCCGAGTACGGCTCCGCGCGGGCCGCGTCGTGGATGCCGACGAACCCGCCGCCGGCCTCCATGTACGCCTCCAGACCCGCCTCCTGATCGGGCGTCAGAACGTCGCCGCCACCGGTCAGGAAGACGACCGCGTTGAAACGGCCGAGCTTCTTCTCGTTGGTGAAGACGTTGGCGTTGTCCGTGGCCTCGACCGCGAACTGCTCCTTGGCGGGGCCGGAGAGACCGATCCGCTCGATGGCCGCGATCCCGGCGTTCACCACCAGTGACTCGTCGCCCGCCGCGGCGGAGCCGTAGAAGATCAGCACCCGTACGTTGGCGCCGCCTGGCGGCGACTTGATCGACATCGTTGTCAGGGATGGATCCGGCGCCGGACGTGCGCTGGCGGCAGGGCCAGCCAGCAGTCCCGCGGCGACGAAAGCGGCGGTGGCGCACGCCGTCCAGCCTCTTCTTCTCGCGCTCAACCCTCTTAAGGGCATGGGCACCTCCTCGGTCACGGCAGCAGCGCCAAGGAAGCTAGACCTCTTTGCGCGGTACGCCAATAGGTATGACCGGGATCGAACGAACTTTGTCCTGAGTGTGGATAAACGCGGCGGCAGCCGGTACGGTCCCACAGGCTCATCACAGCCACTCAGGTCCTGGGTCTGCGCACATTCCGTATCGGCGTGGGGAGTTCGGCATGGACAGGCGAGGCTTCAACCGACGGGTACTGCTGGGCGGCGCGGCCGCCGCGACATCGTTGTCCATCGCCCCGGAGGTCGCGGGTGCGGCCCCCGGGGCCCAGGCGGTCACCGCGGGGACGGCGCCGGCCGGGGGCGAGGTGAGACACCTCACGATGTACGCCGAGACGCTGGCGGACGGACAGATGGGCTACGGCTTCGAGAAGGGCAAGGCCACCGTCCCGGGCCCGCTGATCGAGCTCAACGAGGGCGACACGGTGCACATCGAGTTCACCAACACCACGGACGTACGAGCCAGCCTGCACGTCCACGGCCTGGACTACGAGATCTCCAGCGACGGCACCGCGATGAACAAGAGCGACGTCGAGCCCGGCGGCACCCGCACCTACACCTGGCGCACCCACAAACCCGGACGCCGCGAGGACGGCACCTGGCGGCCGGGCAGCGCGGGCTACTGGCACTACCACGACCACGTCGTCGGAACCGAACACGGCACCGGGGGCATCCGCAAGGGCCTGTACGGCCCCGTGATCGTGCGCCGCAAGGGCGACGTGCTGCCGGACGCCACGCACACGATCGTCTTCAACGACATGACTATCAACAACCGCAAGCCGCACACCGGTCCCGACTTCGAGGCCACCGTGGGCGACCGCGTCGAGATCGTCATGATCACGCACGGCGAGTACTACCACACCTTCCACATGCACGGTCACCGCTGGGCGGACAACCGCACCGGCCTGCTCACCGGGCCCGACGACCCGAGCCGGGTCATCGACAACAAGATCACCGGCCCGGCGGACTCCTTCGGCTTCCAGATCATCGCGGGGGAGGGGGTCGGCGCGGGGGCGTGGATGTACCACTGCCACGTGCAGAGCCACTCCGACATGGGCATGGTGGGCCTGTTCCTGGTGAAGAAGCCGGACGGCACGATCCCCGGGTACGAACCCCACGACCACGGCGGAACGGCCGCGAAGAGCGGGGCGAGTGGGCAGAGCGGGGCACCGGCCGCCGAGGCACCGGAGCAGGAACACCGGCACGCGCACTGAGCCGACCCCTGCCCCGGGGCTCCGCCTCCGCACCAGCACGCTCCGCACCCCGGGAGCACGCCCTCCCCGGCCACGGCCTGCCGCTATCCTGTGCCGCAGCCGCCGAGGAGGAGTCGCCCGTGACCGAGACCGCGCCGCGCCCCACACTCGAGGCCGTGGCCGAGCGCGCCGGGGTCTCCCGGGCCACCGTGTCCCGCGTGGTCAACGGCGCCCACGGGGTGCGGGACGCGCTGGCCGAGCGGGTCCGGCGCGCGGTGGAGGAACTCGGATACGTGCCCAACCAGGCCGCCCGCTCCCTGGTGACCCGGCGGCACCAGGCCGTCGCCGTCGTCGCCGCGGAACCGGAGACACGGGTCTTCGCCGACCCCTACTTCGCCCAGCAACTGCGGGGCATCAGCAAGGAACTGACGGCCCACGACAACCAGTTGGTGCTGCTGCTCACCGAGGGCCGCGAGGACCACGCCCGGGTCGGGCGGTACCTGGCCGGCGGGCACGTCGACGGCGCCCTCGTCTTCTCCCTGCACCTGCACGACCCGCTGCCCGGCCTGGTCCGCAGCGCCGGGGTGCCGACCGTGTTCGGCGGGCGCCCCGACTGGGACGACGGGCGGGACGACGTGGTCTACGTGGACAGCGACAACCGCGGCGGCGCCCGTTCCGCCGTCCACCACCTGGCGGGGCTCGGCCGCACCCGCATCGCGCACATCACCGGCCCGCTCGACCAGACCTCCGCCGCGGACCGGCTCCAGGGCTTCCGCGACGTCCGGGCGGGCGCCGACCCGGGGCTGATCGCGCGGGGTGACTTCACCTCGGGCGGGGGCGAGCGGGCGATGCGGGAACTGCTCGACCGGCACCCCGGCCTGGACGCCGTGTTCGCGGCCAACGACCTCACAGCGGCGGGCGCCCTGCGGGTGCTGCGCGAGCGGGGGCGGCGGGTGCCGGACGACGTGGCCGTGGTGGGCTTCGACGACATGCTGCCCGTCGCCGAGGAGACCGACCCGCCGCTGACCACCGTCCGCCAGGACATCGAGGGCATGGGCCGGCTGATGGCCCGCCTGCTGCTGCGCGGCCTGGACCGCGGTACGGCCGCCGACGCGGAGCCCCCGGCCGCCACTCCGCCCGGCGTGGTCCTCCCGACGACCCTGGTCCACCGCGCCACGGCCTGAGCCGGTCGCGGTGCCGCGTGAGCCCGGCGGGCGCGTCGGTGTCCCGTGTGCCGGGCGGCCGTCCATCGTGGGCGGGCGGCCGGGGCCCTTTCGCGTCCTGCGCCCGCGCCGGGTGAGGGGGGTGGCCGACGCGGATCGGCGGACGACCCTGGTCCACCGCGCCACGGCCTGAGCCGGTCGCGGTGCCGTGTGAGCCCGGCGGGCGCGTCGGTGTCCTGTGTGCGGGCGGCCGTCCATCGTGGGCGGGCGGCCGGGGCCCCTTCGCGTCCTGCGCCTGCGCCGGGTGAGGGTGAGGGGGCGGCGCGAATCGGCTGCCCGGGCCCCGTACGGGCACGGGGGCAGGGACGGCTTGCGTACGCGGGGCGTGCCCCGCGCCGTCCGGCGTGCCGGGGCTGCCCCGGCGGCCGGGACCGGGAGCAGCCGCCGGAGCTTCTCGGCGCGGTGCGCGAGGCGCGGGTGTCGGCCGGGCCGCTACGGCACACCGCGTCACCGTGTGGGCCCCGTCGTCCGGACGGGGCCGGTGACGGGTCGCCTCCGCACGCGGGGCGCTGCCGGGATCCGCGTGCCGGGCCCCGCGATCCCAGTGCCGGGGCCTTGAGACCGGGATGCCGACCCCGCGATCCCAGTGCCGGGCCTTGCGATCCGGGTGCCGGCCCCGCGGTCCAAGCCGCTGCGTGAGGAGGGGCGCCGGACGCGCCCCCCCGTCCTATCCCTGGCGCGGTGCCGGCCTGAGCACGGCGAACCGGGCGCCGTACGGGTCGGCGAGGTGGGCGATGCGGCCGACGCCCTCGATGTCCGCGGCGGGCGCCCGCACCGTGCCGCCCAGCTCCGTGGTCCGGGCGACCGCGGTGTCCGCGTCGTCGACCGCGAAGTACGGCAGCCACCCGGCGTCCGTGTCCGCCGGGTCCTCGACCAGCGGGACGATGCCGCCGAACATCGCGTCCTCGCCCTCTCCGGCCGGATTGACGCAGGTGTAGCTGCCGCCGGGGAAGGAGACGGCGGAGGTCTCCAGGCCGAGCACCGCACGGTAGTACGCGGCGGCGGCAGCGATGTCCGCCGTGTGCAGCTCGACCCAGCACAGCGCGCCCGTCTCGCCGGCCACGTCGAGTCCGGCGCGCCGCGCGGGCTGCCAGAGGCCGAACGGCACCCCGGACCGGTCGGCGAGGATCGCCATCGTGCCCTGGTCCATGACGTCCGTCGGCTGCACGAGGACACCACCGTGCGCCTCCTCGGAGGCCTTGGCGGCGGCCCGGGCGTCCGGGGCCTGGAAGTACACGGTCCAGGACGGCGGGCCCTGCTCCGGCGTCGTCCCCATGCCGCCGGCCACGATCCGGCCGTCCAGCTCGAAGAAGCCGTAGCCGCCGGCCTCCGGCCCCGCAGACCGGAACCGCCAGCCGAACAGGCCGCCGTAGAAGGACGTGGCGCCGTCCAGGTCGGAGGAGCCGACGTCGAGCCAGTTCGGAGCGCCGGTGACGAAACGGGTGGTGAGCATGATCGCCCTCCTTGGAAGAGTCCCGTTGCCTGCTCTGTCGAGTCTTCCACCGACCACTGACAACCGCTTCCGCGCGCCGCCGTGCACCGCCGTGCCCGGCGGAGGACGATCCGATGGGCCGGGGGTGGCGGGCGCGCGGCGTTGATGCCGCGTTGATCGAACGTTTTTCGCCGCCCGGCACGCTGCTGCGCATGCACATCGAGACGACCGCGACGCCCGACCTCAGCTGGCAGGAGGGGGCGTTGTGCGCGCAGACCGGGGGAGACTTCTTCTTCCCCGAGCCCGGCAGCTCCGTACGGGACGCGAAGCGGATCTGCGCCCTGTGTCCGATCCGCTCGACCTGCCTGGAATTCGCGCTGAGCAACGACGAGCGCTTCGGGGTCTGGGGCGGCCTGTCGGAGAAGGAGCGGCTGGCCCTGCGACGCGCGGCGCCCTGAGCCACGCGCCCGAGTCACATCCGCGGCGCCCGCGGCAACGCACGGAGACGACGCGGCCGGGGAGGAGACGACGGGCCTCGAACGCCCCCGCCCCCGCCCCCGCGCGGCAGGAAGCGCGAGGGGGCGGGGGCGGCTGAAGGGCGTGCGGTGGCCGGGGTGCGGTCAGCCCGCCGCGCGGGCCGCCATCCGGGCCTTGCGCGCCGCCAGCTTCTCGTCGAACTTGGCGGCCTCGGCGTCCAGCCCGCCCATGTACAGCCCGAGCTCCTCCTGGGCCGCCTGCCCGTCGGGGCCCAGGCCGTCGATCTCCATGACCTTCAGGAAGCGCAGCACGGGCTGGATCACGTCGTCGTGGTGGATGCGCAGGTTGTAGACCTCGCCGATCGCCATCTGCGCTGCGGCCCGCTCGAAGCCCGGCATGCCGTGACCGGGCATCCGGAAGTTGACGACCACGTCGCGCACCGCCTGCATCGTCAGGTCGGGTGCCAGCTCGAAGGCGGCCTTGAGCAGGTTCCGGTAGAAGACCATGTGCAGGTTCTCGTCGGTCGCGATGCGGGCCAGCATGCGGTCGCAGACCGGGTCGCCGGACTGGTGGCCCGTGTTGCGGTGCGAGATGCGGGTGGCCAGCTCCTGGAAGGCCACGTAGGCCACCGAGTGCAGCATCGAGTGCCGGTTGTCCGACTCGAAGCCCTCGCTCATGTGGGCCATGCGGAACTGCTCCAGCTTGTCCGGGTCGACCGCGCGCGAGGCGAGCAGGTAGTCGCGCATCACGATGCCGTGCCGGCCCTCCTCGGCGGTCCAGCGGTGCACCCAGGTGCCCCAGGCGCCGTCGCGGCCGAAGAGGCTGGCGATCTCGTGGTGGTAGCTGGGGAGGTTGTCCTCCGTCAGGAGGTTCACCACGAGGGCGATCCGGCCGATCTCGGTGACCTTGGACTGCTCCTTCTCCCAGGCCTCGCCGTCCTCGAAGATCCCCGGGAAGTTCCGGCCGTCGCTCCACGGCACGTACTCGTGCGGCATCCAGTCCTTGGCGACCTGCAGATGCCGGTTGAGTTCCTTCTCGACCACTTCCTCCAGCGCGTACAGCAGCCGGGCGTCGGTCCATTCTGCGGAAGTGCCGAGGTGCGGGGAGACGATCGTCACGAATAACTCCAGGGGGACGTGCGACGGTACGGTGCGGCCGGCGAGCGGTGCCGGGAACCTACGGGATCGTAGGCTACGAAACCGTAGGTTACGAGAGCGTAGGTTAAACGCACTGTAAAGGTCGCTGATCAGCCACCGTCCGGCGGCATCCGCCAAGGCCCCGAGACCCGCAGGTCCGGGGCCGTACGGACCCGCGGCGCGGTGTGCTCAGGCGTAGAGCCCCCGCAGCCGGACCGAGAGGCACGTCACACAGCCCTCCAGCTTCTCGAACTCCCCGATGTCGACTAGCACCGGCTCGTGACCGAGGTCGGCGAGCAGGTCCGCCGTCTTCGGCGCGCTCGCCGCCATCAGCAGCTTGCTCCCGCCGAGCAGCACCACGTGCGCCCCCGACGGCTCCGGCACCGGCAGGAACCGGGGGAAGAGCGAGGGCGCGTCCGTCATCGGGATGTGCCCGAGCACCGTCCCGTCCGGCAGCGCGGTGACCGCCGACTTCAGGTGCAGCACCTTGCTCACGGGCACCGCGACCACCCGGGCGCCCAGCGGCTCGAACGCCGCCCGCACCTGCTGGACCCCGGCCGCGTTGGTACTCCCCCACTGCCCGAAAGGCGTGGGAGATACCCCCAACCACGGCCCACGTAGATCGTGTCGCCGATCTTCAGGACGTCGCCGCCGTCCAGGGTGCCCGGCTCCCAGACCCAGTTGACCGAGCAGCCGAGCCGGGCCACGGCCTCCTCGACGCCGGCCGTCTCCGCGCGCCGCGACTCGGCGCCGGGTCGCGTGATCAGCGCGACGTTGCGGTACATGACGACCGCGTCCTCGACGAAGACGGAGTCCGGGCAGTCGTCCGCCGGGTCCACCTCCAGCGTCTCCCAGCCGTGCTCTCCGAGCGCCTCGACATAGGCGTGCCACTGTTCGAGGGCCAGGTCGTGGTCGACCGTCTCCCGCTCGACGTGCGTCACCAGCCCCTCGGCGAGCCTGGGGCCGGGGCGGCGGACGAGGGCCTTCTTGCTGGGCACGCGGGACCTTTCGTATCAGCGTGGACCGGCGCGTGTCGGGCGCCGGGGGAGGGGCGTCGTGACGCGGCGCCGGTTCGCCATCATGCAGCGCGGACCTGTGCGGACGGAACCCCCGTCAGCCCCTCGTAGCCCTCCTGAGACGCGCCGCGGCGTGCCTTGGGAGATCACCCGGATCAGCACCCGCGGCGCCCGCGGCGCCCGCGGCGCCCGCGGCGCCCTCAGCACCCGCGGCACCGAGCGGAGGGCGGTCCTGAGGACGCTGGGCGGGATACCCGACGGCCTCCGGAGTGATCTCCCTCAGCTCTCCCTCCTCGAACAGCAGCCAGCGCGTGATGCCCAGCGACCGCAGGAACGACAGGTCGTGGCTGGCCACGATCAGCGCCCCCTCGTACCCCTCCAGCGCGCTGGTGAGCTGCCTAACGCTCGCCATGTCCAGGTTGTTGGTCGGCTCGTCCAGCATCAGCAACTGCGGCGCGGGCTCGGCCAGCATCAGCGCCGCCAGCGCCGCCCGGAAGCGCTCGCCGCCGGACAGCGTGGCCGCCTGCTGGTCGGCGCGGGCGCCCCGGAACAGGAAGCGTGCCAGCCGCGCCCGGATCCGGTTGTTGGTGGCACCCGGCGCGAACCGGGCCACGTTCTGCGCGACGCTCAGCTCGCCGTCCAGGACGTCGAGGCGCTGCGGCAGGAACCGCAGCGGCACGTGCGCCGTCGCCTCGCCCGCCACCGGCGCCAGCTCCCCGGCGACGGTGCGCAGCAGCGTGGTCTTGCCCGCGCCGTTGCGCCCCACCAGCGCGATCCGCTCGGGGCCGTGCAGATCGAGTCCGCCCCTTACCCGGGCGCCGTGGGCCAGTTCCAGGTCGCGCAGGGTGAGCACGGTCCGGCCCGGCGGTACGGCCGTGTACGGCAGGTCGACGCGGATCTCGTCGTCGTCCCGCACGGCCTCCACCGCGTCGTCCAGCCGCTCCTTGGCCTCGGCGAGCTTCTCCTCGTGCATGACGCGGTACTTGCCCGCGGACTGCTGGGCCGTGCGGGCGCGCAGCTTCATCACCGCCCGGGGCTCGCGCTTGGTGTCGTACATCTTCTGCCCGTAGCGCCTGCGCCGGGCCAGCACGACCTGGGCGTCGGCGAGTTCGCGCTTCTGTCTGCGCAGGTCCGACTCGGCGACCCGCACCATGCGCTCGGCCGCCTCCTGCTCCACGGCCAGTGCCTCCTCGTACGCCGTGAGGTTGCCGCCGTACCAGGTGACCGAGCCGGACCGCAGGTCGGCGATCTGGTCGACGCGGTCCAGCAGCTCGCGGTCGTGGCTGACCACGACCAGCACCCCCGGCCAGGACTCGACGGCCGCGTACAGCCGCCCGCGGGCGTACACGTCGAGGTTGTTGGTGGGCTCGTCCAGGAGCAGGACGTCGGGCCTGCGCAGCAGCAGCGCGGCCAGCCGCAGCAGTACCGACTCCCCGCCCGAGACCTCCCCGACGGTGCGGTCGAGGCCGATGTGGCCCAGGCCCAGTTCGCCGAGCGTGGCGAGGGCGCGTTCCTCGACGTCCCAGTCGTCGCCGACGGTCTCGAAGTGCGCCTCGCCCACGTCACCCGCCTCGATGGCGTGCAGCGCCGCCCGCCGTTTGTCGATGCCGAGGGCCTCGTCGACCCGCAGCGCGGTGTCCAGCGTGACGTTCTGCGGCAGGTAACCGACCTCGCCGGACACGCGGACGGTGCCGTCGGCCGGCGTGAGCCGCCCGGCGATCAGTTTCAACAGGGTCGACTTGCCGGCTCCGTTGACGCCGACGAGCCCGGTCCTGCCGGGGCCGAAGGCGACGTCGAGTCCTTCGAAGACGGCGGTGCCGTCGGGCCAGGCGAAGGACAGGGAGGTGCAGGTGAGGGAAGCGGGGGAAGATGACATAGGGGTCTCCGCGGTTGCTCGAAGCGGTCAGGGGCAAACGCGTATCGAGACACCGGAAGCGGGCGGCCGACGTCGGACCGGGGGGGAGGGCACGAAGAAGCCCTGCTCCGTCAGGAGGCCGGGACGGCTGGGACGGCTGGGACGTCGAGGTCGCACGCGGCGTCCACACGTGGCATGCGTGTGAAGCGGTGTCTCAGGACCTCAGACGAGCAACGTCCTTCTCCAATCGGCGGCAACAGAAGCGAGGACGAACCTAGACAAGACCCGTTGGCCCGTCAACGCATTTACGCGGAACCCGAGGAGGCCCCGTGCCCAACGGCTCGCTCTCACTGCCGGCCCGGCTCTGCCTGCTGGCCTGGGACCCCGAGGGGTCCACCGCCGCCGACACCGCCCGGGCCCACCACCTGGTGCGCGCCGGTGCGCTCACCGAACTGGCCCAGCGCGGTCTGCTCGTCGACGACGACGGCATCGCCACCCCCGCCGACCTGGACTCCCGCACCGGGGACGCCGCCCTCGACGGGCTGCTGGAGCTCGTGCGCGAGTCGCTGCCCCACCGGTGGCGCGCCTGGGTGCGGCTGCACGCCCGGGTCACCTTCGACGCCGTGCGGGAGCAGCTGGTGGCCGAGGGGTACCTGCGCGCCGAGAAGAAGCGCGTACTCGGCGTGTTCCCGTCCGTGGAGTACGCGCTCGCGCGGGCCGCCGCGGCGCGGGCGCTGCGCGAGGAGGCGCACGACGTCCTTCGGGGGCCGCGGCCGGCCGGTGAGGTCGCCGAGCGGAACGCGGCCCTGGCCGTGCTGTCGGCCGCCGCCGGACTGGGCCTTCCCTCGGACCCGGTGGGCGGGGTGCGCGGACGGGACCGGATCGCGGCGCTGACCCGGCGGTGCGCGAGTGCGGCACCCGGCATGCGGCAGGTCGTGCGTGAGGTGTGGGACGCGGTGGGCGACGAGGGCGCACGGGCACCGGCGTCCGCGCGCGGCTGAGCGCCGTCCGCCACCGCGGGAGCCGGGAGAGGGTCAGCAGCTCCCGCGCATCAGCTCCGCCAGGTCGTGGTCCAGGTCCAGCTGGAGGTGCTCCAGCCCCACCGGCACCAGCTCGCCGGCGGCGTGCAGGAACCGGCGCAGCTCGCCCGAGCGGACGTGGACCACGGCGGTGCCCTCGGGCGCGTGGAACTCCAGGACGGTGCGGTCGTACCCGTACGGGCGGACCCGGACGTCCCCGTGGCCGTTCGGCTCCCGCATCCCGGCGATGAGCAGCTCGCGGGAGAAGGTCCAGCAGACCTCCACGCCCTCCAGGGTGGCCGGGGCCGGGAAGGTCATGCGGACGGCGAACGGGTCGGCGCGGTCGTAGTGCAGGGTGGCGGGAATGCTCGGCATACGCGGCGCGGCGGCGACGAGACGCGCCTCGACGGGCTGCTCGATGACGGTGGACAACGCCTTGCTCCCTCGTGACGGCTGGACGGGCTTGCGCGGGTGGTGCGGGCCGGGCACTGGAAGAGACGTCGGAATCAGCCCATCCGTGCACACGACGAGCGAGTGACCTCTGTCACCGCGTTCATGCCCGGGAGCGCCCACGAGTGACACGCCTCTCCTCCCGTGCCCCGAGGGGCATGTGCGGCACACCCGCACCACCCGGGTGAGCGGTCGCGGCCCTCTGGACGGCGCGCGGGCCGTGGGCTAGCTTCGCCCGCCATGAGGCGCTTGGGAAGCACGCGACGCACGGTACGGTCCCTTCGAGCCGGCGGCGGGCGCCCGGGACGGGTGGCGCTCGCCGGTGCGGTCTGCGCGGCGGCGCTGGCCGCGCTGACCGCCGTACCCGCCCAGGCGCACCAGCGGCCGCAGTGGGACGTGAAGGACACCGGGGTCTGGGACGTCCGCTTCCGGGGGCTGGCCGCCGTCAGCCGGCACACCGCCTGGGTGGCCGGCAGCGGCGGCACGGTCCTGCGCACCACCGACGGCGGCGACACCTGGCGCGACGTCTCCCCCTCCGGCGCCGGTGCGCTGGAGTTCCGGGACATCGAGGCCTTCGACGCCCGCCGGGCCGTGGCCCTGTCCATCGGCGAGGGCGAGGCGTCCCGCGTCTACCGCACCGACGACGGCGGGGCGAGCTGGACCGAGTCCTTCCGCAACACCGACGCGCGGGCCTTCTACGACTGCCTCACCTTCTTCGACCGCCGTCACGGCCTTGCCATGAGCGACCCGGTGGACGGGCGGTTCCGCATCCTGTCGACCAGCGACGGCGGCCGCTCCTGGAAGGTGCTGCCCGACGCGGGGATGCCCGCCGCGCAGGACGGGGAGGCCGGGTTCGCGGCCAGTGGCCAGTGCCTGGTCTCCGCCGGGCCGAGGGACGTGTGGCTGGCCACCGGCGGGGCCGCACGCGCGCGGGTGCTGCACTCCGCCGACCGGGGGCTCACCTGGACGGCCACCGACGCGCCGGTCCCGGCGGGCGACCCCGCCCGCGGCGTCTTCGCCCTCGCCTTCCGCGACCGCGCCCACGGCCTCGCCGCCGGCGGCGACTACCGCCCCGAGCAGCCCTCCCCGCGGGCCGCCGCCCGGACCACCGACGCCGGCCGCACCTGGCGCCCCGCCGACCGGCCCCCGCCCGCCTACCGCTCCGGCGTCGCCTGGCTCCCGCACAGCCGCACCGCCGCCCTCGCCGTCGGCCCCACCGGCACCGACCTCACCACGGACGGCGGCCACACCTGGCGCTCCGTCGACACCGGGTCCTACGACACCGTGGACTGCACCCCGGACCTGGGCTGTTGGGCGGCCGGCGAGCAGGGCCGGGTCGCCCGGCTGGAGCGCTGACGCCGGGCGGGCAGGGGTGTTTGTCCGTAACGTGGGTAACCGTTCGCCGAACCTGAAGGGAAGTGAGCGGACATGCCGAGCGGTTCCAGCCCCAAGCGGGAGCGGCAGTACGAGCACATCAAGAAGAGCGCGAAGGACCGCGGCGAGAGCACCGGCCGCGCCAAGGAGATCGCGGCGCGGACGGTGAACAAGGAGCGCGCGCAGTCCGGCGAGTCGAAGACCGCCAGCCGCACCTCGACGCAGGACAAGTCGCCGAGCAAGCGCGGCGGCCAGCGGTCCGGGAACCGGCAGGGGCCCCAGGGACCCACCTACGACCAGCTGTACCAGGAGGCCAAGCGCCGTGACGTGCACGGCCGTTCGAGCATGAACAAGGGCGAGCTGCGCCAGGCGCTGGGCAAGTGAGCCGCGGCCAGGGGGTGTCGTTGGGATCTGGCCGGCTCCGGGCGACGGTGCCTTGCTGCCGACCCGAGCGGGGTCTGGTGCGTGCAGCTGCAAGGCGGAGGAGGGCGACAGGGCGGAGCCCTGGCAACCGACGACAACGCCGCAGATGTGCGTGCCAGACCCCGCGACCCGGCAAGATCCAAACGACACCCCCTAACCTTCGAGCGTCTCCCGGTAGCGCTCCAGCGCGGGCGCCGTCTTCGTGGCGACGAACTCGGTGACGCGGTACGCGCACACCCCCGCCCTGACGAACGGGTCGCCCGCGGTGATCTCCTCGATCCGCGCACGGTCCCCCGCGACGGCGAGGATCACGCCGCCGTCGCGGGGCTCCTTGCGCCCGGACGCCAGGAAGACGCCCTGCTCGTAGAGTCCGTCGAGCCAGGCCACGTGCTCCGCCAGCAGGGCGTCCACGGCTTCCAGCGGCGCGGTGTAGGACAGCTCCAGTACGAACATGATCGCGAGCCTACTCCCGGCCCCGCTAGGCTTGCGGCCACCATGACGACCGCGCCCGTGCCGATCCCCGCCGACTGGCCCACGACCGAGGAGCGGGCCCGCGCGGTCCAGGACGCACTGCGCGCACGCGTGGTGCTCGACGAGCCCGGACCCCCGCCCGGCACCGGCCGGGTCACCGGCGTGGACGTGGCCTACGACGACGCACGCGACGTCGTCGCGGCGGCGGCCGTCGTGCTGGACGCCGGGACCCTCGCCGTCGTCGCCGAGGCCACGGCCGTCGGCCGGATCTCCTTCCCCTACGTGCCCGGCCTGCTCGCCTTCCGGGAGATCCCGACCGTGCTCGCCGCCCTGGAGGCGCTGCCCTGCCCGCCCGGCCTGGTCGTGTGCGACGGGTACGGCCTGGCCCACCCGCGCCGCTTCGGCCTCGCGAGCCACCTGGGCGTCCTCACCGGCCTGCCCACGATCGGCGTGGCCAAGAACCCGTTCACCTTCACGTACGACGACCCGGACGCCCCGCGCGGCAGTACGTCACCGCTGCTCGCCGGCGCGGAGGAGGTCGGGCGTGCGGTGCGCACCCGTGATGCCGTGAAGCCGGTCTTCGTCTCGGTCGGGCACCGGGTGGGCCTGGGCAACGCCTGCGCCCACACCCTGGCCCTGACGCCCGCCTACCGGCTGCCGGAGACCACCCGCAGGGCCGACGCCCTGTGCCGCGCGGCCCTGCGGGACGCCGCCTACCCGGTCTGATCCGCGATGCTCCAGCGCCCCACCTCCTGGTACGCCGAGTCGTGGATCGGCGAGCCGTCGCCGGGCCGCAGCGCGTAGTGCTTGAGGTTGCCGCCCCAGTACCGCAGGATCCGCTGCAACTCGCCCGTGGGGTCCTCGGCGAGAGCGCCCTCGTCCATGGTGACTTCGAGAAGGAACTTCATGCCTTCAAGGGTTTCATGGAACTGCGTGTCGGCACTCCGCCGCGCAGGATGCCCGGTCGCGCGGAAGGGCGCCGGAAGGCGCCGCGTGGGCCGTGACGGGCGCTCAGGCGGATCTGAGTATCCGTACGGATGGGCCGCCGGCCGGGGCCCCGGCAGGGTGGATGCATGACGACACACCGTGCACCCAAGGACTCGGCCGAGCCCGGCCGCCCCGTCGAGCGGGCCGTGGTCGCCGGACTGGTGCTGGCGGTGGGCGCGGGGCTGGCCTGGATCGGCGGGATGCTCTACACGATCGTCGGGTGGTCCGGCTAGGGCGCTGCCGCCGGACTGCCGGACTGCCGGACCGCCGGACCGCTGGACCGCCGGACGCCTCTGCGAGCGGTCCGTCAGCGGGTCGCGGCCACCCGGAAGCCGATGCCCGCCGCCCGCAGCCGCTCGGTGAGCGCGTCGCCCATCGCCACGGCTGTCGTGACCTGCCCGGACGTCGGCGGCAGGGCGTCGAGGGCGAGGCAGAGCGCCGCCTCGGCGAACATCTTGGCCGTCTCGTCGTACCCGGGATCGCCGCCCGCGACCTCGGTGAACACCGTCCGGCCACCGCCCTCGCCGACGAAGCGGACCGAGAACCAGCTCTTCGCCCGCCGTTCGGCGCTCGGTCCCTCGCCCGGCGCGAGCAGCCCGGACAGCCGGCGCCGCGCGGGCGGCACCTGGGCGGCCGCCACCAGCGCGCCCACGGCCGCCACCCCGCCCACCGCGACGGGCAGCCGTCGCACGGCCGCGTAGTGGCGGTAGCGGAAGTCCGGTCCGTAGCGGTCCAGGGCCTTCGCCGACCGGCGCACGATCTGCGCGTCCACGGTCGGCAGCGGCAGCGCCCACGCCCCCACCTCCCGGGCGAACCGCGGAGTCCCGGTGGGCGTCACCACGCGGCGGCCCACCAGACGCGGCTCGTGCCGCCTGCGTTCCAACGCGGCGGCCCGCAGCGCGCGCCCGCGCGCGAACTGGCCCAGCGCGGAGGCGAGCGTGCCGCCGGAGAACGTGGCACCGACCCGCACGAAGCCGTCCACCGTCAGCGGCACCCCCTCCGGCAGCTGCCGCACGGTGAAGTACACGCCGAGGTCGTGCGGGACGGAGTCGAAGCCGCAGGCGTGCACCAGGCGGGCGCCGGTCTCCCGCGCGCGGGCGTCGTGCCGGACGTACGCCAGGTCCACGAACTCGGGCTCCCCGGTCAGGTCGAGGTAGTCCGTGCCGGCGTCCGCGCACGCGGCGACCAGCGCGTCGCCGTGGCGGACGTAGGGGCCGACGGTCGTGGCCACCACGCGCGCGTGCCCGGCGAGTTCGCGCAGCGAGGCCGGGTCGGACACGTCCGCGAGCAGTACGCCGATGTCGGCGGCGGTGTCGGCCGCGGCGGTCAGCCGGTCGCGCAGGCGGAGCAGCTTCTCCTCGCCGCGGCCGGCGATCGCCCAGCGCAGCCCGTCCGGCGCGTGTGCGGCGAGGTACTCCGCCGTCAACTGGCCGACGAAGCCCGTCGCCCCGAACAGCACGATGTCGTACGGCCGGTCGGCCGCTTTCAGCCTGCTCATGACATCCCTTCGTCACCCGTCGGCAACCCCTGGGTCCGCAGCACGCGCCGTTGCCGGTGGCTGAGGCTAGCGTGAGGATCGCGGGGCCCGGAGAGGAGCCTGCACCATACTTGGCTAAGCGCTTGCTCGTCCGGGTCTTGTGCCCAGTGGAACACGTTCTTAGCATCACTGGTGTTACATCGGTTGTGTCACAGAGCTGGGGGCTGGATGTCGGAAGCGAAGACGCCGACGCGGACGCCGGGCACCGACGGCCCGCTCGCCGGTGTGCGCGTGGTCGAACTGGCCGGCATCGGACCCGGACCCTTCGCCGCCATGCTCCTGGCCGACCTGGGCGCCGACGTCGTGCGCGTCGACCGTCCCGGCGGGCCCGGCCTCGGTATCGACCCCGCCCACGACGTCACCAACCGCAACAAGCGCTCCGTGGTCGTCGACCTCAAGGCGCCGGACGGCCCGGCCCGCGTCCTCGACCTCGCCGAACACGCCGACGTCCTGATCGAGGGCTACCGCCCCGGCGTCGCCGAACGCCTCGGCGTCGGCCCCGGGGACTGCCACGCCCGCAACCCGGCGCTCGTCTACGGCCGCATGACCGGCTGGGGCCAGGACGGCCCACTCGCCCGGCGCGCCGGGCACGACATCGGGTACATCGCGCTCACCGGCACCCTGGGCATGATCGGCGCCCCCGACGCGCCCCCGGCCGTGCCCGCCAACCTCCTCGGCGACTACGCGGGCGGCTCCCTCTACCTGGTCGTCGGCGTCCTCGCCGCGCTGCACCACGCGCGGGAGACCGGCACCGGGCAGGTCGTGGACGCCGCCATCGTCGACGGCACCGCCCACCTCTCCGCGATGATCCACGGCATGCTGGCCGCCGGGGGCTGGCAGGACCGGCGCGGCGCCAACCTCCTCGACGGCGGCTGCCCCTTCTACGGCACCTACGAGACCGCCGACGGCCGGTACATGGCGGTCGGCGCCCTGGAGCCGCGGTTCTACGCCGAGTTCACGCGGCTGCTCGGCATCCCCGACCTGGCACCGGCCCGCGACGACCCGGCCCGCTGGCCCGAGCTGCGCGCGGCCGTCGCCGCCCGGTTCAGATCCCGGACCCGCGACGAGTGGACGGCGGTCTTCGAGGACTCCGACGCCTGCACGGCTCCCGTCCTGTCGCTGCGCGAGGCCCCGCACCACCCGCACCTCGCCGCCCGCTCCACCTTCACCGACCACGACGGCCTCACCCAGCCGGCCCCCGCGCCCCGCTTCTCCGCGACCCCCACCGCCGTCCGCACCGGGCCCGCCCTGCCCGGCGCCGACACCGAGGCCGTGGTCCGCGACTGGGGGCTGCCCCCCGGCTGGGCCCCGCCCCCGGCCCCCCTCCCGAACCCCGCACTCCACAACCCTCAGTGAAAGGCCCGCCAGTGAGCACCGAAGCGTACGTGTACGACGCGATCCGCACCCCGCGCGGACGCGGCAAGGCGAACGGCGCCCTGCACGGCACGAAGCCGATCGACCTGGTG
>NZ_JODM01000036.1 GCF_000717995.1 Streptomyces violaceorubidus
AGAGGCTCAAGCCGGGCCCACTGGCCATTCGTCAGATCCCCACGTCTCACAGGACGTGATCATCAACGAACAAGATCCACTTTCGCAACAGGCCCTAGAGCCAGGCCCCCGAGGGGCGTGCACAGCGATTCCGGAGGCGGACCGCGCCTCCGGAATCGACGTGTGTGCGCCCCGCTCCGTGCTCGTGCCCGGCCGTGGTGCGGCATCGGCGTGGCATTTCGGCCATTCGGTGCCGCGAATATGCCAGGAGACTGGCCGGAAATTCATGGTGACAGTGGTTCAGGAGTGAACATACTCACCCCTAGGGCCTTTCACACCATGCGACAGCGCCCTCACGCACAGCACACGAGCCGCACGGACGCGCCGCCCGACCGGCAGGCGGGCGTGACGGGGGAGGCTAGCAGTGCACGACGAGTTCCTGTGCCATGTCACCGCTTACGGTGTCTGTGACGGCCGGCGCATCGGTGTCCCCCTGGGCACCTACCGGGCTCCCACCCTCGCCCTGGCCCTGTGGTGGCTGCGGGACCGGGCCTCCTGGATCGCCGAGCGGCTGGATCCGCAGCCCGACACCCCTCACTTACCGCGCGGCGCGCTGACCCCCGTCGCCGACGACGCCCCCGACGTGCCGCGCACGCTGCGCACCTGGTGCGCCGACGACGCGCAGCAGGAGCTGGTCGCCGACGAGTTGGCCGCCGGGCACCTGGTGCGCATCGCGACCAGCGACGAGACCACCGAGTACGAGCTGATGGCCGAGTCCGTGGACGCCTTGCGCATGCAGCGGGCCGTCCCGCTCCTGGTCGTCCCCGTCGCCTGAGTCTCCCGGTACGCCGCACCGGCCCGCCTCAGGACCGGACCCGGACCCGTCCGCCCACCCACCGCGCGAGCAGCGCGCCCAGGAGCCCGGCGACCAGTCCCCACAGCACCGCGAGACCCACCGCACCCCACAGGCGCGGACGCAGGAACACCTGCCCGGACAGCCCGCCGCCCAGGTCGCCGATGCCGAGCACCGACAGCCCGTAGTGGGCCGAGATCCGGCCGACCAGTCCGACCGCGAGGACCGTGAGGCCCAGCGCGACGGCCATGTGCACGGCGTGCAGCCAGACCGGCAGCCGGGCCGGGGAGCGGGCCACCATGAGGAATCCGGCCGCCAGGACCAGGACCGCCGCGGCCACCACGAGCCACCACATCCGCCCGTCGCGCTCGGCGAGCGTGCCCACGTTCACGGTCGAGACGTCCGGCGTGCGCAGCACCTCGTCCAGCACCCGCGGCATCGGCAGCCCGAACGGCCCCTCCACGCGTCCGTTCCAGGTCGCCCCGAGGCCGATCGTGAGCGCGGGCCACGCCAGGTTCGGCAGCCCGAGCAGCAGCACCGCGAAGGTGTCCGCCGGACGGCCCCGCGTCCCGGCGACGACCAGGGCGACGACGACGCCGACGACCACGTACGCGAGCAGCAGCGCGGCCATCGCGTACGCGGCCGGCCGTACCGACGTCCGCAGCCGCGTCAGCCCCCCGGGCAGCGGCGCCCGGGGCGACACCAGCAGGGCCAGCACGAGCACTCCCGCCAGCCACAGCAGACCGAAGAGGACGGTCAGCGGCACGTCCGTGGTGAAACCGACCGTCGGACTCACCCCGAACAGGTCGCCGAGGTCGTTCAGCAGGCCCTCCCCGAGCGAGACCTCGAAGGTCTGCCGCGCGGCGAACGCCGTCCCGAGCAGGGCGAGCAGCCACAGCACGGCGATCCGCCCGGCCCAGCCGGCCAACTCCGCGGTACCGGCCACGGCCCGGTGGCGCAGCGGCCGCAGGAAGCCCCGGGCGATCACCAGCGCGCCGGTCAGGGTGACGGACAGCGGCATCACGGTCAGCCCGGCGTCGGTGGTCGCCAGCTCGCCCGCGTCGCCCGACATCTCCAGCGCGCCGCCCACGGCGGTGACGACGGTCGCCACCACGACCCGCGGGAAGGCGTGGTCGGGCAGGTCCGCGGCACCGGCCGCCCACAGCCCCAGCGCGGCCACGGCCCCCATGGCGACCAGCCCCGCCAGCACCGTGCCCAGAGCCTGCGCCCAGCCGTGGCGGGCGGCCCTCCGGGCGGAGTTCCCAGGAGGTCCGGGGGGCAGGGGAGGCACAGGAGGTACTGCGGGGGTTCGCGCACTCACGGGTGCCACGCTAGGCAGCCCCCGCCGGACACGCCCGCCGACAGGGCCGTCCGCGCCGGTCGAGCGGGGGCTCGGGGATGACCCGGCCGGGTCGGCGTTCAGCCCGCCCGCACGACCAGGGCGTAGTCGCCGAGGCCCAGCAGACGGTCGGCCGGCAGTTCGCCGCGGGTGGTGAAGAGCGCGAGGAGACGGGCCGTGCGGGTGTCGAACGCGACGTCCAGCACCGTGCCCCGCCCGGTGCCCGTGTCCGTGAGGATCCGCCGGCCCAGCAGGTCGTGAGGGGCCGGTGCCGGCTCGGTGGCGGCCGCCGACCGTACCCGGACGGCGCCGGGCCCGACCGTGCGCACCGCCTCCCAGGGCAGCGCCGTCTCCCCACCGAACCGGCTGCCCCGCCACCGGACATGGCTGACGGTCCAGGAGACGGCGTCGACGGCCAGGGACGTCACGGTGCCCAGTGCCCCGGCCCCGTCCGGCGGCAGCACCGGCAGGCCGCGCACCTCGGTGAACAGCATCACGGCAGCGACCCCGGCCGCGGGCCCGGCACCCCACCGACCAGTGCGGTGAAGCCGGGCAGGTCCTCCGCGACGTGCCGGACCGCGCCCTCGGGAAGCACCAGGGCCCGGCCGGTGACCGTGAGCGCCTCCCCGCGCGGCACGTACACCCGGCGCCGGTGACGGGTGGGGCCCGGCACGAACCTCCGGCTCGCCGCCACCCGGAAGCCGACGATCCGCCCGCCGGTGCCCCCCTCCACCACGACGTCCAGCACCGTTCCGATCTCCGCCCCCTCCTCGGTCAGCACCCGCGCCCCCAGCAGCCGGCCCCGCAGGTGCGTCCGGTGCGCCGTCATCGCCGCCGCGGTCACCAGGCACCGCCGGCCCCGGATCATCACCGCGTCGTGGCCCAGCGCGTAGACGGCCGACCACGGCAGGCCCTCCTTCAACGGGCCGGACAGCAGGCCCCGCCCCGTCAGGGTGAAACCGGTGATCCGGGCCGCGGCGGCGTCGCATACGGTGTCCTTGACCTGGGCGACGGCATCGCCGCCGAGCGTGACCACCGGCCGGGTGGTCAGGCTCCGTGCGGCCATCAGTTCGTTCATCGCACACCCTTCCCCACCCGCTCGCATCCCCCTGACGCACCCACGGGTTCCCCGCACGACTGTGACGATGCCCGCACTGCGAAGAGGCGGGGACTGCGCGGCGCGGCTCGGGGTACGAGGACAGGTGCAGCAGAGTCCGGCCAGTCCGGCTTCCGAGAGAGACACGCATGACCGAGTACCTGGACGGGGCAGTGATACCGACTGGTTTCGACGTACCCGTCGAACCGCTGAGGCGGGCGGCGCACTACTCCGGTGAGCCGGGATGCATAGCGCAGGCGCGTGCCTTCGCCGCGCTCTTCCTCGAACAGCTGAGGACCGAGTGGTGCGCCACGATCGGCCCCCGCGCCGACGGAGCGGTGCTCCTGGTGGTCAGCGAGCTGGTCACCAACGCCGACCGGCACAGCAGGGGGCCGTACATCCTGGAGCTGGAGGGCACCGGCAGCTCGGTGGAGGTGACCGTGTACGACAGCAGCGGCGCCGTGCCGCAGCGCTTCCCCCGGGACCCCGAGCGGATCGGCCGACACGGCCTGGAGATCGTGCACGCCCTGGTGGAGACGGTCGTCGTGGAACGTGTCCCGGTCGGCAAGCGCGTACGCGCCGTGGTGCCCCTCACCGAGGGGTGAAGGGCACCACCGTCACCGCCGGGCGGGGCTCAGGCGCACCCGAGTTCGCCCAGCATGCCCTCGCGCAGCCGGCCGATGATCCGCTTGATCAGCCGGGAGACGTGCATCTGCGAGCAGCCGAGCCGCTCGCCGATCTCCGCCTGGGTGGCCTCCTCCACGAACCGCAGGTGGATGATCCGACGGTCCCGCTCGCTCAGCTCGGCCATCAGCGGGGCCAGCGAGTGGAAGTCCTCGACGAGCCGCAGCCCGTCCTCCTCCACTCCGATGAAGTCGGCCAGGACCGACTCGCCGTTCTCCGGGCCGTCGCCGGTCAGGGCGGCGTCCAGCGAGGAGGAGTTGTAGCCGTTGGACGCGATCTGGCCCTCGATCACCTCGCTCTCGCCGATGTTCATCAGCGTGGCGAGTTCGGCGACGGTGGGCTCGCGGTCCAGGCGGGAGGAGAGCTCCTCCCGGGCCTTGGCCAGCTCCACCCGCAGCTCCTGGAGCCGCCGCGGCACGTGCACCGCCCAGGTGGTGTCCCGGAAGAAGCGCTTGATCTCGCCGACGATGTACGGCAGCGCGAACGAGGTGAACTCCACCTCGCGCGACAGCTCGAAGCGGTCGATGGCCTTGATCAGGCCGATCATGCCGGTCTGGACGATGTCCTCCATGTCGTCCCCGCGACCGCGGAACCGGCCCGCCGCGAACCGCACGAGCGACATGTTCATCTCGATCAGGGTGTTGCGCGCGTACTGGTACTCGTGCGTGCCCTCTTCGAGTTCCGCCAGGCGGCGGAAGAACTGGCGGGACAACTGACGCGCGTCGCGCGGGGCCACGGTCCGGGGGTTCACGACGTCCCGCGGCGACCCCTCACCCGTCCCGCTCCCGGCACTCTCCTCGACAACCCGCGCCTGCGGCCGGACCACGGCGGTCTCCATTGCCTCTCCCACGAAAGTCACGGTTCGACGTCTCCCTAGGCTTTTCCCGCTTGCGGGTACCCGGGCCGCGACGACCCATGCCACCCGGTTCCACAGGTGGCGCGATGCGTGTGCCGCGGCGTCTTCGCGGGGTGGTTTCGTCACCGTCAAGCCTAGTCCGGCGGGCAGCGCCCGGCACCCCGTATCGCCCCGTGAATTTCCCTGAGGGCGGAACGCCGACCCCTTCCGTGACACGGCCGGGACCCTAGGCTGGGGAGGTGACCAGCCACGTGCCGAACGAAGCCCGCGTCATCGCGCTGCGCCCACGGGCCGAGCGTCCCCCAGCGCGTCTCGCCGCCTCGCCGCTCCCCCCGGAGCGAAGGCCGCCCGCCGGGCGCGAGCCCCTGTGGCGCGACCTGGTCGGCGACGTGCTGCGGCGTGAACGCCTGGAGCAGGAGCGCACGCTCAAGGAGGTAGCGGAGGCCGCCCGGATCTCCATGCCCTACCTGTCGGAGGTGGAGCGCGGGCGCAAGGAGGCGTCCTCCGAGGTGCTGGCCGCCGCCGCGGGCGCCCTCGGACTGGGCCTGGGCGACCTGCTGGCCCGCGCCCAGGGCGAGCTGGTCCGCCTCGCCTCCCGGCACACCGGCGCGGGCCGCGGCACCTCCGGCTCGCGGTTCGACGGAATGTGCCTGGCCGCCTGAGGCCGCGCACGGGCCGGCGCCCCGCGCGGAGCGGGACGCCGGCCCGGACCCTCACACCCGCGCCAGGCGCCGGGCGAGCACCTCGTCGGCCAGCCCGTACGCCACCGCCTCCTGGGCGGTGAACACCTTGTCGCGGTCCATGTCCGCCCGCAGTGTCGCCACGTCGTGACGGGTGTGGCGGGCCAGCACCTCCTCCACCTGGGAGCGGATCCGCACCATCTCCTTGGCCTGCAACGCAAGATCGGAGACCGTCCCCTGCCGGCCGCCGCTGGCCGGCTGCCCCAGCAGGACCCGCGCGTGTTCGAGCACGAACCGCCGCCCGGGGTCCCCGCCCGCCAGCAGCACGGCCGCCGTGGAAGCCGCCTGCCCGACACAGAACGTCGAGATCGGGGCCTGCACGAAGGTCATCGTGTCGTAGATCGCCATCAGCGACGTGAACGAGCCGCCGGGGGAGTTGATGTAGACGGCGATCTCGCTCTCCGGGGCCGACGACTCCAGGTGCAGGAGCTGAGCGATCACGACATTGGCCACGCCGTCGTCGATCTCGGTCCCCAGGAAGATGATCCGCTCCGACAGCAGCCGGCTGAACACGTCGTAGGACCGCTCGCCCTGCGGGGTCCGCTCGACGACGTTCGGAATCGTGTAGCTCCCCATGTCACAGCCCCATCCGTCGCCTGGTGGCGGCCGGCCGCACGTCCGCGAGGGACCGCACGACCTGGTCCACCATTCCGTACTCCCTGGCCTCCTCGGCCGTGAACCAGCGGTCGCGGTCGCCGTCCCGGGAGATGGTCTCGGGGCTCTGACCGGTGTGCTCGGCGGTGATCCGCTCGATGGTCCGCTTGGTGAACTCCAGGTTGTCCGCCTGGATCTCGATGTCGGCCGTGGTGCCGCCGATGCCCGCCGACGGCTGGTGCATCATGATCCGCGCGTTCGGCAGCGCGTAGCGCTTGCCCGGCGTGCCGACGCTGAGCAGGAACTGCCCCATGCTGGCGGCGAACCCCATGGCGAGCGTCGAGACGTCGTTGGGGACCAGCCGCATCGTGTCGTAGATGGCGAGCCCCGCGTGCACGGAGCCGCCCGGGCTGTTGATGTAGAGGCTGATGTCGGTGCGCGGGTCCTGCGCGGACAGGATCAGCAGCTGGGCGCAGACCCGGTTCGCGGAGACCTCGTCGACCTGCGTGCCCAGCAGCACGATCCGCTGGTCGAGCAACTGCTCGGCGAGCCGGTCGTCGAACCGGGTCGCCGGGGTGTCGCCCTCCTCGGCCCTGGGCGGTCGGGGCGGGGCCGTCGCGGCGATGAGTGGAAGCATCGGCGCTCCTTGTCGAGTCGTGGTCGGCAGACCGGGACGGGCCGCGGCCGGTGGCGCCGCGGTCCCTCCACTTTCGGCCCGCATCGGCCCCCGACGGGGCTTTCTCTGCCCGCGGCAGATTCGCCACCGGCAGAGCGATGAGTTCCGTGCTCCGAGCCGGTCGACCGTGGTGACCGTGTTCCGCTCCCGGGAGGTACTCATGAGCACCGAAGGATTCACCACCTGTCTCTGGTTCGACGGCGTCGCCGAGGAGGCCGCCCACTTCTACGTCTCGACCTTCAAGAACTCCGGCATCGGCGCCGTCACCCGCTACCCCGAGGGAGCACCCCGGCCCGCGGGCTCGGTGCTCACCGTGGAGTTCACGGCCAACGGCCAGAAGTTCGTGGGCCTCAACGGCGGCCCGGAGTTCACGTTCAACGAGGCGATCTCCTTCCAGATCACCTGCGAGGACCAGGACGAGGTCGACCACTACTGGGCCCGGCTCACCGAGGGCGGCGGCGAGCACGGCCCCTGCGGCTGGCTCAAGGACCGGTTCGGTGTGTCCTGGCAGGTCGTCCCGCGCCGGCTGGAGGAGATGTTCCGCGACCCCGATCCGGCCAAGGTGGCGCGCGCCAACAAGGCCATGATGTCGATGAGCAAGCTCGACATCGCCGCGCTGGAGCAGGCGTACGCCGGGCAGTGACCCGCCGTCGGCGCGCGGGGTGGGGGCGGGATGGCTAGCGTGAGGAAGCAGACCGTATCCGGTCCTCCCGTCCCCCACAGTCCGAACCCTTTGTCCGCACAGGAGGCGGCAGTCATGGCCGTGCAACCCGAAGGGGCCCCTTGCTGGGCCGACGCGATGTTCACCGACGTCGAGGGGGCCAAGAGCTTCTACGGCGACGTCCTCGGCTGGACCTTCGGCGAGTCGTCGTCGGAGTTCGGCAACTACACCCAGTGCTACGCGGACGGCAAGGCGGTGGCCGCCGTGGTCCCGCCCCCGCCCGGCCACGAGGACCAGTCCCAGTGGTGCCTCTACTTCGCCTCACCGGACGCGGCGGCGACCGCCGACCGGATCCGCGAGGCCGGCGGGGAACTACTCCTCGAACCGATGCGGGTCGACGACTTCGGCACCATGTGCCTGGCCCGGGACCCCAGTGGGGTCGTCTTCGGCGTCTGGCAGGGCGGCACCCACGAGGGCTTCGAGGCCACGGCCGTGCCCGGCGCCTACTGCTGGGCGGAGGTCTTCACCCGCGAGCCCGCGAAGTCGGACGCCTTCTTCCCCGCGGTCTTCTCCTACCGGGCCAAGCAGATGCAGGACGACCAGGTGGACTTCCGCCTCTTCGACCTCGGCGACCGCACCGTCCTGGGCCGCATGGCCATGCCGGAGGACTTCCCGCCCGAGGTCCCGCCCTACATCAACGTCTACTTCACCGTCACCGACTGCGACGACGCCGTGGCCCGCGCCACGAAGCTCGGCGGCGTCCTGCGGTTCGGTCCGCTCACGACCCCCTTCGGCCGGTTCGCGGCACTGAGCGACCCGCAGGGCGCGAACTTCTCGGTGATCGACACCACGACCACCCAGGGGGACATGCCCACGGTCACGGACGTCGCCTGAACCCCGTCCGGAGAGCCCGCCGGGCCGTGGCATGATCGGACGCATGCGTGAACGAGCAGTGGCCGCGTGCGACGGGGCTTCGAAGGGAAACCCGGGTCCGGCCGGCTGGGCCTGGGTGCTGGCCGACGCGTCGGAGAACCCGGTCCGCTGGGAGGCCGGCCCGCTCGGCAGGACCACCAACAACGTCGCCGAACTCACGGCGCTGGAGCGCCTGCTGGCGTCGACCGACCCCGGCGTACCGCTCGAGGTCCGCATGGACTCGCAGTACGCCATGAAGGCCGTCACCACCTGGCTGCCGGGCTGGAAGCGCAACGGCTGGAAGACCGCCGCCGGCAAGCCCGTCGCCAACCAGGAGCTGGTCGTGCGCATCGACGAGTTGCTCGACGGCCGCTCGGTCGAGTTCCGTTACGTACCCGCCCACCAGGTCGACGGCGACCGGCTCAACGACTTCGCCGACCGCGCCGCCAGCCAGGCGGCCGTGGTCCAGGAAGCCGCGGGCAGCGGTCTCGGTTCGCCGGAGCCGCCGCCCGCGCCGGACGTTCCCGCGGCCCGCGGCAAGGCGCCGCGCCGGGCGTCGGGCGCGGCCCGCAAGGGCGGCGGCTCCTCGGCGCGGACCATCAAGGCGAAGTTCGCCGGGCGCTGCCTGTGCGGCCGCTCGTACGCGGCCGGCGAGCCCATCGCCAAGAACGACCAGGGCTGGGGCCACCCGGAGTGCCGCACGGTGGCCGCCGGGTAGGGCGCCGGACAAACCGCGCCCGCCCACGGCCGCGCGACACCGGCAGGCGGCCCCTCCCTTGTTACTCTGCGGTCCCGAATGACCGTTTTGAGTGCATACCAGGGGTGTGTGTGAAGGTCGCCTGCGTCGGCGGTGGGCCCGCCGGACTGTATCTGTCGATCCTGCTGAAGCGGCGGGACCCGTCCCACGACGTCACCGTCCTCGAGCGCGACCCGGAGGGCTCCACCTACGGCTGGGGCGTCACCTACTGGCGCGGACTGCTCGACCGCCTCCAGGAGCACGACCCCGAGTCCGCCCGCGCTGTCGAGGAGCACTCCGTGCGCTGGCGGGACGGCGTCGCCCACGTGGGCGACCTGGCCACCCGGCACCACGGTGACGAGGGCTTCGGCATCGGCCGCCACCGGCTGCTCGCGATTCTCGCCGCCCGCGCCCGCGAGCTGGGCGTACGCCTGGAGTACGAACACCAGGTCACCGGCGCGAACCCGCCCTCCGCCGACCTGGTGGTGGCGGCCGACGGGGCGGGCAGCGCCCTGCGCAACCGGCACGCCGAACACTTCGGCACCGAGATCACCGGCGGCCGCAATCCCTACGTGTGGCTCGGCACCACGAGGGTCTTCGACGCCTTCACCTTCGCCTTCGTCGAGACCGACCACGGCTGGATCTGGGCGTACGGCTACGGCTTCGGCCCCGAGGGCAGCACCTGCGTCGTCGAGTGCGCGCCGGCGACCTGGACCGGCCTGGGCCTGGACCGGGCCGACGAGGCCGAGAGGCTGGTCCTGCTGGAGAAGCTCTTCGCCGACGTGCTGGACGGACATCCGCTCACCGCGCGGTCCTCCGGCCGGACCGGCGCCCCGTGGCGCACCTTCCGCACCCTCACCAACCGCACCTGGTCCCGGGGCAACCTCGTCCTGCTCGGCGACGCCGCGCACACCACGCACTACTCCATCGGCGCGGGCACCACGCTCGCCCTGGAGGACGCCATGACGCTGTCGGCCGCGCTGCACGAGCGGGACACCCTCCCGGACGCCCTCGCCCACTACGAACGCGAACGCAGGGCGGCCCTGCTGCCGGTGCAGAGCGCGGCCCGGCTCAGCGCCCAGTGGTACGAGAACCTGCCCCGCTACGTCCGCCTGCCGCCCCGGGAGATGTTCGCCCTGCTCGGCCAGCGCCACTCGCCGCTGCTGCCGTACCTCCCGCCCCGCCTGTACTACCGGCTCGACCGGGTGGCCGGCCGACTGGAGACGCTGCGCCGGCTCAAGCGCACGCTGGGGCCCGCGATCGCGCGCACCGCCCAGGCCCGCAGGCTCGCCACCGGCGGGGGACCGGACCGCTCCAGCCGTCCCGACGCGCTGCCCGCGCACCGCGGATGACAGACTGACGGCATGGACGAGCGCACTTTCGGCAGGTCGGATCAGCACGCGTCGGTGATCGGCCTCGGCACCTGGCAACTGGGTGCCGACTGGGGAGACGTCGACGACAAGGAGGCCCTCGCGGTACTGGAGGCGGCGGCCGAGTCGGGGGTGACCTTCTTCGACACGGCCGACGTCTACGGCGACGGCCGCAGCGAACAGACCATCGCGACCTTCCTCGCGAGCAGGCCGGACCTGCACGTGCTGGTCGCCACCAAGATGGGCCGCCGGGTCGACCAGATCCCGCAGAACTACGTGCTGGACAACTTCCGGGAGTGGAACGACCGCTCCCGCCGCAACCTCGGCGTCGACCGCCTCGACCTGGTGCAGCTGCACTGCCCGCCGACGCCCGTCTACTCCAGCGACGAGGTGTTCGACGCCCTGGACACCCTGGTCGAGGAGGAGCGCGTCGCCGCGTACGGCGTCAGCGTGGAGACCTGCGAGGAGGCGCTCACCGCGATCGCCCGGCCGAACGTGGCCAGCGTGCAGATCATCCTCAACCCCTTCCGCATGAAGCCCCTGCGCGAGGTCCTGCCCGCCGCGCGCGAGGCGGGCGTCGGCATCATCGCCCGGGTGCCGCTCGCGTCCGGGCTGCTGTCGGGCAAGTACACCGCGGACACCGTCTTCGCGGCGAACGACCACCGGAACTTCAACCGGCACGGCGAGGCCTTCGACCAGGGCGAGACCTTCTCCGGCGTCGACTTCGCCAGCGGGGTCCAGGCCGCGGCCGAGTTCGCCGCGCTCGCCCCGCAGGGGTACACCCCGGCCCAACTGGCGCTGCGCTGGATCATCCAGCAGCCCGGCGTGACGAGCGTGATCCCGGGCGCCCGTACGCCCGAGCAGGCTCGCGCCAACACGGACGCCGCCCGGCTGCCGGAGCTGTCCGACGACACCCTCGCGGCGATCCGCGACCTCTACGACCGCCGCGTCAAGGACCAGGTCGAGGGCCGCTGGTAGGAGGTCGGCGGGCGACGCGCCCCGGCCTCACGGGACCAGGAGCAACTGCCGTTCCCGCTCCTGGTCGCCCGAGGCCGCTCCGTCGTCGCGCGCGGTGAAGGCGCGGGACAGTGTCTCGCCGGCCGCCTCCACGGCCTGCGGCGTGCCCTGGACGGTGACCGTCACCGGCGCGGACAGCGCGTCGCCCGCTGCCCGCGGGGACACGTCCGCCGCCCGCGGGGTGCCCGGTGAGCCGAAGGTCGCGGTGCGCACCGTAGCCCCCTCGTCGGCGGGCGGGCCGTCGGACGTCCCGAAGACGCCCTCCAGGACACGGACGATCGCCCGCGCGTCGTCGATGCCGCCGCCGTCGAGCGTCACGGTGAGCTGAGTGTCGGACATCCTTCGCCTTCCTTGCCGCGCGTCGTTCGTCCCGGCCCGTGTAACCGCCCCCCGATCACCCAAACCGGGCGTCACCGCCCCCGCCCGGCGCCTGAGTACGGGGATCCCGGGAACAGGGAAGGGGACGCAGGCGACTTCGAACGGGAGGAAGACGTGACGCACTCGGGCTCGGAACCGGCCGAGGGACAGGTCCGACGCAGGGGCCGCAACGAGACCGAGGAGGAGCGGGCGGACCGGATGTGGACGGAGCTGATCCAGGAGGTCCGCGTCGCGCAGATGGGCGTGCAGATCCTCTTCGGCTTCCTGCTCACGGTCGTGTTCCAGCCGAAGTACGAGAGCCTCTCGGACACCGATCAGACGATCTACCTGATCACGGTGGTCCTCGGTGCCGTCACGACCGGCGCGCTGATCGGCCCGGTGTCCCTGCACCGCCTCGTCTCCGGACGGCGGGTGAAGCCCCAGGCGGTGCGGTGGGCGTCCCGGCTGACCGTGCTCGGCCTGGTGCTCCTGCTCGCCACGACGGCCTGCTCGCTGCTGCTGATCCTGCGCGTCGCGACCCACGACGGCTTCGTGCCGTACCTCGTCACCGGCGTGGTGCTCTGGTACCTGCTGTGCTGGTTCGGCATCCCGCTGTGGACCCGGCACCGCCACACGGCCCGCTGAGGCGGCGCGGCCCGCGTGCCGCGGCACTCCCGCGGCACGCGGGGGTCGGCCCTGTGCGGTCGGCCTCCGCGCACAGACCTCCCGCCCTCAGCGCTCCGCCCTCAGCGCTCCGCCGTCAGCCTTCCGCCGTCAGCTCCGCGAGGA
Source organism: Streptomyces violaceorubidus (assembly GCF_000717995.1). Classification (GTDB taxonomy): domain Bacteria; phylum Actinomycetota; class Actinomycetes; order Streptomycetales; family Streptomycetaceae; genus Streptomyces; species Streptomyces violaceorubidus. The sequence continues at coordinate 12,660 of NZ_JODM01000036.1, forward strand.
AGTCGTCGACGCATACCCGCTCCCGCCCCGGCCGGACCACCGAGTGCGTCTCGCGCAGGAAGGATTCGACAGCCGCGGTCCACACGAACACCACGGCACGGTGGCGGTCCCCGTCGGCTCTGTGGTCGCCCAGCAGTTCGATGCGCAGCTCGTCCCACATGCCCCGCGACTCCGGCCGCAGCCGCACGTCGCCGACGCCCACCGCTCGGGTGAGCCCCTCGGTGACCATCTCACGGTCCAGCACCCAGCGGGCCAGTACCCGCCCGTCGTGACTGAAGACCACGGTGAGAGCGAACGGGTCCGCCGCCTCGTACCCGAGGTGGGCGAGCACGGGGAACCGGTCGGCGGTGTCGCCCGCCTGGAGCTGCACGACCAGGGTCTGGTGCACGGCGGTGTTCACGGGGACCTCCAGGAGGACGGACGTAGGGACTCCTAGTACCCCGCACACCGGCAAGATGCTCAGTCATCCGGGTGATTCGCCCGCCCCCGGGTTTCAGTCGCGGCCGAACTCCTCGCGCAACGCGGGCAGCAGGGTCTTCTCCGACCAGTCCAGGAAGGCCGGTTGCGACTCGCCGCCGATCTGCACCAGGGCGATCTCGGTGAACCCGGCCTCGACGTACGGGCGTACGGCCGACACGAAGGCGTCCGGGTCGTCGCCGCAGGGGATGGACTCGGCGACGTCGTCGGGCGTCACGAACTGGGTGGCCGCCTCGAAGGAGTCCGGGTGCGGCAGTTCGGAGTTGACCTTCCAGCCGCTGCCGAACCAGCGGAACTGCGCGTGGGCCCGCTTGATCGCCGTGTCCCGGTCGGGGTCGTAGGACACGGGCAGCTGGCCCACGCGCGGCTTGCCCGTTCCGCCGTGCCGGTCGAAGGACTCCAGCAGCCCCGCCTTCGGCTCGGTGGCGATCACCAGGTCGGCGGACTCGCCCGCCAGCTTGCAGGAACGCTCGCCCGAGGCGGCGATGCCGATGGGCGGCGCGCTGTCCGGCAGGTCCCACAGCCGGGCCGACTCCACGTCGAAGTGCGTGCCGCGGTGGTTGACGTGGCCGCCCGCGAACAGCCCGCGGATGATCTCCACGGCCTCCTGGAGCATCTCGTGCCGTACGTCGACGGACGGCCAGCCGCCGCCCACCACGTGCTCGTTGAGGTTCTCGCCCGAGCCGAGCCCCAGCCGGAACCGGCCCTCGGACAGCAATTGCAGCGTCGCCGCCTTCTGCGCCACCACCGCGGGGTGGTAGCGGAACGTCGGACACGTCACGTACGTCATCAGCCCGATGCGGGAGGTCGCCTGCGCCGCGGCGCCCAGCACGCTCCACGCGTAGGGAGCGTGGCCCTGCGCGCGCAGCCAGGGGAAGTAGTGGTCCGAGGTCACCGAGAAGTCGAACCCCACCTCCTCGGCCCGCACCAGATGGCCGACGAGGTCCCGAGGGCCGGCCTGCTCGGTCATCATCGTGTATCCGATGTGTGCCATGTCGGCCGAGTCCCCGCCCGGCCCGAGGGAAAACAGGGGGAAACGGGGCGTAAGGGATCGGGGAGCATCCTCCCGGAAGGCGGCGAGGAAGCCGAAGCGCGCGGCCCGGGCGCAGTCGGAGGCGCCCCGGCGGCCGAGCAGGTCACCGCGATCCGGGTGCCAGGCGCGGGCGGCCCGGCGGGGCGTCCTCCCCGGACCGGCGGACCGGCGGACCCGGTTCCTCTCGTGCTGGACGACCTCGAACAGGTCTCCGGCCCGGTCCGGCGTCAGCGCAGACCGAAACGGTCCGCCCACACCGCCATGTCGGCCACCGTGGCATTGCCCCCGCACACCACGAGCCCGATCCGGGCGTCGCCGCCCACCCGCTCCACCACCCGCCGCGCCGCCGGGATCAGACAGCCGGCGGCGGGCTCGGTCCATACCTTGGCGTGCTCGGCGAGCGCCAGCGAACCCCGCACCGCCTCCCGGTCCGGCACCACGAGGACGTCGGTGACCAGCTCCGACACATGGTCGTACGTCACCTGGGAGACGGCCGGCGCACTGAGCGTGGTGACGATGGAGGACAGGGGCACCGCGAGCGGACCGCCCGCCGCGAGCGCCCGGGACATGGCCTCGGCGCCCTCGGTCTCCACGCCCCAGACCCGCACCCCGGGTCGCAGCGCGCGCAGCGCCGCCGCCACGCCCGCGATCAGCCCACCGCCACCGATGCTCACCAGCACGTCGGTGAGGTCCGGGGCATCCGCGGCGAACTCCAGTCCCACGGTGCCCTGTCCCGCGATCACCACCGGGTCGTCGAAGGGGTGGACCAGGGTCAGCCCCTCCTCACGGAGCCGGGCGACGAGCGCGAAGGCACTGTCCATGCCGTCGGTGAGCCGCACCACCGCGCCGGCCTCCTCCGCGATCTCCACGGAACGGGCCGGTGCCGTGCGCGGCATGACCACCGTGGCCTTCACGTCGAGGGCGGCGGCCATCACCGCCACCGCGATGCCGTGGTTGCCGCCGCTGACCGCGACGACACCGGCGGCGCGCTCGGCCTCGGTCAGCGACAGCAGCTTCGCCGTGGCACCGCGCGCCTTGAACGAGCCGGTGCGCTGGAGCAGCTCCAGCTTCGCGGTGACCGGGACGCCGAGCAGCGCGGACAGCCCCGGCGCGGGCACGGTCGGGGTGCGTACGACATGTCCGGCGATCCGCTCGGCCGCGGCTTCGATCTCCGTGATCCCGATCAAGGCACTCTTCCTTCCGGCGCGGGCGGTGATCCGCGCCCCTTCGCACCCTTTCGCGCGACGCCCCCAAGGTCAACACGGATCCCGCAAGGGTAGGAGGGGCGCTCAGTGCTGCTGCGTCTTCTGCGGCGTCGCCTCGCTCGGCCGTACGACGACGAAGCCCTCGCCCTGGAGCACCAACTGGACCGCCTCGCCCGAGCCGCCGCGCAGCATCGAGCCGATCGACTGCGAACGGTGCAGGGAGGTCGAGAGCCCCGCGGACCAGCCGACGATCGCGTCCGTGTCGACGTGGACCGGGTACTGGTGCGAGACCGGGATGACCAGCGGATTGCCCTCGCACACCAGGCCCAGTCCGCCGTGCCCGGTGAAGACGCTGTTGAACAGTCCGCCGCCGGCGATGCCCGAGCCCTTGACGGTGGCGATGCGGTAGGACAACGAGGCGTCGAAGCACAGGACGTTGCGGCCGTTGACGGTGAACTCGTCTCCCGGCTCCACCTCGACGATGAAGCAGTTCTGGGCCTCGTTCGCGAACCAGGCCTCGCCCTGTCCGCGCACCGCCATCAGCGGCAGCCCCTCGCCGGTGACCGCGCGCTTGAGCATGCCGCCCACGCCCTGGCCCTTGCGCTCGAACTGGAGACTGCCCCGGTAGGCGATCATCGCGCCCTGCCGGGCGAGCATCTCACCGTTCACCGCGTAACGGATGCACTTGGAGTTCTCGACGGTCATGCCCGGCGCCGTGGCGGGCTGCACCATGTGCTCGCTGGAAAAGAGGTCACCCTTCATGACGGCATCCTGTCCCGGAGCGTTCCGTTCCGCCAAGATCGGGTGCCGGCGCCAGGGTTCAGCCGCCGAAGAGCTGCGTCCAGTACGTGCCCGCCCGGCCGCCGCCGGCCAGGCCGACACCGATGTGGGTGAAGTCGGCCTTGAGGATGTTGGCCCGGTGCCCCGGGCTGTTCATCCAGCCCTCGACCACGTCCGCGGGGGAGCGCTGGCCGCAGGCGATGCTCTCGCCGACCTTGCCGCCGTCGTCCGTGACCAGCGCCGCCACGTCGAAGCCGCCGGGCGCCCGGATGCTCACGGGGCCGCCCGGCAGAGGGACGTTGCCCCCGGGGACCAAGTCGCTCATCGTGCCGCCCTGTGTCGTGGTGCGCGCTCCGGGTACCGGTGCCGGGTCAACGTGCGTCCGGCGGCGAGGGTTCCCGGGGCCCGGCTCAGTGCGACGACGTCGGCTCCACGGCGACGAGGCCCTGCCGGTGGGCGACCGCGACCGCCTCCGTACGGCTGGCCGCGTTCAGCTTGGCGAGGATGTTGGACACGTGGACGCTCGCCGTCTTGGCGCTGATGAACAGTTCCTCGCCGATCCGGCGGTTGCTGTGCCCCAGCGCGAGCAGCCGCAGGACGTCCTGCTCACGGGCGGTCAGCGCCGCCGTGCCCGCCGCGGCCGGTGCCGTGCCGGTGAGCCGGCCGCGGCGGGCCAGGTCGTCGAGCCGCTCGCGCAGCACCGTCGCGCCGAGCCGGTCGGCCTCCCGGCGTACGGCGTCGGCCTCGGCGGCGGCCTCCTCGCGGCGGTCGGCGGCCAGCAGCGCCTCGGCCAGCCGCAGCCTGCATCGCGCGCGTTCGTAGGCGTCGCCGTACGTGAAGGCGGCCACCGCCCTCTCCCAGGCCGCTGGGTCCGGCCCGGTGCCGGCGACCCGGGACCACTCGGCCTCCGCGCGCGCCAGCCACGCCTGGCCCTCCGGGCCCTGCGGGACGTCGTCGTAGCCGTGCGCGGCCGACCAGCGGGCGTCGGCCAGCAGTTCGGCCGCCGTGTCCGACCAGCGGGCCACCCCGGCGTCGTCCCCGGCCCGGCGCAGCTCGGTCACGGTGTCGGCGACGGCGGACAGCGCGAGGGTCGCCAGACGGAGGGTCACGGTGGGCCGCGTGCCCGCCTCGGTGAGCGTCTCGACGCTGGAGCGCATCCACCGCACCGCGTCCTCCGCGTCCCCGCGCAGCGCCGCCGCGTCGGTCAGCACCACCCCGGCGACCATCCGGGCCATCCAGTCGAACGGCCCGCTCAACAGGGCGCGGGCCCGCTCGGCCACCCCCGAGTCGCCGCGCGCCAGCGCCACGTACAGCCCCGGCCCGAGGGCGTGGCCGTCCACGGCCGACCGCTTCCCGGCGTCCTCGGCCAACTCGCGCAGCACCTCGTCCCAGTGGCCCAGCGTGTACCGCACCAGCAGCCGCAGGTACCGCATCTCCCGCGGGTACGGCGAGGACAGCAGACCGGAGCGGCGGGCCCGGTCCAGGCCCTCCGACGCCCAGGGCAGGCACGCCTCCAGGTCACCGGACTCGAAGCAGCCGATGGCGAGGTTGAACAGCGCCCGCAGCTCCACCGGCGCGTTGCCCGCCCGCCGTGCCAGCTCGCGTGCCTCAAGGAGCCGCTCCCGGCCCTCGGGGGTGGCGCGGTTGTGGCCCTCCAGGCTCGTCAGGGAGATCAGCAGATCGGCGCGGGCGTCGGTGACCTCCAGCTCCTCGGCGACCGTCAGCGCCCGGCGGGCCACCCGCAGCGCCGTCTCGTTCTCCCCGACCTGGCGGGCCGCCGTCACATGCGTGGCCGCCGCCCACACCCAGGTCGCGGAGGGCGGCTCGGCGGGGATCAGGCCCAGCGCCTCGCTGCTGTAGGCGTACGCGGACTCCAGGTTGTCGACGCTCAGCAGATTGCCGGCCAGGGTGTAGCGGACGCGGGCGGCCAGCTCCAGGTCCGCGTCCTGGCCGAGGCCGGCCAGCGCGGAGCGGGTGAGGGAGACCGCGCGGTGCAGTTCACCGGCGTGCACGGCGGCGGCCGAGGCGCGCAGGGTCAGCGTCACCGCGTCGGGTCCGGCGGGCCGCGCGGCGGTGTCGACCGCCGACCACAGGTCCAGTGCCGCCTCGACGTGCCGCAGCTCCTCGGCGGGGGCGCCGATGCGCTGGGCGTGGTCGGCGGCCTCCAGGGACGCGGCGAGCGCCTCCGGCAGGTCGTGGCTCTCGCGGTAGTGGTGCGCGCGCTCGGCCGCGTGGTCCGACCTGCGGTCCGCACCGGCGAGCAGCCGGGCGAAGGCGCCGTGCAGCCGGGCCCGTTCACCGGGCAGCAGGTCGGCGTAGACCGCCTCCCGGGCGAGGGCGTGGCGGAAGGAGTAGGTGTCCCCGTCGGAGGAGACCAGCAACTGCCGCTCCACCGCCTCGCGCAGCGCCGACTCCAGCTCCTGCTCGGGCAGCCCGACGGCGTCCCGCAGCAGGTCGTGCCCGACCCGGCGGCCCGCCACGGCGGCGGTGCGCAGCACCTGTTGGGCGGTCTCGGACAGCTGCTCGAAGCGGATGAGCAGCACGTCGGCCAGCCCGCTGGGGACGCCTCCGGCCGGCGCGTCCGTGGCGGCGACCAGCTCCTCGGCGTAGAAGGCGTTGCCCTCGGCCCGTTGGACGATCCGGCGCACGGTGGTGTCCGGCAGTTGCCGCCGGCGCAGCGAGCGCACCAGCCGGGCCACGTCGGCGTCCGGCAGCGGCCGCAGCTCCAGGCGCTCCACGCCGGGCAGGCGCACCAGCTCGGCCAGCAGCGGGCGCAGCGGATGGCGGCGGTGCAGGTCGTCCGCCCGGTACGAGGCGAACAGCGCGAGCCGGTGGCCGGGCGCCCCGCCCGCCGGGCGTTGCAGGACGCCCCGGCTGAGCAGGAACCTCAGCAGGTCCCGGGAGGACTGGTCGGCCCAGTGCAGGTCCTCCAGGACCAGCAGGAGCGGTGCGACCTCCGTCAGGTCGCTCAGCAGGGTGGCCACGCCCTCGAACAGCCGCAGCCGCGAGGGCGCGGCGTCGGCCCCCTCGTCCGGGCCGCCGCCGAGCAGCCGGGAGGCCACCGGATGCCGGGCCAGTACGGCGGCGAACCGCTCGTCGGCGGCGAGCACGCCCAGGACCTCGGTGAACGGCAGATACGGCAGGCCCACGTCGCCCAGGTCCACGCAGTGACCGGTGAGCACCGTCGTCCCGGCAGCGGCGGCCCGCCCGGCGACCTCGTCCAGGGTCCGGGTCTTGCCGACCCCGGCGTCCCCGGCGACCAGGACCGCGCGGGCCTCACCGGCGCGGGCGCGGTCCAGGACGCCGGTGAGACGCGCGAGTTCGTCCTCGCGGCCGACGAGCGGGCTGGTGAGTGAGGTCTGCGGCACGCCGCCCATCCTGACACGCGGGTCCGACAGCGGGCCTCCGGGTTTCGGGCCCCCTCCGCCCACCCGTCCCGCGGGCCGTCCGCCCCGCCTCCGTACGCGGGCCACGAGGGGGCGCTCAACGGCTCGGCACCGTCGACGCCCACGGCCGGGTACGCCTCTTCCCGGTTCGGCGACGCGATCTGCGCCGCACCCGGCCCGGGGCCCGGCCCGGACGCCCGGGTGCCGGATCGGCCGAGGGGCGGCGTGCCGGAGCGGCGGCGGACGGGTCAGCGGTGGAGGAAGGCCGCCCAGTCCGCCGGTACGCGGCCGGCCGGACCCGGGGTCGGCTGGTCGTCCGGGTGGCTGCCGGGCGGGGCCAGGTCGGGCCCGGACGCGCGCACCTCGTTGGTCGCGTAGTCCCAGTACCAGTCCTCACCCGGCTCGAAGCTCTGCACCACCGGGTGCCCGGTGGACCGGTAGTGGCCGGTGGCGTGCTGTCCCGGCGAGCTGTCGCAGCAGCCGACGTGGCCGCAGCTCGCACAGCGCCGCAGATGGAACCACCAGCCGCCGACCGCGTCGCACTCGGCGCAGCCCGCTCCGCTCGGCGGGACGGTGGGGTCGATTCCGGTGTCGTCGGTCATACCGGCTCCTCGCTCGGATCGGTCGGATCGGTGGGCTCGGTCGGATCGGTGGGATCCTTCGAAGCGGTGGGGGCGGCGGGCTCCGCCGGTTCGGCGGGTCTGCCCGCATCGGCCGCATCGGCCGCATCGGCCGGGTCTGCCTGGTCCGGGTCCGTGGCGGTCAGCGGCAGGAGCACCTGGAAACGGGTGTCGCCCGGCACGGACTCGACCTGGAGGCTGCCGTGGTGCTTGTCGACCACGATCCGCCAGGAGATGTCCAGCCCGAGCCCGGTGCCCTCGCCCACCGGTTTGGTGGTGAAGAACGGGTCGAAAACGCGCTCCCGGATCTCCGGCGCGATCCCGCTGCCGGTGTCCCTGAACTCCACCAGCAGCCGGTCGTGGTGGAGCGCGGTCCGTACGGTCAGCGTCCCTTCGCCCCCCGCGTCGTTCACCGCGCCGACCGCGTTGTCGATCAGGTTGGTCCACACCTGGTTCAGCTCCGCCGGATACGCCGGTACCCGCGGGACCGTGCGGTCGTAGTCCTTGACGACCGCGATCCGCGGTCCGATCTTCCCGGAAAGCATCAGCAGGGTGCTGTCGAGGAGTTCGTGGACGTCGACCGTGCGGTGGGGCGCCCGGTCCAGCTGCGCGTACTGCTTGGCGGCGTCCACCAGGTGCGAGATACGGGCGGTGGAGTCCGCGATCTCGTTCATCAGCAGCTCGGTCTCGACCGTGTAGTTGAGCCAGCCGACCGCTCCCGGCAGGATCTCCGCGTCCACGGCCGCCGCGACCTGCTCCAGCCACTCGGTGTCCAGACCGGCCTGCACGAAGGTCGGCGCCAGCCGCCAGCCCTGCTCGATCCCGTGGTCCTCCAGCCAGTCGCCGAGGGCGTCCTCCCGGTCGGCGGCCTCCAGCGGGCTGAGCGAGGGCGCCTTGGCCACCCGCTCCGCCGTGCGCTCCTGTATCTCGATGAGCCCCGCGAGCACGTCCCGGGAGAACGGGCCTTCCGCGATCACCGCGAGCTTGTGCCGCATCTTCGCCACCCGCTCCCGCAGCGTCGAGGTGGCCCGCACCGCCGCCGCCGCCGGGTTGTTCAGCTCGTGGGTGAGACCCGCCGACAGCGAGCCCAACGCCAGCAGCCGCTCGCGCTGGCCGATGGCGCGCTGGGTGTTCTTGGACCCGAAGAACAGCCCCTCCAGCAGATGCACCGCCATCGGGAACCACTCCCGCATGACCGCCGCGAACGTGTCCGCCGGGAGCACGAAGAACCGCGTCGGCTCGGTGACCCGCATCGAGTTGTTGTAGACCTGCGGCACCCGGTCGCCGACGTACGCCTGCATCGCGCCCGCGTACACCCCGCGCTGCGAGGTGCGGTTGGTCTCCACCTCGTCCCCGCCCACCCGGCGGGTCAGCACGACCGTCCCCTCCAGCATCACGTAGAAGCAGGTGGCGTCCTCGCCCTCGGTGTACACCGGCCCGGGGTCGAACAGCTCCACCCGGCCCTCGGCGCACAGCCGGCCCAACTGCTCGGGCGTCAGCTTCTCGAAGAGGAACAGCTTCCCGATCTCCCCGGGGCTGCACGGCATCCGCCGGCCGCTCACGACTGCTCCAGGTACCGGTGGACGAGCATCACGGCCATGGCTCCCTCTCCGACGGCGGACGCGACCCGCTTGGCCGACTCCGCGCGGGCGTCGCCCGCCACGAACACGCCAGGGACGCTGGTCTCCAGGTGGTACGGCGGCCGGTCCAGCTCCCAGCCCGCCGGCGGCCGCCCGTCGGGGGTGAGGTCGGGCCCGGCGAGGATGAACCCGCGCTCGTCCCGCAGCACCGTGCCGTCCAGCCAGTCGGTCAGCGGGGCCGCACCGATGAACACGAACAGCCACTGCGCGTCCACGAGTTCCGTGGCGCCGCTGACCGCGTCGCGCAGCGTCAGCCGCTCCAGGTGGCCGTCGCCGTGCGCGCCCTCGACGAGGGTGCCGCAGCGCACCCGGATGTTGGGCGTCTCCTCGATCTGCTGGATCAGGTAGTACGACATCGACGCCGCCAGCGAGTCGCCGCGCACCAGCAGCGTCACGGACTTGGCGCCCCGGGCCAGGTACATCGCCGCCTGCCCGGCGGAGTTGGCACCGCCGACGATGTACACGTCGTGGCCCTGGCAGGAGGCCGCCTCGGTCAGTGCCGAGCCGTAGAAGACCCCGCAGCCGGCCAGGTCCTCGGTGCCCGGGGCGGTCAGCTGCCGGTAGGACACGCCGGTGGCCAGGATGACGCTGTGCGCGGCGATCTCCGAGCCGTCCGAGAACCGGACCACGCGCGCCGCGCCGTTCGCCTCCAGGCCGGTCACCTCGCGCGCGGTGAGGATCTCGGCGCCGAACTTCGCCGCCTGACGCCGGGCCCGCTCGGTGAGCTGGCCGCCGGAGACGCCGTCGGGGAAGCCGAGGTAGTTCTCGATGCGGGAGCTCTGCCCGGCCTGACCGCCGGTCGCCGACCGCTCCACCAGCACCGTCCGCAGCCCTTCCGAGGCCCCGTACACGGCCGCGCCCAGCCCCGCCGGGCCGCCGCCGATCACCACCAGGTCGTAGAAGTCGGCCGTCGGCGTGGTCGCCAGGCCCACCCGCGCGGCCAGGTCGGGCGCCTCCGGCTCCACCAGCGGGGTCCCGTCCGGCGTGATCACCACCGGGAGCCGCTGCCCGTCCTGCCCGGCCGCCGACAGCAGCCGCCGTCCCTCCGGCTCGTCCGCGGAGTACCAGCGGTAGGGCACCTGGTTGCGGGCCAGGAACTCCCTTACCTCCGAGGACCGCGCCGACCAGCGGTGCCCGACGACCTTGGTGCTGGGCACCGGCCGGTGGTCGCCGGTGCGCCAGGCCTGGAGCAGGTCGTCCAGGACCGGATACAGCTTCTCCTCGGGCGGGTCCCAGGGCTTGAGCAGGTAGTGGTCCAGATCGACGACGTTGATCGCGTCGATCGCCGCGCCGGTGTCCGCGTACGCCGTCAGCAGCACCCGCCGGGCGCCCGGATACACGTCCAGGGCCTGTTCGAGGAACTCGATGCCGTTCATCCGGGGCATCCGGTAGTCGGCCAGGATCACGGCCACCAGGTCGCCGCGCAGCTTCAGTTCCCGCAGCGCGTCGAGCGCCGACTCGCCGGACTCCGCGCGCACGATCCGGTACGTGGCGCCGTAGCGCCGCCGCAGATCGCGGGCGACGGCGCGGGAGACCCCCGGATCGTCGTCCACGGTCATGATGACGGTCCGTGTCTCCCCGTCGGCCTGTGCCATACGTCCCCCACGTCGAGCGGCCGGGTTCACGGCACGGCGTCCCCGTCACCGCACCGGCCTGCGGCCATCGTATGTTCGATCGCGGGTCCTCGCTCGGGCGGCGGCACGCGGTCGGCGGCCGTCCGCTCCCCCCGCGCGGCCGTGAGGAGGAATTGGGGAAGACTGGGCTCCGAGAACGACGTTCCCGCGACCCAGGGAGGGACCCGCATGACGCGCCCGATCACGGCAGGCTCGGACGGTTCGGAGGAGAGCCTGGCCGCACTGGCCTGGGCGGCGAGGGAGGCGGTCCGCCGCCGGGCCCCGCTGCACGTGGTGCACGCCTGGCGGTTCCAGGGGCAGGGCGCGGCCGGCCCGGTGGACCGGGAGACGCAGGAGGGGTGGGCGCGCGAGGCCCTCGCCCGGGCGGTCGCGACGGTCACCGAGCGGCACCCCGGCCTCGCGGTGACCACCGACGTCCGCGAGGGCGACGCCGTGGCGGCCCTGCTGGCCGCCGCGGCCGACGCCGAGACGCTGGTCCTCGGCTCGCGGGGCCACGGCGCGGTGGTCGGGTTCCTGCTCGGTTCGGTCGGTCAGCAGGTGATCGCCGAGGCGCCCCGGCCGGTCGTCCTCGTCCGGGCGGACGACGAGGCCGCCGCCGAAGCCGGGGGCCGCGAGGTCGTCGTGGGCCAGCAGGGAGAGCCGGAGGACAGCGCCGACGTCATCGGGTTCGCCTTCGAGGCGGCCGCCGCCCGGGGCGCCACCGTGCGCGCCGTGCGGGCCTGGACCCTGCCGACCGTCTTCACCTACAGCCCCGGCTCGATGGCCCTCGCCGACGAGGCCGGGGGTCTGGAGCAGTACGAGCACAAGGCGCTCGGCGAGGCGCTCGCACCGTGGCGCGAGCGCTTCCCCGACGTTGCGGTGGTCGAGCACGTGGAGATGGGCAGCGCGGGCCAGGTGCTGCTGTCGGTGTCCGCGAACGCCCAGCTGATGGTCGTCGGCCGCCGCGCCCGCCGGACGGCGGTCGGCGCCCGGATCGGCTCGGTGGCGCACGGGGTGCTGCACCACGCCGAGTGCCCGGTGGCGGTGGTGCCGCACAGCTGAGCGGCCACCGCGCCGCTCAGTCCGCGGTGGGCTGCAGGGACTCCCGGGCCCTGGGCAGGATGTTGACGAGGTAGTCCTCGACCGCCGTGTCCAGGCCGATGTCGTGCTGGGCCCGCTCGGAGAGGTACCAGCGGTGCTCCAGCAGCTCGTGGTAGATCTCCGCCGGGTCCATCGCGCCGCGCAGCTCCACCGGCACGGCGCGCACGGTGGGCCGGAAGACCTCGCGCACCCAGCGGTGGGCGAGGACCTCCGGGCGGGCGCCCAGGGGGTCGCCCGGGGCGTAGTCGTCCTGGGTGGCCATCCAGCTCTCCAGGTCGTTCAGCAGCCGCCGGGCCTGGTTCTCCTCGGCGTCCAGCCCGGTCAGGCGCAGCAGCTGGCGCTGGTGGTGGCCGGCGTCGACGACCTTGGGCACGAAGGTGACGGTGTCACCGTTGGAGGCGTGCTCGATCTGCATCTCCGCCACGTCGAAACCGAGGTCGTTCAGACGCCGGATCCGGCGCTCGATGTAGTGGTACTTGCCCGCCGGGTAGACGGAGGTGCGGGTCAGCTCCTGCCACAGGCTGCCGTAGCGGGCGCAGATCTCGTTGCCGAACTCGACCGGGTCGACGGAGGGGTGCAGGGCCCCCGAGGCCTCCAGGTCGAGCAGTTCGCCGCTGATGTTCACCCGGGCGAGGTCGAGGTCGTAGTCGCGCTGTCCGTCGCTGAGCCGGGGGTGCAGGTCGCCGGTCTCGGCGTCGACAAGGTAGGCGGCGTAGGCGCCCGCGTCGCGCCGGAAGAGCGTGTTGGACAGCGAGCAGTCCCCCCAGGCGAACCCTGCCAGGTGCAGCCTGACCAGCAGCACCGCGAGGGCGTCCATCAGCCGGTGCATGGTCGCCGGCCGCAGCGTCGTCTCGAACATCGACCGGTACGGCAGCGAGCCGCCCAGGTGCCGGGTGACCAGCACCGGTTCCAGGGGGTCACCGGCGGCGTCCAGGCGGCCGGTGACCACGGCCAGCGCGTCCACCGCCGGGATGGCGAGCCGGTCCAGGTCGCGCAGCAGCTGGTACTCGCGCAGGGCGGGCCGCTCGGCCAGCTCCTTGACGGCGATCACCTCGTCCCCGGCGCGCGCGTAGCGGACCACGTGCCGGGAGATGCCGCGCGGCAGTGGCACGAGGTATTCCTCGGGCCACTGCTCCAGCGGCAGCTGCCAGGGCAGTTCGAGCAGGAGCGCGGGGTGCTCCGGATTGGTGGCACTGATCTGCAAGGCCATGCCCCGACTCTAGAACGCCCGTTCCCGGGCCAGTTCCGCGGCGTCCCTCACCGGCCCGCGGTGGACCGGGCCGTGGCCCGGCAGCAGGACGTCGCCCTCCAGACCGGCGATGACGTCGAGCGAGCCGATCGCGCGGGTCCGGTCGTGGTGGAACAGGTCGGGCAGCAGCTGTGGTCCCTCGGTCCGGGAGATGGCGTGGCCGCTCACCAGCGCGTCGCCGGAGATCACCACCCCGGCGTCGGGCAGGTGGTACACGCAGTGGCCGTCGGTGTGCCCGGGGGTGTGCACGGGAACGGGCCGGCCCGGCAGGTCGAGGGCACCGTCCGCCGGGAAGGGCGCGGGCGTGGTCACCGGGTGCTGTTCGGTGCCGCCGGTGCGCAGCACGTGCACCATCCACGGCAGCACGCCGGGGCGCCAGACGTTGCGCAGCACCGTGCCGACCGACACCTGCTGGAGGAAGTCGCGCCGGGCGTGCGGCACCTCGGCCTCGTGCAGGAGGACGGGGGTGCCGTGGGTGGCGCGCAGGTACTGCGCCGAGCCCAGGTGGTCGTTGTGGGCGTGCGTGATCAGCACGGCCGCCACCGCCTCCGGTGAACTCCCCACGGCGGCCAGGGAGTCGAGCAGCGCCCGGCGGTCGCCGGGGTAGCCGGTGTCGACGAGGGTCACCGCGTCGCCGTCGGTGAGGATGACCCAGTTGGTGTTGCCGCCGTGCACCAGATAGGTGCCGTCGGCCACTTGTCGTACGTCCGCGCTCATGATCTCCCGCGTTCCCGGTCGGATGTCCCCGCGCGGGACAGCCAACCAGAAACCGGACGCGGGCGGTTGCGCGGCCCTCAGCGCACGCCGTGCGGGCGGAACTGGACACTGATGCGCGGCCCGGCGGCGCGGCTGCTCTTGGGCACGCAGTGCTCCCAGGTGCGTTGGCAGGAGCCGCCCATCACGATCAGGTCGCCGTGGCCCAGCGGGCGGCGCACGGTCTCCCCGCCGCCGCCCGCCGGGCGCAGCAGCAGGTCCCGGGGCGCGCCCACCGAGAGGATGGCGACCATCGTGTCCCGACGCGCGCCGCGTCCGATCCGGTCGCCGTGCCACGCCACGCTGTCCCGGCCGTCGCGGTAGTGGCACAGGCCCGCGGTGGTGAAGGGCTCCCCCAGCTCCTCGGCGTAGTGGGCCGACAGGACGTCGCGCGCCTCGGCCAGCAGCGGGTGCGGGAGCGGGTCGGCCGCGCCGTAGAACGCCAGCAGCCGGGGGACGTCGACGACCCGCTCGTACATCTCCCGTCGTTCCGCGCGCCAGGGGACCTCGGCGGCGAGCCGCTCGAACAGCGCGTCGGCGCCGCTCAGCCACCCGGGGAGCAGGTCGATCCAGGCCCCCGAGCCGAGGTGCGTGCGGCGCAGCCCGTCGAGCGGGCCCAGCCGGGCCTCGTCGGTCTGGTCGAAGAGCGAGCCCTGGAGGTGGTGCGTGGTCATGGGACCAGCGTACTCCTCATTCGAAAATCTGTTCTATGCGCGAGGCTGCCCCTGTTCCGTTGCCCCTCTTTCGATACGTCGGTGTATCCGATACATTCGCGCATCGAACCGAGCGAGGGGCCGGGCGTGACGGCGAGGACGAGCACCGGGCGGGTGACCAGGCGGCGCGTGCGCACCCGTGCGAACCTCCTGGACGCCGCGTTCGCGGTGTTCGCCGCCAAGGGCTTCGGACGCGTGTCGATCGAGGAGGTCTGTGAGGCCGCCGGGTACAGCCGGGGTGCCTTCTACTCCAACTTCGACACCCTCGACGAGCTGTTCTTCGCCCTCTACGAGCAGCGGGCCGGCCTGATCGCCGAGCAGGTGGCCGCGTCCCTCGCCTCCGACGGCCCCGACCTGGACGTGCCCGCCGCCGTGGAGCGCGTCACCGAGGTGCTGCTCCTGGACCGGGACTGGCTCCTGGTGAAGACGGACTTCCTGGTGCACGCCGCCCGCGACCCGGAGGTCGCCCGGACCCTGCTGGAGCACCGGGCGCGCCTCAGGCGGGCGATCGCGGACCGGCTCGCCCGGGCCCGCGGCCACACCGACCTGCCCGCCGTGCTCGGCGACGCCGGACGGGCCGCGCACGCCGTGGTCGCCGCCTATGACGGGGTGACCACCCAACTGCTCCTGGACCGGGACGTCGTACGCGCCCGGGCCTGGCTGGGACAGCTGCTCACCGCGCTGCTCACCGACGGCAGCACGCCTCACTGACGGAACAGGAAGGGACGGTCGCCATGGATGCCGACGTCATCGTGGTCGGAGCGGGTCTGGCGGGGCTGGTCGCCGCCCACGAGCTGACCAGCCGGGGCAGGAGGGTCGCCCTGGTGGACCAGGAGAACGCGGCCAATCTCGGCGGGCAGGCCTTCTGGTCCTTCGGCGGCCTCTTCCTCGTCGACTCCCCGGAGCAGCGGCGGCTCGGCGTCAAGGACTCCCTCGACCTGGCCTGGAACGACTGGCAGGGCAGCGCCGGCTTCGACCGGACCGAGGGCGAGGACTCCTGGGCCGTGCGCTGGGCGCGGGCGTACGTCGAGTGGGCGGCGGGGGAGAAGCGGTCCTGGCTGGCCGGGCACGGCATCACCTTCCTGCCCACCGTGGGCTGGGCCGAGCGCGGCGACCTGAGGGCCGGCGGGCACGGCAACTCCGTACCCCGCTTCCACATCGCCTGGGGCTCCGGCACGGGGGTCGTCGAGCCCTTCGTGCGGTACGCGAAGCAGGCCGTGCGGGACGGGCTGCTCACCTTCCACCACCGCCACCGCGTCGATCACCTGGTCGTCGAGGGCGGCACCGTATGCGGGGTGCGCGGCACGGTCCTCGCCCCGGACGACTCACCGCGCGGTGTCGCCTCCCACCGCGAGGCGGCCGGAGAGTTCGCACTCACCGCCCGGGCCGTCGTCGTCACCTCCGGCGGCATCGGCGCCGACCACGACAGCGTCCGCCGCCACTGGCCCGAGCGCCTGGGCACCCCGCCCGCCGAGATGGTCACCGGGGTCCCCGCCTACGTCGACGGCCGGATGCTGGACATCAGTGCCGAGGCGGGTGCCCGCCTGGTCAACCGGGACCGCATGTGGCACTACACCGAGGGCGTGCGCAACTGGGACCCGGTCTGGCCCGGCCACGGCATCCGCATCCTGCCCGGACCGTCCTCCATGTGGTTCGACGCGCTGGGCCGCCGGCTGCCCGAGCCGTACCTGCCCGGCTACGACACCCTGGGCACCCTGCGTCACCTGCGCACGGCCGAGGGCCTCGCGGAACACGACCACTCCTGGTTCGTCCTCACGCAGAAGATCGTCGAGAAGGAGTTCGCCCTCTCCGGCTCCGAACAGAACCCCGACATCACCGCCAAGGACCGCGTCGGCTTCCTGCGCGAACGCGTGCTCGGCAAGGGGGCGCCGGGTCCGGTGGACGCGTTCCTGCGCCAGGGCGCCGACTTCGTGACGGCGCCGGACCTGGAGCAACTGGTCGAGAAGATGAACCGGTTGACCGACAAGCCGCTCCTGGACGCCGCCGTGCTCCGGCGCCAGATCGAGGCCCGTGACCTCCAACTGGCCAACCCGTACGCCAAGGACGCCCAAGTGCAGGGCATCCGCAACGCCCGCCGCTACCTCGGCGACCGCCTCGGCCGCGTCGCCACCCCGCACCGCCTCCTCGACCCGGCGGCCGGCCCGCTGATCGGCGTCAAGCTGCACATCCTCACCCGCAAGACCCTCGGCGGCATCCAGACGGACCTGGACTCCCGCGCTCTGGGCGCCGACGGCAGCCCCGTCGAGGGCCTGTACGCGGCCGGTGAGGTGGCGGGCTTCGGCGGGGGAGGGGTGCACGGGTACAACGCGCTGGAGGGCACCTTCCTCGGGGGCTGCCTGTTCTCCGGACGGGCGGCGGGCCGGGCCGCGGCGCGGCGGACCGCCTGAGCGCGGCGCGGCTGGGCGCCGGGGGTCAGCCCGACCGCCGGCGCGCGGCCTCGCGCCGCTTGAGTGCCCGGCGTTCCAGCTCGCTGGTGCCTCCCCAGACACCGATGGTCTGCCCGGTGTCGAGCGCCCAGCGCAGACACTGCTCCCGGACCGGGCAGGTCCGGCAGACCGCCTTCGCCTGCTCGGTCTGCAAGGCGGCCGGGCCGGTGGTGCCGATCGGGAAGAAGAGGTCGGGGTCCTCCGTCCGGCATGCGGCGTGCTCTCGCCAGTCGTCCATCAAAGTCTCCTGCGATCGGTGTAGTTCACGTCTTCGGACATGGCTTGCTCCGATGCGGGTGACCTGTCGGCGGCGGTGCGAAACCGGTGCGGCCGCCCCGGGACGCCGTGCCGCTGCCGGGTGCCTACCGGTGCAGCGCCCGCGCGGCCGTCCTCACCACGGCGTCCGCCACCGCGGCCAGCGCCGGGGAGTCGAGTTTCCACTGCTGCCAGTACAGCGTGATGTCCACCGCCAGGTCCGGTGCGAAGCAGACGAGCCGGCCGGTGCGCAGCAGCGGGTCCGCCTGCGGCTGCGGCACCATGCCCCAGCCCAGCCCGGCGGCGACGGCCTCGACGAAGCCCTCCGAGGTCGGCACGTAGTGGCGCGCGGCACTCGCGCCCTCGTGCCCGAGCCGCCGCGCGAAGGCGTCCTGGAAGTCGTCCCGCCGGTCGAAGACCACCACGGGGGCCCGGGCGACGACCTCCCGGGGCGGCCCCGCCAGATGGCGGGCGGCGAAGTCCGCGGTGGCACAGGGCAGATAGCTCATCCGGCCCAGCGCCCGGACCGTGCAGCCCGGCACCGGTTCGGGCGAGGAGGTCACCGCCGCCATCACCACGCCCTCCCGCAGCAGCGTCGCCGTGTGCCCCTCGTCCTCGCGGCGCAGTTCGAAGCAGAGGGCGGGCTCCCTGGGGAGGCCGGTCAGGGCGGGCAGGAACCAGGTCGCCAGCGAGTCCGCGTTCACCGCCACCGTCACCCGGGTCGGCTCGCCCTCCCCGCGCAGGCCCAGCTCGGCCGAGGCGTCCCGCTCCAGCCGCGCCACCTGGCGGGCCAGCCGCACCAGCACGGCACCGGAGTCCGTCGCCCGCACCGGCTTGGTGCGCAGCAGCAGCACCCGGCCGGTGCGCTGCTCCAGCGCCTTCACCCGCTGGCTGACCGCGGACGGCGTCACGTGCAGGGCGGCGGCGGCCGCGTCGAACGTGCCCTCGTCCACCACGGCCAGCAGGGTGCGCACGTGGTCCAGCGGCAGATCCGCGAAGGGCGTCGTCATGTCGTCATCACGAGGGCTAATGATAGGTAAGAATCTTTAGCTGTACGTGCGGTGATCGTCCGCTTAGCGTCGAGTGCATGAACAACGCCCTCACGGCGGCCGCCGCCGGTTTCGGCACCGGCCTCTCGCTCATCGTCGCCATCGGCGCCCAGAACGCCTTCGTGCTGCGCCAGGGGGTGCGCCGCGACGCGGTCCTCGCCGTGGTCGGGATCTGCGCCCTGTCCGACGCCGTGCTCATCGCCCTCGGTGTCGGCGGGGTCGGCGCCGTGGTGGTGGCCTGGCCGGGCGCGCTGAGGGCCGTCGGCTGGATCGGCGGCGCCTTCCTGCTCTGCTACGGCGCCCTGGCCGCCCGGCGGGTGTTCCGTCCCTCCGGCGCGCTGCGGGCGGACGGCGACGCCGCCGGCTCGCGCCGCCGGGCCGTGCTCACCTGCCTGGCGCTGACCTGGCTCAACCCCCACGTCTACCTCGACACCGTCTTCCTGCTGGGCTCCGTCGCCGCCGACCGGGGGCCGCTGCGCTGGACCTTCGGCCTCGGGGCGGCGGTGGCCAGCCTCGTCTGGTTCGCCGCGCTCGGCTTCGGCGCCCGCTACCTCGGCCGCTTCCTGGCCCGGCCCGCGGCCTGGCGGGTCCTGGACGGCCTGGTGGCAGCCACCATGATCGTCCTGGGCCTCTGCCTGGTCGCCGGGGCCTGAGCCGGGCCTGATCCGGACCGGATCAGGCCACGCGCGTGCGGGCGTGTTCGAACGGACTGCGATAGTGATCCCCGCAACCGAAAGATGTATCGAGCATGTAGGAAGCGCGTGGACACCAGCGAGAGCAGGGGCGAGAGCGGCACCGAAGCCGGGGCGAAGGCCGCGGCGCCGGACGGAGGGCGCCCGCGAGGGTGGCGCCGCTGGGCCATGGACACCCGTCCCCTGCGCCGCCCGGCCTACCGCAGGCTGTGGTCCTCGACCATCGTCACGGCCGTCGGCAGCCAGCTCACCGCGGTCGCCGTGCCCAAGCAGATCTACGACATCACCGGCTCCTCGGCCTGGGTCGGCGCCGCGAGCCTCGCCGGTCTGCTGCCCCTCGTCGTGTTCGCGCTGTGGGGCGGCGCGGTGGCCGACACCATGGACCGCCGCAAGCTGCTCCTGATCACCAACACCGGCATCGCGGTGACCTCGCTGCTCTTCTGGACACAGGCGGTCACCGGCATGGAGTCGGTGGGCACGCTGATGCTGCTGCTCGCGCTGCAACAGGCCTTCTGGGGCCTCAACGCCCCGGCCCGCAGCGCCTCGATCGCCCGTCTGGTGCCCGAGGGCGAGCTGCCCGCCGCCAACGCCCTCGGCTCGACCGTCATGCAGACCGGGCAGGTGGTCGGCCCGCTGCTCGCCGGTGCGCTGATCCCGCTGGTCGGACTGCCCGAGCTGTACCTGATCGACGCCCTGGCCCTGTGCGTCACCGTGTGGGCGGTCTACCGGCTGCCCGCCCTGCCGCCGCTCGCGGGTACGGCCGTCCGGCGCGCGGGCGTGCGCGAGGTCGTGGCCGGCTTCCGCTACATCGCCGGGCACAAGGTGCTCCTGCTGTCCTTCCTGGCCGACATCGTCGCCATGGTCCTCGGCATGCCCCGCGCCCTCTTCCCGCAGCTCGCCGCCGAGACGTACGCCCCTTACGGCGAGGGGCTCGCGCTCGGGCTGCTGTTCGCGGCGATCCCCGTCGGCGCGGTGGCCGGCGGCCTGTTCTCCGGCACCTTCTCGCGGGCCCGCCGGCACGGCTGGATGGTGATCGGCGCGGTCGTCGTCTGGGGCGCGGCCATCACCGGCTTCGGGCTCAGCGGCAGCCTGTGGCTCGCGGTGGCCTTCCTGGCCGTGGCCGGTGTCGCCGACATGGTCTCCATGGTGTTCCGCGGGGCGATCCTGCTGTCCGCCGCGACCGACGAGATGCGGGGGCGCATGCAGGGCGTGTTCACCGTCGTCGTGGCGGGCGGTCCGCGACTGGCCGACGTGCTGCACGGCGGCGCGGGCTCCGCCTTCGGCGCCCGCGAGGCGGTGGCCGGCGGCGGGCTGCTCGTGGTGGCGGTGATGCTGGCGCTGGCCGCCGCGATGCCGGCGCTGCGCCGCCACCGCGTCTGACGTGGGCTCGACGTCGGCCGGACGTCGGCTCGGCGTCGGCCGGACGTGGGCTCGGCGTCGGCCGGACGTCGGCTCGACATCGGTTCGGCATCGGCTCAGAAGGAGCCGCGTCCGTGCAGCGCGTAGTGCTCCATGAGCCGGCCCCGGGTGGACTCCAGCCGGTGCGCGAGGATCTCCGCCACCGACCGCACCAGCACGATGCCCAGCTGGGGGTCGCGGTCGCACAGGTCGAGCACCGACGCCGCCTCGAACTCGTAGGCGCGCACCGGGCTGAAGGCCTCGGCGCCGAAGTCCCACTCGTAGGGCGGGAACAGCCAGGACCAGCCGAGCAGGTCGCCCACGCCGAGACTGGCGACCGTGACCCGCTGCAAGGAGGTCACCTGCTGGGTCAGGGAGACCGCGCCGGAGCGGATGACCCAGAAGCGGTCCGCCCGGCCCCCCGCCTCGAAGATCCGGTCGTCCTCCGGGAAGGAGACCTCCTGGGCCAGTTCCATCAGCCGCGCCCGCTGGGGGGAGGGGAGGGCGGTCAGGAGTTTGATCGCTTTGGTCATGGCACGGGACTCCTCGCCGGCGATTCGGTTCCGGGGCTTTCCCTATGTCCATTTCAGTCGCTGTCGCCGCGCTGAGCACCTCGGCGGACGGCGGGATCCCGTACGGATTCCGTGCCGGAACGGGAAGGGCAGCGTGAGGGCGTGAAAAAGCCCTGGCCGGACGGGGGAGGCCGGCCAGGGCCGCAAGCGGTGACCGCGGAGGACGTCTCGGTCGACTCCGTCGCCACTTGTGGGTGAACGCTAAACCATCGCGGGTCGTTCCGCGAATCCGGCCCCCCGACACGTGACCCGGCTCACCCGCCGTGCTCCGCGACGACCCTGATCGTCTCCAGCGCCGGATCGGTCGGGTCGGGAAGGTACATCCCGGCCTCCAGGCCGCTGCGCAGATAGCGCAGGACCGGCTCGGCCAGCCGCTCACCCGGCAGTACGGCCGGAATGCCGGGCGGGTACGGGGTGATCATCTCCGCCGCGATCCGGCCGGCGGCCCGGTCCAGGGGCACGTCCTCGGTCGGCCCGAAGAACGCGTCCCGGGGCAGGCACACCTGAGGCATCCGCAGCTCGGCCGGCGGAGGGACCTCGACGCGTGGGGCGGGGCGCAGGCCGGGGGCCGCGCGGGCGAGGTCCTTGAGCGCGGTGAGCAGCTCGCCGGCGGTCTCCCGGTCGTCGCCGTGGGTGATCTGCGCGCCGATGCGGCGGTGGTCGGTGATGTGGGCGATCACGCCGCGGTTCTCCCGCAGCCAGTCCGCCGCCTGGAAGCCCGAGACGCCGAGCCCGTCGAGGTCGATGACGACCGGCAGCGGATCGAAGCCGTGGGCCGCCCCGGGGCCGCAGAAGTCGTCCCGGTCGTTGACGTGCATGCCGTCGATCTCCTCGACGGCCGCCCGCACTCCGGCCACCAGCTCCAGGGCGCCGCCCATCAGCTCCTGCCCGCGCAGCGCCATCTGACGACGCCAGCCGTCGAGACCCGCGAAGATCAGCACCGACGGGCTGGTACTGCCCAGCAGGTCGGCGCGCATGCCGAGCAGCTTGGGCGGCACCAGGTCGCCGCGCAGATGGAACACCGAGCCCTGCTCGAGTCCGCTGCCCATCTTGTGGATGCTGGTCACGCAGATGTCGGCGCCTGCGTCCATCGCCCAGGACGGCAGATCGGGGTGGAAGGGCAGGTGCGCCCCCCACGCCTCGTCGACGATCAGCGGCAGCGAGCGCCGGTGGCAGACCTGGGCGACGGCCCGCAGATCGGCGCTCGCCCCGTACGGCGTCGGACTGGTGATCAGGGCACCCTTGGCGTCGGGATGGGCGGCGAAGGCCTCCTCGAACGCCTCGGCGGACGGCGGATGGGCGAGGTGCCGCTCGGCGTCCCAGCGCGGTTCCACCCACACCGGCTCGATGCCGGACAGGATCAGCCCCGAGACCACGGACTTGTGGGCGTCCCGGCCGATCAGCAGCTTCTCGTGCGGTCCCGCGACCGCCAGCATCGCCGCCTTCACCGACAGGGAGCTCCCGCACGTGGAGAAGAACGTGTGGTCGGCGTGGACCGCGTCCGCCATCAGCTCCTGGGCCCGCTGGAGCACCCGTCCCCGGGTGAGCCGGTCGTCGAGTCCCCCTGTCGCCAGCACGTCGCCGTAGAACACCGCGTCACCCAGCACCTCGCGCACCGCGGGGTCCGCCCCGCGCGCCTGCTTGTGCCCCGGTGGCGTGAACGACAGCCGCCCCTCGCGGCGGTACTCCACGAGGGCTTCCAGGACCGGTGCTCGGCTGTGATCCGCAGTCATGCCGACCCGGTTTCCCGTCCGGCGCCGCGTCAATCCGCCCCGGGGCCCCTCACCGGGCGCTCCGGCCCGGGGTCAGCACCTCGTCGAGCACCCGCAGGACGGCCTCGTACGCCACCGTCCGTACGGCAGCCTCCCGCGCGGCCTCCGGGTCGGTCGGGCGCAGCTCCTCGCTGCGCGCCCGCCAGCTCCGCCCCTCCTCCAGCGCACAGGCCCTCGCCCGGTGCATCCGGCGCAGCAGTTCGTCCGAGTCCACAACATCCGTCATGCACTCCGCGTACCCCCGCTGGGCGCCGGGATGGCCCCTGGGCCGCACGGAGGAGGGGAGGTTTGCCCGTACCGGCAGAGGTCAGCCGACAGGGGACGAGGCCGCGGCGCGCGCACGGCCGGACCGGACCGTCCCACCGACCAGGGAGCTGAGGGATGCGTGACAGGGACACGACTCAACCCGTCGTCGAGCAGCTCGGCAAGGACACCTGCCGCCGAGATCGGCCGCACCGGCCCGCCGACGCGCGCAGGGCGGTCGAACGGGCCGTCACCGAATGCCCCGGCCCCCACGGCGCCGTCGCCTGCGACGCGGGCGCCCTTTCCGACGCCGTGCTCGTCGCCTCGGAGCTGACCACCAACGCCATCCTGCACGGCGGCGGCATCACCGACTTCCGGGTCGACGTGGTGGGACCCCGCGTGCGACCGGGAGTGCGCCTGTCCGTGAGCGACCGCAGCCACGACCTGCCGGTGGCCGTCCCCGCCACGGACGACCGGGGCCGCCGGCGCCTCGGTGGTCGGGGCTGGCCGATCGTCTGCCGGCTGTCCCGCGAGGTGCGGGTGGCAGATCTTCCCTCCGGAGGCAAGTGCATCACCGTGGTCGTTCCGCTGTCCTGATGACTTTTCGAAAAGCGGAGTTTGTTCCACCGGGGCAGGGGCAGTCGCAGATTCGTGCTTCGGACCGGAGGCGCAGCAGCGGGAGCGGTACGGCTGCTTCGGTGCCCCGGGTTGTGCCCGGGCGATCCGGACGGCGCCGTTCCCGCGGAAAGTCCCTGAGACCACCGTTCAGGAGCGGATCCGCATGCTCATAGAAACGCCCACCATCCGTCCCGGTACCCCCCAGTCCGCCGAGCCCGTCGACCCCTCGAACGCTTCCGCCCGCCGTCGGCACGACGACGCTCCCGACACCATGGCGCTCTTCGGCCGCCTGGCGGGACTGCCGGAGGGGCCCGAGCGCGACGCCCTCCGCGACGAACTCGTCACGGCGTGGCTGCCCATGGCGCACCGGATCGCCGGACGGTTCCGGGACCGCGGGGAGTCCATCGAGGACCTCCGCCAGGTCGCGGCGCTCGGCCTGGTCAAGGCCATCGACCGCTTCGACCCGGAGCGCGGGGCCTTCGAGAGCTACGCCGTGCCCACCATCACCGGCGAGGTCAAGCGCCACTTCCGCGACCGCATGTGGGCCCTGAGGGTGCCCCGCCGGGTCCAGGAACTGCGGAACAAGGTGCGTGTCGCCCGCAGGGAGCTCGCCCAGAGCCCCGGCAGCCCCGAGCCCTCGGTGGCCGCCCTCGCCGCCCACGCCGGGCTGACCGAGGACGAGGTCGCCGCCGGGATGGAGGCGCTGGAGAGCTTCAGCACCCTGTCGCTGGACGCCGAGCTGTCGGCCGGCGACGACGGCTACAGCCTCGCGGACACCCTCGGCGCGGCCGACGCCTCGTACGACACCGTGATCGACCGCGAGTCCGCCAAGGAGGGCCTGCGCAGGCTGCCCGAGCGGGAGCGCGCCATTCTCTACATGCGCTTCTTCGAGGACATGACCCAGAGCCGGATCGCCGACTGCCTGGGCATCTCGCAGATGCACGTCTCGCGGCTCATCAGCCGCAGCTGCGCCCGCGTCCGCGACGAGGCGCTGGGAGAGCACACGGCCCGCTCCGGGCAGCCGGCGCGGACCTGATGGGCCGACGGGACGGCGGGCCGGACGAGACGGGAGCACCGGGAGCACCGGGCACACAGGGAACACAGGGAGGGACGGGACGGATGCTGATGCCACACCCCGCGGTGCTGCGCAGACTCCTGGCGGAGTACGAGGCCGCAGCGGTGGACGAGCCCGCCGACGCGGCGGGCCAACCGGGTCCGCGGACCCGGGACCTCGCGTACACACTGTGCGTGTCCACCGGCACCCGTGAGGTGCGGCGGGCCCTGGAGGCCGCCCGGCGCCACCTCGCGGAGGCCGCGGCGCCGGCGTCCGTACCCGGTGGCACGCCCGCGGCAGTGGGGGACTGACGCGGCCTGCGGCCAGTGACACGACGGGACGACCGCCCGTACACCACCATTCGGTGTACGGGCGGTCGTCCGTCCGCGACCAGCGCGGTGTGCGCGGACGATGCCGGGGCATGCGGAGTCCGGGAGGGGAGGTCCACATGAACGCACGTGTCCTTGCACGTACCGGCCGAGGCCACGCCCGGCGGGCCGCCAACGGATCGGCGGCCGAGGGGGCCGCCCGGGCGGGACTCACCGCCAGGGGCGTCATCTACCTGCTGGTCGGCATCCTGGCCCTGCGGATCGCCTTCGGCGGCGGGGACCGGCAGGCGGACCGGGGCGGCGCCCTGGCCGAGCTGTCGGACCGGCCCTTCGGCGCGGTGCTGCTGTGGGCGCTCGGTGCCGGACTGGTCGGAATGGCCCTGTGGAGGCTGTCCGAGGCGGTCTTCGGAGTCACCGGCAAGGACGGGCACACGGCGAAGAAGCGCCTGCCCGCCGCCGCCCGCTGCGTCTTCTACGCCTTCGTCGCCTACTCCGTCCTGGCCTTCGCGGCCGGAGCGGGCGGTGGCGGCTCCAGCGACCGGCAGTCCCGGGACGTCACGGCCAGGGTGATGGAGATGCCCGCCGGCCGGTGGCTCGTGGGCGCAGCCGGAGCCGCGATCGTCGTCGCCGGGGTGGTGATCGCCGTGCAGGCGCTGCGCCGCACCTACCGCAAGAAGATGAAGCTCGGCGGAGTGGACCGCCGGGCCCGGCTGCTGGTCGACGTCACCGGCGTGGGCGGCGGCACCGCCCGCGGCATCGTGTTCGCCGTGGCCGGGGCCTTCGCCGTACGGGCCGCCGTCGACTACGCACCCGACCGGGCCAAGGGACTGGACGACACCCTCCGCTCCTTCGCGGACACCGCCCTCGGCCCCTGGCTGCTGGCCTGTGTCGCCGCGGGTCTGGTGCTGTTCGGCGTCTTCTCCTTCACCCTGGCCCGCTGGCGGAGGGTCTGAGCTTCCCGGCACGGGGAACACGGGGCGAATGAACGAACACGAGATTCCTCCGCCGGACGGACGTCCCGTGGACGTCTACCTCGACCTCCTGCGCGTGCGCATGGCCAACGACGACTACCAGCTGCTGCTCAGCGTGGTGGAACCGGTCCTCCAGGCGATCGACGAGCAGCAGATGCCGACCATCGACTTCTCGCTGGACGGGGACAACGCCGAGGCGCTGCCCCAGGAGATCAGGGACGAGGCCGCACTCGTCATCGCCACCGCCGTCACCGGACGCCTCGACAACGAGGTCGTCGAGATCAGCACCGACGAGACCGGCCCGGTCCGGGTCGTCACCGACGCGGCCACCGCCTCCGACCCCGAGCGCCTCGGCGAGATCGCCGACTACCTCAAGGAACGCCACCAGCAGAACGAGGAGCTGCGCGGCATCGCCGAGGCAAGCGGTCTGCCCAGCGACTTCTGACCCGCACCGGCTCGGTGGCCCCGTCAGCGCTGCGGCGCCCTGACGGACACCCCCAGCGGCCGGGCGAGGCCGACCACCGCCTCGTCCAGCCGCTCCAGGTGCCGCAGCACCCGACCCGTGATGCGGCCGTACCGCGGCACTCCGGCGGCGTCCGGCTCCAGCAGCGAGGCGATGCTCGGCCCGGTCTCCACCTGTGCCCCGGTGTCCTCGCCGGCCACGTGGGCGGCGATCGTCTCGATGTTGCGCACCGTGCGCCGCACCGCGCCGCGCAGCCGGGGATCGGCCGCGATCGACGGATGGGTGGGCAGCAGCTCGGCCGTCGCCGCCAGCGACCGCGCGTGATAGGCGCACGTCTCCAGCAGCGCGACCACGTACTGGGCCGTGTCGCGCCGGGCCCGCAGCGGCGTGATCGGGTGGGTCAGCGGCTGGGTGGCGGCCCGCAGGTCGCCCAGCGCCTGGTCCAGCTCCCGCGCGGTGTCCAGCAGGTCCGCCTCCGGCCCGCCGCTGAGCTGGTCGACCGCGCCCTCCGTGACATCGGTGAGCCGCTCCAGCACCGTGCCCAGCAGTTCGTTCGTACGCCGGTCGGTGCGGATCGGCAGCACCAGCGCCGCCGCCACGATCCCGCAGGCCGCGCCGAGCGCCGTCTCCTCGATGCGCAGCACCAGCACCGACGCGCTGTAGGTGTGCAGCAGCGTGTACAGCAGCCCCAGCATCGCGGTGACGAAGAACGACATCAGCGTGTAGGACAGCGGCGCCGTGTAGAACATCGCGAAGATCAGCACCAGCACCAGGCCGAACGCCGTCCAGGTGTGGTCGCCCACCAGACCGGCCAGCACGATGCCCGCCACCACGCCCAGCACCGTGCCCAGCAGCCGCCGGTAGCCCTTGACCAGGATCTCGCCGGTCGAGGCGGTGTTGATGAAGACGATCCAGCAGGTGAGCACCGCCCAGTACCAGCGCTGCGAGGACAGGAACTCGCCGCCCACGATCGCCAGCGACGACCCCACGGCCACCTGCACCGCGGCCCGCGTGGTGGGCCGCCGCAGTCCGGTCTGCTCCTCCTCGGGCGCCGCCTCCTCACCGGCGTCGATGGCCGCGTCCTCGGCGTCCAGCTCCTCGCGGGAACGGGCGGTGGCCGGTGAGTCGTCGGACTCGTCCTGCGGCCCGTCCAGCGCGATCCTCAGGCCCATGACCGCGCGCGCCGTCTCTCCGATGCCGCGGAACACGTCCTGGACGGCCGCGGTCGCCTTGGGCAGGTTCTCCTCGTCGCGGTAGCCGAGCAGGCGGTTGCGCAGGTGGGACAGTGCGGTGCCGCGGGCCTCCGCCGGCGGGCGCAGCACCAGGGTGCGCAGCGCCATGAGATCGCGCCGCAGCGTCTCCGTGGCCTCGCCGGGGGCGGGGGAGCGGCCCACCGTGGGGGCCGGGGCGCCCGGCAGGTGCAGGGTGAGGGTGTCCGCCCGTTCGGCGCTGCGCGCCGTCAGCAGCAGCAGACCGAGGCGCTCGGCGGCGATCTCGGCGTCCGCGACGCGCCGCTGCACCAGGCGTGCCGTGGACGCGTCGGGCGTGCCCTCCTCCAGCCGGGACTGGATCATCAGGGCGGTCTCGTGCAGGCGGGCCGTGCCGTCCCGCAGGCGCTCCAGCGTCTTGTCGATCGCGTCGGGCCCGGCGTCCAGCAGGTCGAGCTGGGTCGCGATCAGCTGGGCCAGACGGGCGCGGAAGGCCTGCCGCAGCAGACTCAGGATGCGCGGGGGAGTCGCCGGGACCACCCCGAAGCGCACCACCGCGCTGGACGCGAACGCCACGGCGATGGCGGTCCACAGCCCCGGCAGCCCGGAGACCTTCGCGCCCACGAACAGCGACACGAAGTAGATCTGGAAGCCGATCAGCCCGAGCGCCGTGCCCCGGTCCCCGAACCGGCGGACGAAGACCGCGCTGAAGATCAGGACGACGAAGACGGCGTCACCGAGGACGACCCGCGAGGCGAGCAGCGTGCTCAGTGAGACCGAGGCCAGGGCGACGGGCAGGCCCAGCGTCAGCGTGACGGCCTGGGGACCCGGTTCCTTCTCCCGGATGGCGAAGGTGGCGACCATCGCCGCGATGGCGCCCGCCACCAGGTGCTTGACGTCCACCTCGAACACGGCGAGCACGCCCAGCGCCAGCGCTATGGCGCCCACCGTCCGCAAGCCCGCCGTCAGCCGCAACAGCCCCGGGTCGGACGCGGCGACGCGGTCCCGCAGCCGTGTCCGCGCCGAGCGTCCCGCTGCCTTCACGCCGCCGTACACTCTCCCGATTCACAGCCGGCCTCACAGCCGGTTCCAGCCATGTCCCGGCCGGTTCACGCCGAGATCCACTTCTCAGCATGTCATGCCCCGGTCCGTTATGGGAGGTGGGGGCGGCCGGGGGTCACGGCGTCGCCCGGTCCGCCTCGGCGACCCGCTCCCGCACCTGCTCCGGCGTCAGATAGGCGTCGGTGTACTCGAAATCCTTCAGCTTGGCCGGCTTGCGGGCCTGGAAGCCGGTGCGGACGAAATCGTCGCCGGCGACCGCGTTCAGCGCCCAGTTCGCCGCGACCCGGGCCTTGGCCACGCCCGTGCGCAGCGCCGACCAGTGGTAGCCGCGGGCCACCGCCTGCGCGGGCAGGCCGGTCAGCTCCACCCCGAGCGGCTTGGAGACCGCGTCGGTGCCGCCGAGGTCCACGACGAGCCCCAGGTCCTTGTGGACGTAGGGCCGCATCGGCTGGTTGCGCAGGGTGGCGATGAGGTTCTCGGCGACGTGCCGGCCCTGCCGCATCGCGTGCTGGGCGGTGGGCGGGCAGACGGCGCCCTCCTGCCCCTTGGCGAGGTCGGGCACGGCCGCGGAATCGCCGAGCGCGAACACCCCGTCGTGGTCCGGCAGGCACATCTCCGCGGTCACCGCGAGGCGGCCCTTGACCGTCTGAGCGCCGAGCGTGGCGATCAGCGGGCTCGCGACCACACCCGCCGTCCAGATCAGCGTGCGGGTGGGCACCACCCGGCCGTCCGTGAAGGTGACCTCCTCGGGCGCGGCCTTGGCGATGGAGACGCCCAGCGAGATCTCGATGCCGCGCCGCGTCAGGATCTCCTGCGCGTCGCGGCCGAGTTTCTCGCCCAGCTCCGGCATCAGCTTCGGCGCGATGTCGATCAGGTGCCACTTGATCAGGGCCGGGTCCAGCCGGGTGTAGCGCTTGACCGCCGCGTGCGTCAGCCGTTGCAGACAGGCCGCGGTCTCGGTGCCCGCGTAGCCGCCGCCCACCACCACGAACTGCAACCGGGAGGCGCGCTCCGCGGGGTCCTGGCTGGCGTCGGCGAGGTCCAACTGGGAGATGACGTGGTCGCGGACGTACGCGGCCTCGGCCAGCGTCTTCATGCCGAACGCGTGGTCGGTCAGCCCGGGGATGTCGAAGGTGCGGGTGATGCTGCCCGGCGCCAGCACGATGTAGTCGTAGGGCTCGTTGACGATCCGGTCGGTAATGGTGCGCACCACGCACACCTTCGCCTTGAGGTCCACGCCGATGGCGCCGCCCGGGATGATCCGGGTCCGGTACTTGCTGCTGCGGCGCAGGGAGAGCGCGATCGACTGGGGGGTGAGCACCCCGGCGGCGACGTGCGGCAGCAGCGGCAGGTAGAGCTGGTAGGAGAACGGTGTCACCAGGGTGATCTCGGCCTCGTTCGGCGAGAGCCTGCGTTCCAGACGACGCACGCACTCCACGCCGGCGAAACCTGCGCCGACCACCAGGATCCTGGGTCGTGTCACGGTGTCCATCCCTTTCTGCGGCTCCGGGGCGCTCTGCCGCGGACGCCCTTCGCCTGCCCGAGGATCGCCGCTTCGCACCTCGTCCATGCGACCGCGCGCGGACCGCTTCGGCCAGCCGGGTGCGGCAGGCAGGCGACACGTCCTGATCACCACCATGCCCCGCCCGGGCCCGGAGCGCACCGGGCGGGAGCGAACCGCGTGGAACTTCTCCCGCCGGACCGGTCCCTGCCCCGCGGTGGATCAGGCCGTGCCGCGCAGGTGGCACAGCAGCAGGCACACGTCGTCGTCGCGTTCGGAGTCGCTGAGCATCGGCCGCAGGATGCCGTCGGCCGAGCCCTCCAGGTCCGCCTCCAGCTCCGCCGGGCCGAACGACCCGAGGGCGGCCGTCAGCCGCGCGATGCCCGGGTCTATGCCGAGGGCGCGGCGCTCCACCAGACCGTCCGTGTACAGCGCGAGCGTCGAACCGGGCGCCACGGCCACCGTGTGGTCCGCGATCTCCTGCCGCAGCGGGATGCCGAGCATCGCCCCAGGTTTGTCGTCCAGGGTGCGCACCCGCCCGTCGGGGGTACGCAGCACCGGCGGCGGATGACCGGCGGCGGCCCAGGTCACCGTCGGGTCGTCGGGGTGGAAACGCGCGATGACCGCGGTGGCGAACAGATCGGGCTGGAGATGGTGCAGGAAGATGTGCAGCCGGGTCAGCAACTGCCCGGGGCTGCCGCCGTCGACCGCGTACGCGCGCAGAGCGGTGCGCAGCTGACTCATCATCACCGCCGCGCGCAGCCCGTGCCCGGTGACGTCCCCGACCACGGCGATGACACCGCCGTCGGGCTGCCGGAACGCGTCGTACCAGTCGCCGCCGATGTTCAGTCCGTGGGTCGCCGGCAGATAGCGCGCGGCCAGGGAGAGCCCGGGCGGGGACGGCAGCTCCGTCAGCAGGGCCCGCTGGAGGGTCTCGGCGATGTCGCGGTTGTGCTGATAGCGCTGGGCGTGGTCGATCGCGATGCTGGCCCGCCGGGTCAGCTCGACCAGCATCACGGCGTCGTCCGGGTCCCAGCGCTCCCCGGGCGGGGAGAGGGTCACCACGCCCAGCGGAGCCTGCCGCGTGGGCAACGGGATGCACAGCAGCGGCCGGTCCGGGGCCAGTGCCGAGGGCGGCTGGTCGTCGACGCCGGGCAGGCGGCCCGGGTGCCCCGCGGCGTACTGCGGGCGGCCGGTGCGGGCGGCGACCACCGCGGCGGCCGCGTGGGCGGGTCCCGGCCGGTCGCCGTCCTGGTCGAACAGCCAGATGTCGACACTCGCCGCGTACTCGGGCACCAGCAGCTCCGGCAACCGGCGCACGATCTCGTGATGGTCGAGCGACGCCGTCAGCACCGCACTCGCGTCCGCCAGGAACGTCAGCCTGCGCCGGGCGTTCTCCGCCTCCGTGCGCGCCTTGCGTTCGGCGGCGAACGCCTCGCGCTGGGCCCGTCCGGCGGCGTCCAGTTCGGCGTGCAGCGCCACCACGCCCTGGTTGGTCTGCTGGAGCTCCTCCCGGTGGAACTCGACCAGGCCCTCCTGCTCGGAGAGGCGCTCCAGCACCAGCGCCGTGTCCTCGTCGGCGCCCAGCAGGGCCTGGGCCAGCAGCTCCGGGTCCTCGGCCACGGCGTCGGCGCCCACGTCCACGTCCGCCGCCGCCTCGGGGCACGGCACGGTGACCCGCCACGGCGGCTGTCCGGCGGTGGCTGCCCGGGGCGAGGGCGTCACCACGGCGTGCAGCACGCTCTCCCCGGTCCCCGGCGCGGTGCGGGGAGCCGTGCCCGTCTCCAGGGTGAGCCGCCAGGTGCCGCCCTTGGTCAGGCACTGCCGCAGCTGTGCGCCGAGCGACGCCGTCAGCCGCGCACGCTCCACGGGGGGCACACCGAAGGCCGCGGCCAGGCGCGCGGTGGCGATGCGCGCCCGCGCCGCGTCGGTGACGTCGGTGATCTGCCAGGAGCGGGTCATGGGCCGTCCGGCGGGGTCGGGGCCAGCACGGCGACGGCGGTGTCGTCCCGTACGGGCCGGGCCGGGCTGCTGGCGTCACGGATCGTCACGGCGGCGGTCACCGCCGGGTCGGCCGCCGTGCGGCACGTGTCGGACGTGGGGGACCACCGGCTCGGCAGGCCGTCGCTGTGCAGGACCAGCACCCGGTCGTCCGCCCAGGGCGCCTGCTCCTCGCGCAGCGTGGTGGGCCGGTGGGCGCCGACGATGCCGGGCCGCGACACCAGGTGCCGCCAGGTCCCGCCCTCGCACAGCCGGGCCCCGATGTTGCCGACGCCGGTGAAGCGGAGCACCGCGGCCCGCGTGTCGACCTGGGCCACCGCGACGGCGGCGCCGCGGGTGCCGGACAGCGCCCGGTCGAGCCGCCGCACCGCCTCGGCCGGCGGCAGGTGGGCCGCGGTGCGCAGTGCCTCCACGGCGGCGGTCGAGGCCCGGGCCGCCTCCGGGCCGTGGCCGAGACCGTCGGCCAGCATCAGCGTGACCAGGTCGCCGTCCCGGACCCACGCCCAGGCGTCACCCGAGTACTCCGCACCGCCGAACGGGACGTTCACCGCGCCGGCCCGCAACCGGCCCGCCGCAGAGGGGTCGGCGGCGCGGGCCCCGCGGACGGGACCGATCCGGGCGACCACCACCGTGCCCCGGCCGGGGACGCTGTGCAGGTCGAAGTCGTCGGCGAGGCGCGCACAGGTGCCCAGACCCGCGCCGAGGGAGCTCGTGGTGGTGAAGCCGTCGCGCAGCGCGGCGGACACGTCGGCGATCCCCGGGCCGTGGTCGACCGTGACGACCTGCACACGCGGCGCGTCCTGCGCACCGGCCGCGAGGAAGGGCGGGGCGACCACGTCGACGACGACCCGGCCGCCCCCGGCGTGCTTGAGCAGGTTGGTGGCCAGCTCGGTCGCCACCAACGCCGCCGTCGAGGTCCGCTGCTCGTCCAGACCGGCCAGGGCCGCCGCGTGCTCCGCGGCCACCCGGGCGTCGCGCACCCGGGTCGAGTCGTGCACCGGGACATCCCACACGCGGGGCATCAGGACTCCTCACGCGGGCGCGGCGGCCGGCCCACCCATGACGTCACCCGCACGGTCGTCCCGGAGCCCGGGGCCGTCTCGATCCCGAACTCGTGCACCAGGCGCCGCGCGCCGCCCAGCCCCATCCCGAGCCCGTCGCCGGAGGTGAAGCCGTCACTGAGCGCCTGCTCCACGTCCGGGATGCCGGGCCCCTCGTCGATGAAGGTCAGCCGCAGCCCGTGCGTGGTCCCCTCCACGAGCGACTCCGTCTCCATGGTGCCGCCCCCGCCGTACACGAGCGTGTTGCGGGCCAGTTCGCTGGCCGCGGTGACCAGCTTGGTCTGGTCCACCAGGCCGAAGCCGAGCTGGGCGGCGGCCTGCCGCACATGCTGTCGCACCCACACCAGATCCATGTCCGAACGGATCGGCAGGCGGGCCTGGGAGCCCGCTGCAGTGTGCATCACTGACTCTCCTGGCGCAGGCCGCCGAAGCGGGACGACGGAGCCTGCTGTCTGAGCAGCTCCATGGCCACCTCGGTGCTGAGCGCGGTGTGCACACCCGGCAGCGTCAGCCCCAGCTCCACCAGGGTGATGGCGACGGCCGGCCGCATGCCGACCAGCACCGTCCGCGCGGCCAGCAGACCGGTCTGCCCGGCGATCTCGGCCAGGATCCGGCCGAGGAAGGAGTCGACGATCTCCACACCGGAGACGTCGATGACCACCCCGGTGGCCCCGCTGCGCACGATGGTCTCGGCCAGATCCTCCTGGAGCTGCTGCGCCGTGCTGTCGTGCAGGTCCCCCTGGAGGGTGACCAGCAGGATCTCGCCGAGCCGCAGGACGGGCACATGCCCCGTCACCGGGGCCCCGTGGGGCCCGGGCAGTACCTGGCTCACCGCGCGCCCGCACCGTTCGTGCCGGGCGTCACGATGCCGACCCCGAGCTGGTGCAGCACGTACCCCAGCGCGTCGGCCAGGCTCGCCCGGGTGACCACCGTGCCCAGGTCGAGACCCAGGTGGACCATGGTCTGCGCGATCGCGGGCCGGATGCCGGAGACGATGCACTCGGCACCCATGAGCCGGGCCGCCGCGACCGTCTTCATCAGGTGCTGGGCCACCAGCGAGTCGACGGTCGGCACGCCGGTGATGTCCAGGATCGCGTAGCGCGCCTGCTGCTCCACGATGGACTCCAGCAGGGTCTCCATCACCACCTGGCTGCGCGCGCTGTCCAGCGTGCCGATCAGCGGCACGGCCACGATGCCGTCCCACAGCTTGATCACCGGGGTGGCCACCTCGAGCAGCTGGAGCCGCTGGCGGTCGATGAGCGCCTGCCCCTCGCTGAGCGCGGTCTGCATCACCACGACCCGCAGGGTGCCCATCAGCACGCTCAGCGTGGTGACACAGTCGCGGACGTGCTCGGCCGGGGCGTCCTCGGGCAGGTCGGCCACGAGCAGGTTCTCGACCGGCGGACGCAGCGCGGCGAGCTCGCTGGACACCTGCGCGGTGCTCAGCCCGGAGCGCGAGCGGGCGACCCCCATCCGCGCCAGCTGCTCGCGCACCGTCGAGAATCCCGCCGCGTCCGGGTCCTCGACCCGCGCCGCGTCCGCGACCTGCGCCAGCGCGTCCACGACGGTCTTGCCCGCCTCCACCGCCTCGTCGCGCGAGACGGTGAACACGGCCCGGAACAGGGGTTCGTCCGCCCACCGCTGGGCGATCTGCTCACGGCGGCGCCGCAGCAGATCCCTTACCTCGCGCGTCGGCTCCGCCGCCGTTCCCTCCGCGTGCTCCGGCACCTGTCCCACTCCTCATCCGCGTAGCGCCGCACATCTGCCCACTGGGGCCGATGCGGCGGCGACGTGACCCAGCCGGTCGACAACTCTAACCACCCGC
Organism: Streptomyces violaceorubidus; assembly: GCF_000717995.1. Classification (GTDB taxonomy): domain Bacteria; phylum Actinomycetota; class Actinomycetes; order Streptomycetales; family Streptomycetaceae; genus Streptomyces; species Streptomyces violaceorubidus. The sequence goes on from NZ_JODM01000036.1 coordinate 47,751, forward strand.
CGACCTGGCTCGGCACCTGCTTCCGCACGACCGGTCCGGACGAGGCTCGGGCACGCGGCGGCTCAGGCCTCGGGCACCCGTGGACCCTCCGGCTCGGCGTCGACGCGCGAGAGGGCCTCCTCGATGCTCCCCGAGACCGGCACCGTGATGCTCACCCCGGTCAGATCCAGCACGCGCAGCACGGCCGGGGTCGGCGAGATGATGTGCACGCTGCCCGGCAGCTCGCGCACCTCCTGGTAGACCCGCAGGATGATGTTCATACCGGACGAGTCCATGAACGGGACCGCCGACAGGTCCAACAGGAAGTGCCGTCGGCCGTGATGGAGCTGGTTGGCCAGATGGTGCTGGAACTCGGTCGCGGTGTCGACGTCCAGGTAACCCTCCACCTTGATCAGCGCGACCTCCTCCCGCGGCAGCGTCACCTCGACGGACAGCGGGTTCTGGGCTATGGGCACGTGTACCTCCAGCAACGCGGCGGCGCGGCGGACCGTCGTCTGGTCCACCGCGCCGGGCGGATACCCCCGAAACCCGTCCCCACACCTGCCGTCCCGTCCAGGACCCGGCCGGGAGGTGTCACCCCACCCGGATGCCCACCAGACACGTGTCGTCGTCGGTGTCCGACCTGCTGTAGGTGAGCAGCCGGTCCAGGTGCTGGTCCAGGGTGTTCGGCGTCGGGCGCACGGTGCTCAGCAGCTGGGCCAGCGCCTCCTCCACCGGGCGGTCACGGCGTTCGATCAGACCGTCGGTGTACATCAGCAGGGTGTCCCCGGCGGCCAGCTGGGCCTCGGCCTCCTCGTACCCGGTCTCCGCCACCGCCCCCAGCAGCATGCCCCGCACCAGGGGCAGCGGCTCCGCCTCCGGGCCCCGCACCAGGACCGGCGGCAGATGGCCCGCTCTGGCCCAGCGCAGCGTGCGCCGGGCCGGGTCGTACAGGCCGCACACCGCCGTGGCGGTGACCCCGCCCGTCAGGTGGTGCGCCACGATGTTGAGCCAGGACAGCAGCTGTCCCGGACCGGCCCCGGTCACCGCGAGACCGCGCAGCGCGTTGCGCAGCACCACCATGCTGGTCGCCGCCTCTATCCCGTGCCCCGCGACGTCCCCGACGCACAGCAGCACCCGCCCGCCGGGCAGCATCACCGCGTCGTACCAGTCGCCGCCCACCAACTGCTCCGTCTCCGCGGGCCGGTACCGGACGGCCACCTGGAGGTCCGGCACCCGCAGCGGGGTCTGGGCGGGGGGCATGATGGCGTGCTGCAACTGAAGGGTCAGCCGGGCGCGCTCGGCGGCCTGCTGCTCGGTGTGCGCCAGCTGGTCGCGGGTCGCGGCGAGCGCCACCTCCGTCCAGTGCTGGGCCGAGATGTCCTGGCAGGCGCCGCGTACGAGGAGCAGCCGGTCGTCGGTGTCCAGGACCGGCTCGGCCACCACCCGCACGTGCCGGGTCACCCCGTCGGGCCGACGCAGCCGGAAGGCCGCCGACGCCGGCCGCCGGTGGTGCAGCAGCGTGCGCAGGAACCGCCCGATGGCGACGGCGTCGTCCGGGTGGGCGTGGGCGGCCAGTTCCTCCAGCGGCACCGGGGGGCTCGTGTGCGGGCGCCCGTACAGGTCGAACAGTTGTTCGTTCCAGGTGATCTCGCCGGTCAGCAGGTTCTCCTCGAAACCGCCGATGCGGCCGAGCCGCTGCGCGTGCTGGAGGAGGCTGGCCAGCCGGGCCGCCTCGTCCTCGATGCGCCAGATCAGCAGCACGGCGTTGCCGTGCCGGCTGATGCTGATGTCCGCCACCGCCGACAGCGGCACCTGGTCCACCAGGGCGGTCAGGTTCATGTGCCGGGCCCGAAACGGCTCGCCCGTGGCGTACACGCGCTCCACGTTCCGGAACAGCTCGCTGTCCCCGGCGGCCATCGGGTAGGCCTCCAGCAGCAGCGCGCCGCCCACGACGGCACGCGGCCGCCCGGCCGGGTCCATGAAGCGCTTGTTCACGTGCTGGATGCGGAAGTCCGCCAGATGCCCCGCCGCGTCCAGGTGCGGCACCAGCACCAGGGCGGGGTCGTGCAGCCCGTCGGCCAGCTCCATCAGCTCCACCGCGTCCGGGACGACCCGCGGCTCCTGTCCGGTGTCGCGCGGTGGCGTGTACGACTCCAGGGTGTGCGCGCACAGCTCCGCCAGGGCCTCCACCTGACGGACCACCTGGGGCGGCTGCGGGGCCAGCGGCACCGGCCAGGCGATCTCCAGCACGCCGTGGACGCGTCCCCCGGTGCCGGCGGGCAGCGCGACCCTGCCGCCGTCCGGGTACTGGTGGCGGCCCACGCTGGGAAGCCCCGTTTCCGCCAGGGACGTGATCCACTGCCCGGCCCGCTCGGTCAGCCCCCGCCGTGCCACCGTCGCCACGTCCGGCGGCACGTACCGCCAGCGGTCCGCCTCGGCCGGGGGGAACCCGGCGCTGCCCACCAGGGTGAGCGACCCGTCGTACCCGGCCGCCCAGACGGCCACCGCCACCGCGCCGAGCGGGCGCAGCGCCTGCTCCAGCAGGGCGTCGGCGACGGCCTGGGTGTCGTCCGCGGCCAGCGCGCCGCTCTCGGCCGCCCGCAGGCGTACGGCGGGGGACCCGGCCGCGACCTCCCGGGCGCCTTCGCCGTCCGGGTCCTCGTCGGGGGCGGCGGTGCGCACCGCGGCGGTGGCCGCCAGGAAAGCGTCCGTCACCTCCGACATCCGGTCCCGCGCGGCCTGGTTGATGACGTCGACCGCGAACTCCAGCGGCGTCACCTGGGACTGCTCGGCCAGTTCGGCGAGCTGCCGGGCGGCCTCGGCGGGACCGCAGCCGAGCCGCGCCACCAGGATGCCCTTGGCCAGCTCGATCAGCGCCCGGCCCTCGGCCTCCGCCTGGGCGGCCCGTACCTCGCGGCTGAGCCGGTCCACCGTGGCCGCGAGCCGCCCCACGGGCGACAGCGGCGTCATGCCGACCGCGGACGCCTCCCGCCGGTCGACGCCGCCCGGCTCGCCGGACTGCTCGGGCGTGCTCATACCGGCAGCCACCGTCGGACGCAGGCGATGAGGTCCTGGGTGTCGACGGGTTTGGTGACGTAGTCGCTGGCGCCCGAGGCGAGGCTCTTCTCCCGGTCGCCGGGCATCGCCTTCGCCGTGACCGCGATGATCGGCAGCTCGGCGTACTGAGGCATCCGGCGGATCTCGGCCGTCGCCGTGTAGCCGTCCATCTCCGGCATCATCACGTCCATGAGGACCAGCGCCACCTCCGGGTGGTCCACGAGGGTCTCGATGCCCCGGCGGCCGTTCTCCGCGTGCAGCACCCGCAGACCGTGCAGCTCCAGGATCCCGCTGAGCGCGAACAGGTTGCGCGCGTCGTCGTCCACCACGAGGACGGTGCGGCCGGCGGGCGGATCCTGAGCGGCCCGCGGCTCCGGGCGCGGCGGCTCCTCCGGCCGCACCAGGGACAGCACGTCCCCGGGTTCCTCCGCGGCCAGGTGCAGGGCGATGCGCTCGCGCAGCTCGTCGAGGCCGGCCAGGAACTCCAGGGTGGTGCCGGCCGCGCGCGAGCGCAGGTCCTCCTCCACGGCGGCGTCCGCGCGGTGACCGCTGTGCACCAGCACCGGCACGCTCGCCAGCGCCGAGTCGCCCCGCAGCGCGTGCAGGAAGCGGGACGCCTCGTCGTCCGGCATGCCCAGCTCCAGCACGACGCAGTGGCACGGCTCGGCCGCCAGCGCCCCGGCGGCCTCCTCGGCCCCCACGGCCGTGATGACGTCGAGCACGGGCCTGTCTCCCGCGTCGTCCCGCCCGTGCGTCAGATCGGCGACCACGCTCTCCGCGACGAGGGTCAGCAGACCGCGCGGACGCTCCTCCACGACCAGCAGGCGCCGTGGTCGCCGGCGGTGGCCGCCGGTCAGCTCGGGCAGCGGCACCGGACGGTCGAGGACGTCGGCCGACACGTCGGCCCCGATGTGCTGCGGACCGCGGGCCAGCAGGTCCTCGAAGTCGGGCCGGGCCACCGGCAGGTACAGGGTGAAGGTGCTGCCCCGGTCCGGCGTGCTGTCCACGGTGACCGCACCGCCGAGGAGCTGCGCGATCTCCCGGGTGATGGACAGGCCGAGCCCGGTGCCGCCGTACTTGCGGCTCGTGGTGCCGTCCGCCTGCTGGAAGGCGCCGAAGATCGACTCCAGGTTCTGTTCGGGGATGCCGATGCCCGTGTCCTTCACCCGGAAGGCGACCACCGCCCCGCCCCGGACCACACCCCTCGGCACCTCGTCGTCCGGTGCCGGTTCGACGGCCAGCTCGACGCCGCCCCGCTCGGTGAACTTCACCGCGTTGGACAGCAGGTTGCGCAGCACCTGCCGCAGCCGGGAGTCGTCGGTCAGCAGGTCGGCCGGCGCCCCGGCGGCCGTGGTGACCCTGAACTCCAGGCCCTTCTGGCTGGTCATGGGGCGGAAGGTGGCCTCGACGTACTCGATGAGCTGGCGCAGCGTCACGCGCTCGGGGGACACGTCCATCTTCCCCGCCTCGACCTTCGACAGGTCCAGGATGTCGTTGATCAGCTGCAACAGGTCCGAGCCCGCCGAGTGGATGATGCCCGCGTACTCGACCTGCTTCGGGGTGAGGTTGCGCGAGGGGTTCTGCGCCAGCAACTGGGCCAGGATGAGCAGGCTGTTGAGCGGGGTGCGCAGCTCGTGGCTCATGTTGGCCAGGAACTCCGACTTGTACTTCGAGGCCAGCGACAGCTGCTGGGCGCGGGCCTCCAGCTCCTGCCGGGCCTGTTCGATCTGGAGGTTCTTCGCCTCGATGTCCCGGTTCTGCGCCGCGAGCAGGGACGCCTTGTCCTCCAGCTCGGCGTTGGAGTGCTGCAGTTCCTCCTGCTGCGTCTGCAGTTCCGCGGAGCGGGCCTGGAGCTCGGCGGTCAGGCGCTGGGACTCGGCGAGCAGCTCGTCGGTCCTGGCGTTGGCCACGATCGTGTTGACGTTCACGCCGATGGTCTCCATCAGCATTTCCAGGAAGTCCTGGTTGATCTGGGTGAACGGAGCGACCGAGGCCAGCTCGATGACCCCGAGGACCTGCCCCTCGACCACGATGGGCAGCAGCACCAGGGCGGCCGGGACCACCTCGCCGAGGCCGGAGGAGACGGTCAGGTAGCCCGGCGGCAGCTCGTTCACCATGATGGTGCGCCGGCTGCGCGCGGCCTGGCCGACCAGCGTGCGGCCGAAGGCGATACGGGTGGGCCTGTCGGTGTCCTGCGGGTAGCCGTAGGAGCCGACGAGCCGCAGCTCGGGACCCTCGTCGCCGTCCTCGGCGAGGTAGAAGGCGCCGTACTGGGCCGACACCAGCGGCACCAGCTCGTCCATGATCAGCTCGGCGACGACGGGCAGGTCCCGGTGGCCCTGCATCAGGCCGGAGATGCGGGCCAGGTTGGTCTTGAGCCAGTCCTGCTCCTGGTTGGCCCGCGTGGTCTGGCGCAGGGACTCCACCATGGCGTTGATGTTGTCCTTGAGCTCGGCGACCTCGCCGGAGGCCTCCACGTTGACCGAGCGCGTCAGGTCGCCCTCGGCCACGGCGGAGGTGACCTCGGCGATCGCGCGGACCTGGCGGGTGAGGTTGCCCGCCAGCTCGTTGACGTTCTCGGTGAGGCGCTTCCAGGTGCCGGAGACGCCCTCCACCTCGGCCTGGCCGCCGAGCCGGCCCTCGGTGCCGACCTCGCGGGCCACCCGGGTGACCTCGTCGGCGAAGGCGGAGAGCTGGTCGACCATCGTGTTGATCGTCGTCTTGAGTTCGAGGATCTCGCCGCGCGCGTCGACGTCGATCTTCTTCGACAGGTCGCCCCGGGCCACCGCGGTCGTCACCAGGGCGATGTTGCGCACCTGGTTGGTGAGGTTGTTGGCCATCGAGTTGACGTTGTCGGTGAGGTCCTTCCAGGTGCCGGCGACGTTCGGCACGTGCGCCTGGCCGCCCAGGCGCCCGTCGGTGCCGACCTCGCGGGCCACGCGGGTGACCTCGTCGGCGAACGCCGACAGGGTGTCGACCATCGTGTTGATCACGTCGGCCAGCGCCGCGACCTCGCCCTCCGCGTCGACGGTGATCCGCTGCGACAGGTCGCCCCGGGCCACCGCGGTGGCCACCTGGGCGATGGAGCGCACCTGCCCGGTCAGGTTCGACGCCATCACGTTGACGTTGTCGGTGAGGTCCTTCCAGGTGCCCGACACCCCGCGCACCCGGGCCTGACCGCCCAGGTTCCCCGCCGTGCCGACCTCGCGGGCGACGCGGGTGACCTCGTCGGCGAAGGCGGAGAGCTGGTCGACCATGGTGTTGATGGTGTTCTTCAGCTCCAGGATCTCGCCGGCCCCTGACGCCCTGCACGTCGGCCTGGCCGCCGAGCCGCCCGTCGGTGCCGACCTCGCGGGCGACGCGGGTGACCTCGTCGGCGAAGGCGGAGAGCTGGTCGACCATGGTGTTGATGGTGTTCTTCAGCTCCAGGATCTCGCCGGCCTGCCCGCCCAGGGCACCCTCGGTGCCCACCTCGCGGGAGACCCGCGTGACCTCGGAGGTGAACACGGACAACTGGTCCACCATGCCGTTGAAGACCTTGGCGATGTCGCCCATCAGGCCGTCCGCGTCGTCCGGCAGACGGGTCCCGAAGTCGCCGTCCCGCACGGCCGTCAGGCCCGCCAGGAGACGGCGCAGCTCCTGATCGCCCGGAGCCGTGTCGACGGATCCCGTGCTGTCGCTGGTCATGCGCACCCTCGTTCCGCTCCCCGGGGGTCCTCGCGGTGAGGACCCGACACCCCCTGCCGGACCGCCCGGGCGGTCCGGCCTCCCGTGTCCGCGTTCACGCAGTTCACGGATTCGTCCCCGGGAGAAAAATACGCCCGAGGCTAACCCAGGTGCCCGGCGCCGACAAAGCGATGTGTCACCCGGCCGGACGCGTACCCCCGCATCGGGTCACGCCCGAGCGGTCCCGCCGCGCCGAATGCGGCGGCCCCGGACGGGTAACCGCTGCTGTGGAGCCGGTGCGGACCGTCGCGTCCGCCCGGCCGGCACGCGCCCCGGGACCGCCCCGCGAGGCGGACCGAAGCGGACGACGGCACGCGGAAACCGGGGACAGCACTGACATGGAACCAGCCGACCGGACCAGCACGACCGCCGGGGTCACCACGGCATCGACCCGTCCCGCCCCCGTACCCGCGCCGGGCGCCCGGGGCGGCGCCGCGGGAGCCCGGGCGTACGCGGAGTCGGTGGCGCGGACGGCCTGGGGCGGCCCCGGACGCGAGGTGCGCGAGGAGGACGTCGTCGACCTGCTGCTCGTGGTCTCGGAGCTGGTGACCAACGCGATCCGGCACGGTGACGGGCTGGCCGGCTTCGAGGCCCGGCCCACCCCGGAGGGGATACGGATCGCCGTCCACGACAACAGCGCGGTGGTGCCCCGGGCCGCGTACGCGTTTCCCACCGCCCGAACCGGTGGCGGCGGTTACGGCTGGCCGCTCGTCGCCCGCCTCGCCCGGGACATCGCCGTCGACCCGCGCCCGCAGGGCGGCAAGACGATCAGCGCGCTGGTGCCCCTGCGCGTCGCGCCGGGCGCCCCCTGACCGGTCCGCGCCGCTCACCAGGGCAGGAAGACGTGGATGTCCTTGCCCCGTTCCCCGGTGACGACGCTGACCTGCTCGGACAGGGTGTGGATCAGGTGCCAGCCGATGCCGCCGCCGCCCTTGCTCGGATGGAAGGGGCGCGGGGCCGGCTCCGTCGTGCTGGTGTCGTGCATCACCACGTGCACCCCGTCGAAGGTACGGCGCAGCCGCAGCTGGAAGGGCCCCGGAGCGTACTGCACGGCGTTGGCCGCCAGCTCGGTGACGACGAGGAGGATGTCGTCCCAGTGCTCGGGCGCCGCGGGCGGCGCCGCACGGGCGAGGTCGTAGAGGAACTCCTCCGCGACCAGCCGCGCACCGGTCACATTGTGCAGCTCCCCGGCGAAGCTGGCGGTGCGATTCGTGATCTCCTCGGAAGCCAGTGTCCTGTCCCAACGCGACTCGGCTGCCATTGCGCCTTCCCGGCCCGGCACCGGCCGGGCGTCGTGCCTTCTCCTTCGGATTCCTTCCGTTGGTAAGTTCCCGTGCCGGCCGGACCTAGTCGCGCCGGTGTGCCGCTCCGGCGGCGGGGCCGGCACCGGATCGGCGCAGGAACACGCTGTCCGCGTCCTCCCAGCCGGCCGGCTCCTCCGGCGGCCGCGACGACGGGCGGTGCGACCGCGCCGCGTACATCGCGTCGATCTCCAGCGCGTAGGTCCGTACGATCTCGTCCCGGCGGAGCTTCATGGACGGGGTGAGCAGGCCGCCCGCCACGTCGAAGGGGGCGGGCAGGACCCGGAAGACCCGGACGGACTCCGAGCGCGACACCGCGCTGTTGGCCGCGGCCACCGCCCGCGCGATCTCCTCCCGCAGCGCGTTCTCCTCGCGTGCCTCCCGGGCCGGGGCGTCGCCCGGCAGGGCCAGGGAGGCCCGCCAGTGGCTCAGGAACTCCGGGTCGAGCGTGAGCAGCGCCCCGACGCAGGGCCGGTTGTCGCCGACCAGCACCGCCTGTTGGACCAGCGGGTGCATCCGCAGCCGCTGCTCCAGGGCGGCCGGGGCCACGCTCTTGCCGCCGCTGGTGATGATGACGTCCTTCTTGCGGCCGGTGATCGCCAGGTAGTTCTCGTCGTCCAGGTGCCCGAGGTCGCCCGTGGCCAGCCAGCCGCCGCGCAGCACCTCGCGGGTGGCACTCCCGTCGCCGACGTACCCCTGGAACAGCGACGGCCCGCGCACCAGGATCTCCCCGTCGTCGGCCACCCGGATCTCCGTGCCCGGCAGCGGCTGCCCGACGGTGCCCGACTTCTCCCGGCCCAGCGGCTGCATCGTCACTCCGCCGCTGGTCTCCGTCAGCCCGTAACCGTCGTGCACGTAGACGCCGATGCCCTCGTAGAAGAGGGACAGCTCGCGGCTGAGCGGCGAACCGCCGGACGTCGCCCGGCTCACCCGGCCGCCCAGCGCCGTGCGCAGCCGCCGGTACACCGTCCGCTCGTACAGGGCGTGCTGGAGGCGCAGATCGAAGCCGGGCCCGGCGCCCCGGCCCAGGCGCCGGCGCTCCAGTGCGGCGGCGAAGTCGCGCGCCGTGTCCGCGGCCCGCTCGAACAGGGCACCGTGTCCCGCCTGCTGGGCGCTGCGCAGGAAGTTCTTGTAGATCTTCTCCAGGACCGACGGGACCGCGTACAGGTGCGTCGGCCGGAAGGAACGCAGGGCCGAGGAGAGCGCCTCCCCGGTCGTCACGGGCTCGTGCGCCAGCAGGAACCCGCCGCGGACGCACAGGTTCTGGATCATCAGCCCGTACACGTGCGAGAAGGGGAGGTAGGCGAGGACCGCGCCCTGCTCTCCCGGCGGCGCCACCGTGTGGCCCCACCCCGCCAGCAGCGTGTCGCACGGGGCGGCCAGACCGCGGTGGCTCAGCGCACAGCCCAGCGCGCGGCCAGAGGTGCCCGAGGTGTAGGCCACCACCGCCGTGGAGTCGGGCAGCACGATGCGGCGCATGGAGTCGACCGTGGCGAACGGCAGGAAGGCGCCGCGCGCCACCAGCGCGTCCAGCGCGCCCGCGTCCAGTTGCCAGACGTGGCGCAGCGCGGGCAGCGACGCGCACACCGAGCCGACGGTCATCACGCTCTGCTCGTCCTCGACCAGCACGCCCACGCAGCCCGCGTCCCGCAGGATCCACTCGACCTGGTCGCGCGAGGAGGTCGGGAAGATCGGCACGACCTCGGCGCCCACCGTCCACAGGGCGTAACTGAAGACCGTCCACTCGTACCGGGTGCGGGCCAGGATCGCCACCCGGTCGCCGGGCGAGATCCCGCTCGCGATCAGGCCCTTCGCCAGGTCGACCACCTCGTCGCGGAACTCCACGGCGCTCACCTCGTCCCAGACCGCCGAGCCGGGGCCGCGGCGCCGGGCGAGCATCGGCAGCGTGGGTGTGCGGGCGGCCGTCTCGAAGAGGCTGTCGGCCAGCGAGCCGGTCAGCGGCGGGACGGCCCGGGGAGCGAGTGCGGTCTCGCGCATGCGCCGGCTCCTGTCGTGTACGGACGGTGACGCCGCCGACGGACACCGTGGCCGACGGTGCTCGGAGGCTAGCTCAGCCGCAGGCGGCAGGGGGTCGGGAACGCGGAAGTGTTCTCACCCGGTGACCCGGCCGGAATCGGGGGACCCGGGGACCATGACCTACGTGAATCCTGATCCCGAACCCCGGCTCAGCACCGGCCTGGAGCCCGGCGGCGGGGTGCCGCCCGGGGAGACCCCGCCGGCGGAGAGCAGCATGCCCGAGGCAGGCCCCCAGGACCTGCTCAGCAATCCGGCCAAGGGCTGGAGCAAGGGGCCGATGGCCCTGATCCTCGCCGTCGTGCTGATCTTCGCGGTGGGTCTGCTGGGCTACGCCCTGGCCCTGATCTACTGACCGCTCAGGTCGCCTGGGTACGGCGCACGCACGCGGCGACGACCTCCCGCAGGCTGCCCGTGCGCTCCAGCAGCTCGCGCTGCACCCGGGCGCCGTTGCCGTGCCGCAGCAACGCGTCGACACCCTCGCGCACCCGCTCCAGGTCGCCCGCGGCCGCGAGGGCCTCCCCGGTGTGCTCGATCAGGGCCCGTACGACCCTCTCGGCCGGCATCCGTCGCATCGTCTCGGGGAGCAGCAACTCCTCGGTCAGCCCCGAGCGGGCGGCCCGCCAGGCCGCGAGGCGGAGCATGCTCACGCTGTCGCCGGCCGGTTCCGCGCCCCGGCGCCACTCCCGGGCGGCCGTGTCGACCAGCGCGCGGGCGAGCGCGGCCAGGACGACGGCCGTCGAGGCGTCCAGGCAGACGTCGGCGACCCGGAACTCGACCGTGGGGTACCGCGGGGAGAGCCGGACGTCGAAGTAGACCATCCCGTCGTCCAGGATCGTCCCGGTGGCGACCATGTCCGCGACCCGGCGGTGGTAGCGCTCCGCCGAGCCGAACAGCTCCGTGGGACCGGCGGACGGCCAGCGCTGCCAGACCCGGCTGCGGTAGCTGCTGTAGGAGGAGTCCCGGCCCTGCCAGAACGGCGAGTTCGCGCTCAGCGCGGCCAGCACCGGCAGCCAGGGCCGCACCCGGTCGATCACCGCGACGCCCTCCTCGTCGGAGTCGACCGAGACGTGCACGTGGCAGCCGAGGACCAGTTGCTCGTGGACCACCACGCCGTACTGCTCGGCCATCCACTCGTAGCGCCGGTTCACGCCGATGGCGGGCGTCACCGGCAGCGGGGAGGTGGCGAGCGCGGCCACGGCACACCCGATCCCCCCGGCATGCCGCCCGGCCTCGCCGCGGCAGCGGACGATCTCCGCGTGCAGCCGCTCCATGTCCGCCTGCGGATGCGTGGCGAACTCGAGCATCTGCTCGTGCAGCTCCTTCTCGAAGACGTCCTGACCGGAATCGTCCTGGAAGGCCCGGGCGAGCACGGCGGCGGACAGCGCCCGCGGCTCACCGGTCGCGGGATCGACCAGGAGGAGTTCCTCCTCCACTCCGACGGTGCGCACGTGGTGCCGCCTTTCTGTGGGCCGGTGCCACGACCGACTGCCCCGAACAGCCGGTCGGACACCTGGTCGGCTCACAGGGCGTACGGCATCAGCCACACCGTCGCCAGCGGGGGCAGCGTGATCCGGATGCTCCCGTCCTCCGGCTTCACCGGGTCCGCGTTGCCCACGCCGCTGCCGCCGTACTCCTCGGCGTCGGTGTTGAGCACCTCCTGCCAGGCGGCGGCCTCGTCACCGACGGCGAGCCCGTACTCGTGCCGTACGACCGGCGAGAAGTTCGACACCGCCAGCAGCGGGGCGCCGTCCGCGCCGTACCGCAGGAAGGCGAAGACGTTGTCCTCGGCCGCGTCGACCGCGACCCACCGGAAGCCCGCCGGGTCGGTGTCGCGCTGCCACAGCGCCGGAGTGCGCGCGTAACGGGTGTTGAGCTCCCGGACCAGGTCCCGCACCCCGCGGTGGTCGCCCGCCGAGTGGTAGCCCTCGTCCAGGAGCCACCACTCGGGCCCCGACTTCTCCGACCACTCCGCGCCCTGCGCGAACTCCTGCCCCATGAAGAGCAGCTGCTTGCCCGGGTGCGCCCACATGAAGCCCAGGTAGGCGCGCAGGTTCGCACGCCGCTGCCACCAGTCGCCCGGCATCTTCGACACCAGCGCCTGCTTGCCGTGCACCACCTCGTCGTGGGAGATCGGCAGCACGTAGTTCTCGCTGTACGCGTACACCATCGAGAACGTCATCTCGTGGTGGTGGTACTTGCGGTGCACCGGCTCGTGGGCGACGTACTCCAGCGAGTCGTGCATCCAGCCCATGTTCCACTTCAGGCCGAAGCCGAGGCCGCCGGTGTCGGTCGGCCGGGTCACCCCGCCCCACGCGGTCGACTCCTCGGCGATGGTGACCACGCCGGGGCAGCGCCGGTAGACGGTGGCGTTCATCTCCTGGAGGAAGGCCATGGCCGCCAGGTCCTCCCGGCCGCCGTACTGGTTGGGCTCCCACTGGCCGGAGTCGCGCGAGTAGTCCAGGTACAGCATCGAGGCGACGGCGTCCACGCGCAGCCCGTCGATGTGGAACTCCTCGCACCAGTACACGGCGTTGGCCACCAGGAAGTTGCGCACCTCGGTCCGCGCGAAGTCGAAGGTGTACGTGCCCCAGTCCGGGTGCTCCGCGCGCCGGGAGTCCCCGGGCTCGTACAGCGGGTCGCCGTCGAAGCGGCCCAGTGCCCAGTCGTCCTTCGGGAAGTGCGCCGGCACCCAGTCCATGATCACGCCGATCCCGGCCCGGTGCAGCGCGTCGACCAGGTACCGGAAGTCGTCGGGCGAGCCGAGGCGCGCGGTCGGCGCGTAGAAGCCGGTGACCTGGTAGCCCCAGGACGGCCCGTAGGGGTGCTCGGCGACCGGCATCAGTTCGACGTGGGTGAAGCCCAGGTCCTTCACGTACGCGGGCAGTTCCTCGGCCAGCTCGCGGTAGGTCAGGCCGGGCCGCCAGGACGGCAGGTGCACCTCGTACACCGAGAACGGCGCCTCGTGCACGGGAGTGCCGGCCCGGGTCCGCATCCATCGCGCGTCGCCCCACTCGTAGTGCGAGGCGGTCACCACGGACGCGGTGTTCGGCGGCTCCTCGGCCGCGCGGGCCATCGGGTCGGCCTTGAGGAACCGGTGCCCGTAGCGGGAGTGGATCTCGAACTTGTACCGGGTGCCCTCGCCGACGCCCGGCAGGAACAGCTCCCACACCCCGGACGAACCCAGCGAACGCATGGGGAACGCCGTGCCGTCCCAGTGCGTGAAGTCGGTGGCGACCCGCACGCCCTGGGCGTTCGGCGCCCACACCGTGAACCGGGTGCCGGCGACGCCCTCGTGCGTCATCGGCTCGGCGCCGAGCGCCCGCCACAGCTGTTCGTGCCGGCCCTCACCGATCAGGTGCAGGTCCAGCTCGCCGAGGGCGGGCAGAAAGCGGTACGGGTCGTGCGTCTGTCGGGCCTCCCCGTCCTCGTACGCCACCGCCAGGGTGTACGCCGGGATCCCGGTCAGCGGCAGGACGCCGGAGAACAGGCCGTCCTCCTCCGAGGCGAGGGCGTGGCACTCGCCGTCGACGACCACACCCACCTCGCGGGCGAAGGGGCGCAGCGCCCGGAAGACGACACCGCCGGGCACCGGGTGGGCGCCCAGCAGGGCGTGCGGGTCGTGGTGGGCGCCCGCCAGCAGGCGCCCCCGGTCGTGGGGGTCCAGGGGCGGCGCGGTCGCGCACGCGCCGGGCGCGGGCGCCACGGGGCCGGACGGCTCGGGGATCGAGGTGTCGCGGAGGGCCACGGGTCAGTCTCCTCTCACGGCGAGTCGTTCGATCGCCGCCATGGGTACGGGAAGCCAGTCGGGGCGGTGCCGGGCCTCGTACAGCACCTCGTACACGGCACGGTCGGTCTCGTAGGCGCGCAGCAGGCCGTGCTTCTTGCGGGGGTCCCATCCGGCGCGGGCGGCGTAGCCCGCGCAGAACGCCTCACGGCAGCGGCGCGCCCACTCCGGGCGCCACGGGCGGCGCTGGCGGGCGGCGTAGTCGAAGGAGCGCAGCATGCCCGCGATGTCGCGGACGGGGGAGTGGGCGCTGCGCCGCTCGGCCAGCGGGCGGGAGGGTTCGCCCTCGAAGTCGATGACGAACCAGTCCCGGCCGGCCCGCAGCACCTGACCCAGGTGGAGGTCGCCGTGGATGCGCTGGGCGGGCGGCCCCGAGTCGCAGGTCGACAGCGCCGCGAACGCCGCCCTGAGGCCCGGGACGAACGGCTGCAACGCCGGTACGCAGTGTGCCGCCGCGGTCAGCCGCTCGGTCATCGCCGCCGCCGTGCGGCCGTTCTCGCCGGGCGCGCCGACCGGGAAGGCGGAGGCCAGGGCGAGGTGCACGTCGCCCATCGCCTGCCCCAGTTCGTGGGCCTGCGCCGTGAACTCGTCCCCGGCGGCGAGCGCGTTCAGGGAGAGGGTCCAGCCGTCGGAGGCGCCGTGCAGGAAGGGCTGGAGCACGCCGAGCGTCGCCTGGTACGGATGGGTCGTGCGCATCCACGCCACCGGCGCGGGGACCCGCCCGCAGCCCTGGCGGGCCAGCGCGTCGGGCACCTCCAGGTCGGGGTTGACTCCCGGCTGGATGCGGCGGAACAGCTTCAGGATGAACTCGTCGCCGTAGATGAGCGAGGAGTTGGACTGCTCGGCGTCCAGCAGCCGCGGCGCGAGATCGCCGGGCACCGGCCGCGCGGGGTCGGCCTCGAAGCGCAGGGGGCCCGCCTTGCCCGGGTGCCGGAGCCGTTCGAGGAGCAGCTGCGCGGTCCGGGGGTCGTGCAGCGCGTCGTAGACCGTGCGACCCGCCAGCGGCCCGTCCTGCACCTGTCCGATGATGGCCCGGCCCAGCCGCGGAGAGGGCTGCTCGCGCACGCCGAGCAGCAGCTGGTAGCAGTCCCCGGCCGGGGGAGCACCGCCCGGGGAGGGCACGGAACCCTGCCCGGCGTGCACCAGGAGGTGCAGACAGCCGGGGAACAGCTCGGTCATCGACAGCAGACCCAGCTCGGCCACGGGCCGGTCCTTGCCCGCGAACCAGCGCTGGCGCGGCAGCCACTGGCGCAGCAACTCGCCGAGCGACGCCATCGGCTCGGCGAGCTGCCCGCGTCTCGTGCGCAGGGGTGCGGTCTTCGGCATGGTGACGCGTCCTTTCCTCGGCCCACGCTCAAGCGCGGCGGCCGATGCGGGATGCGACTCGGGTGAGCCGGAACCAGTAGAAGCCGTGGCCCCCGAGGGTCAGCAGGTACGGCAGTTCACCGATGGCGGGGAAGCGGACCCCGCCGAACAGCTCGACCGGATGGCGTCCGGCGAACTCGCGCAGGTCCAGCTCGGTGGGCTGGGCGAACCGCGCGAAGTTGTTCACGCACAGCACCAGGTCGTCCTCGTACTCCCGCAGGAAGGCGAGGACGGCGGGGTTGGAGGAGGGCAGCTCGGTGTAGGTGCCCAGGCCGAAGGCGGGGTTCTGCTTGCGGATCTCGATCATGCGGCGGGTCCAGTGCAGCAGCGAGGACGGCGAGGCCATGGACGCCTCGACGTTCGTCACCTGGTAGCCGTAGACCGGGTCCATGATCGTGGGCAGGTAGAGGCGGCCGGGGTCGCAGGTCGGGCGTACTCCGCGTACATGTAGTCGCGTTCCTCGTCGGTGACCATCTCCAGGGTCAGCTCGTCGTGGTTGCGCAGGAAGATGCCCCACTGGCAGCCGGAGGGGATCGCGGGGGTCTTGGCGAGGATTTCCGAGACCGGGTAGCGGGACTCCCTTCTGACCGCCATGAAGATGCGCGGCATGACGGGGAAGTGGAACGCCATGTGGCACTCGTCGCCGCCGGTGGAGTAGTCGCCGAAGTAGTCGACGACGTCCTCCGGCCACTGGTTGGCCTCCGCCAGCAGCACGGTGTCCGGGTACTGCGCGTCGATCTCCCGGCGGACCCGCTTCAGGAAGGCGTGACTGGCGGGCAGGTTCTCGCAGTTGGTGCCCTCTTCGGCGTACAGATAGGGCACGGCGTCCAGACGGTAGCCGTCGACCCCCAGGTCCAGCCAGAACTTCAGGGCGGCCAGCATCTCCTCCTGGACGGCCGGGTTCTCGTAGTTGAGGTCCGGCTGGTGGGAGAAGAAGCGGTGCCAGTAGTACTGGCCGCGCACCGGGTCGTAGGTCCAGTTGGAGGCCTCGGTGTCGACGAAGATGATGCGCGCGTCGGCGTACCGGGTGTCGTCGTCGGCCCAGACGTAGTAGTCGCCGTAGGGGCCGTCGGGATTCTTGCGGGACTCCTGGAACCACGGGTGCTGGTCGCTGGTGTGGTTCATGACGAAGTCGATGATCACGCGCATGCCGCGCTGGTGGGCGGCGTCCACG
>NZ_JODM01000037.1 GCF_000717995.1 Streptomyces violaceorubidus
AGAGGCTCAAGCCGGGCCCACTGGCCATTCGTCAGATCCCCACGTCTCACAGGACGTGATCATCAACGAACAAGATCCACTTTCGCAACAGGCCCTAGCTCGCCCTGCGGTGGAGGTGCAGGACGTGCAGCAGGTCGGCCACGTGCCAGTGCCGGCGTTCGCCGGACAGTCCCGGCGCCATCGGCCCCGGCGCCTCGGGCACCCGCGGCACCTCCAGGGGGCCGGCCGGGGGCACCTGGTGGGCGCCGTGGGTGGTGCCGCGCACGGAGGCGACCCGGCCCGGGCGCAGGATGCGTATGACGTGGCTGTCGCAGGCCGCACAGGTCGGCCGGGTCAGCGGAGAGGGTACGACGCGGCCGTCCGCGACGTAGAGCACGAACGCGTGGCCGTCGGTGTCCGTGTGGTGCTCGATCTCGAACGACTGCTCCCAGCCGTGCCCGCAGCGCATGCAGGCGAAGGAGTACGACTCGTGGACGACGGCGGTGGCACCGGCACGTACTCGGGTCCGCACGGTGCTCTCACTCATGCTCATCCCGGCTCCTTCGGTTCGTTTGGTTCCTTCCTCCAGTGGACTCCTCCACCAGCGGGAAAGCACCAGCCGCTGCCGAGTGTTTGTGCCGATTTGGGCTGCCCTTGGCAGGAGTGCCCGCTAGGTCAGGAGCGGGCCAAGGACGGGGGTGGCCGAGGTCAAGCCGAGCCCTTCCGATCACCTCGTATCACCTCGTATCACCTCCTATCTCCGCGGATCACCCCGGATCCCCTCAGCTCCCCGCGTTCTTCGCCGCCACCACCGCGTCGAACACCTCCCGTTTGGGCACGCCGGCCTGGGCGGCCACCGCGGCGATCGCCTCCTTGCGCCGCTCCCCCGCCTCCTCGCGCACCCGCACCCTGCGCACCAGCTCCTCGGCGCCGATCTCCTCCGGCCCCGTGTCCGGCGCTCCCTCGACGACGACGGTGATCTCGCCCCGCACCCCTTCACCGGCCCACGCGGCCAGTTCGCCGAGCCCGCCCCGCCGGACCTCCTCGTACGTCTTGGTCAGCTCCCGGCAGACGGCGGCCCTCCGGTCGGCGCCGAAGACCTCGGCCATGGCGGCGAGGGTGTCGTCGAGCCGGTGCGGGGCCTCGAAGTAGACGAGGGTCCGCCGCTCCCCGGCGACCTCGCGCAGCCGGGTCAGCCGCTCGCCGGCCTTGCGGGGCAGGAAGCCCTCGAAGCAGAACCGGTCGACCGGCAGCCCGGACAGGGCGAGCGCGGTCAGCACGGCGGAGGGGCCGGGGACCGCGGTGACCCGGACGCCGCGCTCGACGGCGGCGGCGACCAGCCGGTACCCGGGGTCGGACACCGACGGCATCCCGGCGTCGGTGACCAGCAGCACCCGGGCGCCGCCCACCAGCTCCTCGACCAGTTCCGGCGTACGGGCGGACTCGTTGCCCTCGAAGTACGACACGACCCGCCCCGCCGGTGCGACGCCGAGCGCCTGGGTGAGCCGGCGCAGCCGCCGGGTGTCCTCGGCGGCGACGACGTCCGCGCCGGCCAGTTCCGCGGCGAGCCGGGGCGGGGCGTCCTGGACGTCGCCGATGGGGGTGCCCGCGAGTACAAGGGTTCCAGTCACTCCCCCATCCTCCCAGTCCGCCCGGAAGGGGAACGTATCCGCACCCGTCAGCCCCATGCGCGGGACGCGCACAGCGCGGTTCCCTACGATGGCGCGGTGACCAGTACCGCGTCCTCCACGGACACCCGGCAGGGCCAGGCCCCGCACGACGAGCCGCCCACCTGGCAGCAGCGGCTGCGCCGCTTCGGCTACACGGCGGGGCCCGCGGCCGGCGACGTCCGCGACCGGCTGGTGCCGCCGTACACGAGCCCCAGTCCGCGCCTGTGGGTCTTCCTGGGCCTGTCGAAGCCGCTCGCCGACCGGGTCGTGCGCTGGTCGGCGTGGGGCGGACCGCTGCTGGTGGCGCTGCTCGCGGGGGTGCTGCGGTTCTGGAACCTGGGCAGCCCGAAGGCGGTGATATTCGACGAGACGTACTACGCCAAGGACGCGTGGGCGCTGATCCACCGCGGCTTCGAGGTCAACTGGGACAAGAACGCCAACGACCTGATCCTGAACTCGGGCGGGAACGTCCCGATCCCGACCGACGCGGCGTACGTCGTGCACCCGCCGGTCGGCAAGTACGTCATCGGCCTCGGCGAGCTGCTGTTCGGCTTCGACCCCTTCGGCTGGCGCTTCATGACGGCGCTGCTCGGCACGCTGTCGGTGCTGCTGCTGTGCCGGATCGGCCGCCGGCTGTTCCACTCGACCCTCCTCGGGTGCCTGGCGGGCGCCCTGATGGCGCTGGACGGCCTGCACTTCGTGATGAGCCGCACCGCGCTGCTGGACGGCGTGCTGATGTTCTTCGTGCTGGCCGCCTTCGGCTGCCTGGTCGTCGACCGCGACAAGGCCCGGCGGAGACTCGCCGCGGCGCTCCCGGTGGACGAGGACGGCCGCGTCCGCCCCGACGCGCACGTCGCGGAGACCCTCCGCCTCGGGTGGCGCCCCTGGCGCCTGGCGGCGGGCCTGATGCTGGGCCTGGCGGCGGCCACCAAGTGGAACGGCCTGTACGTGATGGCGGCCTTCTGCGTGATGGCCGTGCTGTGGGACGCGGGCTCACGCCGCGTGGCGGGCGCCCACCGCCCCTACCGCGCGGTACTGCGCCGCGACCTGGGCCTGGCCTTCCTCTCCACGGTCCCGGTGGCCCTGGCGACGTACCTCCTCTCCTGGCTCGGCTGGATCCTCTCCCCCTCCGACGGCACCGGCGGCTACTACCGCGACTGGGCCGCGAAGGACGGCGCGCACAGCTCCTGGTCGTGGCTCTTCCCGGACTGGCTGCGCAGCCTGTGGCACTACGAGAACCAGGTGCTGGAATTCCACACCCACCTCACCTCGCCGCACACCTACCAGTCGAACCCCTGGAGCTGGATCGTCCTGGGCCGCCCGGTCTCCTACTTCTACGAGTCGCCCGCGGCCGGCTCGGACGGCTGCCCGGTCGACGCGGGCGAGAAGTGCGCCCGCGAAGTGCTGGCACTGGGCACGCCCCTGCTGTGGTGGGTGGGCTGCTTCGCCCTGCTGTACGTCCTGTGGCGCTGGCTCTTCCGCCGCGACTGGCGCGCGGGCGCCATCGCCTGCGGCGTGGCCGCCGGCTACCTCCCCTGGTTCCTGTACCAGGAGCGCACGATCTTCCTCTTCTACGCCGTCGTCTTCGTCCCGTTCCTGTGCCTGGCGGTGGCGATGCTGCTGGGCGCGATCATCGGCCCCCCGGGCTGCTCCGACACCCGCCGGGTCGCGGGCGCGACGGGAGCGGGCGTCCTGGTCCTCCTCATCGCCTGGAACTTCATCTACTTCTGGCCCCTGTACACGGGCACGGCGATTCCTATGGAGGAGTGGCGGGCGCGCATGTGGCTGGATACGTGGGTGTAGCCGGGCAGAAAGGGTCGCGGGGGCACAGCGGCACTCCGTGCCCCCATGGTCGGCCTCAAGGAGATGTGCATTACATGATGGCTAGGGGCGGCCGCCCCGACCACTTCCTCGGTCTCCCCCGTCTTCCGGCCGGTGGGCAGCAGCGGCTCCGCTCCCATTGCACGCTGCCCTCAACAGGGGCTACGGCTTTCCAGGAGATGCCACTGCCGCCGAGCGGGGATGAGAAGCCAGCCGATCACTCGTCCAGGGCGAGGGACAGCAACCGCACCGGACGCCCCTTCCAGTCCTCGGGGCTGACGGTCGCCACCACAGCGCCGTGCGGGCGTTCCTCCGACGGCTGGGCGACATGCTGCGTGTGAGGGAGGCCCCACCCGTCCGTGCCCGACAGGCTCAGCACAGCGCTCAGATCCAGAGGGAGGATGTCGACTGCCGGGAGCTGTGCCACATGCTCAGCCAGCCCCGGATATGTCCGGTCCGCCTCCACCAGCGCGCACGCCGCCGCGTAAAGGCGGGTCCCGGGGCTGCTGGTGGCCTGGTAGACCAAGCGGGACACCAGCGGGTTGCCTCGTAGGGAAACCAGCGCGCCGGTGTCCAGCACCATGTGCAGTTCGTTCACGCGAACTTGGCCTCCGCGATACGGCGAGCGAGGATCGCATCCGCCTCGGCGTCGGGTGCGGCAGGGTCGTACCCGGTCCACTCCTGGAGGATCTGCCGCGTACGCTCGGCTTCCTCGGCCCGCTCGGCCGGAGTCCTGACCGCCTCCGCGAGCTGGTCGAGCCAGGCGCGCAGGCTCATCCCCTCGGCTTCGGCGACGGAGGCAAGGCGGTCACGGGTCTCGGACCGTGCTCGGATGGTGGCGTCTGACATGCTCTGCCCCTTCCCGGGTGTAGGGCTGGATCCAGACCTCTCACTTTACCCGTGTACGCACACGTACACGTACACATCACGACTCGAGTGCGACCCGAGACGCCCCGGGTCTCCTTTTGGCCACCAATCGGAAACACCCGTACCGCTGGTCACCCCCGGCACATAGAGTGCACCTACAACTACTTCTGAACGCGTTCAAGAAAGCGTGCGGAAGGTCTGACGGGGAGGGGACTGCCCATGGGCAGGGGGGTGAAGGTCGCCGTCATAGGCGGGGTGTTGGCCGTGATGGTGGGCGGTGCCGGGTACGGCGCCTACAACATGGTGTCCGCGCTGGACGGAGGCGGGTCCGGGACGGAGGCCAAGAGCGGGCCGCCGAGTGCGGACGAGGTCGCGGAGGCGAGCGAGAAGTTCTTCGCCGCCTGGGAGAAGGGCGACGCCACGACCGCCGCGTCGTACACCAACAACGCCTCGGTCGCCGGGACGTTGCTGACGGCCTACGGCGAGGAGGCGCACATCGGCGGCGTCGAGATCACGCCGGGCAGGGCGACCGGCACCTCCGTACCGTTCACCGTGAAGGCGAAGGTGTCGTACGAGGGGACGACCAAGCCGTTCGGCTACGAGAGCCGGTTGACCGTGGTGCGCGGGGAGACCAGCGGGCGGCCACTGGTGGACTGGACGCCCTCCGTCGTGCATCCCGGGCTGAAGGACGGGGACACCCTGGTCACCGAGGAGTCCGCGACCCCGCAGATCCAGGCCGTCGGACGGGACGGCAGCACCGTGCTGACGAAGGAGAAGTACCCCTCGCTCGGGCCGGTCCTCGCCACCCTGCGGGAGCGGTACGGCTCCGAGGCCGGCGGCACCCCCGGCGTCGAGCTGGTGGTCCGGCACACGAGCACGCAGGCGCCGGACACCCCGCTGCTGACGCTGACCGAGGGCGAGCCCGGGAAGCTCAGGACGACGCTCAGCGCGAGCGTCCAGGCCGCGGCCGAGAAGGCGGTGAAGCGGTACGGGGAGTCCTCCGTGGTCGCGGTGAAGCCGAGCACCGGTGAGGTCCTGGCCGTGGCCAACAACCGCGCGGACGGCTTCAACGCGGCCTTCCAGGGACGCGTCGCCCCCGGCTCCACCATGAAGATCATCACCGCGGCCATGCTCATCGACAACGGCGTGACCTCGATGAACGGTCCGGCGCCCTGCCCCGACACGGCGACCTGGCAGAGCCAGACCTTCAAGAACCTGACCAACATGAAGCCCAACCCGGGTGCCACGCTGGCCAACACCTTCCTGCGTTCCTGCAACACCGGATTCATCAAGCTCATCGACGAGAAGCCGCTCACGGACGCCTCGTTGACGCAGGAGGCCGAGGAGCGCTTCGGGCTCGGGCAGGACAACTGGCAGACCGGCATCGTGTCCTTCGACGGCCGCGTCCCCGCCTCCGGGGGCCCGGACCGCGCGGCCAACGCCATCGGGCAGGGCCAGGTCCAGATGAACCCGCTGAACATGGCCTCGGTCACCGCGACGGCCATCACCGGCGAGTTCCGCCAGCCCTATCTGGTCCCGTTCGACCTGGACGACCGGGAGCCGGCCACCGCCAAGGGGCTGCCGCAGGGCACCGCCTCCCAGCTCAGGCAGATGATGCGGCTCACCGCCACCCAGGGCACCGCCGTCGAGGCGATGTCCGGGCTCCGCGGCGACATCGGTGCCAAGACCGGGTCGGCCGAGGTCGACGGGCAGGCGGTCTCCAACAGTTGGTTCACCGCCTTCCGCGACGACGTCGCGGCGGCGGCGATGACCGAGGAGGGCGGCCACGGTGGCGACGCGGCCGGGCCGATCGTCGCAGACGTGCTACGAGTCGGCGGCTGAGGCAGACCACTGGCCATGGGTGGCCCTACTGTGGTCCGCGTTGCCGGAGGCATCCGGCGCTGAAGGCACCGAACGCACCGAACGCACCGAACGCACCGAGGAACGGGACGCAGTGGGCAGCAGAAGGGACGCCGCCACCGAGCGGCGCAGGACGAAACCCGCCGTGATCGGCAGTGTCGCCGCCGTGGTCGTGGCCGGGGCCGGATTCGGTGCCTACGCGATGTACGGCGGCGGGGCCGACGGCGAGGACAGCGCGCGCACGAAGTCCGCGGCGGCGGCGGAGAAGGTGAAGTCGGGCCCGCTGACGGCGGCCGAGGTCACCTCGACCGCCCAGCGGTTCCTGACCGCCTGGCAGCGGGGCGACGTGGCCGGCGCGGCCGCCGCGACCGACGACGCCGCGGCCGCGAAGGCGCTGCTCACCGGCTACACCAAGGACGCCCGCATCAAGGACGCCACCTTCACCGCGGGCACCCCGGCCGGGGAGAAGGTCCCGTTCGCCGTGAAGGCCACCGTCGCCTACGGGCAGGCGGCCGAGCCGCTGGCGTACGACAGCGCGCTCACCGTCGTCCGCCGGGAGGGCGACGGCGAACCCCGCGTCGACTGGCACGCCGCCGTCGTGCACCCGGAGTTGAGGGACGGCGACAAGCTGGTCACCGGGAAGGCCGGCGACCCGCCGGTCAAGGCGCTGGACCGCAACGGCGTTGAGCTCACCGCCAAGAAGTACCCCTCCCTGGGCACCGTCCTGGACGGCCTGCGCGACAAGTACGGCAAGAAGTCCGGCGGCACCCCCGGCGTCGAACTGCGCGTGGTGCGCGGCGGGGCGGACGGTGACGGGAAGGGCTCCAAGGAGTCCGGCGCCGGTGACGTCTCCGACAAGACCCTGCTGGAGCTGAGCAAGGGCACCCCCGGCACGCTCAGGACGACGCTCGACCCCGCCCTCCAGGCCGCCGCCGAGAAGCAGGTGGACGGCAGGAAGGGCGCGTCGGTGGTGCTGCTGCGCGCCTCCACCGGTGAGGTCCTCGCGGTCGCCAACGGCGGGCACGGCTTCAACACCGCCTTCCTCGGCTCACTCGCCCCCGGCTCCACCATGAAGGTCATCACGGCCTCGATGCTGCTGGAGAAGAACCTGGCGTCCGTGAACGAGAAGCACCCGTGCCCGAAGTTCTTCAGCTACGGCGGCTGGAAGTTCCAGAACGACGACAAGTTCGAGATCAAGGACGGCACCTTCAAGGCGAGCTTCGCCCGCTCCTGCAACACCGCCTTCATCAGCCAGGCCCCCGAGTTGAAGGACGACGACCTGACCAGGCAGGCGAAGGAGGTCTTCGGCCTGTCCATGAACAACTGGTCGGTCGGCGTGTCCACCTTCGACGGCAGGGTGCCGGTGGAGAGCAAGGCCCAGATGGCCGCCTCCCTCATCGGCCAGGGCGGGGTGCGGATGAACCCGCTGAACATGGCGTCGGTGTCGGCGACCGTGAAGTCGGGCAGCTTCCACCAGCCGTACCTGGTCGCCCCGTCGGTCGACGGGCGGGCGCTCGCCACGGCCTCGCGCACCATGTCGGGCCAGACGCTCGGCGCGCTGCGCGAGCTGATGTCCTACACGGCGGCGTACGGCACGGCCGCGGAGGCGATGGCCGGGGTGAGCGGCGACGTCGGCGCGAAGACCGGCTCGGCCGAGGTCGACGGCCAGGAGAAGCCCAACGGCTGGTTCACCGCGTACCGGGGAGACCTGGCGGCGGCGGGCGTGGTCCAGCAGGGCGGGCACGGCGGCGACACCGCGGGTCCGATGGTCGCGGCGCTGCTCAAGGCGGGCGGCTGACACCCACCGTCCGCCACCGGGTGCTCAGTGGGCCACCGGCTGCGCGGCCGCCTGGTAGGTACGGCGCAGGAAGCGGATGAGTGCCTTGTTCTCGAACTGGACCACCGAGCAGCCCTGCGGGGAGTGGAACTCGACCACGGCCTGCACCCGGCCGCAGGGCCACACCCGCACCTCGCCGCTCCCGGCGGGCGCCCGCAGGCCCTGCTCCAGCAGCGCGCGGGAAAAGGTCCACTCGCGGGAGCGGGACGCCCGGCCGCCCCTGCCGGGCAGGGCGACGCACACCTTGGCGGGGTCCAGCTCGGGGTCGTAGCGCAGGACGACGGGTATCGCTCCGCCGTCGTCCTGGTCGGGGAGGTCCGCGTCCGTCAGGATGTGGGCTCGTGCGTACTGTTCGACTACGGACATGGGGTCGCCCCTTACGCTGTGCCACCTGTGGTGAAGCTGTGCGTCCACCCCCACTCCAATGTCCCATATTTCCCGGCTCACGCCCTGTGAGCCGGATATCACATGTGAGATCAGCCTTTACCTCGCTCTTGCGAACGAGTTGCAATTGGTCTCTATCATCGAACCGTGCATGTACCTGACGGATTCATCAACGCCCCGACCTCCGCCGTGACCGGAGTCGTCGCCGCGGGCGCCATCGCGGTCAGCCTGCGCGGCGCGCGCCGGGAACTGGACGAGCGGACGGCGCCGCTGGCCGGGCTGGTCGCGGCCTTCATCTTCGCCGTGCAGATGCTGAACTTCCCGGTCGCGGCCGGGACCAGCGGGCATCTGCTCGGCGGCGCGCTGGCCGCCATCCTCGTCGGGCCCTGCACCGGCGTGCTGTGTGTCTCCGTCGTCCTGCTCATGCAGGGCATCCTCTTCGCCGACGGCGGCCTGACCGCGCTCGGCGTGAACATCACCGACATGGCGATCGTCACCACGGTCGTCGCCTACGCCCTCTTCCGGGGCCTGGTGAAGGTCCTGCCGCGCACCCGCCGCTCGGTCACCGTCGCCTCGTTCGTCGCCGCGCTCGTCTCCGTCCCGGCCGCCGCCCTCGCCTTCACGCTCCTGTACTGGATCGGCGGCACCACCGACGTCTCCATCGGCAAGGTCGCCACCGCGATGGTCGGCGTGCACGTGCTGATCGGCATCGGCGAGGCCGCGATCACCGCGCTGACCGTCGGCGCCGTCATCGCCGTGCGCCCGGACCTGGTGTACGGGGCGCGCGGGCTTCAGCGGAAGCTCAGGCTGCGGGTGAACGGCGAACTGGTCGACGCCCCCTCCGGCGCCCCTTCCGGCGGCGCCCCGGCCCCCGCGCCCGCCGCCGC
Organism: Streptomyces violaceorubidus; assembly: GCF_000717995.1. Taxonomy (GTDB): domain Bacteria; phylum Actinomycetota; class Actinomycetes; order Streptomycetales; family Streptomycetaceae; genus Streptomyces; species Streptomyces violaceorubidus. The sequence continues at coordinate 9,306 of NZ_JODM01000037.1, forward strand.
CCGCTCGCACCGCACGGTGTGGATCACCGGGCTCGTCGCCTCCCTGGTCCTCGCCGGCTTCGTCAGCTTCTACGCCTCCGCCGACCCCGACGGCCTGGAGAAGGTCGCCTCCGACAAGGGCATCGACGCGAAGGCCGAGGAGCACGCCTCCGCCGACTCCCCGCTCGCCGACTACGGCGTCAAGGACATCACCGACGCCCGGGTCTCCGGGGGCCTGGCGGGCGTGATCGGCGTCGGCGTCACCGTCGTCGCGGGCAGCGCCGTGTTCTGGGCGGTGCGCAGGCGGCGGGGCGACGACGTCTCCCCGAGCACCACCGAAACGGCCGTCTGACGTGGGCGCGGGCCACGCCCACCGGCTCTACCGGCACGGCCACTCCGCCGTGCACGGCCTGCCGCCGCACACCAAGCTCGCCGCGTCCTTCGCCTTCGTGGTCGTCGTGGTGTCGACGCCGCGCGAGGCGATGTGGGCCTTCGGCCTGTACGCCGTACTGCTCGCGGCGGTGGCCCACGCGGCCCGGGTCCCGGCACCCTTCCTGCTCAAACGGCTGCTGATCGAGGTGCCGTTCGTCGCGTTCGCGGTGCTCCTGCCCTTCGTGGCGCAGGGCGAGCGGGTCGACGTGCTCGGCCTGTCCCTGAGCGTCGAGGGCCTGTGGGGCGCCTGGAACGTCCTGGCCAAGGGCACCCTGGGCGTCGCCGCCTCCGTGCTCCTCGCCTCCACGACCGAGCTGCGGGAACTCCTCCTCGGCCTCCAGCGGCTGAGGCTGCCGCCGCTGCTGGTGCAGATCGCCTCGTTCATGATCCGGTACGGCGACGTGATCGCGGACGAGATGCGGCGGATGCGGATCGCCCGGGAGTCCCGGGGCTTCGAGGCCAAGGGCGTACGGCACTGGGGCGTGCTCGCCAAGTCCGCGGGGGCGCTGTTCATCCGCTCCTACGAGCGCGGCGAACGCGTCCACCTGGCCATGGTCAGCCGCGGGTATGCCGGTTCGATGCCGGTGATCGACGAGGTGACCGCGTCCCGGGCGCAGTGGTCGTACGCGCTGACCCTCCCGTGTGCGGCGCTGGTGGTCTGTCTGCTGGGATGGACCCTGTGACCGACCCACTGACAGGCCCCGTCGCCGACCCCGCGCCAGACGCCGTGCCCAACACCCCCGCCTCCCTCGACGTCCGCGGCCTCGCCTTCGCCTACCCCGACGGGCACCAGGCCCTGTTCGGCGTGGACTTCTCCGTCGCCCGCGGCGAGCGGGTCGCGCTGCTCGGGCCGAACGGCGCGGGCAAGACGACGCTCGTGCTGCACCTCAACGGCATCCTGACCGGCGGCACCGGCACGGTCACCGTCGCCGGGCTGCCGGTCGACAAGCGGAACATGGCCGAGATCAGGCGCCGGGTCGGCATCGTCTTCCAGGACCCCGACGACCAGCTGTTCATGCCGACCGTGCGCGAGGACGTGGCGTTCGGACCGGCGGCGGCCGGGGTGAAGGGGGCGGAGCTGGAGGCCTGTGTGGAGCGGGCGCTCACCCTGGTCGGCATGGCGGAGTTCGGCAACCGGCCGCCGCACCATCTCTCCTTCGGCCAGCGGCGCCGGGTGGCGGTGGCGACCGTGCTCGCCATGGAGCCGGAGATCCTGGTCCTGGACGAGCCCTCCTCCAACCTCGACCCGGCCTCCCGCCGCGAACTCGCCGACATCCTGCGCTCCCTGGACGTCACGGTCCTGATGGTCACCCACGACCTGCCCTACGCCCTGGAGCTGTGCCCGCGCGCGCTGATCCTCAGCGACGGCGTGATCGCGGCGGACGGACCGACCGCCGCGCTGCTCTCCGACGACGAGCTGATGCGCGCCCACCGCCTGGAACTGCCCTTCGGCTTCGACCCGCGATCGGTCCCGGCGAGCGGCTGAGGAATCGCGGACGGCCGGTGGCGGTTGCACCCCACGGTCACGGGCGAGCGGAAGGAGCGCGGAAGAGTGGAGGCGGACGGGAGCGTGGACGTGCACGGCACGGTGGCCGAGGGCTTCGAGCCGGTGAGGGACGCGTTCGCACGGAACTTCACCGCGCTCGGCGAGCGGGGCGCGGCCGTCGCCGTCTACCGGGACGGGCGCAAGGTCGTCGACCTGTGGGGCGGCACCAGAAACGTCGACGACACCACCGGCGCCGAACCGTGGCGCCGGGGCACCGCCCAGGTGGTCCGCTCGGCGACCAAGGGCGTCGCCGCCGCCGTACCGCTGCTGCTGCACCGGCGCGGGGAGCTGGACCTGGACGCGCCGGTGGGCGAGTACTGGCCGGAGTTCAAGGCGCACGGCAAGGAGCGGGTGCTGGTCCGGCACGTGCTGAACCACCGGGCCGGGCTGCCGGTCCTGGACCGTCCGCTCACCCCCGCCGACGCCCTCGACCCGCTGCGGGGCCCCGCGGCCGTCGCGGCGCAGGCACCGGTCTGGGAGCCGGGCACCGACCACGGCTACCACGCGCTGACCTACGGCTGGCTGCTCGACGAGCTGGTCCGCCGGGTGACGGGCGGGCGGGGCGCCGGACAGTGGATCGCGGACGAGATCGCCGCGCCGCTGGACCTGAACCTGTGGGTGGGGCTGCCCGCGGCGGAGGAGGCGGCCGGGCGGGCCGGTCGCGTCGGGCCCCTGCCGGACCCCCCGCCCTCCGGGACCGGCCCGTCGGGCACCGGTCCGCGGCTGCGCCCCAAGCGCTCGGTCACCGAGGCCTACGGGAACCCGGACTCCCTCACCCGCCGCGCCTTCGCCGCGATCACCCCGTCCCCCGACCAGAACGACCCGGCGTACCGCGCGGCCGCGCTCCCGGCCGCGGGCGGCATCGCGACGGCCGACGGTCTCGCCCGCTTCTACGCGGCGCTGATCGGCGAGGTCGACGGCGTGACGCGCGGGGTGACGCGCGGGGTGACGCGCGGGGTGACGCGCGGGGTGACGCGCGGGGTGACGCGCGGGGTGCGGCTGTTCGACCCGGCGACCATGGAGCTGGCCCGCGCCGAGGAGTCCGCGGGGCCCGACCGGGTCCTGGTCGTGGGCACCCGGTTCGGCCTCGGCTACATGCTGCACGGCGGCGCGTCCCCGTTCCTGTCCCCCGGCTCCTTCGGCCACCCGGGCCGCGGCGGCTCCCTGGGCTTCGCCGACCCGGAGGCGGGCATCGCCCTGGGCTACGTCACCAACGGCTTCCGCAAGTCCGTGACGGCGGACCCGCGGGCGCAGGCGCTGGTGCGGGCGGTGCGCGCGTCGCTCGGCCAGGGTTCGTCCCCGTCCTAGCGACGGACCCCGACCCCGGTTCAGACGTGGATGGGGTGCGAGGTCCGCCCCGACGCCGCGTCGATCTCGTCGTGGGCCTTGGTGAGCAGCTGCATCGCCAGCTCGTTCAACGCCCGCGCGCCCGCGACCTCCTCACCGACGCGTGGCTGCTGGGAGTCGACCCGGTGCCGGCTGGCGTGGCCGTGCGCGCGGACCTCGGTGCCGTCGGGGAGCCGCACCATCGCGACCGCCCGCGTGTGCTGGTCGTCCTCCGTGAACTCCAGCTCGACATGCCATCCCACTGTGGTGTGCATCATGACGATCACCTCCGGAACACCTCCTTCCAGGGTGCGCCTCGCGACGGCCGTACGCACCATCCGGGCGGGCTCGGCTATCCCGTGCGCAGCATCAGCCCGATCCCGACGACCAGCAGGCCGGCCGCCGCGATCCGGGGCGCGCCGAACCGCTCCTTGAAGAAGAGGGCCCCTATCGCGGCGCCGACCAGGATCGACGACTCGCGCAGGGCGGCGATGGGCGCGAGTTCGGCCCGGGTCTGCGCCCACAGGACCAGGGCGTAGGCGGTGACGGACAGCGCCGCGCCGACCAGTCCGAGACCGGCCTGCGGCCGCAGCAGCGCCCAGGACCCGGCGCGGTGCCGGTACAGGAAGTACGCCGGCAGGACCGTCCCCTGCACTGCCATCAGCCAGGCGATGTAGCCGAGGGAGGAGCCGGAGGCGCGCACGCCGAGGCCGTCGACGACCGTGTACGCCGCGATGGTCACGCCGGTCGCCAGGGCGGCGCCGATGGCCGCCCAGTCGGGCCGGCGGCCGCGCAGCCCCCACAGGGCGACGCCGGTCAGTCCCGCGCAGGAGACCAGGATGCCCCCGGTAGCCCAGCCGTCCGGCACCTCGTGGGCGAAGACGGCGGCGAGGACGGTGACCAGCAGCGGTGCGCTGCCGCGGGCGATCGGGTAGGCCTGGCCGAAGTCGCCCAGCCGGAAGGAGCGCATCAGCAGGGCGTAGTACGCGATGTGGACGGCGGCGGAGACCAGGAGGTAGGGCCATGCCCCGGCCGCCGGGAACGCCGTGAACGGCAGCAGCGCGAGGCCGATGAGCATCCCGCCGCCGGAGATCAGCGCGAAGCCGGTCAGCTTGTCGGCGATCCGGTGGGCGATGGCGTTCCAGCTGGCGTGGGTGACCGCCGCGAGCAGGACGGCGGCGGTGACCAGCGGGGTCACGCGGAGCGCTCGCGCACGTCCACGAGGGTGGCGCCGGCGGTGGCGACGAGGTCCTTGGGCTCCATCGGGAAGACGGCGTACGGGGTGCCGGCGGCGGCCCAGACGATGTCGTGGGCGAGCAGGGACCGGTCGGCCAGCACCCGGGTCCTGGTGCGGTGCCCGAAGGGCGGCACGCCGCCGATCGCGTACCCGGTCGTCTCCCGGACGACGTCGGCCTTGGCCCGGGTGACCTGGTCGGCGCCGAGTTCCTCGCGGACCCGGTCCAGGTCGACGCGGGAGGCGCCGTCCATGAGGACGAGGACGGGCACGCCGTCGGCGGCGAAGATGAGCGACTTGCAGATCTGGCTCAGCTCGCACCCGATGGCGGCGGCGGCCTCGGTGGCGGTGCGCGTGGCCTCCGGGAAGCGCCGGGCCCGTCCGGCCAGTTCGCCCAGGCCCACTTCGCCCAGGGCGGCGGCGAAGCGCGGGTGGGCGGCGGAGTCGGAGGCGGAGGCGTCGTCGGTCGTCGTCATGGACCGCACCGTAGCGGTACGTGTAGCCCACAGGCGACCGGGTTACGGGGCCGTCGGGTGCCCCGCGACGGAGGAAGCCGGTGAGGGCAGCCCCGTCCCCACGGAACCCTCACCGGCTGGTCTGTGCCGTCCTCCGTCAGAGGCGGACGCTCAGGTGCGGACGGTCGGGTGCGGACGGTCAGGTGCGCACCAGCTCCCGTTCGTCGGGGCCGGCGCCCCGCTCCTCGGCCGTGCGCAGGCCCTCGCCCTCGACGTCCACGTTGGGCAGCGCGCGGTCCAGCCACTTCGGCAGCCACCAGGCCTTCTTGCCGAGCAGGGCGAGGACCGCGGGGACGATGGCCATGCGGACGACGAACGCGTCGAAGAAGACGGCGATCGCGAGGCCGAAGCCGATCATCTTCACCATCGACTCGCTGGAGCCGATGAAGCCCGCGAAGACCGCCATCATGATCACGGCCGCGGCGGTGACGACCCGGGCGCCGTGCTTGAAGCCGGTGACGACGGCCTGGTTCGGCTTCTCGCCGTGGACGTAGGCCTCCCGCATCCGGGTGACCAGGAAGACCTCGTAGTCCATGGCCAGGCCGAAGACCACGCCGACCATGAAGATCGGCATCATCGACATGACCGGTCCGGTCTCCTCGACGCCCATCAGGCCGGCCAGCCAGCCCCACTGGAAGACCGCGACGACCGCGCCGAGGGCCGCCATGACGGAGAGCAGGAAGCCGAGGGCCGCCTTGAGCGGGACCAGGATCGAGCGGAAGACCACGATCAGCAGGAGGAAGGCCAGGCCGACGACCAGGACGAGGTAAGGCACCAGCGCGTCGTTGAGCTTCTGGCTGACGTCGATGTTCATCGCCGTCGAGCCGGTGACCAGGGTCTCGGCGCCGGTCTTGGCCTCGATGTCGCCGCCCGCGTCACGGATGGCGTGCACCAGGTCCTCGGTCTGCACGGAGGACGGCTTGGAGTCCGGGATCACGGTGATCGTCGCGGTGTCGCCGCCCTTGTTGGGGGAGGGCGGGGTCACCGCCACGACGCCGTCGAGGTCCTTGATCCGCTTCTCGACGTCGGTGAAGGCGTCCTTGGGGGCGTCGCTGCCCTTGGCGTCCACGACGACCACCAGGGGGCCGTTGAAACCGGGGCCGAAGCCCTCCGACAGCAGGTCGTAGGCGCGGCGCTGAGTCGTGGACGCGGGCTGGGAGCCGTCGTCGGGCAGGCCCAGTTCCAGGGAGGTCGCGGGGACCGCGGCGGCGCCGAGGCCGATGACGCCCAGGAGGAGGACGGCCAGGGGCCGGCGGACGACGAAGCTCGCCCAGCGGGTGCCCAGGTTGGCCTTGGGCCGGCCGTCCGGCTCGTCGGTCTTCGGCTCGCCCTTGCGGAGGCGGCCTAGCCGCTTGCCCTTCGCACCCGCCGGCTTGACCCGGCGGCCGGCGTAGCCGAGCAGCGCGGGGATCATCGTCAGGGCGATCAGGACCGCGATGGCGACGGTGCCGGCCGCCGCGACGCCCATCTTGGTGAGCATCGGGATGTTGACGACCGCGAGGCCCACCAGGGCGATGACGACGGTGAGGCCGGCGAAGACGACCGCCGAGCCCGCGGTGCCGACCGCCCGTCCGGCGGCCTCCTCGCGCTCGCGCCCCTCGGCGAGTTCCGCGCGGTAGCGGGAGACGATGAACAGGGCGTAGTCGATGCCGACCGCGAGGCCGATCATCATCGCCAGGATGGAGGTGGTCGAGCCCAGTTCGAGCGCGCTCGCCAGCGCGGTGATCGAGGAGACGCCGATGCCGACGCCGATCAGGGCGGTGAGCAGGGGCAGCCCGGCCGCGACCAGCGAGCCGAAGGTGATGACCAGGACGACCGCGGCGACCGCGATGCCGATGACCTCGGTGGCGCCGGTCTCCGGGACGGCCTGGAGCGCGTCACCGCCGATCTCGACGGTCAGCCCGGCGTCGCGCGCCTGCTGGGCGGCGTCCTCCAGGGCGTCCTTGGTGGACTCCTCCAACTCCATGCCGGAGACGTCGTACTTCACCGAGGCGTAGGCGATCGTGCCGTCCTTGCTGACGGCGTCGCCGGTGTAGGGGTTGGTGACCGAGGCGACCTCGGAGCCGTCCGCGAGTTCGTCGACGGTCTTCGCGACGGTCGCCTTGTTGCCGGCGTCCGTCATCTTCTGGCCGGACGGTGCCTTGAAGACGACGCGTGCGGTCGCCCCGTCGGCGCTCTGGCCGGGGAAGCGCTGTTCCAGCAGGTCGAAGGCCTTCTGGGCCTCCGTACCGGGGATGGAGAAGGAGGAGTTGCCGGCGGGCGGGGCGCTGGCCGCGCCGACGCCGGCGAGCGTCAGCAGGGCCACCCAGATCAGGGCGACGAAGTGCCGTCGGCGGAAGGCGAGCCGGCCGAGTTTGTAGAGGAACGTGGCCACGAGGGCGTACTCCCGGTCAGGTCGTGGGTCTTCAGGGCAGGGGTGATCAGCCCGACGACGTGAGCGGATACGTCAGGTGGGGCTCGGTGTCACTGGGGTGCAGGGACGTGTCAGTGGGTGGAGACGCCGAGGGCGGGGAGGATCACGGCGTCGATGTAGGAGGCGAGGAACGCCCGGGTCGGCGGCTGGTCGTCCAGCAGCGTGCGGGTCGCGAAACCGCCGACCATCATGTGCACGAGGAAGTCCAGCGCCGGACAGTCCGCTCTGATCTCACCGCGGTCGACGGCGCGTTGCAGCACACGCTGGAACTCCGCCATCTCCGGTTCGATGAGCTGTTCCCGGAACGCCTGGCGGAGGTCCGGGTTCTGGTGCAGCGCCATGGCGACACCCCGCATCAGCGCGGAGTTCTGCTCCATGGTGCAGTCGTCCTCGCGCACCATCAGGGCGTGCAGGTCGCCGCGGAGCGAGCCGGTGTCGACGTCGCCGATCTCGCCCGGCTTGTTGTGCCGGATGGCCTTCACGACCAGCTCCGGCTTGCCGCCCCACTGGCGGTAGAGCGTCGCCTTGCTGGACCGGGTGCGGGCGGCCACGGCGTCCATGGTGAGGGCGTCGTAACCGACTTCGCGGAGCAGGTCGAGCACGGCCTCGTACAGCTCGGCCTCGCGCTCGGGAGTGATCCGGCTGCGGCGCGCGGTGACGGTCTCCGTCATCTCGCTCACTCCTCTCCGTCCCGTTCGGCCCGGTCCCCCGGACCAGAACGACACCGTTTCGTACACGACGAATGTACCCCACCCCCTAACGAAACGAAACGGTTTCGTTCGTGGCGTGGGTCACGGTTGTCGGCACCGCATAAGTTGCCGGTACCCGGCGCCCGGAAAAGCATGGGGTGGGTGAGTTATCTGCGCCTTCCGCACCTCAGTGGCGACCGGCTGTGCTTCGTGGCCGAGGACGACCTCTGGCTCGCCTCCCTCGACGGTCCGGGCCGGGCCTGGCGGCTCACCGTCGACCGCACCAAGGCCGGTCCCCCGCGCTTCTCCCCCGACGGCCGCCACATCGCGTACACCAGCTGGCGCAGTCTGGTGCCGGAGGTCCACCTGGTGCCGGTGGACGGCGGCCCCGGACGGCAGCTCACCCACTGGGGCGGCTTCGACACCCGGGTCTGCGGCTGGTCGCCCCCGGATCCCGACGGGAGCACCGCCGTCCTCGCCGTCGCCTCGCACGGCGAGCCCTTCTCGCACCTCACATGGGCCTACAAGGTCACCCCCGACGGCGACCCCGGCCGCAAGCTGCCCTGGGGGCCGGTCACCGACATCCAGGCCGCCGATCTCGACGGGGAGCGCAAAATCCTCCTCCTGACCGGCACCCCGCCGCACGAGCCTGCCGCCTGGAAGCGCTACCGGGGCGGCGCCACCGGCCGGCTCTGGCTGCACGGCGAGCGGCTCCTGCCCGACCTCGGCGGACACCTCGCCGCCCCCCTGTTCGTCGGCGGCCGGATCGCCTTCCTCTCCGACCACGAGGGCGTCGGCAACCTCTACTCCTGCGCCCACGACGGCACCGACCTGCGCCGCCACACCGACCACGACGCGTTCTACGCCCGCAACGCGTCGAGCGACGGCACCCGGGTGGTGTACCAGTGCGCGGGCGACCTGTGGATCGTGGAGGACCTCGCGCCCGGCTCGGCCCCGCGCCGGCTCGACGTGCGGCTGAGCGGGCCGCGCGCGGGACGGCGTACGTACCAGGTGCCCGCTGCGCAGCACGTGGGCGGCGTCTCGGTCGACGAGACGGGCCGCGCGAGCGCCGTCGTCGTACGCGGCAGCCTGTACTGGCTCACCCACCGCGACGGCCCGGCCCGCACCATCGCGGACACCCCGGGGGTACGGGTGCGGCTGCCGGAGATGCTCGGGGAGAGCGGACGGATCGCGTACGTGACGGACGCGGAGGGCGAGGACGCCGTCGAGATCTCCTACCTGCCCCGGGCGACCGGAGGCCGCGCGGCCCGACGGCTGGCCTCCGGACGCCTCGGCCGGGTCCTGGAGCTGGTCTCGGACCCCGCGGGCGACCGCCTCGCCGTCGCCTCGCACGACGGACGGCTGCTGATCCTCGACGTCGCGGAGCCGGACACGGAGGTGACACGGACGCTGGAGGCGGTGGACGCCGGGTACGCGGCGGACGCGGCGGACGCGGCGGACGCGGCGGACGCGGCGGACGCGGCGGACGCGGCGGACGCGGCGGACGCGGCGGACGCGGCGGAGGGCAACGAGCCGGGCACGGGCACGGGCACGGGTACGGGTACGGGTACGGGGGGAGACAGCCCCGCCGAAGGCGAGCCGACGAACAGCGAACCGACGAACAGCGAGCCGACGGCAAGCGACCCCGCGGACAGCGACCCGACCCCGAGCGCACCCCCGGGCAGCGAACCCCCGGGCAGCGAGCCGACGCCCGGCGGCACGCCGGTCAACAGCACGACGGCAGGCGGCCCCGTCGCAGGAGACACGACGGCAGGCGGCCCCCCGGCCGAAGCCCCCCGCCCAGGCATCCCCCGCGACGACGCCCGCCCCGGCTCCGGACCGGCCGGACCGGCCGACGCGGACCCCGGCATCGGACCGGCCGACGCGGACCCGCGCATCGGCGGCACCGCGGCACCGGGCGCCCCCGGCACCCCCGCGACCGCCGGAGGCCGGGTCACCGAGCTGATCCGCTCCGTCAACGGCCCCGTGCGCGACCTCGCCTTCTCCCCCGACGGGACCTGGCTCACCTGGTCGCACCCCGGCATCGGACGCACCCTGCGGCAGATCAAGATGGCCCGGATCGACGGCCCGGAGGGCACCCTCGTCGTCGACGTCACCAACGGCCGCTTCGAGGACGAGAACCCGGTGTTCACCCGGGACGGCCGCTACCTCGCCTTCCTGTCCTGGCGCGGCTTCGACCCGGTGTACGACGTGCACACCGGCGACCTGTCCTTCCCGCTGGGCTGCCGCCCCTACCTGGTGCCGCTGTCCTCCGCCACCCCCTCCCCCTTCGCCCTCAACCCCGAGGGCCGCCCCGCGGCCGGGGGCCTCGACCCCCTGGAGGACGAGCCCGGCGAGGGCGGCGCGGTCACCGTCGAGGTCGAGGGGCTGGAGAACCGGGTGACGCCGTTCCCGGTCACCGCCTCCAAGTACTCGGCGCTGGAGCCGGTCGCGGGCGGCGGCCTGGTCTGGCTGCGCTGGCCGATCTCGGGCGCGCTCGGCGAGACCTTCGCCAACCCGGCCGACCCGAGCGAACGGCCCACGCTGGAACACTTCAACCTGGCCAAGGCGAAGAAGTCCGAACTGGTCGACCACCTCGACTGGTTCCGGGTCAGCGGCGACGGCAGCCGCCTGGTCGTGCTCGACGAGGGCGAGCTGCGCGCCGTACCGGCGACCGAGGCGGGCGACGGAGACTCGACCACCTGGATCGACCTGCGCCGCATCCTGCACGAGGTCGACCCGGCCGCCGAGTGGCGCCAGGCGTACGACGAGGCGGGGCGGCTGATCCGCGCCTACTTCTGGGACCCCGGCATGTGCGGCATCGACTGGGACGCGGTCCTCGACCAGTACCGCCCGCTGCTCGAACGGGTCGCCTCCCCCGACGAGTTCGCCGACCTGCTGCGCGAGGTGCTCGGCGAGCTGGGCACCTCGCACGCCTACGTCGTCGCCGCCCGGCGCAACGAGGGCCCGGCGCACTACCAGCGCTGGCAGGGCCTGCTCGGCGCCAACTTCGTCTGCCGGGACGGGCGGTGGGTGGCCAAGCGGATCCTGCCGGGCGACTCCTCCGACTCCAAGGCCCGCTCCCCGCTGGCCGGCACGGGCATCCGCGACGGAGCCGTCCTGACCCACGTCGACGGCCGCCCGGTCGATCCGGTCCTCGGCCCCTCCCCGCTGCTGGCGGGCGCGGGCGGTACGACGGTGGAGCTGACCTTCTCGCCCGGCGAGGGATGCCGGGGCCCCTCCCGCCGGGTCGCCGTCGTCCCGCTGGTCGACGAACGCCCCCTGCGCTACCAGGACTGGGTGGCCAAACGCCGCGAGGTGGTGCGGGAGCTGAGCGGCGGCCGGTGCGGCTACCTGCACATCCCCGACATGGGCGGTTCCGGCTGGGCGCAGTTCAACCGCGACCTGCGCATGGAGGTGTCCCGGCCCGCGCTCATCGTGGACGTGCGCGGCAACGCGGGCGGACACATCAGCGAGCTGGTCATCGAGAAACTGACCCGGACCATCCTGGGCTGGGACCTGACGCGGGACGCCCAGCCGGTGTCGTACACCTCCAACGCGCCGCGCGGTCCGGTCGTCGCGGTCGCCGACGAGGCGACGTCCTCGGACGGCGACATGATCACGGCCGCGTTCAAGCTGCTGCGCCTCGGCCCGGTGGTCGGGCAGCGCACCTGGGGCGGCGTGGTCGGCATGACCGGCCGGCACCGGCTCGGCGACGGCTCGGTGATCACGGTGCCGATGAACGCGGCCTGGTTCGACGCCTACGGCTGGTCCGTGGAGAACTACGGCGTCGCCCCCGACGTCGAGGCGCTGCGCACACCGCTGGACTGGGCCGAGGGCCGCTATCCGGTCCTGGACGAGGCGGTGCGGCTGGCCCTGGAGCTGCTGGAGACCAACCCGCCCGCCACGCCGCCCGGTTATGACGCCGTACCGGACCGCTCGCGTCCGCCGCTGCCGCCGCGGGAGTGGGAATCGCCCCGTGAAACCCCTGGGAGCACGGGAAAGGGCGCCCACCCGTGACGACCGGGGGGCGCCCTCTCACCTCAGCGGCGGCGCGTCAGGCGTCGAAGCTGTCCTGGAGGCGCTCGTCCTCGTCGCGGCGGCGCGAGGACGGGTTCGGGTGCTCCGACTCGCGGCGGCGCGCGGCCGGGGAGGACGGGTCCATGTCGTCCTCGTCGCGACGGCGGTCGCGGTTCTGGAACTGGTCCCGCGCCTGCTCGGCACGCTGCTTGCCCTGCTGCTGCATGCGCTCGGCCTTGTCCTGGAACTGGTCCTTCATACCCATGTGGGCTCACTCCTGTGGTGATCGGGCCCGACCGGATCGGCCGGGCGCTCGATCAGATTCACACGGGCCGTGACCGTGCGCATGTCGATCACTTACGGACCGTAGTCGTACTGGTCCGGCGCTGTTCGTCGGCCGCTCCACCGGCCCCGACCAGGCCCACCCGCAGGCCGTTGAGCCGGTCGCCGAAGCGCCGCATCTCGCGCTGCCCGACGGTGCCGATGACGGCCGGCAGACAGCCGCGCACGCCCTGCATGCCGCGCAGCCACCACTGCCCGTACACGTGCGCGGAGCGGCGCTCGACGCCCTCCACGAGCCGGTCGACCGCCGGGCCCAGCGGGTACGTCTTGTTCGACGGCCAGGGCAGCCGCTGTCGCAACTCCCGCATGACGTCGTCCTGGTCGGCGCCGCGCACCATGTCGGTGTCGGTCCAGGACAGGTAGCCGACGCCGACCTTCACGCCCCGGTGCCCGACCTCGCCGCGCAGGCTGTGCGCGTACGCCTCCACACCGGACTTGGAGGCGCAGTAGGCGCTCATCATCGGGGCGGGGGTGAGGGCGGCCAGCGAGGCGATCTGGAGCAGGTAGCCGCGGCTCTCCAGCAGCGCGGGCAGGAAGGCGCGGGCGGTGACGGCCGAGCCGATCAGGTTGACCTCGATGACCCGCCGCCAGGACTCCGGGTCGGAGTCGACGAAGGGACCGCCGGTGGCCACACCGGCGTTGGCGACGACGATGTCGACCTTGCCGAACCGCTCCTGGACCTCCGCCGCCACCCGGGCCATCGCCTCGTGGTCGGTGACGTCGGCGTGCCAGTGGTCGCTGTCGCTGTGCAACCGGGCGGAGACCTGCTTGAGTTCGTCGGGCTCCAGCCCGACCAGGGCCACCTTCACCCCGCGCGCCGACAGCTTGCGGGCCATCAACTCCCCGACGCCCCGCGCCGCTCCGGTGACGACGGCGACCCGTCCTTCCAGGCTCACCCTGCTCATGCGCTCTCCTCGACGGGTACGGCACGCTCACCGCGTGCGCTGGGTATGTAGGTGGCGGCGAGGGCCCGTATCTTGCCGCTGACCAGGTCCGGGGCCTCCACCGGCGTCATGTGGCCGAGCCCCGGCAGTTCCGTCAGGCCCACGCAGTCGGGCAGCGCGGCGGCCAGCGCACGGGCCTGCACGGGCGGGGTCAGCCGGTCCGCCGTACCGACCACGATCTCCACCGGCATCCGCAACTCCCGTACGCCGTGGTCGAGGTCGAGCAGGTCGAGCACCTGGGACCAGCCGTGCCGCACCCGGCTCGGGCAGGCGTGCACGATCCGGGCGCAGGCCTCGACCATGTCCGGACCCGAACCGGGGCCCATCGTCCCGTACTTGAGGATCCGGCGGGCGAGCGGTGTGACCGGCCCGAGCGGCGCCCGGGAGCCCAGGATCCGCCGGGTCAGCCAGGTGCGTACCCGGCCCGCCCGCATCGGCAGCACGGTGGCGGACGCCACCAGCCGCGCGCTGCCCGTGCTGCACAGCAGGACGGCCGCCGCGTGCTCGCGCACCGCGGGCCGTCCCGCCGCGGCCATCAGCGTCATCCCGCCCATGGAGTGCCCGGCGATCACGGCCCGCTCGCCCGGCGCGAGGGTGGCGTCCAGGACGGCTTCGAGGTCGTCGGCGAGCGGCTCGGTGCCGTAGGCCGGGTTGGCCGGGCTGCGTCCGTGGCCGCGCTGGTCGTAGGCGATGACGCGGTGGTCGGCGGCCAGTTCGCGGATCTGCGCCGCCCAGAAGGCGGTGGAGCAGCACCAGCCGTGCGCGAGGACGACCGCGGGCGCGCCTTCGGGGCCGTGCACCTCGACGTGGATCCGGGCGCCGTCGGCGGCGGTGACGGTCAGCTCGCGGGCGGGCACGGGCGGGGCGTACGGCCCGTCGGCGACGTGCAGCAGGCGGCTCACGCGCTCACCTCGGCGTCCGCGTCGGCGGCCCTCGCCGCGGCGTCCGCGTCGGCGGCCTTCGCGGGAGCCGGGCGCAGCACCTGGTACTCGGCGAGGTCCACGCGGCGCGTCTCGCGCCGGAACTCGGCGGTGGTGCCGGGCCAGACGGTGGTGTTGCGGCCGCTCGCGTCCAGGTACCAGCTGGTGCAGCCGCCGGTGTTCCACACGGTGCGCTTCATGCGCTCCTGCACCCGGTGGTTCCAGTTGCGCACGGCGGCGGGGCGCGGGTCGAGGGCGGTGCGGCCGCCGAGGACGGTCAACTGCCGCAGGTAGTCCGCCATGTAGTTCAGCTGGGACTCGATCATCAGGATCATGGACGAGTTCCCGAGGCCGGTGTTGGGCCCGATGACCGTCATGAAGTTGGGGAAGCCGGCCGCCGTGCCGCCGCGCAGCGCCTCCATGCCGCCCTTCCACGTCTCGGCCAGCGTCCGCCCGTCCGCGCCCACGACGCGCTCGGCGATGGGCATGTCGGTGACGTGGAAGCCGGTGCCGAAGATGATCGCGTCCGCCTCGGCCTCGGTGCCGTCGGCGGCGACGAGCGTCGACCCGCGCACCTCGCTCAGGCCCCCGGCGACCACGTCCACATTGGGCCGGGCGAGCGCCGGGTAGTAGGTGCTCGACAGCAGGATCCGCTTGCAGCCGATGCGGTAGCCGGGGGTGAGCTTGGCGCGCAGGGCCGGGTCCTTGATCGCGGCGCCCATGTTGCGCTTGGCGATCTGCTCGACGAAGCCCAGCTCGTTGGGGTGCTTGGTGAACGCCTGCACCTGGAGTTCCCGGATGCCCCACAGCAGCCCGCGGCGGAGCCTGGTGGTGGCGGGCACCGCCCGGTGCAGGGCGCGTTCGACGCCGCTGATGGCCCGGTCCATGCGGGGCATCACCCAGGCCGGGGTGCGCTGGAAGAGGGTGAGCCGGCCCACCTTCGGCTGGATGGACGGCACGATCTGGATGGCGGAGGCGCCGGTGCCGATCATCGCGACGCGCTTGCCGGTGAGGTCGTAGTCGTGGTCCCAGCGGGCGGAGTGGAAGACCTTGCCGGGGAAGGAGTCGAGCCCCGGGATGTCCGGGATCTTGGGGTCGGACAGCGGCCCGGTGGCGGACACGACGACGTCGGCGGTGAGCGTGCCGCGCACGGTCTCGATCTCCCACCGCAGCTGCTCGGTGTCCCACGCCATCCGCTTCACCTCCGAGTCGAAGCGCAGGTGGGGACGGAGCCCGAAGGTGTCGGTGACGTGCTCCAGGTAGGCGCGGATGTGCTCCTGCCCGGAGAAGGTGCGCGGCCACTCGGGGTTGGGGGCGAAGGAGAAGGAGTAGAGGTGGGACGGCACGTCGCAGGCGCAGCCGGGGTAGCTGTTGTCCCGCCAGGTGCCCCCGACGCTGCCGGACCGCTCCAGTACGACGAAGTCGGTGATCCCTTCGTGCCGCAGCCGCACGGCGGCCCCCAGCCCGCCGAAGCCGGACCCGATCACCGCCACCCGTACGTGTTCGTGAACCTGCTCGTGCTCGGCCATCCCTGAGCCTCCACGCTTGCCTGGACCGTCTGGAACCTGGAACCGTCTGGAACCTTGCCAGTGAACACTGGCGCAATGGGAGCGTAGAGCAGCTCCGTACTCATGGGTAGGGGTCGGGCGGAAGAAAGTTACCGGCGGTACGCCATAGGGTCGACGGCGTGACCGAGAAGCGCGAATACCGCATGGAGGAACTGGCCCGGCTGGCCGGCATCACGGTGCGCACCCTGCGCTTCTACCGCGAACGCAAACTGATCCCGCCACCCCGCCGCGAGGGCCGCATCGCCTGGTACGACGACCACCACCTGGCCCGGCTGCGCACCATCGCGGCGCTGCTCGACCGCGGCCACACCCTGAACGGCATCGCGGAACTGGCCGACGCCTTCGACCACGGCCGGGACGTCGGCGACCTGCTCGGCCTCGGCGAGCCGACCGAGGAGACCCCGGTCCGCCTCACCCCCGAGGAACTCGCCGCCCGCTTCGAGGGCGAGGTCACCCCGGAGAACCTGGCCGCCGCGATGGAGCTGGGCTACCTCGGCACCGACGGCGACGAACTCGTCCACATCAGCCACCGCCTGCTGGAGGTCTCCTCGGCCCTGGTCCGCGAGGGCATCCCGCTCGGCGAGGTCCTCCAGGCCGGCGCCCGCGTCCGCGAACACGCCGACGCCCTCGCCGCACTCTTCGCCGACCTGATCCTGCGCCACGCCCCCGAACGGGAACTCCACCGCCTGCGCCCACTGGCCCGCAGCGTGGTGGAGGCGGAACTGTCGCTGGCGTTGGACCGGCGGATACGGAAGGGGTCGGAGTAGGCCCTGGCCCCGGTGGTCAGGGGCCGTAGACCACCGTGACCGGCGCGTGGTCCGACCAGCGCTCGGCGTGCGTGGCGGCCCGCTCGACGTACCCCTTGACGGCCCTGGCGGCCAGGCCCGGGGTGGCGGCGTGGAGGTCGATCCTCCACCCGCTGTCGTTGTCGAAGGCCCGCCCCCGGTACGACCACCACGAGTACGGCCCCTCGACGTCCGGGTGCAGCGCGCGCACGACGTCCACGTACCCGCCCTCGGCCGGGTCGAGGACGCGGCTCAGCCACTCCCGCTCCTCCGGCAGGAACCCGGAGTTCTTCTTGTTGGCGCGCCAGTTCTTCAGGTCGGCCTCGCGGTGGGCGATGTTCCAGTCGCCGCAGACGACGACCTCGCGCCCCTCGGCGGCGGCACGCTCGCGCAGGCCCTTGAGGTGGGCGAGGAACTCCCCCATGAAGCGGACCTTCTCGTCCTGGCGCTCGGTGCCGACCTCGCCGGAGGGCAGGTAGAGCGAGGCGATCGTCACACCGGGCAGGTCGGCCTCGACGTAGCGGCCGGCGGTGTCGAACTCCGCCGAGCCGAAACCGACGCGGACGGCGTCGGGCTCACGGCGCGTGTAGAGGGAGACACCCGCGCGCCCCTTGGCGGCGGCGGGAGCGTGCGTCACATGCCAGCCCTCGGGCGTACGGACGTGTTCGGGCAGTTGGTGGGGTTCGGCCCGCACCTCCTGGAGGCACAGCACGTCGGCGGAGGTGTCGGCGAGCCACTCCACGAAGCCCTTCTTCGCGGCGGCGCGCAGGCCATTGACGTTGACGGAGGTCACGGTGAGCATCCCGGCACGATACCGGCACACTGGACGATGTCCCCCTCCGGACTACGCATCGACATACGGTAGGAAGCATGAACATACGCCGGGTCCCCTTCGACCACCCCGACGCCGTGAAGCTCAACGACGAGGTCCAGGCCGAGTACGACCTGCGCTACGGCGACGGCGGCGACGCCACGCACCTGGACCCGGCGGACTTCACCCCGCCGAACGGCCTGTACCTGATCGCGTACGACGAGAACGACACCCCGGTCGCCTCCGGCGGCTGGCGCAGCCAGGACGCCAACGACGAGGGCAATCTCGACGGGGACGCCGAACTCAAGCGGATGTTCGTGATCGAGCAGGTGCGCGGGCGCGGGCTGGCGCGCCGCATCCTGGCCGCCCTGGAGGAGGACGCCCGCGCGGCGGGCAGGACCCGGATGGTGCTGGAGACCGGCACCAAGCAGCCGGAGGCCGTGGCCCTCTACACATCGAGCGGGTACGAGCCGTGCGAAAAGTTCGGCTACTACCGCTTCCACGAGGAGAGCCTCTGCTACGCGAAGGCCCTCCAGGTCCGCTGAGGCCCTCCCGCCACCGCCGGGCCGCCCGGGCCCACGGCGGCGGCGCGGACACCCGGCCAGGGCCGTCCCGAGAACGAGAACGGAACCGCTCCCGGGACGGTTGTCGGGAACGACGAAGGTCCCGTCCGATCGTGATGATCGGACGGGACCTTCGTCAATGTGCGTGGACCTGAGGGGATTTGAACCCCTGGCCCCCTCGATGCGAACGAGGTGCGCTACCGGACTGCGCCACAGGCCCTTGCAACGAGTGAAACTCTAGCACCCCGTCCGGCCTGCTCAAAAATCCCTTACGGCTACTCGTTGGCCGCGCGGGGACGGTCGCCGTCCTCGTACTGGTCGAAGAGCGGCGTGCGGCCCCGCTCCCTGGCCCGGCGGGCCGACGCGGCGCGGCGGGCGTCGCTGCGGCCCGGGGTCTCGGGACGCTCCTCGGCCGGTGCGTCCGCCGGGCGGTCCCGGTCCGGCCCGGCGGCGGGGGCGGCGCCCTCCCGGTCGGGGGCCACGGCACTGGAGCGGGCCGAGCTCCACGCGTCCGGCGCCGCGAGGTCCACGTCGGGTGTGGCGCGGGGGGCGACCGGGGCGGTGACGTAGGTGGGCAGGGGCACCGGGACGGGGTCCCAGCTGTCGCCCTGCGGGCGCCCTCGGCGTTCTCGCTGCTGGTCCACCCACTCGGCGTGGTCGGTCTGCTCGACCAGTGCCCGCCGGTCCGCGGCGAGCGCCGACATCCCGGCGGCGGGCTCCGCCTCGGGCCCCTCGTCCGGCTCCTCGGCGTCGAGGTCGCCGACGGTGCCGGGGGCCGAGGGGGCGGGCCCGCGCCGGCGCGGGCGGGGGTCGCGGTCGCGCAGTCGCTGCGCGGCGGCCTCGGCCTGGCGGCGGTCCATCTGGAAGGCGAAGCGGCGGCGCTCCTGGGCGCGCAGGTGGGCGATGTAGGCGCTGAGCAGCACCGCGGGCACTCCTGGTGCCCACAGGAAGGCGAGCCCGCCGACCGCCGCGACGACCGCGCCGAGGGTGAAGGCCAGGAACAGCATCACGGTCGTGCGCCGGCGGCGTGCGAGCACCTTGCTGCGCCGGGCCCGGGCCGCGGCCGCCGGTGAGACGGGTGCGCGCCGGGCCTGCGGCACCCGTGCCCGCGCCGGTGCGGCGCCGGTGCCGGAGGAGTCGCCGGCTTCCGGGGACGGTCCGGGTCTCGGGCCGCGCTCGGGGCCGCCCGTCTGCGGGCGTGCCGCCTCGGGCCGCTCCGCCGTCTGCCGCGGTGGGACCGGTCGGGTGTGCCGTCGGGTCCTGGACACGGCGAAGGCCCGGACGTCCACCGAGTCGGTGACGGCGTCCGGAGCGTCGGCGTCGGACTCCGCCTCGTCGGCGGAGCGCGACCGCAGGTCCTTGGCGTACCGGCGCTCCATGCCCGCCCGTCCGGACAGGAGCCGGATGGCGGTGCTGAAGCGTTCCGTTGGACGGGCCTCGTTCAGCTCGTCCTGCCTACGGAGCCACATCGGCACCAAGTAGGCGGCCCAGGCCCCGACGATGACTGCGTAGATGAGGCCGCTGCTGCTCACGTCTCACACGGTAGAGGGGTTTGCGTGAGGCCATCCGCCAATTGAGCCGGTGTGTCGCACGATCTGGCTGATATTTCGAACTTTTCTTGTGATCGATCCGATCAGCAGACTGCCAGGACCGCGAAATTATCCGCTTTCGGATGGTCGTGACCCGATCAATTTCGAACGTTTATTCAATTTCCGGTGGTGCCGGCACCACCGGTGGTACCGGTGTTGCCGCTGTTCCCGGCGTTCGGTGTGCCGCGGTGCCGTGACCGGTGCCATCGCCGCAGCATGCCCTCGGGCACCTCCTCCGCGGTGAGCGCGAAGACGAGGTGGTCCCGCCAGGCTCCGTCGATGTGCAGATATCGCGGCCTCAGGCCCTCCTCCCGGAATCCGAGTTTCTCCACCACCCGGCGGCTCGGCGCGTTCTCGGGACGAATACAGACCTCGACGCGGTGCAGTCCGACGGTGCGGAAACAGTGGTCCACGGCCAGCGCCACGGCCGTCGGCATCACCCCGCGGCCGGCCACCGCCTCGTCCACCCAGTAGCCGACGTGTCCGGAGCACATCGAGCCCCAGGTGATGCCGGCCACCGTCAACTGGCCGACCAGGCGCCCCTGGTACTCGATGACGAACGGCAGCATCCGGCCCGCGTGGGCCTCGGAGCGCAGGTGCCGCACCATCTGCCGGTAGGTCGGCCGGTGCGCGATCGGGCCGCCGGGCCCGGGCGGCGGGATGGTGGCCTCCCACGGGCGCAGCCAGTCCCGGTTGCGCCGGTTGACCTCGCGCCAGGTCCGCTGGTCGCGCAGCCTTATCGGCCTCAGGACGATGTCGCCGTCCCTCAGCTCCGCGGGCCAGGAGGGGCTGTTCAGCTCGCACCCCCACCGCTGGCGGGTCTCGGGTGGTCGCCGCCGCGCAGCTGGTCCACGGCGTGCCTCAGCAGCGGCTCCAGCACGGCGAGGCCGTCCTTCACCCCGCCGGAGGAGCCCGGGAGGTTGACGATCAGCGTGCCGTTCGCCACTCCGGCCAGTCCCCTGGAGAGCGCCGCCGTCGGCACCTTGTCCCGGCCGTACGCCCGGATCGCCTCCGCGATGCCCGGCACCTCGTAGTCGATCACCGCCCGGGTCGCCTCGGGGGTGCGGTCGGTGGGCGAGACGCCGGTGCCGCCGGTGGTGACGATGACGTCGTAGCCCGCCTCGGCGCCCGCGCGGAGGGCGGCCTCCACGGGGTCGCCGTCGGGGACGACCCGGGGTCCGTCGACCGCGAAGCCGAAGCGGCGCAGGCCCTCGGCGACCAGCGGTCCGCCCTTGTCCTCGTAGACACCGGCGGCGGCCCGGTTGGACGCCGTGACGACCAGGGCGGCGTACGGCCCGGAAAGGGCCCCACCGGCGCCGTCGTCCGGCGTCATGACCTGGTCCAGTCGCCGGACTTGCCGCCCGTCTTCTGCTCCACCCGGACGTCCGTGATGACCGCTCCCTTGTCGACCGCCTTGACCATGTCGACCACGGTGAGCGCGGCGACGGAGACCGCGGTGAGCGCCTCCATCTCGACGCCCGTGCGATCCGTCGTCTTCACCGTGGCGGTGATCTCCACGGCGTCGTCCGCGACCGACAGGTCCAGTTTCACACCGGAGACCGCCAACGGGTGGCACAAGGGGATCAGGTCGGGGGTGCGCTTGGCGCCCATGATGCCCGCGATCCGGGCGGTGGCCAGGGCGTCGCCCTTCGGCACGCCCTCGCCGCGCAGCAGCTCGACCACGCGGGGCGCGACGAGGACGCGTCCACTGGCGCGGGCGGTGCGTGCGGTCACGTCCTTGCCGGAGACGTCGACCATCCGGGCGGCGCCCGCCTCGTCGATGTGCGTCAGCCGGTCCTGCGGGTCCTGTCCGCTGCTCGGCGGTCGGTCCTGCGTACTCATGCTCGTGTGGGGCTCCCGGTCCTGGCCCGGCGCGGTGCGGCGCGTGGGCCTGCTGTGCGCGACACGGTACCGCCATCGGAGCCCGCTCAGCCGAGCAGGACCACCTCGACCTCGGCACCGGGCTCGACGGACTCGGTGTCCTCGGGGACGACGATCAGCGCGTTCGCGTGCGCGAGGGCGGCCACGAGGTGGGAGCCGGAGCCGCCGACGGGGGTGACCGATCCGTCGGCGTGACTGCCCCGCAGGAACTGGCGGCGGCCCTTCGGCGAGGTCAGCGCCTTGTCCGCGGCCAGGTACGCGGTGACCGTGGGGCGGTGCACGTCGGGCAGACCCATGAGGGTGCGGATCGCGGGACGCACGAACAGCTCGAACGAGACGTACGACGACACCGGGTTGCCCGGCAGGGCGAGCAGCGGAGTGTGGTCGGGGCCGATGGAGCCGAAGCCCTGGGGCTTGCCGGGCTGCATGGCGAGCTTGCGGAAGTCCACGCCGCCGCCCGGCTCGTCCTCGTCGCCGACGTGGGCCAGCGCCTCCTTGACCACGTCGTACGCCCCGACGCTCACGCCACCGGTGGTGACCATCAGGTCGGCGCGCACCAGCTGGTCCTCGATGGTGGCCCGCAGGGTCTCGGCGTCGTCGGAGACCGCGCCCACGCGGTAGGCGATGGCACCGGCGTCCCGGGCGGCGGCGGTGAGGGCGAAGCTGTTGGAGTCGTAGATCTGACCGGCCGCCAGCTGCTCGTCGGGCTGGACGAGTTCGCTGCCGGTGGAGAGCACCACCACGCGCGGGCGCGGGCGCACCCGTACCGTGCCCCGGCCGATCGCGGCGAGCAGGCCGATCTGCGGCGGGCCGAGGACGGTGCCGGCCGCCAGGGCGCGGTCGCCGGAGCGGACGTCGCTGCCCTGCGCGCGGACGTGGGCGCGTGCCTCGGCCGGCCGGTACACGTGGACGTGGCCCTCGGCGCCCTCGGGGGCGAGGCTGCGGGCGCGCATGCCCGCCACGGGGCCCTCGCCGAGCCCGCCGTCGGTCCACTCGACGGGGACGACGGCTTCGGCGCCGGGCGGGAGCGGGGCGCCGGTCATGATGCGGGCGGCCTGACCGGGGCCCACGGTGATCGGGTCGGCCTGGCCTGCGGCGACGTCTCCGACGACCTCCAGGACGGCGGGGAACTCCTCGCTGGCGCCCGCGACGTCGGTGACCCGCACCGCGTAGCCGTCCATGGAGCTGTTGTCGAACGGCGGCAGGGACAGCGGCACCGTGATGTCGTCGACCAGGACGCACCCCTGGGCGTCGAGCAGGTTCAGCTCGATCGGGTCCAGGGGACGGACGGTGGCCAGGACGTCGTCCAGGTGGTCCTGCACCGACCACAGCCGGTCCGGACCGGGGCCCGCGGCGGCGTGGTCGTGGCCGGTGTCACGGTGTGCGCTGCTGCTCAACGTCCCTGCATCTCCTCGGCTACGTAGCTGCGAAGCCAGGTCCGGAAGTCCGGGCCCAGGTCTTCACGTTCGCATGCGAGTCTGACAATGGCACGCAGGTAGTCGCCGCGGTCGCCGGTGTCATAGCGGCGGCCCTTGAAGACGACGCCGTGCACCGGGCCGCCCACGGACTCGTCCGCGGCGAGCTGCTGGAGGGCGTCGGTCAGCTGGATCTCGCCGCCCCGGCCGGGCTCGGTGGTGCGGAGTATGTCGAAGATGTGCGGGTCGAGGACGTAGCGGCCGATGATGGCGTAGTTGGACGGGGCGTCGGCCGGGTCGGGCTTCTCGACCAGTCCGCCGACCTTGACGACGTCGCCGTCGGTGGTGCTCTCCACGGCCGCGCAGCCGTAGAGGTGGATCTGCTCCGGCGCGACCTCCATGAGGGCGATCACACTGCCGCCGTACTGCTCCTGGACGTCGATCATGCGCTGGAGCAGGGGGTCGCGCGGGTCGATGAGGTCGTCGCCGAGCAGGACCGCGAAGGGCTCGTGGCCGACGTGCGGGGCGGCGCACAGCACGGCGTGGCCGAGGCCCTTGGGGTCGCCCTGGCGGACGTAGTGCATCATCGCGAGGTCGCTGGACTCCTGGACCTTGGCCAGGCGGCCCGCGTCGCCCTTCTTCTGGAGGGCAGACTCCAGTTCGTAGTTGCGGTCGAAGTGGTCTTCCAGGGGGCGCTTGTTGCGGCCCGTGACCATGAGGACGTCACCGAGGCCCGCGGCCACGGCCTCTTCGACCACGTACTGGATCGCCGGCTTGTCGACGACCGGCAGCATCTCCTTGGGAGTGGCCTTGGTGGCCGGCAGGAACCGGGTACCGAGACCGGCTGCTGGGATGACAGCCTTGCTGATCCTGGGGTGGGACTGAGTCATGCGCGCCACCATATCCGGTGCCTATAGGGAGAATCTGTGACTCGGGATCATAGGCGCTCATATGAGCGCATTAGCGCGGTACGGGAGTCACCGATGTCTCATCTCGGCCCAGTGGACGAACCTGACAAGCGGACGTTGCGGCGGGCTTTCCTCGCGGCGAGGGAGGGGTTGACGCCCGACGACGTGCGGGAAGCCGCCGAGGCGCTGGCCGCGCGGGCGCTCGGGCTGCCGGAGGTGGCGGGGGCGCGCGCCGTGGCGGCGTACGTCTCCGTGGGCGCCGAGCCGGGCACCCTCGCGCTCCTGGACGCGCTGTGCGCGCGGGGGGTGCGCGTCCTGCTGCCCGCGCTGCTGCCGGACAACGACCTGGACTGGGGCGAGTACACCGGAGAGGACTCCCTCGCGCGCGTGCGGCACGGCGGGCGGATGGAGCTGTACGAGCCCGCCGGTGAGCGGCTGGGGCCGGACGCGGTGACGCGGGCGGACGTCGTGCTGCTGCCGGGGGTCGCGGTGGACGGCCGCGGCCTGCGCCTGGGGCGCGGGGGCGGCTCCTACGACCGGGTTCTGGCCCGCCTGGAGGCGGCGGGCGCCCGTCCCGCGCTGCTGGTGCTGCTGTACGACCGGGAGGTCGTCGCGCGCGTCCCCGCCCAGCCGCACGACCGGCCGGTGGACGCGGTGGTGACGCCGTCGGGGGTGCGCAGGTTCCGCTGACGGCGGGCGCACGGGAAACGGCCTCCACGCGCGCGTGGAGGCCGTTTCCCGTGCGACGGACGCGGGCTACGGCTTGAGCAGCAGCGTGTCGCTCGTGCTCTCGTCGACGGCCTTCTTGGAGAAGGACCACGGCAGCAGTTCGCCGTTCGCCCACTTGTCGGTCTGGTCGGTGTAGTGGGCGCTGTAGGCGTGTCCGGAGGCGCCGGTGAGGTTGATCCAGCGGGACTTGTCGAGGTCCCCGAGGTTGACCACCATCCGCATGGACGGCACCCAGATCACCCCGTAGCCGCCGGCCGCGTTCCAGCCGGAGGCGTTGACCGCCGCCTCGCCGCCGCTGAGCTTCCAGGGGCCGCGGTTGAGGGCGTACTTCAGGAAGCCGGGGCCCTCGGTGCCCAGGGTCTGGTTCTTCAGGAACAGGCGGTGCAGCCGGCCCCAGTTCCAGCTGTCGATGTCCTTGCCGAGCTTGGCGGTCAGCTCCCAGCGGGCGTCGATCATGGCGCGCTTGAACAGGTCGTCGCGGTTGTGGTCGGCGCCCTTGCGGGTGCCCGAGGCGGGCGTCGTCCACCAGTCGCTCTTGGGCTTCTCCATCAGTGTGCGGACCACCTCGAACCAGCGGTCGCCCCCGTCCGGCTGCGCCTGGCCCGCCTCGCGCTGGCCGCACTCGCGGACCTTGTTGGTCTCGTCCGCCGGGCCGGTGGTGTTGACCGGGTCGACCCACAGGCACTGGCCCTCGACCCGCAGCTCCTTGGGCAGCTTGTTGCCGAAGGCGAGCTTGAGGACGTTGCGCCAGACCGCGTTGAAGTAGGCGGCGGCGGCCGAGTCGGCGTCCTGGGTGTAGTCCCAGCCCTCCAGCAGCTTCTGCGCCTCACGGACGTCCTTGTCGGCGATGTCGATCTTCAGCAGCTGGGGCACGAGCAGCTTGGCCATCTCGCTGCTGTTGTCGAGCTGCATCTGGCGCATGTCGTCGGTGGAGATCTTGCCGCCGTCCTTGATCTTCTGCTCGATCAGGGAGGTGATGCGCTGACTGCGGGCGCCGTAGCCCCAGTCCGTGGTGAGCGTGTACGGGTACTTGTCCTTGTCGACCACGGCCTGGTTGGCGGTCACGATGTAGCCGCGGTCCGGGTCGTACTCGTAGGGCAGTTCGTCCTGGTCGATGTACTCGCCGGTCCAGCGGTACTTGGGGCTCCAGCCCGGCGCCGGGACCGAGCCGTCGTGGCCCTCGGCGCGCACCGGGATCCGGCCGGGCAGCGTGTAGCCGATGTGCTCGCTGTCGGCGTAGACCAGGTTCTGCGAGGGCACGTCGAACAGCGTGGCGGCCTCGCGGAAGTCGTCCCAGTTCTGGGCGCGGTCGATCGCGAAGACGGCGTCCATGGTGGTGCCCGCGTCCAGCGCCGTCCAGCGCAGGGCGACGCCGTAGCCGTCGCCGCGGTCGGGGGCGGAGCTGCCGACGGCGGCCTTCTTGCCGGTCTTCACCAACTCGTCGTCGCGGTCGGAGAGCAGGGGGCCGTTGTTCGTCTCGCGGACGACGATCTTCTTGGAGTCGCCGCCGGCGACCTTGATGGTCTCCTCGCGCGTCTCGAAGGGGACCACCTTGCCGTCGTACTGGTAGCCCTCGCCGGTGATCTTCTCCAGGTAGAGGTCGGTGACGTCGGCGCCGGAGTTGGTCAGGCCCCAGGCGATCTTCTGGTTGTGGCCGATGACGACCCCGGGCATGCCCGCGAAGGTGTATCCGGCCACGTCGTAGCGGCACTTGTCGGAGACCGTGCGGCAGTGCAGGCCCATCTGGTACCAGACCGAGGGCAGGGACGGCGACAGGTGCGGGTCGTTGGCCAGCAGCGGCTTGCCGGTGATGGTGTGCTTGCCGGAGACGACCCAGGAGTTGGAGCCGATGCCGTTGCCGTTCACGCCGACGGCGGTGGGCACGTCGTCCAGGACCTCCTGGAGGCCCGCCAGTTGGCCCTGGAGGGCGCTGCCGGAGCCGGTTCCCGTGCCGGTGCCGGTTCCCGTGCCGGTGCCGGTTCCCGTGCCCGTGCCCGTCCCGGTGCCGTCACCGCCACCGCTGCCCGACGAACCGCCGTCGCCGCCGTCGAACGTCCGGGTGAGCTCGTCGTACTGGCCCTCCTGGACGATCGCCTTGTTGCGGTCGTACGGGTACGCCGGGTAGAGGTCGGCGATCTGCTTGGGGCCGAGGCGGCTGGTCATCAGCGCGCGGTCCACCTCGTCCTGCATGTTGCCGCGCAGGTCCCAGGCCATCGCCTTCAGCCAGGCCACCGAGTCGACCGGGGTCCACTCCTGGGGCTTGTAGTCGTTGGTGAACCCGAGGGCCGCGTACTCCAGGGAGATGTCCGCGCCGTCCTTGCCCTTCAGGTAGGCGTTGACGCCCTTGGAGTAGGCCTGGAGGTACTTCTTGGTGGAGTCCGAGAGCTTCTCGTCGTACTCCTTCTTCGCCACCCGGTGCCAGCCCAGGGTGCGCAGGAACTCGTCGTTGTCGACCTGGCTCTTGCCGAACATCTCCGACAGGCGCCCGGCGGTCATGTGCCGGCGGACGTCCATCTCGTAGAACCGGTCCTGCGCCTGGACGTAGCCCTGCGCCATGAACAGGTCCTCCTCGCTGGAGGCGTAGACCTGCGGGATGCCGTACCCGTCGCGTTTGACGTCGACCGGACCCGACAGGCCGCCCAGCGTGATCGAGCCCTTGGTCTGCGGGAAGGAGGCGCGGACGGTGCTGACCGACCAGTACGCCCCGTAGGCGAGGCCGCCGATGAGGGCCAGGACCAGCACGAGGACGAGCAGGCGGCCCTTGCGCCCCTTGCGCGCCTTCTTCCTTCCGGACGTGCCGGGCTGCTGACCCGTGGGGGCGGTGGTGGTGGGGGGCATCGCTGTCCTTGCTGTCCTAACACGAGCGGCAGGGGCGGGCTGTGCTTCGTACCGAGGCTGGACGCCGAGCGCTGAGCGCCGAGCGCTGGAGCAACTGTAGGCGCAGGCCCGACTCCGCCATGACGCGGAGTCGGGTAGAGGGACGCACGGGCGTTCGATCTTGCCAAGCCGAGCGTCAAGAAAGCGTCAAGAGTTAGGTAAGGTAACGAAGTAGTTGTCCGCAGAGCATGGCGGATTCGTGTGCCATAGGGGTGCGCCGGTGTACGCCTCGCGCGCCGCGCGGGCGTGCTCACCCGCGCTGTGATCCGTGCTGTGATCCGTGCTGTGCGCCAGGGAAAGGGAACGGCCGCTGACTGTCCACCACCTCAACCAGCTCCTGCTCGTCTGCTCGCTCGTCCTGCTCATCGCCGTGGCGGCGGTCCGGATCTCCTCGCGCAGCGGGCTCCCCAGCCTGCTCGTCTACCTGGCCATCGGCGTCGCCATGGGCCAGGACGGCATCGGCGACATCAAGTTCGACAACGCCGAACTGGTCCAGGTCATCGGCTACGGGGCCCTCGTGGTGATCCTGGCCGAGGGCGGACTCGGCACGAAGTGGAAAGAGGCGAAACCGGCCCTGCCGGCCGCCTCCGCGCTGGCCCTGGGCGGAGTCGCGGTGAGCGTCGGCGTGACCGCGGCGGGCGCGCACTACCTGACCGGTCTCGAATGGCGGCAGGCGCTGATCGTCGGGGCCGTGGTCTCCTCCACGGACGCCGCGGCCGTCTTCTCCGTGCTGCGTCGGATCCCGCTGCCCAAGCGGATAACGGGCACGCTCGAGGCCGAGTCCGGCTTCAACGACGCCCCGGTGGTCATCCTCGTGGTCGCCTTCTCCACGGCCGGCCCGATCACGCACTGGTACGTGCTCATCGGCGAGATCGCCCTGGAGCTGGCCATCGGCGCGGCCATCGGACTGGCGGTCGGCTGGCTGGGGTCGTGGGGGCTGAAGCGGGTGGCACTGCCCGCCTCCGGCCTCTACCCCATCGCCGTCATGTCGATCGCCATCGCCGCCTACGCGGCCGGCGCGATGGCCCACGGCAGCGGCTTCCTGGCCGTCTACCTCGCCTCGATGGTCATGGGCAACGCCCGGCTGCCGCACTGGCCCGCCACAAGGGGCTTCGCCGACGGGCTCGGCTGGCTCGCCCAGATCGGCATGTTCGTCCTGCTCGGCCTGCTGGTCACCCCGCACGAACTGGGCGACGACATCCTGCCCGCCCTGGTCATCGGGCTGGTGCTCACCATGGTCGCGCGCCCGCTGAGCGTCGTGCTGTGCCTGGTGCCCTTCCGGGTGCCGTGGCAGGAGCAGGCCCTGATGTCCTGGGCCGGGCTGCGCGGCGCGGTGCCCATCATCCTGGCGACGATCCCCATGGTGGAGGGCGTCGCGGGCAGCCGCCGCATCTTCAACATCGTCTTCGTCCTGGTCGTCGTCTACACCCTGGTACAGGGGCCGACGCTGCCGTGGCTGGCCCGCAAGCTGCACCTGGGCAAGGGGGACGAGACGGCCGACCTAGGCATCGAGTCGGCGCCGCTGGAGCGGCTGCGCGGGCACCTGCTGTCCGTGACGATCCCCGAGGGTTCGAAGATGCACGGCGTCGAGGTCAACGAGCTGCGGCTGCCCACCGGGGCCGCGGTCACCCTGGTCGTCCGCGACGGGACGTCCTTCGTGCCGCTGCCGACCACGGGGCTGCGCCGCGGGGACGAACTCCTCGTGGTCGCCACGGACCCCGTCCGGGACGCCGCCGAGGCGCGGCTGCGCGCGGTCGGCCACGGCGGCAAGCTGGCCGGCTGGCTCGGCACGACCGACACCGAAGGCGCACGCGGCAATCGCAGGTGACGGGACGGAAGGTGCTCTCTTTCACAGGTCACACCGTCCCACCCCCTGTACGATGAAGGCCGCACCTGATCGAACCACCTCTGCCTGAAGCAGAGCTGGCGCGACCGTATGGCGGCCGGATCGCCCCCTCATCCACGCGGGCTCCGGCATCTACCGCAGTCCGCGCGAGTGGACAGCTCTCGGCGCTCCCGTACGACGACCACCATGCAGCGGGACCGCGCTACCAGGCGGCAGAAAGGCACGGGCCGTGGCATCCACGGTCACCCGTCCGGGATACGGGCAGCTGCTGCGCACCCGCGGCGCCTGGACGTTCCTCCTCCCCGGCTTCGCGGCACGCCAGCCGTTCGCCATGCTCACGCTCTCCATCGTGCTGCTGGTGCAGCACACCACCGGCTCCTACGGCGTCGCGGGCGCCGCCGCGGCCGTCACCGGCGTCTCCATGGCCGTGTTCGCCCCGTACAGCGGCCGGCTCGCCGACCGCTACGGGCAGCGCGCCGTCCTGCTGCCCGGCGTGCTCGTGCACGCCGCGTCCGGCCTCACCCTGACCGTCCTCGCGCTCGCGGACGCGCCCCTGTGGGCGCTGTTCCTCGCGGCGGTGCCCACCGGTGCGTCGGTGCCGCAGGTCGGGCCCATGGTGCGGGCCCGCTGGGCCGCACGGCTCAAGGACTCCCCGCTGCTGAGCACGGCGGCCGCCTTCGAGTCCGTCACCGACGAGCTGACCTTCGTCCTCGGTCCCCTGTTGGCGACCGCCCTGTGCACCGCCGTCGACCCCGCCGCGGGCCTGGTCACGGAGGCCGCGCTCACCCTGGTGGGCGGTCTGCTGTTCGCCGCGCGCAAGAGCACCCAGCCCGTCGTGGGTGGCGCCGACGGCGCCGACGGCGAGCACGCGCGCGTGGAGCACGTTTCCGCGCTGCGGGTCCCCGGTGTACGCGTACTGATCGTCGCCTTCCTGGGCATCGGTTCCGTCTTCGGCGGCATGCAGGTGTCGCTGGCGGCGTTCACCGAGTCGATCGGCGAGCCCGGCCTGAACGGCGTCCTGTACGGCGTCTTCGCGGCGGGCAACATGATCTCCGGCCTGGCCTGCGGCGCCGTCGCCTGGAAGGTCGCCCCGCAGCGGCGCCTCCTGGTCGGCTACGCCGCCCTCGCGCTGACCGCGTCCGGCCTGTGGGCCGCCCACTCGGTGCTCGTGCTGGCGGGCCTCGGCCTGCTGGTCGGCATGTGCATCGCGCCCGCCATCGTCACCGGCTACACCCTGGTCGAGGGCCTGGTCCCGGCGGGGGCCCGCACCGAGGCCTTCACCTGGCTGACCGGCGCCGTCGCGCTGGGCCAGGCGGCGGCCGTGACCGTCGCCGGACAGCTGGAGGACCGGTTCCGGGACGGCGCCGGATTCCTGGTGCCGATGGGCGGCACGGTCCTGGCGCTGATGGTCCTGGTGGCGCTGCGCTCGCGGCTGGCACCCCGGCCCCACGGCCGCACGGTCGCACGTGGTGTCGGTCACCGCGCGCCCGCCACAGTGGACTGATCCCGAGGAATAGGTCACTATAGACCGTCGTTAGCACTCATCGAGTGAGAGTGCCAGGAGGAAGACAGTGCCGACGTACCAGTACCAGTGCACCGAGTGCGGCGAGGGCCTCGAGGCGGTGCAGAAGTTCACCGACGACGCCCTGACCGAGTGCCCGAACTGCCAGGGACGCCTGAAGAAGGTCTTCTCGGCGGTCGGCATCGTCTTCAAGGGCTCCGGCTTCTACCGCAACGACAGCCGCGGCAGCTCGTCCAGCAGCTCGCCGGCGTCGTCGTCCTCGAAGGCGGCCTCGTCCTCGGCTTCTTCGTCGTCCTCGGACTCGGGTTCGTCCTCGTCGTCCTCGGCGTCGTCGTCCTCGGGCTCGGGCAGCTCCTCCGCGGGCTCCACGGCCGCGTAGCACCCGGTTCACACCCGGTTCCCACGAGACCCTGTCGTCGTCCGACGGCGGGGTCCTCGGCGTGCCGCGGGGCGGTTAGGGTGCGGGCATGGCGAACAAGGTGAAGGCCGAGGACTCGCGGGCCGATGTCCGGGGGGAGGACGTACGGGTCGAGGACGTACGGGCCCAGGACATGCGGGCC
Organism: Streptomyces violaceorubidus; assembly: GCF_000717995.1. GTDB lineage: Bacteria > Actinomycetota > Actinomycetes > Streptomycetales > Streptomycetaceae > Streptomyces > Streptomyces violaceorubidus. The sequence goes on from NZ_JODM01000037.1 coordinate 40,720, forward strand.
CAGGACGTGCGGGCCCAGGACATGCGGGCCCAGGACATGCAGGCCAAGGACGTGCGGGCCGAGATCGGTGTGATCGGCGGCTCCGGGTTCTACTCGTTCCTCGACGACGTCACCGAGGTCCGGGTCGACACCCCGTACGGGCCGCCCAGCGACTCCCTCTTCCTCGGCGAGATCGCCGGCCGGCGGGTCGCCTTCCTCCCCCGGCACGGTCGCGGCCACCATCTGCCGCCGCACCGGATCAACTACCGCGCCAACCTGTGGGCGCTGCGCTCGGTGGGCGCGCGCCAGGTGTTCGGCCCGTGCGCCGTCGGCGGCCTGCGGCCCGAGTACGGGCCGGGCACGCTGCTGGTGCCGGACCAGTTCGTCGACCGCACGAAGTCCCGCCCGTCGACCTACTTCGACGGGCTGCCGACGCCCGACGGCACGGTGCCCAACGTGGTGCACGTGTCGCTGGCCGACCCGTACTGCCCCACCGGACGGGCCGCCGCGCTGAAGGCGGCACGGGGGCGGGACTGGGAGCCCGTGGACGGCGGCACCCTGGTCGTGGTGGAGGGGCCCCGCTTCGGGACCCGCGCGGAATCCCTGTGGCACCGGGCGCAGGGCTGGTCGGTGGTGGGCATGACCGGCCACCCGGAGGCGGCCCTCGCCCGTGAGCTGGAGCTCTGCTACACCTCGATGACCCTCGTGACCGACCTCGACGCCGGCGCGGAGAGCGGCGAGGGCGTCTCGCACGAGGAGGTGCTGCGGGTGTTCGCGGCCAACGTGGACCGGCTGCGGGGTGTGCTGTTCGACGCGGTGGCGGCGCTGCCGTCGACCGGGGAGCGGGACTGCCCGTGCGGGGCGGCGCTGGGCGGGATGGATCCGGGGATCACGCTGCCGTAGGGGCAGCGGGGGTGAACGGACTTCGGAACAACCCGTTCCGGTGAGGGAGTTGTCCACAACCGGTCCGTGATCCACGGGTTTCGGCGGACCGCGGCAAAAAGCCCCATCGTGGGAGCGCAAGCCGGTCCCTCGTCACAGGTGGTGGTCACCGTGTTCCGTCCCTCCCCGCCCTCTTCTTCTCCCGCCTTCTCTCCCGCTTCCGCCGTGCCTTCCGCTTCCGCCTTCGCCCCCGCTACCGCCTTCTCTCCCTCTCCCGCCTTCACGCCCTCTTCCGCCGTCTCTCCCTCTCCCGCCTTCACGCCCTCTTCCGCCGTCTCTCCCTTTCGCTCCTCTCTTCCGCCCGGCGGCGACGCGCCGCCCACCCGTGAGGTGCCGCCCTTCGCCCCGGTGCGGGTGCGTGGCGGGCGCCGCGCCCTGCACCGGCTCGTCGCACACCGACGGCGGGCCCTGGCGGCCGGGCTCGCGGTCACCGCCGCCGCGCTGGTGGCGGCGGGCCCGCATCCGGGGGCCGGCGGCCAGGACACGCGGCGGGCCCGTGGACACCCGGTGGCCGATCCGGTGGGGGGCCCGGTGGGCGGTCCGGTGGGTGAGCGGCCGGGCGACCGGCTCGTGGCGGCGCCGGTGCGCATCGCCGATGCGGGCACGGTGCGGCTGCTCAGGCCGGGCGACCGGGTCGACGTCGTCGCCGCCGGTGACGGCGGTGCGGGCGACGCCTCCGTGCTCGCGCGCGGTGTGCGGGTGGCGAAGGTGCCGGAGCCCGTGGCGGAAGCGGCGGTGGGCGGGGCGCTGGTCGTCGTCTCGGTGCCGCGCGCCACCGCCCACCGACTGGTCGGCGCGGCTACCACGGAACGGTTGGCGGTGACCCTGTGCTGAGCGGGTCAAGTCCCTCGTTCGAGGGACAGGATTGGACAGGACGGCCCAACGCTGTCGTAGGTTGCGGAGCGTTTGGTTCCTGCACCTGTTCAAGCGAGGAGTGCCCCCACCGTGAGCGAGAAGAACGAGCCGAGTGTCTGGCAGGGCTTCAAGGCCTTCCTGATGCGCGGCAACGTCATCGACCTGGCGGTGGCGGTCGTCATCGGCGCCGCCTTCACCAAGATCGTCAATTCGGTGGTGGAAGGGGTCATCAATCCGCTGGTCGGGGCGTTCGGCACGCAGAGCCTGGACAGTTACAGCTCCTGCCTGAAGGGCCCGTGCACGGGGACCGGCGACAGCGCCACGGGCGTGCGGATCCTCTGGGGCTCGGTGCTGGGCGCCACCTTGACGTTCCTGATCACGGCGGCCGTCGTCTACTTTCTGATGGTGCTGCCCATGTCGAAGTACCTGGCCCGGCAGGAGGCCCGCCGCAAGGCGAAGGAGAGCGCGGAGGAGATCATCGAGGTCTCCGAGCTGGAGGTGCTCAAGGAGATCCGCGACGCGCTGATCGCCCAGCGCGGCTCGGGGCACGACCGCTCATAGCGCTCGCGCCCGCGGTTCACAGGTGGTGCGGCGGCTTCTCGTCGAGGAAGCGCTTCAGGTCGGCCGCACTGTCGCCCTCGGACCGCTCGCCCCAGCCGCGGTCGGTGTCGTCCGAGCTCTGCTGGTCCAGCGGGTCGTCGAAGACCAGCGCGGGCCGGGGCGCGCGGGGCTCGGGTTCGGGGGTGGTACTCATGCTCCCAGGGTACGGCTCGCCCCGTGGACGGCGTCCCCTCCGCCCCGCTCGTCCCGGCGGAGGGAGTCCGCGAGCACATCCGCACCGTCGTCTGCTGTGCTGGGAGCCATGATGTCCACTTCCTCCTCCGCAAGCGCGCCCGCCGGCCCGCCGCCCGACGGCCACCCTCCGGTGCGCCGCTTGAAGGCCCGCCACCGGCACGAGCCGCACCGCGTCGCCACGCCGCTGGAGCTCTTCTTCGACCTCTGCTTCGTCGTCGCCATCGCCCAGGCCGGCGTCCAACTGGTGCACGCGGTCGCGGAGGGGCACGCCGGCGAGGGCGTCCTCAACTACGCGATGATCTTCTTCGCCATCTGGTGGGCGTGGATGAACTTCACCTGGTTCGCCTCGGCCTACGACAACGACGACGTCCTCTACCGGGTCGTCACGCTGGTCCAGATCGCCGGTGTGCTGGTCCTGGCGGCCGGGGTCTCCCGGGCCTTCGAGGACCACGACTGGGTGGCCGTCGTCATCGGCTACGTGATCATGCGGGTCGCCATGGCGGCGCAGTGGCTCAGAGCGGGCCGGTCCGCCGCGGCCCCGGAGAGCACCATGGCCCGGAGCTACTCGGTCGGCGTGCTGCTCTGCCAGATCGGCTGGCTGGGGCTGCTGTTCCTGCCGGAGGGCGACCGCGGCTGGCTGTTCCTGGTGATGGTGGTGCTGGAGCTGTGCGTGCCGGCGTACGCCGAGCGCAAGCACCCGTCCTCGTGGCATCCGCACCACATCTCCGAGCGGTACGGGCTGCTCACGATCATCGTCCTCGGCGAGACCATCGCCGCGGCCACGGTCGCGGTGAAGTCGGGCATCGAGGAGAACGACGCGCTGGGCGAGGTGCTCCCGATCGCGGCCGGCGGACTGCTGATCGTCTTCGCGGCCTGGTGGATCTACTTCGTGGTGCCCGTCCACAGCTATCTGAAGTCCAGCAGACAGTCCTTCCTGTGGGGTTACGGCCACTATCTGGTGTTCGCCTCGGCGGCGGCGATCGGGGCGGGACTGGAGGTGGCGGTGGAGCAGGCCGTGGGCAAGGCGCACATCTCCGAGGTCGCGGCGTCCGCCGCGGTGACCCTGCCCACGTCGGTGTTCCTGCTCACGGTGTGGGCCCTGCACGCACGGCACTTCAAGGTGGGCCTCGCCGAGCAGGTCGTGCTGCCGGCGGGCGCGCTCCTGGTGCTCGGCTGCACCTTCCTCGGCGCGGAGGCGGTGCTCGGGGCGGGGATCGTCCTGGCCCTGACCGTGGCGGCCGGAGTGGCGCTGACCGCGCTGCGCACCGAGCGGGAGCGCCGGGAGGAGGCGCCGACGGCCTGAGGCGCGGCCGGAGCCCGGCCGGGGTCCCGGTCGGGTCCCGGCTCGCTCCCAGGCGGCTTCCGGTCGACTCCCCCTCGGCTCCCGTGCCGTCGCCGGTGGCTGGACGAGACTGGCGGAATGACAGTTGACGCATTGACGGACGTCGCCGGTCTGCTGGTGGGGCATGCGACGCGGGCCGGGGACGGGTGGCTCACGGGGACGACGGTGGTGCTCGCGCCGGAGGGCGGCGCCGTCGCCGGTGTGGACGTGCGCGGCGGCGGACCCGGCACCAAGGAGACCGACGCCCTCGATCCGCGCAACCTGGTGCAGAGGGTCCAGGCGGTGGTGCTGACCGGCGGCAGCGCCTACGGGCTCGACGCGGCCTCGGGCGTGATGGCCTGGCTGGAGGAGCGGGGCCGCGGCGTGCGGGTCGGTCCCGACCCGGCGCACGTGGTGCCGGTGGTGCCCGCGGCCTGCGTCTTCGACCTGGGGCGCGGGGGCGACTTCCGGGCCAGGCCGGACGCGGCCACCGGGTACGCGGCGGCGGAGGCGGCGCACGCGAGCACGCCGGGCGCCGAGGTGGCCGAGGGGTGTGTCGGGGCGGGCACGGGTGCCGTGGTCGGCACGCTGAAGGGCGGTGTGGGCACCGCGAGCACCGTGCTCGCCTCGGGGGTCACGGTGGCAGCGCTGGTGGTGGCCAACGCGGCGGGGTCGGCGACGGATCCGGAGACGGGGGTGCTGTACGGGGAGTTGTTCCGGGGCGGTCGGGTGGAGTACCCGGCGCCGGACGTCCACGAGGCCGCGGGGCGGCGGCTGGCCGAGGTCGCCGCGCGCAACGCGCCGCCGCCGCTGAACACCACGCTGGCCGTGGTCGCCACCGACGCCGACCTGTCCAAGGCGCAGGCACAGAAGCTGGCCGGCACCGCGCACGACGGCATCGCCCGTGCCGTGCGGCCCGTTCACCTGCTCAGCGACGGAGACACGGTGTTCGCCCTCGCGACCGGGGAGCGTCCGCTCGACGCCGGGCAGCCGCTCGCGCTGAACGAGGTGCTGGCGGCGGGCGCGGACGTGGTGACGCGCGCGATCGTGCGCGCCCTCCGGGCCGCCGACCCGGTGGACGGTCCGGGCGGGGCCTGGCCGTCGTACGGGGAGCTGTACGGCGAGGTGCGACGGGAGGGATGAGGAGCGGCGAGAGGAGCAGTGAGAGAAATGGTGGGGGAAGCGGCGTGGGAAGCGCCGTGAGGAGGGGCGCGCGACGGTGTACGGGGCTGTGACCAGGGGAAGTTGACCCGGCTGCGTTGCGATTGTCCGGGTTTTGTCACGCGTCGGCGTTCCGGGCGGCCGGTGGGAACCCCACGGGCGGCCGGGCACCTCTACACGCCTGAAGCGAACACCGCACCACACCCGAATCTGGAGCAGCCCGTGACAACGCCGGACATAGCCACGCGGCGCGTACTGGGGGCCTGTGCCGCCCTGGTGGTCGGCGCCCTCACCCTCACCGCCTGCGGCGGAAGCGCCAGCGCCGACGACGAGAAGGACGGCAAGGGCGGCGCCGGGTCCGCCGACACCTCGGTCGCGAAGCTGGTGATCTCGGCCAAGGACGGGTCGACCGGCGCCTCGATCAACGCGACCGGCGTGAAGGTCAGCGACGGCAAGCTGACCGAGGTGAGGATGACCGTCGCGGAGACGGGGGCCGCCGTACCGGGCGCGGTGTCCGGCGACGGGGGCAGCTGGAAGCCGAAGGAGCAGTTGGAGCGGGGCACGAAGTACCGGATCACCGCACAGGCGAAGGACGCCAACGGCCGCACGGCCGCCGCCGACTCGGTCTTCACGACCGTCTCGTCGGAGAACAGCTTCGTCGGCACGTACACCCCGGACGGCGGCAGCACGGTCGGGGTGGGGATGCCGGTGTCGTTCACCTTCGACAAGGCGATCACCGAGAGGAAGAGCGTGCAGTCGCACATCTCGGTCACCTCCAGCAGCGGGCAGGAGGTGGTCGGCCACTGGTTCGGCGCGCAGCGGCTGGACTTCCGGCCCGAGGAGTACTGGAAGGCCGGTTCCAAGGTCACGATGAAGATCGACCTGGACGGGGTGGAGGGCGCGAACGGCCTCTACGGCGTGCAGAAGAAGACCGTGACCTTCACCGTGGGCCGCGCACAGGTCTCCACGGTGGACGTGAACACGCAGACCATGACGGTGGTGCGCGACGGCGAGATCCTCAAGTCGGTCCCGATCTCCGCGGGCAGCGCCGCGAACCCGACGTACAACGGGCAGATGGTGATCTCGGAGAAGTCCGAGCAGACGCGTATGAACGGCTCGACGGTCGGGTTCGGCGGCGAGTACGACATACCGGACGTGCCCCACGCGATGCGGCTGAGCCAGTCCGGCACCTTCATCCACGGCAACTACTGGTACGACCCCGACAATCCGCCCTTCGGCTCCCAGGGCACCAGCCACGGCTGTGTCGGACTGGCGGACGCACAGGGGGCGCAGGGCGACACCCCGGGCAAGTGGTTCTACGACAACTCGCTCATCGGGGACGTCGTCATCGTCAAGAACTCCCCGGACGACACGATCGCGCCGGACAACGGTCTCAACGGCTGGAACATGCCCTGGAGCGAGTGGACCCAGGACGCCGCCTGATCGGTCGGTGAGCAGGGATTATTGACGGTTCGTCGGGCCGCGCGGAAACTTTTCGCGCGGCCCACGCGTTTTTCGTGCGGACGTTTTCTCGGTTCCCAAACATGATGTCCGACCGAGGGGCTACGGTATGCACCCACAAGGTGACATGCAGCAACGCCGGGAGAAACCTTGAGCGTTCCGTACGAGACGGCAGCGTACGAACCACCCGAGTCGCCCGAGTCTCCGGAGGAGCACCTCATGCGGCTGCTCGGTCGTGCCCTGAACTCGTTCGAGCTGCCCGACGAGATCCTGCGGCGACTGGACTGCGCGCTGGCGCACGACGGTTCGCTGCACTCCGCGCACCACAGCGCGGGGCTGCACCGCGAGACGTACCGGCACACCTGGCTGCTCGCCGACGGCTCGGCGCTCACGCTGTGGGAGCTGGTCCACAACACCGCCCCGGGCAGCGAGCCGCAGCACGAGGTCTACGTGGACGAGGAGGAGCTGCACGCCGCCGGTTCCCGGCTGGCCCTGCCGCCCGACGCCCCCGATTTCGAGCTGCCGGTACAGGTGCGGCTCTCACCCGTCCCCATCCCGCGCCACGCCTACGTCCCCGACGCCTCGGCGGACCACGCCCGCCGGCTGCTGCGCCGCGCGGAGAACGCGGACCGGCCCGACGCCGACCTGGCCGACCGGCTGTCGACGGCGTGCGGGCACCAGATCGTCCAGGCCTTCGGCGGGCCCGGCCGCGCGGGCCGGGCCCGGATCGGCTTCTCGCTCTACGAGCACGCGTTCCTGCTGCGCGACGGCGTGGAGGTCTCCCTGTGGGAGGTCGAGCACACCGCCACTCCGGACGGGCGCCACATGTGCGAGGTGTACGACAGCGAGGACACGGCTCGCCGGGCGATGGAGCGGCGCGCGGCACAGGTGTCCCCGTAGCCCGCCCCGCCCCCGTCCCGGGCATCTCTTACGCGGCCACCGGCTCCTTGGCTCCCGGCGTCGGCGCCGACGGGTCCGTGCCCCCGCCCGCTCCCTGGGCCGCGCTGCCCGTCACCGGCCTGCGCAGCCCCTTGAGGACGATCACCAGGGCCGTGGTGACACAGACACCGGCCGCGACGGCGACCAGGTAGAGCAGCGGGTTGCCGATCAGCGGGACCACGAAGATGCCGCCGTGCGGGGCCCGCAGCGTCGCGTCGAAGGCCATCGACAGGGCGCCGGTGACCGCGCCGCCCACCATCGAGGACGGGATGACCCGCAGCGGGTCGGCCGCGGCGAACGGGATCGCGCCCTCGGAGATGAAGGAGGCGCCCAGGACCCAGGCGGCCTTGCCGTTCTCGCGCTCGGCGGCGTTGAAGAGCCGGCCGCGCACCGTGGTGGCCAGGGCCATCGCCAGCGGCGGGACCATGCCGGCCGCCATCACCGCCGCCATGATCTTCATCGCCGAGTCACTGGGGTCCGCGACCGCGATGCCCGCGGTGGCGAAGGTGTAGGCGACCTTGTTGACCGGACCGCCCAGGTCGAAGCACATCATCAGGCCGAGCAGCGCGCCGAGCAGGACGGCGTTGGTGCCGGACAGTCCGCCCAGCCAGTCGGTCATCCCGGACTGCGCGGACGCGATGGGCTTGCCGATCACGACGAACATCAGGAACCCGACGACCGCCGCCGAGACGAGCGGGATCACCACCACCGGCATGATGCCGCGCAACGCCTTCGGTATCGGCACCCGCTGGATCGCCAGCACCACCGCGCCGGAGATCAGACCGGCCGCGAGGCCGCCGAGGAACCCGGCGTTGATGGTCAGTGCGATCGAACCGCCGACGAAGCCGGGGACCAGGCCCGGCCGGTCGGCCATGCCGTAGGCGATGTACCCGGCCAGCACCGGGACGAGGAAGGCGAAGGCCCCGCCGCCGATCTGGAAGAGCAGCGCCGCCCAGCTGTCCGCCTGGGTCCACACGAAGTGGTCCGTCACGGAGGGCGCCTTGTTGATCTCGTAGCCGCCGATCGCGAAGCCCAGGGCGATCAGCAGACCGCCCGCGGCGACGAACGGGACCATGTAACTGACGCCGGACATCAGCCACTTGCGGAGCTTGGTGCCGTAGCCCTCGCCGGACTCCCCGCCGCGTTCGACGGGCGTCGCGCCCGGGGACGCGGAGGTGACCTCGCCGCGGGCCGCCTTGTCGCGGACCTCGCCGATCAGCTCGCCGGGCCGGTTGATGGCGGCCTTGACGCCGGTGTCGACGGTGGGCTTCCCGGCGAAGCGGTCCTTCTCGCGCACGGCGACGTCGTGGGCGAGGATCACGCCGTCGGCCGCCGCGATCACCGCGGGGTCGAGCCGGGTGAACCCGGCCGAGCCCTGGGTCTCGACGACGACCTCGACGCCCTCCTCGCGGCCCGCGTTCTCCAGCGACTCGGCCGCCATGTAGGTGTGCGCGATGCCGGTGGGGCAGGAGGTGACGGCGACGATGCGGAAGGGGCGGTCGGCCCCGCCCGCGGAATCCCGGCCGGTGCTGCCCGGTGCGGTCTCGGCGGAGGCCGCCGCCGAGACCGCACCGGTGTCCGTGGTGCCCGCGGTCGCACCGGTGTTCGCGGTTTCCGCGGTCGCACCGGTGTCCGTGGTGTCTGTGGCCGCGCCGGTGTTCGCGGTGTCCGCGGTCGCGCCCGTGCCCGTGGTGTCTGTGGTCGCGACTGGGTCCGTGGTGTGCGCAGTCGCGCCCGTGCCCGTGGTGTCCGCGGTCGCGCCCGTGCCCGCGGCCGGTGTCGGTTTCTCCCCGCGGATCAGCGCGGCGGCGGCCGCCGCGTCGCCCGCCGAGCGCAGCGCCGCGGTGAAGTCGGCGTTCATCAACTGCCGGGCCAGCAAGGAGAGGATCGTCAGGTGGGCGTCGTCGGCGCCCGCCGGAGCGGCGATCAGGAAGATCAGGTCGGCCGGGCCGTCCGCCGCCCCGAAGTCGACGCCGGCCGCGCTGCGCCCGAAGGCGAGCGTCGGCTCGGTGACGTGCTCGCTGCGGCAGTGCGGGATGCCGATGCCGCCGTCGAGGCCGGTCGGCATCTGCGCCTCACGGGCGGCCACGTCGGCGAGGAAGCCCTCCAGGTCGGTCACCCGGCCCAGGGCCACCATGCGCTCCGCGAGGGCACGCGCCGCCGCTTCCTTGGTGTCGGCGGACAGGTCGAGGTCGACCAGGTCCGCGGTGATCATGTCGCTCATCGCGGGCTCCTTAGCTCGCGTATCGCCCGGAACGTGGGGTGAGGGGCGGGGGCGGGGAGGGGGACGGGGGCACAGCAGTGGGGACGGGGGACGGCCCCGGGGAGAGAACCGCGGGCCGGGCGGCGGAGGAGACCGGGGTTCATGACACCGGCTCTCTCAGTACGCGGTTCACCGGCACCTCGGACGTGACCGTCACGGCGGCCGGGTCCAGGTCGTGCGGCGTCGGCATCACGCTGCCGGGCAGCCGGACGGCGGCGGCGCCGTGCGCGACGGCGGAGGCGAGGGCACCGGGGCCCGCGCCGCCGGCGACGAGGAAGCCGGCCAGGGAGGAGTCCCCGGCGCCGACGTTGCTGCGTACGGTGTCCACGCGGGCGGTGCCGAACCAGGTGCCCGCGTCGTCCACGAGCAGTTGCCCGTCGGCGCCCAGGCTGGCGAGCACCGAACGGGCGCCCAGCTCTCGCAGTTCCTCGGCGGCCTTCACGGCGTCGCCGACCGTGGCCAGCGGACGCCCGACGGCCTCGGCCAGCTCCTCGGCGTTCGGCTTGACGACGTCGGGCCGCTCCCGCAGGGCCCGCAGCAGCGCCGGTCCGGAGGTGTCCAGGGCGATGCGGACACCGGCGGCGTGCGCGCGGGCCACCAGGTCGGCGTACCAGGACGGGGCGAGTCCGCGGGGCAGGCTGCCGCAGCAGGCGATCCAGTCCGCGCCGGGCGACTGCCGCCGTACGGTCTCCAGGAGCAGTTCCCGTTCGGCCGGGGAGAGTTCGGGGCCCGGTGCGTTGATCTTGGTGAGAACGCCGTCGGCCTCGGCGAGCGCGATGTTGGACCGGGTGGGCCCGGTGATGGGCACCGGCGCGACCTCGATGCCCTGCGCGTCGAGCAGGTCGGCGACCAGTGCGCCCGGAGCTCCGCCCAGCGGCAGCACCGCGACGGTGCGCTGCCCGGCGGCGGTCACCGCGCGCGAGACGTTCACTCCCTTGCCGCCGGGGTCGACCCGCTCGCCGGTGGCGCGGACGACCTCGCCGCGGTCGAGGGAGGGCACCTCGTAGGTGCGGTCCAGCGACGGGTTCGGGGTGACGGTCAGGATCATGCGCGTACCACTTCCGTGCCGGCGCGCTCGATGTCGCCCGCGTCCTCGGGGGTGAGTCCCTGGTCGGTGATCAGCAGGTCGACATCGCTCAGGGCGCCGAAGCGGGCGAAGTGCTCCTGGGCGTACTTGGAGGAGTCGGCGAGCAGCACCACGCGCCGGGCGGCGGTCAGGGCGGCCCGCTTGACGGCGGCCTCGGCGAGGTCGGGGGTGGTCAGGCCGTGCTCCACGGAGAACCCGTTGGCCGCCACCACGGCCACGTCGGCGCGGATCTCGCCGTACGCGCGCAGCGCCCAGGCGTCCACGGCGGCGCGTGTACGGTGCCGCACCCGCCCCCCGACGATGTGGAGCTGGATGCCGGGGTGGTCGACGAGGCGGGCCGCGATGGGCAGGCTGTGGGTGACCACGGTCAGCGAGGCCTCCGGCGGGATCGCCGCGGCCATGCGGGCCACCGTGGAACCGGCGTCCAGGATCAGGGTGCCCTCGGTCGGCAGTTCCGCGAGGGCCGCCCTGGCGATGCGGTCCTTCTCGTCGGCGGCCGTGGACTCGCGCTCGGTGAGGTCCGGTTCGAAGTCGAGCCGGCCGGCCGGGATCGCGCCGCCGTGCACCCGGCGGAGCAGACCCGCGCGGTCGAGTGCCTTGAGGTCCCGGCGGATGGTCTCCGCCGTCACCTGGAACTCCTCGGCCAGCGACACCACGTCCACCCGACCGCCGTCCCGGGCGAGCCGGAGGATCTCCTGCTGCCGCTCCGGTGCGTACATGACCGTTCACCTCCGACCTGTGCCCGAACCTGCCCGAACCTGTGGTTTCGCTCGGAGGCTACGCCCGGTTTTCCGGAATGTAAACGGCAAGCAGAAGTGTTCGGGCACAGACAGACACGAACGGGCATCCCCCGGGGGGTGCCTCTATGTCTTTCGTCAAGCGAGCTGTGGGGTTCGGGGTTCGTAGAAGGTTCCGTCGCGGAGCATGGCGAACAGGACGCTGGTGCG
>NZ_JODM01000038.1 GCF_000717995.1 Streptomyces violaceorubidus
GCCACGAGGTACGACAAACTCGCCGTCCGCTACGAAGCGACCGTGCTGGTCGCAGCCATCAATGAATGGCTGTGACCAGCACTTTCGCAACAGGCCCTAATGGTCAGCGGGCAACTGTTGCACTTCGGCCACCTCGCGACGACCACGGGCGTCCGGACCGGGCCCGCGCACCGCGCGTGCGCCGGACGGGCGCGCCGCGCGGGCCACCGCCGTCGCGGTGACGCTCCGGGAGGGGGGGCTCGCCCGTTCGGCGGGTATTCGCCCCGCCATCCTCGTCCGTCTCGTGGACGCCCTGACCATCGGCCCCCGGTCCCGGCTACGCTGGCGGCGTGCGTTCTCCCCGGGGACGTCCACGACGGGCGGCACCGGGCAGAGGCAAAGCCGACAGCCGTCGCATCCTAGGGAGCCCTTTCATGGCCTCGTCGCCATCCACCCCGCCCGCCGACACCCGCACCCGCGTGTCCGCCCTCCGAGAGGCCCTCGCCACCCGCGTGGTGGTCGCCGACGGCGCCATGGGCACCATGCTCCAGGCCCAGAACCCCACGCTGGACGACTTCCAGCAGCTGGAGGGGTGCAACGAGGTCCTGAACCTCACCCGGCCCGACATCGTCCGCTCCGTGCACGAGGAGTACTTCGCGGCCGGCGTCGACTGCGTCGAGACCAACACCTTCGGCGCCAACCACTCCGCCCTCGGCGAGTACGACATCCCCGAACGCGTCCACGAGCTGTCCGAGGCCGGCGCACGCGTCGCCCGCGAGGTCGCCGACGACTTCGCCGCCCGGGACGGCCGGCAGCGCTGGGTGCTGGGCTCCATGGGCCCCGGCACCAAGCTCCCCACCCTCGGCCACGCCCCGTACACCGTCCTGCGCGACGCCTACCAGCGCAACGCCGAGGGCCTGGTCGCGGGCGGCGCGGACGCACTGCTGGTGGAGACCACGCAGGACCTGCTCCAGACCAAGGCCTCCGTGCTCGGCGCCCGGCGCGCCCTGGACGCCCTGGGCCTGGACCTGCCGGTCATCGTGTCCGTCACCGTCGAGACCACCGGCACCATGCTGCTCGGCTCGGAGATCGGCGCCGCGCTCACCGCGCTGGAGCCGCTCGGCATCGACATGATCGGCCTGAACTGCGCGACCGGCCCGGCCGAGATGAGCGAGCACCTGCGCTACCTCGCCCGGCACTCCCGCATCCCGCTGACCTGCATGCCCAACGCCGGCCTGCCCGTCCTCGGCAAGGACGGCGCCCACTACCCCCTGACCGCGCCCGAGCTGGCCGACGCGCACGAGACCTTCGTCCGCGAGTACGGCCTGTCCCTGGTCGGCGGCTGCTGCGGCACCACCCCCGAGCACCTGCGCCAGGTCGTCGAGCGGGTCCGGGACACCGCCCCCACCGCGCGCGATCCGCGGCCCGAGCCCGGCGCCGCCTCGCTCTACCAGACCGTGCCCTTCCGCCAGGACACCTCCTACCTGGCCATCGGCGAGCGCACCAACGCCAACGGTTCGAAGAAGTTCCGCGAGGCCATGCTGGAGGGCCGCTGGGACGACTGCGTCGAGATGGCCCGCGACCAGATCCGCGAGGGCGCGCACATGCTCGACCTGTGCGTCGACTACGTCGGCCGGGACGGCGTCGCCGACATGGAGGAGCTGGCCGGCCGCTTCGCCACCGCCTCCACGCTGCCGATCGTGCTGGACTCCACCGAGGTCGACGTCATCCGGGCCGGCCTGGAGAAGCTGGGCGGTCGCGCGGTGATCAACTCGGTCAACTACGAGGACGGCGCCGGCCCCGAGTCCCGGTTCGCGCGCGTCACGCAGCTGGCCCGGGAGCACGGCGCCGCGCTGATCGCGCTGACCATCGACGAGGAGGGCCAGGCCCGCACCGCCGAGAAGAAGGTCGAGATCGCCGAACGGCTGATCGAGGACCTCACCGGCAACTGGGGCATCCACGAGTCGGACATCCTCGTCGACTGTCTGACCTTCACCATCTGCACCGGCCAGGAAGAGTCCCGCAAGGACGGCCTGGCCACCATCGAGGGCATCCGGGAACTCAAGAGGCGCCACCCGGACGTGCAGACCACGCTCGGCCTGTCGAACATCTCCTTCGGCCTCAACCCGGCCGCCCGCATCCTGCTCAACTCCGTCTTCCTCGACGAGTGCGTCAAGGCCGGCCTGGACTCGGCGATCGTGCACGCGAGCAAGATCCTGCCGATCGCCCGCTTCGACGAGGAACAGGTCACCACCGCCCTCGACCTGATCTACGACCGCCGCCGCGAGGGCTACGACCCCCTGCAGAAGCTGATGCAGCTCTTCGAGGGCGCCACCGCCAAGTCGCTGAAGGCCTCCAAGGCCGAGGAACTGGCCGCCCTCCCGCTGGAGGAGCGCCTCAAGCGCCGCATCATCGACGGCGAGAAGAACGGCCTGGAGCAGGACCTGGACGAGGCCCTCCAGCAGCGCCCGGCGCTCGACATCGTCAACGAGACCCTGCTCGACGGCATGAAGGTGGTCGGCGAGCTGTTCGGATCCGGCCAGATGCAGTTGCCGTTCGTGCTCCAGTCCGCCGAGGTCATGAAGACCGCGGTGGCCCACCTGGAGCCGCACATGGAGAAGACCGACGACGACGGCAAGGGCACCATCGTGCTGGCCACCGTCCGCGGCGACGTCCACGACATCGGCAAGAACCTCGTCGACATCATCCTGTCCAACAACGGCTACACCGTCGTCAACCTCGGCATCAAGCAGCCCGTCTCCGCGATCCTGGAGGCCGCCGACGAGCACCGGGCCGACGTCATCGGCATGTCCGGCCTCCTGGTCAAGTCCACGGTGATCATGAAGGAGAACCTGGAGGAGCTCAACCAGCGCGGGCTCGCCGCCGACTACCCCGTCATCCTCGGCGGCGCGGCCCTCACCAGGGCCTACGTCGAACAGGATCTCCACGAGATCTACGACGGCGAGGTCCGCTACGCCCGCGACGCCTTCGAGGGCCTGCGCCTGATGGACGCGCTCATCGGCATCAAGCGAGGCGTGCCCGGCGCCCAGCTGCCCGAGCTGAGGCAGCGCCGGGTGCGGGCCGCCACCGTGGAGATCGACGAGCGTCCCGAGGAGGGGCACGTCCGCTCCGACGTCGCCACCGACAACCCCGTCCCCGAGCCCCCCTTCCGCGGCACCCGCGTCGTCAAGGGCATCCAGCTCAAGGAGTACGCCTCCTGGCTCGACGAGGGCGCACTCTTCAAGGGCCAGTGGGGCCTCAAGCAGGCCCGCACCGGCGAGGGACCCTCCTACGAGGAACTGGTCGAGTCCGAGGGCCGGCCGCGGCTGCGCGGCCTGCTCGACCGGCTCCAGACGGAGAACCTGCTGGAGGCGGCCGTGGTCTACGGCTACTTCCCCTGCGTCTCCAAGGACGACGACCTGATCGTCCTGGACGACGACGGCAACGAGCGCACCCGCTTCACCTTCCCCCGCCAGCGCCGCGGCCGGCGGCTGTGCCTGGCCGACTTCTTCCGCCCGGAGGAGTCCGGCGAGGTCGACGTCGTCGGCTTCCAGGTCGTCACCGTCGGCTCCCGCATCGGCGAGGAGACCGCCCGGATGTTCGAGGCCAACGCCTACCGCGACTACCTCGAACTGCACGGCCTGTCGGTCCAGCTCGCCGAGGCCCTCGCCGAGTACTGGCACGCGCGCGTGCGCTCCGAACTCGGCTTCGCCGGGGAGGACCCGGCCGACATGGAGGACATGTTCGCCCTCAAGTACCGGGGCGCCCGCTTCTCCCTCGGCTACGGCGCCTGCCCGGACCTGGAGGACCGCGCGAAGATCGCCGCGCTCCTGGAGCCCGAGCGCATCGGCGTCCACCTCTCCGAGGAGTTCCAGCTCCACCCCGAGCAGTCCACCGACGCCATCGTCATCCACCACCCGGAGGCGAAGTACTTCAACGCCCGCTGAGGCCCCGCCGGGCCTCCCGGGCCTCACCAGGCGTTCGGGTCCCGCACGACGTACACTGGTCGGTCCACCGCAGGCCGGCTCCCTTCGTGGGAGCCGGCCTGATCGTCCCTCAAGGAGGTACGTGGATGACCAGTACGGTCCCCGCACTCGGAACCCGTACGGCCGAAGGCTCAGCCCTGCAGGCCGTGCTCCTCGACATGGACGGCACCCTGGTGGACACCGAGGGCTTCTGGTGGGACGTCGAGACGGAGGTCTTCGCCTCCCTCGGCCACACTCTCGACGACTCCTGGCGCCACGTCGTGGTCGGCGGCCCCATGACCCGCAGCGCCGGCTTCCTGATCGAGGCCACCGGCGCCGACATCACCTTCGCCGAACTCAGCGTCCTGCTCAACGACGGCTTCGAGCAGCGCATCGGCCGCGACCTGCCGCTCATGCCCGGCGCCGCCCGGCTGCTCGCGGAGCTGTCCGCGCACGAGATCCCCACGGCCCTGGTCTCCGCCTCGCACCGGCGCATCATCGACCGTGTCCTGAAGACGCTCGGCCCCCAGCACTTCGCCCTCACCGTCGCCGGCGACGAGGTGCCGCGCACCAAGCCCCACCCCGACCCGTACCTGGCCGCGGCGGCCGGACTCGGCGTGGACCCGGCCCGGTGCGCCGTCGTCGAGGACACCGCGACGGGCGTCGCCGCCGCCGAGACCGCCGGCTGCCACGTCGTGGCCGTGCCCTCCGTCGCACCCATCACCCCGGCCGCCCGGCGCACGGTGGTCGCCTCCCTGGAAGAGGTCGACCTGACATTTCTGCGCGGCCTGATGACACAAATGCGCTAGCCGTACACGGAGCGTGCGGCGGCGTTAGCGCGGCAATTCGGGGAAGGGCCGCCCGGCGCGGACCGACGGTTGTTCACCCACCATTTCCGCCGCCTTGGATGGCCGAATTCCAGCAGCGACGGCCGAAGTCCCACTGTGATGTTCGCCACCTCACCGGGGGTCGACAAGGGTGAGGGCGTGTGCTGCTCCCTGCATGGCGAACGTTGTCGAGGGGTCTTTGTGTCCTGATTGGTGAAACCCTGCACGAATCCTTCCACTGTCGGGTTTTCGGTGTGTCCACACCCGGTTTCGCTCCGTGATGAGCCCTCAACTCCGGTGGCTGCGAGCGCCCGTGCGGGCGCGGACTAATCTCGTCGCGAGAACATCGGCCACTATCCCCGTGATCCGCCGCGACACCCCCTGCATGCCGGATACACGGACCGACAGCTCTGGAGAAACTCGAGCATGAACCGCAAGACTTTGGTGCTGCCGGCCGTCGTCGGCCTGCTCGCGCCGGTGCTCGCCGCCTGCGGCGGATCGGACAGCGGCAGCGGCGACGGGGATGCGATCGTCGTCGGCACCACGGACGGGTTCAACGTCTCGAAAGAGATCACCGCGCCCTTCGACCCGGCGTACGCCTACGACGTCGGCGCCTGGAACATCATGCGCCAGACCTCGCAGACGCTGATGGTGATGCCCCGCGGTGACGGCGAACCCGTGCCCGAGGCCGCCGAGCAGTGCGGGTTCACCGACACCGGCAACGAGCGCTACGCGTGCACCCTGCGCGACGGCCTGGAGTTCGCCAACGGCGACCCGGTCACCGCCGAGGACGTGAAGTACTCCATCGAACGCGTCCGGAAGATCAATGCCGACACCGAGGTGGCGTCGATCCTGTCCACCGTGGACACGGTCGAGACCAAGGGCGACCGCGAGGTCATCTTCCACCTCAACACCGCCGACGCCATCTTCCCGTTCAAGCTGTCGACGCCGGTCGCCGGCATCGTCAACCCGGCCGACTACGCGAAGGACAAGGTGCGCGACGGCTTCGAGCTGACCGGCTCGGGCCCGTACACCATGAAGGCCGAGGTCAAGGGCAACAAGATGACCAAGGCCGTGTTCACCAAGAACCCCCGTTACAAGGGGAGTCTCAAGGTGAACAACAGCAAGGTCGAACTCGTGTCCTTCGCCGACGCCGACGCCATGGGCGACGCCATCGACAAGGGCGACATCGACGTGATGACCCGCGCGATGACGCCGGAACAGATCCAGAACCTGTCCAAGGCCACGGACGGCGACGTCGGCCTGGTCGAGGTGGCCGGACTCGAGATCCGCTACCTCGCCTTCAACACGGACGCCACCTCGGTCAAGGACAAGGCCGTCCGCGCCGCCATGGCCCAGCTCATCAACCGCAGCGAACTCGTCTCCGCGGTCTACGGATCCCAGGCCGAACCGCTGTACTCGATGGTGCCGGCCGGCATCACGGGCCACTCCAACTCGTTCTTCAACAAGTACGGTGATCCCAGCGTCGCCAAGGCGAAGGCGATGCTGGAGGACGCGAACATCACCACGCCGGTCAAGCTGACGCTGCACTACACGACGGACCACTACGGCGCCGCGACCAAGCCGGAGTTCGAGCACCTCCAGAAGCAGCTCAACGACAGCGGTCTGTTCGACGTCGACATCCAGGGCACGCTCTGGGAGAAGTTCCACAAGGCGGAGCGGAACCGCGAGTACGACGTCTTCGGAATGGGCTGGTTCCCCGACTTCCCGGACGCCGACAGCTTCATCGCGCCGTTCCTCGACAAGGGCAACACCCTCAACATCCCGTACGCCAACTCGGAGATCATCAACGACCTGATCCCCGCCTCCCGCAGTGAGGCCGACCGGCTCTCCGCGGTGGACAGCCTCACCAAGATCCAGGACCTCACCGCCAAGGACGTCCCGCTGATCCCGCTGTGGCAGGGCAAGCAGTACGTCGCCACCCGCGACGACGTCACCGGCACGGCCTACCTCCTCAACTCCTCCTCCTCGCTCCAGCTGTGGGAGCTGGGCCGGGGCGTGAGCGGCTGACGCCGGCACCTGACAAGCCCGAAGGGCGCCTTCCTCCCGTCGTCGGAGGAAGGCGCCCTTCGGATCGTGCTGTGCGCGGGCCGGGCGTGGCCGTGCCGCCGGGAGCGGCTACTGCGCGCCGGGACGCACCAGTCCGCTCTCGTACGCGTACACCGCGGCCTGCACCCGGTCCCGCAGACCCAGCTTGGTCAGCACGTGCCCCACATGGGTCTTGACGGTGGTCTCGCTGACGAACAGGTCCGCGGCGATCTCCGCGTTGGACAGCCCGCGGGCCACCAGCTTCAGCACCTCGACCTCACGGTCCGTGAGCGTGTGCAGGGTGTCCGGCACCGGCTCGTCCCCGGAGGGCAGGTGCGTGGCGTACTTGTCGAGCAGCCGCCGGGTGATGCTCGGCGCGAGCATCGCCTCGCCGTTCGCCACCACCCGGATCGCCTGCACCAGCTCGTTGGCCGGGGCGTCCTTGAGCAGGAAGCCGCTGGCGCCCGCCTTCAGCGCCTCGACCACGTACTCGTCGAGGTCGAACGTGGTCAGCACCAGCACCTTCGCCGGGCCGTCCCGCTCGGGCCCGGTGATCTGCCGGGTCGCCTCCACTCCGTCCATCCGCGGCATGCGGATGTCCATCAGCACCACATCGGGCTGCAGCGCCCGCACCTGGTCGAGCGCCTGGAGGCCGTCTCCGGCCTCGCCGACGACCGCGAGGTCCTGCTCCGCCTCCAGAATCATCCGGAAGCCCGTGCGCAGCAGCGGCTGGTCGTCGACCAGTAGGACGCGGATGGCCACGTAAGTCTCCTTCTCGCTAGTCCGGCCCCATTCTGCCCTGCTCGACGACGCCGGAGCCGGGCGCCCTCACCGGCAGCGGGTAGGGCGGGGGAGTGCCGCCGAACTCCGGACAGTGCGCCTGGTGGTCGCACCAGCCGCACAGCTTGGTGGGGCGCGGTCGCCAGTCACCCGTCTCGGTCGCCAGCCGGATCGCCTCCCACAGCGCCAGCAGCTTGCGCTCGACCCGCTCCAGGTCGGCCAGGACCGGGTCGTACGTGAGCACGTCACCGCTGCCGAGATAGACCAGTTGCAGCCGCCGCGGGACGACCTTCTTCAGCCGCCACACCACCAGCGCGTAGAACTTCATCTGGAACAGCGCGCCCTCGGCGTACTGCGGCCGGGGCGCCTTGCCCGTCTTGTAGTCGACGATCCGCACCTCGCCGGTGGGGGCCACGTCGACCCGGTCGATGATGCCGCGCAGCCGCAGCCCGGAGTCCAGCTCGGCCTCGACGAACAGCTCCCGCTCGGCGGGCTCCAGCCGACTCGGGTCCTCCAGGGTGAACCAGCGCTCGACGAGCCGCTCCGCCTCGGTCAGCCACTGCGCCAGTCGCTCGCCCTGCGGATCGTCCGCGAACAGCTCACCGACCTCCGGCCTGCTCTCCCGCAGCCGGTCCCACTGCCCGGGGACCAGCGCCTTCGCCCTCGGCGCCGTCCGCTCGGCCGCCGGGGCGTCGAAGAGCCGCTCCAGCACCGCGTGCACCAGGGTGCCCCGGGTCGCCGCCTCGCTGGGCTTCTCCGGCAGCCGGTCGATGACCCGGAACCGGTACAGCAGCGGGCACTGCATGAAATCGCCGGCCCTGGAGGGCGAGAGCGAGGCGGGCGGTATCGGCACGGGCACGGGCGAGGGGGCCGCGGCCGTCGGACCCGCCACCAAGGCCGCCGACTCCACCGTCGCCTCCGCCTGGTCCACCACAGCCGCCGCCGGGCGGGCAGGTCCGCCGGCGTCCTCCGCGACATCCTCCGCACTCGTCTCCATGTCCACAGACCTTACGGCCGGCCACTGACAGCGACCCAGCCCGCGGGCGTGACCCGTGTGACGGAGGGGAAGCACAGGGGTGCCGGGGCGAAACGGGCGGGGAGGGACGCATACCATCGACACGAGACCCTCCCGTCCGGCAGGCGGGAGACGCTTCGAACGAGGGGACACCGTGGACGTGAGCGGCGGGAGCGGGCAGCCGCGGTCCGGCAACGACGAGTCGGCCGGACCCCGGGCACATCCCACGGCCCCGGCCGCCGACGACCCCGCCGACGCCGGACGACCGGAGCCCACCGGACCGACGGACACGGGTCCGACCGCCACGGGCCCCCAGACGCCCGGGGGCGGAGCGCCGGACCCCGACACCCCGAGCCCCGACACCCCGAGCCCCGACACCCCGGGTCCGCAGGAGCGGACGCCTCCCGGACCGGGGGAGACCCCCGATGCGACCGCCGCCGCACACGACGGGCCCGGCCGCGACGCCCCGGATGCCGCGACCGGGGAACCGGGCCCGGGCGCCGGTGGCGAGCGCGACACGAGCGCCCCGTCGAGAACGCCGTCGGACGGCGACCGTCCCTCCGAAGCCCCACGCCACCGCGCCGAGGCCCACACCCGCGGCGGGGACGGGCCGGGACGACCCCCGCGGCGCCGACCGGAGCCCGGCGGCGGTCTGCTGATGGGCCGGCCCTTCGGCGTGCCCGTATACGTCGCCCCCAGCTGGTTCCTGGTCGCCGCCCTGATCACCTGGGTGTTCGGCGGCCAGCTCGACCGCGTGCTGCCCGAGCTGGGCGCCGCCCGCTACCTGGTCTCCCTGTTCTTCGCCGTCGCCTTCTACGCCTCCGTCCTCGTCCACGAGCTGGCCCACACCGTCGCCGCCCTCCGCTTCAAGCTCCCCGTCCGCCGCATCCAGCTCCAGTTCTTCGGCGGCGTCTCCGAGATCGAGAAGGAAGCCGAAACCCCCGGCCGTGAATTCGTGCTGGCCTTCGTCGGCCCCCTGCTCTCCCTCGTCCTCTCCGGGATCTTCTACGCGGCCCTGCTGCCCGTGGAGCCCGACAGCGTTGCCGGGGTGCTGCTGGCCGGCCTGATGGTCTCCAACCTCATCGTGGCCGTCTTCAACCTGCTGCCCGGCCTCCCCCTCGACGGCGGCCGCATGCTCCGCGCCGTCGTCTGGAAGATCACCGGCAAGCCGATGAGCGGCACCGTCGCCGCCGCCTGGGTCGGCCGCGCCCTCGCCATCGCCGTACTGATCGGCCTGCCGCTGCTCACCCAGTCGCTCGGCAGCCAGTCCGCCGACGACGTCGGCATGGACACGGTCATGGACGCCCTGCTCGCCGCCATCCTCGCCGCGATCATCTGGACCGGCGCCGGAAACAGCCTCCGCATGGCCCGCCTGCGCGAACACCTCCCCGAACTGCGCGCCCGCGCCCTCACCCGGCGCGCCGTTCCCGTCCAGGCCGACACCCCCCTGTCCGAGGCCCTGCGCCGCGCCAACGCCTCCGGCGCCCGCGCCCTGGTCGTCGTCGACGCCGACGGCACCCCCGCCTCACTGGTCCGCGAGGCCGCCATCGTCGGCGTACCCGAGCACCGCCGCCCCTGGGTACCGGTCAGCACCCTCGCCCAGGACCTCACCGACGGCATGCGCGTCTCCGCCGAGCTGTCCGGCGAGGAGCTCCTGGACGCCCTGCGCGCCAACCCGGCCACCGAGTACCTCGTCGTCGAGGAGACCGGCGAGATCTACGGCGTCCTGTCCGCCGCCGACGTGGAACGCGCCTTCGTCAAGGCCATGGCCCGCCCCTCCTGAGCACCGCCCTCCACCGGCGGTGGTCGGCGGCCCCGCCCGGGACCGGTAGGCTGGTCACATGTCCGAACCGACCGGTGCCGCCCGCAGGCGCGGGCCCTTCAAGGTCGGGGACCAGGTTCAGCTGACCGACCCCAAGGGCCGCCACTACACGTTCACGCTCGAGGCCGGGAAGAACTTCCACACCCACAAGGGTTCCTTCCCCCACGACGAACTGATCGGTGCACCCGAGGGCAGCGTCGTCCGCACCACCGGGAACGTCGCCTACCTCGCGCTGCGCCCCCTGCTCCCCGACTACGTCCTGTCCATGCCCCGCGGGGCAGCCGTCGTCTACCCGAAGGACGCGGGGCAGATCCTCGCCTTCGCCGACATCTTCCCCGGCGCACGCGTCGTGGAGGCCGGCGTGGGCTCCGGCTCCCTCAGCAGCTTCCTGCTGCGCGCCATCGGCGACCAGGGCATGCTGCACTCCTACGAGCGCCGCGAGGACTTCGCCGAGATCGCCCAGCAGAACGTGCAGCGCTACTTCGGCGGCCCGCACCCCGCCTGGCAGCTCACCGTCGGCGACCTCCAGGACAACCTGTCCGACGCCGACGTCGACCGCGTCATCCTCGACATGCTCGCGCCGTGGGAGTGCCTGGAGGCCGTCTCCAAGGCGCTCGTGCCCGGCGGCATCCTGTGCTGCTACGTCGCGACCACCACCCAGCTCGCCCGGACCGTCGAGTCCATCCGCGAGATCGGCTGCTTCAACGAGCCGACCTCCTGGGAGACCATGATCCGCAACTGGCACGTGGAGGGCCTCGCCGTCCGCCCCGACCACCGGATGATCGGCCACACCGGCTTCCTGCTCACCGCCCGCCGCCTCGCCGACGGCGTGGAGCCGCCCATGCGCCGCCGCCGCCCCGCCAAGGGCGCCTACGGCGAGGACTACGACGGCCCCAACGCCGGCGGAGGCTCCGGCCGCTGAGGCGGCCCGTGCCGCGTACAACGTACAGACGCCGTGGCGGAGTTCCGGGACGCTGCCGGAACTCCGCCACGGCGTCTGTACGTTGACGGCGGCCACCCGACGGGACATGCGCCCGCACGGGAACCGGAACGAGTACCCACCCCGCCGTTCCCCCGCACTGTGACGTGTGGCACGATGCTGGCCACCCCCACCGGCACAGCCCTCACAGGAGACACTCCTCGTGCAGCACCCCGCCGTTCCGGACCTCTCGCACACCCACACGCGGCCGATCCACTGGGTCGCCACCGCCACGGCCGTCGCCGCAGTGGTCGCCCTGTCCTCGGTCCTCCAGCCCGACGCCGCGACGGCGGCCCAGAGCGCCGACAAGACGGCGCCCGCTCCCCGGAGCGCACCGGCCCAGATCGCGCCGCCCGACCCGGCCGGCGTGGCCTTCCCCCTGGAGTGCGGCCCGGTCAAGGCCGTGGTGCAGAAGAAGGCCTCCGGGGACCTCGACGGCGACGGCCGCCCCGAAACCGTGGCCGTCGTGCACTGCGACGCCCCCATGGGCACACCGCCCGACGGCGTGTACGTCCTCACCCGGAGCACCGACGGTGGCAAGGCCCGCGTCGTGGCCACCCTCGTGGACCCCAAGGAGCGCCGTACGGCCACCGAACTCGCCGTGCGCGACGGCGTCGTCCGCGCCACCCTGCTCGGCTACTCGTCGACCGACGTGCCCAGTTGCTGCCCCGACGTCACGGACGACGTGAAGTGGCAGTGGAAGAACGGCGCGTTCGTCAGCGACACGCCCTCACAGGCACGCACCGTGTGACCGGCACTCCCGGTACCGCCGGGACAGCCGGTGTGACACACCAGACAACGGTCACGGAACGTACGCGCCAAGTCACATTTTGGTCACTCTGCGTCCGGGCCGTAGACCTCGGCCCTGTCCGAAACACGACGCACGTGGATGCACTCGCCCGGACACTCCTTCGCGGAGTCCACCACATCCGTGAGAAGCGTCAGCGGCACGGGCGTTGTCGCCCCCGGGGCCTGCAGCAGCTCGTCGTCCGCGCCCTTCACATAGGCCAGACCGTCGATGTCCAGCTCGAACACCTCGGGTGCGTACTGGGCGCAGATGCCGTCACCGGTACACAGGTCCTGGTCGATCCAGACCTCCAGAGCCTCGCCGCCGACTCCGGCCTCCTGCTGCACGCTCATTTCTCCTGCCGTTTCCTGCCTCGAGCCCTTCGGGAATCCGGCCAGCTCTGACGGGTGTTGAACACTTCGACCCTACCCCCGCCGGGGTTCCCCCCACGTTCCGTGGGTATTCCCCTGGCGTGAGGGAGAGCGCAAGGGTGAAGATCGGACACACCCCGACAGTCTTTGTGATCTAGGGGTTTCAATCGACACCCACCCAGGTAGGGTCTGGAAGCGTCCAGCTCCCCTTGGAGGAGGTGAGGACCGTGGCAGCCCACGACGACGACATGAACCGCGGCATCCGCCCGGGACGCGGGTCCGAGGACCCGGCCGGGCAGGTGGCCTACCTTGAGCAGGAGATCGCCGTCCTGCGACGCAAGCTCGCCGAATCTCCGCGACACACGAGAATTCTCGAAGAGCGGATCGTCGAACTGCAGACCAACCTGGCCGGCGTGTCCGCCCAGAACGAGCGACTCGCCGGCACACTCCGCGAGGCCCGCGACCAGATCGTGGCCCTCAAGGAAGAGGTCGACCGGCTGGCCCAGCCGCCCGCCGGCTTCGGCGTCTTCCTGCAGGCCAACGAGGACGGCACCGCCGACATCTTCACCGGCGGCCGCAAACTCAGGGTGAACGTCAGCCCGAGCGTCGAGCTCGACGAGCTCCGGCGCGGCCAGGAAGTGATGCTCAACGAAGCACTCAACGTGGTCGAGGCCATGGAGTACGAGAGCGTCGGCGACATCGTCACCCTCAAGGAGATCCTCGAGGACGGCGAGCGCGCCCTGGTACTGGGCCACACCGACGAGGAAAGGGTGGTCCGGCTCGCCGAGCCCCTGCGCGGACTCACCATCCGCCCCGGCGACGCCCTCCTGCTCGAACCCCGCTCCGGCTACGTATACGAGGTCGTCCCCAAGAGCGAGGTCGAGGAACTCGTCCTCGAAGAGGTCCCCGACATCGGCTACGAGCAGATCGGTGGCCTCGGCGGACAGATCGAAGCCATCCGCGACGCGGTCGAGCTCCCCTACCTCTACCCCGACCTGTTCCGGGAGCACGAGCTGCGCCCGCCCAAGGGCGTCCTGCTCTACGGGCCCCCCGGATGCGGCAAGACGCTCATCGCCAAGGCCGTCGCCAACTCGCTGGCCAAGAAGGTCGCCGAGGTCACCGGCCAGGCCGCCGGCAAGAGCTTCTTCCTCAACATCAAGGGCCCCGAGCTCCTCAACAAGTACGTCGGCGAGACCGAGCGGCAGATCCGCCTGGTCTTCCAGCGGGCCCGTGAGAAGGCCAGCGAGGGCACCCCCGTCATCGTCTTCTTCGACGAGATGGAATCCCTCTTCCGCACCCGCGGCTCCGGCGTCAGCTCGGACGTGGAGAACACCATCGTCCCGCAGCTGCTCGCCGAGATCGACGGTGTGGAAGGCCTGCAGAACGTGGTCGTGATCGGCGCCTCCAACCGCGAGGACATGATCGATCCCGCCATCCTGCGGCCCGGCCGGCTCGATGTGAAGATCAAGATCGAACGTCCGGACGCCGAAGCGGCCAAGGACATCTTCGGCAAGTACCTCACCGAACGCCTCCCCCTCCACTCCGACGACCTCGCGGAGCACGAGAAGGACAAGGCGGCCACCGTCCAGAGCATGATCCAGACGGCGGTGGAACAGATGTACGCCGAATCCGAGGAGAACCGCTTCCTGGAAGTCACCTACGCCAACGGCGACAAGGAAGTCCTCTACTTCAAGGACTTCAATTCCGGCGCCATGATCGAGAACATCGTGGGCCGCGCCAAGAAAATGGCGATCAAGGACTTCCTCGACAAGAACCAGAAGGGCCTCCGCGTCTCCCACCTCCTCCAGGCCTGCGTGGACGAGTTCAAGGAGAACGAGGACCTGCCCAACACCACCAACCCCGACGACTGGGCCCGCATCTCCGGAAAGAAGGGCGAGCGGATCGTGTACATCCGTACGCTCGTCACCGGAAAGCAGGGCGCGGACACCGGACGCTCCATCGACACGGTGGCGAACACCGGTCAGTACCTGTAAAAGGCGGGGCGGCTGCGGGTCCCCTCAATGGGTACCCGCAGCCGACTGTTTTCCGGAGCCCCGGCTGGAGCAAGGCAATGACGCAAATGATCTCCCCGCCAGCGCAAAGGCGTTCTAGGCTCTTCCATACCGCCGAGTCGCGCAGTGCGGGGACGGGCACCGCACACGCATCGGAGCGCCAGCGGTACTTGAGCTGCGCCCACTACGGGCGCTGCCGGGCAAGGAGGGCCGCATGACCGTACGGCGAGTAATGGGCATCGAGACGGAGTACGGGATCTCCGTCCCCGGCCACCCGAACGCCAATGCCATGCTCACCTCGTCCCAGATCGTCAACGCCTACGCGGCGGCGATGCACCGGGCCCGCCGGGCCCGCTGGGACTTCGAGGAGGAGAACCCGCTGCGGGACGCGCGAGGCTTCGACCTCGCCCGCGAGGCCGCCGACTCCAGCCAGCTCACCGACGAGGACATCGGCCTCGCCAACGTCATCCTCACCAACGGAGCCCGGCTCTACGTCGACCACGCCCACCCCGAATACAGCGCTCCGGAAGTCACCAACCCGCGCGACGCCGTCCTGTGGGACAAGGCCGGCGAACGCATCATGGCCGAGGCCGCCGAGCGTGCCGCCCAGCTGCCCGGCGCCCAGCCCATCCACCTCTACAAGAACAACACCGACAACAAGGGCGCCTCCTACGGCACGCACGAGAACTACCTGATGAAGCGGGAAACCGCCTTCTCGGACATCGTGCGCCACCTGACGCCCTTCTTCGTCTCCCGCCAGGTCTTCACCGGCGCCGGCCGCGTAGGCATCGGCCAGGACGGCCACGAGCACGGCTTCCAGCTCAGCCAGCGCGCCGACTACTTCGAGGTCGAGGTCGGCCTGGAGACGACGCTGAAGCGCCCCATCATCAACACCCGCGACGAACCGCACGCCGACGCCGAGAAATGGCGCCGCCTGCACGTGATCATCGGCGACGCCAACCTGTCGGAGATCTCGACGTACCTGAAGCTGGGCACGACGGCCCTGGTCCTCTCCATGATCGAGGACGGCTTCATCGCCGTCGACCTCGCCGTCGACCAGCCCGTGCGCACCCTCCACCAGGTCTCGCACGACCCGACGCTCAAGCACCTCGTCACCCTGCGCAGCGGCCGCACACTGACCGCCGTACAGCTCCAGATGGAGTACTACGAGCTGGCCCGCAAGTACGTCGAGGAGCGGTACGGCGCGGATGCCGACGACCAGACCAAGGACGTCCTCGGCCGCTGGGAGGACACCCTCAACCGGCTCGAGAACGACCCGATGAGCCTCGCCGGCGAGCTGGACTGGGTCGCCAAGCGGGAGCTCATGGAGGGCTACCGCCGCCGCGACAACCTCGACTGGGACGCCGCGCGGCTGCACCTCGTCGACCTCCAGTACGCCGACGTACGGCCCGACAAGGGCCTCTACAACCGACTGGTGGACCGCGGCCGCATCAAGCGCCTGCTGGACGAGAACGAGGTCGAGCGGGCCCGTACGAAGCCGCCGGAGGACACCAGGGCCTACTTCCGCGGGCGCTGTCTGGAGCAGTACGCGGACGACGTCGCGGCGGCCTCCTGGGACTCGGTGATCTTCGATCTGCCGGGCCGGGACTCGCTCCAGCGGGTCCCAACCCTGGAACCGCTTCGCGGAACGCGTAATCACGTCAAGGAGCTCCTGGACCGCTGCCGTACGGCGGAAGACCTGGTCAGGGTCCTGGCCGGCGGGTGAGCGGGCCGAACGGAAACCGGGGAGTAAGCAGTCGGACAGGGTGGAATATCCCAGGTCCGGGAACCATGGAGAGGGCCCCCGTACGTTGGAGGAAGTGCGGGGCCGATGTCGGACCAGACTTGTAGGGTCTGATCTTGACCGAGCAACTGTGTCGGGCGAACCGAGCGGGGTGAGGGTTATGGCGACCAAGGACACCGGCGGCGGGCAGCAGAAGGCCACACGATCCACCGAGGAGGTCGAGGAGCAGGCGCAGGACGCGCAGGCATCGGAGGACCTCAAGAAACGCCAGGCGGAGCTGAACAACGACGTGGACTCCGTCCTGGACGAGATCGACGATGTCCTGGAGGAGAATGCCGAGGATTTCGTGCGCTCCTTCGTCCAGAAGGGTGGCCAGTAGGCCGCTTTCGCCTTCGAAATGAAGGTCGGCTTTGGGGGTTGGTGAGTGCGGGAGAGGCAAACGGAGAAGCGCTGCTCGCGGTGCGGGGAGACCCGACCGCGAGCGGCCTTCGCCGCCAACCGAGCTGCGCGTGACGGCCTGCAGGGTTATTGCCGTACATGCGTGGCGGAGTACCACCAGGCCCGCCAACTGGCCAAGGGAAAGAAAGTCCGACCCAGGGTGGATGCCCCCGAGGGGCACAAGCACTGCCGAAGCTGTGGCGAGACGAAGCCGCACAGCGAGTGGCACCGCAACGCGACCGCTTCTGACGGCCTGGCGACCCGCTGCAAGGCATGCCGAGCCATCCAGGGGCGGGAAGGTCACCTGAAGCGTCACTACGGCCTCACCGAGGCCGAGCGCGATCAGTTGATCGCCGATCAGGGCGGCGTCTGCTGCATATGTCTTGCCGCTCCTGCCGCACATGTGGATCACTGCCACGAGACGGGTAGGGTCCGTGGCGTACTGTGCTTCAGCTGCAACGCTGCGCTGGGGCAGTTCAAGGACCGGCCCGATGCCATAAGGCGGGCTGCCGCTTACGTGGAAGGAATCGCGTGGAAGCCAACACTCGTAGCACCGGGCGTCTACCGGCTGCCTTCCTGACGCCCGGGTCCTCCTCCTTCATGGACTTCCTCGGGGAGCACCAGCCGGAGATGCTCCCGGGCAACCGGCAGCTGCCGCCGGTGCAGGGCGTCATCGAGGCGCCGCACGGCACCACGATCGTCGCGGTCACGTTCCCCGGCGGTGTGGTCCTGGCCGGTGACCGGCGGGCCACCATGGGCAACATGATCGCCCAGCGGGACATCGAGAAGGTCTTCCCGGCCGACGAGTACTCGGCGGTGGGCATCGCCGGCACCGCGGGTCTGGCCGTGGAGATGGTGAAGCTGTTCCAGCTGGAGCTGGAGCACTTCGAGAAGGTCGAGGGTGCGCAGCTGTCCCTTGAGGGCAAGGCGAACCGTCTGTCGACGATGATCCGGTCCAACCTGGGCATGGCGATGCAGGGACTGGCCGTGGTGCCGCTGTTCGCCGGGTACGACGTGGACCGGGGCAGGGGTCGCATCTTCTCGTACGACGTGACGGGTGGCCGTTCCGAGGAGCGGAACTACGCGACCACGGGTTCGGGCTCGGTCTTCGCGCGCGGTGCGATGAAGAAGCTGTTCCGTGACGACCTGACCGAGGAGCAGGCCACGACGCTCGTGGTGCAGGCGCTGTACGACGCGGCTGACGACGACTCGGCGACCGGTGGTCCCGATGTCGCCCGCCGGATCTATCCGATCATCACTGTGATCACCGAGGACGGTTTCCGTCGGCTCGGTGAGGACGAGGCCGCGGAGCTGGCCGGCTCGGTGCTGCGGGCGCGGCTCGAGCAGCCCGACGGCCCGCGGGCCGCGCTCCTGTAGCGGGCGCGGTTCTTCGTTGTCAGGTGGTCCAGTGATTTCGACAGGAAGGGACGGATAACCGGTGTCGACGCCGTTCTATGTATCTCCTCAGCAGGCGATGGCGGACCGGGCGGAGTACGCCCGCAAGGGCATCGCGCGTGGCCGCAGCCTGGTCGTGCTGCAGTACGCCGACGGCATCGTGTTCGTCGGTGAGAATCCGTCCCGTGCGCTGCACAAGTTCAGCGAGATCTACGACCGGATCGGCTTCGCGGCCGCCGGCAAGTACAACGAGTACGAGAATCTGCGGATCGGTGGCGTGCGCTACGCCGATCTGCGGGGTTACACCTACGACCGGGACGACGTGACGGCGCGCGGTCTGGCGAACGTGTACGCCCAGACGCTGGGCACGATCTTCTCCAGCCAGGCCGAGAAGCCGTACGAGGTGGAGCTGGTCGTCGCGGAGGTCGGTGACAGTCCGGAGAACGACCAGATCTACCGGCTGCCGCACGACGGTTCGATCGTGGACGAGCACGGCTCGGTGGCGGTCGGGGGCAACGCGGAGCAGATCAGCGGGTATCTGGACCAGCGGCACCGGGACGGCATGACGCTGGCCGAGGCGCTGAAGCTGGCGGTGCAGGCGCTGTCCCGCGACACCAACGGGACCGAGCGGGAGATTCCGGCGGAGCGGCTGGAGGTCGCGGTGCTGGACCGGACGCGTCCGCAGCAGCGCAAGTTCAAGCGCATCGTGGGCGGCCAGCTGTCGCGGCTGCTGGATTCCGGTGCGGGTGCGGGGGACGACGTCGGCAAGTCGCCCGAGGCGGGCGAGTCCGAGTCCGGGTCGGACGAGGAGTAGGCACACCACCTGGGCTCACCTCAGCGCGGCGGGGCCGTGGACCCCCGCACCACCAGGCTGACCGGCAGGTCCCCCTTCTCGGGGGGCCTGCCTTCCAGTACCGCGAGCAGTGCGCGCATGCCCCGTTCGCCGAAGGCCTCCGCGTCGAGGCGGACGGTGGTGAGTTCGGGGTCGATGGCGGTGGCGAGGCCGAGGTCGTCCAGGCCGGTGACGGAGAGGTCGTCGGGGACGCGGAGTCCGGCGCGCCGGATGGCCTTGTAGGCGCCGGCCGCCAGCTTGTCGTCGTCGCAGACCAGCGCCGTGGGCCGGGGTCCGGGCGCGGCGAGGGCGGCTTCGGTGGCCCTCAGGGCGCCCTCGATCGAGATGGGCGCCCGGATCGTGCGCAGCTCGGTGCCGGGGACGCCGGTGAGGCGGGTGGCGAGTTCGCGGGCGCGTACCTCGAAGGTCCAGGACGGGATGTCCGCGGCGAGGTGGAGGAAGCTGCGGTGGCCGAGGGCCAGCAGGTGCTCGGCGACCTGGCGGATGCCGTCGGCGATGTCGAGGTTGACGGTCGCGGCGCCCAGGCTGCCCTCGGGGTCGCTGTCCAGCATGACGAGGGGGAGTTGGTCGCCCCGGATGGCGGAGAGGGCGTCGGCGGCCATGGAGGAGGCGATGACGCCGTCCAGGGCGGCCTGTGCGGAGGCGAAGGGATCGCGGGCGGGTCCCACGCCTTCGGGTGAGGGGTAGAGGACCACGCCGAAGCCGTGCTCGGCGGCGACGCGCGCGGCGCCGGTGTACACCTCCGCGAAGAACTCGGTGGTGAGTGCGGGGACGACCAGCAGGACGGTGCGGGTGCGGCCGAGGCGCAGGTTGCGGGCGGCGAGGTTGGGGCGGTAGCCGAGTTCGGACGCGGCGTCGCGGACCCGCTGGGCCGTCGGTTCCGAGACGCGGCCGCGCCACTTGTCGCCGAGGACCAGGGAGACGGCCGCCTGGGAGACGCCGGCGGCCTGGGCGACGTCCCGGCTGGTGGGGCGGGTGCTGCCTCGTGCCACCGTTCGCCTGCGCTTTCGTCTGGACTGCGGAACTGGCGACATGGTACGTATGGCGACGGACGTTATACGTAACACTTGCTGGACCGAGGACAAGGAGGTGGGTCGTGGTCGCCGGGTATCTGGACATTCTCCGGGCGCGGCATGCCGTGCGGCTGCTGGTCGGCACGCTGGTCGGGCGGCTGCCGAACGCCACCGCGGCGATCGCGATCGTGCTGTTCGTGCGGGCCGAGGGCGGCTCGTACAGCCTGGCGGGGGCGCTGGCGGCGGTGTACGGCGTGGCCAATGCCGTGGGGCAGCCGGTGCTGGGGCGGCTGGTGGACCTGCACGGGCAGCCGCGGGTGCAGTTGCCGGCCGCGGTGCTGTCGGCGCTGGCGATGGCCGTGTTCGCCTTCGCGGGCACCGGGACTACCGCGCTCGCGTATCTGTCCGTGGGCGCCGCGGGGCTGTTCACGCCGCCGCTGGAGGGCGGACTGCGGGCGCTGTGGCCGAGTGTGCTGGGCGAGGAGGACCAGGTGCACACGGCGTACGCGATGGACGCCGTGGCGCAGGAGGTCATGTTCACGGTCGGGCCGCTGCTGGTGACGGTGTGCGTGTCGCTGTGGTCGCCGCAGGCGGCGCTGCTGGCGCTGAACGGTGTCGGTGTGCTGGGCGCGCTGTCCGTGGTCGTGTCGCCGCCCTCGCGGGCGTGGCGCTCGGCGCCCCGGGAGGCGCACTGGCTGGGCGCGCTGCGTTCGGGCGGGCTGCTGGCGCTGCTGGGGGCCTTCCTGTTCATCGGGATGGCGCTCGGGTCCATCACGGTGGCCTCGGTGCCGTACGCCGACGAGCACGGGGGCGACGCCGTGTACGGGTGGCTGATGGCGGCACTGGGGCTCGGTGCGCTGGTGGGGGGAGCCGTCTACGGGGCGCGGCGGTGGACGGGTGAGCCGGCGCGGCGGCTGCGGGTCCTGGTGGCCCTGCTGGCGGTCTGCTACCTGCCGTTGATGCTGATGCCGGGTGCGGTGGCCATGGTGCTGCTGACGGTGCTCGCGGGTGTCTTCCTCGCGCCGTGCATCGCCTGCGCGTTCGTGCTCGTCGACGTGCACGCGCCGCGCGGCACGGTGACGGAGGCGTTCTCGTGGCTGGTGACGACGTTCACGGTGGGTGCCTCGGTGGGTACCGGTCTCGCGGGGCCCGTCGTGGAGCACGGCGGGGCGCTGTGGGGCTTCGCGGTGCCGGGGGCGGCGGGGTGTGTCTCGCTGCTGGTGCTGGCGGGCACCGGGCGGGTCCTCGCAGCTCCCGCGCGGGCGGCGGTGGTTGCGGCTTCATCGGAAAATGATCCAAACCGTGCCGTCGAACCCCGTTTCAGTTCGGGTCATCAGGCGTAATGTTCAGTCATGGACCGCCGCATTTTCGGGCTGGAGAACGAGTACGGCGTCACGTGCACGTTCAGGGGACAGCGCCGCCTGTCGCCTGACGAGGTGGCGCGGTACCTCTTCCGCCGTGTCGTGTCATGGGGCCGCAGCAGCAATGTCTTTCTGCGCAACGGGGCCCGCCTGTATCTCGACGTGGGATCACATCCGGAATACGCGACACCCGAATGTGACAACGTGATCGAGCTCGTCACCCACGACAAAGCGGGCGAGCGCATTCTCGAAGGACTCCTGGTGGACGCCGAACGACGCCTGCACGAGGAGGGAATCGCGGGCGACGTCTACCTCTTCAAGAACAACACCGACTCCGCGGGCAACTCCTACGGTTGCCACGAGAATTACCTCGTGGCCCGGCACGGGGAGTTCTCGCGGCTCGCGGACATCCTGATTCCGTTCCTGGTGACGCGGCAGTTGCTGTGCGGTGCGGGCAAGGTGCTGCAGACGCCGCGCGGTGCCGTGTACTGCGTCAGCCAGCGGGCCGAGCACATCTGGGAGGGCGTCTCCTCGGCGACGACCCGCTCCCGGCCCATCATCAACACGCGCGACGAGCCGCACGCGGACGCCGAGCGTTACCGGCGTCTGCACGTGATCGTGGGCGACTCGAACATGTCCGAGACGACCATGCTGCTCAAGGTCGGCGCCACCGACCTGGTGCTGCGCATGATCGAGGCGGGCACGGTGATGCGGGACCTGACCCTGGAGAACCCGATCCGGGCGATCCGCGAGGTCAGCCACGACATCACCGGGCGTCGCAAGGTGCGCCTGGCCAGTGGCCGGGAGGCGTCGGCGCTGGAGGTGCAGCGGGAGTACTACGAGAAGGCGGTGGACTTCTGCGAGCGCCGCGGCATCCGCACCGGCACCGTCGAGCGGGTGCTGGAGCTGTGGGGCCGCACGCTGGACGCCATCGAGGCCGAGGACCTCGACCGCATCGACACCGAGATCGACTGGGTCATAAAGTACAAGCTGCTGGAGCGGTACCGGGCCAAGCACAACATGACCATGTCGCACCCGCGGGTCGCGCAGATAGACCTCGCCTACCACGACATCCATCGGCGTCGTGGCCTGTACTACCTGCTCGAGAGGAAGGGCCAGGCCGCCCGGGTCGCCAACGACCTGAAGATCTTCGAGGGCAAGTCCGTCCCGCCGCAGACCACTCGGGCCCGGCTGCGCGGCGACTTCATCCGGCGGGCCCAGGAGCAGCGCCGGGACTTCACCGTCGACTGGGTCCATCTCAAGCTCAACGACCAGGCGCAGCGCACCGTGTTGTGCAAGGACCCGTTCCGTGCGGTGGACGACCGGGTGGAGAAGCTGATCGCCGGGATGTGATCCGGGTCCGGTCCGGGCGGCCAGGGACCGGACGGGTGAGAGGAGCGTCTCCGCGCGAAGGGGCGGAACGCCACACGGGCACCGTACGTTAGCCGTGCGGTGCCCTTCTCACGCCGTAGAGTTGCGCGCACGCCAGCCAACAGGACCGACCCGATACCGATACGAGGCCCCCACCGTGCGCCGACGCTCACTCCTCATCGCCGTCCCCGCGGGACTGGTCACGCTCGCCGCCTGCGGCGACGGTGACGACTCCGGCTCATCGAGCAACGCGAGTGACAGCCCGTCGCCCGACGCGTCGGCCACGTCGGCCGCACCGCCGCCCAAGATCGTGGACGGTCCGCTGCCGGCGATCACGGCGGGGACGAAGTTCGACGAGAAGCCGACCGTCGCCAAGGGCAGCGGCGAGCCCTCCAAGGACCTCGCGGTCAAGACCGTCATCGCGGGCGGCGGCAAGGCGGTCGCGGAGAACGACTTCATCTCGGCGAACTACCTGGGCCAGGTCTGGCAGAGCGCGAAGGTCTTCGACAACTCCTACGACCGCAAGACCCCCCTGGTCATCCAGCTCGCCCAGGGCAGCATCATCGACGGCTGGCGGTACGCGCTCACCGGCAAGAAGACCGGCAGCCGCGTCCAGTTCTCGGTACCGCCGACCTGGGGGTACGGGAAGCAGGGCAACGAGCAGGCGGGCATCAAGGGCGACGACACGCTGGTGTTCGTGGTCGACGTCCAGGACACCTTCAACGCGAAGAGCAGCGCCGACGGCAAGAAGGTCGCGCAGGACGACGCCGCCCTGCCGAAGGTCGGCACCAACACCGACGGCAAGGCGCCCTCGATCGAGGTGCCGAAGACCGACCCGCCGAAGAAGCTCGCCGCCCAGTACGTGCTGGAGGGCGACGGCGCCGAGGTCGGGGCCCAGGACAGCGTGCTCGTGCAGTACGAGGGCGTGTTGTGGGACGGCGGCAAGGAGTTCGACTCCACGTACGCCAGGAAGCAGCTGACGTCGTTCTCGTTGCAGCAGGTCGTCAAAGGCTGGGCGCAGGGCCTGACGGGCAGGAAGGTCGGCAGCCGGGTCCTCATC
Source organism: Streptomyces violaceorubidus (assembly GCF_000717995.1). Taxonomy (GTDB): domain Bacteria; phylum Actinomycetota; class Actinomycetes; order Streptomycetales; family Streptomycetaceae; genus Streptomyces; species Streptomyces violaceorubidus. The sequence goes on from NZ_JODM01000038.1 coordinate 23,822, forward strand.
GTCATCCCGCCGGACCTGGGGTACGGCGACAGCCCGCCGGAGGGCAGCGGCATCGAGAAGGACTCCACGCTGGTCTTCTCCGTGGACATCCTCGCGAAGATGTGACACCCCGGGGATGTAAGACTTGGGCCGTTGCCTTTCCGCAGACAAGCAGGAGCTGAACACGTGAGCATCGACAAGCCCGAGGTCGACTTCCCGGGCGGCGAGCCCCCGGCGGACCTCGAGATCAAGGACATCTGGGAGGGCGACGGCCCGGTTGCCGAGGCCGGTCAGACCGTGACCGTCCACTACGTGGGCGTGACCTTCAGCACGGGCGAGGAGTTCGACGCCAGCTGGAACCGCGGTGCGCCGTTCCGCTTCCCGCTCGGTGGCGGCCGCGTCATCAAGGGCTGGGACCAGGGCGTGCAGGGCATGAAGGTCGGCGGCCGCCGCCAGCTGACCATCCCGGCGCACCTCGCGTACGGCGACCAGAGCCCGACCCCGGCGATCCCGCCCGGCTCGACGCTGATCTTCGTGGTCGATCTGCTCGGCGTCTGATCGAAGGACGAGCGATCGGCGATCAAAGCCCGTCACCTGGGGTCCATGCCTGTCCGGGCGTGGGCCCTCGGCTTTTGCCGCGCCACCGCGGGGCGGTACGGTCATCCGTCGTAAGCACCATAGGGAGAAGGGCGTCGATGGCCATTGCCAAGGCCGAGCGGCTGATGAACCTGGCGCTGTGTCTGCTCGGGACGCGGCGGCCACTCAGCAAGCGTGAGCTGCGCGAGTCGGTCGAGGCCTATCTCGAGGCGGGTTCCGACGACTCCTTCAACCGCATGTTCGAGCGCGACAAGGACGATCTGCGCGAACTCGGTCTGGTCATCGAGACCGTGGAGAGCCTGGACGGCGAGATCGGCTACCTGGCCCGACGGGACAGCAACCGGCTGCCGCCCATCACCCTGGACGCCGAGGAGGCCGCCGCCCTCGGTCTGGCAGCGAAGGTGTGGCAGCAGGCCCGGCTCGCCGGTGCCGCGAGCGGCGCCTTGCAGAAGTTGCGGGCGGCAGGGCTGCCCGAGGACGTCGACCCGTACGAGGCGCACAGCGCGCTGGAGCCTCGCATCCCGGTGCACGAGGCGGCCTTCGAGCCGCTGATGCTGGCCTGCCGCGACCGCCGGCCGGTCCTCTTCGACTACCGCAAGGCGAACGCCGCCCAGCCCGAGCCCCGGCACGTGGAGCCGTGGGCGCTGGAGTGCTGGCGCGGCCACTGGTACCTGGCGGGCTTCGACCGCGACCGGGGTGCCGAGCGGGTGTTCCGGCTGTCGCGGATCTCGGGGAAGGTGCGTGCGCGCGGCTCGCGCTTCACCGCACCGGTGCCCGACGTCGTCACCGTCCGGGAGACGGTCGCGAGCTGGGCGGGGGAGAGCGCCGACCGTTCCGCGCTGATCCGGCTGCGCACGGGCGCGGGCTACCCCCTGCGGGCGAAGGCCACCGGGGTGCGGGAACTCGGTGACGGCTGGGACGAGTTGGAGATTCCGTACGGGCACGGCCTGGACGCCTGGCTGGTGGAGTTCGGGCCGGACGTGGTGGTGCTGGAGCCCGCGGAGTTGCGCGCGGACGTGGTGGACCGGCTGCGTGCCGTGGCCAAGGGCTGAGGGGGAGCGGACAACACTGTGGCAGGCAAACCGGTCAGGCCCGTGAACGCCATCGACCAGACCCGGCGGATGCTGTCCCTGGTGACGTATCTGCGTGAGCGCCCCGGGGCCCGGATCGAGGACGTCGCGCGTGCCTTCGGCATCACCGAGGACGAGTTGGTCTCCGACCTGGACGTGCTCCCGATGTGCGGGACCAGCTTCCGGGGCGGCGATCTGCTCGACATCGACACCGACGGCGAGCGCATCTGGTGGCACAACCCGGCCGCTCTGGGCGCGGACGCCGCCGAGCCGCTGCGGCTGGCCGCCGACGAGGCCACCGCGCTGCTGGTCGCCGCCCGGGCGGTGGCGACCCTGCCGGGGCTGCGCGAGAGCGACCGGCAGGCGCTGCTGCGGGCGACCGCGAAGGTGGAGACCTCGGCCGGTGAGGCCGCCGGGGCCAGCTCGCGCCTGTCCGTCACCTTCGAGTCCGAAGGCGGTGTCTTCGCCGACGTCGACCGGGCCATCTCGGAGCGCCGCCGGCTGTGGATCCGCTACTACTCGCCGGCCCGCGACGAGCTCACCGAGCGCGAGATCGACCCCATCCGGCTGGTCAGCGTCGGGCACACCTACGTGGAGGCGTGGTGCCGCCGCTCCGAGGCCCGGCGCACCTTCCGGCTCGACCGGGTCGCCGAGATCCGCATCCTGGACGAGCCCTCCGCACCGCCGGAGGTGGAGCTGCGGGACCTGTCGGAGGGGCTGGTGCAGCCCGCCGCGGAGGATCCCGAGGTGGTCGTGGAGGTCGGCCCCGGCGGACGCTGGGTCGCCGAGTACTACCCGCACGACAGCGCGGACGAACTTCCCGACGGCGGTCTGCGCATCACCCTGCGCACCCCCGACCCCGCCTCCCTGCGGCGGCTGGCGCTGCGGCTGGGGCGCGACGGCCGGATCGTCTCCCCCTCCGGGCTCGCCGACAGCGCCCGGCGGGCCGCCCGCGAGGCGCTGGCCGCGTACGACGAAGTGGTCGACGGGCAGCACGACAGGCAGGAGCGAGCACTGTGAGCGACCCCCTGGGACCGTCGGGGACGTCCGGGTCGTCGGGGACGTCCGGGCCGGGCATGACCGCGGCGACCGCGTTCGCCGGGATGAGACGTGTGTCACCCGTCGTCTTCAAGGCGGGCTGCCCGGACTGCCGGGGCCGTTTCGAACTCGCCGCGAGCGCCCTGCGCCTGGCCATCGGCGCCACGAGCCGTACCACCTTCTACTCGTTCACCTGCCCCGAGTGCGGGGCGGCCGTGCGCAAGCCGGCGGGGGAGCGGGTCGTGGAGCTGCTCACCGGCGGCGGGGTCAGGACCCTTCGGCTGCACTCGACGGTCTAGTCTCGACGTCATGTTCTGGCCGATGTTCGCGGTTGCCGTGGGTTTCCTGGGTCTTGCCGTCCTCGCGGTGTTCGCCGTGAAGGTGTTCGTCGAGGCCGAGCGCCTCGGCCGGCAGGTGACGGACTCCGCCCGCCGGATCAGCCGGGCCGCGGAGGACCTGGAGCGCGCGACCGAGAATGCCGCACGTGCCGTGGACGCCTTGTGAACGGGCCGCATCCGGCCGCGCGGTGACGCCGGTGCCCCGACGGACCGGTGTCCGTTACGTTTTGGGGCACTTCGCCCTGTCATATCACCGTCCCCGGGCGGTACGCTGCTGGTCGCGGCCAGGAAAACGAGGCCCGGTCGCGGACGGGAGTACGCACGGGGATTGCCTCACGTTTACCCCTGAGCGTTACGATCGCTGCACAAGACGATCGATCGGACATATGTCCGGCCGGTCGGACAGCACCCCCACCCAGCCGCCTCGGTGAGAAGGTAAAGACTTATGTTCGGAAGGCTCGGAGCCCCCGAGATCATTCTCATCCTCGTCGTCATCATCCTGCTGTTCGGCGCGAAGAAGCTTCCGGACATGGCGCGGTCGCTCGGAAAGTCCGCGCGCATCCTCAAGAGCGAGGCCAAGGCGATGAAGAGCGAGGGCAAGTCCGACGACGCCGCCCCCGCCGACCCGCCCACCCCGGAGCAGTCCGCGGCGCAGCGCACCATCCAGGCCGCCCCCGGCGACGTGACCAGCTCCCGGCCGGTCACCGAGCCGACGGACACGACCAAGCGCTGACGCAGGGCCGGTGACCTCCGGCCCGCCGCACGAGATGGGAACGTGGGTTGCTGAAGTCTGCCCGCAACAAGGAGAAGGATCCCGAGGGGCGGATGCCGCTCGCGGAGCACCTTCGTGAGCTTCGCAACCGGCTCGCGAAGGCGCTGCTGGCCATCGTCGTCGTCACGGTGGTCGCCGCCTTCTTCTATCAGGAGATCATCAACTTCCTCACCGAGCCGATCCTCGAGTCGGTCGGCTGTGAGAAGTCGTTCGGCGAGCTGGCCAAGGCGACGGCCGGCTCGGAGCCGTGCGCGCAGATCACCATCAACGGTCTGCTCGGCCCCTTCACCCTGGCTCTGAAGGTCTCCCTGACCGCGGGTGTCGTGCTGGCCTCGCCGGTCTGGCTCTACCAGCTGTGGGCGTTCGTCGCCCCGGGTCTGCACAAGAACGAGAAGAAGTACGCCTACGCGTTCGTCGCCACCGGCGCTCCGCTGTTCCTCATCGGCGCCTACTTCGCCTACGCGGTGCTGCCCACCTCGGCGAAGGTGCTCATCGACTTCACCCCGAGCGACGTCGACAACCTGTTGCCGCTGGACGAGCTGCTCGACCTCGTCACCCGCCTGGTGCTCGTCTTCGGGCTCTCCTTCGAGTTGCCCCTGCTCCTGGTCATGCTCAACCTCACCGGCATACTGACGGGCAAGCGGATGCTCGGCTGGTGGCGCGGGATGATCCTGGGCATCACGCTGTTCGCGGCCATCGCCACGCCCAGCACCGACCCGCTGACCATGCTCCTGCTGGCCGGACCGATCTGGGTCCTGTACTTCGCCGCGGTCGTCTTCTCCCTGGTGAACGACCGCCGCAAGACCCGTCGCGAGGCCCTGGAGCCGGACGACGACGAGGCCTCCGACCTGGACCTCACCCCCGAGGACATCGGCGAGGTCGAGCCCGTGACCACCGCCCGTGCCCTGCCCGAGCAGGCCACGAAGGACCGGGTCAACGGCTACGACGACGTGACCTGAGAGACCGCCGGGGCGGTGACGGCAGGCGTCGCCGCCCCCACGGAGCTCCCGCACGGCCGATCCCGATAATGATCGTCCGGTTGTCAGTGCGGGCCGGTACGCTCGAAAGCACGATGACAGAGGATCTCTCACCGGCCGAGCGGTACGCGGCAGCCCGTCAGCGCGCTGTCGAGCAGGCCACCGCGCTCGCCACCTTCCGCGAGATGTACGACTTCGGCCTCGACCCCTTCCAGATCGAGGCCTGTCAGGCGCTCGAAGCGGGCAAGGGCGTGCTGGTGGCGGCGCCCACCGGCTCCGGCAAGACGATCGTCGGCGAGTTCGCCGTCCACCTCGCCCTCCAGCAGGGCAGGAAGTGCTTCTACACGACCCCCATCAAGGCCCTGTCGAACCAGAAGTACGCCGACCTGTGCCGCCGCTACGGCACCGACAAGGTGGGCCTGCTCACCGGCGACAACAGCGTGAACTCGGACGCCCCGGTGGTCGTGATGACCACCGAGGTCCTGCGGAACATGCTGTACGCGGGCTCGCGGACCCTCGTCGGCCTGGGGCACGTGGTCATGGACGAGGTGCACTACCTCTCCGACCGGTTCCGCGGCGCCGTGTGGGAGGAAGTGATCATCCACCTCCCCGAGTCCGTGACCCTCGTGTCACTCTCGGCGACCGTGTCGAACGCGGAGGAGTTCGGCGACTGGCTCGACACCGTGCGCGGCGACACCCAGGTGATCGTCTCCGAGCACCGGCCCGTGCCGCTGTTCCAGCACGTGCTGGCCGGGCGCCGGATGTACGACCTGTTCGAGGAGGCCGAGGGCCACAAGAAGGCCGTCAACCCCGACCTCACCCGGATGGCGCGCCTGGAGGCGAGCCGCCCGTCCTACCAGGACCGCAGGCGCGGCCGGGCCATGAAGGAGGCCGACCGGGAGCGGGAGCGCAGAGCGCGCTCGCGGGTGTGGACGCCCAGCCGGCCCGAGGTCATCGAGCGGCTGGACTCCGAGGGGCTGCTGCCCGCGATCACCTTCATCTTCAGCCGGGCCGGCTGCGAGGCCGCCGTCCAGCAGTGCCTGTTCGCGGGCCTCAGGCTCAACGACGAGGACGCCCGGGAGCAGGTGCGGGCCCTGGTCGAGGAGCGCACCGCGTCCATCCCCCGCGAGGACCTGCACGTCCTCGGCTACTACGAGTGGCTGGAAGGGCTGGAGCGCGGCATCGCCGCCCACCACGCGGGCATGCTGCCCACCTTCAAGGAGGTCGTCGAGGAGCTGTTCGTCCGCGGTCTCGTGAAGGCCGTCTTCGCCACCGAGACTCTCGCCCTCGGCATCAACATGCCCGCCCGCTCGGTCGTGCTGGAGAAGCTCGTCAAGTGGAACGGCGAGCAGCACGCCGACATCACCCCCGGCGAGTTCACCCAGCTCACCGGCCGGGCCGGGCGGCGCGGCATCGACGTCGAGGGCCACGCCGTGGTGCTGTGGCAGCGCGCGATGAACCCCGAGCACCTCGCCGGACTGGCCGGCACCCGCACGTACCCGCTGCGCTCCAGCTTCAAGCCGTCGTACAACATGGCGGTCAACCTGGTGGAGCAGTTCGGCCGGCACCGCTCGCGGGAGCTGCTGGAGACGTCCTTCGCGCAGTTCCAGGCGGACAAGTCGGTCGTCGGCATCTCCCGCCAGGTGCAGCGCAACGAGGAGGGGCTGGAGGGCTACAAGGCTTCCATGACCTGCCACCTCGGCGACTTCGACGAGTACGCCCGGCTGCGCCGCGAGCTGAAGGACCGGGAGCAGGAGCTGGCCCGGCAGGGCGCCAGCCAGCGGCGTGCCGAGGCCGCCGTGGCGCTGGAGAAGCTGAAGCCGGGCGACGTCATCCACGTGCCCACGGGCAAGTACGCGGGCCTCGCCCTGGTCCTCGACCCCGGGCTGCCCGCCGGGCGGTCCAACGGGCACCGCGGCTTCGACCACCACGACGGGCCTCGCCCCCTGGTGCTGACGGCGGAGCGGCAGGTCAAGCGGCTGGCGTCGATCGACTTCCCGGTGCCCGTCGAGGCGCTGGACCGCATGCGGATCCCCAAGGCCTTCAACCCGCGCTCGCCGCAGTCCCGGCGCGACCTGGCCTCCGCGCTGCGCACCAAGGCCGGGCACATCCCTCCGGAGCGGGCCCGCAAGAAGCGTGCCCAGGCCGCCGACGACCGGGAGATCGCCCGGCTGCGCAAGGCGATCCGCGCCCACCCCTGCCACGGCTGCGACGACCGCGAGGACCACGCCCGCTGGGCCGAGCGCTACCACCGGCTGATGCGCGACACCTCGCAGCTGGAGCGCAGGATCGAGGGCCGGACGAACACCATCGCCCGCACCTTCGACCGGATCGTCGCGCTGCTGACCGAGCTGGACTACCTGCGCGGCGACGAGGTCACCGAGCACGGCAAGCGCCTGGCCCGGCTCTACGGCGAGCTGGACCTGCTCGCCAGCGAGTGCCTGCGCGAGGGCGTGTGGGAGGGGCTGTCCCCGGCCGAGCTGGCCGCCTGTGTCTCGGCGCTGGTCTTCGAGTCGCGGGCCGCCGACGACGCGACGGCGCCGAAGGTGCCCTCGGGCAGGGCGAAGGCCGCGCTCGGTGAGACGGTCCGCATCTGGGGACGCCTCGACGCCCTGGAGGAGGACTTCCGGATCAGCCAGACCGAGGGGGTCGGCCAGCGCGAGCCCGATCTGGGCTTCGCCTGGGCGGCGTACATGTGGGCCTCCGGCAAGGGCCTCGACGAGGTGCTGCGCGAGGTCGAGATGCCGGCCGGCGACTTCGTGCGCTGGTGCAAGCAGGTCATCGACGTCCTCGGCCAGATCTCGGCCGCCGCGCCCGGCTCGGGATCCACCGTGCCGAAGAACGCGCGCAAGGCGGTCGACGAACTGCTGCGCGGGGTGGTCGCCTACTCGTCCGTGGGCTGACCCCCACCCCAGCGAAGGCCCGGCGATACCGCCGGGCCTTCGCGCGTTCCACCGGCCGCGGTGCCTCTTCCCCCCCATCACAGTGAGTGAGGTTGGAGTGCACAGGGGGCATTACTCCATGTGTTCGAACGACTCCTCGGTGTGCAAATGGGTCCGACCCTACTCCAGTCCCCGCGCCCGTTTCAGGCGGTTGCCGAATATGACACGGCGATGATCCCCCCGGACTAAGCTCGCCCGCAGCGCACCGAGTTGAGGTGTATTCGCGCGCTTGTTCCCAATGCGCCGAAGATCCCGACAACTCCCAGACATACCCCGCCGCAAGCTCCCCCATCCCAGCCGATTCGTTTTCAGAGGGCCTACATGGTGAGTGTTGATTCCCCTCCAGGTCGCCGTGAACTTCCCTACGCGCGAACACTGTTGCTGCCGGCCATACTGATGGCCGCGGCCACCGGGGCCGCCGTCGCCCTCGTGACGGAACCGGCCCGGCTCGCCGTCGGCCTGTGCGGTGCCCTCGCCACCGTCCTGGTGATCGTCGCGGGCGCCGAAGCGGTGCGCCGCGGCCGAACGCTGAGGGCCCTGCGCGCCGAGCACGCCCGTCACACCGCGTATCTGGACCACCGGGCCGCGAGCCACCACGAGGAGATGGTCCGCCTCGGCGCCGACGTCATCCCGAACGTCCTGCGGCACATGCGCCGGGGCGCCACGCCCCGCGAGATCATGAACCGGCTCGGCGAGGTGGACCCCAGCTACGCCGAACTCGGCGAGCCCCAGCGCAAGCTGGTCCGCATGGTCTGCGAGATCGTCGACCACGAGGACGCCATGCGCGAGTCCGCCGAGCGCTCCTTCGTCGACATCGCCCGCCGTGTCCAGGCGATCGTCCACCAGCAGCAGAAGGAACTCCGCGAGATGGAGGAGGACCACGGGCGCAACCCCGAGGTCTTCGACGACCTCCTGCGCATCGACCACGGCACCTCGCTGATCGGCCGCCTCGCCGACTCCATCTCCGTGATCGGCGGCGGCCGGCCCGGTCGCCAGTGGCCCGAGCCGGTCGCCCTGTACAGCGTGCTGCGCGGCGCGATGTCCCGGATCCTGGAATACCGCCGGATCAATCTGGCCTCCATCGCCAAGGTCAACATCAAGGGCACCGCCGTCGAGCCGGTCATCCACGCCGCGGCCGAACTCCTCGACAACGCCACCCGCTACTCGCCGCCCGCGGCCAAGGTGCACGTCACCGCGACCGAGGTGCAGAGCGGTGTGTGCATCGAGATCGAGGACGCCGGCGTCAGCCTCAGCGAGGAGTCCCGCGCCCGCATCGAGGGCCTGCTCGAACAGGCCAAGCGCGGCACCGACGTGCAGGACCTCGCCCACCATCCGCGCCTGGGCCTGTCCGTGGTCGGCCGGCTGTGCACCCAGTTCGGCATGGACGTCTCGCTGCGCGCCTCCGCGTACGGCGGTGTCCGCGCCATCCTCATCGTGCCCAGCAAGATGATGACCACCGAACCGGGCGTCGGCCTCGCCCACGGCATCGGAGCCACCTCGATCCCCACCCCCGGCCCCGACGCCCTGCCCGGCCCGGAGCGCAAGCCCAAGAAGCGCCGCCCCACCAGCCCGCGGATCCCCGCCACGGTCTCCCTGGAGGACGACGTCCCCGAGGTGACCGAGTGGACGGCCGGCGGACTCCCGCAGCGCCGCAGCCGGGTCAAGATGCCGCTCAGCCAGCGCCTCGCCGAGCAGGCGGCATGGGAGCGCGAGGACGCCGAACGCGAGGCCCGCCAGGCCGCCGAGCGCGCCCGCAGGGGCATCCCGGCGCCCACCGCGCCGGAGTCCGCGGAGGACAAGGACCAGGGCGGCCTCCCGCCGGGCCACTTCATCGGCGCTTTCTGGGAGGGGCTCAAGCAGCACCCGGGCAGCGCCCAGGCCCACCAGCAGTCCAGCAGCAGTGAGCCGGCCCACGCCCCGGCAGACGACGAGGGGAACCTCAAGTGATCGAGCAGCAAGGCAAGTTCGACTGGATGCTCCGGGACCTCTACGACGGCGTCCCGGGCATCGAGATGATCGTGGTGCTCTCCGCCGACGGCCTGCGCATCGCCCGCTACTCCGGGGACCCGGACGCCGCCGACCGGGTCGCCGCCGCCTGCGCGGGCCTGCAGAGCCTGGCGAGCGCCGTCAGCCAGGAGATCCCCACCAGCGACGGCGACATGAAGATGGTGCTCATCGAGATGAACGGCGGCTACTTCTACCTGATGGCCGCCGGCCCCAACGCCTATCTCGCCGTGCTCTCCGACGTCCGCTGCGAACCCGGCCGGATGGGCCTGAGCATGGCCGACCTGGTCGCCCGGATCGGCCCCCATCTGACCAGTCCCGCACGGCGCAACGGGCAGACCGTATGACTCCTCCCAGGCGCCAGAGGCGATCCCCCGGGCCGGACCGGCCCGCCGCGCCGTCCCCTCCCGGCGCGCCCGCCAAGGAGGGCGAGGCCCGCAACCCCGAGCGGCTCTTCGTCATCGGCGGGGAGGGGGGCGGCGAACGCGCCGACATCGACCTCGTCACCCTGATCGTGGCCCGCGCCGACCCCCCGGTCTCCGCCACGCCGGAACAGGCCGCCCTGCTGCGGCTGTGCGCCGCCCCCCTGTCCGTGGCCGAGCTCTCGGCCTACCTGAGCCTGCCGTTCAGTGTGGTGACCGTGCTGCTCACCGACCTGCTGGCGTCGGAACTGGTGCAGGCCCGCGCGCCGATCGTCCGCCAGAAGGTCGCCGACCGAAACCTCCTCGAAGCGGTGATGCATGGACTTCAAAAGCTCTGACACGATCCCGGGCCCACGGACCGAGGACCGGCTGCCGCACACGGCCGAGGCCGCCGTGAAAATCGTCATCGTGGGCGGCTTCGGGGTCGGCAAGACCACCATGGTCGGCTCGGTCAGCGAGATCAGACCGCTGACCACCGAGGAGACGATGACCCAGGCCGGCATCGGAGTCGACGACAACTACGGGTCGGCCTCCAAGACCGCCACCACCGTCGCCATGGACTTCGGCCGCATCAGCATCACCGACGAACTGGTGCTGTACCTGTTCGGCACGCCCGGCCAGGAGCGCTTCTGGTTCCTGTGGAACGGCCTGTTCGAGGGCGCCCTCGGCGCGGTCGTCCTGGTCGACACGCGGCGCCTGGAGGTCAGCTTCGACGTGATGGGCCGCCTGGAGGAGCGCGGCGTCCCCTTCGTCGTCGCCGTCAACACCTTCCCCGACGCGCCCCGTTACCCGGTCACGGAGCTGCGCACCGCGCTCGACCTGCCCGAGGAGATCCCCATCCTCGACTGCGACGTGCGGCGCCGGGCCTCCAGCCGGGACGTCCTGATGACCCTCATGCGCTTCCTGCACTCCCTCGCCATGAAGGGCGCGCTCACCTGACCCGCGAGCCCGCCCTCCCCCCTTTGACGTGACCACATCTTTTGTTGCGGAGCGAGACTGTGACGCCTGAACGCCATTCCCCGACCGGAACGGGCGAACCCCTGCTCGAACCACCGCCCGGCTGCCCCGCGCACGGCCTCGGGCCGGGCGGACTGCACCGGCTGCACGAGGCGGAGGACCTGGAGGAGCTGTACGAGAAACTGCGCGAGCAGCACGGGCCGGTGGCGCCCGCGCTGCTCCACGACGACGTACCGATGTGGGTGGTCCTCGGGCACGCCGAGAACCTGCACATGGTCAGCACCCCCTCCCAGTTCTGCCGCGACAGCCGGATCTGGACCCCGCTCAACGAGGGCATGGTCAAGCCCGACCACCCGCTGATGCCGCACATCGCCTGGCAGCCCATCTGCTCCCACGCCGAGGGCGACGAACACAAGCGGCTGCGCGGCGCGGTCACCAGCGCCATGTCCGACCTCGACTACCGCGAGCTGCGCCGGCACATCAAGCGCTACACCCAGCGCATCGTCAACCGCTTCTGCGAGGAGGGCCGCGCCGACCTCGTCGGCCAGTTCGCCGAGCACCTGCCGATGGGCGTGATGTGCCATCTGCTCGGCATGCCCGAGGAGTACAACGACCGGCTGGTGGAGGCGGCCCGCGACACCCTCAAGGGCACCGACACGGCGATCGCCAGCCACGCCTACGTCATGGAGGCCCTCGGCCGGCTCACCGCCGCCCGCCTCGCCGAACCGGCCGACGACATCGCCGGCCGGCTCGTCACCCACCCGGCCGGGCTCACCGACGACGAGGTCCGCGAGCACCTGCGGGTGGTCCTGCTGGCCGCCTACGAGGCGACCGTCAACCTGATCGCCAACGTGCTGCGCGTGGTGCTCACCGACCCCGGCTTCCGCGCCCAGCTCAGCGGCGGCCAGATGACGGTGCCCCAGGCGGTCGAGCAGTCCCTGTGGGACGAGCCGCCGTTCAGCACCGTCTTCGCCTACTTCGCCAAGCAGGAGACGGAACTCGGCGGCCAGCGCATCCGCGCCGGTGACGGCCTGCTGCTCGGCATCGCCCCGGGCAACGTCGACCCGCGCATCCGTCCCGACCTGGACGCGAGCATGATGGGCAACCGCGCCCACCTCGCCTTCGGGGGCGGCCCGCACGAGTGCCCCGGGCAGGACATCGGGCGGGCCATCGCCGACGCCGGCATCGACGCGCTGCTGATGCGGCTGCCCGACGTCCAGCTCGACTGCGACGAGGACGAGCTGCGGTGGCGGTCGTCGATCGCCTCGCGGCACCTGGTGGAACTGCCGGTGCGGTTCGAGCCCAGGGCACAGCAGGACGTCATGCAGCAGCCGAGCCACGCCCCGGCCCCGGAACGGCGTGCTCCCTGGCACGTCGGCCTCCCGAAGCCGGAAGAGCGGACGCAGCCGCCGTCGCCGTCCGGGCCTTCGCAGCCCGTGTCGGTGACGGCCGCCGAGCCCCCACGGGCGCCGGCAGCGCAGCAGCCGCCGCCCCGCGGTGCCTGGCAGCGCTTCCTGCGCTGGTGGCGCGGCTACTGACGGCCGGCCGTCCCGTCCGCCTACGCGGCCCAGTCCTCGTACGCCGTCCAGGCGCCGAGGGCTCGACCGCTGCGGAAGCGGTGCTCGCGCCCCGTGACCGGATCGGTGAACCCCAGCTCCCGCGCGAGCAGTTGCAGCGGGCGCCGGAAGTCACCGGCCGGGACGGGGGCGGCCACCTCGGGGTAGAGGGGGTCGCCGAGGATCGGCACGCCCAGCGCGTTCATGTGCACGCGCAGCTGGTGCGTCTGACCCGTCGCGGGAAGCAGGCGGTAGCGTCCGAGCCCGCTTTCGGGCCGGTGGGCGAGCAGTTCCACGCGGGTCACGGCGTTCGGCTCGCCGTCGACCTCGCGGGCGGCGAGCACCCCGCGCTCCTTGAGGATCCGGCTGCGGACCGTCCGGGGCAGGGCGAGCGCCGCGTCGTACGGGGCGACGGCCTCGTACTCCTTGCGCACCCGCCGTTCGGCGAACAGGCCCTGATACGCGCCCCGTTCCTCCGGGCGTACGGTGAACAGGACCAGCCCCGCCGTGAGCCGGTCCAGTCGGTGTGCGGCGCCGAGGGCCGGGATGCCCAGCTCCCGGCGCAGCCGTGCCAGCGCGGTCTGCGTGACATGGCCGCCGCGCGGGGTGGTGGCCAGGAAGTGCGGCTTGTCCACGACGACGATGTGCTCGTCGCGGTAGACGACCTCCAGCGGGAAGGGCACCGGCGCCTCGGCGGGCAGCTCACGGTGGAACCACACGAACATGCCCGGCCGGTACGGCGCGTCGCCCGCCACGGGGTGCCCGTCCGCCCCGACGAACAGCCCGGCGTCGAACATGCCGTCGACCACCCCGGCGCCCGCGCCGGACAGCCGCTCGGTCAGGTGCTCCCGCACCGTGGACCACGGCCCGTCCGCGGGCAGCCGTACCCGCACGGCGTCGATGCCGTCGCGCTGCGGCAGGGGCGAGGGCGGGGGAGGGGTACGGCGTCTCATCACCTGCCAGCGTACGAGGCGGTGACCCGCGGCGGTGGGCCGAGGCAGGGGGACCGCCCCGGAAAAACGCCGGGCGGCCCGTCGCCGCCCTTGGCAGGATGCCGTCCATGCCCTATCTGACCCGCCCGGTCCTTGCCGCCGGTACCCTCTCCCGCACCCCGCAGCCCACGCTCCCCACCGGCGACGGGTTGGTGCTGCGCCCCTGGCGCTCCGAGGACGCACCCGCCGTGCACGCGGCCTTCCAGGACCCGGTGCTGCGCCGGTGGCACGTCCGCGCCGCCGACTCCGAGGAGGAGGTGCGGGGCTGGATCACCGAGTGGCAGCGCGCCTGGGAAGGGGAGCGCGGCGTCCAGTGGGCGGTCGCCGACGCGGCGGACGACCGGTTGCTCGGCCGGGTCGCGCTGCGGGAGATGGTGCTCGGCGACGGGGTGGCCGAGGTCGCGTACTGGACGACGGCGGACGCTCGCGGCCGGGGCGTCGCCGCGCGGGGCACCCGCACCCTCGCCCACTGGGCCCTGGACGAGATCGGCTTCCAGCGCCTGGAACTCTCCCACGCCGTGGCCAACGAGGCCTCGTGCCGCGTCGCGCACAAGACCGGCTTCGCCCTGGAGGGCACCAAGCGCAGCGCCCTCCTCCACGCCGACGGCTGGCACGACATGCACCTGCACGCGCGCGTACGCGGCGACTGAGGGGCGCGTGGCCGGGGCCCGGTGGGGGGCATTGCTGGGCGGGGTCGGTTCGCGCGGGCCCGCGGGGCGCCCGGGGGCCGACTGACCCGTTGGTTGCCGTTTCGGGAGTGCTGGAGTGCGCCGGGGGCCGGTCGGGCCCGCTGGGGGCTGTGGTGTCCGTCGTGCGTGATCGCTGGGCGAGGGCGCGTGCGGGGGTGGGTGCGGCCGGGGCGGCGTGCGGTGTCCGGTGCGTGGCGCCGCGTCGGCGCGGGGTGCGACGCACCCGGCGGGCGGGGCGGTTACCGGTGGGGGCTTCGCCGCGGCGGCCGCCGGGGCCGGTGCGATGCCCCGCTGCTCGCGGGTCGGTGGCACGGCACGGGCCGGAGCGGGCGCGCGGCACGCTGGCGCCGGGGTGACGGGGCGCCGGGGTGTGTGGTCGCGTGGGGTGTGCGCGCGGACTGGCCGAGGAAGCGGGGGCGGCCCGTGGGCCGGCGGAGCCGTTACGCCGCCGCCGTGCCCTCCTGCTCGGCCTCGATGCGGGCGTTCCACTCGCGCTTGGAGGCCTGCCAGCCGTCCTCGTTGTGGCCCAGTCGCCAGTACCCCGAGATGGACAGGTCCTCGCGGGGGATCTCGCGCTCCAGCCGCAGGTACCGGCGGAGTTCCTTCACGCAGGCCGCCTCGCCGTGGACGAACGCGTGCACCCGGCCCTCGGGGAACTCCAGCGCGCGCACGGCCTCGACCAGGGCCTGCCCGACCGGGCGGCCGGCCCGGTGCAGCCAGACGACCTCCACGTCGGAGTCGATCTTCTGCTCCTCCTCGGGTCCGTCGACCTCGACGAAGGCGAACGCGCGGGTGCCGTCGGACAGCGCCTCCAGGGAGCGCGCGATCGCGGGCAGCGCGCTCTCGTCCCCGGCGAGCAGGTGCCAGTCGGCGGCGGGGTCGGGGGCGTAGGCGCCGCCGGGGCCCATGAAGTGGATCGTTTCGCCGGGACGCACCCGCTTCGCCCAGGGCCCGGCCAGCCCCTCGTCGCCGTGGATGACGAAGTCCAGCGTCATCTCGCGGTGCTCGGCGTCCCAGTGGCGCACGGTGTACGTCCGGGTCACCGGCCACTGCTCGCGGGGGAACTCCTCGCGGATCCGCTCCATGTCGAAGGGCTCCGGATAGGTCGCGCCCCCGGAGGGGAAGAGCAGCTTCACATAGTGGTCGGTGCAGGTGTCCGCCGCGAACGCGGAGAGTCCCTCACCGCCGAGCACCACGCGCTGCATGTGCGGGGTCAGCCGCTCGGTGCGGACGACCTGCGCGGTGTGCGGCGTGCGCGGCTTGCGTGCCGGACGGTCTGCCATGACGGCCTCCCTGCTCCCTGCGTGCGGTTCCCAGAGTTAGGTATACCTAAGCTAGCATCCCGCCGCCGCATGCCGCTCAGGGAAACGGGAGCCGCGTGCCGCCGCTCAGGCGGCGAGCGTGGCCAGCAGCCGCCGCAGCGACCCGCCGAGCCCCCAGCGGGCCGCCAGCGCCTCCAGCGCCTCGGCGTCGCGGGGGCCGTGCGGCAGCGCCGTGCCGGTGTCCGGCAGCGGCACGTCGTCCGCCACCCGGACGACCTTCGGAGCCACCGCGAGATACGGCCCGGCCTCGGTCAGCCGCTTGCGCTGCGTGGGGGTGAGCTTCGCCTTCGGGTCGGCGACGGCGGCCCGGATCCCGGCCAGGTCCCCGAACTCGGCGAGCAGCTTCGCCGCGGTCTTCTCGCCGATGCCGGGCACACCGGGCAGGCCGTCGCTCGGGTCGCCGCGCAGCAGCGCCAGATCGGCGTACCCGCCGCCGTCGACGCCGTACTTCTCGCGCAGCGCGGCCTCGTCGACGAGGTTGAGCGTGCCGACGCCCTTGACCGGGTAGAGCACGCGCACGCCGCGGGCGTCGTCGACGAGCTGGTAGAGGTCGCGGTCGCCGGTGACGATGTCCACCGGGCCCGTGGCCCGCGCGGTGTAGGTGCCGATGACGTCGTCCGCCTCGTACCCCGCCACGCCCACGCGGGCGATGCCGAGCGCGTCGAGGACGGCCTCGATGACCGGGACCTGCGGGGACAGCGTGTCGGGCACCTCCTCCTCGTCGGGGCCCGCCAGGCGTTCCTCGGCCACCCGGTGCGCCTTGTAGGAGGGGATCAGCTCCACCCGCCAGTGCGGTCGCCAGTCGGCGTCCATGCAGGCCACCAGGTGCTCGGGCCGGTGGTCCTTCACCAGGCGGTCGATGAATTCCAGCAGCCCGCGCACGGCGTTCACCGGTGTGCCGTCGGGCGCCCGCACCGAGTCCGGCACGCCGAAGTAGGCACGGAAGTAGAGGGAGGCGGTGTCGAGAAGCATCAGTCGTCCGGTCACGCCACGCATCATGCCGCAGGTGACGGGGGTGAGGGACGGAGGACCTGTGAACTGGGTCACTCGCATGTTTGGTGCATAAGGATCGGGGCAGGCGCGCAGCCGGGCCGAAGCTGGTTGATGCGTTCAACTGTTAGGGGAGCTTTGGGCCCTGCCCCTGCCCCCGAGCCAAGAGGTAAGCGTGTCAGCCAGACTAGAGGCCGAGAACCTGTACAAGGTCTTCGGCAGGAAACCGGACCAGGCAGTCCAGCGGCTGCGCCAGGAGGACGTCCGGGAGGAACTGCGCGCCGACGGCACCACCGCCGCCGTCATCGACGCGTCCTTCACCGTGGAGCCCGGCGAGATCTTCGTGGTCATGGGACTGTCCGGATCAGGCAAGTCCACGCTGCTGCGCATGCTCAACGGCCTCTCGGAGCCGACCGCCGGACACGTCCGCTTCGGGGGCCAGGACCTCACCGAGCTCAGCGACCGCGAGCTGCGCGAGGTCCGTTCCAAGAAGATCAGCATGGTCTTCCAGCACTTCGCGCTCTTCCCCCACCGCAGCGTCCGTGACAACGCTGCCTACGGTCTCGAAGTGCAGGGCGTGCCCCGCGCCGAGCGCGAACGCCGCGCCGACGAGGCGCTCGCCCTGTGCGGCCTGGCCGGCTGGGAGAAGTCCTGGCCCGACGAGCTGTCCGGCGGCATGCAGCAGCGGGTCGGCCTGGCCCGCGCGCTCGCCACGGACGCCGACCTGCTGCTGATGGACGAGTCCTTCAGCGCCCTCGACCCGCTGATCCGCCGCGACATGCAGGACCAGCTGCTCGACCTCCAGAAGACCCTGAAGAAGACCATCGTCTTCATCACCCACGACCTCAACGAGGCCATGCGCCTGGGCGACCGCATCGCCGTGATGCGCGACGGCCGGATCGTGCAGATAGGCACCGCGCAGGACATCCTGATACGTCCCGCCAACGACTACGTCGCCTCCTTCACCAAGGACGTCGACCGCTCCCGCGTCCTGACCGCGGGCGCGGTCATGGAGACCGACGTGCGCGGCGACGAGGCGGACTGCGACTGCGAGACCGCCGCACCCGAGACGCCGTTCTCGGAGCTGTGCGCGATCAGCGCCCGCGTGCCCCACGCGGTGGCGGTGGTCGACGGCGACCGCCGACTGGTCGGCGTCGTCCCGGCCCAGCGGCTCATCGGCTTCCTCGGCGACGAGGACGACTCCGTCCCCGGCGTCTGCGACAGCCCGCGGGACAAGGGGGGCGAGAAGGTGATCAGCCGTGCCTAGGATTCCCCTCGGCGACTGGGTCAACAGCAGCGTCGACTGGCTGCTCGACAACGTCTCCTGGCTCTTCACCTTCTTCAAGAGCGTCTTCACCGGCGCCTACGACGGCATCAACGCCCTCCTCCAGGCCCCGGAGCCGCTGCTGCTGGCCGGTATCTTCGCCGTGCTGGCCTTCTGGCTGCGCGGCACCTTCGCCGGTGTCCTCTCCTTCGTGGGATTCGCCTTCATCGACTCCCTCGGCCTGTGGGAGAACGCGATGGTCACCCTGGCGCTCCTGCTGGTCGCCACGATCATCGCCCTGGTCGTCTCGGTGCCGGTGGGCATCTGGGCGGCCCGCTCGGACCGGGTGAGCGCCTTCGTCCGGCCGGTCCTGGACTTCATGCAGACGCTGCCCGCGATGATCTACCTGATCCCCGCGATCCTGTTCTTCGGGACCGGCTCCGCCCCGGGCATCGTGGCCACCCTGATCTTCGCCCTCGCCCCCGGCGTGCGCATGACCGAGCTGGGCATCCGCCAGGTCGACAAGGAACTGGTCGAGGCCGCGGAGGCGTTCGGCACCACGCCCCGCAACACCCTGCTGCGCGTCCAGCTCCCGCTCGCGCTGCCCACGGTGATGGCGGGCGTCAACCAGGTCATCATGCTCGGCCTGTCCATGGCCGCGATCGCCGGCATGGTCGGCACCGGCGGCCTCGGCGGCGACGTCATGGAGTCCATCGGCCAGCTCAACGTCGGCCTCGGCGCCGAGGCCGGCGTCGCCATCGTGATCCTGGCGATCTACCTGGACCGCATGACCAGCGCGCTGGGCACGCACGTCTCCCCGCTGGGCCGCCGCGCCGCCGCCAAGGTACGCGCCGCCAGGGGCCTGAAGATCTGGTCCTACCGCCCCCAGCCGCAGATCGCCGTGATCGGCATCGTGATCCTCGCCCTGGTGGCCGGCGGCATGGGCATGTTCGGCGGCACCGACGACGCCGACCCGGCGGCCGGCGGCAAGAACGTCGGCGCCGGCAAGAAGGTCTCCATCGGCTACATCCCCTGGGACGAGGGCGTCGCCTCCACGTTCCTGTGGAAGGAGATCCTCGAACAGCGCGGCTTCGAGGTCGAGGCCAAGCAGTTCGAGGCCGGCCCGCTCTACACCGCGCTCGCCCAGGGCACCATCGACTTCCAGACCGACTCGTGGCTGCCCACGACCCACGAGCAGTACTGGAAGAAGTACGGCGAGCAACTGGAGGACCTCGGCTCCTGGTACGACCAGACGTCGCTGGAGCTGACCGTCCCGGCGTACATGAAGGACGTCGACTCCCTGGACGACCTCAAGGGCAGGGCCGACCTCTTCGGCGGGAAGATCACCGGCATCGAGCCCAGTGCCGGCGAGATGAACCTGCTCAAGAGCAAGGTCCTCAAGGAGTACGGCCTCGACAAGGAGTACAAGGTCGTCGACAGCTCCACGCCGGCGATGCTGGCCGAGCTGAAGCGGGCCTACAGCAAGCAGGAACCGATCGTCACGACGCTGTGGTCCCCGCACTGGGCGTACAACGACTACAAGCTGAAGAAGCTCAAGGACCCCAAGGGCGCCTGGGGCAAGGGCGACGGCGTGCACTCGCTGTCGCGCAAGGGCTTCACCGAGGACAACCCGGTCGTGGCCCAGTGGCTGAAGGACTTCTCCATGACGGAGAAGCAGCTCACCAGCCTGGAGGCCGAGATCAACAAGGCCGGCAAGGGGCAGCAGCAGGACGCCGTCCGCACCTGGCTCAAGGCCAACCCGGGTGTCGTCGACAAGCTCGCCCCGGTCGGGGGCGGCGCCGGCGCCACCCCCGCCGAGGCCAAGCAGGCCCTCGACGTGGCCTGGTTCCCCTGGGAGGAGGACGTCGCCGTCACCTACCTGTGGAAGAACGTCCTGGAGCGGCGCGGCTACAGGATGAACCTGAAGCAGATGGACGTCGGCCCGGTCTACACCGGCCTGGCCTCCGGAGGCATCGACCTCAACTTCGACGCGTGGCTGCCCTACGCCCAGAGCAACTACTGGAACAAGCACAAGGACAACCTCGTCGACCTGGGCACCTGGTACGAGCCGACCTCCCTGGAGATCGCCGTCCCCTCGTACGTGAAGGACGTCAAGTCCCTCGCGGACCTCAAGGGCAAGAGCGACCTCTTCGACGGGAGGATCATCGGCATCGAGCCCGGCACCGGTGAGATGCAGCTGCTGAAGAACGAGGTGCTGCCGGGCTACGGCCTGGAGGACGAGTACGACGTCGTCGACGGCTCGACGCCCGCGATGCTGGCCGAGCTCAAGCGCGCCCTCGCCAAGAAGGAGCCGGTCGCGGTCACCCTGTGGTCGCCGCACTGGGCCTACAGCGACTACGAGCTGACCAAGCTGAAGGACCCGAAGAAGGCCTTCGGGGAGGGCAACACGATCCGGACCATCTCCAGCAAGGACTTCCCCGAGCAGTACCCGCAGCTCACGAAGTGGATCAAGAACTTCAAGATGAGCGAGGACGAGCTGGGCAGCCTGGAGGCCGAGATCAAGGACCGCGGCCAGGGCCAGGAGGAGGAAGCCGTCGCGGCCTGGCTGAAGGAGCACCCGGACATGGTCGGCCGGATGACCCCGTAGCGGCGCGGTACCCGACGATCCTCACCCGAGGGGTGGGCCCGGTGGCGTCTCCTGACGGCGCGCCGCCGGGCCCACCCCTCGGGTCGTTCCCGGATGGGACACGGTGGGAATCCGGCCAACCACGGAGCGCCAAGTCCCGGCCCGAGCAGCCCGCGACCGGGGCGCGGGGGACCGGGGGGAACATGCGGGAGCGTCCACGCCTTGAACCGATAGAGCACGCGGAGCCACCGGGCGATGGCGAGAAATGTGAGATCCCGGCCACCGCACCGTGACATCGATGTGACGGCCGCGTGAAACGGTTTGCCGAACATGCGTAGGGTGCAGAGAGCTCATCAGGAGGACCGCGCCCCGCACCGGGCGCGGTGACGGTACGACGACGGGTGAAGGAGGGAGCCGGAGCGATGGGCGACCACAAAGATCAGCACCTCCGGGTGGGCGCGGCCGTACGGCGGCGGCGCCGGGACCTCGAACTCACCCTCGCCGTGGTGTCCGAGCGCAGCGGCCTGTCCGTGCCCTTCCTGAGCCAGATCGAGAACGACCGGGCGCGGCCCAGCCAGACCTCCCTGGAGAAGGTGGCCGACGCCCTGCGCACCACCGCCGTCGAACTGCTCGCCGCCGCCGACCCCGCGTGCAGCGTCGACGTGGTCCGTGCCGAGGACCCCGACCCCGAGTTGGCACCCAGGGTGCGCTCCCTGGTGCGCGGGCACCACCAGATGCACGCCTCCGAGTTCACCGGCGACCATGACGCCGGGCGGGAACTGCAGTACCGCAACGACCAGTTGATGTTCGTCGCCGAGGGCGCCGTGGAGATCGAGGCCGAGGGCCGCGCCTACCGGCTCGGGCGGGGCGACACGCTGTACCTCACCGGAGGGGTGCGGCACCGCTGGCGGGCCACCGTGCCGGACACCCGGCTGATCGTCGTCGCCGTCGCCGAGCACATCGAGGCGGTCCGGGAAGGACCCCGCCGGTGAGGGCCTGCCGGTGAGGGTGGTCTCGCTGGTGCCGTCGCTGACCGAGGCGGTGGCACGCACCCTCCCCGGGGCGCTGATCGGCGCCACCGACTGGTGCACCCACCCGGCCGGCCTCGACGTGGTCCGCGTCGGCGGCACCAAGAACCCGAAGACCGAGCGGGTCCTCGCCCTCGCCCCCGACCTGGTTGTCGCCAACGAGGAGGAGAACCGCGCCCCCGACCTCGACGCCCTGCGTGCGGCGGGCGTCGAGGTGCTGGTGACCGAGGTGCGCACCGTCCCGCAGGCCTTCACCGAACTGGACCGGGTGCTGACCGCCTGCGGTGCCCGCTCCCGGCCCCGCTGGCTGGACGAGGCGCAGGCCGCCTGGAGCGACCCGCCCGCCCCCGAGCGGCGCGCCACGGCCGTCGTGCCGATCTGGCGCAGGCCCTGGATGGTGCTGGGCCGCGACACCTTCGCCGGGGACCTCCTGGCCCGCCTCGGCGTCGACCACCTGTACGCCACCCACACCGAGCGCTACCCGAAGGTCCCCGTGGACGAACTGCGGGCGGCCGGCCCGGACGTCGTGGTGCTCCCGGACGAGCCGTACCGCTTCACCGCCGACGACGGCCCGGAGGCCTTCCCCGGCCTGCCCTGCGCCCTCGTCGACGGGCGGTACCTCACGTGGTACGGGCCGTCACTGGCCGAGGCGCCCCGGGCGCTGGCCGCGGCCCTGCGAGCAGCACACCGCTGAGCAGGCCCCGGACCGTCCGCACGGCGGCGACGGCCCAGGCGGCGACGAGCAGGGCGTACAGGGCGACGGCGAGCCCGTCGTAGACGACCAGTCCCGTCTCGCGGGCCAGCGTCTCGGCGCCGGTGACACAGGTGCCCACCGGGAAGGTGAAGGACCACCACGTCATCGAGAAGCCCATGCCCACCCGGAGGGCCCGCACGACGTGCGCGGCGGCGAGGGCCAGCCACATCAGGGCGAAGCCCGTCACGGGCACCCCGTACAGCACGGCGAAGACGGAGAACCCCTCGGCGTACGGCCCCGGCAGGACGCCCGGCGCCACGTCCGCGAACTTCCCCACGGCGGTCGTCGACTGGCCGAGCGGGCCGAGGACGAGGAACAGCGACGGGGTGAGCGCGAGGGGCAGCGGGCCGCCGGTGAGCAGCCTGCCGAAGATCACCGGCAGCGTCACCAGCGTCGCGAACAGACTGACCCCGAACATCGCGACGCACGCGAGCAGCAGCGTCTGCCGGGGCTCTCCCGCCGGGAGGTGCGGGACCAGCAGCGGACCGACGGCCGCGGACACCATCGGTGCGACGAGCGGCAGCAGCCACACGGGGCTGGCCCGGCCCGGCTCGATGCGGTGGCGCACGGCCATCAGGTACGGCACGGCGACCGCCGCCGTGAGCCCGATCACCGTACCGGCGGTGAACAGCACGGTGTCCAGGGCGAGCGCGGCCGAGGTGCCGATCCAGTCCCGGCCGAGGGCCAGGGCGCCGCCGCCGACCGCCAGCAGGGCCATCGACAGGCAGCCGTAGAACGGGGCCGCGGCCGGGTCCAGGAGGTGGGCGCGAGCCTGGTCGCGGTGGTGGCGCCAGTGCAGCGACCGGGCGATCAGGAGCACCGCCAGCAGGAGGAGGGACAGCGCCCAGACCGCGGTGCACACGGTACGCAGGCCGGGCATGTGCCCGGGGAGAGCGGCCCCCGCCGTACCGACGATGGCGGTGCCCATGACGCAGGCGTACCAGTTGGGCCCGAGATGACGGAGGGCCGGGACCCGCCGTACGGCCGGGCCGGCGGGGGGCGAGGGGGCGGGCCCGGGGACGGGAGAGCGGTGCTGGGCTGCGGTGACCATGACTCCACCGTCCCGGCGGACGGAGCCCCTGACCAGGGAGCATGTCCCTATGAGGGCATAAGCTGGAGTTATGGGCAGGAGTACGGCGAGCGGGGCGGGGAGCGGCGTGGGCGGCACAGAGGCGGGGCAAGAGGGCCGGCCGCGGCCCGCTGCGGGCCTGGCGCACCGGGTGCCCGACCTCGGCGCGATGGAGCTGCTGCTGGCGGTGGCGCGCCTGGGCAGCCTCGGCGGGGCGGCGCGCGAACTGGGCATCACGCAGCCGGCCGCCAGCAGCCGCATCCGCTCGATGGAACGGCAGCTGGGCGTCGCCCTGGTGGACCGCTCGCCGCGCGGTTCCCGGCTCACCGACGCGGGCGCGCTGGTCACGGACTGGGCGCGGCGGATCATGGAGGCCGCCGAGGCGTTCGACGCGGGCGCGCAGGCGCTGCGGGACCGGCGGGACTCGCGGCTGCGGGTCGCGGCGAGCATGACGATCGCCGAGTACCTGCTGCCGGGCTGGCTGGTCGCGCTGCGCACACAGCTGCCGGACACGGCGGTGTCGCTGCTGGCGGGCAACTCGGCGGCGGTGGCCGAGCGGCTGCTGGCCGGCGAGGCCGACCTCGGCTTCGTGGAGGGGGTGAGTGTGCCGACCGGCCTCGACTCCGCCGTCATCGGCCACGACCGGCTCATCGTCGTGACCGCGCCGGGCCACCCCTGGGCCCGGCGCGGGCGCCCGCTGGAGGCGGCGGAGCTGGCGGCCACCCCGCTGATCCTGCGCGAGAAGGGCTCGGGCACCCGGCAGGTCCTGGACGCGGCGCTGGGCGGTCTGGCCCGCCCCCTGATCGAACTGTCCTCGACCACGGCCGTGAAGGCGGCCGCGGTGGGCGGCGCCGGGCCCTCCGTCCTCAGCGAACTCGCCGTCGGCGAGGAACTGACCACCCGGCGCCTGGTGAGCGTCCCCGTGGCGGACGTCGTCCTGGCCCGCGACCTGCGAGCGGTGTGGCCCACCGGCCACCGCCCCACCGGCCCGGCCCGCCAACTGCTGTCCCTGACCCGGGCGTAGGCGGGCCGCCCCGGGCGTAGCGGGCCGTCCCGGGCGTAGCGGGCCGCCTCGGGCGTAGGCGGGCCGCCTCGGCGAGCGGTTCACACCGGCGCCGGCACCGGCCGCCGCGATCGGGGCGATGCCGACCCGGTGGGGTCTCGACGTCGCCGGGGCGGTGCCGTGCCGGTCGGTGTCGGGTGGGTTGGGGGCGCCGTCGGGTCGCTCAGCGTGCTCAGTCCGCTGCCGCCGCGTTCACCAGGGCGTGCATCACGCGTGTGTCCTCGCCCATCTCCGGGTGCCACTGGACGCCGATGCTCAGTCCGCTGCCGCCGCGTTCACCAGGGCGTGCATCACGCGTGTGTCCTCGCCCATCTCCGGGTGCCACTGGACGCCGAACATCTCCTCCGGTACGGCACCGGCGTACCGCGTCCCCGGCACCGGACGGACCAGGTGGCCGCCGAACACGCCCACCGCCTCGGCGTGCCCCTCGATGTGCTGGACCAGGGTGCCGCCCAGGGCGACGTTGAGCAGTTGCATGCCCCGGCATACGCCCAGCAACGGCACGCCCGCGGCCAGGGCCGCCCCGATGAGCGCCAGCTCCCAGGTGTCCCGGGCCCGGGCCGGCGGGCCGGTGCGCGGATCGGGCTCGGCGCCGTAACGGACCGGCTCCACGTCCGGGCCGCCCGCGATCACCAGCCCGTCGACGCGGGCGACGGCCGCGGCGGCGTGCTCCGGCGCGTCCGGCGGGAGCATCGCGGCCAGCCCGCCCGCCCGCTGCACCAGCCGCGGATACCCGGCCGGCAGCAGCGCCGCCTCCAGCTCCCACACGCCCCAGCGCGCCCCGGACTCCAGATACGTACTGACACCGATCAGCGGCCGGTCGGCCATCCGTCCTCCAGACAATGAACCGTTCCCATACCTTTGCCGGAGGGCACGGTCGCGGCAAGGCGGTCAGGTCAGGAACCCGCGCAGCAGCGCCGCCGTCCCCGCACAGTGCTCCCGCGCGATCTCCCGAGCCGCGTCCGCGTCCCCGTCGAGCACCGCCGCCACCAGCGCGGCGTGCTGGCGCTGGGAGTGCTCCAGGTTGCGCACCAGCAGCGGGATGCAGTCCAGCAGGTCGTTGAGGGTGGCACGGACGGCCGCGTACTGCGCCGCCAGCGCCGGTGAGCCGCACAGCTCCGCCAGGGTGAGGTGCAGCATCGTGTCCCGCCGCCGGTACTGCGCCAGCGGCGCGTCCCGGGTGCCGGTCAGTGCCGCGCCCAGCCGCTCCGCCCCCGCGTCCGTCAGCCCGTGCGCCGCGCACAGCCCGACCGCGCCCACCTCCAGCACCTCCCGGAAGCGCAGCACGTCCTCGATGTCCACCCCCGCCACCCGGCGCCGCAGTTCGTCCTCGCCGGCCGCGTCCGCGCGGGCCAGCACGAACGTTCCGCCGTAGCGCCCGCGCCGCGCCTCGACCAGCCCCTGCTCCTGGAGCACCCGCAGCACCTCGCGCAGCGTCACCCGGCTGATCCCCAGCCGCTCCGCCAGCTCCCGCTCGGCCGGCAGCCGCTCGCCGCCCGCCACCAGGCCCAGCCGGACGACCTGGAGGATCTGCTTCAGCGCCTCCTCGAAGCCGTTCCCGGCCCGCACCGGTCGCAGCACCGGCGCCAGCCGGTCCGTCACGCTCCCGGCACTCCCGCCGGATTCCTCCCGCACGCGGCCGCGCCCCCTTCCCAACCAAAGGTTCCCGGCAATACCTTATGGCTCCCGGCCAGAAGGAGGCTCTCCCCGTGGCAGACCGCACACCCCCGCTCGGGGTCGAGGAGCTGCACGCCCTCGTCGCCGCCGGTGACATCGACACCGTCGTCCTGGCCTTCCCCGACATGCAGGGCCGCCTCCAGGGCAAGCGGTTCGCCGCGCGCTTCTTCCTCGACGAGGTCCTCGCACACGGCACCGAGGGCTGCAACTACCTCCTCGCCGTCGACGCCGACATGAACACCGTCGACGGCTACGCCATGTCCTCCTGGGACCGCGGCTACGGCGACTTCGCCATGCGCCCCGACCCGGCCACCCTGCGCCGGCTGCCCTGGAACGAGGGCACCGCGATGGCCGTCGCCGACCTCGCCTGGGAGGACGGCTCCCCGGTGCTCGCCGCGCCCCGGCAGATCCTGCGCCGCCAACTGGAGCGGCTCGCCGGGCACGGCTACACCGCGCAGGTCGGCACCGAGCTGGAGTTCATCGTCTTCCGCGACACCTACGAACACGCCTGGGACGCGGGCTACCGCGGCCTGACCCCGGCCAACCAGTACAACGTCGACTACTCGGTGCTCGGCACCGGCCGCGTCGAACCGCTGCTGCGCCGCATCCGCAACGAGATGGCCGGCGCCGGCCTCACCGTCGAGTCCGCCAAGGGCGAGTGCAACCCGGGCCAGCACGAGATCGCCTTCCGCTACGACGAGGCCCTGGTCACCTGCGACCAGCACGCGGTCTACAAGACCGGCGCCAAGGAGATCGCCGCCCAGGAGGGCATGTCCCTCACCTTCATGGCCAAGTACAACGAGCGCGAGGGCAACTCCTGCCACATCCACCTCTCGCTCGCCGACCCCGACGGCCGCAACGCGATGGCCGACGGGACCGGCATGTCCGAGGTCATGCGGCACTTCCTCGCCGGACAACTGGTGGCGCTGCGCGAGTTCTCCCTCCTCTACGCCCCGCACATCAACTCCTACAAGCGCTTCCAGCCCGGCTCCTTCGCCCCCACCGCCGTCGCCTGGGGCCACGACAACCGCACCTGCGCCCTGCGCGTCGTCGGCCACGGCCGCTCGCTCCGCTTCGAGAACCGGCTCCCCGGCGGCGACGTCAACCCCTACCTCGCGGTGGCCGGTCTGGTCGCGGCCGGACTGCACGGCGTCGAGCAGCGGCTGGAGCTGCCCGATCCCTGCCCCGGCAACGCGTACGCCGCCGACTTCGAGCACGTCCCCTCCACCCTGCGCGAGGCCGCCGAGCTGTGGGAGAACAGCGCCCTCGCCAAGGCCGCCTTCGGGGACGAGGTCGTCGCCCACTACCGCAACATGGCACGCGTCGAACTGGACGCGTACGACGCCGCCGTCACGGACTGGGAACTGCGCCGCTCCTTCGAACGCATGTGAGGCCCACGTGTCCCACTCGTCCCACTCGTCCCACGAGTCGCCCGACCTGGTCGTACTGAATCCCGCCACCGAAGAGGTCGTCGCCACCGTCCCCGCCGCCTCCGCGGCCGACGTGGACGCCGCCGTCGCACGCGCCGCACGGGCCCAGGGCGCCTGGGCCGCCCTCGCCCCCGGCGACCGGGCCCGACTGCTGCGCCGCTTCGCCGTCACCGTCGACGAGCACCTGGAGGAGCTGGCCCGTCTGGAGGTCCGCCAGGCCGGGCACCTCCTGGGCAACGCCCGCTGGGAGGCCGGCAACGTCCGCGACCTGCTCGACTACGCCGCCGGGGGAGTGGAGCGGCTCACCGGCCGCCAGATTCCGGTGGCAGGCGGCCTGGACGTCACGCTCCTCGAACCACTCGGCGTCGTCGGCGTCATCGCCCCCTGGAACTTCCCCATGCCGATCGCCGCGTGGGCCGCCGCCCCGGCGCTCGCGGCGGGCAACGCGGTCCTCCTCAAGCCCGCCGAGACGACCCCGCTCACCGCACTCCGCCTGGCCGAACTCGCCCTGGCGGCGGGCCTTCCCGAGGGCCTGTTCCAGGTACTGCCCGGCCACGGGCCGGTCGCGGGAGACGCGCTCGTCGAGCACCCGGGCGTCGCCAAGATCGTCTTCACCGGGTCCACCGCCGTCGGCCGCCGGGTGGCCGCCAGGGCCGCGGCGCTCCTCAAACCCGTCACCCTCGAACTCGGCGGCAAGAGCCCCAACATCGTCTTCGCCGACGCGGACGTCGAGGCCGCCGCGGCCGCCACGCCCCTGTCCTTCCTCGACAACAGCGGCCAGGACTGCTGCGCCCGCACCCGCATCCTGGTCCAGCGGTCCGTGTACGACCGCTTCCTCGAACTCCTCGCCCCCGCGATCGAGGCCGTCCGGGTCGGCGACCCGGCCGACGAGAGCACCGAGATGGGCCCGCTGATCTCCCGCGCCCAACTGGAGCGCGTCCGCTCCCACGTCCCCGCCGACGCCGCCGGAATCCGGGGCAAGGCACCCGAGCAAGGCCCCGGATTCTGGTTCCCGCCGACCGTCCTCACCGGCGTCGACCCGCAGGCGCGCGTGGCCGTGGAGGAGGTCTTCGGGCCCGTCGCCGTCGTCCTGCCCTTCGCGGACGAGGCCGACGCGATCCGCCTGGCCAACGCCACCGCCTACGGACTGTCCGGCTCGCTGTGGACCCGGGACGTCGGCCGCGCCCTGCGCGTGTCGGGCGCGGTGCGCACCGGGAACCTGTCCGTCAACTCCCACGCCAGCGTCCGCTACTGGACACCGTTCGGCGGGTTCAAGCAGTCCGGCCTCGGCCGCGAACTGGGCCCGGACGCGCTGACCGCGTTCACCGAGACCAAGAACGTCTTCATCAGCACGGAGGGCTAGCCACTCATGACCGAGGACATCGTCTGCCGCCGCCTGGTCGGCCGTACCGCCGTCGTCACCGGAGCCGGGAGCGGCATCGGCCTCGCCTCCGCCCGCCGACTGGCCTCCGAGGGCGCCCACGTCGTCTGCGGCGACGTCGACGAGACCCGGGGCAAGGCCGCGGCCGAGCAGACCGGCGGGACCTTCGTCAAGGCCGACGTCACCGACCCCGAGCAGGTCGAGGCGCTGTTCGCGGCGGCGTACGACACCTACGGCAGCGTCGACGTCGCGTTCAACAACGCCGGCATCTCACCGCCCGACGACGACTCCATCCTGGAGACCGGCCTGGAGGCGTGGAAGCGCGTCCAGGAGGTCAACCTCACCTCCGTCTACCTGTGCTGCAAGGCCGCCATCCCCTACATGCGGCGTCAGGGCAGGGGGTCCGTCATCAACACCGCCTCCTTCGTGGCCCGGATGGGCGCGGCCACCTCGCAGATCTCGTACACGGCCTCCAAGGGCGGCGTCCTCGCCATGTCCCGGGAACTGGGCGTGCAGTTCGCGCGGGAGGGCATCCGCGTCAACGCGCTGTGCCCGGGGCCGGTCAACACCCCGCTCCTCCAGGAACTGTTCGCCAAGGACCCGGAGCGGGCCGCGCGCCGGCTCGTGCACATTCCGGTGGGGCGGTTCGCCGAGGCCGAGGAGATCGCCGCCGCCGTCGCCTTCCTGGCCAGCGACGACTCCTCCTTCGTCAACGCCACGGACTTCCTGGTGGACGGCGGGATCTCGGGGGCGTACGTCACACCGCTGTAGAACACCGCGCGCCGCGTCCTACAGTGCCGGGATGAGCATGACGCCGCCGCCCGGCTGGTACCGCGACCCGTCGGCCCCGCACCAGGAACGCTGGTGGGACGGCACCGCCTGGACGGAGCACCGCCGCGCCGCCGAACCCGCCGGGTACGGGCCGGCGGTGGGTCAGGCACCGGGACCCGGCCCGGGACCCGGCCCGGGACCCGGCCCGGGACCCGGGCCGGGGGCGGGCACCGGCGGACGCGGCAAGGCCGTCGCCGTGACCGTCGCCGCGGCCGTGCTGGTCGCGGCGATCGTCACCGGCGTGTTCGTGCTGGGCGAGGACGACGGCGGCAGCCCCCGGACCCGGACCCCGCCGGTCACGGAGAGCGCCACCGACCCCGCGCCGGTGAGCGAGTCGCCGTCCCCCTCACCCACCTCCGCCGCGCCCTCGGCCGACGACCCGGCCCTGGTCGAGGACCAGCTCAACGGCGTCACCTTCCCGCTGCCGGACGGCTGGGTCCCGCCCACGTACGTCGCGGAGGACGACGTCATGATGACCACCGACGGTACCTACGACTGCCCCGCCGACGGCGGCGTGTGCCGGCACGGCCTCGTCCTCTCCCGCACCGTCACGGCGAACTCCGAGTCGTCCCCCAAGGCCCTCGCGCGGCAGGACATCGAGGACGCGGCCGACGACGCCTACGACCGCGACCTCGTCGGCAACAAGCCCTTCGGCGGCGTCGAATCCCACCACGAGGTGGCGTCCGGCCCCGTCGCGGTCGCCGGACGTGCCGGGTACTACGTGCGCTGGCGGGTGAGGACGGCCGAGGGGCCCGGCGGCTACGTCCAGTCGACGGTGTTCCCCTCCACCGTCGGCACCGAGTCCCCGATCCTCGTCCGCTACGTCTTCGACGCGGGCGAGGACGGACCGCCCCTGACGGACATGGACCGGATCACCAAGGGCATCCGGCCCATCGGCGACGCGGACACCGGCGGCGGCGTGGGCAGCGGCATCGGCCCGACGGACTGACCCGGCCCGGGGCGCCCGCGCTACAGGAAGGTGCGCCCCTCGCCCCGGTACGTCGGCACCGTCGCCGTCACCGCGTCGCCCTCCACCAGGTGCAGGGCGTCGAACCGCTCGCACAGCTCCCCGGCCTTGGCGTGCCGGAACCACACCTTGTCGCCGATGAGCAGGTCGTCGGCGGGCGAGCCCAGCAGCGGCGTCTGCACCTCGCCCGGGCCCTCCTGGGGGTCGTAGCGCAGGCCCTCGGGCAGGTACGGCACCGGCAGCCGGTCGGCACCGGCCGCGCCCGAGGCCGGATACCCGCCGCCGAGCACGGTCACGACCCCGACCCCCGGCCGCCGTACCACGGGCTGGGCGAACAGCGCCGCCGGACGGCCGCTGAACGAGGTGTAGTTGTCGAACAACCGCGGCACGTACAGCCCGGAACCGGCCGCGATCTCGGTCACCGCGTCCTCGGCGGCGGTGTGCTGCACGCTGCCCGTGCCGCCGCCGTTGACGAACTCCAGGCCGGGCACCACGGCCCGGACCGCCCGCACCACGGCCGCCCGCCGCTCGGCGAGTTCCCGTCGGGCGGCGGCCTGCATCAGCCGCACGGCACGCGACCGGAGCGGACGCCCCGCCACCGCGTCGCCGACCCCGGCGACATGCCCCTCGTACGCCATGATGCCGACGACCTCGAACCCAGGCCGCCGGGCCACCGCGCGGGCCAGGGCGGCGACCTCGGCGGGGGAGTGCAGCGGCGAACGACGGGCGCCGACCCGCACCCGGCCCCCGAACAGCCTCAGCGAGGTGTCCAACTCCAGGCACACCCGCACGACTTCCCCGCCGCCGTCGCCGTCGCGCGCGGCGTCGACGAGGTCCAGCTGCGCCAGGTCGTCGACCATCACCGTCACGGCGGAGGCGAGCTTCGGGTCGGCGGTCAGCTCGGCGTACCCGGCGCGGTCCGCCGACGGATAGGCGAGCAGCACGTCCTCGAAACCGGAGCGCGCCAGCCACAGGGACTCGGCCAGGGTGAACGACATGACGCCCGCGAAACCGTCCCTGGCCAGGGCCCGTTCCAGCAGCGCACGACAGCGTACGGACTTGCTGGCGACCCGGATCGGCTTCCCGCCGGCCCGGCGGACCAAATCGTCCGCGTTGGCGTCGAAGGCCTCCAGGTCCACGATCGCCACGGGGGCGTCCAGATGGGCGGTGGCCCGGTCGTACCGGGCCCGGTCGGCGGCGCGTGCGGTCATGACGGCAGCCTGCCAGACAGGATTACCGCAGGGTAGGGGGACGATCCGGGCCAATGCCGCGGGCGTGCGGACTGGTTCCCCCTTCGGCGGGGTCACGCCGTAGAGTGACGCGCACGCACGGCGGGGCCCCGGCCCCGGCGGCAGGGCCCGGGGGCCCGCGCCGGGATGGCGGTCCTCCCGAGCGGGTATGCGTGCCCGGAACGGATCGGTTCCGCGCCGGGCCGGGCAGGAGGCGGTCAGGACCACCGTCTGCGGCCCGTGTCGGAGAAACGGGCCGGGCCCGAGGAAACGGGGGGTGCATGAGCACGGAAGCGCGCCGCGCCTCCCTCCCCCCGCACCCCGAAACCCCACCCCTGTCTCTTATACACATCT
>NZ_JODM01000039.1 GCF_000717995.1 Streptomyces violaceorubidus
TCCTCCGGCGAGCCAGATGCTCCACCCGGCGTATCGGCACCATCGTCCAGGCC
Source organism: Streptomyces violaceorubidus (assembly GCF_000717995.1). Classification (GTDB taxonomy): domain Bacteria; phylum Actinomycetota; class Actinomycetes; order Streptomycetales; family Streptomycetaceae; genus Streptomyces; species Streptomyces violaceorubidus. Next base: position 54 of record NZ_JODM01000039.1, read on the forward strand.
GTCCACACACTGCTGACCTGCAACTATTCAGGATGAAAGGGGCTCACTGACCAGAGTCATCGGCCACCTTGTCAGCACACCCGGCCCCGGCGCGCGTTCTTCACCCGGCTGGCCGACGGCGCGCAGGAGCCGGGTCACGTGAGGTGGTCATGGTCACCTGCTCCGCCGGACGGCTTTCAACACGTCGGGCAGTGGCGTCAGTACACTCCCACCCGGGGCACGCTCCCCGCCGAGCCGCATGTGTGCGTGTCGCAAACACCTGAGTATCTGTGTCGCGTGGCAGACGGGCGACCGCCCGGACACCTATCGCATCGTCCCGAAGGGTCGGTAACCGCATGACTGACGGAATCCAGACCGAGAACGAGTCCGGAGCGGAGAACGAGACGGAGCCCGGAACGCAATCGCGGGTAACCGCGCCACCCGACGGCCAGGATCCGTTGTCCGAGGTGCCGCAGCGCATACAGGAAGCCGCCCGGATCGCTCCCGACCACTGGTTCGGCATGGTCGACCCCGCATGGCGAGGGGAGGGGCCGCCGCCGGAGTGGGCGGTGGCCGGCCGGTACCGGTCCAGCGCCGAGGGGGAGGTGGTGGAGTGGCAGTACAACGACGACTACCGCCCCTCACCGAGCGCCAACGGATGGCCGGAACCGACCGACCCGGTGGACGAAGCAATCCAGCTCGCGGCCACCGGTTACGGGCCCGAGGAGGACGTCTTCCGGCTGCTCGCCGAGGCGGAGGTCGGTGTCCTCCTCACGCCCGGCGGCGGTCTGGTGAGGGCCACCGCCCCGGACGGCGAGGCCGTGGTGCCCGTCTTCACCTCGCAGGCGCAGCTCGAGGCGGGCGGCCGGTACGCGGCCCGCACCGTCGCCGTCCCGGACCTCCTGGTAGACCTCGACGAGGGACTCCGGCTCTACGTGAACCCGGCGGGCGCGGTGAGCATGTCCGTCATGCCCGAGCAACTCTCCGCGCCGGACGAGGGGCACCCCGAGGCGGAGAATCGTGAACTGCCGGAGCCGGAGCCGGTCTCTCTTCCGGGAGCGCAGGACGGGAACGCGAGCGAGGCCGACAAGGGCCAGGACGACGGCAGGGGCGAGGACGACGGCAAGGGCGAGGACGACGAGAGCAAGCAAAGCGCACCCGCGTCCGCTCGGGACCACCTCGTGGACATCCTGAGCGGCAAGGAGACGTGAGGAGCGGACGGGCGCCCGGGCCATCGGCGAGGTGCGGTCCTGCTTGCCGAGCGAGGCAGCGCCGCCCCGACGTGCGGCAGTACGAGCTCGTCAGGTGAGCCCGGACCACCTCCGCCGATCATGGGGTTCGTCCTGTGCCTCGTGGGAGGCCACGACTCCTCCACGGACGCGGGCGGTGCCCGAGAAGGCGTCCGGCGTTGCCCGGGCCCCCAGCCCGATGATCTCCCGCGACCGCTCCGGTCGCCGCGGGTCTGCCTCGGCCCCTGGCTATCGCCCGGCGGCCGCGGCCGAGTCGGAGGGCCGCCGGGAGAGTACCCGGAGCGAGGCGGTGAGCAGCAGTGCCCCGACGACCACCACCGTGACCGCGGCCAGCCCCGGGACCGCCAACAGCCGCAACTCCAGATGCGCCCACAGCCTTCCCGCGATCCGCACGGCCCCGAAGGCCACGAGCGCGAGCCCCAGCAGCCCACCCGCCCCGGACAGCAGGGTGAAGGCGGACACGTTCTTCTTGATCTCCGTTGAATTCATGAGGACAACGCTAGGGACGACATCGGCCCGGTGAATCGGCAAGGAGAAGGTCCTTCCCCTGCCGAAAGGACGATCGGGTCCGGCCCGGCTCATACTTTGGTACAGGAATTCCCGGCTGCCGTTGGTGCACGCCGAACGGGAGGCCGACCTTGCTGAGCACGCACGCCGGCGCGCTGGAGTTCCATCCCACCGCCCCACCGGAGCGCATCGCCGATGCGACGGGGGTCGCCGCCACAGCCCACCCCGCGCGACACGGACCGGTTGATCGAGGAGGCCCGAGCGGCAGGAGCGGAGATCCAGCTGCATCAGCGACTCGGCGAACTGTCCACCATGGACGCCACCACCGAAACGCACCGCCTACCGCGTGCCGGCCTGCGCAAGCTGCACTTCGACGTGATCGTCCGATCCGACGAGTGGATAGTTGTACCAGGTATCCGGGTGTTCGTCATCGGTGGCCTCACCACCGGCACCCCGCCGCACCCCGCCGACCTCTCCGCCTCGCGGGAGGCGGGGATTGTCCGACGCCCCCTTGTGATGCCCGGCGGTACAACCCCGGCCGGCTGTCGGCTGTCTGTAGAGCGCCGGAGGGATGAGCCCCCGGTGACTTCGTGTACGGAGAGTGGGGATCAGGTGGGGAAGCAGGTCTGGAGAGTCGTCGTGGCCGGCGGTGCGGCGGCGGTGTTCACGGCCGTGGCCGCGGTGTCGGCCGGGGCGGCCGAGGGTGGGGTCTCGTTCACCCGGGTCCAGGTGAACGGCGGCAAGCCGATCGTCATCGGGGTGTCGAACGAGGTCGCGGTGCCCGCCTCCTTCCGGATGGCGACCACGCGCCAGTGGAAGTGGCCGGCGGTGTTCCTGTACCGCGGTGGTGCGTCGGGCGAGCGACTGTGGCACGCCATCGAGACGAGCGACTGCAACAAGGTGGGCTCGGGCGTCTGCGACATCAACGAGACGATGTACTTCGACCCCAGCGAGTGGGCGATGCGCAACAGCGAGGCCGGGGCCTGGAAGGTCGGCGCCGAGGTGTACTTCAAGGGCGGCGGCGGTGACACCGACGACGAGGGCCTGACGGTCCAGGTCAAACGCAACTCCCACCTGACCGTCGACGCCTCGCCCGAACCGGTGTCCAAGGGCAGGACCCTCACCGTGACCGGAAAGGTCACGCGGGCCAACTGGGAGACCCGGAAGTACGCCGCCTACGGAGGCCGCCAGGTGAGCCTGCAGTTCAAGCCCGCCGGCACCGCCTCCTACACCACGGTGAAGAAGGTGTACGCGAACGGCTCGGGTGTGCTGAAGACGACCGTGAAGGCGTCCAGGACGGGTATGTGGCGCTGGGTGTACTACGGCAACTCCACCACCGGGCCGTCGATGTCGTCCGGGGACAACGTCGTGGTGAAGTGACGTCCGAGGGGCCGGCATGGGGCAAGCTCACATGTCCGGCCCTGCCTTCGTTGAAGGAACGAGTGAAAACGTATCAGGCTCGCCCGGCAGCCACCGCTCAGGGCCACATCGCATTCCGTACGTCACCTACCCCGGTGCCCCCCGGACGGAACCACGCACACGTGTGAGTAAGACTGTCAGTCCATTCGTCTACCTGTGAGGACTTGCGACGAACGATGGACATCATGTCGATACCTGAACACGTCACCCCGCAGTCACCGGCCACCATGACGGACGATGTCCTGGCACGGATACGTGACGGCCTCATCGGCGAGGGCGACCTCGTCGACGGTCCCTACGGCCGCCGCCGGATCACCTACGCGGACTGGACGGCATCGGGCCGCTCGCTCGACTTCATCGAGGACTTCGTTCGTACGGCGGTCCTCCCGCGGTACGCCAACACCCACGCCGAGAGCTCGGGCAACGGGCGTCGCACCGGAAGGCTTCGGGAAGAGTCCCGGCAGATCATCGAGGAGGCGGTCGGGGCGAGCGGGACCCACCGCGCCATCTTCTGCGGCTCGGGCGCCACCGCCGCGATTGACAAGGTCATCGGTATGCTCGGCCTCCGACCGGCCCCCCGCCTGGCCGCCGCCACCGGTGCGACGCTGCCCGAGCACGATCGACCGGTGGTGTTCATCGGACCCTACGAACACCACTCCAACGAGATCCCCTGGCGGGAGTCGCTCGCCGACGTCGTGGTCGTCCCGGAGGACAGCGCCGGCAGGATCGATCTCGACGGGCTGCGGGCGGCACTGGAGGCGTACGCACACCGTCCCCTGCTGATCGGCTGCATGTCCGCGGCCTCGAACGTCACCGGCATCTTGACGGACACCGACGCCGTCGCCGCCCTGCTGCACAGCTATGGAGCCCTGTCCTTCTGGGACTTCGCGTCGGCCGGCCCCTATGTGCCCATCCGGGTCAAGGAGTCGTCCCCCGGCCGGGGCGACCACAAGGACGCCGTGTTCCTGTCACCGCACAAGTTCGCCGGCGGGCCCCAGACGCCGGGCGTCCTCGTCGTGCGCAACGAACTGCTCAGCGGCACGGTGCCGGTTGTACCGGGCGGCGGCACCGTGAGCTATGTCGGGCTCGACGGGCACCGCTACGCCACCGACGCGGCGGCGCGGGAGGAGGGCGGCACCCCGGCCATCGTCGAGGCGATCCGGGCCGGACTCGTCTTCGCCCTCAAGGAGTCGGTCGGGGCGGACACCATTCGCAGGCAGGAGGAGCGGGCCTGGCAGGCCGTCAGGGACCGGTGGCAGCGGCACCCGGGTATCCACATCCTCGGCAATACCGACACGCCCAGGCTCCCGATCGTCTCCTTCCTGATCCGGTACGGGGAGGGATATCTGCACCATCACTTCGTGACCGCGCTGCTGGACGACCTCTTCGGCGTCCAGGCCCGCGGCGGCTGCTCCTGCGCCGGTCCCTACGGGCACCGCCTGCTCGGCATCGACACGCGGCTGTCCCACGCTCATCGCGATGTGATCACGGAACACGGCAGTGAAGCGGTGAAACCCGGCTGGACCCGTGTCAGCTTCCCGTATTTCATGTCGGACGCCGTCCGTGAGCACATCGTCGAAGCGGTCGAACTCATCGCCGAAGCGGGTCACCGTCTGCTGTCCGACTACCGCTTCGACCTCCGCTCCGGCATCTGGCAGCACGGGACGTTCGACCCCGCTCCGGCAACCGGCCTGAGGCAAGCCGTCGCCGCCGTCACGAACACACCTCGCGCCGAGCGGTCGGCGGAGGCAGACCTGGTCGCTCATCGGGAGCGCGCCCGCGCCATCCTCTTCGGCAGGCACGAGGACGCCGCTGTCCGGGACGCCCGGCTGGCGCCGGAGATCGATGCGCTGCGGTGGTTCCCCCTGCCGGCCGTGTCCGTGGGCGGACCCGTGAGTTTCCACTGACCGCGTTCCTGCCGCATCCCACTTCACTCCGGTTCTACCGGCGGTAGAACCGGTGGTATGAGCAAACCGACGAAATCAAGACCAGTGAGGACGTGCGCGACCGGCTGCGGGTCCTGGCCGAGGAACGGGGCACGACCATCACCGAGCTGCTGGAGGAGCTCCCCTCTCGCGAGCTCACGCAGGCGGAGCGGGAGGCGCGCCTGGCTGACCGCCCTGTACCGGGCGGATCCCTTTTTCACCGGTCTCTCCATCGAGACCTCACGCGGCACTGGCCGCGCTGTGCCGGTCCACGACGTAGCACTGACGACGCCGTTCCGGCTCAGAGGTGAGGACGAGGGGTTCCCATTGCGACGGCGCGGCCGACACACGTCCCGCCGCGCTGTAACACGCGGACTGGTCGGCGGACACGACACGAGGTCCGCCCGTGCGTCGTATTCCTGGCCACCACCCGGTTGCTGCCTGCCGCGGTCGTCAGTCATACGTCAGGGTACGGACCACAGGCGTCAGGGATCTGTTATGGCCGGGGGTCGGGAGCTTCCTTCGGTGATGCAGTACTCAGAGTCTGGCAGGAGTCGTACGTGGACTCCCCCTCCCGGGGGCCGGGTCCTGTTCGGCTGTATCCGCACGTGTCGGGAAAGGGGTGGGTCGTGCCCAGTTCGGCGCTGCCGGTGGAGGGAGGTGTCCCGGTCCCCTCGCCGCCTGATGGCTATCGCAACGTGCCGGTGTCGGCGCCTCAACCGGACCTCCACATCCCAAGACTGCCAGAGGGCGGTCTCTCCGGCAGTGGCGTCCTCGCCGTCGACTTCGAGGCGCTGGCGCACGCGATCGCTGAGGCCGAGGAGGCGGCCGAGGCAGTCGGCCACATCGCGGAACGTCTGACAAGCGCGGTCCAGCGTTCGGGGGCGGCTCCCTGGGGTGATGATCCGGCACTGGGGCAGACGTTCGGCAGTCTCTTCGCCGAGCCCCGCGATGCTCTCACCCAAGCCGTACCAGGGCTGCAGCAAGTGCTCCGGAGCATGGCCGAGAATCTCGGCGCCATGAATACCGGCTTCCACGGCGCCCAGCGTGACGCCGAGAGCGCCATCGCCGATGCCCGAGGCCGAGCCGAACACGCCTGGACCTGGGGACGGATAGTTCCGCCATGGTAGACGCGCATCACGTTCCGTCCGAGCTGCAGAATCTGTTGCTCATCACCACCGGCAACCGCTGGCCGACCGGTGACGAGACAGCGCTACGGGCTGAAGCGGCGGCCTGGCGGGAGACGGCGCACTCCCTCGTGCCCGTATCCGAGCGTGTGGAGAACGTCAGAGCACTCGCGGCGAAGGCACTGTCCGGCGCCGGCGAGGGAGCGGTCGAGGCTTTCCTCGCCCAACTCGTCGGTGGCCGGGGTGTGGGAGAGTCCGACGCCGTGCTGCCCGTCCTCATCGAAGCCGCCGAGTCCGCGGCGGAGGCGCTGGAGGAGGAGGCCCTGCAGATCGAGACGTTGCGGATCGAGATCATCGGTGCGCTGGTGGTGCTGTTTCTGCAACTCGTCATCGACTCGGCGCTGTGGATGTTCGGCGGAGCGGCCAAGGCCGTCGAGGACATCGTGGCCACGAGAGTGCTGTGCCTGGCATTCGTACGGCAGGCCGTCGCACACGTGCTGACCCGCCTGACCGAATCGGTGGTCGCGATGGTGGGCATGGCGTTGCTTGCCCAGATCATCGAACTCGGCGAGGGCCGCCGACACGCTCTCGACGGACGTGAACTGGGCGTCGCCGCCGTCAACGGTGCGGTGGGCGCGCCGGTGGGATTCGCCATGGGGCTGATGGGCGGCGCGGCCATGGCAGGCGTGAAGAACCTTGCGAAGAAGCCGTTCTTCACCGCACTGCCGAACAACGTGCAGTCGCTGGCGAAGTTCGGCACCGTGGTGAGCTTCAACGCCGGCTTCGGCGCGGTGACCGGCATGGCGGAAGCCGCAGCACAAGACAGCGTCTACGGCCTGGCCGGCGACTGGGTCGCGGGAGCGGCCAACGGTTCTTTCAACGCCGTCTGGGGCGCCAGGCACAACGCCCAGAATCCCGCAGGCCGTTTCGCGCTCTCACCGGCCGAGCACCTGGAGGAACTTGTTGACCATCACCTCGCAGGGCTCAACAAGAACTCCGGTAGCAAGGCCCCTGCCATCCGCCCAGCTACGGAAGGCCGGGAGCCGGGTCACGGCTTTCTGGACCTCGGACCAGAGGAGGGCGACCCGTACGGTCCCGGGAAGAGTTTCCTGGACCTCGGCCCGGACTCCCCGATTCTTCGGGCCGGGTGCGGAACCGATGTGCACAGGACGGGCAGGCGACAGGGCGGGCCCTATGAGCCGAGCGCCCGGCGGGCCAGCGTCACTCCGACCCCGACGCCCGCTCCGAGGCGGGTTGCCGTGTCAGTCCAGGCTTCCAGCGCCTCGTCGAGCGAGCCGCCGAGCAGGTGGCTGGACGTCAGCCAGCGAAAAGCACCGTCGGCCGCGATCCTGTCCGGCGACGGCAAGCCACCGGCCCCGGTCGCGAGAGTCGTGTAGCACCACAAGGGACCATTCGACATCGTCCGACACAAGCGTGCGCAGCGTGTCGGCGTCGTCCCCGCCCAGCGCGGGCATGGCCTCTGGTGGGCAGGTGAACAGCAGAGTCAGAGCCAGGACGTGGTGCGTGGCACGGTACTCGAAGGACGGCAGTCGCCAGAGGCCCCGGCTGCGCGCGAGCAGCCGGCCTGCGCCGTCCTGTGCGCACAGCCAGGCCAGGGGCACCTGTCGTCCGCCGTCTCGCGGAGTCACCGGAGCGAGTCGCCGCAGGTGCGGGACCCACTCGCGTTCGGGTTCCCGATCACCATGGCGAGCCCCGACCTCTCCCGCCGCAGCAGATCGGAGATCTTGGTCACGGCGTCCTCAGTGAGCTCCACCGCATATGTCGTCTCCGTCATGAGCCCCTCCCGTCACGTCTTGCTCGAACATCTCTACGGAGAACGGCGACAGGCAGGCGGAGGTTCAGCCGACGCGCCCGACCACGACGCGATCCGGCCAGAGGTGGCCGAAACCTCGCAGGCCCAGTGCGTTCCCGGTCCGGCCGTGCCGCGAGGGGAGGGGACGAGTCGCCCGGATGCCGCCACCGGCGAGAAGCAGCTCACTCGCCGTGAGCAGACCCACCAGCGGGGTGCGCAGTTCCTGAGCGACGTCCGCGGTGAAGCGCTGCTCACTCAGCAGCCTTTGGTGCAGGCTGTCGGCCATCGAGTCGACCGTGGCCGAGATGTCGGTGATCTCGTCGCTGCCACGGGCGTCCGCGGTCGCCGCGTCAACGCGCCCGCTGTGCCGGACGGCTGTCGGAGCAGCGCTCGTAATGCCCCGGCGTCAGCGCCGCCGGTACGACTCGACGTATCCGGCCGCGGGCGAGCCGACGCCGGTGACGGGGTCGTAACCGCGCACGGTCCGCAGCGAGGTGTTCTTGCCGAGGCTGCGCACGGAGGTGACCAGACCGTCCGATCCGTCGTGACCGTTGACGAAGTCCCGCCGCGCCACCGCTAGTTCGACGCCGGTCGGGGTGTCCGTGACGTCGTGGTAGACCCTGGAGCCGTACGTGGAGTAGATGACCGGGTTGGCGAATCCGATCGCCGATCCGCCGCGTGCCTCCTGGGCGAGGGCCTGGAGCGCGGTGATCACCGGCGCGGCCAGCGAGGTGCCTCCGATCCGGCTCTCGTTGTAGTGCCGCGAGCCGTCGGGGAAGGTCTGGGTCTGGCCCACCAGGAACCCCGTGTTGGGGTCGGCGACTGCGGACAGGTCCGGCACGACGCGGTTGCCCGGCGTGCCGTGGGCGGTGGCCAGCGCCGCGGGCACCACACCTCGCTGGTAGGAGGGCTGAGGGACGGTTCGGCTCGTCCCGCCCCCCGCGGCGCCGTTGAAGGTGCCGGGGAAGCCGTCCCACGCCGTGCCGTCGGGGGACAGCACGGCGCGTTCGGTGCCCCAGCCGGTCTCCCAGAGGTACGTATCGCGCTTGCCGACGGCCAGCGACGTGCCGCCCACCGCCGTCACCCACGCGGAGTCGGCCGGGAACTCCACCTGCTTCGTGCCGGTGACGATCTCCGTGTCGCCGTAGTCGCCGGAGGAGAAGTAGAAGCCCGTCCCCTGGACCGCGCCCAACTGGAACACCTGGTCGTAGGCGGCCGCGACATCCGGTGTCACGTTGCTCTCGAAGTCGCCCCACGAGTTGGAGACCATGTCGGCCAGATGCCCGTCGACGACCTTGGCCAGGGCGTCGTAGAAGTCCTCGGTGGAGCACGAGGCGGCGCCCACGTAGGTGATGTCCGCGGCCGGTGCGACCGCGTGCACCGCTTCGACGTCCAGGGTCTGCTCGCCGTACCAGCCGGCGGCGTCGCAGTCCTCGGTGTCCGTCCAACGCTCGGGCAGCACCTGCTTCAGCTGCCCCTTGCGCCAGGCGCCGTCACCGTGCCGCTCGGCGTAGGCGGCGGTGTCCCGCAGGAGGGTCGGCGAGGTGTACGCGTCGACGACCGCGATCCGCACCTTTTTGCCGGTGCGGCGCTCGGCTCCGTAGGCGGCGCGCAGTTGCCGGCCGGTGTACCCCTTCACGGCGTACGGGACCTTGTGGCCGTATGCGGAGGGCAGCGAGGTCGCGAGGTCGGAGCCGTAGTACGTCGAGAACGGCCCGGAGTTGACGACCGCCGGTTTGGGCTGCGGAAGCTGATCGTCGTGACCGAGCATGCGCGGAGCGTTGTCGAGGCCGCTGACGCCGAGTACGGCGTCGGCCGCGAACGAGGGGACCGACACCGTACCGGCGGGCGCCCGGTAGGACTTGCCGTCCTTCGCGTACTCGTGCAGCCGGGTGCCGAACGCCGCCTCCGCGCTTGCCGCGTCGCCGGTGGCGGAGACGTAGTGCCGGTTGCCGCCGGTCACCTTCAGACCCGCGGACGTCAGCCACGACCTGACCGTCGCGACCTGCGCGTCGGTGGTGCCGAAGCGGGCCTTTGCCTGGCGCGGACTCAGGTACTGGCCGTACGAGGGCGATCGGGGGTCGGAGACGGCCTTGGCGTACGCCGAGAGTCCTGCGGCGTCGCGACCGGCGAGGTAGACCCGCACGGACACCTTCTCGGCGCCGGAGGCCGTTCCTCTGTCGGCCTGGGCCGTCGCCCACCGCGGCTTCGTGCCCGGGAGGTCGTGGCGGGCCGGTGCCTCGGAGGCGTGCGCCAGGGGAGTGGTCAGTGTCAGTGCTCCGGCGAGCAGCGGCAGCGTCGCCAGGCCACCTGCCCAGGTTCGCCTCGTCGCGGGGCGACTTCCCATGAGTCCTCCTGCCAAGCGGTTCTGTCCCCGGTGTGAACCGGATGAACACTGGAACACTTGGTCAACGGGCTTACTGCTGGCCCAGGTTCAGCGGGCGTCGGCCAGGCCCGGTCGGATCACCTCGTCCCCGGTCTGGGCGAGCAGCGAGATACCGGCCCGCACCGACGGGTCGAGGTACGCCTCGGGTCGCTGCCAGAAGGCGGTGAGGAATCCGTGGGCGCAGTCGTGCGGGACGGGGGACGGTCTTGACGCGTGCACTGCCCAGCGGCCCGGCCGCGCGCTCGACCGCGACGGCTCGGGTGCCGTCGAAAGCGGCCGCCTCGGGCAGGTACTCCTCCAGCAGCCAGAACCGGTGGTTGATGCCGGGGTCGAAGGGGAGGACGACGACCCGCTGCCGGGCGATGCACAGGAGCTCGCCGATGATGCACGGCCAGCAGGATCATCGCCGGGTCGGCCGAGTCGTCGGCGAGGGGGATCGACTCCGCCGTCGCATCCAGGACCGGGGCGGACCCGGCCGGTCGCTGGGCGATCATCACTGCCCCGGGTTCCACGGCGAGCACGGTCCGCGGCGGTTCGTAGGAGCCGGTACCGGCACCCGCGTTGATCACGGTGATGGCACCGCCGAGCGCCTGATCGATCCTGGCGGCGAGGCGGGGATCTGGTCGCCGGGTGACGGCATGGGCCGCGCCGATCCTGTCGTAGGTCGCCACGCAGCACCGTAGGCGCATCCCGCCCAGGCGGGGAAGAAGACCGGCCCCGCGCGTTCATCGCCGGTCTGTGGAGTGAACCGTCCCCCATGGCCGCGAGCCACCACGTGCCGGAGTGCTGCGGGCGATGCCGCTGAGCCGGTCCGGACCCGGGGCGGGGACCGGCGTGCCACCGGCGCTCTGGTACGCCCTCGTGCTGAGCTCGACGACGTTCACCCGCACACCGACGGCCCGGAGCCGGCTGGACCGCCTCGGTCGGCTGCCGGATCGGGTCGGTGAGCCCACCGACACGGGGAGGACTCGGGCCGCATCCGGCCACGGCGCCCGGAGCGCCGGGGCGGCCGCGGTGGTGGCCTCCTCCCGGACAGGGGCCCGGCGGCCGCGGCCTCGGTCGGCGTCGGGGGAGCGACTCTCCCGACGCCGACCGAGGCCGCGGCGTTCTATTCCGTTGGAGGCCGAACTTGTCCGTGACAAGCTCTCGTCGACCGGCGCCGACCGGGAAACCCGGGCTCCACGTCATGCGGGGCTTCACGAGGTCGGAGACCAGGCTCAGCTGCGCACCGACGCGGGCACGGCCGGCTGTTCGGCGGCCTGCTGGTTCGACTGCGAGCGAAGCGCCAGGCCGGCCAGCGCCACCCCGATCAGCAGGTCCGCGACGGTGACGTAGGCGGCGATGTGCATACGGCCGATGAAGCCGGGGCCGTTCAGGATCGTACCGATGACCGCGATGCCGAACAGCGCGCCCGCCTGCCGGGCGGTGTTCTGCACGCCGGAGGCCAGACCGGAGTGGTGCGCCGGGGTGCTCGAGATGATGATCGTCGTCAGCGACGAGAGGACGAACGTGCTGAACACGCCCAGCAGAACCATTCCCGTGGCGGGAACCAGGTAGTTGCTGTCGTGGTCGGTCAGCGCGAACATCACGCCGCCCACCGCACTGCCGATCATGCCCACCAGCAGCATGACGGGGTGCCCGAAGCGGCGCGCCAGCGGCTTGTAGAAGAGGAAGGTGGACGCGACGGTACCGGCGGTGGCGGGCAGGAGACCGACGCCGGTCGCTCCGGCGGACCAGCCGCGCGCTTGCTGGAAGTAGAGGGACAGCATGAACAGCACGCTGTAGAAGGCGAAGCCCATCAACGTCGCGGAGAGTACGGCCGCTGTGCGCTGGCGGTGGGCGAAGAAGCTCGGCGGCAGCAACGGCTCGTCGACGCGGTGCTGGCTGATCACGAAGCCGACGGCGGCGACGATCCCCAGAGCCAGCGGCAGCAGCGTGATGAGCGATCCCCAGCCGGCCGAGCCCGCGGAGGTGATGCCCGCGGTGACCAGGCCGAGCGCGGCGATGGCGAGGAACTGGCCCAGCTTGTCGGGGCGGGTGGCCTTCTGCGGGACGGTCTCGGCGACGGAGATCGCGATCAGCGCCACGGTCACCACACCGATGGGTACGTTCACCAGGAACACCGAGCGCCAGCCGAACGCGTCGACCAGGAGGCCTCCGGCCAGCGGGCCGACCGCGATGGCCAGCGTCGAGGTGGCGACCCAGGCCAGTGCGGCGCGCTGGCGGCGTGCGGCCTCGGGGAACAGGTGCGGGATCAGCGCCAGGGTCGCGGGCAGCAGTGCGGCGGCTCCCAGCCCCTGGAGTACCCGGCCGCTCACCAGGACCGCGGTGGACGGGGCGGCGGCGCACAGCGCCGAGGCGACGGTGAACGTCGCCAGGCCGGCCAGCAGCAGTCTCTTCAGGCCTATCCGGTCACCGAGCGCGCCGGCGGTGAGCAGCAGCGCGGCCAGTACCAGGGTGTAGCCGTTCACCGTCCACTGAAGGCCCGCGATCGAAGCGTGCAGGCTGTCGCGGAGGTCCGGCAGCGCCACGTTGAGGATGTTGGTATCGAGGATGATCATGAAGTAGCCGAGGCAGATCGCTGCGAAGCCGAGTGCCGGCCGCTGGGCCGTCGGTGAGCTCGTCATGGCCCCTCCTTGGGTCGATGGTCCGATGTCCACGCACCATGCTTTCCGGGAACGGCCGACCGGGCTTCTGTCAAAATGACTGGTTTTGCCCCGCGCCGGGGCCGGTCGAGGTGACTGGGGGCACGAACCGGCGGCGGTTCGGGCCAGTCGGTCTGACGGATGCGGGAAAGGGGGTGCGGTAGGCACTGTGGTGGCATGAACGTCCGAGAGGAGACAGGCATGGACGGCATGATCACCGCCCGCGGCGGCCGGACCGCGGCCGCGTACACGGCAGCGGATCTCACCGAGCCGATGCTGATCGTCTATCGAGGATCGGCGGCCGTCGTGGAGATCGCGGCCCTGCTGGCGTCCGGACGCACAGCCGTCGTGCTCGCCCCCGTGCCCGGCACCACCCCCGCCGACGTCGAGAGGGCGGAGCGACTCGCGCATCAGGGTGCTCTGCTGGCCACCGAACTGGGAATCAAGGCCGTCCCGCGCGGGGAGGCGGGAACCAGGCCGGCCTGGCAGGTGGTGAGCGACGTCGCCGAGGCGACCAGAGCCTGGCTCGTGGTGGCCGGCCCCGAGGCCGAACCCCTGGTCGGGCACATCGAGCGCCCGCTGCTGGTGATACCGGATCACCCCGCCTAACGCGTGGGTGCGGATGCCCCGGCGCCGTCGGGCCTCTCGACGCCGCCTCCGGCGCCTTCCGGCCCGTCTGCGAGAATCCCTGGTGTGATGGGCCGCGAACTCTTCGGCCGGGAATCGGAGACCGCCCGGCTCGACCTCCTGGTTGCCTCGGTACTCGACCACGGGGAGGCGTTGCTGCTGCGCGCCGGTGCCGGACTCGGGAAGAGCGCTCTGCTCCACTACGCCGCCGACCGTGCCCAGGAGAGCGGGCTCCGGGTGCTCCGGGCCACCGGCGCCGAATCGGAGACCGACCTGGCCTTCGCGGGCCTGCACCAGCTGCTGCGGCCGGTCATGGACCGCCTGGACACCTTGGTCGAGGCGCAGCGCACGGCGATCGCGCAGGCTCTGGGCCTGTCCACCGAGCGCTCCGGCACCGACCGCTTCCTGATCTCCGTGGCGGCTCTCAACCTGCTGAGCGAGGCCGCGCCCGTGCTGGTGGTCATCGACGACGCGCAGTGGCTCGATCCCTCCTCGGCGGACGTGCTGCGGTTCGTCGCCCGGCGGCTGGCCGATGAACAGATCGGACTGCTCATCGCCGAACGCAGCGGCCACCCGGACACCTTCGGCGTCAGCGAGCTGCCCGAACTCACCGTCCCCCCGCTGTCCGACGCGGCCTCGGCCCAGCTGCTGGCCGCCGCCGTCACGGTCCCCATGCCCGCCTCGGTCCGCGACCGCCTGCTCGGCGAGGCCGCGGGCAACCCACTGGCCCTGACCGAACTGCACCTGAGCCTGAGCGGAGCAGAGCTGTCCGGAGCGGTGCCGCTGTCCGACCGCCCGTTCTGGTCAACCCGCCTGACCACGTTGTTCATCCACGGGGTGCAGCAGCTTCCGCCGCCCTCCCGCGCGCTGCTGCTCCTCGCCGCCGCGGGCGAAGCGCTGCGCCTGGACGAGTTGCTGCGGGCGGGCAGGGCCCTGGACGCCACCGCCGCGGACCTGGAGGCGGTCGAGGCCGCGGGACTGGCCAGTGTCCACGACGACGCGCTGGTCTTCCGCCACCCGCTGATCCGCTCCGCGGTCTACCAGAGCGCCCGCTTCGTCGAACGGCAGCGCGCCCACCAGGCGCTGGGCGACATCCTGGCCGAGGACACCGACCGCAGCGTCCTGCACCGGGCGGCCGCGGCCGCCGGAAAGGACGAGCCGACCGCCGCGGCCCTGGTCGCGGTGGCCGAACGGGCCCAGGCCCGCGGCGGTCCGGCCGAGGCCGCCGCCGCGCTCGCGCGTGCCGCCGCGCTCTCCCCGGACAAGCAGGCCGCGGCGGCCAGGCAGGCACAGGCCGCGGAGATGGCCCGGCTGTCGGGGCGGCTGTCGTGGGCGCGAAACCTCGCCGAGGGAGTGTCGGCGGACCCGACCGACAAGCAGTTGCAGGGCCAGCTCGCCTACACCCTGGCCGCCATTCACAACGAGTCCGGCGAGCTGGTCGCGGCGGCACGGACCCTGCTGCACTCGGCCCCGGACACGGTGGACCCGCCGATGGCCGCGCTGATGCTCTCCCGAGCGGCCTTCTTCGCCTGGAACGCCGCCGACCGACCGTTGCTGGCGGAGGTCTGCGGCCGACTGCGTGAGGTGGAGGTGTCGCCGTGGCTCAACGCGGCCGCGGTCCTGGACGGCCGGCAGGCACCACCCGACCAGGCACCGCCCGAAGAGCTCCCCGTATGGCTGCGGTTGCTGGTCACCTACAGCGCCTGGATCCAAGGCGTGCGCGGTTGGACGGCTTCGACAGCCACCCAGATGGTGGCAGAGCTGCGGTCCAGCGGCTCGGCCGGCGAACTGCTGGTCGGCCTGGAGGTCCTCGCCGAATCGGAGGCCGAACTCGGCCGGGTCGAGAGCGCCCGGCTCGCGGCGGACGAGGGACTGCGGCTGGCACAGGATCTCGGCGGTGATCTGCACGCCAGCATCTTCCGCTCGATCGTGGCCCTGCAGGCGGCCCGAGCCGGTGACCGCGCCCGGGCCGAGGAGATGGCGCGCTCCGCCTTCGCGTGGGCGGCCGCCCGTCGGATCGGCAGCGTCGCCGCACGCGCCACCTGGGCGCTGGGGCTGCTGGAACTCTCCGGCGGCGACGCCAAGGGCGCGTACCACCACCTGTCCCGGCTGATCTCGCCCACCGACGTGGCGGCCCATCCGTCCATCGCGGCACGGGCGCTGGCCGACCTCGCCGAGGCCGCGGTCCGTGCCGATGCGACCGGCGAGCTCTCCGCCGACCTCCTGGCGTCGGGCACCGCGCTGTCACTGCGGGCCCGCGCGCTGGTCACACCGGGGCAGGACGCCTACGGCCTGGCCCTCGAAGCGGCCGAACAGGCCGGGGCACCCTTCGAGACCGCCCGGACGCGGCTGGCGTTCGGCGAGTGGTTGCGCCAGGAGCGCCGGGGCAAGGAGGCCAGGCCCCAGCTGAGGGGCGCTTTGGACGCCTTCGAGGCGCTGGGCGCGGCAGGCTGGGTCGAGCGGGCCAGAAACGCCCTGCGCTCGGTCGGCGAGAGTGCCCCCGTGCCCAGATCCAGTCTCGCCACGCTCCTCACCCCGCAGGAGTTGCAGGTCGCCACGCTGGCGGCGCGAGGGCTGTCCAACAAGGAGATCGGGGCACAGCTGTTCCTGTCGCCGCGCACCGTCGGATACCACCTCTACCGGCTCTTCCCCAAGCTCGGGATCGCCTCACGCGCCGAACTGCGCGACCTGGATCTGCTGGGGTGATCTCCGGCCGCCCGGCGAGCGGGGTTTGACCCGGGCTTCGGGGGCCTCCCCGACGTCATGCCATGGATCCTGCATCTCGACCGGTCCGGCACCTCCAACCCCACACGTGTGCGGAGGGTCGAACACACCTCGGTGCAGCGCAGATCACATCTCCGCGACAATCAGTGCCGTGTTAACACCACTTATCCAGGTGCTTTACACGCCTGCTGGAAGATGGTCGGATTCGACGATCACTCCATGGAGGACATGTGCCCGTCCGTCTTTCCCGTATACGCACGACATCGGCCGCCGCGCTGCTCGTCGCGGCCCTCGGTGTTCCGACAGCAGCCCACGGCGCCGATCCACCCACCCCTGCCGTCGGTTCCTCGACCGAGCACGGCGAGCCGCACGGCGCGCCCCTCACCCTCACGCTGATCACCGGCGACCAGGTCACGGTGGTCCGAGGTCCGGGCAACGCCGTGGGGGTGCAGGGCGTTCAGCGCCCGCCGGGAGCCGTCGGCTCGGTGCGGGTCACCGTGGAGAAGGGTGACACGTATGTGTACCCGGACGAAGCCATGGCCTACCTCGCGACCGGCGGACTCGACCGGCAGCTCTTCAACGTCACCCAGCTGATCGCCCAGGGCTACGACGACGCACACACCGGCGCCCTCCCCCTGATCATGACCCGCGCGCAGGGCAGCGCCGCGGCCAGGACCGGCAGCGGCGCCGACCTGCCGGGCGCCCGGACCACCGCGCAACTCCCCGCCATCGGGGCGCAGGCCGTGCGCGCCCAGCACACGAAGGCCGCCGCCTTCTGGCAGGCCCTCACCGCCCCCGCGAACTCCGCCGCCCGTCGGTCCGCCGGCGGCGCCGCCACCCCGTCGTTCACCTCCGGTGTCGGCACTGTGTGGCTCGACGCCAAGGCCCACGCCGACCTGGCCGACACCACCGCGCAGATCGGCGCCCCCCGGGCCTGGTCCGCCGGCGGTACCGGTGCCGGGGTGCGGGTCGCCGTACTGGACTCCGGCGTCGACACCGCCCACCCCGACCTCGCCCCGCGCATCGTCGGCACCCGGAGCTTCGTTTCGGGCGAGGACGTCACCGACCACAACGGTCATGGCACCCACACCGCCTCCACCGTCGCCGGAACCGGCGCCGCGTCCGGCGGCAAGGAACGAGGCGTCGCTCCCGGCGCCGACCTGCTTGTCGGCAAGGTGCTCGACGACTCCGGCTCCGGCGCGATGTCACAGATCATCGCGGGCATGGAGTGGGCGGCCCGTACCGAGCACGCCAAGGTGATCAACATGAGCCTGGGCACACCGGTCTGGCACACCCAGGACGACCCCCTGAGCCAGGCGGTCAACCAGCTCAGCGCTCAGACCGGGGCCCTCTTCGTCATCGCCGCGGGCAACGCCGGCAACGACCCCTACAGCGTGAGCTCACCGGGAACCGCCGACGCCGCCCTCACGGTCGGCGCGGTCGACGCCTCCGACCGGCTCGCCGGGTTCTCCAGCACGGGCCCGCGGCAGAACGACGACGGCCTCAAGCCCGACATCACCGCGCCCGGCGTCGACGTACTGGCCGCGCGGTCGCAGTACTCGCAGAGCGGCGAAGGCTACTACCGCACCGACAGCGGCACCTCCATGGCAGCCCCGCACGTCGCCGGCGCGGCCGTCCTGCTCGCCCAGAAGCACCCGGGGTGGACCGGTCGGGACATCAAGAACGCGCTGATGAGCACCAGCGCGCCGACCCCCGACTACACCCCCTACCAGGCAGGCGCCGGCCGGGTCGACGTCGCCGCGGCCTACCTGAACGACCACATCGTCGCCGACGGCTCGGTGGACGCCGGACTCGTCCGCTGGTCGGCGGAGAACCAGCACGCGCCCGTCGAACGGCACCTGACCTACCGCAACACCACCGACCACGCCGTCGCCCTCGCCCTCTCCGTCGACCCGGGCACCTCGTCCGCCGGAGTGTTCACACCGGCCGCCTCCCACGTCACCGTGCCGGCCCACGGCACCTCCACGGTCGGCCTCCTCGCCGATCCGAAGGGTCTGGCACCGGGACAGTACGGCGCACAGGTCGTCGCCCGCTTTGCGACCGGTTCCGTCCACACGGTGGTGGGGATGTCCGTCGAGTCCGAGAAGTACGACCTGACGGTCCGCCTCAAGGACCGGCACGGCAAGCCGGTGGACAACGATGTCGAGATCACCGGACCGGACGGGCGGACCGCCGTCATGTGGGTGCCGGACGGAAAGCTGACCACCCGCCTGGCCCCCGGCTCGTACACGATCGTCTCCACCCTGGACGTCGAGGGGCGCCACGGCTCCCACTCCCTCGGCTACGCGGTGCTGACCGCCCCCGAGGTCGATCTGACCGGCGACCAGGACGTCGTCCTCGACGCCTCCCGCATCCGCCGGATCGAAGTGGACACCCCCAAGCCCACATCCGTCACCAACAGCAGGATCGACCTCTTCCGCTCCTTCACCTCGAAGACCCCGTCACCCAGCGACGGACAGGCGCTGCACGAGATCCTCATGCCCTCGGCCGCCTACGACAGCCTGTGGGCGCTGCCCACCAAGGGACGGGTGCACCAGGGCAGTTTCGTCTTCAGCACCCGCATCCGCGCCAAGCAGACCCCGCTGAAGATCACCTATCGCGGCGGGCACACCCTCGACGACACCCTGCTGACACAGCCCGGAAGCAGCCCCTTCCCGGACGGCACCACCCAGGTCGACGCCGTCTTCGCAGGCACCGGCGGGACCGCCGAGTACGCCGGCCTCGACGCCCGCGGCAAGGCCGTCGTCGTCCGGCACAGCACCGCGGTGGCCGCCACCGACCAGGCCGCCGCGGCACACGCCGCGGGCGCGGCGATGCTCCTCGTCGTCAACGACGGCGACGGCCGCGGACTCGACTGGTACGGCGAACCGGACGGCAGGACGGCCGGGCAGCTCCCCGTCACCTCGCTTCCTCGGGACGAGGGCGAGGAGCTGATCGGCAGCATCCACGGCGCGAGCCGCGACCGGCTGAAGCTGGCCGTCCAGGCGCACCCCTCGCCCGCCTACCTGTACGACCTGGCCGACTACCACCAGGGAGGCGTGCCGGACGATCCGTCCGCGAAGACCGGTCCCGGCAGTCTCGCGCGCATCGACAACACCTTCGCCCCGCCCGCCGGCAAGCAGGTCACCGAGAGCCGCGAGGACAGCCCGCCGTACGAGTACTGGCCGGCCGCCTACCCCTACGCCGGGTTCGGCATGACACGCGTGCCGCCCTTCCCGCGCGAGCCGGTCGCCGCGGGCCACCGCACCGACTGGGTGTCCACCGGAAACGGCGTCAAGTGGCAGCAGTACGCGGCCATCGACGGCTGGGCGACCTTCACGGACATCGTCGGCTACCGCCCGGGCAGCGTCCACGACGAGCACTGGTTCGGACCCGTCGTCCGGCCACGCATGGCCGGCTTCGAGGTGCCGCACCGCGTCGGCGACGCGATGGGCGGCACGCTCGCGGGCTTCGGCGACGGAGGATCCGCGCACAGCGGCGACAGCAACCTGATGACACGCAGCTTCGCGCTCTACCAGGGCGACACCCTGCTGGTCCGCAACGGAGCCCGACCGGACTTCGGCGTGGGCGACCTGCCGCCGCGGACACTGCCGTACCGGCTCGTCGCCGACACCCGGTCCGACAGCGACCTCCTGCCGTACTCCCGGACCACCCACACCGAGTGGACCTTCCACTCCGGCACCGCCGACGACCAGGTCCTCCCGCTCGTCCAGCTCGACTACGGCACGGACGTGGACCTCGCCGGGCGGGCCAAGCGCACCTCGCCGTTCTCCGTCCGGCCCGTCGTCCTCGGCAGCACCGCCACCGACGACACCGTCACCGCCGTCCGCCTCGACATCTCCTACGACGACGGCGCGACCTGGCACCGACAGGACCTGGAACGGAACAAGGACACCTGGCAGACCCGGCTGCACGCCCCCTTGCGGGCCGACTACGTGTCCTTCCGCGTCACCGCCGAGCAGCGCCACGGCGACGGCGTCACCCAGACCGTCACCCGCGCCTTCGGCCTGCGCTGACCCCACGCCACGGCGCTGCCCCACGCTCCCGGCGGCGGATGGGTGAACACGATGAGGGGTACCGGCTCCGCCGGGCCGGTGCCCCTCAATCGGATGGGCGGAGCAATGCACCATGACCTGGTGAGGGCCGTTCCGCGCATCGCCGTCCGCCCCCTTCGCGGATGCCGGCCGACGGCGTGGGTCGATGCGCATCGACCGGGAGTTCTCGTCCGGGAACGCCATGCCGGCCTCGCCCCAGTAGCGGCGGGAGCGGCTGCCGACGCGGGCCTCGACGCGATCGCCCGCGGCCGCAAGGGCCTGTGGCAGTCCAGCGCCGTCGACCCACGACGCGACGACGTGGGTCGACGGCCCTGCGCGTCCTGCTCTCCCGCGTCACCCAGCTGGAACTCGCGGTCCCCGAAGTCTCATTGGCCTGGATCAGTTCCGGCGCCATCCGGGACGTGGTGTCCCTTCCGCTGCACTGCCGCGTCGGCCGATCTCCTGGGCTGCGGAACAAGGTTCCCGTCCGCCCGTACGTGCCGTGCCGGCCGGAGCGCGCCTTTGAGGGCGGTACGCCGCAGGCGGTCGGCGGTCGTTCCGGTCCACAGCTCGGCCCGGAGGCCGGCCTGCCGCGCACTCGCGACGTTCTCGGGACGGTCGTCGAGAAAGTGGCAGTCGGCAGGTCCGGAACCGAGCCGTGCGGCCACCACTCGCCATATCGCCGGATCCGGTTTGGCGGTCCCCAACTCGCCCGAGAACAACAGGTGACGGAAGTACTTCGACCACGCCTGCTCGCGCAGGCTCCGGGCGTGGGACCGAGGGGCGTTGGAGAGCAGGGCCAGGGGAACGCCGGCAGCAAAGAGATCGGCGATCAGCGCGACCACGTCCGGCCTCGCCGTCGACCAGGCGGAGAGGTCCAGGGCGGTGAGCCGGTTCGCGGTACCTCTGTCCACGCGGGCACCGACCCGGGTGCCGACCGCCTGCCAGTACGCCAGGTCCGTGGCGCCCCGGTCATAGGCGGGGCGTTCGGCGGCCCACGCCGCGCAGAAGGCGGCGACCGGCACTCCCAGTACGGCGGCCAGCTCCGCACGGACATCCCGGTGCCAGCTGATCACCTCACCGTAGTCGAACACCATCCATCCGGTGGCCGGGCGGCCGGGCGGCGCTGCGCCGGCTTCGTTCGCGGCCGTGCGGGCGGTCACCGGCGCACCAGCTCGGAATCGGAGACGAGCAGGACTTTCATCGCCGTGTAGGTGCCCGCGGTCGCGCCTGCTCCCAGAGGGGCCGCCAGTGCGGCGAAGGCATCCTCGTAGGCGTCGAGTGCGAACTCGTCGGTGATGATCCGGTCGATCGGCATGATGTCGGCGAGGTCGAGGGCGGCCCGGAAGAGGTGAGGAGGGTAGGGGCCCGCACCGATGACACGTATGCCCTCGGTGACCAGGGCACGTAGCGCCAGCGAGGCCCGAGCGGCCTCCCGTTCGCCCATGACCACGACCGTGCCACCGGGCGCGACATGTGTGAGGGCCTCCGCGAGCAGAACCCCGGTGGTGTCCACGACGACGTCCGGGCTGTCCGCGGGCGCGCCCTCCGCGAGGCAGAGACCCGGCTCGTCGCCGCTGATCACCCGCACGGCGGGTGGGAGTATGCTCCGCGCCAGCACTGCCCGCTCGGGGGCCCGCTCCAGCAGGACCGTCCGTGTGCCGCGGTGCGCGAACACCATGGCGCACAGGGTGCCGATCGGTCCGCCGCCGATCACCAGGACCCGGTCGTCCGGGCGGGGCGCGGCGGCTTCGACGTTGTTGAGGACACACGCCAACGGTTCGACGAGGGCGGCACGCCGGAAGGACATGGTGTCCGGGATCGGGTGCACGAAGGCTCCGGGTACGACGACCGCACCGGCCATCGTGCCGTCCCGGTCGACGCCGATCTCCCGGCCGTCCTTCGCCGTGCAATGGGCCGCCATGCCTCGCTGGCACGGACGGCACCGGCCGCAGAAGTAGGTGGGGTTCACGACCACACGGTCGCCGGGGCGGACCGCGGTCACCGCGGCTCCCACCGCTGTCACCACTCCGGCCGCCTCGTGTCCGAGGACCACACCGTCCAGGGCGGGGAACTCGCCCAGCACGATGCCCCGGTCAGTGCCGCAGATGCCGCTGGCCGCCACGCGTACCACGACATCCTCGGGGTGTCCCGGCACGGGCGTGGGGCGGGTGCGGAGCCGGGGTGTCCCCGCTTCCAGGACCAAGGCCTGCATGTCCGTCATGACTGTGATGACTCCTGTGATCTTCTGTGGATACGCTGCGGGCGGCTACGGTGGGCCGACGGGCCGCCCTCGGGGGCGGCGGGAACTCCGGAGAAGGCGAATGCGTATCTTGCTGCTGGGGGCCTCCGGCTACGTCGGTGGGGCTCTTTGGTCCGATTGGTCCGTCCGGCACACGGTGGTCGGAACCCGGTCGGCGCGGGCCGTGCCGGGCCTGATACCGCTCGACCTGCGCGACGCGGGGGCGCTGCGAACTCTGCTGCTGGACGGCGGCTTCGACCTCGTGGTCCACGCCGCCGGTCTGGTGGACCTCGCCGATGCCGAGCGCCGTCCTGATCTGGCCATGGAGCTCAACGCGGGGTCGGTCGAGACGCTGCGGGAAGCGGTGCGCGGCACCGGCACCCGCATCCTGCTGCTGTCCACGGACAACGTTTTCGACGGCGCCGCTGATGCCTATACGGAGAGTTCCGCCCGCGCGCCGGTGAACGCCTACGGGCGGTCCAAGTCCGCTGCCGAGGACCTCCTCGCGGGCGAGGACGGACATCTGGTCGTGCGGATACCGCTGGTGTACGGGCGCAGTGTGTTCGCGGACCGCTTCATGGCCAGGTTCGACAAGCCTCGGACAGCGGCGCGCACGGACGTGGTGTGCGCGCCGCTGTACCTGCCGTGGCTGGCCGGGGCGCTGGAGGAGCTGTGGGACGGAGTGGGCGTGTTCCACCTGGGCGGCTCCCAGGTGGTCACCCGGTTCGAGCTGATGGCCGGGGTCCGGGACGCGCTGGACCTGCCGACCGAGGTCGTCGCCGTGCGCGGCGACGATCCGGTGCCCGCGCCGCGCCGCCCCGCCCGCCTGGTACTGCGCAGCGAACGCCATCGCCTCCTGGGACCCGGGCTGGACGAGGCACTGGCCGATCTGAGGCGCCACCGGGTGACCGACGGCTGAAAGCCCGTCAGCGGTCGCGTCCCGGCGAGACGGGCGGTCCGCCCGTCACCACGGACAGGTGGCGGTGGGTGTCCAGCTCCGCGGCGCCCTCCGCCCACTGGACGGCAAGGTCGTTGAGCAGCACGGTGCCCATCAGGTAGTGACCGAGGGCGAGTTCTTCGATGGTGACCCGACGCCCGGTCGCGTCGTACTTGGGTTTGCGGTCGGAGAGTCTGCACGGTGCCTCGGCGAGTACGTGCAGGGCATGGGTGAACAGCAGGCGCTGCTTCCAGTGCGGGTCCTTGTCGAACCAGGCATCGGTGTCCACGCCGTCCAGGCGATCGAGGTACTGGTGGGCCGCCGACCGGTAGCCCGGGTACACCGGGGCGCGGAACTCGGCACGGTATCCGCCGGCGGCCGGGTCGTGGTCGACCCGGATGCCGAGGCGGAGCATCGGGTCCCAGACAGTAAGGCTGAACAGGATCTTCGCGAGGTCGTACACGGGGTCCCAGGGGGCGGTGGAACCGCGGGGGTCTATGAGGTGGACGTCCGTGTCCGCGCGGCCGTCGGTGGCGAAAAGCAGGTTGCGCACGTTGCTGTCACCATGCGCGGGAGCACCGAGCCGGGCCGGAGCCAGTGCGCTGAGGCGGTCCGCCTGCGTCTCCAGCAGTCGGCGCAGCAGCGGTGCCGGGGCTTCCAGGCGCCGTCCCTCGATGACGAGTTGGCGTTCGCCGGCCAGTTGCGGGAAGTGCCGCTCCAGCACAGGCAGGCGGCGCAGGAACCGGCCTATGTGGACGTCGGCGAGGTGCTCCGGGGGCACGGGGGAGGTGGCGCGGGCGTACCCGTCGGTCAGCAGCGCGCGCAGGACGAGGTCGTTGCGGGCGAAGAACAGGTTCTCGTCGCCGTCGTCCCGGCGCAGTGCGGCGCCGAGGTCCTCGGAGGGCAGGTGGGCGGTGGTGGTGGCGGCCCATCCGTCGCCCACGACGGAGCTGAGGACCGGCAGGTAGCGCGCGGCCAGTTGCGGCGCGTGCTCGCGGAGATGGTCGATCTGTTCGAGTTTGCCGTGGAAGGAACTCAGGTCGTGTCCGTCCACCGCTCCGGGATGGGCGGCGAGGACTTTGAGGACCACTTCTGTTCCGTCCTCCGTGCGGGCGTGGTGGACCCGAGCGGGCGAGCCGCCGTCCAGGATCTCCTCCCCGACGGTGAGGCGCAGACGTGCTGCGGCCGCGTCGACCGCGGCCTGTTCGCCGGCCGGCGAGGAAGTGCCCACGGTTGCCGTGGGGGTGTCGGACGTCTGCTGGGGCCGTGCGGTGGCGATGGGGGCCTCCCTGTGGGGCGTGCGGGCGGTGCTCACCAGTGAATCGTCGAGAGCAGAGCGGCGTGCAGAGCAGGAGTGCACGCTGCGATGCAGGAGCGCTGGTTGTCCGGGTCGATCTCCAGGAGCAGCATGTCGCCCAGTGAGGCGCCGTACGCGTCGGTGATGACGACGCCGGCCCGTTCGGCGAGAAAGACCGATGCGGCGATGTCGTAGGGGAACAGGTGCAGGATGCTGCCGTGGCCGACTCTCCGGAAGTCGCTCTCCGTCTCCGGACGGTCGCGCAGCAGGCGGTTGCCGATGTCGACGTAGGCGTCCATCTGGCCCGTGATGATGCGGGAGATGGAGAAGGAAGCGCTGTTGAAGACGTAGACGCCGCCGCGATTGGCCGAGGCGTCCACCAGGTGACCGTAGGCGTCGATCATGAGCTGGGCGGGATGGCCGTTGAACTCCAGGGACCAGAACATGCGTTCCGTCTCCTCGGTCCTGCCGAGGCTGGGAACCGGGTCGGGGTATCCGCCGCTCTCGATGCCGGCGGAGTGGATGTCGCCGTACATCCACTGTCCGGTCTTCACCTCCTTGAGCATCGCGTACTCGACGTCGGCGATGACGGGGGCGGGTCCGTAACGGGCGGCGGCGACGGAGACACACGCCATTTCCAGATCGGCGGCCGCCCCCCGGGTGCCGTCGATGGGGTCGATGACCAGGACGTGGCTCGGATCCTCGCCGATGATCCGGAGCCCCTCGCTCTCCGTGTAGACGGCGACGGAGACCCCTGATTCCTGGAGGAAGTCCCAGGCCACCCGTTCGGCGAGGACGTCGACGGGAAACTCGGCGTCGCCGCCGGCCGTGATGCCCTCCACATAACGTCCCGAGCGGGTGGCCCGGTCGTCGCGTACGGCCTGCCATATCCGGTCGGCGACGCCCTGCACCAGCGCCCTCACAGCGCGTCCGCGAACAGTCGGTCCAGCCGGTCGCACAGCTCGTCGGCCTCCTCCACGGTCATGATCAGCGGGGGACGTACCTTGAGGACGTTCCCGAAGCCGTAGAGCGAGGTGCGCAGGAGGAGCCCGTGGTCCATGCCCCGGGCCGCCAGATGGTTGGTGAAGCCCGGGTCCGGACGGCCGTCCGCGTCGTTGACCTCCATGCCGATCATGAGACCGCGGCCCCGGACATCACCGATGAAGGCGTGACGGGCGGCCAGTTCGCCGAGCCGGTCCATGATGTGGGCGCCGACGGCCCGGACGTTCTCCAGGAAGCCGGGACGCCGGATGATCTCCAGCGTCTTCACGGCCACGGACGAGGCCAGGACGTTGGCCCCGAACGTCGAGTTGATGTGATGGCCCTCCAGCCCTGTCAGGTGCTCCGCCGTCAGGAGCCCGGCGATGGGCATCCCCGAGCCGCCGAGCCCCTTGCCGAAGGTGAGTATGTCCGGGGAGACACCGAAGGTGTCCGAGGCGAACATGTGCCCGGTGCGGCCGAAACCGGTCTGGATCTCGTCGAAGACCAGCAGGATGCCCCGCTCGTCACACAGCTCGCGCAGCGCCTGGAGGTACCCGTCCGGCGGCACCACGTTGCCGCCGTTGCCCGAGATCGGTTCGAGTATGACGGCGGCCACCCGGCCGGAACTGGCGTAGTCGATGAAGTCGTTGACGCGTTCCACGCACAGCAGTCCGCAGGTCTCGCGCTGCTGCCGGTAGAAGCAGCGGACACAGTAGGGGTCGGGCACGTGCACCACCCCGGGGAGCTGGGCGGGGAAGGGTGCCCGGCGGAAGGCGGCGCCCGACGCGTTGATCATCGCCATCGTCTGTCCGAGGTGGCCGCGGAACAGGGAGATGACGTCGGGGTTGCCGGTATGGTGCTGGGCGATCTTTATGGCTGCCTCGTTGGCGTCCGATCCGCTGGACGACTTGAGGTGTACTCGGGTCAGGCCGGCCGGCGCCACCTCGCTGAGCGCGGCGACCAGCGCGTTGACCGGCTTGGACTGGAACTTGCTGGTGACGTGGATGAGTTCGCCGGCTTGTTCGCGGATCGTCTCCACGACCTCCGGGTGCGAGTAGCCGAGTGTGAGGTTGAACGTCCCCGACGACGCGTCCAGATAGCGCCGGCCGTCCTTGCCGTAGAGGTAGACGCCTTCGCCGCGGTCGGCCTCGAAGTCGTCGGGCGGATAGTAGAAGTGGTTCACCACGTCGTCGGCCGGCTCGGTCCTCGACGGGTTCGTGCCGGTTGGGGCCATGGATACGTGCATGATGCCTCCGTGAAGGTGGGCCGGCTCGCCAGGGGCACTCGCGGCTGCCGGTTTCGGGAGAAGCCGTGACGTCACAGCGTCAGAGGCAGACGTCGTCCGGGGTCTTGTGCTTCTTCATGGACGTACCGTCGTCGTCTGCCCTGCGCGGGTCGGATTCGATCCGGTGCAGGATCTCCTCCAGGCGGGTGCCCTCGAAGGACTCGATGCGCAGGTGCGCCAGGCTGAGGTCGAGGGAGGTGGTCATGGCGTTGGGCGCGGCGACGCAGCGCACCCCGGCCGCGTGCGCCGCGCGGACACCGCTGGGGGAATCCTCGAAGGCGACGGCCTCGTGCGGGGCGACGCCGAGCCTGGCCAGTGCCTCGCGGTAGAGATACGGGGTCGGTTTGGCACGGTTGGTGTCGCCCTCCGGACTGTGTATGGCCTGCCACCCGCCCTCGATGCCGCACTGCCGGATGTAGCGCCTGATCCAGGCGGTGGGACTGTTGCTGACCACCGACCGGAGCAGACCGGCTTGATCGGTCTGCTGGAGCAGACCCGGTACGCCGGGGCGCGCCCGCAGTACCGCGAGTTCCTTCTCCTTTCGGCGTGCCACGTGGGCGTCCAGGACGGCGCGGTCCAGCGAACGGCCGGTCAGCTCTTCCAGGCTCCCCCACAGGTCGAAGCCGATGGTGCCGAGGACACCGGCCCACCGGCTGCGCGTCAGTTCGTGGCCGTGGTCGCGGAAGACGTCGGAATAGATGCGGTAGACATGGGGCTCAGGGTCCCAGAGTGTGCCGTCGAGGTCGAAAAGGAGAGCGCGCACGGCAGTGCCTCGCCGTCCGGCCGAGAAGGATGATGTGGACACCATGCGTGTGGAACCCTCTCGCAGGATTGCAGACCTCCACGCTTCATTCGCGTGACGGATCCCGCGTGCTGTTTCGGCTGCGGACGATCATCAGTCACTCTCCATGTCTCCGCAACCCCCTTGTACGCAGCGATCTTTCGCCAAGCGCGGCGGCCGTAAACATGTATCTCAAGAGGATTGCCATCCGATGGGCATCCAGGGGCAGGCGCGCGAAGGCGTCTCTTCCGCTGGGTGCATTGTCATGTGACACTGCGGCTCGGCAACATGTGACAACACGCCACGTCATCGATCGGCCTCGAAGGAGACACATGGGTCATCCAGGCGGCGTAAGCAGGGGTCTTCGGACCGCGGTCGTCGGGCACGTGGAGTGGACCACCATCGCGCGGCTGGCCCGGGTGCCGCAGCAGGGCGAGGTGGCTCACGCGGCCGCCGTCTGGGAGGGACCGGCCGGTGGTGGTGCCGTCGCCGCCGTGCAGATGGCACAACTGGCCGGGCGGACGACGTTCTTCACCGCGCTCGGCGACGACACCGCCGGCCGCCGCAGCGAAGAAGTCCTCGGACGACTCGGGGTGGAGGTCCTGA
The DNA here is from genome assembly GCF_000717995.1 of Streptomyces violaceorubidus. GTDB lineage: Bacteria > Actinomycetota > Actinomycetes > Streptomycetales > Streptomycetaceae > Streptomyces > Streptomyces violaceorubidus. The sequence continues at coordinate 28,640 of NZ_JODM01000039.1, forward strand.
CCGCCACCCGCCCCGGGCGCACCCGCACGGCCGTCAGTGTGGTCGACGACTCCGGCGAACGCACCACCACGACGCTCGGACCGCGCCTTCAGCCCTCCCTCGACGATCCTCTGCCCTGGCACGAACTGGTCACCTACGACGTGGTGCATTTCGTGGCGGGCGATGGCCGTGTCCTGGAACATGCCCGTCGGGCACGTGTGGTGACCGCGAGTCTCCGGGAGTCGGAGGTGGTCGCCACCTGCGGAGTGCCGGTGGACGCCCTGATCGGAAGCGCCGCGGATCCGGCCGAACGGTACGACCCGGCCTCTTTCGCCACCAAGCCCGGCCTGGTCGTACTGACCGAAGGACGCGAGGGCGGCCGTTTCCTGTCGGCCGACGTGACGGGCAGGTACGACGCGATGCCCGTCCCGGGTCGGGAGCAGGACAGCTACGGCATGGGAGACAACTTCGCAGCCGCTCTCGCGCACGCGCTCGGCAGGGGCGCCACCACGGCCACGGCGCTGCGCGCCGCGGCCGAACGCGCGGCGCGATGCGCGGCGACGCGCGGGCCCTACACCCTGCCCTGACGGCCTTCGACCGGGAACGGGTGCCGAGAGCCGAGAGTCGGTAGCCGGCCGGCGAACCCGGTGCACCGACCTGGCCCGCCGCAGGCTCCCTTCACTCTCGCCACTCTGGGGGATACATGCTCACCACCCTGGTCCTGTGGGACATCGACCACACCCTGCTGGACAGCGGACCGGCCGGGCCGGCCGTCTACCCGCGTGCCTTCCGTGCCCTGACCGGATCGGCCCCAAAGGTCACCGTCCCGACCGAGGGCCGCACCGAACAGGCGATCATGGGCCAGCTGCTGGAAGCGCACGGCGTGCACGGCATCAGCGCGCCGGAGGCGGCCGCGGCGATGGTCACCGCCCTGCGTGAGTTGGACGACGAGCTGCGATCGGGAGGGCGGCGACTGCCCGGATCCTTCGAGGCGCTGACGGCTCTGCGTGCCGATCCAAGGGCCGCCCAGTCGCTGCTGACCGGCAACCTGCGGCCCAACGCCCACCGCAAGCTCGCGGCCTTCGGACTGGACCGCCTGGTCGACTTCGACGCCGGAGCCTACGGATCGGATCACCCGGTCCGTGCGCGGCTGGTCGCCGTGGCGCAGCGCCGGGCCAGTGACAGATACGGCAGGTGCTTCGGGGCTGACGACACCGTACTGGTGGGCGACACCCTGCGGGATGTCGCGGCAGCTGTCGAGGGCGGTGCGCGGGTGGTAGCGGTGGCGACCGGGGGCGACGGCGCCGAGGAACTGCTGGCTGCGGGAGCCGAGGCCGTCCTGCCCGACCTGCGGGACACGGACCGGGTGGTCGGAGCCATCCTGGGCGGGCCGGAGCGGGAGCCGGCCGTGCGGCGGGGGACACCGTGACGTCCGTCGAGGTGCCGCGTCCGGCCGGCCCCGTGGACGAGGCCCTGGTGTCGGTGATCGTACCGGCGCGTGACGCCGCGGACACGCTCGGCCGACAACTGGACGCGCTGGCGGTCCAGGACCACACCGGCCCCTGGGAGGTGATCGTGGTGGACGACGGTTCGTCCGACGGTACGGCGGCGGTGGCGGAGGCACACCGATCCGTACTGCCCGCTCTCCGCGTGGTGCGCGCCGACGGCGGTGGCGGCGTCAATGGGGCGCGCAATTTTGGGTGCAGGCACAGTGCCGGGACACTCCTGCTGTTCTGCGACGCCGACGACATCGTCGCCCCGACATGGATGTCCGCGATGGTCGCGGCGCTGGGCACGGCCGCGGCGGTGGGCGGAGCCCTGGAGCGGCACACCCTGAACGGTGCGGTGGCTCTCGCGGCCCGTCCGCCGGCGCCGGTTCCCTCGCTCGCCGACTCGTTCGCCTTCCTGCCCTACCCGTGGGGCGCCAACTGCGGCGTACGGAGGGAGGTCTGGGAGCGACTGGGCGGGTTCGATCCGGCGTTCACCTACGGGTCGGACGATGTCGAGTTCTTCTGGCGTGCCCAGTTGTCGGGCGCCGCTCTCGCCTTCGCGGCCGACGCCGTGGTCCTGTACCGCCTGCGTGACCGCGTACGTGACATGGCACGCCAGTACTACCGGTACGGGCGGTCGCATCCTCTGCTGTACCGCCGTTTCGCCGCCGACGGAATGCCCCGGTCCTCGTCCAAAGAGGCGCTCTGGGAATGGGCGAGGCTGCTGCTGCGAGCCGGTGCGGTGCTTGGTCCCGAAGCGGCGCGGGCCCGGTGGGCCGTCCGCGTCGCCCTGCGCGCCGGCCGGCTGCTGGGCAGCCTGCGCCACCGCACTCGTTATCTCTGAGCCGTCCCGGCCCTTCCGCGCAGTCGCCGGCGGGCCGGCCCTCCTGAGCAGTCCCCGAGCGGCCGCCGCTCCTGCGCCGCCCCCGATCACCCAGTCAGGGAGTATTCCTCATGAGCGCCCCTTCCCACGCTTCCCCGCTCTCGTCGGCAGCCGCTGATGCCCGCCCGGTGCTCGCCGTCGACATCGGTGGGACCAAGATCGCGACAGCGCTGGTCCATCCCGACGCTTCGGTGAGCCACCGCGTCGTCGTGCCGACGCCGGTGACGGGTGGCCGCGAGGAGGCACGGGCCGCGGTGACGGCGGCCGCGCTGGGCGTCCTGGAACACGCCGCCGCGGCCGGCGGCGTGCGCGGCGTCGGCATCGGGTCCGCGGGGCCGATCGACCCGGACGCCGGAACCATCAGCCCGGTCATGATTCCGGTCCTGCGTGACGCTCCCGTCCGGACGTGGGCCTCGGCGTGGGCTCCCGACGTCCCGGTGACCCTGACCGGGGACGGGACATGCATGGCTGTGGGCGAACACTGGGCCGGCGCCGGCCTCGGTACGCGGAACATGCTGGGCTGCACGGTGTCGACCGGCGTCGGCGGAGGACTGGTCCTGGACGGCCGTCCCTGGACCGGTCCATCGGCCAATGCCGGGCACATCGGACACGTGATCATCGATCCGGACGGGCCCGACTGCCCCTGCGGGAGCCGTGGTTGTCTGGAGCTGACCGCCAGCGGCACGGCGCTGCTGGCACGTGCGCGGGCGGCCGGCTGGAGTCGTCCGGGCGACGGAAGGACCGCCGCCGACCTCGCTGTCGCGGCACGCGCCGGCGATGCCCTGGCCGGTCGGATCTTCGCCGAGGCCGGACGAGCACTCGCCGCGGCCTTCACCTCCGTGAGCGCTGTGTGCGATCTCGACCTGATCGTGGTGGGCGGTGGCGTGGCCCAGGCGGGACGTCCGCTCTTCGACGCCATCGAGGCGGGGATGCGCGAGTTCGCGGGGCTGCCCTTCCTGCGCAAGACGGCCGTCCGCCCCGCCCGGCTCGGTGCGGACGCCGGACTCGTCGGCGCCGCCGCGTTCCTGCACCTTCCCCAGCGATATGCCGCCGCTGCGGCCGTTCCCACGCTCTGACGGCTCACCTCGGCCGCCTTGCCGCCGGCCCGCTTGCGACGTGCGGCGCCCACCGGTCGCAGACACGACCTGCCCCCCCCAGCCGGAAGGTCCCTCCGTGAACGACTCCACTCACCCCACCAGCAGTCCCGCCCCGGACGAACCGCCCGGCGCCCGGCCCCTCGACGCCCCGCCACCGGGCCCGACCCGCCTGCTGCGACGCGCCAGAACCGCGGTCTTCCTGCTCTTCTTCGCCAACGCACTGGCCTACGCCAACATCGTTCCGCGCCTGCCCGAGATCCGCGACCACGCCGGACTCTCCAACGCGGCACTCGGGACCGCCCTGGCCTGCATGCCGGTCGGTGCCCTGACCGCCGGACTTCTCGCAGGACCGTTGGGCGCCCGGGTCGGCAGCGGCCGCCTCGCCACGCTCTGCGCGTTCGTGTTCGCCCTCGCGGTACCGCTGGTCTCCTTCACGTCCGGGTGGTGGACGCTGGCCGGCTGCCTGTTCCTGCTCGGCGTGCTCGACGCCATCATGGACGCGTCGATGAACACCCATGGGCTGCGGGTGGAGCGCGGATACCGGAGATCGATCCTGAACAGCTTCCACGCGCTGTGGAGCGTGGGCGCGGTCGTCGGTGGACTGCTCTCGACCTTGCTCATCGGTTGCGCCGTCCCGCTGCGACCCCACCTCGTCGCGGTGGGCGTAATGCTCGCGCTGCTCGGCGCGGCGGTGTGGCCGCTCCTCCTGCCGGGCGGAGACGGAACGGCCACCGCCCACGAGCCGGCGCCCACCGGCTCCGCGTACCGTGCCGGGATCAGGGCGGCACTGCCGAGCCTGTTGATGCTCGGGCTGCTCCTGGTCACGTCGTCCGTCATCGAGGACACCCCGGCCTCGTGGGGCGCCGCTCTGCTGCAGGACGACTACCGGGCCTCCGACGCCACGGCCGGGTTCGCCTACATCGCCTTCCAGAGTGCGATGACCGCCGGCCGGTTCCTCGGCGACCGGGTGACCGACCGCCTCGGAACGGTGGCGGTGGCCCGCCTCAGCGGCGTGCTCGTGGCGCTGCCGGTGGCCTGCGCACTGCTGACCCACTCCGCCGCCGCGGTGATCGCTGCCTTCGCCTGCGCGGGACTCGGTGCCTCCACCCTCTTCCCGGCCGCGATACGGGCAGCAGGGAGGATCCCCGGCACACGCAGTTCCGACGGCGTCGCGATCGTCTCCTGGGTGGCCAGGGTCGGGTTCCTCGCCGCGCCTCCGGTGGTCGGGCTGCTGGGCGACCGGCTGAGCCTGCGGGCGGGCGTTTCGGTGATGGTCGCCGCCGGCCTGACGGTCCTGGCCCTGTCGAAGGTTTTGACCCCCGCGCGTGACATCACGGGATCCTGACCGGGAGCCCCGGCCAATCACGGCGCCACGACCGACCACGGCACGGCCTCCGGACGGCTCACCGCCCGCCCGGCGCACCCCGGCCCGGAGGACGAAACACCGGACGGCCGGGGCGCAGACCACCGTGAACACGGCAGCGGCTGCCGAGCCGGGCACCCGCGTCACGGTGCTCATCCCCGAGACCGGACCGAAGCAGCGGTGGCTGTGGTCGCTGTGGAACCGGCGGAGTGCCGTCGTCGCCCACGCCGTGCGACGTGACACCGACGCGGTGATCTGCCGACCGGGGTTCCGGCTGCCCCGACACCACGCACCGGCGCACCCCTGCCGTGACGTCGCCGAGGGGTGCGGACGTTCACTCGGTGCCCGCCGCTTCGCCGTGCGGCGCGGTGAGGAAGCGGGGAAGTTCCGCGTCGACGAGCCGCAGCAGGGCCGACACCGTCGCCCGCGGACGGCGCCGGGTCGCGGTGGCCAGGTACAGCGACCAGTGCATGGGGGTGTCCCGCACGGTGAGGACGGCCAGCCCTTCAGGAGCCGGACCGGCCACGAACGAGGGCAGGAAGGCGACGCCCAGCCCGTGGCGGACGAAAGAGGCGGTGGTGGCGATGTCGGTGGCTTCCAGGAGCACCCGGCGCTCCGACCCCGCGGCGGCGAAGGCGCGGTCCACCAGATCGCGGTTGCCGTAACCGACGGGCGAGTCGACGAAGGGCTCGTCCACCAGGGTCTGAAGTGCCACGGAACCGGAGCCGGCCAGCCGGTGCGCGGCGGGCACGATCAGCACCATCGGCGCGGTGGCCAGCTCCCGCACGTCCAGCCCCTCGGGGCGGTTGCCCGGCAGGGACGAGAAGGCGAGGTCGAGTTCACCCGTCAACAGATCGCGCACCAGTCCCGCGGAGCCTGCGGGCGAGGCGTGCAGGCGGAGCGTCACGTCGGGGTGCAGCGCGTGGTAGCGGCCCAGCAGGGCGGGAATGTCGAGCAGGCCGGCGGCGGCGACCCCGCCCGCCCGGAGCGTGCCCTGGAGCCGGCCACGCAGGCCGTGCACCGTGTCGTACGCCTCCTGCGCCGCGTCGAGGGTGGCCGTGGCCTTGGGCAGCAGCGCCGTCCCGGCCTCGGTGAGCAGCACGCCCTGGGGGGTGCGATCCAGCAGTTCGGCGCCCAGCTCGCGTTCCAGGGCACGGACGGCCGTCGAGACGGCCGACTGGACCACGTGCAGACGCCGGGCGGCCCGGGTGAAGCTCTCCTCTTCCGCCACGGCCACGAAGTAGCGCAGATGATGCAGTTCCACAGGTACGTGTCTATCACCCACGGAGATATGGCGTATCGCGAGGATACGTTGGACGCCCGGCCCGGAGAGGACGAGGCTTGAGGCATGTCACACCCTGTCGCAGCGCTCGGCCGCACCCCCGTCGATGTCCGCCCGCCCGAGGCCGCGCCTTCCCGGCGGAGCGCGGACCGCCACCGGGCGGCCCACACACGCGGATTCTGGTCCGTGGCCGTCGCCTTCACGGTCCTGATGGCCTTCGGCACCGCGCCGACTCCACTGTGGCCGCTGTACGCGGAGCGGGACGGCTTCGGCGCCACGACCGTCACCGTCGCCTTCGCGGTGCTCGTGCTGGGCGCGGTGGCCGGCTTCCTCGGCCTCGGGCACCTGTCGGACCGGCTCGGGCGCCGGCGGATCGTGGTGCCCGCCCTGGCGGTGGCAACCGTCGCCGCGCTGGTGCTCGTCGAGTGGACGACACTGGAGGGACTGCTGGTGGGCCGGTTCCTCGCCGGGGCCGGTATCGGGCTGATGGCGTCCACCGCCACGGCGTACCTGTACGACCTGCACCACCGCCGGCATCCGGACCGGCCGGACGCCGCACTGCCCGGCGTCGTCGCCTCGCTCGCCAATCTCGGCGGGCTGGCCCTCGGCCCCCTGGTCGCCGGCGTGATCGCGCAATGGGTCGGACATCCGCTCACCGTGGTCCAGTCGGGGTTCGCGCTGACATCCGTCCTCTGCCTGGTGACGGTGCTGGCCACACCGGAGACGGTGGAGCGCACGGGCGATGCCGGAAACCCGCCGCAGCGGTTCGGGCTGCGGCCCGGCACCGGGACGGTGTTCGGTGCGGCCGCCGCGCTGGCCGTCTTCTCCTTCGCGCTGTTCGGGCTGATCTCCTCGCTCGGGGCGGTCATCCTGGTGACCCGGCTCGGCATCACCTCGCACCTGGTGGCCGGTGTGGCGGCGTTCCTGATGTTCGGCGCGTCGGCGCTGGCCCAGCTGCTGCTGGGCAGGCTGGCGCCGCGTCCCATGTCCCTGCTGGGCGCCGCCCTGCTGCCGGCCGGACTGCTGCTGGTGACGGGATCCCTGTACCGGCCGGCGCTGTGGCTGTTCCTGCTCGCGGTGACCGTCGCCGGGGCGGGGGCGGGACTGCTGTTCAAGTGCGGGGTGGTGCGGGCCACCGAGGTGGCCCGGGAGAAGTCCCGGGCCGGGGTGCTCGCCATGTTCTTCGTCGCCGGATACCTGGGTATGGGCCTGCCGGCCGTCCTCTTCAGCGTGGCGAGCCGGCACGTCGGGCTCGGACCGGCGATGGTCGGCTTCGCCGGGGTGCTCTCGGTGGGGGCCGTGTCGGCGGTCGTCGTCGGCAACAACGCTGCCCGTGCGACGTGGCGTTGACCGGTCTGGGACGCCTCGCCGGTCGCGCGGTTTCGGGTCGAGGTCCTTAATTTGAGAACCTTTTAACGTCGAAACTCGTTTGCACACGTATCTCTTGTGCTGACAGGCCGCCAAAAGTTTTACTGCTCACATGATCAAGACTCTCAAGCGAACCTCCGCCGGGCTCCTGCTGGCCACCACCGCGGCCGCCGGCCTGCTCGCGGGAGGCGCCGCCTCGGCCTCGGCGGCTCCCGCCGCGCTGCACAACGACTTCGTCTCGTCCTACTACTCGAACAGCTGGGGCGTGTCCCCCTGGACCCTGTGTCAGGCGATGGAGAACCAGAAGAACAGCGAGACCTACGGAACCCCCGACCCCACGGGGGCAGAGAAGTACTACTGCTCCTGGGCCAGCGCCACCAAGGTCAACCTGTGGTGGGCCCATTACTGACAGTCCTACCTCTCAGTCGATGGGGTGCCCGGCCGACACCGGCCGGGCACCCCATCGGTGTTCAACACTCCCAGCTCGCCCTGCTCCGGTTGGGGCTGGTCAGTTACTCCATACACACCAGCTCACCCACCTACGTTTTGTCGTTCATACGTGTGAGGCTAGGATCCACATGTGTCTGATCGGACCTTCTCGCGCGACGCGGAGGGCCCGAGGGCTACAGCGGGAATCCCGTCCCGCCTGCGAACAGGAGACTGACTGTGCGAAACGAAGCGGTGACCTACGACTACGTCGTCGTCGGCGCTGGCACCGCCGGAAGTGTTGTGGCTTCGCGTCTCTCACAGGATCCGGACCTGCGGGTGCTCCTGCTGGAAGCGGGAGACGCGCAACCCTTGGAGCTGATGTCCGTCCCGGGGGCCTGGCCGGCGTTGATGGGCAGCACTGCGGACTGGGCCGGTGTGTCGACCGAGCAGAGTTTCAGTGGGGCGGTCATGCCGCTGCCGCGAGGACGCGCGCTCGGCGGCTCTTCCAGCATCAACGGGCTGAACTTCATGCGCGGCCACCGGTCGAGCTACGACCGCTGGCCGGCACTGGGTGCACCGGGGTGGGGCTTCGAGGACCTGCTGCCGTACTTCCGACGTAGCGAGACCGCCGCCGGTCGCGACGCCGCGGTGCGCGGACAGGAGGGTCCGCTCAGGGTCGGACCGCCGGCCGCACCCAATCCGGTCGTCGCCGCACTCGTCGAGGGTGCGGTCGAGGCAGGTCACCGTCGCGCTGACGACATCAGCAGTGGTCTGGAGACCGGATTCGGCTGGTGCGACAACACCATCGCCGACGGACAGCGGCAGAGCGCGGCCGACGCCTACCTGCCGCCCGCCGTCCGGAACCGCCCGAATCTTCAGATCGTGACAGGCGCGCTCGTCACGCGCCTTCGCCTGTCCGACGGCCGTTGCACAGGCGTCGACTACGTGGTCGGTGACGTGCGGCACACTGCGCGGAGCACACGTGAGGTCGTTCTCGCTGCCGGCGCGATCGGTACCCCCCACTTGCTCATGGTTTCGGGCATCGGTCCTCGGGACCACCTCCTCGACGTGGGCGTCGAGCCGGTGCTGGACCTGCCGGGTGTGGGGGCCAACCTCCAGGACCACGCCATGTCGACCCTGACCTACGCCGCGCGGCAGCCCGTGCCCCCGTGCCCCGTCAACCCGCCCGGCGAGGGCGTCGGACTCGTCCGCGTCGACCCCGGGGCGGAAGGCCCGGACCTGCAGATCCTCTTCGTCAGCCTGCCGTACCGGGCTCCGTCCCTGCCCGGTCCCGAGAGCGGGTACACGATCGGCTTCTCGGTCATGGCACCCCACAGCCGCGGTTCGGTGCGGCTCGCTTCACCGGACCCGACGGTGGCTCCGCTGGTGGACCCCAACTACCTCGGCGACGAGCGCGACGTCACCACGATGATGGCCGGGTTGCGCATCGCCCGGGAGATCGGCGAGGCCCCCGCACTCGCTCCGTGGCGCGGGGAGGAGGCGCAGCCCGGTCCCGACGTGCGCGACGGTGACGCCGTCCGGGACTTCCTGCGACGCGGGCTGCTCGCGTACTTCCACTACAGCGGCACGTGCCGTATCGGGTCCGACGACATGGCGGTTGTCGACCCGGACCTGCTGGTGCGGGGTATCGGCGGCCTGCGGATCGCCGACGCGTCGGTCATGCCTGCCATCGTCAGCGCCAACACCAACGCCACGGTGTACGCCATCGCGGAGCGTGCCTCCGATCTGCTGACGAAGTGACCCTCGGCTGACAGCGGCCGCCAAACCGCCCGTCCGGACCGGTCGGCGGTCCGGACGGGCGGTCTGCGAATCGGCTTCCCGCCGGGCGGTCGGTGACGCGCGGCGGTCGCTGATCAGCAGCTGCGTCGTCCGACCCTCTTCGCACGGGCAGGCTCAGGCGAGGGCGTCGATCGTACGGATCTCGTCGTCCGTCAGCCGCAGGTCCTGAGCGGCGAGGTTCTCCCGCAGATGGCTGAGTGTGGTGGTGGCGGGAATCGGCAGCATCGTCGGTGAGACGGCGAGGAGCCAGGCCAGTGCGACCTGCGGGACGGTCGCCCCGTGGGCGTCCGCGATGGCGGTCAGTGCGGTGGCGACCGTGTCGCTCCCCCTGGTGTCGGTCGGGTCACCGGGCGTGGTGAGGGACACGGGCTGCCAGGGTACGAACACCGCCCCCGCCGCCCCCGCCGCATCGAGCAGCGGGCGCTCCTGACGTGCGACGACGTTGTAGTGCGCGGTCACCGCGGCGATCTCGGTGATGTTCCTGGCCTCCCGCAGCTGCTCCACCGACACGTTCGACAGCCCGATGTTCCTGATCATTCCCTCGTCGCGCAGCTGTGCGAGCGTGCCGACCTGCTCGGCGAAGGAGGCATCCTTCGCCCACCCGCTGTGCAGGTAGTACAGGTCGATGCGCTCCACACCCAGGCGCCGGGCACTGAGGTGGACGGACTGCCGCAGGTACTGCGGGTTGCCGACGAATCCGATCGTCGACTGCTCGGGGCCGCTGCGGACCAGACCGCCCTTGGTGGCGATGACCAGGTGCTCCGGGTAGGGGTGCAGCGCCTCGCGGATCAGCGTTTCGGTCGTGTGGGGCCCGTAGACGTCGGCCGTGTCGATCAAGTCGACGCCGGCGTCCACCGCCTGACGCAGGAAGGACTTGCCGGCCTCGCGGTCGGGGTACTCGCCGTAGAGTCCCTCCCCGGTCAGGCGCATGGAGCCGTATCCGATGCGGCCCACCGTCAGGTCGGAGCCCAGGGGGATCTTCGTACGCGCGGTCGTGTCCGCGCTCGTGTGCTCGGTCATGGTGGTGCGACCTCTTTCGTCGGGAGAACTCGGCGTGTCGAGCCCCAGGGAGTGTGCCGTGGAGCCGTGGAGACACGGGTCGGCGGCACCGCGGTCCCGAGAGCCCAGTGTTCAACCTCGACGCGGCCCGAGAAAACATGTGTGAGGGGCAGAAATCTTCCGAGGCAGCGGCGTACCCTCCTGGGATCGAGTTCCGGTCGGCACCCGTCCAGATACGTTGGATACCGTGGCCGTTTCGGTACGTGCCGGTCGACGCCGCGGGCCCTAGCATGTCCGCATGACGTTCAGTGAACATGTATTAACGCGACGTGGTGTCCTGATGGCCGGAATCGGCAGCCTGGGTGCCGCCGCCCTGGCCCCGGCCCAGCAGGCAGGCGCTGTCCCGTCGCAGCAAGGCGCCCCGGCCGCGGTGGACGGCACCAGGGCCCTCCAACTCACCGCCGGCACGAACGCGTCCGTGATCGTGTCCCCGGACGGGCGCCGACTCGTCATGGAAGTGCAGGGCATTCTGTGGTCCCTGCCCCGGGAGGGCGGATCGGCGACGGCGCTGACCCCGGTCGATCTGGAACCCACGCGAGCCGCGTGGTCGCCGGACGGCTCCCGGATCGCGGTGTGCGCCTACCGGGGCGGCGGCTTCCACCTGTGGACGATGCGGCCCGACGGCACGGAACTGCGGCAGTTGACGTCCGGACCCTGGGACGACCGCGGTGCGGCCTGGTCCCCGGACGGCACCCGCGTCGCGTTCGCGTCCGAACGGGGCGGGGACCCCGTCACCGGCAGCTCCTACTCGATCTGGACCGTCGACGTCCGAACCAGCGAGCTGACCCGGCTCACGCAGGAGCCGGGCACCGAGGACTACGACCCCGCCTGGCACCCGGACGGCGACGAACTGGTCTTCGTCCGAGCCGACAAGGGTACCGGCGCCGGACGCACCCTCGCCTCCGTACCCGCCCGGGGCGGAGAGGTGACGGTGCTGCGCACGGTGGACAGCGGCGTTCTGGCCGGCCCTGCCCTCGGCCCGGCCGGCCAGATCGCCTACGTGCACGTCGGCGACGCCGTCATCCCGGCCGACGCGGCCGCCGCCACCCTGTTGGTCGACGGCGAACCGGTGACCGACGGGGAGGACGTCTCCCCCCTCCCGCCGTCCTGGGGCGCGGACGGACGGCTCTACTACGTCGCCGACGGACAACTGCGGGTGCGGCGGCCCGGCCGGTCGGCCCCGCAGGACGTCGCGGAGCACATCCCGTTCACCGCCTCCCTGAACGTGCCCGTGCTTTCCTACCCCGAGAAGCGCTACGAGTTCGACTCGACGGCCGCGCGTCCGGTACGAGGCATCCACCTGCCGGTGCTCTCCCCGAACGGCGCGTCCGTCGCGTTCGCCGCCCTGAACGCGCTGTGGGTCATGCCGATCGGCCGTCGTCCCCGCAAGCTCGTCCAGGCCGATCCGGCCGCCTACGTCCAGATGCCCTCCTGGGCACCGGACGGACGCAGCCTCCTCTACTCCTACGAAGGCGGCCCCGAGGGCAACGGACTGATCGCCGTCCACCGCTACTGGCTCGATGAGGACCGGGACGAGATCGTCGCGGGCGGCGGACGTCTGAACCCCGCGCTCTCCCCCGACGGCACCCGGCTCGCCTGCCAGGACATCACCGGCAGCCTGCTGCTCAAGGACCTGGCGAGCGGGACCGAGAAGGTACTCGTCACCCCCCTCGGCGCGAACGGGCTGCCCAGCAGGCCGACATGGTCGCCCGACGGCCGCTACGTCGCCTTCTGCGACCGCAACCGCCTCAACCAGCGGTTCCGTGAGGGCTACAACCTCATCCGCGTGGTCGACACCGAGACCGGCCGATGGACGGCCCACCAGCCTCTCGCGCACGCCTCACTCTCCGACCGGGGCAACGCGGGCCCGGTGTGGGCTCCCGACGGCTCGGCGATGGCGTTCGTCATGGAGTCCGCGCTGTGGATCCTTCCGGTCCACGCGGACGGTTCCCCCGCGGGCGAGGCCCGGCGCGTCACGGACAGGGCGGCCGACCACCCCTCGTGGTCCGGGGATTCACGGACCCTGCTCTACGAGGCGGCGGGCACCCTCCGGCTCGTGAACCGCGACGGCACCCAGGACCGCGCCCTGCCCGTCCCGTTGTCCTACCGCCGTCGGCTGCCCTCCCGCTCCAACGCCACCCGGGTGCACGCCGGACGGCTGTGGGACGGCACGGGCGACACGGTCCTGGAGGACGTCGACATCGTCGTCCGCGGCAACCGCATCGCCGCCGTGGAACCCCACCGGGCGGGCGCTCCGGCCGGCGAGCGACTCGTCGACGCCTCCGCCCTCACCGTCATCCCGGGGCTGTGGGACTCGCACACCCACCCCTGGCAGTACACCTACGGCGGCCGGCAGAGCAGTCTCATGCTCGCCTACGGCGTCACGACCAACGTGTCGCTGGGCGGCTTCGCCCACGAAGCCGTCAGGATCAGGGAGGCCGTCCAGTCGGGCCACATGAGGGGACCGCGCCTGTTCGCCACCGGTGAGCTGATCGACGGCAGCCGCGTCGCCTACAGCATGGGCAGGGCGCACCGCACGCGTGACGGCGTCCGGCGCTCCCTGGAACGAGCCACGGCACTCGACTACGACTTCGTCAAGACGTACGTCCGTGCCTGCGCCGGGACCATGCGCGAAGCGGCCCGCACCGCGCACGAGGACCTCGGCGTACGGTCCGGCAGCCACTTCCTGTCACCCGGCATCGGCGTCGGACAGGACCTCACCACCCACCTGGCCGCCACCCAGCGCACCGAGTACGGACACGCCCACTCGCCGACGGGCCACTCCTACCAGGACGTCCTGGAGACCTACCGGGGTGGTGACTTCAAGCTCGTCCTCACCCCCTTCACGGCCATCGCCCTCCTCGGCGCCGCCCCCGAGCTGGCCGAGGATCCCCGGGTCACCACGCTCATGCCACCGTGGGACACCGCGCTCGTCGACCACTACGCGGCGGCTCCACCGACGGAGTCGGCACTGCGGGCCGTCGCCGAGGAGATGGCCGTCTACCGGCGCATCCAAGACCAGGGCGGCACGCTCGCCCTCGGCACCGACGCGCCGCTTGCGCCGATCGGCCTCCATGTCCACCTGGGACTGCGCGCGTTGCGATCCCACGGGTTCTCCGCGGCACAGGCCCTGCGCACCGCCACCGTCGTGCCTGCCCGTCTGTTCGGCGTGGCGGACGACCTGGGCACCGTGGAGCCCGACAAGGTCGCCGATCTGACAGCCGTCGACGGCAACCCCTTCGAGGACTTCGACGATCTGATCCGCACCACCTGGGCCATGCGCGACGGCATCGTCCACCGACAGGACGACCTCGTCGGTGCGTACGCCGCGACCGCGCGACAGCCGCGGGCGGTGGACCCCACCGACTGGCTCGACGTCAGCCGCCGGCTGCGCCGGGAACCGTGCTGCGCGGAACGCCTCTTCGACATGTAGTCGGAGCACCCACTCGGAATGGAGAGGAGCGAACAAATCTCGCCACGGATCGGCTTGTTCGGGTCAGTAACACGTCATAAGATCTCGTTCTGTCCACAGCGGTCACACAGATCATCACTGGATGAGATGGGGGAACTTCTCGATGCAGACACGCAGGTTCATATCAGCGGTGGCAGTTCTGGCCGCCGGCCTCGGAGCGGCGATCGTTCCGGCCGGCTCGGCGTCGGCCGCGATCGGTACGGGGCGGATCCAGCTCTGCTCGCAGGGCAATTACGCCTCGCGGTGGTTCTACGAGAACGCGCAGTACGGCAACGCGTACGCCGGCTGGGTCAATCCAGGTGAGTGCCAGACGCTCACCGTGCCGAACTACGGCAACCTGTGGAAGTTCTCCGTCCAGGGGCACTACAACACGTCGGACGACACCTTCATGATGCCCACCGCCGGCAACGGCGCCGAGGTGTGGATGAGTTCCACGACCTCGGGACGGAAGTTCGCTTCACTCGGCACGACGGCTGCGAACAGCCACTACTGGATCGAATACCCCAACGACTGACGGGCTGTTCCCGGGCAATGTGGCCGGGCGGCCACAGGTCCGGTGCGCAGCAGGAGGTACAGGGAGCGGGGGACGTCGACGACGTCCCCCGGCTTTTTGGAACCAGAACACGTTGAGATGGGTCGCTCCCGCCTGCATGCCGCCGATGTCAACGAACCGCTCGGCAGCCAGTGGACAGGCACCCGCACGCCCTTCGTCGGCTCGGTCAACCGGACCCGTGCCAGTACCGCCGACCCTGATCTCCTCGACGTGCGCCGCCGGGCGGGTCATCTGTCGATGGGAGAAGACGTACACCCGCTGCATCGACGCCGGAATGGCACGGGTGCGGCGCCCCCGCATCCCTGATCACCAAACAGCCCAGGGCGGTTCGGGAACCGGCCGGAGCCCACACACGGCACTCGTCGAGAGGCTGGCACTACGGGCTCCTCAGGCCTGGGAGACCTTGGGGGAACCACCGTTCGTCATCGATCACGACCGGCGACGGTGCACGGCGGGAAGGTGTTCCGCAGGCGGCGTCGTACGGCAGTGCCGGTCGCTTGGCCGTCGTGCGGCCCCCGTTCCAAGTCATATGACTGATGCAGACCCTGGCTGCGCCTGTGAGAGTCGGGGCAGCGGCATCAGGCGCTGTCAGGGGCGCCGGGTTTCCTGTGTCGCCACGTGCGGGGCTGCCGCCTGCCGCGCGGCGCTCGACGGATACCGGCGCCGTTGGGGCGGCACATACTGGGCTGGGGGAAGGAACGTGCGTGATGACATCGGTTGCCGACGGCGGGGGAAGCGTGTTCGGCATGGTGACGGAGCCTGTCTGGGCCGTCGACGCCGACCACCTGGTGTGCTACGCGAATCCCGCGGCCGCCGCGGCGCTCGGCCACGGCCGTCCGGCTGACCTGCTGGGCCGCGACGGCCGTCCGGTCACCGCGACCGACGAGCACCCGGAGCCGGGGGAACTGACCGGCCCGGTGCGGGGCGAGGGCATGCTTGCCCGACTCGACGGTTCGCTGCTGCCCGTCGAGTGGACCCTGACACCGTGGAACGGCCCGGAGGGCGGGACGGCACTGTACGTCTTCCGGTTTCTTCCGGTGCCGCTCCCCGTCGGCGGCGGAGCGGGGGAGGGCAACCGGTCGTCGGGGCTGCTCGCACACCGGCAGACGGAACGCCAACGCCGGTACGCCATGACTCTTCAGCACGGTGTCCAGGAGCGCATGGTCAGAGCCCTGCTCGGGCTGAGCCTGGCCAGGCAGGAGCTGGGCACCGCCCCCTCCGGCGCGCTCGACCTCCTCCACGACACGGCCCGTGACCTGGAGGAGGCGCTCGCCGGAGTCCGGGAGGTCACCGACGCGCTCAGTCCCGGTGCCCTGCGCGTCGGAGGGCTGTCGGCGGCCCTCACCGCCCTCGCGCGCCGCTGCCCGGTGCCCTTGGGCTTCTCGGGCATGCCGGCCAAGCGGCTCCCCGACCTGGTCGAGGCCCATCTGTACCTGCTGGTCGTCGAGGCCGTCGAACGGGCCGTCGCACACGGTCGGGCCGGTCGTGTCGAGGTGAGCGCCGCCATCGGCGCCAGTGCGGTGGTCACCGTTCAGGACGACGGCGCACCGCCCGTCCAGGCGGAGGACCTCGCGGCGTTGGCCGCGCTGACCGAGCGGGCCGCGATTCTCGGCGGCACCCTGACCGTCACCCACGCCCCGGACACCGGCACCACGATCACGGCGGTCGTCCCGCTCTGAGCGGTCGTACCGCACGGTTGCCGTCCACCCATGGCGACCGGCACGTGTGTGCTCGTCCGGGGCCGGGTCAGTAGTAAATCGGCCCCTTGATCCCGCCGCCCACGGCGATCGTGTCGCCGTTGATCGCCACGCTGAGCGGGCTGGCCAGGAAGGCGACGACAGCCGCCACCTCGTGGGGTTCGACGGGCCTGCCGATGCCCACCGTGGCGGCGTACCGCTCCTCCAGTTCCGTACGGCTGACACCCGCGGCCGACGCCTGACGATCCAGGTTGTTCAGCCAGGTGAGCGTCCTGGTGGCACCGGGCTGGACGGAGACGACGTTGACCCCCCGGGGGCCGAGTTCGTCCGCGAGGTTCTTCGACATGGCGACCACGGCAGCATTGCGCACCGAGCCGGTCACCGACCCGGATTGCCGCGCCGCCAGTCCGCCGATGTTGATGATCCTGCCCCAGCCACGCTCGGCCATCCCGGGGGCGAAGGCGTGGACGCAGCGGAGATAGCCGCGGACCTTGACGTTGATCTCGTCCTCCAGGGCGGAGTCGGGGAACGCTCCTGGATTGGTGGTGGCGGCGTTGTTCACGAGGATGTCCACCTCGCCGAGCCGCTCTCGCACGGCCCTGGCCATCTCGGTCACCGAAGCGTCCACCCCGGTGTCCGCGGGGACCGCGATGATCTCTGCGCCGGTCTCCGCGCGCAGCCGCGCCGCCTGCTCCTCGGCATGGCCGGCGGAACGGGCGACCAGGGCGACTGACGCCCCCTCAGCCGCCAGCGCCCGGCCGATCGCGAAACCGATACCCCGGCTGCCGCCGGTCACCACTGCTCGTCGGCCCTCGAGTCGAAGATCCACGGCTCCTCCGGTCATGTCGATGCACATGTGTCTGCTCACATGTAGAGACACATCCTACGTATCTCTGTCCAGCCGCGGTCCGGGTGGCCACCAGAGTTCTTGACCGCGACTGAAACGCACAGACCGGTACGGCACCGGTCACGACGTTCTGCGACGCCGCGGTCGGCGGCACTGCCGACATCGAGCGCGTTCTCGATGAGCGCGTCTCGATGTGGCACTCACTGTCGCCGTGGCCGACGGCATCGCTCTCTCCCGGCCGCCTACCGTTCACTCGCGGCGGCAGCCCGGCCCCGGCGGTGGACGAGACGCGATGACCGCGGGCGGCGCCCCGTGCGGCTCGGGAGAGGGCAGGACAGCAGGCACGTCACTCACCGACACCTCAGCTCACCGAGTCAGCCGCTCCTGTTGCGGGGCCAGGTGGCGGTGGAGCCACAGGAGGGTGCGGCAGAGGTGGTCGGTGGTTTCCGGGAAGTCGCGTACTCCGTGGCCCTGGGCGGGGTAGAGGACCAGTTCGGTCTCGACACCGGCGTGCAGCAGTGCCTGGTGCGCTTCGACGGCCTGCTGGGGTGGGGTGGACTTGTCGAGCAGGCCCGCGGTCACCAAGGTGGGCGTACGGTTGCGCGTCATGGTGAACAGCGGACTCTGGTGGACGTAGGCGCTGTTCGCGGCATGGGGGCTGTCCTGCAGGAACAGTTCGTCGAAGCGGGGGATGTTGGACGTGTAGTGCTGGCTGCTCCAGTCGCTCACGGGGGACACCGCGATCGCGGCTGCGAGGCGCCGGTCGACGGTGGGCAGGAACAGGCTCACGACGGCGCCGTAGCTGGTGCCGGTCACGGCGATCCGCGTGGGGTCGGCCACGCCTCGGTCGACGAGGTGGTCGATCCCGCTCAGCAGGTCCTGTACCGGTGCGCCGAGCATGTCCCCGACGGCCGAGCGGGTGAAGGCCTCCCCGCGGCCGTGGCTGCCACGCGGGTTGGGATGCAGTACGGCGTACCCCTCCGATGCCAGCAGGGGTGCGAGCGGATAGCGGTCCGAGTTGGAGACGCCCCAGCAGTTGCGCCACGACGACACCGGTCCGCCGTGGACGTTGACGACCAGCGGATACGGCGGCGGGCCGTCGGGGACGACGAGCAGGCCCTCAATCCGTTGACCGTCAAAGGAGGTCCAGGAGACCTCCTCCATCCTCCCGGACCGGTCCCGCACGAAGGCCGTGCCCTCGTGAGCCGGGTCGAAGACGGTACGCGTCTTCGCCTCCGTGACGGTGACCAGACGCGGCCACGTCTCGTAGGACTCGAGGAAGCCGTGGAAGCGGCCCGCCGTGTCGGTACGTATCTGCGGGGTCCAGCCGTGGAAGGTCTGGTTCGTCGACCGGACCTGGGTGACGGCCGCCATCTCCGGATCTATTCGTCCGATGACGGTCACCAGTCCGCGCAGTCCCGCGTATCCGAGGTGTCCCTCTGCGGGGAAGTGGAGCGACGACACGTCCACTCCTTGCGTGTCGAGGGGTACCGCGTTCCCTTCCGGGTCCAGGAGGATCACATCTCCCGCCACCACTCCGCGGTCGCTGCAGGTCGCCTCGATCACGGCGCTCCGGCCACCGGCCCAGACCGGCGAGGCCAACTGGCGGCCCTGTGGCGGGACATAGAGGCAGGTGGCTGCCGCCGACGGAAGTTCTATACGCGTCAGCTGGGGGTCGTACCAGCCAGACTCACCAGGCTGTGCCGAACAGACGGCCAGAGCGGCGTCCGGACCGGCCCAGCACATCTCCCAGACGTTGAGGCCGGCCGGAGTGACGTTGTGTACGGAACCGCTGTGCCGGTCCACGACGTAGCACTGACGACGCCGTTCCGGCTCAGAGGTGAAGACAAGGGGTTCCCATTGCGACGGCGCGGCAGACACACGTCCCGCCGCGCTGTAACACGCGGACTGGTCAGCGGCCAGCACGACGAGCACCCGTCGGCCGTCCGCCGAGACATGGAGCTGCTCGACGGACCCGGGCAGAGTCGGTCCTTCGGACCAGACTTCTCCGGCGAGGTCGAACCAGGTGAGACGGCCCTGTGCAGCGACGGCCACGACACCAGGACCGCACGAGACGCGATCTGCCCGCACGTCGTACTCCAGGCAAGCCCCGTCGCTGGTGGCGATCACACACAGAACACGGTGACTTCGACCGTCCAGACCGGAGAGGACAGTGCCGACCGCCGCCACGTGCAGGCCGTCGGGGGTCACGTCCCACTGATCGATACGTGTGACACGGCCGAAGCCAGGTCCCTCGGCCCGCTCCAGCCAGTCCACCACCCGGTCCCGGACGGCTTGCTCCGCCATGGTGTTCTGTTTCTCCTCAATCATCCTCTCAGCATGTCACGCGATGTCTGCGGACTTGGCACACGTTCGGACCAGGCCGGGTGACCGCTCAAGGAGCCCGGCCAGTCGAGGCCGTGTTCCCCAGCGCGTCTGACGACGGCACGGATGGGTGACACTGACCTGGCTTGCTGAGAGGCGGCCTGGAAGGATGTCGCAGTGCCGAAGCGGTATCCGGCGAAGTCCCGCGACAGCGTCGCGCGGGTCGCGCGCAACCACCGGCCCGGCCTCCTCGAGGCGGACCGGCGTGAGGTCGAGCAGGCGGTCGCGAAGCCGGCCGGCACGCTGCGGTCGAAGCCGGGGTAGTCGTCCAGCTCTATGACCGCGGCGTACGTGAAGTCGGCGCGAGGGCGGACCGCCTCGGCGGCCGCCGTATGCCTACTGCCAGCGCTCGGTGTAGGGATCAGTGGTGGTGCCCATCGCGCCCCACTTGCTGCCGGGCGTGTCCTGGTTGAATCCGCCAGGAAGGGGCACAACCGTGGTGATGTTGAAGTGCGCGTGGCTGACGTTGTAGAAGCCGCCGATGGTGTACGGCCCGGTGCCCGAGATGTCGAAGGTCTGGCACTGGCCGGGGTTCACCACGTAGGAGTGGGCACCGGTCGACCAGGTGATGTCGGCGCTGTAGTTGCCCTGGGCGCACAGCTGCACGCGGTGGTTGCTGATCGCCGCCGAGGCAGGGGAGCCGATAGCGACAACGGCTGCGGAGGCCGCGAGAAGGGCGCCCAGCGCGCTGGTCGTACGTCGTCCCGGCTTGAACTTCTTGGGCATGAACTGCTCCGCTTCCTGGGTTACTTGCTGGTGGTCGCCATGCCGGATGAGGCATGTCACCCAGGGAACGGAATATGCCCTCAGGAGGTTCAGTCAGCCCCGTGGGCAACGGAGTTTGTCTGCGCGGCTCGACCTCTGGCCTTGACCACGGCTGACGCGCCTGCGTCTCCCCGGCCGTCATGAGCCCGGGACGGCGCCCGCACCGGACGCCACCGCTGGACCATGCGGAAGGCCGGAATCCACACGTCTTCCGTGACTGGCAGGGTGCCCTGACACCGGACTGATCCGCGATCCAGTCCTTCACACCGCAGAGGTGGGCCGCTGCTCCACACGGGTGCGGACCAGTGCCCCGTCATCGCCGTGGCCCCGGTAGAGACGGGGCCGGGCCCACAGGGTGCGTGTCGACAGGCCCTCGACGAGCCCGGCCAGGGTCTCGTTGCCCGCGGCGGGGACGACGACTTGGTGGAAGGCGAGGTCGTGATCGAGCAGACGCTCCGGGTCGTCGGTGGCCGCCATCGCGGTCATGTGCTCGGCGGCCACCGTCCTGGACGACCGGCGGTGGGTGGAGTGGCGTGGCGGCCCGGCACACGATTTCCATGCTGCCTGACCGTCCGCCTCTTTCGCACGGTGGAGCGTGACACGGACACGGACACGGACACGGACATCGCCTGAGCACCTGCCCGTACGGTGCTCGACACGCCGCGTGCCTGGATCACCTCGGCTGCATCGCGCCGTGTTTGACGCATGCGACCGTGCGCCGCTCGGACGGTGTGCCGTGACGCGCGACGCATCCGCGGCCGGCTCGTCGCCGTCGCCCGGCCGCCTTCGGACCACGCAGGACCCGGTCTCTCTGCCGCTCCTCGTCGCCTGCCGCACATGTCACTCCTGTTCTACCGGCGGTAGAATCGGTCGCATGAGCAAGCCGACGAGTATCAAGACAAGTGAGGACGTGCGCGACCGGCTGCGGGTCCTGGCAGAGGAAAGGGGCACGACGATCACTGAACTGCTGGAGGAGCTCGCCTCCCGCGAGCTCACGCGGGCGGAACGGGAGGAGCGCGCCGCCGAGGCGGCCCGCGAGCTCGGCGTCGAGTACAGCGAGCAGGTTCGGCAGGCCGGCCAGGACGCCTGGGCGAAGATCCGCGCGCATCAGGGTGGCGCCGCCGCGTGAACGTGACGGCTGTCCTGGACCACACCGCGCTGTCCGCCCTGTTCCGGGCCGACCCCTTCTTCACCGGCCTCTACATCGAGGCCTCACGCGGCACCGGCCGCGTCGTCCTCCCCTCCCTGGCCGTCGTGGCCGCCGAACGGGAGGCCGCCGGCGCCGGCCGGCACGCGGCGTCCCTGCGGTTCGCAGAGCACGTCCCCTTCACCGCCGCCCACGCAGTCGACACGATGGGCTGGCCCGACACGGACTGGCCCATCGCTCACACGGCGGTGATCGCCTGGCACGCGATCAAGGCAGGCGAGCCGCTCACCGTCCTGTCGCTCCGGCCCGACCTGTACGCGGGTACCGGCATCACTCCGCTGAACCCTGCCTGACCTGCGCCGCTCCACTGCCCGGTAGGGACGTGTGCCTGCTGTGCGGCGACTGGACGGCGTCGACGGCCGAGGCTGCGCTGCCGGCCGTCGAGCCACCGGCTCCATCGGCCCCGATGACGGTGCCCCGGCCGCCGACATGCGTCGCCTGCCCGCGACCGGCACGGGCCTCCCCAAACGCACACCAGCCCCGTGAACCGCAACTTCACGATGCCGACGGCCACCGGAGTCCGGCGTCCGTCCCTGAACGGCCGACCAAGGTATAGAAGTTCGTCACGGGCCCCGACTTCCGGCAGCCATGGCTCACCGACTTTTCGCCGAAGTTCCACCGCCGCCCAGGCCATAGCTTCGTCACGTGCGCCGCCCCACCGGGCCCGGCAGCGGTGAGACCGGGTCTGAGCCGGGGTCGCCGCACACGGAGCGCGGCCCGCCGCTGACCCCTCACAGGAGGAACGCAGGCCAGCACGTCATGACCTACTCCACACAAGACGGGCAAGTCCCCGAAGCCCTCGCTGTCGAGGCCCGCGGGCTGGGCAGGTACTACCGGCGCGGGTGGGCGCTGCGCGACGCCTCCTTCAGGCTGCCCGCCGGACGGATGGCCGCGCTCGTCGGCCCGAACGGGGCGGGCAAGACGACCCTGCTGGACGGTGACGGGGCTGTGCCTGGCGCTCGCCGGCGTGCTCGTCGCCCTGTCCGCATGGTGGGTCCGCGGCGGGTTCGGCATCCGACGGCGCCCGGCCCCCGCCGAAAAGCGCTGACAAGGGCCCTCGCAGGCCTTCGCCCCGCCCGGGGCGCTCTCGGGTCCCGGGGTGGGGCTCAGACGAGTCCCGCGCGATACACGACCAGGGCGATTTGCACCCTGTTGTTCAGATCGAGCTTGGTGAGTATGTGCGACACATGTGCCTTCACCGTGGGCAGGCTCATGTAGCACGCCGCCGCGATCTGGGCGTTGGTCAGTCCGCGAGCGACCTCCAGAGCGACTTCCCGCTCACGCTCGCCCAACCGGTCCAGCAGCTCGACGGCCTCCTTCTGTTCACGGTCTGTGTCGGCGACGGTCTGCTGTACCGGGTCGGCCACCGTGGCGATGAGCTGTTGTACGGCCTCCTTGGACAGCACCGGCTCACCGGCCAGCACATTGCGTACGGCCTCGATGATCTGTGGCGGAGGGGTGTGCTTGAGGAGGTAACCGGCGGCGCCCGCCCGCAGGGCCCGCAGAATGTACCCGTCGGTCGTGAAGGTGGTGAGGATCAGCACCTGCGTCGGCTCCGGGCGTCGGCGCAGTAGTTCAGTGGTGGCCAGGCCGTCCAGCCCCGGCATACGGATGTCCATCAGCACGAGATCGGGCCGGTGCCGGGCGACCAGCTCGACGACCTCGCTGCCGTCGGTGGCTTCGGCGACCACCTGCATGTCGGGTGCCGCGGACAGCATCAGACGCAGGCCGGAGCGCACCAGCGGGTCGTCGTCGACGATCATCAGGCGGTTCAACGCTTCCACGGCAACCACACCTCCAACCGGAAGACACCAGCGTCGCGGTCCTGGCGCATCCGCCCACCGGCCAGCTGCGCCCGCTCCGCCATCCCGACCAGCCCCTGGCCGGGCACCGCGCGGCGCGGGCCGGGCGAGGCGTCGAGGGCGTTGGACGCGGTCACGGTCAGTCCGTCGGCCCGCCCGCCGGCCAGGGCCAGCCGCAGGACCGAGCGGGGTGCGTGTTTGCGGTGGTTGGTCAGGATCTCCTGCACGATGCGGTACCCGGTGCGTGAGCTGATGTCGTCCAGTGTGCTCATCTCCTCGAGCCGCTCGCTGAACTCCACCCGCATCCCCGCCTCCCGGGTCTCCTCGACGAGCCCGGTCACCTCGCGCAGCGTCGGCTGGGGCGGCTCGACCCGCGCCGTGACGGCAGGCGTGCGCAGGACCTGGAGGATGTCCTGCAGGTCCTCGAGAGCGCGGCCGGCGCTCTCCACGATCACTCCGGTCGCCTCCCTCACCTGTTCCGGGGACGGATCCGGATGGTAGGAGAGCGCCCCGGCGTGCATGCTCAGCAGTGTCAGCCGGTGAGCCAGGACGTCGTGCATTTCGCGGGCGATCTCCTCGCGCACCCGTCGCCTGGCCAGCTCCACGCGTGTCTCGGCGTCCGCTGCCGCACGTGCGGCACGTGCACGCCGGTCGGCCGCGACCATGCCCCAGCCGGTCGCCGTCCCCACCAGCGCGGCTCCCGCCACGAGATCTGCGACCCCGTGCAGGCCCGACTGCACCGTGCGTACGAACTGGACGGCCACCGGCAGCATCGCGAGTCCGCTCACCCAGGCAGTGACGCGCGCCGAACAGCGATCGGCCACCGTGTACAGCCCCACCAGGAGCGGTACCACCACGGGCCACGCCACGGTCAGTGCGGTCGTCGCCACCGTCAGTGCGACCGGGCGCCGACGCCGCCACACCAGCGCCGCACACACCAACAGCGCCACGCTGCCGCCCGAAGGGCTCCGTGACAGACCCTGCGGAAGTACGGCGTTCACCGCCGCGCCGCTGGTCAGCTGCGGATAGACAGGCAGTCCCAGTACCTGGAGGCGGGCGGCCAGCACGGTCAGGGCCCCGGCGACGGCCGCCAGGCCCACATCCACGACCAACGGGGGCACCTCCCGGATCCGCCGAGCACTGATCACGTCGGCCACTGTAGAATGCCGACCATCCGGTTACCAACCGCCCGGCACGAGCGGCTCGACTTCCGCACCAAAGTATGGGTACGGCCTCCGCGTCCCTGCTTTGGTCTGCGGACGGGGCATCCGACAGCCGATTCGGCCGGGGATGGCCCGCTCCTGGCCTTCCGCGTATGGACCTCAAACACAGCTCCAGGCAATTCTTTGAAGCCGGTCCCGGGCGGGCGCTGTGCGCCCTTCTCGTGTGGCACTCACTGAGCCTCTTTCATCCTGTGCTGGTGGGTGAAATGGGCTGGTCAGCGGGTGTGGTGACGAGACAGGGCCCCTTGTCGTTGGCGTGGTGATCTCACTCAT
>NZ_JODM01000040.1 GCF_000717995.1 Streptomyces violaceorubidus
CACCACCCCCCAGGTCATCCGTTCGACAGGGGGCAACAGTCATGCCGGGCCCGGAGGCCAACGGCCCTCTTGCAGGACCGCGAAAAAGATAACGGGGGACCGGTTCTCCGAAGGGCGGCGTGCCGAAGGGCGGCGTGCCGAAGGGCGGCGTGCCGAAGGGCGGCTCCGGCACCTTCGTGCCGGGCCGCCCCTTCGTGCTTCCGCACGCCGCGGTCGCGGTCTCAGACCAGCGCGGGCTCCCTCTCCCCCGCCGGGTCCTGCGCGCCGCCCCCCTCCACGTGCTGGGCCGGCCGCCTGGGCAGCGCGAACATCAGCAGGAAGATGACGGCCATCACCGCGGCCACCCACCCCAGCGCGTTCTGGAAGGCGTCCACGTAGGCGGGGCCGATCCCGGCGGGGGTGAGGCGGTCGCTCATCGTGCCGAAGAAGACCACGGAGACCAGCCCGAGTCCGAGCGCGTTGCCCATCTGCTGCACGGTGTTGATGAGCCCCGAGGCCGCCCCGGCGTGCTCGCGCGGCACCTGGGAGAGCACCGCGTCGGTCAGCGGCGCGACGATCAGGCCCATGCCGAGCCCCATCACGACCAGCGGAAGCGCCATCTGCCAGGACGTGATGGCGAGCCCGTACCGCCCGGACTCCCAGATGTAGAGGAGCACCCCGGCAGCCATCACCAGCGCGCCCGCCTGGAGCACCTTGCGCCCGAAACGCGGGACCAGCTTCTGCACCGACACCCCGGCGGCCGTGGAGACGGCGATGGAGAACGGCACGCCGGTCAGTCCGCTCCGCAGCGGGCTCCAGCCGAGGCCCACCTGCATGTACAGCGTCCACACCAGGAAGAAGACGCCGAGTCCGACTCCGAAGACGGTCTGCACGGCGATCCCGGCCGCGAAGCTCTTCACCCTGAACAGCGACAGCTCCACCAGCGGCGAACCGTCCCGCGCGCTCTTGCGCCGCTCGTAGGCCACCAGTATCGCGAGGACCACGACCGAGCCGGCCATCGAGAGGTGGCCCCACAGCGGCCAGCCCAGCTCCTCGCCCCGGGTGAGCGGGTAGATCAGCATCAGCAGGCCGAGGGTGACCAGCGCGACCCCGACCAGGTCCAGCTTCAGGGCGCGCGGCGCCTTCGACTCCGTGATGAAGCGGCTGCCGAGGACGAGGCCCGCGATGCCGACCGGCAGGTTGATGAGGAAGATGGGCCGCCAGGCGAGCCCGAAGAGGTTCCACTCGGTGAGCAGGGCGCCCAGCAGCGGGCCGGAGACGGCCCCGAGTCCGACGATCGCGCCGAACAGCCCGAAGACCTTGCCGCGTTCGTGCGCCGGGAAGGTGGCGTGCACGATCGACAGCACCTGCGGCACCATCAGCGCTGCCATGCCGCCCTGGAGGATGCGGGAGGCGACCAGCATCTCGGGGTTGGCGGCGAGGCCGCACAGCGCCGAGGCCAGGGTGAAGCCGCCGATGCCGACGAGGAAGACCCGCTTGCGGCCGTGGATGTCGCCGAGCCGTCCGCCGGTGATCAGACCGGCCGCGAAGGCGAGGGCGTAACCGGCGGTGATCCACTGGATCTGGCTGAAGGAGGCGCCCTCGTCCTGCTGGATCGAGGGGATGGCGATGTTGACGATGGTGACGTCCACGAGGTCCATGAACGCCGCGGTCATCACGATCGCCAGGGCGAACCAGCGACGTCGGTCGCCCGCGGCGGGCGGGACGGGAGCCGGGTCCGGGGTCTGCTTGAAGGTCATGGGAGGAACTTAGGGGGCCAGTAGGTCGGATCGTGTCCTAGATGTGCGGCATCCTCGAACGCATGACGACGGACACCCCAGCCCGGCTGCTGACGCTCCTCTCGCTCCTCCAGACGCCCCGCGAATGGCCCGGCGGCGAGCTGGCCGACCGGCTCGGGGTCTCCCGGCGCACGGTCCGGCGGGACATCGACCGCCTGCGCGAACTGGGCTATCCGGTCCAGGCGACGATGGGCGCCGACGGCGGCTACCGGCTGGTGGCGGGCAAGGCGATGCCGCCCCTCGTCCTCGACGACGAGGAGGCGGTGGCCATCGCGGTCGGGCTGCGGGCCGGCGCGGGCCACGCGGTCGCGGGCCTGGACGAGGCGTCGGTACGGGCGCTGGCCAAGCTGGAGCAGGTGCTGCCGTCCCGGCTGCGGCACCGGGTCGCCACACTCCAGTCCGCGACCACGCCGCTGACCAGCGGGGACGGGCCGAGTATCGCGCCCGAGACCCTGACCGTGATGGCCTCGACGGTGGCCGGGCACGAGCGGCTGCGGTTCGCCTACCGCGCGGCGGACGGCAGCGAGACGCGGCGCGTGACGGAGCCGTACCGGCTGGTGTCGACGGGCCGGCGCTGGTACCTGGTCGCCTACGACCTCGACCGGGACGACTGGCGGACCTTCCGGGTCGACCGGGTGAGCGAGCCCTTCGCCACGGGGGCGCGGTTCGCTCCGCGGGAGCTGCCGACCGGGGACGCGGCCGAATACCTGCGGCACTCGATGCAGCGCCGCAACGACTCCTACGAGATCGCGGTCGTCTTCCTCGCACCGGTCGAGACCGTCGCGCCGCTGGTGCCGCACTGGCTGGGCACGCCGGAGGCGGTGGACGGCGACTCGTCGTGCGTGGTGCGGGCGACCGTGTCGGGCTCGGTGGAGTGGATCGCGGCCCGCCTGGCGACGACCGGCCTGGAGTTCCGGGTCCACGAACCGGCGGAACTGGTGGAGTGCGTACGGGAGCTGGGCGCCCGACTGGGACGAGCGGCAGCCACCGACTGACGGCGGGGGCCGCACCGGGCTCCGGGACCGGCGCCGGAGGCCCTCCGCCCGACGGCGCGGGCAAGACCGCCACGCCAAGCGCCGAGGGGCTCACTCGCCGACAGCGCCCCCACTCACCGACAGCGCCCCACCCGGGCTCACCCCTGTTCCGAGGCGCCGTCCCCCCAGGTGAACCCCCGCAGTACCGCCAGGTTCAGTAGCGCCTGCTCCAGAGGGCCGCGGGCCTCCTGGGAGGACGACGACGCCCAGTGCTCCGCCGCGACGCGTACGGCCGCGCCCGCCACCGCGGCGGCGAAGTGCAGCCGGGGGGACGCGGCCAGCCGGGCGGCAACGTGGTCGTCGCCCCCGGACATCCGCGCGGCCAGCGCCTCCACCAGGCACCGCTCCGTGGAGTGGCAGACCTCCGCCCACACCTTGCGCAGTGCCGGACTGCTCTCGGCCAGGTGGATGAGGGTCCGGGCCCCCTCCCAGGAGGACGCCGACACACCGGCACCGGGAGTCAGCGTGTGCCGCACCGCGTGTTCCAGCGCGGCGGGCGGGGTCAGCTCGGCCGGAGCCTCCCGCACCGCCCGTACCCAGCGCTCGGCTCCGAGGGCGTAGAGCGGGGCGACCGCTTCCTCCTTGGCGGCGAAATAGCGGTAGAAGGTGCGCGGGGCGACGCCCGCCGCCCGGGCGATGTCCTCGGCCCGGGTGGCCCGCAGTCCCTGTCCGGCGAAGAGGCGGGCCGCCGCCCTGGCGATCTCCATCCGGGTCTCGGCCTTGCGACGCTCGGTCAGGGAGACCGGCCCGGCCGGCCGGAGCGGTCCCGGCCCGTGGTCGGGAACTTCTGGAACGGTGCTACTCACTTCGGCAGGCTATGCCGCTGTGGCAGAATCTGCCATCCGGCGGGCCACCCCGGGGTTCAGGTCCGGGGTGCCCCGCCTCCCCGCTCTGCCGCACCCGAAGGAAGCCGGGCTCGGCACCCGGGGGGGAGGGGTGCCGAGCCCGGCTCGGGAAGTCCCGGCGCCGGGGGGAGTGCGTCGGGACGTGGTCCAGTGTGCCGCGGTCGTGCCGCGATGCGGCGGCGCCGAGCCGTCGCCCGGCCGCCCGGTCCGAGAGCCCGAACGTGTTGTTCCCGGCCCCCGTGAGTTGAAGCAGCGTTGTACAGCCATGTTCGCGCGGGGTCCGACCACCGGCGTACGCCCCATCCGCCACGTCACGCCCCCGCGTCACGCGGCGGCCGGGCCGCACGGCCGGCCGCCGTCGCGGCCACGCTACGCCGCTGCCTCGAAGCCGGTGTCGCGAGCCAGCTTCTTCAGCTCCAGCAGCGCGTGCTTCTCGATCTGGCGGATGCGCTCGCGGGTGAGGCCGTGCTCCTTGCCGACCTCGGTGAGGGTGCGCTCGCGGCCGTCGTCGATGCCGTACCGCATCTTGATGATGGAGGCCGTGCGCGGGTCGAGGCGGCCGATGAGGTCGTCCAGCTCCTCGCTGCGCAGCAGGGTCAGCACCGACTGCTCGGGCGACACGGCCGAGGTGTCCTCCAGCAGGTCGCCGAACTGGGTCTCGCCCTCGTCGTCCACCGACATGTTCAGCGAGACCGGGTCGCGGGCCCAGTCGAGCACGTCGGTCACGCGCTCCGGCGTCGAGCCCAGCTCGGCCGCGATCTCGGCGGGCTCCGGCTCGCGGCCGTGCTCCCGGTTGAACTCGCGCTGCACGCGCCGGATCCGGCCCAGCTCCTCCACCAGGTGGACGGGCAGCCGGATGGTGCGCGACTGGTCGGCGATGGAGCGGGTGATGGCCTGACGGATCCACCAGGTCGCGTACGTCGAGAACTTGAAGCCCTTGCGGTAGTCGAACTTCTCGACCGCGCGGACCAGACCGGCGTTCCCCTCCTGGATCAGGTCGAGGAGCGGGAGGCCGCTGCGCGGGTAGCGGCGGGCGACCGCTACGACCAGGCGGAGGTTGGAGCGGATGAAGACGTCCTTCGCCCGCTCGCCCTCGTCGATCAGGGCCTGCAGCTCCTCACGGGTGGCGTCCGCCCCGGTCTCCTCGTACCCTTCGAGGACCTGCCGCGCGAACACACCCGCCTCGATGGTCTGGGACAGCTCGACCTCCTTGGCGGCGTCGAGCAGCGGTGTCCGGGCGATCTCGTCGAGGTACATGCCGACCAGATCGCGGTCGGCGAGCTCGCCGCCGTTCGCGCGGACGCTGGTTGCCGAGCCGGAGGTCTCGCCGGTGGCGGACTTACGACGGGCGACGGCACGGGTTGCCATGCGTGCTCCCTTGCGATGGTGGTTCAGCGGGTGGTCCGGTGGACGCTCGGGCGCCTTGCGGGGTTGTCTCCGTTGCCTCCAGCCCCTCTCGGGACTCTCCTCGGGTGCCCTGCATCCGATGGAAACAACGACTGGAATCCGGACAGAATTCCCAACCCGCCCCTCGATTTTTCTGATCATGCAGTACCCTGTGCCGCCACGCGAGGAGGGGCGATGCCGTCGGGAACTGCGGAGGTCCAGGTCAGGCCGGGAGTCGAAGCCGATCTCACGGCCCTCACCGCCCTCTACAACCACTACGTGTATGAGACGCCCATCACGTTCGACACCGAGCCGTTCACCCCGCAAGAGCGCCGCCCTTGGCTGCTCTCCCACCCGGAAGACGGCCCGCACCGGCTGAGGGTTGCCGCACCCTGAAGACGGCCCGCATCGGCTGAGGGTTGCCGCGGTCGCGGACTCACAGGAGATCCTGGAGTACGCCACACCCAGCCCCTACCGCGCGAAACCCGCCTACGCGACCTCGGTGGAGACCACCGTCTACGTCGCCCCGGGGCCGGCGGCATTCCGCCACGTGGGCACCTACCGCGAGGTGGGCCGCAAGTTCGGGCGGTACTGGGACCTGGCCTGATACGAGAAGCCCCTGTAGCCCACCGGCCGACCTCGGGCTCGGCCCCGCACCGCCCGCACCCGCCCCCGCACCGCCGACGCCCGCGCAGGCCGCCCCCGCCCGCGCAGGCCGCCCCCGCCCGCGTCAGCCGAACTGCACCGACCGCTTGGCCAGCCCCATCCAGAACCCGTCGATCACCGACTGCCGCGAGTCCAGCTCACCGGCCGCGTCCGCCGCGCCCATGGTCACGAACAGCGGGGCGAAGTGCTCGGTGCGCGGGTGGGCGAGTTGTCCCGCCGGGGACTTGTGGGCGAAGTCGAGCAGCCCGTCCACGTCCCCGCCCTCCAGCGCCCGCCGCCCCCAGTCGTCGAACTCCGCGGACCAGGAGGGGATGCCGCCCTGACGCAGCGCGGCCAGGTTGTGGGTGAAGAACCCGGAGCCGATGATCAGCACGCCCTCGTCGCGCAGCGGCGCGAGCCTGCGGCCGATCTCCATGAGCCGCGCCGGGTCGAGGGTCGGCATGGAGACCTGGAGGACCGGGATGTCGGCGCCCGGGTACATCTCGACCAGCGGGACGTAGGCGCCGTGGTCCAGGCCGCGGTCGGGGACGTCCTGCACGGGCGTACCGGGGGCGCGCAGCAGCTTGCGTACGGACTCGGCGAGCGCGGGGGCGCCGGGCGCCTCGTAACGGACCTG
Organism: Streptomyces violaceorubidus; assembly: GCF_000717995.1. Taxonomy (GTDB): domain Bacteria; phylum Actinomycetota; class Actinomycetes; order Streptomycetales; family Streptomycetaceae; genus Streptomyces; species Streptomyces violaceorubidus. The sequence goes on from NZ_JODM01000040.1 coordinate 6,326, forward strand.
GTAGTAGTGCTCCGGGAAGCCCCAGAAGTCGTAGACGAGGGGGACGGTCCGGGTGGCGCCGAGGGCGAGCGGGGCCTCCTCCCAGTGGGCGGAGACGACGAGGATCGCCGTGGGGCGGGGCAGGTCCGCGGCCCACGCGGCCAGCTCGCCGGGCCAGACGGGGTCGTCGGCCAGCGGCGGGGCGCCGTGACTCAGGTAGAGGGCGGGCATGCGCTCCTGCGGGGCGGTGGTCATGATGGCTGCTCCCATACTTGAACTCTCAATCTCTACCAGCCATCAATCTACTCCCAGTTTGTTTAACTTTCAAGGAACCGTCTCGTACAGTGGACGCATGAACGACGAACCCCGTTGGCTCACCGCCGAGGAGCAGCTCGTCTGGCGCTCCTACATCGAGGCGGCGACCCTTCTCGAGGACCACCTCGACCGGCAGCTCCAGCGCGACGCGGGCATGCCGCACGTCTACTACGGCCTGCTGGTCAAGCTGGCCGAGTCACCGCGCCGGCGGCTGCGGATGACCGAGCTGGCCAAGTACGCGAAGATCACCCGCTCCCGGCTCTCGCACGCGGTGGCCCGCCTGGAGAAGAACGGCTGGGTCCGCCGCGAGGACTGCCCCTCCGACAAGCGCGGCCAGTTCGCCATCCTCACCGACGAGGGGTACGAGGTGCTGCACCGCACCGCCCCGGGCCACGTGAACGCCGTACGCCAGGCGGTCTTCGACCGGCTCACCCCCGAACAGCAGAAGTCCCTCGGCGAGATCATGCGGATCGTCGCCGAGGGACTTCAGCCGAGCGAAGCGGGTGCGGACCTGCCCTGGCTGCGCTGAGCGCGCGGCCGGGGCAGGTCCGGGGGAACCGTGCGTACGGGGCGTCCCCTCCCCCTACGCACGGGTGGAACAGGGGTCCGAGCGGGTATCGGTCGCGGTGACCGCGGTGTCAGTGCGCGATGACCGGCACCGGCAGCTCGTCCTCGGCCGCCTCGCCCGCGCCCGAACCGGAGACGGCCTTGCCGCTGCCCGGCCGCCCGGCGTTGACGAAGGTCAGGGCGATCGCGGCGGCCACGACCAGGATGCCGACGGCGAACCAGATGGCGCTGGTGTAGCCCTGCACCTGGCCCTGCAACTGGACCAGCTGCTGCTGGGAGCGGGAGGACGCGCCCCCGATGTGGTCGGCGATGTAGGACGTGGTGGCCGAGGCTGCGATCGTGTTCAGCAGCGCCGTACCGATCGCACCGCCCACCTGCTGCGAGGTGTTGACCATCGCGGAGGCGACACCCGCGTCCCGCGGCTCCACGCCCATGGTGGCCAGGGACATGGCCGGCATGAACGCCGTACCCATGCCGAGACCGAGCAGGAGCATGCCGGGCAGCAGCACGGCCGCGTAGGAGGTGTCGACCTCCAGCTGGGTGAGGAACAGCATGCCGACGGCGGCGACCAGGAAGCCCGGGCCCATCAGCAGCCGGGGCGCGACCCGCGTCATCAGGCGCGTGCCGATCTGGGTGGAGCCCGTGATCATGCCCGCGATCATCGGCAGGAAGGCGAAGCCGGTCTTCACCGGCGTGTAGCCCTTCACGATCTGCAGGTAGTAGGTCAGGAAGAGGAACAGACCGAACATCGCGATGACGGCCAGGCCGAGCGAGAGGTAGATCCCGCCCCGGTTGCGCTCGGTGATCACGCGCAGCGGCAGCAGCGGGGCCTTGACCCGGGACTCGACGACCACGAAGGCCAGCAGCAGCACGGCCGAGGCGACGAACATGCCGACCGTCAGGGCGTCGCTCCAGCCGTTGGACTCGGCGCGGGTGAAGCCGTAGACGAGCGCAACCAGACCGAGGGTGGACAGGATCACGCCGGGGATGTCGAGCGGCGAGCGGTTGCGGCCGCCCTTGGGCTCACGGATGACGAAGTAGGCGCCGATCGCGGCCACGATGGCGAACGGGATGTTGACGAAGAACGTCCAGCGCCAGTTCAGGTACTCGGTGAGGAACCCGCCGAGGATCAGACCCACGGCGCCACCGCCACCGGCGATCGCACCGTAGATGCCGAAGGCCTTGGCGCGCTCCTTGGCGTCCGTGAACATCACGGCGAGCAGCGAGAGCGCGGCGGGCGCGAGCAGGGCACCGAAGACGCCCTGGAGGGCGCGGGAGCCGAACATCATCGCCTCGTTGGTGGCCGCGCCGCCGAGCGCGGAGGCGACGGCGAAGCCGGTCAGGCCGGTGACGAAGGTGCGCTTGCGGCCCCACAGGTCGGCTATCCGGCCGCCGAACAGCAGCAGACCGCCGAAGGCGAGGGCGTAGGCCGTGACGACCCACTGCCGGTTGCCGTCGGAGATGCCGAGGTCCTGCTGGGCGGAGGGAAGGGCGATGTTCACGATGGTGGCGTCGAGGACCACCATCAGCTGGGCGAGCGCGATGAAGACCAGCGCTTTCCAGCGACCGGCGTCCGGGGCGTCGCTGACGCCGGAGGCCTTGACGGCTGTTTGAGACATGGGGATACCCACTTCGGACTTCGTGACGGAAAAAGACGAGAAGACGAGAGAAAAGGGACGACCGAAGCCGCGCCGACCCCCCGCTGTCAGCGGCGGTGCGGACAGCTCGGCATCGGTGACGGAAACGGAACTCGTGGAATCGGCGGAACCGGCAGCACCGGCGGCACCGGCGGCACCGATGGAACCGGCTCAACCGGCGGATCTGGTGAGACCGGTGGAGATGGCGGAACTGGTGGAACTGGTGGAACTGGCTGGATCACTGGTCGGGCTGGATCACTGGTCGGACTGGATCACTGGTCGGACTGGATCACTGGTCGCAGGACCGGCGCAGGTCCTCCAAGGTGACGGCCGCCCCCGGGAGGACGGAGCGGGCCGGTGCCCGCAGCCCGTCCAGGAACAGCTGCAGATGGCGATGGACGAACCGGTCGGCGCTCATGCACCCCGTACCGGCCGGGGGCCGGCTGAGCTGGGCCGCGGCGATCATCAGATCACCCACGCCCACGTCGTCGCGGAGCTGACCGGCCGCCTTCGCCCGGTCCATGACCTCGGCGACGAGGCTCTCCACCCGTCCGCGCGCCGCCACCAGATCGGGGTGGTGCTGGTCGAACGTGCTGGCCATCATGGGACACAGCGCGCTGATCCGCTCGTCGGCGGAGGCGTGCACGAAGCGCTCCAGCGCCTCGAACGCGTCACCGGTCTCCGCGAGCGCCGACTCGGCCGCCCGAGCCGTACGGTCCATGACCGAGCAGACGACCTCGCGGACGAGGGCGTCACGGTCGGGGAAGTTGCGGTACACCGTGGCGTTGCCGACCCCGGCCCGGCGTGCGACGTCGTCGAGCGGCACGTCCGGGCCGTTCTCGACGAACATCTCCCGGGCGGCGGTGACGATCCGCTCCCGATTGCGCAGAGCATCGGCGCGGGGCCGGGCCACCTTGCGCTGATCGGAGATCGCGGTCTGCACGGCGTACTCCTTGACGTGTCGGTGTCTGTCACGGGTGTGACGACTGGGTTCACGATCCGGGGAGGGAATCCCCGTTTCGCTCGGACACAGGTCTAAACGGGGAAACCATCCCCGGTTATTTCCCGCCCCCGAAGAACTTTCCGGTGACCTGGGTCACACCGCGTGTTCCGTCCCGTCCCCCGGTCGGCGGCTACCGGCGAGAAACCCACGATCGGCCCCTCCAGCGCGCGCCCGCCCACCCCTCGGCACAGGGTGAGCGCAAGGGTGCAGCCGGTGCCGGGCGGCTGCCGTGGCCGGGGAGGTCCGCATGCAGCCGCCGCCGCAGGCGCAGCCGCCGAGCCGCCGCATACGCCCGCGCAGACTCGCCGCGGCCGGGACCGTCGCCGTCCTGACCCTCGCGCTCAGCACCTCGGCGGGCACCGGCCGGCTCGCGCCCGGCACCTCGACCTCGGGCCCCGGCCCCGCCGCCCTCTCCCGCTCCTCCGCGCACGGCCCCTGCATGATCAGCGGTGGCTCCGAGATCCAGATGTCCGAGGGCGTGCCGACCTCCACCGGCTACGCCCGCTCGACCGGCACCGTCCGCGCCCTCACCCTGATGATCGACTTCTCGGACGCTCCCGGCGAGGGCAAGGCGCTCGACCGGTACGCGGAGTTCTTCCCGCAGACCGAGGACTGGTTCCGCACCAGCAGCTACGGCCGCCTCGACTACCACCCCGAAACCCCGGTCCGGGACTGGCTCCGGATGCCCAAGTCCTTCGCGGAGTACGGCATAGAACGCGGCGCCCCCTTCGAACCCGGCTACCGCAAACTGGTCCAGGACCTGGTCGCGGTGGCCGACCCGAAGGTCGACTTCCGCGCGTACGACCTCCTGAACGTCCTGGTCACCCCGAACGCGGGCCCCACCGCCCTGGACACGGTCCTGTCCGTGACCTTCGCCGGGAACCAGGAGGCCCCGGTCGCCGACGGCGTCCCGGTGGCCAACGCCTCCTTCGTCTACTCCCGCCAGGACGACGGCTCCGGCTCCTACGACAAGACCGGCTACCGCGTACTGCCCCACGAGAACGGCCACGTCTTCGGCCTCCCGGACCTCTACACCCAGGAGGGCGGAGGGGCCGTCGGCCACTGGGACATCATGAGCGAGGACTGGGGCGCCAACAACGACCTCCTCGGCTGGCACAAGTGGAAACTGGGCTGGCTCGACCCGTCCCAGGTGCACTGCGCGTCCGCGCCGGGGACGACGGAGTACACGCTGACGCCGCTGGCCCGCAAGGGCGGCGACAAGCTGGTGGTCCTCCCGCTGAGCGGCACCTCCGGCTACGCGGTCGAGCTGCGCACCCGCGGGGGCAACGACGAGACGGTGTGCCGGCCCGGCGTACTGATCTACAAGGTCGACGCGGACGTCGACACCGGCATGGGCCCGGTACGGGTCTACGACTCCCGGCGCGACAGCGGCGGCTGCACCCGCAGCCCCAACGTCCACGCCGAACTCTCGGACGCCACCTTCACCCCCGGCGAGACCTTCCGGGACCCGCGCAAGGGCGTCACGATCAAGGTGTCGGAGCCGGAGAAGGACGGGACGGGAGCCGTCCGGGTACGCGTCACCCGAAGGTGACGGGCGCGGTGGCGAGCGGGCTCGAGGCACAGGGGGTACTGCTCGGGGTGCTCGGGATCCTGGGGGTACTGCTCGGGGTGCTCGGGATCCTGGGGGTACTGCTCGGGGTGCTCGGGGTAGTGGGGGTGCCCGGCGACAGGGCTACCGTAGGCGCCCTGCCGTGATCGCCGTACCGGAGAGCCGATGCCCGCCCATACCACTCACGACGCGCCGCGTGACGGGGCCAATGGTGCCCGAGACGCGACTGCCGCCGTGCCGGACACGAGCACCACGGCCGAGACGGTCTCACCGGCCGAGGCCGTCGCACCGGCCGAGACGGTCGCACCGGCCGAGACGGTCACGCCGGCCGAGGCGGTCACGCCGCTCCTGCGCGGCATCGCCGTACTCCGCCGCCTGACCGAGGCGAACGACGGCACCCTCAGCCTCAGCGCCCTGGAGCGGACCACCGGCCTGGCCCGCTCCACGGTCGACCGCCTCACCGCGACCCTCGCCCGCATGGGATACGTCCGCCTGGACGGCCGCGACGTGACCCTGGCCCCCCGCCTGATGGAACTGGGCAACGCCTACCTGGCCGCCCTCCGCCTCCCCGCCCTGCTCTCCGCCCGCGCCGACGCCCTGGCCGACGAACTGGACGAGTCGGTGTCGCTGGCGGTCGGCGACCGGGACGGCATCCGCTTCATCCACCAGGCCACCCGCCGCCGCGCCATGTCCCTGAGTTTCCGCATCGGCGACCTGCTCCCGGCCGAACGCACGGCCCCGGGCCCCCTCTTCGCCGCGGAGTGGACCGAGCCCGACTGGCACCACTGGCTGGAGCGCCGCACCGCGGACCCAAAGGACCACTCGTTCCCTGCGGTCCCGCCCCGTGAACACCCCACCACCGACGAGGACTTCCGCCTGCGCGCGGCGAAGGCGGCCACCGACGGCCACGCACTGGACGACCAGCTGATCGAACCGGGCCTGGTGGCGCTCTCGGTCCCGGTACGGGACCCGGGTACCGGCCGGGTGGCCTGCGTGGCGAGCGTGGTGAGCCACACCAGCCGCCACACGGCACCAGATCTACGGACGACCCTGCTCCCCCGCCTGCGCGCGGCGGTCGCGTCCATGGAGGACGACCTGCGCACCGCCCCGCCGCCGGAGCCGGGACCACCCCGGGCGGGCCTCGCCACCTGGACGGGCGCGTCGAAACAGGAACTGGGCCGGGAGTTCGTGGAGTCCCTCGCCCGCGGCCTGACCGTACTGACCGCCTTCGGCGAGGGCTGCTCCACGCTGACCCTGACCCAGGTCGCGCAGGCGACGGGCCTGGCCCGCGCGACCGCCCGCCGGGCCCTCATCACTCTCGGCCACGCGGGCCTGCTGGCCCCGGCCCCCGAGCACACCTTCACCCTCACCCCCCGGGTCCTGTCCCTCGGCTTCCCACCCCTCTCCCGCACCACGCTCCCAGAGATCGCCCAGCCCCACCTGACCGCCCTGGCCGACCGCGTCCACGAGTCGACGTCCCTGGCCGTCCTGTCGGAGTCGGGCGAGGAGATCCAGTACACGGCCCGGGCGTCCACGACCCGTGTCCTGAGCGCCCGCGTCACGGTCGGCGCCCGCCTCCCGGCCCGGGCGACGGCACCGGGTCACGTCCTGCTGGCCCTCCCCGAGGCCCGGACGCGGGGTTACGCCCTGGTCGACGAGGAACTGGAGGCCGGCCTGCGCTCCATCGCGGTCCCGGTACGCGACCGCACGGGAAGGGTGGTGGCGGCCCTGAACATCGCCATGCACGCCGCCCGCCGCACACCAACGGCCTGCCGGACGGACATCCTCCCGGAGCTGTCCCGGACGGCGACCCACATCGAGGCGGACCTCGCGGTGGCGGGCCGCTTCGTCCACGTCCCCCTGACATGACCCCCACCCCAAGGCCGACCCCCACCACCGCCTCCACCCCGCCCCCCGATCCGCTAACCTGTTGGCACCGCCGCTCAGCGACGGCACGCCTTCGTAGCTCAGGGGATAGAGCACCGCTCTCCTAAAGCGGGTGTCGCAGGTTCGAATCCTGCCGGGGGCACCACTCCAGAAGGGGCCTACCTCCGGATCTCCGGAGGTAGGCCCCTTCTGACATCCCCGACTGACATCAACAGGACGGTCGCAGGCACGCGAGGGCAGCCGATCTTCAGGATGCGCCGACACCCGACTCGCCATCAGCTTGCGGGGCCAGGATCACTCGTCCCAAAGCAGTTCCGGCCCAAGGCCGCTCCGCCAACCTCTACTCGAAGATCGGCTACCCATCAGTACGGAAATGCGGGAAGCAGCGTGCTCACTGCGAGGTCGTCTGTGCGTTCCGATCAACCGCTAGCCCGGCCTAGGGTTCGCGTATGGCCGACGACGCCCAGCCCTGCCCCGAGTGCAGCCAGCCCCTGAAGTCCGGCGGTCTCGTGCTGTCCAAGCGTGCCGACGACGGCCGGAGGGCCTGCCAGTCTCTCTGGCGGTGCGCCGATCGGCACAGCTGGTGGCGATGGGCGGATCGGCCAGAGGGGGCGCTGGAGGTCTGCCCAGTTCCGGAGCTGTTTCGCTGACATTCGACGCTGACATCGGCGAGGCCGGACGGCGGCATACGACAGCGCCCTGGAGGACGGCCGCCAGGTCAGGCGACGACGGCACCCGGGGCGAAGCAGGTGTCGCAGACTCGAAGCCTGCCGGGGGCACAGAGGAAGAGGCCGGTGGCGGAAGCTGGCAGCGCCGTCTTCGGCTGTTTCGGTTTGCTCGGCTTCGTTGAAGGCGTCGGCGGCTTCCTTCGGTGTCGCGGGCTTCTTGGCGGAGCCGCCGGTGTCGGTCTTGCCGGGCGGGGCCGGGGCGCGGCTCTGTCCGCGTGCCTGGTCGGTCGGCGGAGGCGATACTGGGAGCAGCTTCGGGACGACGCTTGCCGCGAGCTGGGCCACGGGACATCCTTCGGCCCGCTACCGCGGTGGTGCCGTCGCCGTCGGCGGAAGGGGCCGTCACGATGAGCCGCTGGATCGCCTGCTCGGGCACTGCCGTTTCCGTCGGCCGCCCCTCCCTGAGCTGTCCTCCGCCGTGGTTCGGCGGGGTCCGACGTGGCCCGAGGGGCTCCGGCGGCTGCGGAGACGCCTACTCCCCGTGTGCCTTCCGCGACGGTCCGGGTCCGCGGGGGTGAGGGCATGGGTACGGCAGAGGGCGGGGCCCGGACATCGGCCGCCGCGGGTACCGACCCGGTGGGCGATCCGTATCTGCGCACGCGGTTCGCCCTTCCCGCACGGCCCGCCACCTTCTTGCGGCGGCAGCGGCTCGTCGTGCATCTGAACGAGGCTCTGCGCACACCGCTGACCGTGGTCAACGGTGCGGCCGGGGCCGGGAAGACGTTGCTGGCGGCCGACTGGGCCGCAGGGCTGCGGCTACCGGTCGCCTGGCTCACCGTCGAGGCCGGGGATCAGCGTCCCGGGGTCTTCTGGGCCTACGTCTTCGAGTCCCTGCGCGTGTGCGAGGCACGGGCGGGCGGCGCCGCCGGGGCTCCCGCGGACTCGGGCGGCGTGGGGCGCGGGCTGCTGTCCTCGCTCGCCGCCGAACTGAACGCCCGCGACCGTCCCGTGGTGCTGGTGCTCGACGAGTGGGACCGGATGGTCCGCGCCGAGGTCCACGAGCAGGTGGAGTTCGTCCTGCACCATGCCGGGCAGGGACTGCGTCTCGTGCTGGTGACCCGGACCGAGCCGCTGCTCCCCCTGCACCGCTACCGGGCCGCCGACGAGCTGACCGAGATCCGCGGCGCCGAGCTGTCCTTCACCCCGGAGGAAGCCGGTGAGCTGCTGCGACTGCACGGGCTGCGCCTGCCCGAGCCCGCGACGGCGGCCCTGGTGGACCGCACCCGGGGCTGGGCCGCCGGGTTGCGGCTGTCCGCCCTGGCAGCCCGGGAGAGCACCGACCCCGAGCAGTACTTGAAGAGGTTCGAGGCGGACCACAGTACGGTCGCGGACTTCCTGCTGGGGGAGGTCCTGAAGGGGAGGACGGAGGCGGAACAGGACCTGCTGCTGCGCGTCAGCGTGCTGGACCGCTTCTGCCCGGACCTGGCCGACGCCCTCACGCTGCGGACCGACGCCGGGTCCCTCCTGGCCGGGCTGCACCGGGACAACGCGTTCATCGAGCGACTGGGGCACTCCTGGTACCGGCTGCACCCGCTCTTCCGGGAGATACTCCGGGCCCACCTGCGCGAACGCCTGCCCGGTGTGGAACCGGAGCTGCACCTGTGGGCCGCGCGTTGGCTGCGCCGTTCCGGCTTCCTCCCGGAGACACTCGCCCATGGTGCCGCGGGCGGCGACTTCGATCTGGCCGCCGGCGCGCTCGTGGACGACCTCGCGATCGGCCAGCTCTTCACGGGCCTGCGTTCGGAAGGGCTGGCCCAGCTCTTCACCGGCATGGGACCCGAGGCCTCAAGCCCGGCGAGCGAGCTCGTGCGGGCGGCCGGGGCGCTGGCCCGTCGGGATCTCCGCCACGGTCTGGACCGGCTGCGGCGGGCTCAGGATCAGCTGTCCGACGCCGAGGACTCCCCGGGGCTGGCGGCGGCCCGGCTGAGCTGCACGCTGCTGGAGGCGCTCGCCGCCCGGCTCACCGGATGTCCGCCGAGGGCCGAGCAGGCCGCCGCGACGGCCGAGGAACTGCGCCGGGACCTGCCGGACCACCTGCTGGAGGAGCATCCGGAACTGACCTGTCTGCTGATGACACATGTGGGTTCGGCTCTTCTGTGGGAGGGGCGCTTCGACGACGCGCGTGCCGTGCTGGCCCGTGCGGCCGAGGCCCGCGGCGGGTCCGCCACCGTCCTGCCCCGCGCGGAGTCGATGGGGCACCTGGCCCTGATCGACTACCTGAGCGGCTGGCTCGGCCAGGCGGAGCGCAGGGCTCTGGCCGCCGTGTGCGAGGCGGAGCGGGCGGGTCTGCCCGGGCCTCCCGGTGCGGGCCTCGGCCGGCTGGTGCTGGCCGCGGTGGCCGTGGACCGCCAGGAGCTGGACCGGGCCCGGGTCCTGCTCGACGAGACGGCCCTGCTCCCGGCGCGCGAGCACGATCCGGTGCCGACGGCGGGGCGGGCCCTTGCCCTCTCACGCCTGCTCCTCGACGACGGTGAGACGCATGCCGCCGCCGAGGCAGCGGGGGCGTTCGTGTCCGCGGCCGTGACCTCGCCCTGGGCGGAGAGTCACGCGGCAGTGGTCCGTTCCGCCGCCTGCCTCGCCGACGCACGACCCGACGAAGCCGTGCGGCTTCTCGACGGGGTCCCGGGCGATCAGCCGGTGTGCGCCGTGGAAGCGGCGGCGATCCAGGTCGCCGCGGGGCGGCCCCGTGCGGCGGCCGAACTGCTCGGCACCGTTCGAGCCGAGGGACGCACGGGTCCCGCGGTGAGCGTGGGGGCGGCGCTGGCGCGGGCTCGGACGGCTCAGGAGTCGGGAGACGCCGCCACCGCCCGCAGACTCGTCGCACGTGCTCTTCTCGACGCCCGGCGCGAGCGTCTGCGCCGCCCCTTCCTCCGGACGGGAGACTGGATCAAACCGCTGCTGGCCACGGCCTCACTGCACGAACTCGCCGAGGGCTGGCTCCTGCCCGGTCGGCCACGGGGGCCGGGCCGGCCGGCTCGGGCCGTACCCGATCAGGGTCCCCTGGTGCCGGTGGAGCTGAGCGCACGCGAGCGGGACGTCCTGCGGCGGCTGGCGCGCCTGATGACCACCGAGGAGATCGCTGCCGACCTGTACGTGTCGGTCAACACGGTCAAGACCCATCTCAAGAGCGCGTACCGGAAACTGGCGGTGAACCGGCGCAGCGACGCGGTGCACCGCGCGCGCGAACTCGGGCAGCTGTGAGAGGGCGTCGGGATCCGCGGCCGGAGTCACCTCTACCGGGTGAGGCCGCCGCGGGGTGACCGGGCGCACGATCGTCACAGAGGGCACCGTCCGCCCCGCAGCCCCGGGCCCGCAGCCCCGGGCGGTGTCCCGAGCCCGTCCGGTGGAAGGACCGCTCGTGCGCTACGAGATCCGAGTCGAGGGACACCTGTCGGAGACGCTGGCCAACGCGTTCCCGGAGCTGGAACACGTCATGATGTCCGGCCAGACCGTCCTGTTCGGAACGGTGATCGACGAGGCCCACCTGTACGGACTGCTCACTCGCTGCCAGTCCCTGGGCCTGCGCGTCCTGGAGATGCGGCAGGTTCCGGAGTGACGCCGCCCGCCGCCCGGACCGTGCCGACGGCTCGCGCGTCGCTCCCGGGCCTGCCTCACGGCCCGGCCCGCCTCACGGCCCGGCCCGCCTCACGGCCCGGCCCGCCTCACGACCGGGCCCGCCTCACGACCGGGCCCGCCTCACGACCGGGCCCGCCTCACGACCGAGGGCGCCTCACGACCGGGCCCGCCTCACGACCGAGGGCGCCTCACGACCGAGGGCGCCTCATGGCTGGGCGGCCGTGATCCGACCGGACCGGCAGGCCGCCCTCAGAGCTTCGTGGTCGCGTTCGTTCTGATCGGCGTAGGCGTGGGCGAACTCGGTGAGCGCGCGGTCGAAGCGGTCGCTGCCGCCCAGATAGGCGGCGAGCGCGATGGGGTCGCCCGAGCGGGCGTGGGCCCGCGCCAGGCAGGCGCCGCACAGCCGGGCGAAGAGGGAGAGCAGGTCGGGCCCCATGGTCTCCGGCCGCGCGATGCCCTTCCAGTCCCACAGCTGGCGCACGTAGAAGTCCCGGCCCTTTCCGTCGAGTCCGGTGACGTGGGTCCAGCCGAGGAAGATGTCGCTGGTGGTCTGGATCAGGCGTTGGCCGGTCACGACCCGGCGGCCCTGGTTGTCGTGGCGTTCGCCGCCCGTGTGGGGGGCCAGTACGGACTCCGAGGCTTCCTTGGCCTGGAGCAGCAGGGGGTCGTCGTCGTCCCTGCCGAGCAGGAGCAGTACCCAGCAGCGGGTGCCGACGCTGCCGACGCCGACCACCTTCCTGGCCATGTCCACGAGACGGTAGTGGCGCAGCAGGTGGCGCCTCTCGGGTGCCAGCGTCCGCGCGTAGCCCTTCACGACGGACCGCAGTTCCTCCTGCCGGCCTGCCTCGGACGGGTCGGTGAGCAGGTCGTCCAGCGGGGTGATCAGCGGCGGGTCGGGGGTGATGCGCCGGCCGGCGGCCGTGACGCGGGTGAGTTTCGCGAACGCCCTCAGGTGGGTGCGCGTGCGGGCTTTCGCGGCCGCGTCCCTGAGCCGGTGCTCGGCTTCTCCCGCGGCCCGGGTCGCCAGGAGTTGCCGTACGTGGTCCGCGTCGTCCTGGGCGTACCAGATGTCCAGGGTCGGCATGCCGGCGAACTCCCGCATGCGCTCCCGGTAGGCCCGCACGCAGGTCCGCACGGTGCGGCTCTGCTCCTTGGGCGCGAAGCCGTTCGCCCGGGCCGCGATCACGAAGCCGGCCGCCAGGCGTTTGACGTCCCACTCGAAGGGGCCGGGCAGGGTTTCGTCGAAGTCGTTGATGTCGAAGACCAGCCGGCGCTCCGGTGAGGCCAGGAGCCGGAAGTTCAGCGGGTGGGCGTCCCCGCACAGCTGCACCTGGAGTCCGCTGCCGGGCAGCGGCGCCAGGTCCGCCGCCATGAGCGCCGCCGCGCCGCGGTAGAAGCGGAACGGAGATTCCAGCATGCGACCGTAGCGGATCGGCACCAGGGCCGGAACGCGCTCACCGGACTGGCATTCCAGCAGGTCGATCGGGTCGCCCCGCCGTTGCCCCGTCTCGTACCAGCCGTGGCAGGAACGTGGGGCCCGTTTGCGGGCCTTCCTTCCGTACGCCGCCCGCTCCGCCGGCGGCAGGGGGGTGGGGAAGGCACTGGGTAGCGTCATGGTCCTGCCTCCGGTTCGTCCTCGGGACCGGCACCGAGGGGCGGCACGGCCGCGGTTCCCGGCGCTTTCGGGCCGGCCCGACCGGTATCGCGCCCGCCGGCACCGCACTCGCCGGCACCGCGCTCGCCGGCACCCGGGCGGCGGCACCCGGGCGGCGGCACCCGGGCGGCGGCACCGACAAGCGGATCGTTCCCGAACCCCACCCCACCGCCCCGACGTCGGAACGTAATCACCCGTGCCGGGTGATGCCACCCGGTGAGCCCGTGACCACCCTGAAATCAGTGGGGAAGGACGGCCGGGCCCACGCCCGGAACGGAGGAAGGACATGAGCGCACAGACCTATCTGGCGTACGACTACCCGCTGCTGGGTGCCTTCTGGACCATGCTGATCCTCTTCCTGTGGATCATGTGGTTCATCCTGCTCTTCCGCATCGTCGCCGACATCTTCCACGACGACGGGCTGAGCGGCTGGGGGAAGACCGGCTGGCTGGTGTTCTGCGTCGTCCTGCCGTTCCTGGGCGTGTTCGTCTACGTGATCGCCCGGGGCAAGAACATGGGGCGCCGGGAGACGAACCGGGCCCGGGCACAGCAGGAGGAGTTCAACGCCTACATCAGGAAGACCGCGGCCGGCGGGTCCGGCAGCGTCGACGAGCTGGCCCGGCTCTCCGAGATCCGGGACCGGGGCGCCATCACGGACGACGAGTTCCGCAGGGCGAAGGAGCTGGTCCTGTCCGGTCACGGCCCGGCCGAACGCCCGGGCACCGGCGGCTCCGACCGCTGACACACCCCGCACCCCCTCATCCCACGAAACGAGGTCCGAGATGACCGCGACACACACCCGCCCGGCCCACCCGGCAAGGCAGGAATGGGCGACCGGTCTGACCGCCTTCGCCGCCGTGATGCTCTTCCTCGCCGGCCTGCTCACCCTCTTCCGGGGCATCATGGCCATCGCCGAGGACGACGTCTTCGTCACCACACCCAACTACGTCTTCCAGTTCGACCTCACCGGCTGGGGCTGGGTCCACCTCGCGCTGGGCGCAGTCGCCATGGTCGTCAGCGTCGGGCTGCTCAAGGCGTCGCTGTGGGCGCGGGTCACCGGCGTGGCCATCGCCGGGCTGGTGATCATCGCCAACTTCCTCTCCCTGCCGTACTACCCCGTGTGGTCCGTCGTCATGATCACCATCTCGGGCTTCATCATCTGGGCCCTGTGCGTGTCGGGGCGCGGCGGCAACGCGTACGACCTGTCCGGGGAACGTCGGCGATAGGACCGAGTCGCGGGACGGCCGACAGGCTGGTTCACGCGTCGGGCGGAGCGCCCAGCGGGCGACGGGCGACGGGCGACGGGCGACGGGCGACGGGCGGGAGCGGCGATCACGGCGCCCCTCGCGCCCGCCTCGCCGTGCCGCTGCCGCTGCCGCTGCCGCTGCCGCTGCCGGGCGGCGTCGTGACGCCGGGTCGTGTTCCTGCCGGGTGCCGGCGGGCCCCCTCACGATACTGAGGGCATGCCCGGCCCTCTCCGTGCCCTGGTCCTGCCGGACCGGCAACGTCGCTCTCTGGACGACCTGCGGCAGGACCTCGACCTCTCGTACGGGGAGAGCCGGTCGAAGCAGTCGGCCTTCTGGACCATGCTCACGTTGGCCGCCGTCATCGCGGCGTGCGGGATCCTGACGGACTCCACGGCCACGGTCGTCGGAGCGATGATCATCGCCCCGCTCTCCACCCCGATCATGGGCATCGCCCTCGGTGCCGTACAGCGCCGCCGCAGCACCGCCGCCGCCTTCGTGGGCCTGGGGTGCCTGCTGGTGATGCTGATCGGGGCGGTGGCCTCGCTGGTGGTGCCGCAGTCCTACGACCTGCTGACCAACGGCCAGATCTCCGGCCGGACCTCCCCGGGGCTGCTCGACCTGGTCTCCGCCCTGGCCACGGGCTTCGCCGGTGCCGTGGCGCTGGCCCGCAAGGACGTCGCCGCCGTACTGCCGGGGGTGGCGATCGCGATCTCGCTCGTGCCGCCCCTCGTGGTCACCGGCGTCTGTGCCGGCCAGGCGGCGTGGTGGCCGGCGCTGGGTGCCCTGGTGCTCTTCCGGTCCAACCTCTTCGCCCTCGTCTTCGCCGGCATGGTCGTCTTCACCGTCCTCGCCTACGCGGGGGCCGCCGCCCGGCCCGTCCACCGCGGGCCCCGCCGCGCCCACGTCATGCTCGGGCTGCTCTTCACGGCCGTCCTGCTTCCCCTGGGCGCCCATACGGTCGCCACCGTGCTGCTCAACACCTGGACCCTCAGGGCCAAGAGCGCCGCCGAGCGGTGGCTGGCGCACAGTCCCGGCGCGGAGGTCACCAGCGTCGACGCGCAGTCCAGGACCCTGTACATCCACGTGCGCGGGCCCGGCGAACTGCCGCCGATCAAGGGCCTGCTGAACGAACTGGAGGGGGAGGTCCCCGACGGCGTCCCGATCGTGGTCGACGCCGTCCGCGGCCGGCAGATCACGGCCGGGAGCGTGGGCGGGTGACGTCTCCCGGGGGCGTGCCCGGGGCCGTGCCCGAGGCCGTGCCCGGGGCCGTGCCCGAGGCCGTCCCCGGGGCCGTCGTCAACGGGCGGCCGGCGGCCGGGGTGGCTCGGGGGCCTGCCCTCGGCAGGGCACGGGGCGCGGTCACTGGCGGCTGACCGCCCGGGATATCCCCGCGGTGACCGTCGTGGCCAGGATCCAGCCGGCGGCGATCAGGGCGTAGGACAGCCACTGGCCGGTGCCGCGTGGGGCGAAGGCGTTGTCCTGGCCGAAGGTGATGATCGGGACGAGGAGGTCGAGGGTGTAGAAGACGGCGTTGAAGGGTGGGGCTTTGCCGGGATCGAGGGGGGCGGGGGTGTGCAGGGCGAAGTACAGGGCCCCGCAGGCCAGGAGGGCCAGGAGCCACAGGCCGGCGCGGAGGGGCCGGTAGCCGTAGCCCACGGCGGCGTCCTGGACGTGGCCCCAGAGGCGGGTGTGCGCGGGGAGGGTGGCCCGGCGGGCTCTCTGCTTGGCCAGGAGGACCGTGCGGGCCTCGTCCTCGTGGCCGAGACGCCGGTAGGTGGCCGCCAGTTGCTCGTACGGCTGGGGGAGGTAGTCGCCGGTGGTGCGGCGGATCCAGCGGACGCGCTCCGCGGCGGGGAGCGGGAACGCCAGGGTGTCGTACGTCGCGTCGGCCAGACGGAGGTCGGTGGGCCAGGTGTCCTGGGCGTCGTGCAGCGTGCCCAGTCGGGCGTTGCGCGCGTCCACCACGCCGTCGATCGGCCGACGGGTGCGGAGGTCCGTTTCGCGGGCCTGGGTCGACCGTAGGGACAGGGCGGTGCCGTCCTGGTGGGTCAGTGCGGCGTCGCGGAGGCTCAGTTCCGTGCCGACGCGCGTGCCGTCGAGTTTCACCGCGCCGTCGACCGTGAGGCCGAGGCCCAGGTCGAAGTTGCGGCCGACCGTGACGTCCACCGCTTCCAGGGCGATGTCCCCCGGGTTGCTCAACCGGGCCCCGCAGAAGCCGATGGCCGCCGCGACGGTGGCGCCGGAGAGGATGATCCGGCCCTCGGCGCTGAACCCGGGGTGGAAGGTGAAGTCCTGTGCGATACGCACGTGGTAGGCGTCCAGGGCGTTCGCGCCGGGGGCGCGGAGTGCGGCGCTCTCCAGATCGAACTCGCCCTCTATGGACGCGCCGGAGAGGCGGAACGTCCCCTCGACGGCCAGGTTCGTGCACAGGGCGTCGCCGGCCACCCGGGCGTGGATGGCTGATACGGCCTCGCCCCCGGGGAAGCCGATCACCGTGTCGCGCAGGTCCAGGTCCCCGTGGATCTGCGTGCGGTTGAGGACCAGGGGGCCCGTCAAACGGCAGCGGGAGACGACCAGGCGTCCGTCGATCTGCGCCGTGTCGGCCACCAGTCCGGGCAGGGTGCAGTCCGTCATGACCAACTGGCGGGTCCTCGCGCCCTGCAACAGCGGTGCTTCGTCGAAGCGGCAGTCGGCCAGGAGGACCGGTACCGCGACCTCCGTGAAGCCGAGGTCCAGGCGGCCCGTGATGTGCGCCCCGGTCAGACGCAGCGCGGGGCGGTCACCGGGCGCGGGCTCGGCGTGGGCGCCCAGCAGCAGTGCCGCGACGGCGTCGGCTCGGACCACCGGGGCCGAGGGAGCTGGTGCGGCCAAGCCGGCCGGTGGGGCCGGTTGTGCAGGTGGGGCCGGATGGGCGGGCTCGGTGGATACGTCGACCCGGCGGCCTTGCGGGAAGGCGTCCCACAACCGGCGTTCGTGGACGTTGAGTTCGTTGAGGCGCACGAAGGATGATCTTCCCGGGGCGACCGTGTGCCGGACAACCCCGTTCCGACCACTCCGTCCGCCCCTCAGACCGGGCGGCGTGCCCCGCGGGTCAGGCGGAGGGCGGAGACCAGGAAGAAGACGCCGCCGAGGAAGGCGTAGCCCGCGAGGCTGCCCAGCGACGGGTCGTCGGCGCCGGCCTGCGTGACGAACGAGATGCCGGCGAGTGTCGAGACGGCGCCGCTGACGATCATCGGCCACTGCCCGCCCAGGTGACGGCGTACGGCGCCCGCGACGAGCTGGACGATCCCGGCGGTGACGGCCCAGGCGCCCCAGACGCGCAGGACGGCCGGGATTCCGGAGGTCGCGGCGAGGGCGAGGGCGAGGACCGTCAGGGAGCTGATCGCGATGTTGGCGTACAGGGGCGCGACCGGGCCGCCGTCCGCCCGCGCCGACCGGACGTCGACGACCGCGGCCACCACGTCGAACAGCGGGTAGACCAGCAGCAGGGTCGTGCTCAGCGGGCCCAGCGCGTCGGCGGTGGCGAAGAGCAGGGCGGCCCATACGGCGGCGAACGCGAAGCGGAGGAAGTACAGCTTCCGGAGGGTGACGGGGGCGCTGGCGGGCGGAGCGGCGACGACGGTGGCCACAGGAGTGCCTTTCGGTGAGGCGGAAGGTGGGAAGCGGGAGACGTGCGGCACGCAGCACGCGGCACGCGGCACGCGGCACGCAGCACGCGGCACGCGGCACGCGGCACGCGGCACGCGATGCGGTCTTGCATGAGCGCTGCGAGGCGGGAGGCGCGGAAGGGCTGCTGAGAGAGGTGTCGGCGGCGGCCCCGGAAGAGGGCTGAGGAGGAATTCCGGAAAGAGTTTCCGTCCGGCCCTCCCGCGGTGTCGAGAACCCGCGTCCGGCTCCGTCCCAGGGGTGAACGAGGCCACAATGGGCCGCACCAGCACCTAGGAGACGCATCATGGCCAAGTACCTGCTGCTCAAGCACTACCGAGGCGCCCCCGAGCCGGTCAACGCAGCGCCGATGGACCAGTGGACGCCGGAGGAGATCTCCGCCCACATGCAGTTCATGCAGGACTTCGCGGACCGGCTCGAGAAGACGGGTGAGTTCGTCGACGGGCAGGCGCTCGCCCCCGAGGGGACGTGGGTCAGGTACGACGGTGAGGGCAGACCGCCGGTCACCGACGGGCCGTTCGCCGAGACCAAGGACCTCATCGCCGGCTGGATGGTGATCGACGTCGACAGCTACGAGCGCGCCGTCGAGCTGGCCGGGGAGCTGTCCGCCGCCCCGGGCGCGGGCGGGAAGCCGATCCACGAGTGGCTGGAGCTGCGGCCGTTCATGGGCGTGCACCCGACCGTCACGGAGTGACGCCGCCGATGGACGAGGCCCTGATCAGGAGCCTCACGCCCGGCGTGCTGACCGCCCTCGTCCGTCGCGGAGCCGACTTCGCGGCGGCCGAGGACGCGGTCCAGGACGCGCTGGTGGAGGCGGTCCGCGGGTGGCCGGACGATCCGCCGCGGGACCCGAAGGGGTGGCTGGTCACCGTGGCCTGGCGGCGGTTCCTCGACGCGGCGCGCGCCGACACCGCCCGCCGTCGGCGCGAGGACCGCGTCGAGGAGGAGCCGGCGCCCGGTCCGGCGCCCGACGTGGACGACACGCTCCAGCTCTACTTCCTGTGCGCGCACCCCTCGCTGACGCCGTCCTCGGCCGTGGCGCTCACGCTGCGCGCCGTCGGCGGGCTGACCACCCGGCAGATCGCACGGGCCTACCTGGTGCCCGAGGCGACCATGGCGCAGCGGATCAGCCGGGCGAAGCGCACCGTCTCCGGCGTCCGGTTCGACCGGCCCGGGGACGTCGCCACCGTGCTGCGCGTCCTCTACCTCGTCTTCAACGAGGGCTATTCCAGCGACGTCGACCTCGCCGCCGAGGCCATCCGGCTCACCCGGCAGCTCGCGGCCTCGGTCGACCACCCGGAGGTGGCGGGGCTGCTGGCGCTGATGCTGCTCCACCACGCGCGGCGCGCCGCCCGTACCGCACCCGACGGCAGACTGGTGCCGCTGGCCGAGCAGGACCGCGGCCGGTGGGACACCGCGTCCATCGCCGAGGGGGTGAGGATTCTGCAGGCGGCGCTCGCCCGGGACCGGTTGGGCGAGTTCCAGGCGCAGGCCGCCGTCGCCGCCCTGCACGCCGACGCGCCCACCGCCGGGGAGACCGACTGGGTGCAGATCGTGGAGTGGTACGACGAGCTCGCGCGCCTGACCGACAGCCCCGTCGTCCGGCTCAACCGCGCGGTCGCCGTCGGGGAGGCCGACGGGCCGCGCGCCGGGCTGGCGGCGCTCGCCGCGCTGGACGACACGCTGCCCCGTCACACCGCGGTGGCGGCGTACCTGCACGAGCGCGACGGCGACCTGGACACGGCGGCGCGGCTGTACGCCGAGGCGGCCCACAAGGCGCCCGACCTCGCCGAACGCGACCACCTCACGCGCCAGGCCGCCCGCCTCAACTCGCGTCCCCGGTGACCGCCTGCGGACGGTCCGGACCGCGGCGCCCGTACTCCGCGAGCGCCGGGGTCAGCAGGTCGAAGGCGCGGGGTGCCTCCCGTGCCAGCACCTCGGCGACCTGCGCTTGGGTGCGCCCCGCCAGGGTCAGCTCCTGGATGCGGGTGAACAGGACGCGGTGGACGCCGCCCAGCAGGGTCGCGGCCGTGCGGGGGGTGATGTCGTCGGGCGGGGTGTCCGTCGACTCGGCCAGGGCCGCGGTCAGCGCCTCCTCCCGCCGGTCGTGGAGGCCGCGCAGGCACGAGGTGAGGGTGGGGCTGTCGGCGATCATGCGGGCGAAGGGCCGTCCGGCGAAGCCCGCGACGGGGTCGTGGGCCGCCACGGCCGCCAGGAAGGCGTGGCGCAGGGCCGTCAGGGGGGTCTCGCCCGGTCCGCGCGAGGTCACGATGGCGGCCAGGGCGGCGACGAACTCGTCCTGGTGGTCCAGGGCCAGGTCTTCCTTGTGCGGGAAGTAGTTCGTCACCGTCTTCTTGGCGACCCGGGCGGCGTCGGCGATCTCGGCGATCGTCGTGTGCTCGAAGCCGTGCTCGATGAAGAGCCTGGTGGCGTGGTCGGAGATCAGCTGCCGCGTCTCGCGCTTCTTGGTCTCGCGCAGGCCCAGCACCGGTGCGTCGTTCGGGTCCATGAGCGAATCTTACCCCGATGGTATTTTTATATTGACGGTCAGTAGCCTCTGAGTAAAATTACGCTCAATGAATGAATTCAGCGAAAGGTACGGCTCCGACTCCGTGCGCGAGTTCCCCGTGAGCGACGCGGACGCCGGTCCCTACGCGCTCGCCGAGGGACCGGACGGCGCCCTGTGGTTCACCCTCGTCCACCGGGGCGCCGTCGCCCGCAGGGACCCGGACGACGGGCGGGTCACCGTCCATCCGGTCGGCGAGGGGCCGACCGTCATCGCGTGCGGGCCCGACGGCGCCCTGTGGTTCACCGAGTACCGCACGCACCGCATCGGCCGGATCACCCCGGACGGCGACTACTCCTCCTTCGCGCCGCTCACGCCCGAGGGCGGACCGTTCGGGATCACCGTCGGACCGGACGGGGCCATGTGGTTCACGCTCTCCGCGGCCGACCGCGTCGGCCGTATCACCACGGACGGCGAGGTCACCGAGTACGCGGCGCCCGGCGCCTTCCCGTCCGCCGTCGCGGCCGGGCCGGACGGCGCCCTGTGGTGCACCCTCAACCAGGGCAACGCCCTCGGGCGGCTGACCACCGACGGCCACGGCACCGCGTACCCGCTGCCCACGGAGGGCGCCGCGCCCGTGGGCATCGCCGCGGGGCCGGACGGCGCCGTGTGGTTCACCGAGATCGGGGCCGGGCGGATCGGCCGGATCACCATGGCCGGCGACATCACCGAGCACCCGCTCCCCGACCCGGCGGCCCGCCCGCACGCGGTGACGGCGGGGCCCGACGGGGCGCTGTGGTTCACCGAGTGGGGCAGTGGCCGGGTCGGCCGGATCACCGTCGAGGGCCGCATCACCTCGTACGCCCTCTCCCGTACCGACAGCGAGCCGCACGGCATCGCCGCGCACGGCGGCGCCCTGTGGTGCGCCCTGGAAACCGGCTCGCTGGCCAGGATCGAGATCCCGCACGAGGTCCCACGAGAGGAAGTCCCCGCTTGACCGGCATGACGCACTCCCCCGCCTTCGACGCCGCCGCCGAGTTCGACCGGCAGGTCCGCACCCTGGTCGCGCTCGGGTACCCGGCGCTGTCCGGCCGCACCCCCGACGGGTTCGCCGAGCTGGTGGCGCCGCTGCGCGCCGAGGCCGTGGCCCGCACGGACTCGGCGGCGTACGCGGAGTACGACCCCGCCGCGACCGGACGCGTGCCCTTCGTCCTCGTCGTCGGACGCGAACTCGCCCCGATCGAGCGGACCCTGCCGCTGACCACGCTGCACGGCGGCCGGCTGCCCGGGTTCGTGGACCGCACCTTCGAACCCGGCTCCCTGGAACGGTTCGTCGCCACCGGACCGACCCGGCCGCCCGGCGCGGGCGGCGTCCACCTGCTGTTCGACGTCGAACGCGGGGAGGAGTTCTGCGGGGTCGTGCCGGGCGACGCGATGGCCACCGTCGCCGAGCGGGGCCGCACGCTCCTCACCATCGAGGAGGGGGTCGCCCTGTTGACCCTCGTCCCGGAGACCCTGGTCAAGAACAAGTGCTTCTCACTGGGCGGTTCGCGGTGCGGCGACCGCCGGGTGCCGGCACTGTGGATCAGCAAGCGCGCCCCGAAGCTCGGCTGGTGCTGGGAGGGCAACCCGCACACCTGGCTCGGCATGGCCTCGGCCGGCGCGCGCCACGCCTGAGCACCGCCACACCTGAGCACCGTCGGGCCCGGGCGCTCGGCGCCGGGGTCCCCTCCCCGGCGGCCCCAGCGGCGCGGCATCGCCGGGTCGCCGGGTCGCCGTGGCGAGCGGGGAGGAGCCGCCCCGCTCGCCCGGCGCTCAGGCCGGCCGAACCGCCGCCCGCGTCGGCAGCAGGCCGCCGTCGGGCGCGTCCCGCCGGCTCGCCACCGTCAGCGTGAGCGTCACCGTGAGCGAGGCGAGCGCCATCACCGACATGGCCGTCGCCGGAGAGGTGAACTGGGCCACCGTGCCGGCCAGCGTCGCGGAGAGGCCCTGGAGGGTGAGCATCCCCGCGGAGTGCAGACCGAGGGCGTGCCCGGAGAGTTCCTCGGGGGTCAGGGCGACCAGGCGCTCCTGCTGCACCAGGCTCGCCCCGAAGCCCACCGACGCCAGGGCCACCAGTACGGCCGTCAGCGGCAGCGGCGGGCGCAGGAAGAGGACCAGGTACGGGGCCGCCAGCAGCGCCAGGAGCGGGATGCCGAGGCGCGGGCGCAGCCGGGCGGGCAGCAGCCGCCCGATCGCCACGTCCCCGGCGAGCATGCCCAGCGCGCCGCACGCGAACAGCGTGCCCGCGGCGCGCGGGTCGTAGGAGACGAACAGCGACTCGCAGCCGACGACGAGGCCGTTGGGGATCCACAGGGCCAGGTACACGTGGCGGCGCGGACGGGCCGACCAGAGCAGGGCGTTGGCCCGCCAGGTGGCCGTGACGGAGGGGCGGCCCGCGACCCGGGGCGGGCGGCAGGTCAGACGGAGCGCGAGGGCCGCCGACGTGCCGTACAGGGCGGCCGCGAGCAGCAGGCACAGGCGCGGCGACAGTACGGTCACCAGGACGCCCCCGGTCGCGTATCCGGCGATCTGCATGAGGCCGCTCATCATGTTGAAGAGCGAACGCCCCGTCAGATAACCGTCCTTGGCGAGGATCTCGGTCAGCAGGCCCCAGCGGACCCCGCCGCCGAGCGAGGCGATCAGCCCCTCGACGAGGACGATGACGAGCATCGCCCACACCGGCAGGCCGGGCAGCGCGAGGGCCGCGGTGGCGGCGGCGAAGGAGAGCGAGAGGCCCGCCAGCGTCGCGCGCGGCGGCAGCCGGTCGGCGCCGGAGAGGAAGAACGTGGCGCCCAGCACCTGGGCGAGCGCCGGGCCGAACATGCTGACCGCGGACAGCAGCGGCGAGTTCGTCGCCCGGAACACCAGGGTGCCTAGCGCGAGCCCGCTGACCGTCTGGGCGGCGATGTTGGCGGAGGAGGAGAGGAAGAGGGGGCTGAACTCGGGGGTGCGGAAGAGGTCCGTGTAGGTCGTGCGGGGGGTGTCCGGCATGCGGGGAGTGTGAGGGGGGCGCGGGACCGGCCGTTAGTGTTTCGCGCGGAGGCGAAAGGTGCGGAGGGCGGGGGACCGTATGGGCTGGTGGGAGATCAACGCCGACACCCTCGCGCGCAGCCGTTTCGTCGTCTCGCCGCTCGACGAGACCCTGGCCTGTCTGAAGATGCTGCACGCGGGAGTGGCCGGGCATCCCGGTGAGCGGGCCTGGCTCGCCACCCACCGGCCCGCCCATCTGCGCCGCATGGCGGCCGACCCGGTCACCGCGCTCCTCGTCGCCTCGGGCCTCGGCCGGGAGTGGAACGCCGACTTCCTCACCCCCACCCCGGCCGAGGGCCAGAGCTTCGCGGAGGGCGTCGCGCGGATCCGGGCGACCCGTCCCGACGTGGCGCGCGCCGACCTGGCCGTCTCCCTGGGCGGGACGCTCCCGGCCGCCCTGGACCGCGACGACCTGCCGGAGCGGGCCGCCGCGCTGTTGGAGGAGGTCTGGGCCGAGGCGGTGGGGCCGGACTGGGACCGGCGCCGCCGGGTCCTGGAGGCGGACGTCGTCGCGCGGACCGCGCAGGTGAGCCGGGGCGGCTGGGCGACGGTGCTGGACGCCCTGCGGCCCGGCACCCGATGGCTGGGCGACAACCGGCTCCAGATCAACCTGAACCCGTACCCGCCGCGCGAGCTGTCCGGGGCGGAGCTGCTCCTCGTCCCGATCACGGCGCAGCGGCACGGCTGGGTGGCGTGGGAGGAGCCCGAGCGGTACGCGATGGTCTACCCGTGCGCGGGTGCCCTCGCCGGCGACGGTGCCCGGCGCGCGCCCGCCGCCCTCGGCGCCCTGCTCGGTCCGGCCCGCGCGGGCGTGCTGACGCTGCTCGGCACCCCCATGAGCACCAGCCAACTGGTCGGCGTGACCGGGCAGGGCCTCGGGTCGGTCGGACGGCATCTGCGGGTGCTGCTCGACGCGGGTCTGGTGGAGCGGCGGCGCGCGGGCCGCTCGGTGCTGTACTCGCGCACACCGGCCGGGGAGGTGCTCGTCGAGGCGGGCGGCGGGAACGGGACGGCGCCGGGCTAGGGGGGTGTCGTGTGGATCGGGCCGGCTCCGGGCGACGGCGCCTTGCGGCCGACCCGGGCGGGGTCCGGTGCGTGCGGCTGCAAGACGGAGCAGGGCGACAGGGCGGAGCCCCGGCCACCGACGACAACGCCGCAGATGTGCGTGCCGGACCCCGCGACCCCGGCAGGATCCACCCGACACCACCCCTTAGCATCCGGTGCATGACGACCTCAGCGAACACGCGGAACGACGACAGCCTCCCCCTCGACGTCGGGATCGGCGCCCTCCAGGGCGGGTCCGCGGACCTCTCCCAGTACGCCGGCCAGGTCGTACTGGTGGTCAACGTGGCCTCCAAGTGCGGGCTGACCCCGCAGTACTCGGGCCTGGAGCGACTGCACGAGCGGTACGCGGAGCAGGGATTCACCGTGCTGGGCGTGCCCTGCAACCAGTTCATGGGCCAGGAGCCCGGCAGCGCCGACGAGATCGCCGAGTTCTGCTCGGCGACGTACGGGGTCACCTTCCCGATGACCGAGAAGGTCGAGGTCAACGGAGAGGACCGGCACCCGCTGTACGACCGGCTGACCGGCTTCGCGGACGGCGAGGGACACAGCGGGGACATCCGCTGGAACTTCGAGAAGTTCCTGATCGGGCGGGACGGCAAGGTCGCCGCCCGCTTCTCGCCGCAGACCGAGCCGGAGGCGCCCGAGGTCGTGGCGGCCGTAGAGGAACGCCTCGCCGGTTGACCTTCCCCCTGGGGCAGGGCCGAACGTCCGCGTCGCCGGGTGGAACGGCCGGTCGCCGACGAGGCAGCGTCGCGGGCGAGGAGCGAGGAGCGAGGCGGCCCTGGCGGACGCGGGTGCGGCGGGAGCCGGCCGGCCGGCCTCCACCCGGGTCACCAAGGCCCAGGCGGCGTACCCCCAGATCCTGGCCGCCTTCGGGGCGGTGGAGGAGTGGATCGCCGCGCGGGGACTGACGGTCGCGGGGCCCTGCCGCGAGGTGTACTTCGCCGACTGGGGGCCGTGGCCCCGAGGACCCGGTGTGCGAGGTGGCGTTCCCGGTGGGCTGAGCCGACCGGGGCCGACGGGCGCCCTCTCGGCAAGGTCGGCGAACTGGTCGAGAGGGCTCCGTCGGTGGTGACGGCGGGTGGTGCGGGGCGGCGTTACTCCTTGACCGACGTCACGAAGGCGGTCCACGCGTCGGCGGGGAACGCGAGGACCGGGCCGCCGGTCACCTTGGAGTCGCGGACGGCGAGCGCCGCCACGAGCGGTGACCGGACCTCGACGCACGCGCCGTTCCCCCCGGAGTAGGAGGACTTGGTCCACGATTCCTGGGCGCCCTGAAGAATTGCCATGTCTGCTCCGATGGCGAGTCGCGGGTGTGGTTTACGCCAATGACGTTTGATCTTTGGCGTGATCGACGCTACTCGCTGGCCTCTCCGTGCGGAGCAGCCATTCACTCGACCGGATGGCATATTCCAGGCGAGTCTTCCAGTACTTCGGACCCGGGGTGTACCATCCCGCCTTCGCCCGGTTTCCGGGCTTCAGCGGCTTCAGCGGCTTCAGCGGCTTCAGCGGCTCAGCGCGCGTACTCCTTCGCCACGTCCTCGATGCGCTGCCGCGACTGCTCCACGTTCAGGGCCTGGGCCCGCAGGTGCTCGTACATCACCGTGTACTTCTGCACGTCCGGCGCCTTCTCCAGGTACAGGTCGCTGGTCACTCCCTCGATGTACACCACGCTGGAGTCGGCCGTGTCGGCGAACTCCAGGATGGAGTACTGGCCGTTGATGCCCGGGTGCGCGCCCACGTCGTACGGCAGCACCTGCACGGTGATGTGCGGCAGCTGCGACATCTCGGCGACGTGCTCCAACTGCTCCCGCATCACCTGCCTGCCGCCCACCACCCGGCGCAGGCAGGCCTCGTCGAGCACCACCCACAGCCGCAGCGGGTTGTGCTCGGCGGAGATGCGCTCCTGCCGCCGTATGCGGACCTGCACCCGCTTCTCCACGTCGGCGACCGACGTCTCGGGCAACGCGCCCTGGATGAGGGCCTCGGCGTAGGGCCGGGTCTGCAACAGGCCGGTGATGATCTGGGGTTCGTAGGTCCGCAGCGACTCCGCGTCGGTCTCCAGACCGATGTAGACGCTGTACGGGATGTCCCCGAAGGCGTGCCACCAGCCCTGCTGGCGCGAGTCCTTCGCCATCTGCATCAGCGAGTCGACGATCCGCTGGTCCTCTACCTCGTACACCCCGCACAGGTCGCGGACGTCCCGCTGGCTGATGCTGCGCCGGCCGTTCTCCAGGCGGCTGATCTTCGACTGCGAGACCAGCAGGCGCTCGGCGACCTCCTCGGCCGTCATGCCCTTGATCTCGCGGAGCCGGCGCAGCTCCTGGCCCAGCCGACGCCGCCTTACGGTGGGATTGACACTCGACGCCACGGGACGTGCACCTCCGGCTGCGTGACTCATACTTGCCACTTTGTGTATCTGCTGCTGAGCAGACTGCCACCAAGGTGCTTCGTACCGCTGGGAAACGGTCGATATGCGCCGCGTACACGCCAGTTCGGAACGCCACCCCCACATGCGGCCGCGCGGGGCGGCGGAACCTTTCCGCGGTCCGGGTG
Organism: Streptomyces violaceorubidus; assembly: GCF_000717995.1. Lineage (GTDB taxonomy): Bacteria > Actinomycetota > Actinomycetes > Streptomycetales > Streptomycetaceae > Streptomyces > Streptomyces violaceorubidus. The sequence goes on from NZ_JODM01000040.1 coordinate 33,354, forward strand.
GACCGGACACACGGTCGGTTCCGCCGCCCCGCGCGGACCTGCGGCTCCCGTGACCGGGCTTGGGGACTGGCGGTGCGGCGGTGCTGTGGTGCGGTCGTGCGGGTGCTGCGTGCGGTGCGGTGCGGTGCGGTGCGCCCGTCGGGCTAGTGGGCCACCGCTCGCGCCATGGATCCGTGGCGCGGTTGCGCCGGAACACCGCGGGCGGGTTCCGGGGCGGTCCTGGCCCCCGGTCCCGGGGCCTGGCGGCCGACCGGGGCCGGACTGCGGCGTGGCTGTGCCGCAGCGCCGTTCTGGACGTCCATCACCGCGTGCGCCACCAGACCGCCCATGGGGTCGTGCCTGATGAGGTCCCGCAGCCGGGACCGCGACGAGCGTCCTTCGTTGCCCGGATAGAGGTGCTTGCCGAGTCCGACCGCGTGGGCCAGCGCGGCGAGCGCCGCGGTCCGCGGGTCCGGCGGGACGCCGGTGCGGATCGCCGAGTCGAGCCGGGCCTTGATCTCCCTGCTGATCGCCGTGTCCGTCGCCTGGTAGCGAGTCGTCGGCAGCACCCCGCACATCTGGCCCTCCACGGCATGCACCATGCCGCATCGCTCCAGATGCGAGAGGTAGGTCTGGCGCAGCCCCAGGCGGGGCCCGCCGATCCAGTTGACCGCCCGCACGGGAGCGCCACGCCTTCGCAGCAACTCCAACGCGCAGTCCAGTGTTGGATCTCCTGTCGGCCGTGGGGCCACCACGGCGATACGATCCCCGTCTGGGGCTATCCGTCCGGCCAGCGCCAGCTCCACCAGCTGTGCTCCGGCCAGACCGAGGTCGAGCGACTGCGGCTGTGCGGTGGTACCCGTGGTCGGGTCCAACGCCAGCAGCAGAAGCTCTTCCGGAAGTGTTCTGCGGCTCCTGCCCATCCATGCCTCCCCGCGTGGATGACAGACAGGGTGACCCCTCTCACATTGGTCTGTCGAGGGTGCGTGACCGCTTCGTAGTGGAACCAGTAGGTATGTCGTTCTCGTCTTCCGCGTGGGTTCCACCCGTACACAGGACACTGGTAAATGGTTTCGGTACGGGTTCGGTAGCGCGCACAGGACGTGCGGCGCATGGAGGAGGCATCGGTGGCGGGCGAGTCCCCCGACAGGTCGAAGCAGCGCGAGTCGTCGGAAGAACCGACGTCGGGGAGCGCGGGTCCGGTTCCCGAAGCCAGGACCGAGGCGAGCGAGCGGCGTGATCCGCGGCTGGCGGTGGCACGGGAGGACGCGAAGCGCTCCGCGGGGTCCGGTGCCGGGTCCCGCGGGGGCGTCGACACGGCGACCCGCGTGTTGTCCGTCCGCGAGACGGAGGCGGAGGACTCCGGCGAGGACGAGGACGCCGCCGGGACGGCCGAGGCTCCGGAGGCGCCCGAGGGCGCCCGCGCGGAGCCCACCGCGGGCAACGACGGCCGGCTGCGGGACGCCGTAGCGGCCTGGGTGGCCACCGCGGACGAGCGGGCCGCCGCCAACGCACGGCTCGAGGACCCGCGGGACGGCGACGGCGCCGACGGCGAGCAGACCGCCGCGGACACCGAGACCGACGGCCCGCAGACCGCCGAGACCGCCCACGACGCCGCCCCCGGCCCCGACACGGACTCCGCCGGCGTCCCGACCTCCGACACCGACGCGGACACGGGCTCGGGCGCGGGCGCGGGCTCGACCACCGATCCCGCCACGGGCACGGCTTCCGGTTCCGGCTCGGCTGCCGACTCCGACGCGGACACGGGCTCCGACTCGGCTCCCGGTGCCGAAGCCGCTCCGGCCTCCGGCACGGACACAGACCCGGGCACGGGCTCCGGCACCGGCACCGGCACCGACACCGACACGACCGTCGGCACCGACACGACCGTCGGCTCCGGCTCGGCTGCCGACGCGGATACGGCCGCCGGCAACGACGCAGGCACCGCCACGCGCCCGCCGTCCGGTTCCGGCGCGGACGCGGACTCCTCCGCGGACACGGACGCAGCCCCGGACTCGGACGCGGCCTCCGGCGAGGGCAGCGCCGTCGGCACGGACACCGACCCGGGCACGGGCTCCGGCACCGATACGGCCGCCGGCAGCGACGCAGGCACCGGCGCGGACGCGGCCTCCGGCTCCGGCTCGGCTCCCGGCGCCGATACGGCCGCCGGCAACGATGCAGGCAACGGCTCCGGCGCCGCCACGCGCCCGGCGTCCGGCTCCCGCGCAGACGCGGACCCGGACGCAGACCGGGACTCGGACCCGGCTTCCGACGCCGACTCCCGCCCGGAGGCGGACGCGGGTGCCGGTGCGGGCGGTGCGTCGGGGGCCTCGGGATCGGAGCGGGGCGCGGGAGCGGACCCGGAGGGCCGGGGCGGCGATGACGAGGGCGACGGTGGCCGCAAGCCGGTCGATCAGCCCACCGCCGTGTTCAAGGCGCCGCGGCCCGCCGTGGACCAGCCGACGACCATGCTGAAGCTGGGCGATGCCGCCGCGGCGGCCAAGAAGGCCGACAAGGCCCGCAAGGCGGGCGAGGCGGGCGAGGCGGGCGACGCCGAGCGGACCAGCAAGTTCGTGGCGCTGCGGAATCCGGACGACCCGGCGACCCGCAGGCCCCCGGGTGCCCCCGAGGCCCCGCGGGCCCAGACGTCCCCCGGCGACGCCTCCCCGCCCTCGCGGGCGCCCCGTACCGGCACCACCACCGCCGTACCGCACGTCGGGCCCGACCGGACCACCCAGCAGCCGCTGCCGCCCAAGCCTCCGCTGGACCTGCTGGCGGAGCTGACCAACACCCCGCCGCCGCCGGAGACGCCGCTGCGCACCACGGTGCGCCGGGTGAAGATCTGGACGCCGCTGGTCATCCTGCTGCTGATCGTCTTCGGGGTCGTGCAGTCGATGCGCCCGCTGCCCGCGCCCACCCTCGACCTGACGGCGCAGGACAGCTTCACCTTCGACGGCGGCAAGCCGGAGATCCCCTGGCCGTCCAGCGGGCAGGCCGCGCTCGACGTGCAGGGCATCGGCAGCTTCGGCTCGTCCGGCGACCAGAAGCCGGTGCCGATCGCGAGCGTGGCCAAGGTCATGACCGCGTACGTCATCCTGCGCGACCACCCGCTCAAGAGCGGCGCCGACGGTCCGAAGATCAAGATCGACCAGGCGGCGGAGGACCAGTCGCAGGCCGGTCAGGAGTCGACGGTCAACGTGTCCGAGGGCGACTCGGTCTCCCAGCGCGAGGCCCTGGAGAGCATCCTGATCGCGTCCGCGAACAACGTGGCGCGACTGCTGGCCCGTTGGGACGCGGGGTCCGAGAAGGCGTTCGTGGAGAAGATGAACGCCGCGGCGAAGGACCTCGGCATGGCCAACACGACGTACACCGACCCGTCGGGGCTGAACAACACGACGGTGAGCACGGCCGTGGACCAGGTGAAGCTGGCCAAGGAGGCGATGAAGGAGCCTGCCTTCCGCGAGGTCGCCGCGATGATGTCGTACGACGACTACAAGGGTGTCAACCACTCCAACTGGAACCACCTGGTCGGCCACAACGACGTCGTCGGCATCAAGACCGGCACCACCACCTCCGCCCTCGGCAATCTGGTCTTCGCGGCGAAGAAGGAGGTCGGCGGCGAGACGCGGACCATCGTCGGTGCCGTGGTGCGCCAGCCGGCGGGCGGCGCGGACAACACCATCCTCGGTGCCGCGCTGGACTCCAGCGACCAGCTGATCCGGGCCGCGCAGGACATCCTGAAGTCGTCGACGATCCTGAAGAAGGGGACCGTCGTCGGGTACGTCGACGACGGCCTCGGCGGCCGTACGCCGGTCGTCGCGACGCGGGACGTCAAGGCCGTCGGCTGGGCCGGACTGACCGTGAAGCTGACGTTCGACGCGGACGAGGTGCCGCACACGGCGCCTGCCGGGACCAAGGTCGGCACCCTCACGGTCGGCGACGGCGGGACCAGCGGCGCGGTGAAGGTGCCGGTGGCCCTGCGGGACGAGCTGGTCGAGCCGGGCCTGTCGGCCAAGCTGACCCGCCTGGGCTGACGGACGGCCCGTCCGGGCCGCAGTGACGCCCCGCGCCCCCGCCGCCGTCCGGCCGCGGGGGCGTTCGCGTCCCCGGCGGTGCCGCGAAAGGCAGGAGGCAGCGGTGCGCGGGCGCGTGCTAGCGTCACGAGACGGGGCAGTCGCCGGTCGCGGGAACGGGACACGGCCCAAAGGAGAAGACGGGACACGGGGAGTGCCTTCAGGTGGCCACTGCGGAGCCGACACGCGCCGACAACGCCGATCCGGGTTCGGGAGCCGGCCCGCGAGCCCGCGTACCCGCGCCCCGCAGGGACGACGGTGACCCCCGCCCCGCCGGGCAGCGGCCGCCGGCCGAGCCGAAGGCGCCCTCGGCGGTGAACGCCGCCTTCCTCGCCCTGCGCGAGCGCATGCTGCGCCATCCGGTGCTGTCCGTGACCGCCCTGGCCGGGGTGCTCCACATAGCATGGTTCTTCACGTTCGCGAACAGCGGCGGCGACCTCGCGGCGCAGGACGCGTGGGCCGAGTTCGTCGGCCGGCACCCGGCCTCGGCGTACAACCTCGCCTGGTACGGCGGCATGCACCCGGTGTCGTACAGCGTGATCTCGCCGTACCTGATGTCGGTGCTCGGCGTGCGCACGACGATGATGATCGCGGGGACGGTGTCGGCCGGACTGCTGACGATGGTCCTGATCCGCAGCCGGGTGGTCCGCAACCCGCTGTGGGCGTCGCTGGCGGGCCTGTTCGCGCTGCTGGGCAACGCGGTGTCGGGGCGGGTGACGTTCGGGCTCGGCATGATGTTCGGGCTGGGCGCGGTCGCCGCCGTGTTCTGCTGGCCCCACCGCTGGCGGCACGAGCGCTGGGCCAAGGGGCTGTGCGCGGCGCCGCTGGCCGCGCTGTCCACGATGGCCTCGCCGGTCTCGGGCCTGTTCGTGGGTCTGGTGGCGGTGGCCCTGTTCCTGCAGAAGCGCCGCCCGGGGGCCTGGGCGCTGGGCGTGGCACCGAGCGTGGTCGTCGCGCTGTCGGCGGTGCTGTTCCCCTTCTCCGGCACGCAGCCGATGGGGTTCGGCTCGGCGCTGCTGCCGATCGTGTACGCGGGCCTGATCTACTGGCTGGTGCCGAGCGACTGGAAGACGGTGCGGATCACGTCGGCGGTCTACGGCCTGTCGGTGCTGCTGGTCTGGCTGATCAGCTCGCAGATCGGCTCCAACATCACGCGCCTGCCGATGCTCTTCGCCGGGGTGGCGCTGGTGGCGGCGCTGCCGTTCACGGTGGTGAAGTCGCGCAGGTGGTACGCGCTGGTGGTCTCGATCGTCGGCTTCGTGGGCTGGATCGGCTTCAAGTCGGCCGACGACATCATCCACACCACGCCCGCCGCCTCTTGGGCGCGGGAGCTGGCGCCGCTCGTCAACGAGTTGCAGGAGGTCGGCGCCGAGCAGGGCCGGGTGGAGGCCGTGCCGGCGCGCTCCCACCGGGAGGCCTCGGCGCTCGCGCCGTACGTGAACCTGGCCCGCGGCTGGACCCGGCAGGCGGACATGGAGCGCAACCCGATCTTCTACGACGACACCCTCAACTCGGCGAACTACCACGACTGGCTGAAGCGCTGGGCGGTGCACTACGTGGTGCTGCCCAAGGGCGAACCGGACGGCGACGGCGGCAAGCGCGAGCGGGAGCTGCTCCAGCGGGGCCTGCCGTACCTGAAGCAGATCTGGGGCGACGCCAACTGGCAGCTGTTCCAGGTGACCGATCCGACGCCGCTGGCGGAGCCCGACGCGGTCGTCCAGCGGGCCGAGCAGGACGAGTGGGTGATCGACGTGCGGCGGCCCGGCCGCATCCTGGTCCGGATGCCGTACTCGCCGTGGCTGAGCCTCGTCGACGACGAGGGCAACAAGCTCGAGCCGCCCCAGGAGACCGAGGCCTCCAAGAACGCCCCGGAGGGCACGCCGAAGACGTACGACAACGTCAACGGCTGTCTGGCGGAGACCGAGGAGACCGCCGACGGCGACGTCTGGACGACGCTTCTGGCCCCCGAGGCGGGTACGTACCGGCTGTCGGCGCCGTACGGGCTGAAGCGGGGCACACCGTGCCCGGACGAGTTGAAGTAGCGGGCCGGGCGGCCGTGTCGGGCCGCCCCCGCTGCCGTTCATGTCCGTGAACGCAGGTCAGTAAGGCGAACCTTTTTACCTCCTCTTGACCTTCCCCTTCCTTGTCGTGCCCGCGTCGACGCACCCACGATGAGCGGGCACTTCGCGGCCTGCCACGCCCCTACCCCGCTCGTGCGAAGTGCCAACCAGCTGAGCGGAGTTCACAAGGCGGACCCCGGAAGGGGGCACATGAACGGTCTCGACTGGTCCGTGCTCATCGGCTACTTCGCCGTCATGGTGGCGATCGGTGTCTGGTCGCACAAACGCGTCGACGACGTCAGCGACTTCTTCACGGCCGGCGGCAAGATGCCGTGGTGGCTGTCCGGCATCTCGCACCACATGTCGGGCTACAGCGCGGTGATGTTCACCGGCTACGCCGGCATCGCCTACACCTACGGCGTCACGTCCTTCGTGACGTGGTCGTTCCCCATCGCGCTCGGCATCGCCATCGGCTCCAAGCTGTTCGCGCCGCGCATCAACCGGCTGCGCTCCCGGCTGCACGTGGCCTCGCCGCTGGAGTACCTCAAGAGCCGGTACAACCTGCCCACCCAGCAGGCGCTGGCCTGGTCCGGCATGCTGCTGAAGATCGTGGACGTGGCCGCGAAGTGGGCGGCCATCGCCACGCTGCTGTCGGTCTTCACCGGCATCACCCTCAACCAGGGCATCCTGATCACCGGCGTCATCACGGGCGTCTACTGCACGATCGGCGGCCTGTGGGCGGACGCGCTGACGGAGCTGGGCCAGTTCGTCATCCAGCTGCTGGCCGGTGTCGCGATGTTCGTGGCCGTCGTCATGAAGCTCGGCGACCACGGCGGCTTCTTCGGCGTCTGGGACGAGCCCGCCCTCCAGGGCCACGGAAAACCGCTGGTCGGCCCGTACGGGACGGTGTTCCTGCTGGCCTTCCTGTTCATCAAGCTCTTCGAGTACAACGGCGGCATGCTCAACCAGGCCCAGCGCTACATGGCCACGCGCAACGCCCATGAGGCCACCCGGTCGGCGCGGCTGTCGGCGGTGCTGTGGCTGGTCTGGCCCCTGGTGCTGTTCTTCCCGATGTGGATGTCGCCGCTGCTGGTGGAGTCGCAGAAGCCGGACGGGTCCGACTCCTACGCCCTGATGACCGAGCAGCTGCTGCCGCACGGCCTGCTCGGACTGGTCATCGTCGGCTTCTTCTCGCACACCATGGCCATGTGCTCCTCGGACGCCAACGCCATCGCGGCCGTGTTCACCCGTGACGTGGCGCCGGTGCTGTCGAAGCGGGCGCGCGGCTGGGGGCAGCGGTCCGGGCTGCTGGCGGCCCGGCTGACGACGGTGGTCTTCCTCGGTCTGTCGATGGCGGTGGCGACGCAGGTCGACTCGCCGACGTTCAAGGACATCATCACCGTGGTGATCAAGTGGGTCGCGGGGCTGATGGGCCCGATCGCGATCCCGATGATGCTCGGTCTGCTGCGGCCCTTCCGCCGCTCGGGTCCCACGGCGGCGCTCACCAGCTGGGGTCTGGGCCTGGTCGCGTTCTGGCTGGTCAACTACCCGATCAACTGGAGCGTGGACGGCGGGGTACCGCTGGAGTACCAGGTCTCCGTCCCGCTGGCGGTCTCGCTGGTCCTGTACGTCCTGGTCGGCTGCCTGAAGCCGGAGGACACCCCGGAGCGGCTGGCGATCATCGAGCGCGTCAACACGGACGGGGACGGCGGCGCCGCCGGTGCGGCGGCCGCGATCCCGGAGCAGAAGGACGGCGAGGTGGAGAAGCCGGTGGGACGCACCCCCGTGGGCGACTAGGGGATCCGTCCCGGCCGGGCGGGAGCGGCCGGTGCCCGCACGGGGGGCACCGGCCGGGCTCAGCGCAGTTCCTGGATGCGGATCTGGTTGCCCGCCGGGTCCCGGAAGGCGCAGTCCCGGATGCCGTACGGCTGCTCGGTCGGTTCCTGGACGATCTCGGCGTTCTGGGCGCGCACCTTGTCGAAGGTGCCGTCGAGGTCCTCGGTGGCCAGGAGGATCCACCCGTAGGTGCCCTTGGCCATCATCTCGGCGATGGTGCGGCGCTCGGTGTCGGTGATGCCGGGGTCCACGGCGGGCGGTGCCAGGAGCAGCGAGACGTCCGGCTGGCCGGCCGGGCCGACCGTGATCCAGCGCATCTTGCCGTTCCCGACGTCCTTGCGGACCTCGAAGCCGAGGACGTCCCGGTAGAAGGCGAGGGACGCCTCCGGGTCGTCGTGCGGAAGCACGGTGGTGTGAATGCTAATGTCCATGGCCGCCACGCTAGCCGCGGCCCACGGGCCACCGCTTCTCGAAAGCTGACCGTTGGCGCCGGGGTCCGCGCACGGGCGGGCCTACGCCCGGGGGTACCGCGTCAGCCACCCGGGGGACGAGTCCGCCGGGCCGTGCAGGGCGGGGCCCTGGGTCATCTCCATGGCGAAGTCGTCGGCCAGCTCCAGGACGGTCGGGCGGCCCTCCAGTTCGGCCAGCCAGGCCGGGGGCAGCGCCGTCTCGCCGTGCAGGGCACCGAGCAGGCCCCCGGTGAGGGCGCCGGCCGCCGCCGAGGGACCGTCGTGGTTGACGGCCAGCCGCAGCCCGTGCCGTACGTCCTCGCCGACGAGGGCGCAGTACACCGCGGCGGCGACCAGGCCCTCCGCGGTGCCCGCGCCGATCAGCCCGGTCACCCGGGACGGGACCGGCAGCCCCTGGCGCACCGCGCCGAGGGCGTGCTGGAGCGCGTCCGTGACGGGCTCGTGCCCCGGCCGGGCGGCGAGCAGCGCCAGGGCCCGCTGCACGGCGGCGTCCAGGCTCTCGCCGCGCGCCAGCCCGTGCACGATCACGGCGTACGCGCCCGCCGCCAGGTAGCCGGTGGGGTGACCGTGGGTCTGGGCCGCGCACTCCACGGCCAGTTGGGCGACCAGCTGCGGCTCCCAGCCGACCAGCAGCCCGAACGGCGCCGAGCGGGCGGCGGCCTCGGGGCCGCGCTCGCCGGGGTTCTTGGGCGACTCGGGGGTGCCCATCGTCTCGTCGCCGAGGCCGAGCAGCAGCGCGCGCGGCGCGCCCCGGCGGACGTACAGCCACTCCTCGTGGGCCAGCCAGCCGTCGTCCTTGCGCCGCAGGTCGGGTCCCCAGTCGCGCTGGGTGGCGACCCAGCGCCGGTAGGCCCGGTGCAGGTCGGTCGGCGGATGCCAGGCGCCGGTGTCCCGCCGTACCTGCGCGCGGATCAGCCCGTCCACGGAGAACAGGGTGAGCTGGGTGAGGTGGGTGACGGCACCGCGCCGGCCGTGGGCGGTGGCGAGGTCGGTCAGTCCCTCCGCGCCGTGCGCCTCCCGGATCGCGTCGAGGCCGAGGCCGGCGACGGGCGCGCCGAGGGCGTCGCCGACGGCAGCACCGAGCAGCGTCCCGCGCACCCGGCTGCGGAAGTCCTGCTGTTCGGCACGCCCCCAGACGGCGCCGGCTGTCCCGCCCACCTGGAACTCCCCTCGGCACTGCCCACACCGCTGTCCGTACGTACGACGTCCAGCACCCTATTCGAAGGCAGGCGGTCGATTCAGGGGCGGAACGGTGTGGAAACGTTCACGTCATGACACGGGTCGGACGGCCGCGCTGCGCCGCGGAGCTCGGCCGGAGCGCCGTGGCCGCGCACCCCTACTCTGCACGGTGACGATCTCGACACCGAGGGTGACCGCCCGGGGCGCCCGGGAAGGGGTGACATGGAGGACGAGGAGTCCGAGGCCGTACTCAAGACGGTCGGGCGGCAGGTCAGGATGTGGCGCGAGTCGGCCGGGATGACCCAGCCGGAGCTGGGCGCCGCGATCGGGTACGGCGAGGACCTGGTCTCGTCGGTCGAGCGCGGGCGGCGCATCCCCAAGCCGGACTTCCTGGACAAGGCCGACGAGGTCCTGGGCGCGGGCGGCAAGATCGCCACCATGAAGGTGGACGTGGAGCGGGCCCGGTATCCGAAGAAGGTGCGGGACCTGGCCAGACTGGAGGACGAGGCGGTCGAGCTGGGGGCCTACGCCGGTCATCACATCCACGGGCTGTTGCAGACGCCGGAGTACGCACGGGCGTTGTACGCGATGCGCCGCCCGGCGTTCACGGAGGAGGAGGTCGACCGCTACGTCTCCGCCCGCATGGCACGGAAGGCGGTCTTCGACCGGGTCCCCCGGGCCCAGCTCACCTTTGTCCAGGAAGAGGTGACACTGCGGCGCCCGCTCGGCGGCAGAATGGTGCTCCGTCAGCAGCTCGAACACCTCCTGGACATCGGGCAGTCGAGGCACGTCGAGATCCAGGTGATGCCGACGGCCCGGGAGGATCACGCGGGGATGGCGGGGTCGCTCCGGCTGCTGAAGCTCCGGGACGGCAAGACACTCGGACACATGGAGGCCCAGTTGCACAGCCGCCTCGTCAGTGAGCTTCTTCGAGGTCGCCACCGATCGGGTGATGGGCCGACAAGCGCAACGAGCGAGGCCCCCGAGCTGTTGATCGAGGTGTCTGACGTCTCAA
>NZ_JODM01000041.1 GCF_000717995.1 Streptomyces violaceorubidus
CGGTGGGGCGGGCTTCTACGCGTACGGCGAGGACGGCAAGCGCGCCGGGCTGTGGCCGGGGCTGCGCGAGCACTTCACCAAGCCGGGGTACGCGATCCCGTTCGCCGACATGCAGGAACGCATGCTCTTCTCGGAGGCGCTGGACACCGTCAGGCTCCTGGAGGAGGGCGTGCTGACCTCCGTGGCCGACGCCAACATCGGCTCGATCCTCGGCATCGGCTTCCCGGGCTGGACCGGCGGCGTCCTGCAGTACATCAACGGCTACGAGGGGGGTCTGCCGAGCTTCGTCGCCCGCGCCCGGGAACTGGCCGACCACTACGGCGAGCGCTTCACCCCGCCCGCGCTGCTGGTGGAGAAGGCGGAGAAGGGCGAGGTCTTCACGGACGGCCGCTGAGCCGGATCACGGGCCGGATCACGGGCCGGGTCGCTCACCGGTCTCCTTGTCGAGCCACTCCCGCAGCTCCTCGCGCAGCGACCGCTGGAACGTGGTCAGCAGTGCCTGCACCACCAGCGGGTGCATGTGCGCGGACAACGACCGCACGTCCCGCGCCTCGCGTTCGGCGACCGCGTCGCGCAGCAGCCGCGACAGGTCCCGCGCGGCGGCGCGGGAGTGCTCCAGGAGGGCGGTGCGGGCGGCGAGGACCGTCTCGGGGGAGAAGGGCACGTCGAGCAGCTCGACGCCGAGCCGGAGCAGCCCGGCGTCGACGCGGTAGCCCTCGCCCTCGGGCACCACGACGTCCATCGCCCCCAGCCGGTCCACCTCCTCGTCGGTGAGCGGCCGTCCCGCCCTTCTGCCCAGCTCCTCCCGGCTGACCCGCTCCACCGTCTCCGGCGCCCAGGAGGCCACCACCGCGCGGTGCAGCGCCAGGTCGTGGGCGCTCAGGTCGGACGGCAGCCGCCTCAGATACCGCTCGATCGCGGCCAGCGTCATGCCCTGGTGCTGCAACTCCTCGATCAGCGCCAGCCGGGCCAGGTGCTCCCCGTCGTAGCGCCCCACCCGGCGCGGGCCGATCACCGGCGGCGGCAGCAGTCCCCTGGTGCCGTAGAAGCGGACCGTGCGCACCGTGACGCCGGCCCGTGCGGCCAGCTCGTCGATCGTGAGGGTCGGCCCCCCGGCATCGGCTGCCTCGGTGTCGCTCGTCGTCATGCACAGCAGTATCGCTGTCCCACCAATGCTGTGACACCTCTTGTGCACCGGATGGAGACCGGCGGCGGATCATGTGAGGAGTCACGTTGTGTGACACGGGACACCGCATGCCTACGCAGCGTCGTGGGAAGGTGCTGCGTTGGTCTGTGCCGCGAGGGTGGTGCGGGCCTTGTCACCGTACGGACGATCCGGGCCCCTCCCGCCCGGGCGCACCAGAGAGTGGAACCACCCGTGAGCAAGGACGCCGTCGCCACGGCACAGGCCGCCCATCCCCGGGCGGCCGGACGACCCGCGGACGCGGGCGACGCCGGCTACAGCAAGGACCTCAAGGCCCGCCACGTCAACATGATCGCGATCGGCGGCGCGATCGGCACCGGTCTCTTCCTCGGCGCCGGCGGGCGCCTGCGCGACGCCGGACCGGCGCTCGCGATCGCCTACCTCGTCGCCGGCGTCTTCGCCTTCTTCGTCGTCAAGGCCCTCGGTGAGCTGGTGCTCTACCGACCCTCCTCCGGATCCTTCGTGTCGTACGCGCGCGAGTTCCTCGGCGAGAAGGGCGCCTACGTCGCCGGCTGGATGTACTTCCTGAACTGGTCCACCACCGGTATCGCCGACATCACCGCGATCGCGCTGTACACGCACTACTGGAGCATGTTCACGAGCATTCCCCAATGGGTGCTCGCCCTGGCCGCCCTCGCGGTGGTCCTGGCCGTGAACCTCATCTCGGTGAAGATCTTCGGCGAGATGGAGTTCTGGTTCGCGATCGTCAAGGTCGCCACCCTCGTCGGCTTCATGCTGATCGGCATCTTCCTCCTGGCCACCCGGCATGAGGTGAGCGGACAGACCCCGGGCGTGGGCATGATCACCGACCACGGCGGCGTCCTCCCGCACGGTGTGATGCCCGTGGTCCTCGTCATGCAGGGCGTGATCTTCTCCTACGCCGCCCTGGAACTGGTCGGCGTCGCCGCGGGCGAGACCGCCGAGCCGCACAAGATCGTCCCCCGCGCGGTGAACTCGATCATGTGGCGGGTCGCCCTGTTCTACGTCGGCTCGGTCGTGCTCCTGGCCCTGCTGCTGCCCAGCTCGCTCTACTCGGGCGACGAGAGCCCCTTCGTCACGGTGCTGTCGGGCATCGGGGTGCCGGCCGCCGGTGACGTGATGAACCTGGTCGTCCTCACCGCCGCGATGTCGTCGCTGAACTCCGGCCTGTACTCCACCGGCCGCATCCTGCGCTCCATGGCGATGGCGGGCTCCGCGCCCAGGTTCACCGGGGTGATGAGCCGCAGCCAGGTTCCCTACGGCGGCATCCTGCTGACCTGCGCGGTGTGCGTCCTCGGTGTCGGGCTGAACTACCTGGTGCCGGACAAGGCCTTCGAGATCGTGCTGAACGTTGCCTCCCTGGGCGTCATCAGCACATGGGTGATCATCATGGTCTGCCACCTGGTGTTCGTCCGCCGTGCGCGTGCGGGCCTGGTCGAACGGCCGCGCTTCCGGCTGCCCGGCAGCCCTGTCACGGAGATCGTCACGATCGCCTTCCTGCTGGCGGTCGTCGGCCTGATGTGGAACGACGCGGAGGTCGGCCGCAAGACCGTGCTCCTGGTGCCGCTGATCGCGGTGCTGCTGGTGGCCGGCTGGTTCGGCGTGCGGCGCCGGGTGGCGCGGCAGGCCGCGCAGGAGCCGTCGACGCCGAAGGAGTAGCGGCCCGGGGCCCCCTGTCAGTGGCAGCCCCTACGGTGGCGTCATGTCGGAGATCAGGTACGTCCGGGGTGACGCCACCGCGCCGTCGGTCAAGGGCGTCAAGGTGATCGCCCACGTGTGCAACGACGTCGGCGGCTGGGGCAAGGGCTTCGTCCCGGCCGTCTCCCGCCGCCGGCCCGAGCCCGAGGCGGCGTACCGCGCCCGGCACCGCGACCGCGCGTCCCACGACTTCGGCCTCGGCGCGGTCCAGTTCGTCCGGGTCGAGCCGTACGTGCGGGTGGCCAACATGATCGGCCAACGCGGCACGAGAACGGCGGCAAGGGCGTCCCCGTGCGCTACGAGGCCGTCGGCACGGCCCTCGGCGTCCTCGCCGACAGGGCGGCCGAGCTGGGCGCGTCCGTGCACATGCCCCGCATCGGCTGCGGCCCGGCCGGCGGGGAGTGGTCCCGCGTGGAGCCGCTCATAGCGGACCGCCTCGCCCGGCGCGGCATCCCCGTGACCGTCTACGACCACGGGGACACCGCCCAGGACGGTCCGCGACTCAGTGCTCGTGCACGTCGTTCGTCGCGGCGATCCGGCGCCACGAGCGGGGCTGCGCGGGCGCCTCGGAGGGCTTCCCGAGCGACCGGGCGCCCGCCGCCGGGGCGTCCGGCTTCGACGGCTGGAACAGCCAGGTGTCGAACAGCGCGGCCAGCGGCCTGCGCGAGACCTCCTCGGCGTACCGCTGGAAGTCCGCGACGGACGCGTTGCCGTGGGCGTACTTCGCGGGCCACCCCTTGAGGATCGCGAAGAAGTCCTCGTCCCCGACCTCGTTGCGCAGCGCCTGGACGGCGAGCGCGCCCCGGTCGTACACGGCGCCGTCGAACTGGTTCTCCGGACCCGGGTCGCCCGGCCGCACCGTCCAGAACGGGTCGTCGGCAGGGTGCGAGGCGTAGGTGTAGTCGGCCAGTTCCTGCGCCGTGCCCTCGCCCTCGTGCTCGGACCACAGCCACTGGGCGTACCGCGCGAAGCCCTCGTTGATCCAGATGTCCTTCCAGCCGCGCACCGAGACCAGGTCGCCGTACCACTGGTGGGCCAGCTCGTGCACGACGACGGACACGTTCGACCCGTTCGCGAACTGGCGCGGGCTGTAGAACGGCCGGGTCTGCGTCTCCAGGGCGTACCCGGTGGTGGTGTTCGGCACGTAGCCGCCGAGCGCGTCGAACGGATACGGCCCGAAGTACTCGCTCAGCCAGTCGGCGACCTCCCCGGTCCGCTCGATGCTGGCCCGCGCCGCGCCGTCGTTCGCGCCCAGGTCCCGGCTGTAGGCGTTGACGACCGGGATGCCGCCCTCGGTGGTGCCGGTGGTGAGGTCGAACTTCCCGACCGCCAGGGTGGCGAGGTAGGTGGCCTGCGGCTGGTCCGAGCGCCAGTTCCAGCGCGTCCAGCCCAGCCGGGAACTCGTCGACTGGAGAGTGCCGTTGGAGATCGCCTGGGTGCCGTCGGGCACCTGCACCGACACGTCGTAGGTGGCCTTGTCCAGCGGGTGGTCGTTGCTGGGGAACCACCAGGCCGCGGCCTCGGGCTCGTTCGCGGCGACGCCGCCGTCCAGGGTGCGGTGCCAGCTGGTGAAGCCGAACGCCTGCTTCGAGGAGGGCACGCCGCTGTAGCGGACGACGACGGTGAGGGGTGCGCCCTTGTCGAGCGGCTTCCTCGGGGTGACCTCCAGCTCCTGCTCGCCCGAGGTCGTGAACGAGGCCTCGGCGCCGTTCACCCGCACCTCGCCGACGTCCAGCAGGAAGTCGAGGTTGAACCGCGAGAGGTCCTCGGTGGTGCGGGCCAGGATCGTCGCCGTCCCCTCCAGCCGGTCCGTGGCCGGCTGGTACTTCAGGCGCAGGTCGTAGTGCGAGACGTCGTAACCGCCGTTGCCGTAGGCCGGGTAGTCGGGGTCGCCGATGCCCGGAGCGCCGGGGGAGTGGGCCGCCGCCGACGCCGGGATCGCCAGCATGAGGGAGGCGGCGCCCAATGCGCCCGGCACGATGATTCTGCGGTGCACGAAAGCTCCAAGTCGTAGGGCCACGAGAGGTGTTCGGAATCCTTGCCGGAGCCTATTCAGCCGCTGTGCGCGCCGTCATGTCCACGGCCACTCCTGTCACACGATCGCCATCCGGCCGTCATGCGCCACTCCCGGCCCCCTTATGCGCGGGAGGAGGCCGATGTACCGTCCGCGCATGCCGACACGCATGCGCCTCACCCTCCGGGGACCGCTCGCGACCGCGGCCCCGGCCCACCCCTCCGCCCCGCGCGTCGACCAGGGCCCCGAAGGCCCTCGCGCCGACACGCCGACGCCCACCTTGGACCGCTCCCGCACGACGGCCCGCGTACCGTTCGTCGGCGGCACCGCCGCGTCCACCAGGGCTACCGCGGGTGCGCGAACCGCCACTCCGGCGCCCGCGCCGCACCCCACGCACCGCGTCCCGAAGGGAGGCCGATGAACCGCCTGCGCGCCCTCACCGCGACCGCCGCGGCCCTCGCCGCGTCCCTCCTGGCCCCCTCCCTGCTCACCGCACCCGCCCACGCCGACGCCTCCGCACCCCGCCCGCCCCGCACCGGCTTCGAGCGGACACACGGCGCCCGCTGGACCACCCAGGCGGAGGAACAGGCCCTCCTGGCCGCCGCCGACCGGGCGAGCGACCGGGTCACGCTCGACCGCATCGGCACCACGAAGCAGAACCGTCCGCTCCGGCTCGTGACACTCGGCAGACCCTCCGCCGCGCACAAGGTGCTCCTGGTGTGCAGCCAGCACGGCGACGAACCCGCCGGCCGCGAGGCCTGCCTGACCACCGTGCGGGACCTCGCCCACGCCACCGACCGCGCGACCCGGCGCTTCCTGGACCGCACGGCCGTGCTGGTCGTGCCCACCGCCAACCCCGACGGCCGGGCCGCCGACACCCGCGGCAACAGCGACGGCGTCGACGTCAACCGCGACCACCTGGCCCTGGCGACCCGGGAGGCCCGCGCCCTGGCCGCCGTCGTCCGCGACGAACGCCCCGACGTCATCTACGACCTGCACGAGTACGGTGCCACGCCCCCGTACTACGACAAGGACCTCTTCGACCTCTGGCCCCGCAACCTCAACACCGCCGCGCCCGTCCACGACGAGGCCCGCACCCTGTCCGGCGCGTACGTCCGCCCCGCCGCCGGGCACGCCGGGTACTCGACGGGCACGTACGGCATCTGGACCGACCCCGGGACCGGCGACCCCGTCAAGCAGACCGCGGGCGACGGCCAGGAACGCATCCTGCGCAACATGTCCGGCGTGAAACACGCGGTCGGACTGCTCGTCGAGAGCCGAGTCGACGCCCTGACGGACGCCGAGCGCCAGGACCCCGCCCTCAACCACCGGCGCCGGGTGGACTCCCAGCTCGCCGCCCTGGACGGCATGTTCCGCTTCGCGGACGAACGGCGCGGACGCGTCGAGGCGGCCACGGGCGCCGCCCGCCGGGCGGGCCTGGCCGATTCCGGACCCGTCTACCTGGGCGGCGCCGACAACGACCCGGCCGAGGACTTCGAGGTGCTCCGCGACCCGCCCTGCGGCTACCGGCTGGCCCCCGACCAGTACCGGGACGTCGCGGACGAACTCGCGCTGCACGGTGTACAGGCGCGCCCGACCGGGGAGGAGGGCGCCTACGTACCGCTGCGCCAGCCGCAGCGGGCCCTGGTGCCGCTGCTGCTGGACGAGCGCGCGACCTACCACGTGACGGCGGGTGAACCGGACACGCGCTGCTGAGGAGGTGAGTTCCGCGGCCTACGTGGTAAGGGCGTAGCGGACGAGTATTTTCGGCCTGATCGACTGGAAAGGTGCCGCCTGTGACGCAGGACCGACCAAGTGGCGAGGAAGAGCACGAAAGAGGCACGCTTCCGGGGTCGGAAGCGGGCCTGCCGGGGCACGAGCACAGGCCCCGGACCGACCGCGTCGTCTTCGGCGTCACGGCCGTCCTGACCCTGGCGTTCGTCATCTGGGGGGCCGCCGCCACCGACTCGCTGGAGGACGTCTCCAGCAGCATGCTCGGCGGCCTGCTGCACAACGGCGGCTGGGCGTTCACGCTGGCCGCCTCCGGTTTCGTGGTCTTCGCCCTCTGGCTCGCGGCCAGCCGCTACGGCCGCATCCACCTGGGGGCCGAGGGCGAGGAGCCCGAGTTCCGGACCGTGTCCTGGGTCGCCATGATGTTCAGCGCGGGCATGGGCATCGGTCTGATGTTCTACGGCGTGAGCGAGCCGCTGGCGCACTACACCACGCCCCCGCCCGGCACCAGCCCGGCCGACTCCGGCGACCGCATGGCGACGGCCATGGCCACCACCCTCTTCCACTGGACGCTCCACCCGTGGGCGATCTACGCCGTGGTCGGTCTCGGCATCGCCTACAGCACCTTCCGCAGGCGCCGCAGGCAGACCATGAGCGCGGTGTTCACCCCGCTCATCGGCGAGAAGCACGCCAACGGCGCCGCCGGGAGGGTCATCGACATCCTGGCCATCATCGCGACGATCTTCGGCTCCGCGGCCTCCCTCGGCCTCGGCGCGCTGCAGATCGGCTCCGGCATGGAGAAGCTCGACTGGATGGACAAGGTCAGCACCGGACTGCTCGTCGGCATCATCGCGGTGCTCACGGTGGCGTTCGTGGCCTCCGCGATCTCCGGCGTCGAGAAGGGCATCCAGTGGCTGTCCAACACCAACATGGTGCTGGCCCTGGTGCTCGCCGTCTTCGTGTTCGTCGCGGGCCCGACCATCCTCATCCTCGACCTGCTGCCGACCTCGGTCTTCGCCTACCTCGGCGACCTGCCCCAGATGGCCGGCCGCACCGAGATCAGCGGCGGCAAGGGGGTCGCGGACTGGCTGGGCAGCTGGACCGTCTTCTACTGGGCGTGGTGGATCTCCTGGACGCCCTTCGTCGGTATGTTCATCGCCCGCATCAGCCGGGGCCGGACGATCCGTCAGTTCATCGGCGGCGTCATCCTGGTGCCCAGCACGGTCAGCCTGGTCTGGTTCGCGATCTTCGGCGGCTCGGCGATGCGGCTTCAGGAACAGCACCGGCTGGGCGAGGACTCGACCCCGGAGGGCCAGCTCTTCGGCGTGCTCCACGAGTACCCCATCGCCACCGCCACCAGCCTGCTGGTGATGATCCTCGTCGGCATCTTCTTCGTCTCGGGCGCCGACGCGGCCTCCATCGTGATGGGCACGCTCTCGCAGAAGGGCGCCCTCGAACCCAGCCGCTGGGTGGTCGTCGTCTGGGGCGTGGTGACCGGCGCCGTCGCGGCCATCATGCTGCTGATCGGCAGCGGCGAGGCCGACGCGCTCACCGGTCTGCAGAACCTCACGATCCTCGCGGCGGCGCCCTTCGTGATCGTGATGATCCTCATGTGCGTCGCCCTCATGCGCGACCTGCGCCGCGACTCCCTCATCGTGCGCGGCGAGATGGCCTCCGAAGCCGTCGAACTGGCCGTCATCGAGGGGCACAAGCAGTACGAGGGCGACTTCGAGATCCGGATCGGCCCCGGCCCCGGCACGGACGTGGAGGGCGACCCGATCGGCAAGCACCCCAAGGACTGAGCCCCGCGGGCCGGCCGACCGGACACGGCGTCAGGAGGCGAGCCGGGCCGCCTCCTGGGCGCAGCCCCAGGCCACGGTGACGCCCGCGCCGCCGTGACCGTAGTTGTGCACCAGCCGCCGCCCGTCCGGCAGTGCCTCGCGCTCCAGCCGGACCGCGTCCCGGGCCGGCCGCAGCCCCACCAGGTGCGCCAGCACCCGCGCCCCGGCGATCTCCGGACGCAGGGCCGCGCACCGCCGCACGATGGCCCGGGCGACCGCCGGGTCCGGCTCCGTCGACCAGGCGTCCTCCTCGGCCGTCCCGCCCAGCAGGAGCCGCCCCGGCTGCGGAAGGAAGTACGTCGTCTCCCCGGAGTCCGTGTCGGCCGAGACCAGCCAGGTGCGGATGCCGGGGTTCTCCACGACGACCAGCTGCCCGCGCACCGGACGCACCGCCGGGTCCGGCACCAGCTCGCGGGCGCCCAGGCCGGTGCAGTTGACCACGACCGGCGCGTCCGCCTCGGCCAGGTCGGACACCGCGCGGTCCTCCACGGTGCCGCCCGCGGCCACCAGCCGCTCCCGCAGCCAGGGCAGATGAGTCGACATGTCGATGAGCGGCAGCCGCGCCCACAACCCCGTCCCGGCGTACTCGGCGGCGCTCGCCGCACGCAGTCCCGGCAGCCGGGCCGCTGCCCACCCGTCCACCTCGTCCAGGCCGGTCTCGCCGAGCACCCCTTCGAGCATGCGTACGCCGGTCCGTTCGGGCCGGACCGCCAGCTCCTCGTACACGTCCAGGGAACGCAGCGCCCAGGCCTGCGCCAGCGCCACCGGCTCGATCCGGTACGGCCACCACAGCCCGCCCGCGACCACCGAGGTGGTCCGCTCCGCGGGCTCCCGGGTCCACAGCCGGACCCGCCTGCCCCGCTCGGCGAGGACCACGGCCGTCGTCAGCCCGATCACCCCGCCGCCGACCACGACGACCTCGCCATCCAGTTCGGTTTCCACCCCGCGACGTTAACCGAACGCCCGACGCCGTGCTCCAAGCGGTCCCGCCGCGGGAATACTCACCGCATGGCTGCCGAGTACGCGACCTTCGGTCTGGCCCCCGCGACACGCGCCGGCGGGGTCCAGGCCGACGGCGACTTCCAGGTCCACCGCGACTTCATGGACTTCGTCGTCGACGGACGACCCCTCCTGTTCCGCCTCTGCGACCTGGACGCGGTCTCCCCGCTCGCCTCCGACGTACCGCCCGCGATCCTCACCGCGCAGGTCCGCGGCCTGCTCCTGGAGACCGACGCGCCCCTGCCCGGCGGCCGCCACGTCATCTACGGCTGCCCCGAGTGCGCGGACCTGGCCTGCGGCGCGGTGACCGCCGTGATCCTGCGGGACGGCGACGACTTCGTCTGGCGGGACTTCGCCTGGCAGACCGCCGCACACGCCGACCTGGAGCTGAACGGCTACCACGGCATCGGCCCCTACCGCTTCGCCGGGGCCGAGTACCGCGCGGCCCTCGCCACCCTGCTCGACGGCGCCGTCCGGCCCCGCCGCCGGGTCCTGCTCATCGGCGCCCGCGTCGCCCTGCTCGCCCGGCTCGCCGCCGCGCTGCGCACCATCGGCATCGGTGCCGACATCACCGAGGACGCCCGTGACGTACCGGCCGACGAACTGCGGAGCTACGGCGCCGTCGCCTTCGGCCGCGCGGTCACCGAGGACCGGCGCGCGTCCGTACGCCGCGCCTTCGCGGACGCCGGCGTGGACGTGAGACCCGTGGACGGCCTGGCCCCGATCGTCCCGGTACTCGTCGCCCAGATCGAACACGCCCTGGACCGCGGCCCGGCCGAACGCCGCCGCCTGACCCGTCTCGGAGCGAGCGCCGCCGCCGACGTCGAGGTCACCTCACCCTGCCGGGTCCGCCTCACCGCGTACCGCCTCGACCGGCTCCACCGCACCCACGTCCACGAGGTCTTCGACGGTGTGCTCGCACCGGGCGACCATCGCCTCCCGCTGGACGCGGGCGCGGTGAAGGGGGAGGCCTTCGTGGTGGCCAGGGCCCCGGGAAGCGTGCTGGTGACGGCGGTCACGCGGGGCGCGCCGGGCGGGCGGGGACCCGGGAATCCCGGCTGAGCGGGCCCGGGAGCGCGGCAGACGGGAATGGTCGGACAGGCCCTAGGATCGACGGTCTGATGACTGCCACCCTCGTCGCCAAGAACCTCGCCGCCGGCCACGGCGACCGCTCCCTGTTCACCGGGCTCGACCTCGTCGTCGCACCCGGCGACGTCATCGGTCTCGTCGGGGCCAACGGCGCGGGGAAGTCCACCCTCCTGCGGATGCTCGCCGGGCTGAGCACCCCGGAGGAGGGGGAGCTGCGCCTGTCCCCGCCCACCGCCACCGTCGGGCACCTCCCGCAGGAGCCGGAGCGCCGCCCCGGCGAGAGCGTGCGGGAGTTCCTGGCCCGCCGCACCGGCGTCACCGAGGCCCAGCGCGCCATGGACGAGGCCACCCAGGCCCTGGTCGACGGCGCCCCGGGAGCCGACGACGCCTACGCCACCGCCCTGGAGCGCTGGCTGGGCCTCGGCGGCGCCGACCTCGACGACCGCGCGGAGGAGACCGCCGACGCGCTGGGCCTGACCGTCGACCTGGACCAGCCGATGACGTCCCTGTCCGGCGGCCAGGCGGCCCGCGCCGGTCTCGCCTCCCTCCTCCTCTCCCGCTACGACGTCTTCCTGCTCGACGAGCCGACCAACGACCTGGACCTCGACGGTCTGGAGCGCCTCGAACGCTTCGTGACCGGCCTGCGCGCCGGCACCGTCGTCGTCAGCCACGACCGCGAGTTCCTCACCCGCACCGTCACCAAGGTCCTCGAACTCGACCTCGCCCAGCGGCAGATCAACCTCTACGGCGGCGGCTACGAGGCGTACCTGGAGGAACGGGACGTGGCCCGCCGGCACGCCCGCGACGAGTACGAGGAGTACGCCGACAAGCGGGCCTCCCTCCAGGACCGGGCCCAGACGCAGCGTGCCTGGATGGACAAGGGCGTCAAGAACGCCCGGCGCAAGGCGGGCAACGACAACGACAAGATCGGCCGCAAGTTCCGCAGCGAGGCCAGCGAGAAGCAGGCCGCCAAGGCCCGCCAGACCCAGCGCATGATCGAACGCCTGGAGGTCGTCGAGGAACCGCGCAAGGAGTGGGACCTGCGCATGGAGATCGCCTCGGCGCCCCGCTCGGGCGCGGTCGTCGCCACCCTGCGCGACGCCGAGGTGCGGCGCGGCGACTTCGTGCTCGGCCCGGTCTCCCTCCAGATCGACTGGGCGGACCGGGTGGCGGTGACGGGAGCCAACGGGGCGGGCAAGTCCACGCTCCTCGGCGCCCTCCTCGGCCGCGTCCCCCTCGACGCCGGGCACGCGGCGCTCGGCTCCGGTGTCCTGCTCGGCGAGGTCGACCAGGCCCGCAAGCTGTTCCACGGTCCCGAGTCCCTGCTGGACGCCTTCCGGCCCGCCGTCCCCGACACGGAGCCGGCCGAGATCCGCACCCTGCTGGCCAAGTTCGGTCTCAAGGCGGACCACGTCACGCGCCCGGCGTCGAGCCTGTCACCGGGCGAGCGCACCAGGGCCGCCCTCGCCCTCCTCCAGGGCCGGGGCGTCAACCTCCTGGTCCTGGACGAGCCGACCAACCACCTCGACCTCCCGGCCATCGAACAGCTCGAATCGGCCCTGGACGCCTACGAAGGCACCCTCCTCCTGATCACCCACGACCGCCGCATGCTCAACGCGGTCCACGTGACCCGCCGCCTGGAGGTGACGGACGGCAAGGTCGTGGAGCGCTAGCAGGCACTGCGGGCAACGACGCCGCAGGGCGGCACGAGCGGGTGCGCACCCCGCGACACCGGGCCGCGCACCCACCCGCCCCCGCCACGACCGCCGGCGGCCTACGCCAGCCCGGCCCGCCGCAACGCGTCCGCCATCGCCCCGTTGGACGGAGCCGGCGCCGACGAGGGCCGCCCCTTCCCGCCACCGCCGGAGGCACCCCGCTGCTGCCGCTGCCGAGGCGGCCTGCCGCCCCGCTCCCGCTTCTGCTCCCCCTGCGGACCCTGCGCGGCCACCTCGTCGTCCAACCGCAGCGTCAGGGAGATCCGCTTGCGCGGAATGTCGACGTCCATCACCTTCACCTTGACGATGTCCCCGGGCTTCACCACCTCCCGCGGGTCCTTCACGAACGTCCTGGACATCGCGGACACGTGCACGAGCCCGTCCTGATGCACCCCGACGTCCACGAAGGCCCCGAACGCGGCCACGTTCGTGACGACGCCCTCCAGCACCATCCCGGACGACAGGTCGGAGATCTTCTCCACGCCCTCCTTGAAGGTGGCCGTCCTGAAGGCGGGCCGCGGGTCGCGCCCCGGCTTCTCCAGCTCCCGCAGGATGTCCGTGACCGTCGGCAGACCGAACGTCTCGTCCACGAACCGGTCCGGCTTCAGCGACCGCAGCACCGAGGTGTTGCCGATCAGCCCGGCCACCTCCTGCCCGGTGGTCTTCACCATCCGCCGCACCACGGGGTACGCCTCGGGGTGCACGCTGGAGGCGTCCAGCGGGTCGTCGCCGCCCCGGATCCGCAGGAAGCCCGCGCACTGCTCGTACGCCTTGGGGCCGAGCCGCGACACCTTCTTCAGCGCGGTCCGCGACCTGAATGGCCCGTTCGCGTCGCGGTGCGCCACGATGTTCTCGGCGAGTGTGGAGGTGATGCCGGAGACGCGGGCCAGCAGCGGCGCGGAGGCGGTGTTGACGTCCACGCCCACGCCGTTCACACAGTCCTCGACCACCGCGTCCAGCGAGCGGGACAGCTTCACCTCGGAGAGGTCGTGCTGGTACTGGCCGACGCCGATCGACTTCGGGTCGATCTTCACCAGCTCCGCCAGCGGGTCCTGCAGGCGCCGGGCGATCGACACCGCGCCGCGCAGCGAGACGTCCATGTCCGGCAGCTCCTGGGAGGCGAAGGCGGAGGCCGAGTACACGGAGGCGCCCGCCTCGGACACCATCACCTTGGTGAGCTTCAACTGCGGGTGCTTCGCGATGAGCTCCCCGGCGAGCTTGTCGGTCTCCCGGGAGGCCGTGCCGTTGCCGATCGCGATCAGGTCGACCGTGTGCTCCTTCGCGAGGCGCGCGAGCTTGGCGATCGCCTCGTCCCACCGGTTGGCGGGGACGTGGGGGTGGATCACGTCCGTGGCCACGACCTTGCCGGTCGCGTCGACGACGGCGACCTTCACGCCGGTACGGAAACCGGGGTCGAGGCCGAGCGTGGCGCGGGTGCCCGCCGGGGCGGCCAGCAGCAGGTCGCGCAGGTTGGCGGCGAACACGTCGACCGCCTCGTCCTCCGCGGCGGTGCGCAGCCGCAGCCTGAGATCGATGCCGAGGTGCACCAGGATGCGGGTGCGCCAGGCCCAGCGGACGGTGTCGCCCAGCCACTTGTCGGCCGGCCGGCCGCGGTCGGCGATCCCGAACCGGCTCGCGACGATCGCCTCGTACGACGACGGTCCCTCGGTGGGCTCCTCGGGCTCCAGGACGAGATCGAGCACGCCCTCCTTCTCGCCGCGCAGCATCGCGAGGACGCGGTGCGAGGGCAGCTGGGTGAACGGCTCGGCGAAGTCGAAGTAGTCGGCGAACTTGGCGCCGTCCTCCTCCTTGCCGTCCTTGACCTTCGCGGCGAGCCGCCCGCGCGACCACATCCGCTCGCGCAGCTCGCCGATCAGGTCGGCGTCCTCGGAGAACTTCTCCGTGAGGATCGAGCGCGCCCCGTCCAGGGCGGCCTGCGGATCGGCCACGCCCTTGTCGGCGTCGACGAACGCGGCCGCCGCGGCCACCGGATCCAGCGACGCGTCGGCGAGCAGACGCTCGGCCAGCGGCTCCAGACCCGCCTCGCGCGCGATCTGCGCCTTCGTCCGCCGCTTCGGTTTGAACGGCAGGTAGATGTCCTCCAGGCGCGCCTTGGTCTCCGCCGCGCGGATGCGCGCCTGAAGCTCCTCCGTGAGCTTGCCCTGCTCGCGCACCGAGTCGAGGATCGCCGTGCGCCGCTCCTCCAGCTCCCGCAGGTAGCGCAGCCGCTCCTCGAGCGTGCGCAGCTGCGCGTCGTCGAGCATCTCGGTCGCTTCCTTGCGGTAGCGGGCGATGAAGGGCACCGTCGAGCCGCCGTCGAGCAGCTCGACCGCGGCCTTCACCTGCCGCTCCCGCACGCCGAGCTCGTCGGCGATCCTGCTTTCGATGGACCCTACGTCGGGTGTCGTCACGATCCCGTACCGCCTTCTCACTGAGGTTGCGCGGCAATTGTGGCAGGCGGCACCGACAATCGGGGATCAGGGCACCGGCCCGGCCGGTCGGAAACCGGCGGGCAAGGAAGCCGGGTCAGACCCCGCGGCCCCGGGCGGTGGACGAGGCCCCGCCGAAGAGCCGGGCCACGGCCCGGAACGGAAGCGTCACCACGGTGGCGACTGCGCCACCGATCTGGCGCAGAACGTCTGCGATGGCACGGAACACGACTAGCCCCTTTCGTCTCCCGCGGCCGCTTTGGCCGGGAGACGTACGGGTACCTCCGTACCGGCCGCGCATGCCCGTCGGCGGGCTTCCGGGTACGCCCGGGCGTGTCGTCAGTGCCGGGCGAGCAGATCCGCCGGGTAGGCGCCCGCGCCGAGCGCAGTCCGGGCGAAGGAGCCGCCGAGTTCCGTCAGGCGCGCCACACCCTCCGCCCCTAGGCGCGCGTAGGGAGCCGCGTCCAGGCGGTCCGTCTCGCGTTCGATCCCCTCGCGCAGGGCCGCTCCCTCCTCCGTGAGTCGGCCGGTCGCGTCGGTCAGCCCGCGTGCGCGCAGCCGGGCGACGGCCGCGTCCCACTCCTCCTGGGTCCAGCCCCGGGTGCCGAAGACCCACTTCGGCGCCAGACCCTTGCCGGTCGCCGTGTGGGTGACCAGCGCCTCCAGGCCGTCCAGGTCCGCGGTCATGAGCGCGGCGAGATGGCCGTCGCCGCGGTGCTCGCGCAGCAGGGTCGCGGCGTGCCAGAACGCCAGGTGCGGCGCGTCGGGCACGGGCAGGTCCGCGTGCGCCGAGTAGAGCGGGCGGGCGCTGCGCGAGCAGCCCTCGGCGGCGCGCAGAGCCAGCTCGGCGGCCTCCGCCATCTCGGCCGACGCCACGGCCTCCTCGCCCAGCAGACGGCGCAGCGTCGTGTCGACGGCGCGCAGCCGCGCCGCCAGCGCCTGCTCCGGCGTGACCTGCTGCCACACGGCGGGCACGTACCGGACGACGAGGTCGTGCTTGTAGTTGTAGAACGCCGCCGTCACGGCACCGGCGCCGACCGGCCCCAGCGCGGCGGCGCGCACCGCGAAGTTGACGGCCGGGGCGTCGGTGACCCCGAGGGCGCCCAGTTCGCGGCCCAGGTCGGGCGAGAAGTAGTGCGTGGAGTGCAACGAGTTGAGCGCGTTGTGGCAGCGGCGGCCCGCGCGGGCGTCGATGGCGGCAGTTGTCATGCCCCGCACGTTACCAACCGCTCAGTATGCGTTTCGGGGTCTGCGGGACGCAGGGCAGGAAAGGAGGGGTTCTCGTCCTTGCGGTCGTACGGAGTCGGGGCGAAGAATCGACGGCATGGCGCAGCGAACCGGCCGAACCGTTCTGGTCCTCCTCTTCGACGGCGTGCAGAGCCTCGACGTCACCGGCCCTGTGGAGGTCTTCGCGGGCGCCGAGACGCACACGCCGGGCACGTACCGCATCCGCACGGCGTCGCTGGACGGGGCTCCCGTGCGCACGTCCAGCGGTCTGGGCGTCGTACCGGACCAGGCGCTCACCGGCGACCCGCCGGAGCCGGACACCCTGGTGGTCCCGGGCGGCCGGGGCTCGCGCGACCCCGACCCGCGCCTGATCGGCTGGCTGCGCGAGCACGGACCCGGCGCCCGACGCCTGGTCTCCGTCTGCACCGGGGCGATCCTGCTGGCCCGGGCCGGTCTGCTGGACGGCCGCCGCGTCACCACCCACTGGGCCTACAGCGGCCGGCTCGCCCGCGACCACCCGGCGGTGGACGTCGATCCCGACCCCATCTTCATCAGGGACGGGAACGTGGCCACGTCCGCCGGCGTCACCTCCGGCATCGACCTCGCCCTCGCACTGGTGGAGGAGGACCTGGGCCGGGAGGCCGCCCTGACCGTCGCCCGGCACCTGGTGGTGTTCCTGCGCAGGCCGGGGAACCAGGCCCAGTTCAGCGCCCAGCTCGCCGCCCAGACCGCGCGCCGGGAGCCGCTGCGGGAGCTCCAGCACTGGATCACCGAGCACCCGTGCGCCGACTTGAGCGTCGAGTCCCTCGCCGCCCGGGCCAGTCTCTCGCCGCGCCACTTCGCCCGCGCCTTCCAGGCCGAGACCGGCACCACGCCCGGCCGGTACGTCGACCGGGTCCGTCTGGAACACGCCCGCCGCCTCCTGGAGGACACCGGGGACGGCGTCGAGGAGGTATCCCGCGCCAGCGGCTACGGCACGCCGGAGGCCATGCGCCGGGCCTTCGTCAAGGCGCTCGGTACCTCACCGGCGGAGTACCGCCGCCGCTTCCGGCCGGCCCCGGCCCTCTGACCGTCCGACCGAACCGAAAGAGGAAGCACGTGCGGACAGCCATCGTTCTCTTCGACCGCTTCACCGCTCTCGACGCCGTCGGCCCGTACGAGCCGACGCCGTCGGCCCGTACGAGATCATGAGCCGCGTCCCCGATGCCGAGACCGTCTTCGTCGCCGAGCGGACCGGCCCGGTCCGCAACGACACGGGGAGCCTGGCGCTCACCGCCGACCGGACCCTGGCCGACCTGCCGGGCCCGGACGTCGTCGTCGTGCCGGGCGGCCCCGGCCAGGACGCGCAGATGGACAACGAGACCCTGCTGGACTGGCTCCGCGCCGCCGACGCCACCAGCACCTGGACCACCTCGGTCTGCTCGGGCTCGCTGCTGCTCGCCGCCGCGGGCCTGCTGAGCGGCCGCCGCGCCACCTCGCACTGGCTGGCCCTGGACCTGCTGAAGCAGTACGGCGCCGAGCCGACCGGGGAACGGGTGGTCACCGACGGCAAGTACGTCACCGCGGCCGGGGTCTTGGCCGGCATCGACATGGGCCTCACCCTGGTGGGACGGATCGCGGGCGAGGAGCACGCCCAGGCGGTGCAGCTGCTGACCGAGTACGACCCGCGGCCGCCCTACGACGCGGGTTCGCCCGAGAAGGCGCCCGCCCATCTCGTCGAGGAGTTCCGCACCAGGAACCGCTTCACTCTGAGGTAGGCTCGCTCCAGCCGAACCGCGGCCGCCTGCGCTCCAGGAAGGCGGCGACCCCCTCCGCGGTGTCGCCGCTGCGGCGGGCCTGCGCGGCCCAGTGGGCGTCCCGGTCCGTGCGCCCGTTCGCGAACTCCTTCGCCGCGGACTGCGTCAGCAGCGAGCGGGACGCCAGCACCCGGGTGAACTCCGCCACCCGCTCGCCCAGTGCGCCCACCGGCAGCACCTCGTCCACCAGGCCGGTGCGCAGCGCCCGGTCGGCGTCGATCAACTCCCCGCTGAACAGCAGGTACTTCGCGGTGGCGGGCCCGGTCAACGCCACCAGGCGCCGGGTGGCGGAGGCCGGGTACACCACCCCCAGCTTGGCCGGGGTCACGCCGAACAGCGCGGTCTGCTCGGCGAAGCGCAGGTCGCAGGCCGCCGCCAACTGCGCCCCGCCGCCCACGCAGTGGCCCCGGATCGCGGCGAGCGTCGGCTTGGGGAACGCCGCGAGGGCCTCCTCGGCGCGCACCGCCAGCCCCTGCGCCTCCTCGGCCGACTCGCGCAGGGTCGAGATGTCGGCCCCGGCGCAGAAGGTCGGGCCCTCGCCGGTCAGCACCAGCGCCCGCACCCCGGGATCGGCGGCCAGGCCGTCGAGGAGGCGGGGCAGCTCCCGCCACATCGCGGCCGTCATGGCGTTGCGCTTGGCCGGGTGGTGGACGACGACGGTGGCGACCGAGTCGGCGACCCGGTGCAGCAGCTGCGGCTCCATGAACCGGATGCTATCCACGGCCCCTTCGCGGCGAGTGGCCGGGCGGGCGGGACAGGAACGGTCCCGTGTCATGCGCCAACGATCAGAAATCGCTCGATACATGCTGACTTGCGTTCAGCTCCGCGGGGCGGCGCGCCGCGTTACCAACACTCAGGGGTGTGGTGACAATCGATCCCAGGGGTGGCGACCGGACGATGGACGAGACCGGGCCCACCGGGCCGCTGCCGTACGAAGGTGTCTGGCGGTTCACCGCCCCCGCAGAGGACGCCTCGGTGCCGCAGGCCCGGCACGCGGTGCGCGACCTGCTGACGCGCCAGGGAGTGCCGGTCTCCGACGACGTGACGCAGGCCCTGCTGCTCATCGTCTCGGAGCTGGTGACGAACGCGGTCCGGCACGCGGCGGTGCTCTCGCCGGTGCTCGCCGTGGAGGTCGCCGTCGGACCCGAGTGGGTACGGGTGGCCGTGGAGGACGACCACCCCTACCGCCCGACCGCCCTGGAGACCGACCACGGCCGCACCGGCGGGCGGGGCCTGCTCCTGGTCCGTGAGATCACCCGGGAGGCGGGCGGCGCCTGCGACGTCGCCCACACCGCGACCGGCGGCAAGGTGATCTGGGCCGCCCTGCCGCTCAAGCACACCCCCTAGGTCACCAGCCCGCGGACGGGCCCGTCAGCTCGCGGACGGCGGGACGGGCCGCGTCCAGCACCGTCATGAACCACGCCGAGAAGGTGTCCCGCGCGTGCCGCTCGGCCAGCTCCGCCGGGGACACGAAGGCCGTGCCCGCCACTTCCTCCGGATCGGGGCGCGGCTCGGCCTGCACCAGGCCGACGAAGAGGTGGTTGTACTCCTGCTCGACCAGCCCGGAGGCCGGGTCCGGGTGGTTGTAGCGCACCGTGCCCGCCTCGGCGAGCAGGGAGGGCGACACACCCAGCTCCTCGTGCGTCCGCCGGGCCGCCGCGGCGAAGGGCGCCTCGCCGGGGTAGGGGTGGCCGCAGCAGGTGTTCGACCACACACCGGGGGAGTGGTACTTGCCCAGGGCCCGCTGCTGGATCAGCAGCCGCCCCCGCTCGTCGAAGAGGAACACGGAGAAGGCGCGGTGCAGGCGCCCCGGCGGCTGGTGCGCGGAGAGCTTCTCCGCGGTGCCGATCGTCACGCCGTTCTCGTCGACCAGTTCCAGCAAAATCGCGTCTGCGGTGCCGTTCGACGAGCTGGGCGTCGCGGTGGCAGGAGTGATCGGCATACCCATCCTTCACATCGGTCCTCGCGCCCCAAGTGTGCCGTACGAATCCGGCACTCTCGGCACTTCCCGGCACACCCGCATGTCCCCCGCGGGTGCCGGGGCGGCCGGTCGGACACCGAGCAGGGGTCCGATGAGTGATCGTTCCCGACGGCGCGCCCGGGGAACCTTCCGTGTGCCGCCACCCGGGAGGGGTGCCGCGGCGACCCGGGGGCGGGCGGGGCACCCGGCGGCGTGGCCCGGTACACGCGCGCCCCCTTCGTCCGCCGTGTCCCGCCGCGCACGCACCCCCGGTCGTCCGCCGCGCCGCCGGGACTCAGCGGCACAGCCGGGCCTCGTGCTCCGCGTGACCGCCGGGCTCCAGCTGGAACGTGCAGTGCTCCACGTCGAAGTGGTCGCCCAGGCA
Organism: Streptomyces violaceorubidus; assembly: GCF_000717995.1. Taxonomy (GTDB): domain Bacteria; phylum Actinomycetota; class Actinomycetes; order Streptomycetales; family Streptomycetaceae; genus Streptomyces; species Streptomyces violaceorubidus. Next base: position 20,068 of record NZ_JODM01000041.1, read on the forward strand.
GCCCTGGAGCTCGTGGAGCATCTTCTCGTGGCCGATCGCGTTCAGCACGTCGCCGTCCACGACCACGTGCGCCGAGAGCACGGGCATGCCGGAGGTGATGGTCCAGGCGTGCAGGTCGTGCACGTCCTGGACCCCGTCCAGGGCGAGTATGTGGGCGCGCACCTCGGCGATGTCCACGCCCTTGGGGGCCGCTTCCAGGAGCACGTCCAGGGTCTCGCGCAGCAGGCGCCAGGTGCGCGGCACGATCATCAGGCCGATGACCAGCGACGCGATCGGGTCGGCCGGCTGCCAGCCCGTGGCCAGGATCACCAGCGCCGAGACGATCACCGCCAGGGAGCCCAGCGCGTCCGCGGCCACCTCCAGGAAGGCGCCCCGCACGTTGAGGCTCTCCTTCTGGCCGCGCATCAGCAGCGACAGCGACACCATGTTCGCCACCAGGCCGATCGCGCCGAAGACGACGGTCGGGCCGCCCGCTGTGTCGGCCGGTGTGATGAACCGGTCGATCGCCTCGTACAGGACGTATCCGCCGACCCCGAGCAGCAGCAGACAGTTGGCCAGGGCGGCGAGGATCTCGGCGCGGGCGTAGCCGAAGGTGCGGCGGTCGCTCGGCGGGCGGCTCGCGAAGTGGATGGCCAGCAGGGCCATGCCGAGCCCCAGGGCGTCCGTCGCCATGTGCGCGGCGTCGGCGATCAGCGCGAGCGAGTCGGCGAGCAGACCGCCGACGATCTCCACGACCATGACGGTGAGGGTGATCGCCAGCGCCGCCCGCAGCCTGCCCCGGTAGGCGGCCGTCGCCGTCCCGCCGGGGTGCCCCCCGTGGGCGTGTCCGTGATCGTGCCCAGCCCCCATGAGAAAGCCGCCTCCCTGTGCGTACCGGCGTCCGGTGCCCCGGCGTTCCGGATGACAGTCAACTACGGGTAGGGGGTATCGGGCAACGCGGCACTGAACACCATTGTCATGTGCCCTGACCTGCACAAACGTTCCGCAGGTCAAGGTGTTGGAAGGCATCCGGAGGCGCGACTTCCGCCATCCGGCGCACCTCGTCGCCGAGGGCCGTCCTGACCCTGCGCGCACAACCGCCGACACAGTGCGATGTCCGCGATGCCCGGTCTGGGAGCGTGGTTTGTGGGGCGGGCCCCGCATCCACGATGATGATCGCGGCAAAGGCGGGAGCAAGTGGCGTCGACCGACCGTGAAACGGGCGGTGAACACGGCGTTCCCGGCATCCGATAACCTCTGCCGACATGCCGCCCGGGTGCCCCAGGCACGGGCGCTCCACCATGCACAGGCCCGGCGTCCCGACGCCGGCACCAGGGAGTGAGTTCGGTTGCCGACCGCCATCCTCACCGGTCAGCCGGTCCCCGGTTCGTCGATCGAGAGCGAGCTGCGGTCCCTGGGCTTCGACGTACACCTCGCCTCCGGCAGCGCCGACACCGAGACCCTCCTGGCCCGGGCCCCGGGCGAGGAGCGGGTCGCCGTGGTCGACGCCCGTTTCGTGGGCCACCCGCACGCCCTGCGGCTCGGCCTCACCGACCCCCGCTTCCCGCTCGCCGCGATCCCGGGCGCCGTGACCGCCCAGCCGGCCGCCCGCCAGGCGCTGACCCGCGCGATGGCCCGGGAGAACTCCGCCGGGCGCGCCACCGCGCACGGGGGTGCCCCCGCGCGAGTGAAGCCGAGCGTGGGGGAGGTGGACAGCCTCGCCGACCGGATCACCGCCGCCCTCGACGCCGACGGCGCCGACGTGCACCGCCCCGAGCTGGGCAGCCTCGTCGCCGTCGTCCCCACCGACCCGCAGGCCCGCAACGAGGCTCGTCAGGCCGTCGCCGCCGTCGACGACGAGGCCGTACGCCTGAAGTCGGCGGTCAAGGCCCGCGACGGCTTCGTCACCACCTTCCTCATCAGCCCGTACTCCCGCTACATCGCCCGCTGGTGCGCGCGGCGCGGGCTGACCCCCAACCAGGTCACCACCGCTTCGCTGATCACCGCGCTCATAGCGGCGGGCTGTGCCGCCACCGGCACCCGCGCCGGCTTCGTCGCCGCCGGCGTCCTGCTCATCGCCTCCTTCGTCCTCGACTGCACCGACGGGCAGCTCGCCCGCTACTCCCTGCAGTACTCCACGCTCGGCGCCTGGCTCGACGCCACCTTCGACCGCGCCAAGGAGTACGCCTACTACGCGGGCCTCGCCCTCGGAGCCGCCCGCGGCGGCCACGACGACGTATGGGCCCTCGCGCTCGGCGCCATGGTCCTGCAGACCTGCCGGCACGTCGTCGACTTCTCCTTCAACGAGGCCAACCACGACGCGTCCGCCAACACCAGCCCCACCGCCGCCCTCTCCGACAAGCTGGACAGCGTCGGCTGGACGGTCTGGGTGCGCCGCATGATCGTGCTGCCCATCGGCGAACGCTGGGCCATGATCGCCGTCCTGACCGCGCTCACCACGCCCCGAATCACCTTCTACGCGCTGCTGATCGGCTGCGCGTTCGCCGCGACGTACACCACGGCCGGCCGCGTGCTGCGCTCGCTGACCCGCAAGGCCACCCGCACCGACCGGGCGGCGAAGGCGCTGGCCGACCTCGCCGACTCGGGACCGCTCGCCGAGGCCGCCGCCAGGGGCCTGCGCGGCACCGCCCGCCGCCTTCCCGGGGTCACCGCGCCCGCCGTCGCCCTCCTCGGCGGTGCGGCCCTCGTCGCCACCGCCGCCCTCACCGACTTCGGCGGCCCCTGGCCGCTCGTCGCCGCGATCGTCTACGTACTGACCTCGGCGCTCGCCGTCGCCCGGCCCCTGAAGGGCGCCCTCGACTGGCTGGTCCCGCCGTTCTTCCGGGCCGCCGAGTACCTCACCGTCCTGGTACTGGCCGCGAAAGCCGACGTGAACGGGGCCCTTCCGGCGGCTTTCGGGCTGGTGGCCGCGGTCGCCTACCATCACTACGACACGGTCTACCGCATCCGCGGCGACGCGGGCGCGCCGCCGCGGTGGCTGGTGCGGACGATCGGGGGGCACGAGGGCCGCACGCTGGTGATCTGCGTGCTGGCCGTGCTGCTCACCGCCACACAGTTCAAGGTCGCGCTCACGGTCCTCGCCGTGGCCGTGGCACTCGTGGTGCTCGTCGAGAGCATCCGCTTCTGGGTCGCCGCCCACAAGGTCGGCGCACCCGCCGTACACGACGAAGGAGAACCCGCATGATCGGCCTCGTGCTGGCGGCCGGCGCCGGCCGGCGTCTGCGTCCCTACACCGACACCCTGCCCAAGGCACTGGTGCCGGTCGGCCCCGAGGGGGCGGAGGACAGCATCACGGTGCTGGACCTGACCCTGGCGAACTTCGCCGAGGTCGGCCTGACCGAGGTCGGGATCATCGTCGGCTACCGCAAGGAGGCCGTGTACGACCGCAAGGAGGAGCTGGAGCGGAAGTACGGCGTCAAGCTCACCCTGATCGACAACGACAAGGCCGAGGAGTGGAACAACGCCTACTCCCTGTGGTGCGGCCGTGACGCCCTCAAGGACGGCGTGATCCTCGCCAACGGCGACACCGTCCACCCCGTCTCCGTCGAGAAGACGCTGCTCGCCGCCCGCGGCGACGGCAAGAAGATCATCCTCGCCCTCGACACGGTGAAGAACCTCGCCGAGGAGGAGATGAAGGTCGTCGTCGACCCCGACAAGGGCGTCCAGCGCATCACCAAGCTGATGGACCCGGCCGAGGCGACCGGCGAGTACATCGGCGTCACCCTCATCGAGGGCGAGGCCGCCGCCGACCTGGCCGACGCGCTGAAGGCCACCTTCGAGCGTGACCCCCAGCTGTACTACGAGGACGGCTACCAGGAGCTGGTCAACCGCGGCTTCAAGGTCGACGTGGCGCCGATCGGCGACGTCAAGTGGGTCGAGATCGACAACCACGACGACCTCGCCAAGGGCAGGGAGATCGCGTGCCAGTACTGACGCGGCTCATCCCGTCGCCGGTCGTCGTCGACATCCGCGCGGGTGCCCTCGACGACCTGGGGGGTGTGCTCGCCGACGAGCGCATCTCCCACTCGGGCAAGCTCGCCGTCGCCGTCAGCGGCGGCTCCGGCGCCCGGCTCCGCGACCGCGTCGCCCCCTCCCTGCCCGGCGCCGACTGGTACGAGGTCGGCGGCGGCACCCTGGACGACGCGATCAAGCTGGCCGGTGCCATGAAGGGCGGCCACTACGACGCGGTCGTCGGCCTCGGCGGCGGCAAGATCATCGACTGCGCCAAGTTCGCGGCGGCGCGCATCGGCCTCCCGCTGGTCGCCGTGCCGACCAACCTCGCGCACGACGGCCTGTGCTCCCCGGTCGCCACCCTCGACAACGACGCGGGCCGCGGCTCCTACGGCGTGCCGAACCCGATCGCCGTCGTCATCGACCTGGACGTCGTCCGCGCGGCCCCGGCCCGCTTCGTGCGCGCCGGGATCGGCGACGCCGTCTCCAACGTCTCCGCGATCGCGGACTGGGAGCTGGCCAACCGGATCAAGGGCGAGAAGATCGACGGCCTCGCCGCCGCGATGGCCCGCCAGGCCGGTGAGGCCGTGCTCCGCCACCCCGGCGGCATCGGCGACAACGACTTCCTCCAGGTGCTGGCCGAGGCGCTGGTCCTCACCGGCATCGCCATGTCCGTCTCCGGCGACTCGCGGCCCGCCTCCGGCGCCTGCCACGAGATCAACCACGCCTTCGACCTGCTCTTCCCCGAGCGCGCGGCCGCCCACGGCGAACAGTGCGGCCTCGGCGCGGCCTTCGCGATGTACCTGCGCGGCGCCCACGAGGAATCCGCCCACATGGCCGAGGTCCTGCGGCGGCACGGGCTGCCGGTGCTGCCCGAGGAGATCGGGTTCACGCCCGAGGAGTTCTTCCGGGCCGTGGAGTTCGCCCCCCAGACCCGCCCCGGCCGTTACACGATCCTCGAGCACCTCGACCTGAAAACCGACCAGATCAAGGACCTGTACGCCGACTATGTCAAGGCCATCGGTAGCTGAACTACGCCCGGTCGTCCATCCCGCGGGGGTCAAGGACCGGCGCAGCGGTGAGCACTGGGCGGGACGCCTCTACATGCGTGAGGTCTCGCTGCGGATCGACCGCTACCTGGTGAACACCAGGATCACGCCCAACCAGCTCACGTACCTGATGACCGTCTGCGGCGTGCTCGCGGCCCCCGCGCTGCTCGTGCCGGGCGTCTGGGGCGCCGTGCTCGGCGTGGTCGCGGTCCAGCTGTACCTGCTGCTGGACTGCGTCGACGGCGAGATCGCCCGCTGGCGCAAGCAGTACTCCCTCGGCGGTGTCTACCTGGACCGCGTCGGCGCCTACCTGACCGACGCCGCCGTCCTGGTCGGCCTCGGCCTGCGTGCCGCCGACCTCTGGGGCACCGGACGCATCGACTGGCTGTGGGCCTTCCTGGGCACCCTGGCCGCGCTCGGCGCGATCCTGATCAAGGCCGAGACCGACCTCGTGGGCGTCGCCCGGCACCAGAACGGGATGCCCCCGGTCAAGGAGGCCGCCTCCGAGATCGGCTCCTCCGGCATGGCTCTCGCCCGCCGGGCCGCCGGAGCGCTCAAGTTCCACCGGCTGATCCTCGGCATCGAGGCGTCCCTGCTGATCCTGGTCCTCGCCATCGTCGACCAGGCGCGCGGCGACCTCTTCTTCACCCGCCTGGGCACCGCGGTACTCGCCGGCATCGCGCTGGTGCAGACCCTGCTGCACCTGGTGTCCGTCCTCGCCTCCAGCAGGCTGAAGTGAGCGCGCCCATGAAGGTCGGCGCCGTCGTCATCACGATGGGCAACCGCCCCGAGGAACTGCGCGCCCTGCTGGACTCGGTCGCCAAGCAGGACGGCGACCCGGTCCAGGTCGTCGTGGTCGGCAACGGCTCGCCCGTGCCGGAGGTGCCCGAGGGCGTGCGCACCGTCGAGCTGCCCGAGAACCTGGGCATCCCCGGCGGCCGCAACGTCGGCATCGAGGCCTTCGGCCCCGGCGGCAGCGACGTCGACGTCCTGCTCTTCCTCGACGACGACGGCCTGCTCGCCCGCACCGACACCGCCGAGCTGTGCCGCCGGGCCTTCGCCGACGACGAGGAGCTGGGCATCATCAGCTTCCGCATCGCCGACCCGGACACCGGCGAGACCCAGCGCCGGCACGTCCCGCGGCTGCGCGCCTCCGACCCGATGCGCTCCTCCCGGGTCACCACCTTCCTCGGCGGCGCCAACGCCGTGCGCACCCGCGTCCTCACCCAGGTCGGCGGGCTGCCGGAGGCGTTCTTCTACGCCCACGAGGAGACCGACCTGGCCTGGCGGGCCCTGGACGCGGGCTGGATGATCGACTACCGGTCCGACATGGTGCTGAACCACCCCACGACCGCGCCGTCCCGGCACGCGGTCTACCACCGCATGGTCGCCCGCAACCGCGTCTGGCTCGCCCGCCGCAACCTCCCCGCGCTCCTGGTCCCGGTCTACCTCGGCGTCTGGATGCTGCTCACCCTGCTGCGCCGGCCGTCGCGACCTGCGCTGAAGGCATGGTTCGGCGGCTTCCGCGAGGGCTGGGCCACCCCGTGCGGTCCCCGCCGGCCCATGCGGTGGCGTACGGTGTGGCGCCTGACCCGGCTGGGCCGCCCCCCGGTGATCTGACAAGCTCGTACCCGAGAGCGTTCCGGCCCCGACCGGAGCCACCAGGTCCATGCCAGGCCCGCGCGGCCGAGCATTCTCGAAGACGAAAGTTTCCACCAGTGAGTGAGACAACGCACGACGGCACGGTCGCCATGACCAAGCCCGTGTCGCCCGACGAGGGCCTCACACCGGCCCGGCTCGCCGCCAAGTACGGGCTGTCCGTGAGCGGTGCCCGGCCTTCCCTCATGGAGTACGTCCGCCAGCTCTGGGGACGGCGGCACTTCATCCTCGCCTTCTCCCAGGCGAAGCTGACCGCCCAGTACAGCCAGGCCAAGCTCGGCCAGCTCTGGCAGGTGGCCACCCCGCTGCTGAACGCGTTCGTCTACTTCGCGATCTTCGGCCTGATCCTCAACGCGGGCAAGGGCATGCCCAAGGACGTGTACATCCCGTTCCTGGTGACCGGTGTGTTCGTCTTCACCTTCACCCAGTCCTCCGCGATGGCGGGCGTGCGCGCCATCTCCGGCAACCTCGGGCTGGTGCGGGCGCTGCACTTCCCGCGCGCCTCCCTGCCCGTCTCGTTCGCGCTCCAGCAGCTCCAGCAGCTGCTGGCCTCGATGATCGTCCTGTTCGTGGTGGTCGTCGGCTTCGGCAGCTACCCCTCGCTGTCCTGGCTGCTGGTCGTGCCGGCGCTCGTCCTGCAGTTCCTGTTCAACGTGGGGCTGGCGCTCATCGTGGCCCGCATGGGGGCCAAGACGCCGGACCTGGCCCAGCTGATGCCGTTCATCATGCGGACCTGGATGTACGCGTCCGGCGTCATGTTCTCCATCCCGATCATGCTGGAGGACAAGCCGGCCTGGCTCGCGGACGTGCTCCAGTGGAACCCGGCCGCCGTCTACATGGACCTGATCCGCTTCGCCCTGATCGACGGGTACGGCTCCGAGAACCTGCCGCCGCACGTGTGGGCGGTCGGGCTCGGCTGGGCCGTGGTCCTCGCCGTGGGCGGCTTCGTGTACTTCTGGAAGGCGGAGGAGAGGTACGGCCGTGGCTGAGCAGCAGCAGGACCAGCGGGTGCCGACGGTCATCGCGGACGAACTGCACATCGTCTACCGCGTCAACGGCGCCAAGACCGGCAAGGGAAGTGCCACCGCCGCCCTCAGCCGCATACTCAAGCGCGGCGAGGAGCGGGGCGTGCGCAAGGTGCACGCCGTGCGCGGTGTCTCCTTCACCGCCTACCGGGGCGAGGCCATCGGTCTGATCGGCTCCAACGGCTCCGGCAAGTCGACGCTGCTGCGGGCCATCGCCGGCCTGCTGCCGGCCGAGCGCGGCAAGGTCTACACCGACGGCCAGCCCTCCCTGCTCGGCGTGAACGCGGCCCTGATGAACGACCTGACCGGCGAGCGGAACGTCATCCTCGGCGGCCTGGCCATGGGCATGACCCGCGAGGAGATCAAGGAGCGCTACCAGGACATCGTCGACTTCTCCGGCATCAACGAGAAGGGCGACTTCATCACCCTGCCCATGCGCACCTACTCCTCCGGCATGGCGGCGCGGCTGCGCTTCTCCATCGCCGCCGCCAAGGACCACGACGTCCTGATGATCGACGAGGCGCTGGCCACCGGTGACCGCAAGTTCCAGACCCGCTCCGAGGAGCGCATCCGGGAACTGAAGAAGGAGGCCGGCACCGTCTTCCTGGTCAGCCACAACAACAAGTCCATCCGGGACACCTGCAACCGGGTCCTGTGGCTGGAGCGCGGCGAACTGCGCATGGACGGCCCGACCGGCGAGGTGCTCAAGGAGTACGAGAAGTTCACCGGGAAGTAGCCCGACACGCCGGGGCCCCGCCGGAACTGTTCCGGCGGGGCCCCGCGTCTGCAAAGGAAGCGTCAACTCCTGACGTACTCAGGAATCTTGAAGTCAATCGGTGTGTTGTTGTGATGCGCCGCGGACCCCGACGGACGCCCGTGAGTTGTACAACGTAAGCTGTAGCGGTCCCGAAACGCGGCACATCGGGCGATAATGCCCGACGCCCTGGAGCGGCCTGCCGCGCGGGTGGCGGGGCGGCGTGTCCGAAATAGTGTGTATTGGGTCGGCAGTGTAGAACGGGAGATGTGACGGCAATGGCTACGGAAACTCCCCGGCTCCGCGGAGCGTGCGCCGTCGCCGCCCAGGGCAGCCCGCGATGACGGCCACCGACGCGGCGCACGTCGTCGACCCGGAGCGCGGCACCCTCGCCAAGGCCGCCCACGAGAACTTCCCCGTCGCCCCCTTCTTCCTGCCCCGCGCCTGGCGCACCGACCTGATGGCGGTGTACGGCTTCGCCCGCCTCGTCGACGACATCGGCGACGGCGACCTCGCCCCGGGCGGAGCGGACGCCCGTCTCCTCGGCGTCCCCGCGGACCGCGCCGACGACCGCCTGCTGATGCTGGACGCCTTCGAGGCGGACCTGCTCCGTGTCTTCGAGGGTTCCGACGGTTCCGGCGGCCCGCCCCGTCACCCCCTGCTGCGCCGTCTGGTGCCCACGGTGCGCCGCCGCGCGCTGACCCCCGAGCCCTTCCTCGGCCTGATCGCCGCCAACCGCCAGGACCAGCTGGTCGCCCGGTACGAGACCTACGACGACCTCCTCGCCTACTGCGAACTGTCCGCCAACCCGGTCGGTCGCCTCGTGCTGGCCGTCACCGGCACCTCGACACCGGAACGGATCCGCCGCTCCGACGAGATCTGCACCGCCCTGCAGATCGTCGAGCACCTCCAGGACGTCGCCGAGGACCTGGGCCGGGACCGGATCTACCTGCCCGCCGAGGACATGAAACGTTTCCACGTCGAGGAGACGGACCTCGCCGCACCCACCGCCAACGCCTCCGTGCGCGCCCTGATCGCCTACGAGGCCGCCCGCGCCCGCGACCTGCTGAATGAAGGAGCCCCCCTGGTGGGTAGCGTCCACGGCAGGCTGCGGCTGCTCCTCGCGGGCTTCGTGGCGGGTGGAAGGGCGGCGCTCCGCGCGATCGCCGCGGCGGATCACGACGTACTTCCCGGCCCGCCCAAGTCAGGCAAGGTCCACTTGCTGCGCGAGGCGGGCGTGGTCCTGCGAGGAGAGGGGTGATCGGGTCCGTGGAGTCGCCAGCGAACATGTCGGCACCGGTGCTCGCCGCCTACAGCTACTGCGAGACCGTCACCGGTCAGCAGGCACGTAACTTCGCCTACGGCATCCGGCTGCTGCCCACGCCCAAGCGGCGGGCGATGTCCGCGCTGTACGCGTTCTCGCGGCGGGTGGACGACATCGGCGACGGGGTGCTGGCGGACGACGTCAAGGTCGCCCGGCTGGACGAGACCCGGGCCGTGCTGGCCCGGATCCAGGACGGCGCGGTCGACGAGGACGACACCGACCCGGTCGCGGTGGCCCTCGCCGACGCGGCCCGGCGGTTCCCGATCCCGCTCGGCGGCCTCGACGAGCTGATCGACGGCGTCCAGATGGACCTGCGCGGCGAGACCTACGAGACCTGGGACGACCTGAAGGTCTACTGCCGCTGCGTGGCGGGTGCCATCGGACGCCTCTCGCTCGGCGTCTTCGGCACCGAACCGGGGGCGCGCGGCGCCGAGCGCGCGCCCGAGTACGCCGACACGCTCGGCCTCGCGCTCCAGCTCACCAACATCCTGCGCGACGTCCGGGAGGACGCCGAGGGCGGGCGCACCTATCTGCCCGCCGACGACCTCGCCAAGTTCGGCTGCTCGGCCGGCTTCAACGGTCCGACCCCACCCGAGGGCTCCGACTTCGCGGGCCTCGTGCACTTCGAAGTGCGTCGGGCCCGCGCCCTTTTCGCCGAGGGCTACCGGCTGCTGCCCATGCTCGACCGGCGCAGCGGCGCCTGTGTGGCCGCCATGGCCGGCATCTACCGGCGCCTTCTGGACCGCATCGAGCGCGACCCCGAGGCGGTGCTGCGCGGCCGGGTCTCCCTGCCGGGACGCGAGAAGGCGTACGTCGCCGTGCGGGGTCTGTCCGGCCTCGACACCCGGCACGTCACCCGGCGGACCGTCAGGAGGCGCGCCTGATGGACACACCGGGCACACTCGACACCCAGGACCCGCTCGGAACCACCGGTGGACAGCGGCGGGCAACCCTCCGGTGGCGGTCGGCGTCCCTGACTGAGACGGTCGGCCGTACGCCGTTCACCCACCTCGGCGACCGGACAGGGAAGGGCGCACCATGACGCAGGGCAACGGCACGCGCGAGGGCGCAGTGCTCGCGGACGTCTCGGCCCTCGGTCCAGGCGGACACGCCGTCGTGGTCGGCGGCGGGCTCGCGGGGGTCACCACCGCGCTCGCACTCGCCGACGCCGGCGTGCGCGTCACCCTGCTCGAAGGACGCCCCCGGCTGGGCGGGCTGGCCTTCTCCTTCCAGCGCGGCGACCTCACCGTCGACAACGGCCAGCACGTGTACCTGCGCTGCTGCACCGCCTACCGGTGGTTCCTCGACCGGATCGGCGGAGCGGCGCTCGCACCGGTGCAGGACCGTCTCGACGTGCCCGTGGTCGACCTGGCGCGGCCCGAGGGCAACCGGCTCGGCAGACTGCGGCGCGACGCCCTGCCCGTACCCCTGCACCTGGGGCGCAGCCTGGCTTCCTACCCGCACCTCTCCCTCGCCGAACGCGCCTCGGTGGGGCGTGCCGCGCTCGCGCTGAAGGGGCTCGACCTCGCCGATCCGACCCTGGACACCCAGGACTTCGGCAGCTGGCTGGCCGCGCACGGCCAGTCGACGCGTGCCGTCGAGGCCCTGTGGGACCTGGTCGGGGTCGCCACCCTCAACGCGGTCGCGGGCGACGCCTCGCTGGGGCTCGCCGCGATGGTGTTCAAGACCGGTCTGCTGTCCGACCCGGGAGCGGCCGACATCGGGTGGGCCCGCGTCCCGCTGGGCGAACTGCACGACCGGCTGGCCCGCAAGGCGCTCGACTCCGCGGGCGTCCGTACCGAGGTCCGTACACGCGTCACCTCCGTCTCCGTAAACGAGAACGGCGGCTGGAGCGTCCAGGTTCCCGACGAGACGCTCGAAGCGGACGCGGTCGTCCTCGCCGTACCCCAGCGCGAGGCGTACGACCTGCTGCCGGACGGCGCGCTGGACGCCCCGGAGAATCTTCTGCGGATCGGCACCGCGCCGATCCTCAACATCCACGTGGTCTACGACCGCAAGGTGCTCGCCACCCCCTTCCTCACGGCGCTGGGCACTCCGGTGCAGTGGGTCTTCGACCGTACCGAGGCCTCCGGGCTGAAGGAGGGTCAGTACCTGGCGCTGTCCCAGTCGACGGCGCAGCACGAGATCGACGAGCCCGTGGCCGCGCTGCGCGAGCGGTACCTGCCGGAACTGGAGCGGCTGCTGCCCCGCACCCGGGGTGCCGAGGTGAAGGACTTCTTCGTGACCAGGGAGCGCACCGCGACGTTCGCCCCCGCCCCCGGCGTCGGCCGCCTCAGGCCCGGCGCCCGCACCAAGGCACCCGGCCTCTACCTGGCCGGAGCGTGGACCGCCACCGGGTGGCCCGCGACCATGGAGAGTGCGGTTCGCAGCGGTGTCGGAGCGGCGGCCGCCGCGCTCGGCACCCCGGGCCGGTCCCGCGGCCTCCTTCCCGACTTCTTCGAGGAGGCGGCGTGAAAGCCGATCCACGCGGGAGCGACTCCCGCACTCCCGGCACCGCAACTGGAGGAAAGACTGTGCCCACTGTGCCCCCGGCCCCGACGGCCGATCGACGGACCACGGTGGACGTGACCGCGCTTCTGGAGCGCGGCCGGACCCTGGCCACGCCGGTCCTGCGGGCGGCGGTCGACCGACTGGCCCCTCCCATGGACACCGTCGCCGCCTACCACTTCGGCTGGATCGACGCCCAGGGCAACCCCGCGCACGCCGACGGCGGCAAGGCGGTCCGCCCCGCGCTCGCCGTGCTCTCCGCCGAGGTGACCGGCGCCGCGCCCGAGGTCGGGGTGCCCGGCGCGGTGGCGGTGGAACTGGTGCACAACTTCTCCCTCCTGCACGACGACCTGATGGACGGCGACGAGCAGCGCCGCCACCGCGACACCGTCTGGAAGGTGCACGGCCCCGCCCAGGCCATCCTGGTCGGCGACGCCCTGTTCGCCCTGGCCAACGAGGTGCTGCTCGAACTGGGCACCGCCGAGGCCGGGCGGGCCACCCGCCGCCTGACCAGGGCCAGCCGCTCGCTGATCGACGGCCAGGCCCAGGACATCTCCTACGAGCACCGCGACCGCGTCAGCGTCGAGGAGTGCCTGGAGATGGAGGGCAACAAGACCGGCGCCCTGCTCGCCTCCGCCAGCTCCATCGGCGCCGTGCTCGGCGGCGCCGACGAGCGCACCGCCGACACCCTGGAGAAGTACGGCTACCACCTCGGCCTCGCCTTCCAGGCCGTCGACGACCTGCTCGGCATCTGGGGCGACCCGGACGCCACCGGCAAGCAGACCTGGAGCGACCTGCGCCAGCGCAAGAAGTCGCTGCCGGTCGTCGCCGCCCTCGCGGCCGGCGGGTCCGCCTCCGAGCGGCTCGGCGAGATCCTCGCCGCCGACGCCAAGGCCAGTGACTTCGCGAACTTCTCGGAGGAGGAGTTCGCGGCCCGCGCCGCCCTCATCGAGGAAGCGGGCGGGCGGGAGTGGACCGCCGACGAGGCGCGTCGCCAGCACACCATCGCCATCGAAGCCCTCGACGCCGTGGACATGCCCGACCGGGTGCGGGACCGGTTCACGGCACTCGCGGACTTCGTCGTCGTACGAAAGAGATGATCATTATCGGTCGAATAGCCCTCGCGTAGTCGCCGGCCGGTGCCGTGGAGACACGAGCACCGGCCGACGGCGGACCCAGCAGACGCACCACGCACACTGCACGAAGGGGATGCCATGACAGCGACGACCGACGGAAGCACCGGGGCCTCCCTGAGGCCCCTGGCAGCCTCGGCCAGCGACACCGACATCACGATCCCCGCCGCGGCGGCCGGGGTACCCGAAGCCGCCGCACGCGCCACCCGGCGCGCCACCGACTTCCTGCTCTCCCAGCAGGACGCCCAGGGCTGGTGGAAGGGCGACCTCGAGACGAACGTCACGATGGACGCCGAGGACCTGCTCCTGCGTCAGTTCCTGGGCATCCAGGAGGAGGAGACCACCCGCGCCGCCGCCCTGTTCATCCGCGGCGAGCAGCGCGAGGACGGCACCTGGGCCTCCTTCTACGGCGGGCCCGGCGAACTGTCCACCACCGTCGAGGCCTACGTCGCCCTCCGCCTGGCCGGCGACTCGCCCGACGCGCCCCACATGGCGCGGGCCGCCGAGTGGATCAGATCCCGCGGCGGCATCGCCTCCGCCCGGGTCTTCACCCGGATCTGGCTCGCCCTGTTCGGCTGGTGGAAGTGGGACGACCTGCCCGAACTCCCGCCGGAGCTCATCTACTCCCCCACCTGGTTCCCGCTCAACATCTACGACTTCGGCTGCTGGGCCCGGCAGACCATCGTGCCGCTCACCATCGTCTCCGCGAAGCGGCCGGTGCGTCCCGCGCCCTTCCCGCTGGACGAGCTGCACACCGACCCGGCACGGCCCAACCCGAGCCGCCCCCTGGCACCGGCGGCCAGCTGGGACGGCGCCTTCCAGCGCATCGACAAGGCCCTGCACGCCTACCGCAAGGTCGCCCCGCGCCGGTTGCGCAGGGCCGCGATGAACAGCGCCGCCCGCTGGATCATCGAGCGGCAGGAGAACGACGGCTGCTGGGGCGGCATCCAGCCCCCGGCCGTCTACTCGGTGATCGCCCTCTACCTGCTCGGCTACGACCTCGAACACCCCGTGATGCGCGCGGGCCTCAAGTCGCTGGACCGTTTCGCCGTCTGGCGCGAGGACGGCGCCCGGATGATCGAGGCCTGCCAGTCCCCGGTGTGGGACACCTGCCTGGCCACCATCGCGCTGGCCGACGCGGGCGTCCCCGAGGACCACCCGCAGCTCGTGAAGGCGGCCGACTGGATGCTCGGCGAGCAGATCGTGCGCCCCGGCGACTGGTCGGTGAAGCGGCCCGGACTCCCGCCCGGCGGCTGGGCGTTCGAGTTCCACAACGACAACTACCCCGACATCGACGACACCGCGGAGGTGGTCCTCGCCCTGCGCCGGGTCAAACACCACGACCCGGAGCGGGTGGAGAAGGCCATCGGCCGCGGGGTCCGCTGGAACCTCGGCATGCAGTCCAAGAACGGCGCCTGGGGCGCCTTCGACGTCGACAACACCAGCGCCTTCCCCAACCGGCTGCCGTTCTGCGACTTCGGCGAGGTCATCGACCCGCCGTCCGCCGACGTCACCGCGCACGTCGTCGAGATGCTCGCCGTCGAGGGCCTCGCCCACGACCCGCGCACCCGCCGCGGCATCCAGTGGCTCCTGGACGCGCAGGAGGCGGACGGCTCCTGGTTCGGCCGCTGGGGCGTCAACTACGTCTACGGCACCGGGGCCGTGATCCCCGCCCTGACCGCCGCGGGGCTGCCCACCTCGCACCAGGCCATCCGGCGCGCGGTGCGCTGGCTGGAGTCCGTGCAGAACGAGGACGGCGGCTGGGGCGAGGACCTGCGCTCCTACCGCTACGTCCGGGAGTGGAGCGGCCGGGGCGCCTCGACCGCCTCGCAGACCGGCTGGGCGCTGATGGCCCTGCTGGCGGCGGGGGAGCGGGAGTCCAAGGCCGTGGAGCGCGGCATCGCGTGGCTGGCGGCCACCCAGCGGGAGGACGGCTCCTGGGACGAGCCGTACTTCACGGGCACCGGCTTCCCGTGGGACTTCTCCATCAACTACCACCTCTACCGCCAGGTCTTCCCGCTCACCGCACTGGGCCGGTACCTCAACGGGGAGCCCTTCGCCGACAAGCCCCGCGCGGCCGAGGCACCCGCCGCGTCCGCCGCGGCCGAGGTGAAGGGAAGCTGATGACCCCGCAGACCGGCCCCTCCCCGCTGCTGATCGCCTGCGCGCTCGGCATCGAGCACCTCGCCCTGCGCACCGGCGACCGCGCGGGCGCGGGCGGGCCGGTCACCGTCCTGCGCACCGGCATGGGCCCCAAGGCGGCCGAACGCTCGGTCTCCCGGGTCCTGGCCGACCCGGCGTTCGAGTTGGCCGCGGTGCTCGCCACCGGCTTCTGCGCGGGACTGGCCCCCGGCATGCACCCCGGCGACCTGGTCGTCGCCGAGGAGACCCGGGACCCGCGTTCCACCGTCGCCTGCGTCGCGACCGACCGGCTCGTCAAGGAACTCGCGCGAGCCGTCCCCGGGCGCACCGTCCACACCGGGCCGCTGACCGGCTCGGACCACGTCGTCCGCGGCCCCGAACGGGCCGACCTGCTCGCGACCGGCGCGATCGCCGTGGACATGGAGTCCGCGGCCACGCTCCTGAGCGCCGTCCGCACGGGCCCGCGCCCGGTTGCGGCCGTCCGAGTGGTCGTGGACGCCCCGGAACACGAACTCGTCCGGATCGGCACCGTACGCGGTGGAATATCGGCTTTCCGTGTTCTTCGATCCGTTCTTCCCGCATTTTTCCAATGGCACCGTTCTTTGTTGCTCCCCCGGAGGTGAGCCCAGATGGCCATGCCCCTGCGCCAGTCCATCAAGGTCGCTACATACCTGGCCGAACAGAAGATTCGCCGACGGGACAAGTTCCCGCTCATCGTGGAACTGGAGCCGCTCTTCGCCTGCAACCTGAAGTGTGAGGGGTGCGGGAAGATCCAGCACCCGGCCGGCGTGCTCAAGCAGCGCATGCCCGTCGCGCAGGCCGTGGGAGCGGTCCTGGAGTCGGGGGCGCCGATGGTCTCCATCGCCGGCGGCGAACCCCTGATGCACCCCCAGATCGACGAGATCGTGCGGCAGTTGGTGGCCAAGCGGAAGTACGTCTTCCTCTGCACCAACGCGCTGCTCATGCGCAAGAAGATGGACAAGTTCACGCCCTCGCCGTACTTCGCCTTCGCCGTGCACATCGACGGGCTGCGCGAGCGGCACGACGAGTCCGTGGCCAAGGAGGGCGTGTTCGACGAGGCCGTGGAGGCCATCAAGGAGGCCAAGCGGCGCGGCTTCCGGGTGACCACCAACTCGACCTTCTTCAACACCGACACCCCGCAGACCATCGTCGAGGTGCTCAACTTCCTCAACGACGACCTCAAGGTCGACGAGATGATGATCTCGCCCGCCTACGCCTACGAGAAGGCGCCCGACCAGGATCACTTCCTGGGCGTGGAGCAGACCCGCGAGCTGTTCAGGAAGGCCTTCTCGGGCGGCAACCGCGCCCGCTGGCGGCTCAACCACTCCCCGTTGTTCCTCGACTTCCTCGAGGGCAAGGTCGACTTCCCGTGCACCGCCTGGGCGATCCCGAACTACTCGCTCTTCGGCTGGCAGCGCCCCTGCTACCTGATGAGCGACGGATACGTCCCGACGTACCGGGAGCTGATCGAGAAGACCGACTGGGACAAGTACGGCCGGGGCAAGGACCCGCGCTGCGACAACTGCATGGCGCACTGCGGCTACGAGCCCACCGCCGTACTGGCCACCATGGGCTCGCTCAAGGAGTCCCTGCGCGCCATGCGCGAGACCGTCTCCTCGAACCGGGAGTGAGGTCATGACCGCCATCCCCTTGGGGCTCCCCGAGGTACCGGTCCGGCCGATCGCCGAGCGGCGCGTGTCGCGGCGGATCCAGGTCGGGCCGGTGGCGGTCGGGGGCGGCGCCCCGGTGTCGGTGCAGTCGATGACGACCACCCGCACGTCCGACATCGGGGCCACGCTCCAGCAGATCGCCGAGCTGACGGCGTCCGGCTGCCAGATCGTCCGCGTGGCCTGCCCGACCCAGGACGACGCCGACGCGCTGCCCGTCATCGCCAGGGCGCTGGCGGAGTCCGCGCTGTGGGAGGCGTCGCTCTTCGAGGAGCACGACTTCCGCGACATCAAGATCTCGGTCAAGCACAACGACCCGGTCGTCATGGTCGAGGCCTACCGCCAGAGCGCCCCGCCGGTCGAGGAGATCAAGGTCGGCATCCAGATCCTCCAGTCGCTGGGGCTCAGGGAGCGCCGGCTGGAGATCGTCTCCTGCCCGTCCTGCGGCCGTGCCCAGGTGGACGTGTACAAGCTGGCCGAGGAGGTCACCGCCGGTCTGGAGGGCATGGAGGTCCCGCTCCGCGTCGCCGTCATGGGCTGCGTCGTCAACTGGAGAACATCCGGGGACCACGCGACCTGAAGACGCTGTCCGAGGCGGAACTCGGTGAACTGTCCGACGAGATACGTGACTTCCTGGTGCACGCGGTCGCCCGCACCGGCGGTCACCTCGGACCCAATCTCGGCGTGGTGGAACTCACCGTCGCCCTGCACCGGGTCTTCGAGTCGCCGGACGACCGCATCCTGTGGGACACCGGCCACCAGAGCTACGTACACAAACTACTGACCGGGCGTCAGGACTTCTCCAAGCTGCGGAGCAAGGGAGGCCTGTCCGGCTACCCCTCGCGCGAGGAGTCCGAGCACGACGTCATCGAGAACAGCCACGCCTCCACCGTCCTCGGCTGGGCCGACGGTCTCGCCAAGGCCCGGCAGGTGCGGGGGGAGCGGAACCACGTCGTGGCCGTGATCGGCGACGGCGCGCTCACCGGCGGCATGGCCTGGGAGGCGCTGAACAACATCGCGGCGGCCCGGGACCGCCCGCTGATCATCGTCGTCAACGACAACGAACGCTCCTACGCCCCGACCATCGGCGGCCTCGCCCACCACCTGGCGACCCTGCGCACCACCGACGGCTACGAGCGGGCCCTGGCCTGGGGCAAGGACGTGCTCCAGCGCACGCCCGTGGTCGGCAACACCGTCTACGAGGCCCTGCACGGGGCGAAGAAGGGCTTCAAGGACGCCTTCGCTCCGCAGGGCCTCTTCGAGGACCTCGGGCTGAAGTACCTCGGGCCGATCGACGGGCACGACATCGGTGCCGTCGAGTCGGCGCTGCGCCGCGCCAAAGGCTTCCACGGCCCGGTCCTGGTGCACTGCCTCACCGAGAAGGGCCGCGGCTACGAACCCGCCCTGCGCGACGAGGAGGACCACTTCCACACCGTGGGCGTGATGGACCCGCTCACCTGCGAGCCGCTCAGTCCGGCGGGCGGCCCGTCCTGGACCTCGGTGTTCGGTGAGGAGATCGTCCGGATCGGCGAGGAGCGCGAGGACGTCGTCGCGATCACCGCGGCCATGCTGCACCCGGTCGGCCTGGCGCCGTTCGCCGCCCGCTTCCCCGACCGGGTCTGGGACGTCGGCATCGCCGAGCAGCACGCCGCCGTGTCCGCGGCCGGTCTCGCCACCGGCGGACTGCACCCCGTCGTCGCCGTCTACGCCACCTTCCTCAACCGCGCCTTCGACCAGCTCCTGATGGACGTGGCACTGCACCGCTGCGGCGTCACCTTCGTCCTGGACCGGGCCGGCGTCACCGGTGTCGACGGTGCCTCGCACAACGGCATGTGGGACATGTCCGTCCTCCAGGTCGTCCCCGGGCTGCGGATCGCCGCCCCGCGCGACGCCGACCAGCTGCGCGCCCAGCTGCGCGAGGCGGTCGCCGTGGACGACGCCCCGACGCTGCTGCGCTTCCCGAAGGAGTCCGTCGGCCCCGCCGTACCCGCCGTGGACCGGATCGGCGGCCTGGACGTCCTGCACGCCGGGGACCGGCCCGAGGTGCTGCTCGTGGCCGTGGGCGTGATGGCGCCCGTCTGCCTCGGGGCCGCAGAACTCCTGGAGGCCCGCGGCATCGGCTGCACCGTCGTCGACCCCCGCTGGGTCAAGCCCGTCGACCCGGCGCTCGCGCCCCTCGCCGCCCGGCACCGGCTGGTGGCCGTGGTCGAGGACAACAGCCGGGCCGCCGGGGTCGGTTCGGCGGTGGCCCTGGCACTGGGCGACGCCGAGGTCGACGTGCCCGTGCGCCGCTTCGGCATCCCCGAGCAGTTCCTCGCGCACGCCAAGCGCGCCGAGGTGCTCGCGGACATCGGGCTGACCCCGGTCGACGTCGCCGGCCGGATCGGCGCGAGTCTGGCCCTCGCCGAACCGGCCGTTCAGGGGCCCGGGAAACCGGCAGTGGAACAGTCCGGCGACGGACGGATCGTCATGCCAGCGCAAGGAGAGAACTGAATGACCAAGGAGTTCGACCTCGCCGCGCTCTTGGCCGAGCGCGGGGCCGAGCGGTACGAGCTGCACGCCAAGCACCTCAACCACCAGCTGCCGCGCATGCTGCACACCATCGGCTTCGACAAGGTCTACGAGCGGGCCGAGGGCGCGCACTTCTGGGACGCGGACGGCAACGACTACCTGGACATGCTCGCCGGGTTCGCCGTGATGGGCCTGGGCCGCCACCACCCCGTCGTCCGCAAGGCGCTGCACGACGTCCTCGACGCCTCGCTCGCCGACCTGACCCGCTTCGACTGCCCGCCGCTGCCGGGGCTGCTGGCCGAGAAGCTGCTCTCCTACAGCCCGCACCTGGACCGGGTCTTCTTCGGCAACAGCGGCACCGAGGCCGTCGAGACCGCGCTGAAGTTCGCCCGGTACGCGACCGGCAGACGGCGGATCCTGTACTGCTCGCACGCCTTCCACGGGCTGACCACCGGCTCGCTGTCCGTCAACGGCGAGGACGGTTTCCGCAAGGGCTTCGCCCCCCTGCTCCCCGACACCGCCGTCCCGCTCGGCGACCTGGAGGCCCTGGCGCGCGAGCTGGGGAAGGGCGACGTGGCCGCCCTGATCGTGGAGCCGGTCCAGGGCAAGGGCGTGCACGAGGCCCCGCCCGGCTACCTGCTCGCCGCGCAGGAACTGCTGCACCGGCACAAGGCGCTGCTGATCGCCGACGAGGTGCAGACGGGCCTCGGCCGCACGGGCAAGTTCTACGCCTACCAGCACGAGGACGGGGTGGAGCCCGACCTGGTCTGCGTGGCCAAGGCGCTGTCCGGCGGGTACGTGCCGGTGGGCGCCACCCTGGGCAAGGACTGGATCTTCCAGAAGGTGTACTCCTCGATGGACCGGGTGCAGGTCCACTCGGCGAGCTTCGGGTCCAACGCGCAGGCCATGGCCGCCGGGCTCGCGGTGCTGTCGGTGATGGAGAACGAGGAGATCGTGGCGAACGCCGCCGCGGTGGGGGAGCGGCTGAAGTCCCGGCTGACGGAGCTGGTGGGCCGCTACGAGCTGCTCGCCGACGTACGGGGCCGCGGGCTGATGATCGGCATCGAGTTCGGCAGGCCCCGCTCCCTGAAGCTGCGCAGCCGCTGGACGATGTTGCAGGCCGCGCGGAAGGGACTGTTCGCGCAGATGGTGGTCGTACCGCTGTTGCAGCGCCACCGAATCCTGACCCAGGTCTCCGGCGACCACCTGGAGGTGATCAAGCTGATCCCGCCGCTGATCATCGACACCGCCGACGCCGACCGGTTCGTCGACGCCTTCACGGAGGTGATGGAGGACGCGCACAACGGTGGCGGCCTGATGTGGGACTTCGGCAAGACCCTGGTCAAGCAGGCGGTGGCCAACCGCTGAACCCGCCCTGTGCGTCCTTTGCCTCTGAGGCAAGAAATTTGCCTCCCGGGCAAGAAGCGGGCTGAATGGAGGCATGAGCTCCTCCGACACCGGCCCCGCCGAGGGGGCCGTCGCCGCCGTCGCGCCCCAGCTGCGTGAGCTGCGGCGGCGGGCCGCCCTCACCCTGGAGGCCGCGGCCCGCGCCGCCGGGCTCTCGCCGGCCCACCTGTCCCGCCTGGAGACCGGGCAGCGCCAGCCCTCGCTGCCGATGCTGCTCTCCCTCGCCCGTGTCTACGGTACGACCGTCGCCGAGCTGCTGGGGGAGACGGCCGCCGACCGGGACGCCGTGGTGCGCGCCGCCGACATGGAACCCACGAGCGCGGGCGGCTGGACGTACTACCGCGCCGGAGCGCCGGGCCGCGGCATGCACGCCCTGCGCGTCCAGGTACCGTACGGCTCCCAGGGCGACATCGTGCGCGTGCACCCCGGGGAGGAGTGGCTTCACGTGCTGAGGGGCCGGTTGCGCCTGCGCCTCGCGGACGCCGAGCACCGGCTCGCCGCGGGGGACAGCGCCCACTTCGACTCGACGACCCCGCACCGGATCGCCGCGCAGGACCCCGACGGGGTCGAGCTCCTCTTCGTCCACACCCTGCTGCAGAGCCCGACGGCCGCGCTGTGCCTCGGCCCCGCCCCCGTCCCGAACCCTGGAGAGATGCCATGAGCAGCATGCAGGAGAAGTTCCCCCGCGCCCTGTGGGTACGACTGCTCGTCTACATCGCCCTGGGGCACGTCTTCGGCGGCTTCCTCTACCTGCTGTTCGAGATCGGCGCCAAGTAGTAGCGGCCGCGAGCGGGGCCCGGCTCAGTCCAGCATCCGCTCGCACAGCCGCTGCCTGGTCGCGGCCGTGAGCCGCAGCCCCTTCTCCAGGTACGCGTCGACGCCGCCCCACGTCTCCTCGATGGTCTCGAAGGCCGCCGCCAGGTACTCGGCGCGCGCGTCGAACAGCGGGCTGAGCAGCTCCATGACCTCGGGGGAGTAGGCCGAGGCCGCGGAGCCGCTGCGGCGCACCCGGTAGCGGCGGTGCGCGGCGTTCGACTTCAGGTAGTCCTCGACGACGGCCTCGTGCTCGACGCCCAGGGCGAGCAGGGTGACGGCGACGGACAGGCCCGCACGGTCCTTTCCGGCGGCGCAGTGCATCAGCGCGGGGACGCTGTCCTCGGCGAGCGCGTGCAGGATCCGGGAGTGCTCCGCCGTGCGCTGCGTGACGAGCGAGCGGTAGGAGCCGATCATGCGGTGGACGGCCTTGCCGTCGGCGAGGATGGCGCGCAGCTGGTCGAGGTCTCCGTCCCGGACCATCTTCCAGAACTCGGCGCCGTCGGCCGGATCGCTCAGCGGCAGGTTCACGTTGCGTACGCCCGGCAGCTCGACGTCCGGGCCTTCGAGCTTCTGGTCGGCCGCGTTGCGGAAGTCGAAGATCGTGTGCAGGCCCAGCGAGGCCAGGAACGCGGTGTCCTCGGCGGTGGCGTGTGCCAGGTGACCGCTGCGGAACAGCACCCCCGGTCGCACCCGCCGCCCGTCCACGGTCGGCAGTCCGCCCACGTCCCGGAAGTTGCGCACACCGGTCAGCTCGGGTTCGGTCGAGGGAACCTGCTGCGTCACGGGGACTCCTCCCACTCCACCGCCGCCGCTGCTCGCCGGCGGGTGCGGTTCGACGATACGGCATGACCTGGGAGTGAAATCCCACCTCTAGGGATGTTGCGAGCGAATAGAGGTCTTCTGTCCGAATTGGCCTCTTGATAACAACTGGCCCCGAAATGGCGGAGAGAGAATGAGGGCGCGTGAGCAGGGTCATATCCGTGACCGTGCGTTGCCCGTCATGTTCACGTAATTCGGCTGGTTTTCCGGGTGGTTCAGGGAAAGCGGCGTGATGGAAATCGACGCAGGGTTACCGGTTACTCCCGTAAAGGATCTATCGGAACACCGGTCGGCGGAACCCCTCGCTTGTCCCTGCGCGTCCTGGTCCCTTACGTTCACCACCGATCCGGACGGACGCCTAATCCTGCCGCCGACCGGAGCCCGCACTCATCCACCACCCGTACACGGCAGGAGCGGGGGACCCACAGGTAGAACTGCCTGTTCCGGTTCCCGGAACGGCTTGGGGTAAAGCCGCGTTTCGGCGCGGCCGGGCATCTCCAGCCCGCACCCGACAGCTCACCTCGCAGGCGCCGGAGAGGAATTCGCCATGCCCGCGAAGGGTAAGCACCGCCGTACCAGGGCCATGCGCCTGACCCGCACCATCGCCGTCGCCGGAACCGGTGGCGCCGCGCTCGCGCTCCCGCTGATGGGTGCCGCCGTCGCCAACGCCGCTCCCGCGCACTCCGTTTCCGAGCAGGCCGTGCAGTCCGTTCCGACTGCGGCCAAGAAGGCCGCCGCGAACGGTTCCGAGAAGAATTCGGATTCCCGCACGTACACCGTGAAGAGCGGTGACTACCTTTCGAAGATCGCCGACGAGCAGCACGTCGACGGCGGCTGGAAGAAGCTCTACGCGGACAACCGCGAGGCCGTCGGTTCCGACCCGTCGCTGATCCACCCCGGTCTGAAGCTCGTGATCGGCGGCAAGGCGGCCCAGTCCGCCGCGCCGTCCTCCGCGCAGACGCAGAAGCCCGCGCAGAAGTCCGCCGAGAAGCCCGCCGCCGAGAAGCCCGCCGCCGAGAAGTCGACGGACGCCGAGAAGACCTCCACCTCCGCCTCCTCGAACACCGGCGCCCAGTCCGCGGCCGCCACCAGCGGCTACACCTCCCCCGTCGAGGGCGGCACCGTCGGCACCCCGTACCACCAGTCCGGCAGCATGTGGTCCAGCGGCTACCACACCGGCACCGACTTCGTCGTCCCGACCGGCACCTCGCTGAAGGCCGTCGGCGCGGGCACCGTCGTCTCCGCCGGCTGGGGCGGCGCCTACGGCAACCAGGTCGTCATCCAGCTCGCCGACGGCCACTACGCCCAGTACGCCCACCTCTCCGCGCTGTCCGTCTCCGCCGGCCAGTCGGTGACGGCCGGTCAGCAGGTCGGCCTCTCGGGCGCCACCGGCAACGTGACCGGACCGCACCTGCACTTCGAGATCCGCACCACGCCGGACTACGGCTCGGACATCGACCCGATCGCCTTCCTGCGCTCGCACGGCGTCTCCGTCTGACGACCGGTTCCGCGCAGCCTCCGCGCCCCGAAGGCCGGACCCCGATCCCCGGGTCCGGCCTTCGGCGTTTCGGTGTTTCCGGCCGTCCGATGTATTCCGGAATTGACGAACACTTTAGGAGTGGCCTTTCTCACCGACCGTCAAGCCCTTCCTACGGTCGCGTAAGTCACATTCCAGGGTGAATCATGGGCCGATGTGGCAGACGATTCGAAGAGTGACAGCAGAGCAGTGATCGGGTCGTACGTGGCGGTGGGGGACAGCTTCACCGAGGGCGTCGGCGACCCCGGCCCCGACGGGGCGTTCGTCGGTTGGGCCGACCGGCTCGCCGTACTGCTCGCGGACCGGCGCCCCGAGGGCGACTTCACGTACACGAACCTCGCCGTGCGCGGCAGGCTCCTCGACCAGATCGTGGCGGAACAGGTCCCGCGGGTCGTCGGACTCGCGCCGGACCTGGTCTCGTTCGCGGCCGGCGGCAACGACATCATCCGGCCCGGCACCGATCCCGACGAGCTCGCCGAGCGGTTCGAACTGGCGGTGGCGGCGCTGACCGCCGCGGCCGGCACCGTCCTGGTGACCACCGGGTTCGACACCCGCGGGGTGCCCGTCCTCAAGCACCTGCGGGGCAAGATCGCCACGTACAACGGACACGTCCGCGCCATCGCCGACCGCTACGGCTGCCCGGTGCTCGACCTGTGGTCGCTGCGGAGCGTCCAGGACCGCAGGGCATGGGACGCCGACCGGCTGCACCTGTCGCCGGAGGGCCACACCCGCGTGGCGCTGCGCGCGGGGCAGGCCCTCGGCCTGCGCGTCCCGGCCGACCCGGACCAGCCCTGGCCGCCCCTGCCGCCCCGCGGCACGCTCGACGTCCGGCGCGACGACGTGCACTGGGCGCGCGAGTACCTGGTGCCGTGGATCGGGCGCCGGCTGCGCGGCGAGTCGTCGGGCGACCACGTGACGGCCAAGGGGACCCTGTCGCCGGACGACATCAAGACGCGGATCGCCGCGGTGGCCTGAGCGGGGTCGGGCGGCCGGGGCCCGGGCGAGACGCCCGGCGTGCCTCGTCCACCCACTCGCGCGCCTCGTCCACCGCTCCCGCGCCCGGGACCGCGACACGGTGCCGGGTACGACGTGAGCCGCACCGCCGGCCCGTCCAGCAGTACCGCCGGCAGCCGCGGGGCCGCGGGGCCGGGGGGCCGGAACGTCCGGCTCGGGGCGGGAGGACTCACCGGCGGCCACACCTCGGCGAACCCGCCCTCCGCCGACGGTCCGGCCCTCGTACGGCCTTCCGCGGACGGCGTCGCGCCGGCCAGCGGCTTCTTCGGCGTCCTTCCAGCTCGTGGTGGACCGGGGGAACACGGATGTGACATCCGTCGTTCGAGGTGACGTAGGACGAGACGACCATCATGAGAGCCAGAACCACTCCACCTGGAGGTACCGTGGCCGCCTTCCGTTCCCCGAGTCCCGGGTTCAGCGTGCCGCGGCCCGCGGCCTTCGGCGTGGACCCGAGCGGTGAGCGCATGGCGCGCATCCGCAGATCGCCGCACTTCCGCGACGGTGTCTTCCAGAACCCCGGAGGCACCGCCCGGACCCGGCCCTCCGGATCCGCCGCCGAATTCGCCAAGAGCTACTTCGACAAGGAGGCGCGGCTGCGCCGGTCCCCGCGAGGGACGGTCCCGGTGCACGCCACCACCCTGGCCGACCTCGCCCGGCCACCCGCCACGGGACTCCGGCTGACCTGGATGGGCCACTCCAGCGTGCTCGCCGAGATCGACGGGCAGCGTGTGCTCTTCGACCCGGTGTGGGGCGAACGCTGCTCGCCGGTCCCCTTCGCCGGCCCCAAGCGCCTGCACCCGGTGCCGCTGCCGCTCGCCGCCCTCGGCCCGGTCGACGTCGTCGTCATCTCCCACGACCACTACGACCACCTGGACATGCCGACGATCAAGGCGCTGGCCGGGACTGACACCCTGTTCGCCGTGCCGCTCGGCGTCGGCGGCCACCTGGAGCACTGGGGAGTCTCCCCCGACCGGCTGCGCGAGCTGGACTGGCACGAGTCGACGCGCGTCGGCGGCCTCACCCTCACCGCCACCCCGGCCCGGCACTTCTGCGGCCGAGGGCTGCGCAACACCCAGCACACCCTGTGGGCCTCCTGGGTCGTCGCCGGTCCCGAGCACCGCGTGTACCACAGCGGGGACACCGGCTACTTCGACGGCTTCCGCGACATCGGCGCCGCGCACGGCCCGTTCGACGCCACGATGATCCAGCTGGGCGCGTACGCGGAGTTCTGGCCGGACATCCACATGACCCCCGAGGAGGGTGTCCGCGCCCACCTCGACCTCCAGGGCGGCCGGCCGCACGGTGCCCTGCTGCCGATCCACTGGGGCACGTTCAACCTGGCGCCGCATCCGTGGGCGGAGCCGGGGGAGTGGACGAAGGACGCGGCCGAGGAGGTGGGGCAGGCGGTGGCTTTCCCGTGTCCCGGTGAGCCGTTCGAGCCGGCGGGGGAGCTGCCGGGCCAGGCGTGGTGGCGGGCGGTGTCGGGTCCGATCGCGCGTCCGTGGCGGCGTCCGCGGGTGGTTGAGGGTGTGACCCGGACGAGCAGGGAGGATCTCGACCTCGCGGGGGAGCGGTGAGGCTCAGCGCCAGTCCAGGACCACGCGAGTAGGGCGGGTCGTCGTACCGGGCCGCACGACCGGCGTCCGAGGGCGAGCGGTCGTGGCGTCGTGGGGCCGGCCCGGCACGCACGGGGTCAGGTGCGCGGCAGCCGTGCGGTGAGTGAGTACAGGCGGGTGGTCTGGGTGGCACGCTGGTTGTCGTCACTGACCAGCAGGAGCCGCAACCGGCCGTCCGGGGTACGGCCGGTGACCGTGACACCGTCGATGCCGTTCGTGTCGTGGGTCAGCCCCGACAGCTCGGCGACCGGAATCCCCGCGGACGTCGTCTTGTCCAGCGCGTCGGAGAAGCCGTCGATCTCGACCCGGGGCGAGCACACATGCCGCGCCGACGCGGACGCGGCGTCCGTCGAAGCGGTGGCGCGGGCCGGGGCAACGGTGACGGCCGTACAGGCGAGGGCCGTCAGAACCGGGGCTGCGACCGAGAGAAGTACGCGCATACGTATACGCAACCCTTCTGCTGTCGAGGAAGGCTGATCCCGCTTCGAACTGCCGGAATCGCGGGAGGAGGGGGCAGCGGCCCGGCTGCGCGGGGTGTCGACCGAAGTAAAGCAGATACACATGTATCTCACCCACTCACTCGCCCTGCGCGGCCACCTTGATCGATACCCTCCCGCCATGCGACTGTTCTGGCTCGTGATGGCGCTCTTCGCCGCGATACTTGTCCCCTTTCTCCTCTTCGGGGACTACTTCGAAGCCCTGGCCTCCCTGGCGGCGGAGCACCGGCTCTCCACGCCCGGCGCCGTGGCCGTGATCGCCGGTCTCCTGGCGCTGGACGTGTTCCTCCCCGTGCCGTCCAGCGTCGTCTCGGCCGCGGCGGGAGTGCTGCTCGGGTTCTTCTGGGGTACGGCCGTCGTCTGGGCGGGTATGACGGTCTCCTGCGTGCTGGGCTATCTCGTCGGGGCGCGCTCGACGTCGCTGACCCGGCGGCTGGTGGGTGAGGCGGGACTGGCCCGGGCCGCTGCCACCGCGCGGCGCCACGGCCTGATCGCCCTCGCCCTGTGCCGCCCGGTGCCGGTCCTGGCGGAGGCTAGCGTCGTGCTGGCGGGCACGACGCGGGTACGTACGGGCAGGTTTCTGCTCGTGTGCGGGTCGTCCAATCTCGGTGTGGCCGCCGTGTACGCGGGTGTCGGAGCGTGGTCCGTCTCGGTCAACACCTTCCTGCTGGCGTTCCTCGCCGCGTTGGCGCTTCCGGGGCTCGCCCTGGTGGTGGCCGGCCGGTGGACGGGCCGTGCCAGGACGGCGCGTCGGCGGCCCGGGAGGGCGGACGCGGACCGCGGGGCCGCCGTCTGATGAGGGGCCGGGCGAAACGGGTGCGCCGCGTGCACTGGCATGCGCCACACACATGTTTCGTCATCCGAGTGCGATCGCGTGTGCGCTCCCGTACGATCCCCCGCATGTTGGATGAGTCGACAAACGTTTGGCTGCGCGATCTGCTCCACCGCCACGATGCCGTCGCCGGCACGATCCACGTGGTGCGTGAGGATCTGCTGCACATCGAGACCGCACACAACATCCCGGCCAAGGTCCAGGAGGTCACCGCGCGGATTCCCCTCGGCAAGGGAATGGCGGGCCTGGCCTGGCAGCGGGACCGGCCGGTCCAGACCTGCAATCTCAAGGACGACGACAGCGGCACGGTGAAACCCGGCGCCAAGGCGGTGGACGGCAAGGCCGCCGTGGCCCTGCCCGTGCACGGCACGGACGGTGCCGTCCGTGCCGTCGTCGGCCTCGCCTGGTCCGACGAACGCGAGCTGACCGAGGGTGAGTTGACGAAGATCGTCGACGACGCGGAGTCCTTGCCGCACCTGTGGTGATCCGCGTGGCGCCGCAGGGCACCGCGCGGATCACCTCACCCCCGTGACCTCGGTCAGGGCAGTGTCCAGCTCTGGTTGGCGGAGCCCGCGCACGACCAGATCTGCAGGCGGGTGCCGTTGGCTGAGCTGGGGCCCGTGGCGTCGAGGCACCTGCCGGACTGCGGGTTGACCAGGGAGCCGTTCGCGCCGGGGCGCCAGACCTGTGATCCGGTGCCGTTGCAGTCGTAGAGCTGGACCCGGGTGCCGTCGGCGCTTCCGGCCCCGGTGACGTCCATGCACTTGCCGAGGGCGGTGAGCGTCCCGGTGCTGGTGACCGTCCACTTCTGGGCCTCGGTGCCGTTGCAGTCGTAGAGCTGGACGGCCGTGCCGTTGGCCGTGGACGCGCCGGCCACGTCCACGCACTTGCCGCCGTAACCGCGGATCGGGCCGGTGGTGCTCGTGGGCGGGGTGACCGGGCCGGACTGGCCGGCGGCCCACTTGATCTCCTGGAGGAGCAGCTGGTTCTGCTGGGGGCTGGCGAACGTCGACGACAGTGCGGTGTCGGTCGCGTAGTTCATCGCGTTGTGGCCGAAGTTGTTGTACACCATCCGGTAGTCGCGGTTGGACCACACGATCGGGTAATAGCCGCTGTACCAGGTCTGCGCGGGGTCGGTGCCGATCGGGAAGGTGGACGGGGCCATGGACGCGAGGATGTTGATCGCCGGGTTCTGCCGCAGGTCGTTCTGCCAGGCGTACCACTCGCTGACCGAGGAGGTGATGGTGCCCGGCAGGTTCGCCGTCGCCGGGTGGGTGCGGTCGTCGATCTGGAGCGTCTCCGCGGTCGGCCCCCAGGTGTTGCTGCGGAAGGCCCCGGTGCCGAGGAAGGTGTTGTGGAACCAGGGCCAGGACATCGTCGCGTCGTTGTACGCCGCGACGTGGAATCCGATGAACCCGCCCCCGTCGGCCATGTAGGTCTGGAAGGCGGAGCGCTGTGAGGCGTTGTCGGGATAGTCGTCGAGGAACATGACGACCTGGTAGTCCGCCAGGGCGGCGGAGTTCAGGCGGCTCCAGTCCGTGGTCGCGGTGTAGGTGAACCCGTTCTGGGGGCCGGCCTGCGCGAACCAGGCGTTGGCCTCGCGGACGAAGCTGATGTGCGCCTGGTCGTACGTGCCGTTGTAGAAGGCGAGCACGTTGACGGCTGCGGCCGGGGCCGCGGGAGCGCTGTGCGCGGGGCCCACCTGGAGACCGAGGATCAACGCGAGCAGAAGGAGCAGTCTCGGTAGGGCGGGGAACCGGGGAGCGTTCGTGCGGGAGGCGACCATGCGGGCCCTTCCTCGTGGATGACCGGTTGTGGGGGACGATCTGTGACACGGGACCTCGGCGCCGGTGCCTGCATTGAAAGTGACCGGGCGTGCACATGTCAACATTGGTTCGTACCTTTTCCTGAATCGTCCCCGGCACGTGGCACGCGCTTTTTCGGACAGTCGCGGCAGTGGTGAGCGGGCATCCGTGCGGGCGGTCGGGCGGGGCGGGTCGCCAAGGAACATGCCCTCGCCTGGCTCATGCGTGGTCGGTGGACAGCCGGACGGTGATGCTGAGCCGCCCTGCGCGTGGGGACCGGGCTGGCGAGAAACGGACCCCCTGGAGAGTTGGTGACACAGAGCGGTGAACCCCCCGGGGTGAACCGTCCCGTTCACCCGATGAGGCATGCGGGG
Organism: Streptomyces violaceorubidus; assembly: GCF_000717995.1. Classification (GTDB taxonomy): domain Bacteria; phylum Actinomycetota; class Actinomycetes; order Streptomycetales; family Streptomycetaceae; genus Streptomyces; species Streptomyces violaceorubidus. The sequence goes on from NZ_JODM01000041.1 coordinate 50,529, forward strand.
CAGTGTCTGCTCCGCATCCTCGACCCATCGAACAACCCGCTGAAACAAGGAAGTTCATGAGCGGCATCGCATCGATGCGGCACGACTTCGACGAGATCGACACCGACAAGGACGGCTTCGTCACGGCCGCCGAGCTCGCCGCCTCCCTGCAGACCAACCCCAAGGTGAGGACGACAACGTCGCGGCGGTCGTCAAGATCGCCGACGAGGACGGCGACCGTCGCATCGACTTCGAGGAGTACGCCGCGCTCGTCCGGTAATCCGACCGGCATCCGCTTCCTGTGGCCGCGCGCGGTTCCCGCGCGGACGACCGGTGTGACCGGTTGCCGAGGCGGCCCGCCGAGCGAGGGGAAGGTGTGTGCCCTCCCCTCGTGCTCGGAGCTCGGAGCTCGGAGCTCGGAGCTCGGAGCCCGGAGCCCGGAGCCCGGGGCTCGCGAGCCCCGTCGGGCCGTCCCGGCGTCACGACCTCAGAAGTCGTAGTCGTCGATGTTCTTCGCGTTGAACTCCGTGGGGTCGCCGAGGGTGATGACCCCGTTCTTGCCCACCTGGAACCAGCCCATGTCGCCGGCCTCGAACATCTGGCCCTCCCTGCCGGTGATCTGACCGGAGGCGAGGGCCACCGCGGCGCGTCCCGCCAGTTCGCCGAGCTTGGCCGGGTCCCACAGGAGGAAGGCCTCGACGGTGCCGTCCTTGACGAAGGGACGCATGTCGTTGGGCGCGCCGAGGCCGGTCAGCCGCACCGTGCCCTTGTACTTCGACTGGGACAGGTACTCGGCGGCTGCCTTGATGCCGTTGGTGGTCGGGGAGATGATCCCCGCCAGCTTGGGGTGGGACTTGAGCAGCGCCGCGGCCGCCTCGTAGGACTTCTGCGCGTCGTCGTCGCCGTACGCGATGTCGACGAGGTTCATCTCCCCGTACCGGGGGTCCCTCTTGGCCGTCTCCTTGATGCTGCGGATCCACGCGTTCTGGTTGGTCGCCGTCCGCGCGGCGGAGAGGATGGCGAAGTCGCCCTTGTAGCCGGTCTGCTTGCCGAGCAGTTCGAGCTGCGAGATGGCGATGTCCTCGGCGGAGGCGGGCGAGACGAAGACGTTGCGGCACTCCGGCCTGGTGTCCGAGTCGTACGTCACGACCTTGACGCCCTTGTCCAGCGCGGCCTTGAGGGAGGTGCACAAGGCGCTGGGATCGAGCGCGGAGACGGCCATGGCGTCGACCCTGTCCTGGACGAGGGCATTGACGTACGACACCTGTCCGGCCGTGTCGGCGCCTCGCTGCGGTCCCACCTCCTTGGCGCGCGAACCGAGCTTCTTGACCGCCGCGTCGCCGCCCTTGTCGGCCACGTCGAAGTAGGGGGTGCCGACCTGCTTGGGGAGGAAGCCGACCGTGAGCCCTTCGCGGGTGGGCGCGTTGGGCGAGGCTTCGCCCTGGACGGCGTTCGCGGACCCGGGGGAGTCGTGGGCCGACGAGTCGCCGCACGCGGTGGCGAAGAGGCTGAGGGAACAGAGGGTGGCCAGGAGCAGTGGGGTGTGCCGTGGCGTGGGCCTGTGCATGTGCTTCTTCCGGATGGATTGAAATGAAACGTGCCAAAGGACGCCGACCGATCACATGTGGGCTGCACCACGGGTCACGTGTGAGCAAGTGAAAGGTTTCAGCGCATCATGGTGACGCTAAGCAGAGTTGCCGTCACCGTCAATGGGGTAGCCGTCAAATGTCCTTGGTCGGGCGATACTCGGAGCAGGTGTCTCACCCGTATCGTCTCGCCCGAGGCCTCCACACCCGGTCGCGAAGAGGTGTGCCTCGGGAGAAACATGAGTGAACCGGGCAGTCGCCGTGACCGTCTTCCAGGTGTCCGACCGCTGAGAAACATCACACCTGTCCGGTGTCCGTGCGGCGGTGTCCGACGGAGGAGGAAGACATGATGACGGAAGACGCTTCGAGCCTCCGGGGAGGAGGACCGCGGGCCGACGGGCTCGCGGCATCGCCCGGGTCCGAGCCCGGCCTCGCGCTCAGCGAACGCGCTACGGCCAAGGTCCTCGGCGCACCCCCGTGGCACTACGCGGGCACCGTGGTGGGCGTGGAGTTCTGGACCACCCCCGAGGCGGCGGCGCAGGCACTGCCACCGGCCCTGGCCCCGCAGGACACCCGCGGCGCCGGGCACGGCTACGCCCTGTTCGCCGACTGGCAGGTCTCCGGCGGACACCGGGAGTACCTGGACCCGGTGCGCAGTCAGTACTCCGAGTTCCTGGTGCTGTTGGACGCGCGGTGGCAGGACACGTCCGTCGCCTGGTGCCCCTACCTCTACGTGGACAACGACGCGGCGCTGGCCCGCGGCTGCTTCCAGGGCTTTCCCAGGAGGCTGGGCGGCATGCACCAGAGACTGGGCCGCGTGTACCAGACACGGGCCTTCCCGGTCGCCGGACAGGCGGCGCCCTCCGTGGCGGCGGGCGGCATGTTCGCGGCCAGTGCCCGTGTCGCGGGCCGCCGACTGGCCGAGGCGGCCGTCACCCTGGAACGGCCTGTCGGCGAACTCCCCGGGCTGGAACGCCCCGCCGTCAACCTCACGCACTTCCCCGGCCGGGGAGCCCACCGCGCCGCCGAAGCCTTCGGCCAGGCGCCCGGCGGGGCCGTCGTCGAGGACCTCCGGGTCGCCGAGTGCTGGACGGGCGGCGGCACGCTCAGCTTCCTGCCGGTGGCGGGCGAGGAGCTGGCCGATCTGGCCGTCGTGCGGACGGGGGAAGGGTTCCGCGGCTCCTTGTCCTACACCGTGACGGACTTGGCCGCCCCCACCGGCCCGGACGCCGACGCGGGCTGAGCGCCTCAGAGGGCGCCCCGGCACGAGCGGACCGGAGCGGTCCGGGACCCCTCGCCCTACGGCGACGGGCCCCGGCGGGGGACCGCGGGACGCGGACGTCGAGGCCGGGTCAGCGCGACCGGCCGTCGCGGTCGTACGCGCTGACGGCCGCCCAGATCCTCTCCAGGTGCTCCGGGAAGACGATGTCGTGGTGTCCGCAGTCCACCCTGAGTTCCTCGATGTGCCCGGAGATGGCCGGCGCCCAGTCCCCCACCGGGTCCACGGAGGGCGGTTTGTCGGCGGTCGCCACCACCAGGAACGCGTCTCCCTCGTACCGCCGGGGTGTGTGGGTGAGGTACAGGTGGCCGTTGTTGAGGATGATGCGTCGCGCTATGGCGAACTCCTCGTCGGTCAACTGCACCGGGTTGGCCCGGATGTAGTCGTCCAGGTTCTCCAGCCGGAAGCCGTCTCCCGCCGGGTTGCGCGCGGACTCGTCGGATGCGGGACCCGGACCGGGACCGATGGGGTCCGCGGCGGTGTCCGGCCCGGCGGCCCCCTGGTTGCGGCGCTCCGTCTCCAGGGACGGGAAGGAGTCGAGCAGGACCAGGGACGCGGTGCGTTCACCGGCCTCCTGGAGCTGCACCGCGATCTCCTGGGCGATGACACCGCCGAGGGACCAACCGAGGAGGTGGTAGGGGCCGTCCGGCTGGATTCTTCGCATCTCCTGGAGGTACTGGGCGGCCATCTCCCGCAGGGAACCGGGCAGCGGGGCCTGGTCGTAGAACCCGCGGGCCTGGAGACCGTAGAGGGGCACCGATGCGGGCACATGGCGGGCGAGCGGCGCGTAGGCCCAGCTCAGTCCGGCCAGCGGGTGGACGCAGAACAAGGGACTGTCCGTTCCCGTGGCGCGCAGGGGAAGGACGGTGCGGAAGGCTTCCCACTGGGTCGACGGCCCCAGCCGCGGGGCGAGTTCCGCGACGGTCGGTGCCGTGAACAGGGCGCGGAAGGGCACGTCGACGTGCAGCCTCTCGCGGATCACCGTGACGAGCCGGGCCACGAGCAGTGAGTGTCCGCCCAGTTCGAAGAAGGAGTCGTGGATGCCCGCCCGGGGAATGCCGAGCACTTCGGCGAACAACGCGCACAGGAGCTCCTCCCGCGCGGTGCGCGGCTCGCCCGACGGTTCCCTGGCCGCGGGGTCGAGGGAGGGCAACGCGTCGCGGTCCACCTTCCCGTTGGCCGTCAGGGGCAGCGCGTCCAGGACGGTGAGGGTCGCGGGGATCATGTGGGCGGGCAGCAGGGCGGACAGCTCCGCACGGACCCGTTCCTCCGTGAGGTCCCCGCCCGGCGCGGGGACCACATGGGCGGCGAGCAGCCGTCCGGCGGGGCCGTCCTGCCGCACGGTGACCGCGGCCTGCCGCACGCGGGCGAGGGACAGCAGCGCGGACTCGACCTCTCCCGGTTCGACGCGGTAGCCGCGGATCTTGACCTGCCGGTCCGCGCGTCCCAGGAACTCCAACTGCCCGTCGCGCCCCCAGCGCGCCAGGTCACCCGTTCGGTACATCCGCTCGCCGGGCCTGCCGTAGGGGTCCGCGACGAACCTGTGTGCCGTCAGTCCGGGACGGTTCAGATAGGCACGGGCCAGTCCCGTCCCCGCCACGTACAGTTCGCCCGCCACACCCGGCGGACACAGCTCCAGACGCGCGTCGAGCACATACGCCCGCGAGCCGGGCAGGGGACGGCCGATGGGCACGCCGGTGGCGCCGTCGAGGTCCTCCGGACGCACCGTGTGGGTGGTGGAGAACGTGGTGTTCTCCGTGGGGCCGTAGCCGTTGGTCAGACGCAGGTGGGGGAGGCGGTCCAGCAGGGCCCGGCAGTGGGAGACCGACAGGACGTCGCCGCCGGCGAGCAGGTGGCGTACCGGACGGAAGATCTCCGGATCGGCGTCCACCATCTCGTGGAAGAGGCCCGCCGTCAGCCAGCAGACGGTGACGCGGTGGTCGGCGAGGAACTCCTTCAGCTCCGCCGGTCCCATACGGCGGTCGGCGGGCAGGGCCAGTCGGGCTCCGTTGAGCAGCGCGCCCCAGATCTCGAACGTCGCGGCGTCGAAGGAGACCGAGGCGAGCTGGGCGACCGTGTCACCCGGCGCGAGCGTGACGTGGTCGCCGGGCGCCACCAGATCGAGCACCGCACCGTGGGGCACGGTGGTGCCCTTGGGACGTCCCGTGGAGCCGGAGGTGTAGACGACGTACGCGGGGTGGCCCGCGACGAGCGGGGACGTGCGGTCACGGTCGCTCAGGTCGTCGCCGGGGACGGTCGCCGGCGCACCGGACCCGGCGAGGCCGTCGCGGGGCGTGGTCGCCGGCGCACCGGAGTCGTCCAGGTCCAACGTGGGGACGTCCAGGTCCGGCAGACCCGCGCGGGTAGCGGGGGTGGTCAGCAGGAGGACGGGCCGGGCGTCGTCGGCCATGTACGCGATGCGCTCCGCGGGATAGGCCGGGTCGACCGGCAGGTAGGCGCCCCCCGCCTTCAGGACGGCCAGCAGCGCCACCACGAGCAGCGGTGAACTGTCCAGGGCGACCGCGACCAGGCGCTCCGGCCCCACCCCGTGCCGGACGAGCACCCGGGCGAGCCGGTTGGCGCGCGTGTTCAGGTCCCCGTAGGTCCACTGGACGCCACGGTGGACCAGGGCGGGCCGGTCGGGTGCGGCCGCCGCGTACCGCTCGAAGAGGGCGGGGACCGAGACCGATGCTCGCGCCTCCCCCGCGGTGTCCGCGCCCGGGCCCGGGACCGCGGTGAGGACGTGCCCGCGCTCGGCGGCACCGAGTACCGGCAGTTCGCGCAACGGCAGGCCGGGATCGTCCCGCAGCGCGGCGACGAGAGCGCCGACGGTGTTCTCCAGCAGGGCGCCGACCAGGTCGGCATCGACGGCGTCCACGGCCTGGACGGCCACGGAGAACCCGGTGGTGAAGTCGTCGACGGAAACGGTCAGCGGGTAGTTGTTCCGCTCCCGCGAGAACAGCACCCGCGCGCCCTCCAGCACCGGGCCGGAGCCGGGCGGGCTGCTGTAGCGGTAGTTGAACAGGGAGGTGAAAAGGGGACTCTGCGGCGGCAGTCCGCTGGCTCGCTGGGCCACCGCGAGCGGCGCGTGCTCGTGCGCGAGCAGCTCAGCGAGGCTTCGCCGCATGCCCGCCACGGCCTCGTGGACACCGTGCGCGGCGGTGTCCACGCGGACCGGCAGCGTGTTGATGAACAGCCCGGGGACCCGGTCGGCCCCCTCGCCGCCCCGCAGTCGCCCGAACAGCAGGGTGCCGAAGACCACGTCCTGCCGTGCCGACGTCGCCGCGACCAGCCGTGCGAAGGCCACGTGGAAGAGGACGGCCGGACTCACGCCCAGCTCGCGCGCCGTCTGCCTCACCTGCCCGGCCAGCACCGGGTCCACGGCCCGTGAGGCGTCGCGGACCGTCGACCCGTCACCGCGGACGTCGACCAGGCCGAACGGAGCCGTCGGCTCGCTGACGTCGGCCAGCAGACCGCGGAAGAACGCCTCGTGCTCCTCGCGGAGCGTGTGCCGACGCGCCCGCACGACGAACTCCCGGAAGGGAACGGGGACCGGAAGCAGGTCTTCCCGGCCCTTCATGACCGCCGCGATCTCGCCGATCAGGACGTCGAGACCGGTGTGGTCCTGGATGAGATGGTGCACCTGCACCAGGACCGGCCACCGGCCGTCCACCGGCTCGCGGCTCATGGTCACCCGCAGCAGCGGGGCCTGCCCGAGCGGCATGCGGGAACCCGCGGCGGTCAGCAGTTCCCCGACGACGTCCGCGCCGCCGTCCGGCAGCGGCACCTCCCGTACGGGCACCACGGCCCGGCGCACCACCACCTGTACGGGCTCCGCGAGCCCCTCCCACACCACGGCCGTGCGCAGGATGTCGTGACGGTCCACCACCCGCTGCAACGCCGCCAGGAAGTCCGAGCGCCGGTCGCGGGTGTCGAAGGCGAGCACGGTCGGCAGCACGTACACGTCGCTGCCGCCGTCCGTACTCAGCAGGGAGTGGAAGAAGATGCCCTCCTGCAGCGGGGCCAGCGGATAGACGTCCGCCATGTTCGCCGGGCCCCCGGGTGTCCGCCGCGCGACGGCCGCCTTCAGGTCGGCGGGCGGCGGCGGGCCGGGGTCGGACTCCCGCACGTCCGCCGACGGGGTGCTCGCGGCAGCCAGCCCCGCCACGGTCGGCGAGACGAACAGGCTGCGGATGTCCACCGCCAGGCCTTGCTCCCGGAGCCGCTCGGTCAGCGTGACGGCGGCCAGGGAGTGCCCGCCCAGCTCGAAGAAGGAGTCGTGGATGCCGACGCTCGCCACTCCGAGCACGTCGGCGAAGACCGCGCACAGCAGCTCCTCCGTCGCGTCGCGCGGGCCGTCCGCGGCGTGGCCGCCGGATTCCGGCTCGGGCACGGGCAGGGGCAGGGCCTCGCGGTCGAGCTTGCCGTTCACCGTCAGCCGCAGCTCCTCGACCACCGTGACGGACGGCACCATGTACGCGGGCAGCAGCCGCTCCAGGTGGGTGCGCAGGGTCCGGCCGGTCACCCCGGCGGCGGCGGGGTCGAGCACCGCGTAGGCCACGAGCCGCCGGTCCCCGTCCTGGCCCTCGCGCACGAGCACCGCCGCCTGGGCGACCGCCGGGTGCGACGCCAGCGCGGTCTCGACCTCACCCGGTTCGATCCGGAAACCGCGGATCTTGACCTGGTCGTCGCTGCGCCCCAGGTACTCCAGTTCGCCCGCGGCGTTCCACCGCGCCAGGTCCCCGGTCCGGTACATCCGGTCCCCGGGGCGCCCGAAGGGGTCCGCGAGGAAACGTCCGGCCGTCAGCGCGGGCCGCCCCAGGTACCCCAGCGCCACACCGCTGCCGCCCACGTACAGTTCGCCCGCCGCACCCGGCGGCAGGGGACGCATCCTCGCGTCCAGGACATAGGCCCGCACGCCCGGCACCGGCCGCCCGATCGGACTGCCGTGCGCCGTCCGCCCGACGGCGTCGGCCGTGAGGGTGACATGGGTGACGTGCACCGTCGTCTCCGTGATGCCGTACATGTTCACCAGGCGCGGAGCGTCCGGGGCGTGGCGGTCGTACCAGGCGGCGAGCCGAGCGGTGTCCAGCGCCTCTCCGCCGAAGATCACCAGCCGCAGGCGGAGTCGCTCGCCGGTGCGGGGGTCCGCGGAGTCCGCCGTGTCCAACTGGTGGAAGGCGCTGGGCGTCTGGTTGAGGACGGTGACCCGCTCGCGGGCCAGCAGGCGCAACAGGTCGCGTGGGGAGCGGGAGACGTCGAAGGGGACGACGACCAGCCGGCCGCCGTGGACCAGCGCGCCCCAGATCTCCCACACCGAGAAGTCGAAGGCGAACGAGTGGAACCAGGCCCACACGTCCTCACCGGTGAAGTGGAAGGTGTCCCGCGTGGCCCGCAGCAGGGCGGCCACGTTCGCGTGGGTGACGAGCACACCCTTGGGTCTGCCGGTGGAGCCCGAGGTGTAGATCGCGTAGGCGGGGTGTGCCGCGGTCACCGGGGTCGGGCGCTCGGCGTCGGTGACGTCGCTCCCGTCGGCCGCCGCGAGGAACCCGACGGTCGCCGCGTCGTCCAGGACGACGCGGACCGTGCCGTCGCCCTCGGGCAGCGAGGCCGCAGTCGCGGAGTGGGTGACGACCAGGGCCGCCCCGGCGTCGCGCAGGGTGTACGCGATCCGCTCGGCGGGGTAGCCGGGGTCGAGGGGCAGATAGGCCGCCCCGGCCTTCAGCACCGCCAGAGCGGCGGCCACCAGGTCCTCGGAACGGTCCAGGGCGACGCCCACGAGATCTCCGGGACCGGCGCCCCGGTCGATCAGGAGCCGTGCCAGGCGGTTGGCCCGCCCGTTAAGTTCCCGGTAGGTGAGCGCGCGTCCGCCGTGGGCCACGGCGACGGCGTCGGGGCGCAGGGCGGCCTGCCGCTCGACCATCGCGTGCAGTGTGCTGGTGGGCGGGGCGCCGGGAGCATCGGCGGGCGGCGGTCTTAGGAGCCGGTCCCGCTCGCGCGCCAGCAGCAGGTCGACCTCGTCGATCCGCAGCCCGGGATCGCCGGTCAGCAGGTCCAGGACGTGCGCGAAGCGCTCCCCGAGCAGCCGGGCGGAGGCCTCGGTGAACAGCTCCGTGGCGTACGTGAGGGTGCCGGCGAGGCCCGCGGCGCCGCCGTCGTCGGACACCTCCGTGAACTCGAACGTCAGATCCAGCTTGGCCGGGGTGTGTCCGGTCGGCACGGCCCGCGCCGTCACACCCGGGAGGCCGACGACGGCCTCGGCGTGGTTCTGCAGCAGCAGCATCACCTGGAACAGGGGGTGCACGGCCGTCGACCGTTCCGGGGACAGGTCCTCCACCAGGTCCTCGAAGGGAAGTTCCTGATGGGCGAGGGCCCCCAGCACCACGTCCCTGGTCCGGGACAGGAGCCGGGAGAACGAGGGACCGCCGCTCAGATCGTGGCGCAGGACCAGGGTGTTGATGAACGGTCCCGCCAGCAGGTCGAGCTTCTCGTCCGTGCGTCCGGCGACCACCGTGCCGACGGGCAGGTCGTGACCGCCGCCCAGGCGCGACAGCAGGACGGCGAGGGCGGCCTGGAGGATCATGAACGGCGTGACGTCGTGGGACCGGGCGAGCGCGGCCAGACGCCGGTGTGTGGACGCGGACACACGTATTCCGACGCTCGCCCCCTCGTGGCCTGCCGTGGCGCGGCGGGCGCGGTCCAGCGGCAGGGGCGTCTCGCGCGGACTGCCCTTCAGCACCGTGCGCCAGTAGGCCAGTTGACGGTGACGCACTCGGTCGGGACCGTCCCCGGCGTCGAGCAGCCGCGACTGCCAGCGGGCGTAGTCCGCGTACCGCACCGGCAGTTCGGGCCAGTCCGGCTCCCGCCCTTCGGCGCGGGCGCGGTAGGCCACCGAGACATCGTGCGCCAGGACCGACATGGACCATCCGTCGCTCGCGACGTGGTGCACGTTGAGAACCAGCACCCAGGCGTCGGCACCCGCGCCGAGGAGGCCGACCCGCAGCGGGGCCTCGCGGGCCAGGTCGAACCGGTGGGACGCCGCCTCCTCGATCCGGACCGCGAGTTCCGCGTCACCGAACGGGCCGGGCTCCACCGTCAGCACCCCGGCGCAGGCGCTCACCGGCAGCAGCCGTTGCCGGGGTTCACCCGCCACCGTCTCGATCACGGTGCGCAGGGTCTCGTGCCGCTCCATCACGTCACGCAGCGCGGCATCGAGCACCTGGACGTCCAGCGCCCCCTCCAGCCGCATGGCCGCCGTGACGTTGTACGTGGCACTGGGGCCCTCCAGCCGCCCGAGGAACCACAGCCGCCGCTGGGCCGGGGACAAGGGCACGTGCGCCGGACGCGGACGCCGTTCCAGCGGGGGGCGCCGACTGGCATCCGATCCGGCCAGGCGAGCCGCCAGCCCCGCGACCGTGGGGTGCGAGAACACGTCCGCCAGCGGCAGTTCCGCACCCGTCGCGGCCCGGACACGGCCGGCCAGGCGGGTCGCCAGCAGGGAATGGCCGCCCAGGTCGAAGAAGGAGTCGTGCACCCCCACCCGGGGCAGACCCAGCAGATCGGCGAAGGCCGCGCACAGGATCTCCTCCAGCGCGGTACGGGGGCCGTCCTGCGAGGTCCGCGAGGCGAAGTCGGGTTCGGGCAGGGCACGCCGGTCGAGCTTGCCGTTCGCCGTCAACGGCAGCGCGTCCAGGACCACCACGGCGGTCGGCACCATGTGGGCGGGCAGCTTCCGGGCGACGTGGGCCCGCAGGTCGCTGTCGCGGACCGCGCCCGAGTCCCGCGCCGGGACCGCGTAGGCGATGATCCGCCCGTCGCCGGGCCGGTCGTCCCCGCGCACGACCGCCGCCGCTGCGGTCACGCCCGGATGAGCGAGCAGCGCCGCTTCGATCTCGCCGGGTTCGATCCGGAAACCGCGCACCTTCACCTGGTCGTCGGTGCGGCCCAGGTACTCCAGCAGGCCGTCCGCCCGCCACCGCACCAGGTCCCCGGTGCGGTACATCCGTTCACCCGGCGTCCCGAACGGGCAGGCCACGAAACGCTCCGCGGTCAGCCCCGGCCGGCCCAGGTAGCCCTGCGCCAGTTGCGCACCGGCCAGGTACAGCTCACCCGCCGCCCCCACGGGTACCGGACACAGCCCGCCGTCCAGCACGTACACCCGGGTGTTCCACACCGGGCGGCCGATCGGCACCCCGCCCTCGGCCGGTGCGTCGGCCGCGCGGACACCGAAAGCCACACAGCCGACGGCGGCCTCGGTCGGGCCGTACTCGTTGACGACCGTCACCTCCGGACGCGTCGCCCGCAGCCGGTCCAGCTGCTCACCGTGCAGTCCCTCACCGCCGAGCACCAGCTCGCCCGAGGGCAGCGGCCCCGCGTCACCGCCCGACAGCAGGGCCAGATGGCTCGGCGTCGCCTTGAGGAACGTCGGCGCCCGCCCCGCCGGAGGCGTTTGCCGCAGGTCGCCGCCGTACAGGGTGCCGCCGCGTGTCAGCGTCCCGAACAGGGCGGTCACGGTCAGGTCGAACGCCACGGACGAATGCAGCAACGCCGAGCCCGAAAGCCCCGGATAGGTGTGCGCGGCCCACGCCAGGTAATGGCACACGGCCCGGTGACTGACCACGACACCTTTGGGTTGTCCGGTGGAGCCGGAGGTGTGGATGACGTAGGCGGGGTGGGTGGGGTGGAGGGGGGTGTGGCGGTCGTGGTCGGTGAGGTTGTGG
>NZ_JODM01000042.1 GCF_000717995.1 Streptomyces violaceorubidus
ACACCGCAGCCCGATCGCTTACGAGATAGCGTCCGAAACAACATCAACTACGCTGACGCAAGCCGCATAACCCGTGTCCAGAACTCGGGGTCAAGGCCCCCGTGCCGTAGACGCGCCCCTTGCGTGTTGCGTACTCATCGACGCCGACCACCCGTGGGGATGGTGCCTCCGGTTCCGGCAAGGTCGTGAGCAGGCGAAGCACCGTGCTGCGGCTGACGGACACCCCGAAGACTCGTGCCATCCGGGCGCCGGCCCGGCCGGCCAGGGCGAGGCCGACCGCGACCAGCGTCGAACGCAGGCGCTCGGTCCACCGGCTGTGTCGCCGGGTCAGGCCCGGTAGTTACTCGACAAACGTCCGCCGTCCGCACCCAGCGTTCCGGCAGAAGAACCGGCGGACCCACAGGCAGAGAACCATCCGCCGCCCCGCGCTGGCAACATCGGCGGGAAACCGCAGGTAAGAGCTGTGTAATCGGCTCGACTGGCTCCCACAGCTCGGACACCCCGCCTCAGTTGCCGTACCGCGGGCCTCGATGCGTATCGCCTCGTGGTTCACGTTCACCGACAGCACCGCCACGTCCGCGATCGACGGGAACAACAGCCTCTCCAGCCGGAACGATGTCTCTTCCACGATGCTGAACTGTCGGCCGCTCCAAGGGCGGTGCTGATCATATTCAGGCAATCTCCGGGAGGCCAATCCGAGCGTCAGTCGTCACTCAGCGTGCCGCCTTCACGGAAAGCGAGCCAGAACCACTACTCGTGAATAAAGCCATCCTCCACAAGGCCGGGCTCCGGACGATCCGCTTCCACGACCTCCGCCACTCGACCGCCACCCTCCTCCTGGAACAGGGCGTCGACCTCGTGGTGGTCAAGGAACTCCTTGGCCACGCCCACATCGGCGTAACCGCCGGCGTCTACGCCCACGTAAGGCTCCGCCTCCAACGCCAAGCCATCGACACCCTGGGCGACGCCCTCGGCCCCACCAACGATGACCCCGACGCTCCCCCTGCCGCAGCCGTCGTCCGCTGACGTTGCCGTCAGCGTTGCCGTCAAAGCGCGCATGCCCACGACAACACGAATTTCTGTTGTCGTGGGCATGCGCGGATCGTAATTCTCGACAGAAGCCCTACCGGACCACGTTCACCGAAGCAGCGATCGCATCTTCTCGGCAATTTCTGTGGCTGCCACTCTAACTTGCTCGTCACTCAACGTACCCGCAGGCGCATCCAACTCGCCCGCATAGTGATCGTTGGCTACGTAGAACAATTCGGTGGCAGCCTCATATTGCTCGTGCGACGGAAATGAGCCCGGGTAGTTCTTGTACAGCGGAAGGCAGACCACCGAGAACTCGGCCGCCGAGATCCTTCCCTCTGCCACTGCTGACGCGAGCACCAAGAATGGCTCTAGCTTGGCCATCACAGCTTCCCCTGTTCCATAAGGTACCGGAACTGGTCCGACGTCGGATCCGATCTCCAGGCGCCCAGCATCTGCCCGGATTCAAGATCGACCGATACGTGACGCCCCGTATTGGGGTCCACATAGTGCCGCGCTGCGGCTCCCCGATAGGTACCTGTGATTTGAACGTTCCCCGGGTTCCTGACGAAGCTCTCCAAGGTATTCACGAAAGCCAGCTTGGTTGCCTTGCTCTCCTTTCCGGTGATCCCGAAGTCTTCAGCATGCTTGAAATGGTGAGGAACCTTGTTCGAATCGATCCAAATCGATCCACAGCCGGGTCCGCTGTTGTGAACGAGGACCGGCGTCTCGCCCGCCAGCACATAGTACGTGTGCAGGTCGTCGACTGTAAAATTGTAGGTTCTCGCGTGCTTTGCGAACGGTCGGTTAGCAGTGACGATCACGGTCTCACCGTTATCGGTGAGGAGCGTCATGCCCTTGCTGAGGTTGCGCGCTTCCACCCAGTCATTCTGGGAGGGAGACCAGAAGGGATGTTCGTGTGTGGCAGTGAGTTTTTCTATACCGTTTTCAGTGGCTATAGATAGCTCGTTGAACTTCTTGTCGTTCTCAGTGACGATGAGTTGCGTGACGCGCCGAGGCCCTGATTCTCCTGTCAGCGGGTCGGTCGCTTGTACTTCGTCACCGATTTCCACATCTTCAATGTCTTTTGTTCGCCCGTCAGCCATGAGCACATCGGTGCCGGCCAGGAAGCAGCGGAAGCAGTCAAACTTCACACCCTTCCACTTTCCTGCGCCCTTCCATGCCCCCATCCGACCTGCAAGAAGAAAGTCGAACCCAATGTTTCCGCAGATGGGGCAAGTGTCGAGTGTGTCAATTTCCTTGATGTGCTTCCAGCCGTCATAGTACTTCGACAACTGCGAGCAAACTTCATTAGGGGCGCCACCAGAGCAGCGCTCTCTGAGGATTAGTTCGTAGCTCAGGTTGAACCCGAGGACGTTGCCCCATTGGCCGATCTTATTCTTGACGAACTGCAGACTCTTGAATTCTCCGAAGTACTTCTTGACCAGCTTTACGGGCGGCGGCGGAGCCTCTCCGTTACCCAGGTCGATCACACTGGGCGTGCCGTCGGTGTTCTCGGTGGTGCCGCTTTCGCCGCCTCTTCCGGCTGTTTCGTTGTTGACGTCGTCCGGGTCTCCGTGGAAGGCGTCGGGATCTTTGTCGAGTGGATTTTGGCCGAATCCGCCACACACGTCCTTTGGGCAAAGGCCGCGCGGGTCACTTAGCGTGGCGGGGTTGTTATTGGCGTAGGTGTACCCGTTCAACTGCTGGGAGCTGGCGAGGTTCATGACCGGGTCGACGCTGATGAAGCGCCCGATCGCCGGGTCGTACTCCCTGGCACCCAGATGCGTCAGCCCCGTGTCAGCATCCTTGGTTCCTCCGACGAATCCCTTGTCACCGACCCACGGACGGGCCTCCGAGCCGCGGGGCGCGCCAAAGAGTGTGGATTTGCGGCGGGTGACTATTTGTGCGGCGTCGGCGGTGACCTGGGTGGTGTTGGTGCCGTGGTGGTCGCTGACGAGGAAGGTCAGTTTGCCGTTCGTGCGTACGGCGATGGTGTCGTCAGCTGTGTAGTAGCGCGTTCCGGTGACGCTGCCGTTCTTGTCGAGGTGGAGTTCGTTGCCGCCGGGCAGGTACAGGGTGGTGCCGGTGGAGTCGCGGCGGACCATGCGCTGGCCGTCAGGGTCGTAGAGGTATTGGCTGACGGCAGTGCCCTGGGTGACGGACTTAAGGTGGCCTTCGTCGTCCCATCGCAGTGTCTGGGCGGCGGCTGTGCCGATCTGCCGGATTTCGGTGTTGCCCGCGTCGTCGTAGGTGAAGGTTTCCTCGTGTGCGTTGGTGCCGGTCTGGGTCACGTTGGGCAGGTTGTGCTTGCCAGCCGTTGGTGCAGCGTAGGTACGTACCGTGTCGGCGGTGGGGCCGGATGCGGTTTTGTGCTGTGTTTCGGTTTTGCGGTTGCCGACGGCGTCGTAGGTGTAGCTGCTCCAGTAGGCGTCTTGCCCGCCGACGACGGTGCTTGACGGGGTCGTGGCGCACTGTTCACCGGTGTTGGTCCAGGCTTCGGTGACGCGGGTCAGGGCGTCGAGACTGAGGCACTGGGTGTCGGTGGTGCGGGCTGCGTCCTGGCCGTAGGCGGCGGCGATGGCGGTGACGTTGCCGGCTGGGTCGTAGCTGTACTTGGTGTCTTCGATGCGCTGTGGTGCGACCTCGCGGTCGGTGTAGGCGCGGGTCAGCTGACCGGTGTGGTCGTCGTACACCCTGGTGGTCCACAGGTGCTGAGCGAACTCGCCGTACTCGCGGCGGGTGTTGCGCCCGTAGTGGTCGTAGGTCGTGTTCGAGACGAGTTGCGCATCGGGCACGCCGACGGTGTTGAGCAGGCCCGAGACTGCCGTATAGGTGTTGCTGATGGTCTCGTTTGGCAGGCCGCCCATGGAGGGCTGCTTGGTCCACATCACCTGGCCGGTATTGAGGTTGTAGGAGGTGGTCCACTTATAGGTGCCGGCGAGGCTGCCTTCGCTGGCCGGGATGGTGACCTGGGTGAGGACGGGCTGGTAGAGGCTGTTGTACGAGGTGATGGCGGATTCGTATGCGGCGCCGTCGATGTAGCGGGTCGCCTTGGACAGTTCCCCCTTGGCGACGGTGTCGTAGGTCCACGTGGCGAGCGTGGTGGTGCCCTTCTTCAGGGCAGTCTTGCGGCCCAGGGCATCGTAGTCGGTGTGCAGTGTGATCTGGCGGGCGTCTTTGGTGTCGGTGAAGCGGTCGCCCTGGTCGTAGGTGGTGAGTGCTGAACCCGTATCGGGGTCGGTGCTGGTGGTCTGTCGGCCGCGTACGTCGTAGCCGTACGTCCAGGCGGCGCCGGAGGGGTCGGTGACCTGCTTCAGTAGCCCGCGGTTGTCGTAGGTGTACTTGGTCGCCTGAGATGTGGTGCGGTCGGCGTTGGTGTATTCCCTGAGTTCAGTGGTACGACCGAGTGCGTCCGTCATGGTGGTGGTGGCGATGCCACCCTTGGGCGGGACAACCGTGGTGGCGTCGCCGGTGTAGGTGGTAACTGTGCGCTTGGTCTCGTCACCGAACTTGCGGGAGATCACCGCCGTGGTCCGGCCGGCGCCGTCGTACTGGACATCGGTCGAGGCGGGATACTTCAGTTCCTGCCCCGTCACCAGGAGCGGTTCCGCGACGCCCTCGGTGTAGTACGTGCCGGATGAGCGCCAGGCGAGGCCGCGGGTGTCATAGAAGGTTTCCGAGACCAGGCGACCAGAGCGGTCGGGTGAGGTCGCCTGCGTCTGTATGTCGCGCAGGAGCCCGTCAGCGAACGCGTACGTAGTCTCGTACTTCGCGTCGAATGTGAGGGTCTTGGTGGTGATTACGGTCGGGCTGTCGGTGCGGACCTGGTAGGTGAAGTCGTAGTTCGGCGAGTCCGGGTAAGTGACCGCGGAGCGAGTGGGAAGCCATACCTTACGGATTCGCCCGAGACCGTCGTAGGCGGTCGTGGTGACCTTGCTGTTGGCGTCTGTCACCTGTGTGGGCTGGCCACGGAGGGGATCGAGAACCGTCGTGGTGGTGTGTCCGAGCGGATTCGTTACGAGTGACTCAGTCGGCGCTTCGCCGGTTGTCGGCGTGTAGGTGCTGGTTGTCACCTTGCCGTAGGCGTCCCCGGCAGCCGTGGCTCGCCCGTAGAGGTCGTAGCAGAGCTCGTTCTTGGCTGCGCCGCAGGTGCTGGGTACTGAGGAGACGGTGTCGTAGCCGTCACCCTTGCCGTTGATGCGGTCGGTCTTGGTGAGCAGTCCCTTGGATGGTGCGGCGCCGAACGCGCTGTTGTCGTAGAAGGCGCGGGTGTCGTCGATGACATCGTCGGGACGGGTGATGGTGGTGCTGGTGCACTCCTTGGCCAGGGTCTCCGTTCGCGCGACCATGCTCAGCATGTGCTTGCTGGTGTTGCGGGCGTAGGTGGTGAGAGTGCACCGTTCGTCGCCGCCCTTGGCGGTGTCTCCGGTCTCGGAGACGGATTTGACCATGCCGTACTGGTCGAACTCGGTGGCTTTCTCAGTGGTGCGTGTGCCCGTGGAGACGGTGGTGCGGTCTATGGCCTTCTGGGTGCCGGTCTTGCGGGACTCGAGGGCAGGAAGACCGGTCCGACTGCGGGTGGCTGCCGGCTCGGAGCGCCACGGGGTGTAGGAGGTGGCGGAGACGAGTTTGTTGGTGTCGTCGCCGTTGTAGGTGGCCTGCTCTCGGGCCATGCCGGCGAACTGCCTGCGGTCTGTGACGGCAGTACCGGCGGAGTCCTTGACCTCGTGGCCGTCAATGCCTCGGAAGTAGCGCGTCTCGGACAGGCTTTTGGCGTCGAATCCCGATCCGGTGCGGACTTGTACCCGGCCGTATCCGCGGAAGACGGAGTAGGTACGGTCGTCTGCCTTGATCAGCTCGTCGGTGCCCTTGGTCCAGGCTGCCCCTCCGAGGTAGGCGTAGGAGGTCACCTTGTCCGGTGTAGAGGCGAGGTTGTCACCTTCGAGGATCTGGGTGGCAACGTAAGAGTTGAACCAGTCGTCCTTTGCGTCCTCGCCTTCGAAGGTCCATTTGACGTGGTAGCAGCGTGTGGTGTTGCTGTCGTCGGTGGCTGGGAGGGTGGCAGCGGTGCAGTCGGGTTCGGAGTAGTTGACCGCGACGGTGCCGCCGGCCTCGGTGGTGATCTGGTAGAGCCGCAGGCGGACGAACGGAGCCAGGCCGTCACCGAGTTTGTCGACGCGATTGGCCTTCTGCTCGCCGGCAAAGGTGACTGGGGGCAGGCTGACGGCACTGCCTGCCTTGCCCGTGCGGGTGATGGATTCCAGCCACATAGGGGTGGATACGCCATCACCCGAGGCGGGGAAACCCTGCTGGAGTGTCCAGGAGTCGACGTCCGTGTGGACGCCGCCAGCGAGTACCTTGGTGGTGATGGACTTCAGGCGCTTGCGGGACCAGAAGCTGGGCGAGTATTGGTCCTTGCACTCGGTCGCGTCCGCTTTGCAGTACAGGTCGAAGGGAACGTCGGGCCAGTTCTTGGCGTACGTCTCGGTGAATGTCCCGCAGGAGGACAGGCACCTCTCGTCCACGCCGAAGTGAACCTGTCCCATCGCCTTGCCGGTGTAGACGGCGTCGTCGCGCAGACCGTAGTCGATGTGGTCCAGGTAGGCGCCGCGGTCGTAGGGGGTGACGGTGGACTTGCCGGTGGTCTCGGAGACGTTGCGGCCGTAGTTGTTGACCTCGTCCTTCCAGTAGTAGGCCATGGCGTTGCCGCGGACATCGACGACATAGTCGAGCTGCCAGCGCCACGCCTGCTGGCACCAGGCGTCGGCGAAGGCCGTGTTGTAGCAGGGCTCGCCCTCGTGGTTACCGAAGACAGGAACGGTCAGCGTCGAGTTGGTCTCCGGGTCGTCCTTCGTCTTCGGGTCATCCGTGTCAGGGCCGTGATCGCTCCAGCCCGGCAGGCGGTTGAGTCCGAAGTGGTACTGCGTCCCGTTGGTGGTGGTGATGCGCCAGTGTTCACCGGCACCGTCCTTGCCTGACGTGCCCTTGTCGTCGTTGGCTGCTCCGGTGAGCTTCTCGACCTTCTCGCCCGCGTCGGACTCCGGGTGCCACCCCTTGCCCTCCTCGTAGACCAGTTCGGTGGTCTTACCGCCCAGGGACAGGGTGGCGTTGTCGTTGTACCAGCACAGGTCACCCACCCTGGTCGTGTTCGTGGCGTCGGTCTTGTCGTCGTTGCAAGGCTTGTAGCGACGCTCGATGTAGCCCGGTTCCCAGGCCCAGCCGTCGCCCAGCCAGGACGGCTGGTTGTTGGTTGCGGCCGTCTGGCCGTCCACTGACTGTGAGCTGTAGCCGAGGCTGATGGTGGGCTGCATGCCGCCGGGCACCGACGGGACGGTGATCGGATACGACCAGTTGAACGAGCCCGTCGCTCCCCCTGATGACCAGGAGCCTGATGGCGTGAGTGAACTCGCCTTGTAGTTGCCCGTGGGACCGGCGGCTTCTGCCGTGGCCGCGAACACCATCGGTGCCGAAGCCTGGCTGCCGCCCGCCTTCAAGGTCACGGGTGCTGTCAGTACCCCTGCCGAGGTCTCGTTGGTGGTCGGTAGCTCGGTTTGAGTCCGGCACTTGGGGATGTCTGGCGTGGTCAAGGCGCACGCCGGCATCTGGACCAGTCGAAGGCGAGCAGCCCAGTCGCCGCCATAGGCGCCGCGGAAGGACGAGTAGTCCACCTTCACACTCGCCGTGCCCTGCGCGGCGCCGGCGTCGGTGCGGCTCGCGGACAGCAGAACGCCGTCGACGCCCGCCGCCCGCGTCTTGTCGCGGCCGACGACGGAGATCCGCACCTTGGCTGGCAACTGCCCCTTCGAACGGAGCGCGCCTGGAGCCTCACCAATGGAGACCGGCAGCTTGCCCGCGCGCAGGACCGCGCCCTTGCGCGGCGCGACCTCCGCTGAACCTGCGGCCGGCCAGGACACCGCAGTCGGCTTCCAGGCGTGCTGCTTGGCCGCGTCCGGACGTTTCTTTCCCCCGATGGCGACCGATTGCACTGGTACTGCTGGTGGCTGTTTCAGCCGCGGCAGATCGACGCCAGATGTCGTCTCGGCCGCCACTACAGCGGTCGGCGGCAGCACACCAGTAATCACAACTGCAGCCAGGGTCATCACGAACCCACGCATGCCGGAACGGCTCACGCCCCACCCCTCACCCTTACCAAAATTCCGCCAGACGTTAACAGGAGATCCACTTCCTCCACCAGACCCATCTTGCGTGACGACTACACCTATCGGAATTGAGCACCCAGTTGGGCAACGAAGGAATTTGAGTAACAAACGGGATGAAAACTAGACGACTGAGACCGACCCGTCTCCCAACTCGCGGACCTAATCAGCCCGGTTGACCTGACTCGTCCCTGACGTTCCTCCAGGTCTCAGGCGGGCTGCTCGAGACCCCGCCCGGATTTCAGATATAGAGTCGCGGCCACGTTCTTCACGTTTGAAAGGGTGGTGTGGTGTTTTCGCCACGTGGTAGACACGCCTCACGCTGTTCCTGGCACAGACGTTTTCTGGCCATTTCGCTGGCGACGGCCATCGCCGTCCCCTCGGCCCTGAGCATTCCCACCGCGTCAGCGGCCCCGTCCATACCGGTCGCCGCCGCCGAGGCTGATCCGGTGGCGGACGGATCAAAGAGTGAGGAGGACCACGCACTCGAGCAGGCCGCCGCCTCGGAACAGCCGTACGAGCTGCTTTCGGCGCGGACCGAGTCCTCGGACACGTGGGCGTTGCCGGATGGCACGTGGTCGGTGAAGCGGCACGGGACGCCGGTGCGGATGCTGCGGGACGGTGCGTGGGTTGCGACGGACCCGACACTGTCGTTCAGCGCAGACGGCAGGGTGACGCCGAAGGCGTCGACCGTCGCGGTGTCCTTCTCCGGTGGTGGCTCCGGTGCTCTTTTGCGGGGTGTCAAGGACGGCCGGACTCTCTCCTTGACGTGGCCGACACCGCTTCCCCAGCCGACGCTGGCAGAGAACGTGGCCACCTACAGCGAGGTGCTGCCAGGTGTGGATCTGCAGCTCAAGGCCGAGGTGGAGGGCTTCTCGCAGCTGCTGGTCGTCAAGAGCGCCGAGGCGGCACGCAATCCGGACCTCAAGACGCTCACCTACGAGCTGGACACCGTGGGTGTGACGGTCTCGACGGACGCCGAGACAGGCAGCGTCACAGCGACCAACCCGGCAGGTCAGACGGTATTCACCAGTCCCTCGCCGCTGATGTGGGACTCGACGACCATCACCTCGGCCGATGACACCCTCAAGGCTTCCGCCCTGTCCGCGGCCGAGGGGGAGACGCCCGCGGACCAGTTCGTGCCCCCGCCGGGTGCGCAGGATGCACAGATGGCCACCACGGTAGCCGGTGACAGTCTGGAGATCACACCGGACCAGGAGCTGCTGACCGGGACGGGCACGCAGTACCCGGTGTACATCGATCCTTCCTGGTCATGGGGTGAGCGGCAGAACTGGACGCGGGTCTACAAGGCGTATCCCAACACCTCGTTCTGGAACACCAAGGAGGTTGTGCGGGTCGGGTACGAGGCTGAGACCGGCGGATCCAACCGTGTGTCCCGGTCGTTCTTCCAGATGGACGTCGGCGACCTCAAGGGCGCCAAGGTCAAGTCCTCTACGTTCCGGGTCCGCAACACGTGGTCCTGGTCCTGCCAGGACCGTCCCGTCCAGCTCTGGCATGTCGGAGCGATCTCCCGGAAAACCACGTGGAACCGGCAGCCGGCGAAGTACACCCGGCTGGACACCGTGGACGACTCCAAGGGCTGGAGCAAGGACTGCGGGGCCGGCAACCTGGAGTTCAACGCCACGTCCAAGGTCACCGAAGCCGCCTCCAAGGGCTCGGCCAGCGTCACCTTCGGTCTGTACGCCTCGGACGAGACGGACACCTACGGCTGGAAGAAGTTCGATGCGAAGACCGCCACCCTGGAGACGGTCTACAACTTCCCGCCCAAGGCACCCGACAAGCTCGGCACCAGCCCCAGCACGTCCTGCACCAACGGTGGCTTGATCGGGAACACGAAGGTCAGCCTTTACGCGACGGTCAATGACAGGGACGCCGGCAACCTGACCTCCCGGTTCCGGGTACTCAAGTCCGGCAGCAGCACCCCGGTGGTGGACAGGACCATCCCGGCCTCCAACGGCAAGGTCACCACCCTCTCCGTCCCGGACGCGGACCTGCCCACCGGCAGCTACACATGGCAGGTCTCCGCCACGGACAAGGAAGGCGCCGCATCCAGCTGGTCGAAGACCTGCAAGTTCACCGTGGACCGCACCCGCCCCTCCAAGGCCCCCGTCATCACCTCCCAAAACAACCAGTTCCCCCGCGGTGACGACGGGTGGCCGGCTGTAACCGGCCAGGCCCGCAGCCCAGGCACATTCACATTCTCTGCCAACGGGATCTCGGACGTCGCCCGCTACTTCTGGTGGACCGACCACAACCCCGAAGTGCGCGATGCCAAACCCGGCGTACCGGCCACCGTCACTCCACCCAGCTACGGTCCGCACTTCGTGTACGCCTACAGCGTGGACAAGGCAGGCAACCGGTCCGACACCGCTACCTACCTGTACTACGCCACCCGCTCCACGACACGCGACATTCCCGGCGACCTCAATGGCGACAGCAACCTCGACATCTGGAGCACCGACTCCAACGGAACCCTCCTGACCTACGCAGGCCAGGGCGCGGGCGAATTCGCCACAGCCACCAACGGCGGCGATCACTCCTTCGCCGACGCTGTCGTCGGCTCCCGGGGCGACTGGGGCCAGGACGGATACAACGACCTCGTCGCCCTCGAATACGACAGCACCGACAAGCGCAACAGACTCAGGACTTACCCGAACAACGGAACGGGCGTCATAGACGACGCCCCGGCCGAGCTGACCGTCCAGTGCCCGGTGAAGGACCCTGAGATGGGCTGCGAGTACGGCGAGGGTGACGACTGGAACGGGGACGACCACTGGTACAACGCCGAACAGGTCATCTCCGCAGGCGATCTCAACGGCGACGAACAGCCCGACCTCCTCGTCAAGCAGGGCAAGCAACTGTGGGCCTACTACGGCAGCCGCCGCACCGACATGCTCGACAGCGGCCGACTGCCCGTGCTGGTCGGCAACGGTGACTGGGACCAGTTCACGGTAATCGCCCCCGGCGACCTCAACGCAGACCGCATCCCGGACTTGTGGCTGCGGCACGACAGCACCGGCGTTCTCTACCGCACCTACGGAGCCAAGAGCCCCGACGGCTACCTCGACCCAACCACGTGGGGCGCAGCAGACAAGCGCGTGAAGATCAAAACCGGCCTCAGCGCCTCGGCCTACCCCACCATCGGCTCCGTCGGCGACATGGACAACGACGGCTACGCCGACCTGTGGGCCCGCAAGAGCGACAACACCATGCAGGGGTGGTCCGGCAAGGCACCTGGCACCGACGGCACCACCCTCGGCACGCCATACCTCATCGAGGGCATCACCGGCGGCTCACGCATCCCCGCAGGCACCACTCTGAGCGCCGGACAGTCCTACAGCTCACGCTCCATGAAGCTCACCATGCAGGACGACGGAAACCTCGTCGTCACCTCCCGGGCCAGCAAGGTGATATGGCAGACAGGCACCGCCGGCAACATCGGCGCCACGGCCCAGATGCAGACCGACGGCAACCTCACCGTCATCAGCGCCACCGGAGCCGCGCTCTGGAGCACCAACATGGTCCAAAAGGCAGAGGACGGCCCGGGGACCGTGACACCGAACCTCACCGACAACGGCTACGGAATCCTGCAAGACCGGGGCAACCTGGTTCTGTACAACGCCAAGGGCCAGTCACTGTGGGCAACCGGCACCGTCGTCAGACACGACTACACCAACGACGGCCGCAGCGACATGGCCGACTGGTACGACTACAGCGACGGACACGACGAACTACACGTCTTCCCCGCCCTGTCCGACGGCTCCTTCACCAACCCCACCCACGCCTGGGAAACCGCAGCAGGCAACTACTGGGCCGAAAACATGAAGCGCGTCACCGGCGACTTCAACGGCGACGGCATCGGTGACGTCGCCGCCTTCTACGGATACGACACCGGCCAAGTCGCCCTGCGCACCTGGCTCGGCAAGGGCGACGGAAGCTTCTCCTCACCCTTCGCCTCCTGGAGCACCAAGCCCGGCAACTGGACGTTCGACCACATCTACGCCCAGGCCGGCGACTTCAACGGCGACGGCCGCGACGACATCGCCGCCTGGTACGCCTACGGCGACGGCAGCGACAAGCTCTACACCTTCACAGCCAATACCAAGGGCGGCTTCAACACCCCCTTCAGCTCCCTCTACCGCACAGAAGGCTGGACGGCAGAGCGCATGAAGTTCGCCACCGGCGACTACAACGGCGACGGCCGCGACGACCTCGGCGCCCTCTACGGATACGCCGACGGCCGCGTCAAACTCATCACCTTCCCCACCAAACCCACCGGAGGCTTCAACGAACCAATCCACGGATGGGAATCGACCGGCTGGACCTTCAGCAACGCAAGCGTCTACTCCGGCGACTTCAACGGCGACGGCCGCGACGATATCGCCAGCTGGTACGACTACGGCGACGGACACGACGCCGTCATCAGCTTCAACCCCAGCGGAGCCGACGGCAAATTCGGCAACCGCCAGGAAATACTGAACATCGCCGCCGGCTCCTACGAACGCTCCCGGATGCAACTCGTCACCGGCGACTACAACGGCGACGGCCGCGACGACCTCGCCACCGTCTACGGATACGCCGACGGCCGCGTCAAGACCATCACCTGGACAGCCAAAGCCGACGGCACCCTCAACAGCTCGCTGCACAGCTGGGAAGCACCCGCCGACACCTGGACCTTCACCCGCATGCACATGATCGAGAGATACAGCCCCGCCTAAACAAAATCGGCATCCAAACCGAACCCACAGTCCGTTGGCTGATGCCAAGAACTACGCGATGCGGAGCGTACGACGTGCCGCTGGCCAACGGGCATCGCTACACCTCACACCTCCCCGCTCCCGGTACGCTGGGAGCGGGGAACCCAAGCACGTCGATGCCCGCGCGACTTCCAACGCCAAGGCTCGATCACCGCCGCACCGCTACGCCACCGAGCGGGGCCCGTCGCCCCGGACCAGTGCAGCGAACAAGTACACCCGTTCGCCACCTCGCCGAGCAGGTCCGCCCCGACTACCTCGCGGCCCGCTACAACGCGCTGGCCCCGCCGCCGACAGCCAGCTGCCCCGACGTCTTCGGCCTCACCGCGCCCCTCGGCACGAGCGTGCTGATCACCAAACCCCCCGCCCAAGAACGGCTCACCGGAAGGTACGGCCCCGCCCGCCCGCCCGGTTTCGCTCCCGGCGACCACCGGCTGTGCATGGTCTGGCTCACCAGCCTCACTGAAGATCATTCAGGACGGCCTGGCGCCGCTGCGCGAGTGGCTCGGCCACACCTCGGCCGCCAACGTCTCTGTCCGCGTCAGCTTCACCCGGCCCCAGCAGATCACCGAGAACCTCACGGCTATAGGAGTGCCGCTCACCGTGGGTCTGACACACGAGAAGTGTAACTGTGGTGGTTGGCACCAACTCGGCTGCCGCAGGCACTTCTCGTGCGCCGGGGGCATGGCGAGCCATGCGCACGAGTCTTTCAAGCGCTGCGTGCCCGAGTTCCCACCCCTTGTGTACCGGCGGGATCAAGAGGCTCTGCTACCGACCCCGGAGGCCGGTGTCCCGTGCCGAAAGAGAGCCACGCCTTCGAGTGCACGGCACCCCCATATCTCGCGGATCTGGCGGGCGTTCGCCCTGGCCCCGCACCGCTCACAGACGTTCAAGCTCTCCGCCGACCCGCTGTTCATCGACAAGGTCCGCGACGTCGTCGGCCTCTACCTCGACCCGCCGGAGAAGGCCCTGGTCCTCTGTGTGGACGAGAAGTCACAGATCCAGGCCCTGGACCGCTCACAGCCGGTGCTGCCGATGATGCCCGGCGTTCCCGAACGCCGCAGTCACGACTACGTCCAGGCCGGCACCACCACCCTGTTCGCCGCCCTGGAAGTAGCGACCGGCAAGGTCATCGGCTCGCTTCACCGCCGCCACCGGGCCGCCGAGTTCAAGAAGTTCCTCACCAAACTCGACAAGGAAGTACCGGCCGGCCTCCAGGTCCACCTGATCCTCGACAACTACGCGACCCACAAGACACCCGACATCAAGAAGTGGCTGCTGGCCCACCCCCGGTTCCACCTGCACTTCACCCCGACCAGCGCGTCCTGGCTGAACCTGGTCGAGCGGTGGTTCGCCGAACTCACGCAGAAGAAGCTCAAGCGCGGCGTCCACCGCTCCGTCCAGGCCCTGGAGCGGGACATCCGGTCCTGGCTCGCCGACTGGAACGAACACCCCAGACCCTTCGTATGGACGAAGACCGCCGACGAGATCCTCGACAAAGTCGCCGCCTACTGCCGACGAATCTCCGACTCAGGTCACTAGACAGACCCTGGGGCGGGTCTCGCGAGCGGGCCTTTCGTCCAAGCGTGTGGTGCCGCTCCACAAGAAGCGCGGGCACGAGATCGAGTCGCTTCCCGACCTGCGCCGCCTCGACCTGGAGCTGGTCGACGCTGTCCGCCGGGCGGAAAGCGAGCTGGTACTACCCGGCCGTCGCGGCGTTCTCGGGAGCGGGCACAGGGCTGGTGATCTCCGGCGGAGAACTCGTCATCGCCGCCTGACGACCGGCCGGTTTATGGGCCTGAACTCACGGGCCCGCGAGGTGGCCCGACACCGACCCGTCCCGGCAGCTCCTGGAACCCTGGTAGACCGCGCAACTCTTGATGTGCCCGCACCCGGCGGAACAGGTTCTCCGCCCACTGCGGAACCGCGACAGGCACGCCCGTGATCGCCACGGCCATGCCCGGTCACGGTTCACGTACCGGCTCTTTCACCCGCCCAGCGCCACGCACTCCCGGAGCACCGGTTCCAGGCGCAGCTGGGTGTCCTCACGATCGCACACCTGCAAGGCGTTTAGGCAGTTGACGATCCACCGCGCCTCGTCCTCGTCATCGATCTTGAGCGCGACAGCGGTCACCGCACCCTCAATGTCGAAGAGGCCGTCCTTGAACTCGTCGTCGAGGGCCCGGTACCCGGCGACCAGCAGCGGCTCCGCGTACACGCCGGTCGCCTCGGTGAATGCGCGGGCCTCGGCCCGGTCCGCGCGGAGGCCGGCCAGGCGGCGCAACACCTCGTCGGGGTCGCCCAGTTCCTCGTGCAGGCGGTGGGCCCGGTTCACCAGGAGCGGCCAGCCACCGGTCAGTTCGTGGAGACGGTCCAGGCGGTCCTCCGTGTGGAACATCTCCACGCGCTGGGCCCAGCCGCGCAGACTGCGGTGGTCATGCCGGCGCAGCACCACCGGGGCGGCCGAGGTGGGTTCGGTTCCGGTCAGGAGTGAGCGCCACAAGGCGAGCTGAGCGGGGTCGGTGACGAGAACGACCGCGCGGGTGACCCCCGGGGTGGCGGGCAGCAGCGTCTCGGCCAGGTCGACGGCTTCGCGGCAGGTCTCGGGCCGGACCGGATCCCGGTAGTTGACGAAGTCGCTGATGACGACCCGACGTTCGCGGGGACGACCGCCGGTGAGTTCCTGCTTGTAGACACTGGGCTTGCCGACGGGCGGCAGCGTCCAGCCGTCGATCGGTCCGGCGATCGTGCGCAGGGTTCGGGCGACGTCGGCGACTCCGGTGGCGGTGGTGCCGAGGACGACCCGGGTCCGGTTGGAGCGCTCGCCCAGGAGGTCGTCGAGCTGGGTGTTGGTCAGCGGCGCCGGCCTGCCGTCGGGTAGCTCGGGGCGGCCCTCCTGCACGATGCTCTCCTGGAGTTCGCAGTCCTGTTCGGCCCTGAGCAGACGTGCCTCCACCTCGTGGGAGGTACCGATCATGCGCAGGGCGTTGGGACCGCGCAGATGCCAGCCCAGGCCATCGTGGTTGGGCGCGAGGATGCCGAGTCCGACCATCTCGGAGAGGTAGGCGCGGAAACCCTCGGTGTCGAGCTGTTCGAAGCCCTTGCGCCAGTATGTTTCGCACTCCTCGCGGAGCTCGGTGTCGCTCAGCCGCACCTCCAAGCCGTGATGGCGGGCGTGGTACGCCAGCACGTTGGCGATCACGTCGTAGCGGTGGTCGAGGCTCAGCGTGTCCTTGAAGGCCGCCGAGATGCCGTCCCGGAGCGCGGCGTCCGACTCCACGATCTCGATGTCGGCCACCTCCACCTCGTAGGGGGGTTCCCCGGCGCCGCGCCGCGTCCGCTTGCGGTGCATCAGCTCGACCAGCCGGTGCCCGAACATCTGCAGCAGGAACGGCTGGTACGAGCAGTAGCCGAGTACACGGTTGACGAGATCCAGGTCCTTGAACTCGAACCCGAGCGCCCGCATCGGCTCTACCAGCAGTTCCGCAGCCGACTGGGGAGCCAGCGGGCCGATCACCTTCGGGGTCTGGGCGAGATGGCCGAACGGCCCGTTGCTCGCGAGCTTGGAGAAACGCTGGACGGAGTGCAGTCCTGCGAAGACGACCTTCGCCGCGTCCTTGGTGTCGGACCCGAGGCCCTTGAGCTTCTTGGTCTGGTCGAACCGCGGGGCGTCGGCCTCGAAGAACTGGTCGCACTCGTCGAGCAGGATCAGCAGTCGGCGCCGGGAGTCCCCGTCCAGCCAGGTCCGGATGCCGGCGCGCACCCGTTCGGAGATCTCCTGCCTTTTCCCGCGCCCCTGCGGCCGGTCTTCGAGCACCTGTGCCACGGTCAGCTCCCTCAGCAGGACGCTCCATAGCGCCTCCGGCCCACGCGAGCTGCCCTTGCCGATGTTCTCCTGGTCGAGGTTGACGTACACCGTCTGGTAGTAGCCGGGGCGCTGCTCCGTGAACCGTTCCCCGGCGTCGGCGAGCAGTGCCGACTTGCCCAGGCCCCTGCCGCCGTAGATGACCTGGGTGCCGCGCGGGTCGAGGATGCTCTTGCGTTCGGCGTCGCGGCCGTAGAACATCTCGCCGCCGATCCGGCCACGCTTTTCCCTGATGTACGGGTTGACGCCGGAGAAGGGCAGCAGGGTTTGCGTGGCGGCGCTGACCTGGCGGTTGCCGCGGGCCGCGAGATAGGCGAGGGCGGCGTCGTCCACCACCAGCAGCGGCTGCAACCGGTCAGCACCGGCTGCGAGTTCGACTCGGGCCTCACGGCTCAGCGTGCCGAAGTAGACGACGAGAAGGCTCGCTCCGCTGGTGTCGCGCTCCGCCCAGCTCATGACGACCTTGGCAGGCGGCCTGCCCCAGACCATCATCACCCGCAGATTGCCGCCCTGCTCCGTGATCT
This sequence comes from Streptomyces violaceorubidus, assembly GCF_000717995.1. Classification (GTDB taxonomy): domain Bacteria; phylum Actinomycetota; class Actinomycetes; order Streptomycetales; family Streptomycetaceae; genus Streptomyces; species Streptomyces violaceorubidus. The sequence goes on from NZ_JODM01000042.1 coordinate 17,354, forward strand.
GCGAGCCGAACGCGGGTGCCTTCGCCCTGCCGTTGATTTCCACGCCGGTCGCTTCGAAGAGACGGTACTCCCGCCGGTGCTGGGACCGGTCGTCGAGCGGCCTGGCGCTCTTGGCGTCGTAGCCGAGGAGCTTGAGGAGAGGCGGCACCTGCCGCGTCGGAGCCACCTGGAGCCTGTCCTTCCCTTCGGTGGCCGCAAGCGCACGCCACTCGTCGAGGGCGTCGGCCGCAAGCGCCGCCTCGTCGGTGGAGAGGCCGCCGTAGTCCAGGACGGGGATCATCGGATGCTTACCCCCTGACCTGACCAGCTCCACGAGGTCGTGGTCGATGCCTCCAGGCAGGCCGTCGGGCACGGCCTGGAAGAACTCGGTCAGATGGGATTCGCCGCCCTCGATCTCCGGGACGGGTTCGCCAATCTCCAGGAAGTAGACGAGATCGGCGGCGGTGGCCAGGTCGTTCGTCTCCAGGCGCCGCAGGACCTGGTCCCGCTCCTCCATGGAGGGGTCAAGGGCGTCGAGCCGGGCCCGGATCCGGTCCGCCGCCTGCTTCCGGAAGGCCGGCAGGCCACTTCGTACCTTCTCGAGTGCCCGCCGCACGTCCAGCAGATCGTGCCGGCCGGTGCCTTCGAGACGGTCACGGGCGTCGGCGAGCAACTCCTGAAGGCCCAGGTCCTGGTCCTCGGTCACGGCGCCGTCGGCCTGAGCGCGGTGCAGTTCGGCGACGAGGTCGCTGTGTGCCTTCCGCAGCTGCGCACGCCGGGCGGTCTCCCTGTCGTCGATCTCGGCTTCCGCGGGCGGGACGAACTCGCCCGCCCCGGCGGCAGGCAGCAACCCTAGTCCGGCGAGGTCGACGATGTCGCGGGCTGCAGTGAAGGCGTCGTGCGAGAGCCGCTCGTCGAGGGCGTCCTGCCAGCTCCGGTCGACCGCGATCAGCAGCTCGCCCAACGACGGATGCCCGTCGTGAGTGTCCTGCACCTTCAACAACTCTGCGTCGAGTGCGAGGTCCGGGTCGACCGGTCCGCCGTGACGCGCGGTCACGCTGTCGCCGGCCAGCAGAGCGAACAGCTCCTCCATCGAGGCGTGAGCCGCCCAGGCCATCGCACCCGAGAGGGCGTCCGGACGCCGCGCCAACCGCTCCAGTTCGCCCAGCGCCGCTTCCCCGCCGTCCAGCAGGGATTGACGCAGGGAGGAGATCTCCCTGACCGCACGGCTGCCGTCGGAACGGTCGCCGCGACGGGTACCGTCGACCGCCAGGCACCACTCCTTGACCAGGCTGACGGCCCGCTCCACGAGGTGCACCAGGTCCTGCCGCCCGGAGCCCTGGAGCGGTTTGCCGCTGGACGAACGGTACTTGCGGTCCATGCGGTCGATCTCGCTGTTGACCTCGGCCAGTTTCGACAGCCGCTCTGACTGCTCCCGTACCTGCTGCAGCGCGTTGCGGTCGTCGCCGACGACGGTCGTGAGCAGCGATCCGAGCATCCCGTCGCCGGGGGCGAGCCAGCGCTTGGCGATCTCCGTGGCCCGTGCGAACCGCAGCCGCTGCGGCGCGAGCAGGTCACGGCTCTGCTCGCGCAACTCCCGCAGCCGGGTCTCCGTCTCGGAGACATCGGCGACCAGCGGCGAGGCGATCAGCAGGGCGCCGCTGAGGGCACGGTCGGCGACGGCGGTCGCCGCCTCTCCGAGCCGGTCCGGGAGCCGGGGCACCAACGCCTTGAGCTGAGCGCCCGCAGCATGGTCGCCGGTGATCAACGCGGTACGCAATAGGGCGGGCAGGAGCAGGAGTTCGCTGCCCTCGGTGTCCTGACCCGCGTATCCGCCGTACTCCTGGAGCAGGTCCGCCGTCAGCCGGGCACTCTGGCTGTCCCCAGAGGTGAGCAGCGCGGCGGCACCGGCCAGGCGGAGCGCCGACACCTGGGGCTCGACGTGGCCGGCGGCCCTCGCCACATGGTGGGCGAGTCCGAAGCGCCGCTCCACGACCAGCCGCGCCAGGACCCCCTCGACCGCGGCCTCATCGGTGGCTCCGTCCGCCACCGGGGCCGCTCCCCGGACGGGCGTGTCCTCGACGGAAAAGACTGTGCGAGCGGCGGGCGTCTGGCCAGGTGCGTCTGCGGACGTGAGGGGCGCCGGGTCGCTGTCGGCGGCCGGCGCGGCGTCTGCGTCTGCGTCTGGGGCGTGGATTGGCTCGGCGGTCGTCGTGGCTTCCGGCCCGGCGGTGGACTGGGGCGCGTTCGCCTCGGTCGGTGCGCCCGACTGCATGGTTCCGTGTTCCGCGGTCGTCTCGGCGTCGGCAGGCTGGGCGGTGCCATGCGCCTCGGCGACCCCGACGGGGTGCGGGTCACCGTTTACCGGCTGGTCCAGCGTCAGCTCAGGAGCGATCAGCACCGCCATGGCGCATGTGGGCAGGACCCGTACGACCTGCGCCTGCAGTGCCAGGATCTCCGTCGCGGCGTCCGCCTGCCGCCCCAGCCTGATGAGGCGGGCCAGAGCGGCGAGCGCGGCGCTCTCCTCGCGTTGCGGTTCCCCCCACACCGGCACGTCCAGCAAGCGGCGGGCCACGCCGCGCACGGCCTCGACGGCAGTGACGGCAGCGGCGGAGCTGTCCGGGCGGCAGGCGACATTCAGCAGCACCCGCAGCGGCTCGCGGGCCTGGAGGTCACGCTCCCGCGCTGTCCGGTGCGCGCGTGCGGCACGCGTCACGTCCGCCAGGCGACGAGGCGCCCCCTCGATCCCGGCGGCCCGGAACACCGCTTCCACCTCATCGAAGGCAGTGCTCAGCGCAGCGAGCGAAGCCATGTCCTCGTCCTGCGGAGGGCAGCCGTCCATGACCGCGTCGGTGACCTCCTTCGCCGCCTGGCGGGCTTCTGCGAGGGCGGACTCCAACTGCCGGCAGGTCTCTTCCGGAGTCGTCCCCTCCATGCTCCTGGCGCCCTCGGACGCCGCAGGGGTCACCTCGTGCGAGGCGCTGGGGTTTGCTGCCGCGGTCTCCGGTGCGGGGGCACCGGTGCCCGGCCGGTCGGCGAATTCAGCGCGCTCAGGTTTCCCGTCCTTCGCGAGCGCTGGCTCGTCGTCTCCCGCCACTCCGGAGGCGAAGTCGGGGTACGCCTCCACGAGGGACCGCGCAGCGGCAGCTACGGCGGCGAGCCGAGCCGACTCCTCGTCACCAGCCGTCGTCCCGAGCCAGTCCTGGTCCGCTGCCCAGGCAAGGATATGGGCGTCGGTGACAGTGGCCTGGCACCACGCGAACACGGTGGCCCGGACCAGCGTGGCGCCCCACCGGGCAACAGGGTCGGGGACCGTCTCACCGTCTTGCGCCAGGACGAATTCCCCGACCTGGTTCATCACGGTGGCCGTGAGTCCCCTGACCCCGCATGTGCACGCGTGCTGTCGTGACTCGCGCCGCAGTCTGGCGAGCACATCCCGGCACAGGGCACTGCTCACCCGTCGAGGGGCCGACATGCGGATGCCCAGACTGGTGAGCAACTCCTGGCGGTGTTTGGGCCGCAGGGAGTTGAATGCGAGCTCCACCATGTCCGCAGTGAGGTCGTTCAGGGCGGCGACGGCCGGGGATTCCAAGGCGTTGAGCGCGGCGGCGAGGCCTTCAAGGTCCTCGGCCGAGACGCTCGGCGGGGACCATGGCGGCCCTGTGACGACGCGGTAGCGGTCCTGCATGTACACGCACTCCGTTTCTGTGGGTGTCGGGACGAAGTCTGTGGGTGACGGATAGAAGAGGGCCGGAGCCGTGGATGCGCGAAAGCCGCGAAAGGTCAGCGGCCGCGCGTGTGTTCGGTCACGAACGTGTAGCCGTACGGCAGTTCCCAGCCGTCCGCCTTGCCAAGCCTGCGGCAGTACTCCCGGAAGGCCGCACGCTGAACGTCGCTGGGCAGACACCCCGGCCGCAGGCGGCGTAGATGACCTGCGACGAACTGAGCGTCGCGCGGTCCCTCACTGCCCGGCTCGCCACCGCCCCACGGACGTATCACCCGCGGCCTGACGGGGCGGTAACCGATGAGGGGAATAGTCTGCTGTCCGTCACGCGGCGGGAAGTGCGGCTGCCCCCAGGCGTCCCGGCTGCCAAGGGTCGGCTCCAGAAGACGTTCCGCGAGCAGTTCCGCGACGGCCGAGTCCAGGGCGGCGGCCTGCGACCGGGCCGGTCGGCGCCCGTAGACCGCACTCGGCAGAACCGACCGGTCCATCAGGGCATGCCCTTCCAGAGTGAGCAGACCGCAGCGGCGCACGGTGCGCATCACCAGTTGTCGGGGACCCAGCCCGACCGCGCTGTCACCATGACGGCTGCTGCCCGGCACGTCCTCCCTGGTGAGCACGCGAGAGTCGTAACAGTGCCCCGTCTCACGGTCGCCGACCTGAACCCGTTCCTTCAGCCGCGTCGTCGCGAGACGGATCACTGTGTCGCCACGACGCCGACGCAGCTCCAGCGTCAAGCCGGGGAAAAAGTCACCGGGCCAGACAATTCCCGTCAACCGACCAGAGGCGTCGCCGAGTTCGGCGGTGACGTCCTGAACCGCCTCCTTAACGTCCAACGTTCCACCGGAGTGGACTAATTCGAGGCGCAGCGTGGGGTGCGCGCCGTGCAACTGGTGAAGCTCCTCCGCGACGAACGGGTGCAGCGGGAACCAGCCGTCGATGAGATGGGCCAGCCGCAGGGGCGCCCGCCAGACGATCTCCTGCTCATCGCTCCGCAGAAGATCACCGGTGCCGAGGAGGTCGTCGTCGGCGAGGGGCAGATCTACCGGTTCCAGCTGCTCCTCCGCTTCGGGTTCCGACGGTGCCGGCAGTGTGGAGGTCCAGCCGCGTCCGGCCGGCACCAGGGGGTTTCCGGGTGTCTCCGCGTCACCGGGATGATGAGACCGCCAAACCCCTCCCCCCTCGAAGGCGTCGTCGAGGGTGATCCGCGAGCCGTTTCCGAACAGTCCCCCGTCGCTGTCCCCTTGTACTACGTCGGCGAGCGCCAGGTTCGCCCGGCACACCGCAGCGGCGTACCCCGGTCCCCTGAGCCGTTCCGACGCCCCGGGAAAACCGCGAAGCCGTGGTCCGACCGTTGTGTACACAGTGACCGGAGCGACAAGGCCGTATCGTCGCCTCACCGGGGTGGCCGCGCGCTCCACCTCGGCCACGAGGGACCTGACATCGTCGCCGCCCAGCGGTCCGGTGTCCCGCCAGCAATCCGCGAGAGAGGCACGGGTCATGGCGTAATGACCCCAGGTGCGCAACGCGGCACTGGAGTAGAGGACACCCCGCACCGTGTCTAGGAGACCGAGCAACCCCGCTCGCAGGTCTTCGTCGTCCGTGCCGCCCACCAGGGAGGCAAGGGACACTGGGACGAAGGGGCTGAACAGCTGCTCCCGTGCTGTCGTCAGGAGATGGTCCGCGTAGGCCGCCAGATCGTCGCGCCGGGCTGCTTCCGAGGACGGGTAGCACACGTCGACGATGACATGCCCGTCCTCATTGATCCAGCGCCCGCGCGTGCGTAAGCGATGAAGCTGGACCGGTGACAGGCCCAGAGCCGGACCGAAGGCCTGGAGGTCCGGAACCAGCAGCTCCCTGCGCCGCGGCGCGGCGTCCTCGCCGGGCCTCCCAGGGCCCTCGGCGCCCGCGGGCGCCCCCGACACCCAGGCCGGCACGTCCCCGAGCGCGCCCACCTCCGGATGCGCGCCCTCCCGGTAGACGATCTCGGCGTAGAGCGGGTCCGACCCTGTGGCGACACACACCATGGCACCGACTGGGAGCACGGGAGCGCACTCACCGAAGGTGATCACGGGGAAGCTGTCGAGGCACAGCGGGCTTCCGCCATACCCGTCGCCGCCGAGGTCGTACCCGAAGTACACGGCGTTGAAGGCAACGGTGGTGTGCACCGGTGCCGGACGGGCAGCGACAACCGCATCGAGGTAGCTCCGCAGCCGACTGCGTTCCCGGTCCGGGACGGCGGCGTAGCCCCTTGTCATGGCAGAGGTCAGAAGAGCCTGGTCACCGTATGGATCCGGCACCCGCGTCCGCTCACGTTCCTCGACCCCTTTTGCTGATACATGCGGGTCCCCACCCATGACACCTCCGCCGCACTACAGGTCACCCCGGCCCACCTGCGGTGATTCCCGCAGAGTATGCCCATCCGTGGGTTTCCTGTGGTGTTTTCATCACTTTGCGATTCCGTCACCGCGTTCACGGCGAACGTAAAGCCGAGGCGTTAGCAACGTAAACAGAGTCGACGGAGTGTTTTATCGTTTACACTGCTAACATGCGCACCTCATACTGAAGACGCCGCTCGGCGTAGCGTGTACGACATGGGACCCATCGACCAGGGGGACGCGAAGATGACCACCGCAGGCCTGGAGACGCAGCCCAGCGCCACCACGTACGAGCTGGGCGACCTCGTGTCCCAGGCCTGGAGCGGCCGGATCCACGTCCCTCACTTCCAGCGCGACTTCCGATGGGGCACCACCGACGTGCTGCGGCTCTTCGACAGCATCGTCAAGGGTTATCCCATCGGGAACCTGCTCCTGTGGGTCCGTAAGACGCCAGCGCGTTCCTTCACCCTCGGCCAGCTGAAGATCGACGCGCCGGCCTCTCCGGACGCCCTCTGGGTGGTGGACGGGCAGCAGCGCATCACCAGCCTCGCAAACGCCCTCAGCCCCGAAGGACACCTTCACGAACCGTTCTCCATCTACTACGACCTCAGAGAGAAGCGGTTCATCGCTCAGCCCAAGACGCGCGAGCCCCAGCACATCGCGCTCCCCGTCCTCTTCGACCTGAAGAAACTCCTCGGGTGGTTCCGCACGGAGGGTGAACTGGTCGCCGAGCTCTTCGACGAAGCCGACCGGGTGGCCACCGCACTGCGCCAGTACAGGGTGCCCGCCTATCTCGTGCGGCAGGACGATCTCGACATCCTGACGGACATCTTCGACCGGATGAACAACTACGGGAAGCGCCTCAATCGGGCGGAGATCTTCTCCGCGCTCTATGCGGGCCCGGAGGAAGGAGCCGCGGAGCGGCTGAACCTGTCGCGCATCGCCGACCGCATCGCTGCAAGGACCGGCTTCGGCACTATCGACACGGACACCGTCCTCGCCTCGATTCTCGCTCGCCGCGGACCGGACCCGTCGCGGGACATTCGTAACGAGTTCAGCTCGACCGGCCGCCGGACCGCCCCGGAGTTCGAGGACGAGGACCAGTACGCCGCCTACGGCGAAGGCGAAGAGGCGCTGGTGCGCGCCATCGGTTTCCTGCAGGCCGAGGCGGAGGTACCGCACATCGCACTGCTCGTCTACCGCGCACTGCTCGTCGTCCTGACCCGCTTCTTCGCTCACTTCCCCGACCCCGAGCCCAACACCCGCCGCCTGCTGCGACGGCTGTACTGGCGAGTGGCCGTGTCCGGACCCGCCGTCTTCAAGGGCAGCTTCACCCAGGTTTCGCGTGTCCTGTGCGCCCGTATCCGCAAGGGTGACGAGCGCGGTTCGATCATGGGGCTGATGGACGCCATGGCTGAAGCCCAGCCGTCGATCCCGACCATCGAACGCTTCCGGACCAATGAGGCCGCCGCGAAGATCATCCTCAGCTCGTGGTGGTCCCTGCGCCCCCGTTCCCTGGTCACCGGGGTGCCCCTCGATCTCCAGAGCCTCTCGACGCTGCTCGCCGATCAGAAGACCGCGGCCACGGTGGCCCATGTGATCTTCCCTCGTGGGCTCACCGCACAGCAGGTCCTGTATGCGGCCAACCGTCTGTTCCTGCCCAGCGCGGAAGACCCTGTCTCGGAGATCACGACATTGCTCGCTCACCGTCCTGACCATCTGGACGACGAGACCTGGGACCGCGTTCTGGCCTCGCACACCATGAGCCGACAGACAAGTCGATCCCTCGCCGAGGGAGATCGCGAAGGTTTCCTGCAGCAGCGTCAACAGATCATCCAGCAGCATCTGAACGACTTTCTCGGGCGCATGGCGGAGTGGGACTACGAGGACACTCCCTCGTTGGATTCACTGGACTTCGACGCCCTCGACGAACTCGACGAGCCACAAGAGCTGTTCTAACCGGTCCGCTCACCGCGAACAGGACACCACCGCCCATGACCACGCTCCCGGAGAAGTACTACGCCGTGCTCCTGCACTCTCGCCGGATCGGCACACTCTGCCAGAAGGGCGACCACACGCGCTTCATCGTCAACGAGTCCTACGTGGCCGACCCACAGCGGCCGGTGCTCGGCCTCCTCTTCGAAGAGAACCTGCGCGTCCCCCACGCGTCCGCCCTGCGGCTGCCGCGCTGGTTCTCCAACCTCCTCCCTGAAGGTCCCTTGCGGGAGTGGATCGCCGACGATCGCGGCGTCTCACTCGACAGGGAGATGGAACTGTTGGCCCAAGTCGGCCACGACCTGCCCGGCGCTGTCCAGGTGCTGCCTGCCGACGGACCCGACAACTGCTGGGAGTGGTCTGACGGCGAGCAGTCGAAAGGAGAGGGAAAGCGCCCCGGTGGGACCTACGGCTTCCCGTCCTCCGACTCGCCATGGCGATTCTCCTTGGCAGGGGTCGCCCTGAAGTTTTCCATGCTGGCGAGAGGAGACCGGCTCACCGTTCCCGCCGCTGGCGTGCACGGCGACTGGCTGGTCAAGTTTCCGGACTATCGCCATCCGGACGTACCGCGCAACGAGTTCACCATCATGTCCCTGGCCCGGGCCGCGGGGCTCGAAGTTCCCGAGGTGCGCCTCATGCACCGTGACGAGCTCGACGGGCTGCCTGACCGCATGTGGCCGAACGACGAACAGTGGGCCTACGCCGTCCGCCGTTTCGACCGCACCCGGGACGAACGCCGCGCCCCCGTCCACATCGAGGACTTCGCGCAGGTCAGGGACAAGTACCCTCAGGACAAGTACCAGTCGACGTTCGAGACGGTCGCGGCTGTCGCCTATCGCGGCCACGACAGGGAGTCCCTGCGCGAGGCCGCCCGACGGATAGCGTTCTCTATCGTGGTGGGCAACGGCGACGCCCACCTGAAGAACTGGTCCCTGATCTATCGCGACCGCCGGGTCCCGTCGCTGTCGCCGGCGTACGACCTGGTATCCACAGCGCCCTACGCACCCCGCGACGAACCGGAGGACCTCGGGCTCAAGTTCGGCGGCAGCAAGTCCTTCGAACGAGTACGGCTCGCCGCCTTTGACCGGCTCGAAGGCGCCCTCAACCGCCGTTTCGGGACGACCGACGCCCGACTGCGCCAGGAGGCCGTGCAGACCATCGAGCGGACCCGCGCTCACTGGCCGCGGTACGAGGCGCACCTCGCGGAGAACCAGAACCTGCGCAAGACGATCGGAACGTGGATCAACAGCTCCGCCCAACGTCTGCTTAGGGGCGCCTGACGGCGATCGACCGGCCGGCAGCGTCAGGGACGCCCCGTACGCTGCGCACGAGACGTACCAGGCAGAAGGATGATCCATGGCCCACGAGTACCCGGAGTTCCGGCTGCGCCTGCCCGGCGGAGGTCCCGAGGCCCGGGGACGCCTGCTGACCGAGAAAGGGACGAACGGAAGCCCGAAGTCGTCGTCCTGGCTGGGTCTCCGGGGCGCCCGGAGATCGTGCCGTCCTTCCCCGTTCGCATGCCGTCGTCGTACCGGCTGCGGCAGCGGCTGATCGAGGACGACATCTTCGTGGAGTCGGAAAGCTGGCCCGGGTGGATGGAATTCATCGAGGACGTCGAGTGCAACTCGCCGTCGGCTGCCGCCGAGATCCTGTTGGGCCGCAGCGCCAACGGCTGGATGGAATGGAAGTCGGACGACGGCCATCCGCTCTCCGACTACCTCGACCAAGTGTGGTGGGGCCCCTGGCCTCCCGTGAGGACAACCGTCACGTTCCGCACTTCCTGATCATCGACGAGATCAACCGCGTCAACCTGGCGAAGGTCTTCGGCGAGCTGTACTTCCTGCTGGAATACCGGAACAAGTCCGTGCGTCTCACCTACTCCGGCGACGACTTCGCTCTGCCGCCCAACCTGTCCGTCATCGGCACCATGAACACCGCGGACCGCTCGATCGCCCTCGTCGACGCGGTCATGCGGCGCCGCTTCGCCTTCGTCGAGCTCTCACCGCGCACCGAGCTGACGAGCGGACTGCTGCGCCGTTGGCTCACGCGTGAGGGGCGTGACAGCGAGCCTGCCGATCTGCTCCACGAGCTCAACTCCCGTATCGTCGGAGCTGACTGCCGGATCGGGCCCTCCTATCTGATGAAGACGGGTGTCTACCAGGAAGGCGGTCTGGAAGGGACCTGGCGAACCAAGATCCTTCCGCTGCCGGAGGAGTTACGGCGAGGGCGTGGACATCGAGAAGCGGTACGGTCTGTCCGCGCTTCGGGAGTCACTGGGGTGGCTCAGGTCGTCGAACTCGTCGAAGACACCACCGCCCGCTCCGTCTCTCGGGCGCTGGTCGCTACGGGCCGGCAGCAAGGTCGGCGCGGTAGCCTTCACGGTGCCGGGTGTGGACAAGGCGGTCACCGTGCGTGTCACTCCCGCAGTCCCCATCGTCCGCTTGTTGTTCCTGCTTGGTTACTCCCTGAGCCGGAACGGCATTTGGCGGGACAGGGAGGTCGAGGCCGCCCGGCACCGCGATCTGCTGCCCGCACGCGCTCATGCCGTGGAGCGGCAGGTGGATCGGGCGCTGCGGCAGGGCCTGCTCCAGGGATACCGGGCGACAGAGGAAACCTCCCTCGTCGTGCGCGGTCGTGTCCGAGCAGATACGGCGGCGGCCCGGCGCCACGCGCCGGTCGAGGTCGTGTACGACGAGTTCACCGCCGAGATCGCCGAGAACCGCATCCTGGGCGCGGCCGTGGAGCGCCTGCTGCGGCTGCCCGGCGCGCTGGGCGACGTGCGCCTCAGGCTCCTGGACCAGCATACCCGGCTGGCGGACACCGCCGTGCTGGTACGCGGACAGCCACTGCCGGAGTGGCGGCCCACGTGCCTCAACGCCCGGTACCACCAGGCTCTGCACCTGGCCGGGGCCGGCCTGGCCGACACGTCCGTCGAGCACGCCGTCGGCGGGCTGCGAATCGACGGGTTCCCGTTCGACATGAACACGCTCTTCGAGGCCTTCGTGACCGTCGCGTTGCGAAAGGCGTGCCGTGCCCGCGGTCACTCCGCACGGCTCCAGCCCCCACCTCGACATGGCCGGCGCGATCCGCATGAAGCCCGACTTCGTGCTGCACGGACCGGACGGTGCGGTGTGTGCCGTCGTGGACGCCAAGTACAAGGCCGAGAAGCGGGACGAGTTCCCGGACGCCGACCTGTACCAGATGCTCGCGTACTGCACCGCTCTCGGTCTGCCCGAGGGGCATCTCGTCTACGCCAAGAGGAACGCGGTACACGCCGCCCACACAGTGCGCCATGTCGGCATCGTCATCCACCAGCACGCCCTCGATCTCGGGCAGGATCACTCCGAGTTGCTGGCGAACGTCGAGGAGGTGGCCGCCCGGCTGGTGAGCACGCGGCGCGTATAATCGATTGCCGAGTGTCCGTTCAGGTGGGGAGTTCACCGCGTGCCGCAGCTCGCGTTCACCAGCGGTTTCTGGGAGCGCTACGACGTCTTGGAGAAGCCCGTCAGGGCAGGCGTACGCAAGGCCATGCAGAAATTCCAGCAGCTCACCATCTCTGAGCTGCACGCGGACAAGGGACTGCACCTGGAGTCCGTGGAGAACTCGCGTGACCCGCGCATGCGCACCATTGATGGCGATTCGCGAAAACGGCTCTGTCCGCAGTTCCGTGAAGCTCATGGCTGGGTGAGGATCCGGACCCGGAGGAGTTCGAATGAGGCTCGGCCGTACATGGCTCGCTTCAGCGTTTTCACCCGGTTTACGTGTCCCTCGACGACCCCGGAGCTCCAGGGCAGGGTCAGACCGGCGGTCACCGCGTCGAGGTCGTGGCGGAGGAAGCCGGCGAAGCCCTTCATGGGCTTCGGTGCGTCCTGCTCAGCCTGCCGGATCCACTCCAGCAACAGATACCCGCGCTGGTGACGGACCAGGTCGGCGAACACCCGAGCAAGGTCGCAGGCACGGGCGATGTCGGGGCAGGCGAGCCGGACTTGAAGGAGTCGCTCATCCTGGCTTTCGGTGAGAGTCTCCCGGGGCCGCATGATCCACGAGGTGATCTTCCGAGGACTCGGAATGTCGGCCCGGACCGGTTCCGCGGTGCCCGCGCGAAGGGCAGCGAGGTGTTTGCGGACGACCTGGCGGCTGCCCTGGTAGCCGCGAGCCTGGATCTCCAGGAACAGCCGGATGCCGCTGACCTGGCCGTGGGTCTCGGTGAAGCGGGCGTTGATGTATGCCTTGAACGGATCCATGACGCCGTTGGGGCGGCGCTCGCGGGCGGAGGCCAGCAGTTCGTCGAGGTCGGTGTCGCGGAAACGCCGCACGGTCTTGCGGTCGAGGTTCAGACGGCGGGCGATCGCGCTGATCGTCCAGCGCATCTCCAACAGGCGGTGAATGTCCTCGTAGCGGTGCCGGGTGCGCTCGATGATCTGGGTGCGGGGCAGTGCCGCGGGCGGTAACAGCATCGGGGGCGGTTTCAGCACGTCGGCCACCGTCTCCTCCTCTGCACGTTTGCGCAGGCAGTCGCGGTGCTGGTGGCAGGTCTTCTCCACCGCGGAGGACAGGTTCTGCAAAAGGTGCCAGCGATCGGCGACTTCCAGGGCATCCGGGGCGGCTACCCTGACCGCCTTGGTGTAGGCGCTGGCCCGGTCCCGGCAGATGATCTCGGCCCCAGGATGCTTGGTGAGCCAGGCCGCGAACGTCTCTGAGGTGCGGTCGGGCAGCACGTCCACGACCCGGCCGGCCTCGACGTCGACCAGCACGGTGCCGTAGGTGCAGCCCTTGCGGAAGGCGAACTCGTCCACCCCCAACACCCGCGGGGCACGGTCCGCCACCGCCGGTGCCGTCAGCAGCCTGAGTAGTCGTGTCCGGCCCGCGGTCAGCCGCAGGCGTCGGCACAGCCGGGCGGCCGGACGGCCGCCGAGCTCGATCGCGATCGACCGTAGCCAGTCCGACAGACCGGTGCTGGAACGGCGGTACCGCGCGGACAGACCTGGCACCTGCTCGACAAAGGTTGTGCGGGCACAGCTCCTTCGGTCGCAGAAGTACCGGCGCACCCGCAGCCGGACAATGACCCGACGAGATCCCAACGGCCGCTCATCCAAGGCGCATTGATATGTGCTGTGCACGCGTCTCGCCTGCTTCCGACAGTCCGGGCACCGGCCCGGACGAGCCGTCGATACCGCCTCCACCACCAGGACGTCGGAGGCGTCGCTCACCCGCTCCACCCGCACATCGATCCCGGGAAACAGCACATCCTCAACCGTTTTGCTCGCCACGGCAGGAAACACCCTGCGGAAACGATCCGCCGTTCCCGTCGCTGACCTGGGGATTCACGGAACTGCGGACAGAGCCGCGAAAACGGCCAGGGTCGCTCCTCGCCTCACTTGGTTGGTTCTTGATGTACGTGGGGAGGTTGGGGAGCGAAGGGCGGGCCTTGATCACCGGTGGCTAAGTTGGGGCCATGAGTGGTGACTGGAGGATGGATCGCATCGGGGCTGCTCTGCGAGGTGAGAACCCGACCGTGCTGCGGCGGCTTGAGTCGGGGTTCGCGGTGATCGGCGACGTTCACGTGTTCAGCGGCTGTCTGATCTGCCGAGGGCGAGGTGGCTGTCGTTTCTGTCCGACATGGACCGGCTCGGAGAAGCCGTTGAGCGCGTCTGCCGGCGCCTGGACCCCGACTTTCGCCGGGTCAACTTGGAGATTTTGGGGGAACACTGACCCGTTCTTGCATGCCCATGTCTGGCCGCGGTTCGAGTGGGAGCCGGCCGAGCTGGTGGGCAAGCCTGTGTGGCTGTATCCGGGTGACCGGTGGAGTGACGAAGGCTTCAGGCTGGGTCCGCAGCATGACGTGCTGCGGGACGGGATCGGGAGTGAACTGGATCGGTTGCGTTCGATGGGCTGACGGCGTGAGCCCGCCGACCGTCAGGTCGGCGGGCTCGGTGATCAGTGACGGTCAGTGGACGACGGTCACGGAGTCCTTCGCAGCGGAACGATGTCGGGGCTGGCGGTGGGAACGGAAGGGCGGGCGGCTTCGGGGGTCGCGAGTAGCGCGCCGATGGTGACCGGCTGCTGGCAGTGGGGACAGTTGCGGATCCCGGTCGGTTCCAACGGGTCACGTTCTGCGGGCACTTGCTGACGCGAGAGGGGTCGGCTGAGAGGTTTGGACAGTGGGGGCAGCTCAGGCCACGTCGGGGGAGAAGTGGTCTCACCGAGACGACGCGCGCGGTCTTCGTCTCTTGCCTGGTCGCGGCGGCGTTCGGCGTCTTTGCGGCAGGCCTGGGAACAGTAGCGTGAGACACGAAGGCCTCCTGGTTGGCGGAGTGGTTCCTCGACAGCTCCACTCCACACCCGGAGCCTTCGCCGTCCTACAGGTTCAGACCATGTCGTCGCACAAACTCGACCAACCTGGCTGGGCAGTACAGCTAGTTCAGCGACAGTGACTTTGCTCCCGTCGACTCTGCGGCGGCGTTCGTCCATGCGCAGCGCGACTTGGGCCTTGACCCCTGATCCTGAACACGGGCTATGCGGCTTCGGTCAGCATAGTTGATGTTGTTCGGAGTGCTTGTTCGTAGGCGATGGGGCTGCGGTGTCCGAGGCGGGAGTGGCGTCGGACGGTGTTGTAGCGGTGCAGCCAGCGGAAGAGGTCCAGGCGGCCCTGGCGCTCGTCGTTCCAGGCTCGGCGGCCCTGGAGGGTTTCGCGTTTGCAGGTCGCGTTGAACGACTCGGCGAGGGCGTTGTCCGCGCTGCTGCCCACCGCGCTCATGCTCTGGGACACCCCTGCTGACCTGCAGGCTTCGGCGAAGACCCGGCTGCAGTACTGGGCTCCGTGATCGGTGTGCATCACCGCGCCGGCGAGGCTGCCGCGGGTCCGCTGGGCCGCTTTGAGGGCGTCGATGACGAGCTCGGCGCGCATGTGGTCGGCGATCGCCCACCCGGCCAGGCGCCGTGAGGCGAGGTCGATCACGGTCGCGAGATAGCCGAACTTCCCGCCGGTCAGCGGGAGATACGTGATGTCGCCGACGTATTTCGTGTTCACCTGGTCCGCGGTGAAGTCGCGTCTGATCAGGTCCGGGATCTTCGCCGCGGCGGGGTCAGGGATGGTGGTGCGGTGCTTTCGACACAGGCGGAGCCCGGCCAGCCCGACCGCCTTCATTACCCGGGCGACCCTCTTGTGGTTCACTCGCTCGCCATCGTCGCGGAGCTCGGCGGTGATCCTCGGGACTCCGTAGGTGCCGTCCGAGGCATGGTGGCCCGCTCGTATCCGGGCGGCGAGGTGGGCGTCGGCTGCCTGGCGGGCTGCGCGGGCCGGGGCGGTCCGGCGCCAGTAGTAGAAGCTCGAGCGGGCGATCCCGACGATGGCGCACAACCGCTTGACGCCATAGCGGCGCTGGTGGTCCTCGACGAACTGGCAGCGGTTCACCAGCCCGTCTCCGAGGCGAAATACCGGGCGGCCTTGCGCAGGATCTCGCGTTCCTTCTTCAACTCGGCGTTCTCCCGGCGCAGGGCCGCGATCTCGGCCTCCACTGCGGGCGAAGACGGCGCGGCTGCTGTACGACGACCCCGGGGACGGTGGCCCCCGCCGCCCGGATCCAGTTGCGCAACGTCTCCGGATTGATCCCCAGATCGGCAGCGATCTGCTTGATCGTCGCCTCCGGCCGCGACTCGTACGGCGCGACCGCGTCCGCCTTGAACTCCGGCGGGTAGTGCTTCATGACCACGACACGTCCATCTCTCGATCCTCAAGATCCACTATCTCGAGTGTCCAAGATCAGGGGTGAAGGCCCCTTGTCGACCCCGGACTGGGCTTGCTCAACCGTCAGATGGTCCGGGACCGTCCGCCACCAGCGTTGAGCTGCCGAGTGATTGGCCTTCTTCACCACGCCTTTGCGGTTCCCGCGCCGTGGCGGGCAGATGTCGACGCCGGCCCCGTAGTACTTCGCGACGCCAGCGAAGGCCGCGGTGACCTGCCCGCTGGAGGGATAGCAGACGGTGGCCATCCGGTCGAAGCGCCAGCGCCGGGCGGTCCCGCCGAGTTTGCGCATCACCTGGTCCAGGGCGTGGACCAGGTGCGGGAAGTCCTCCGACTCCACGAGGACCGCCCACCACCGGCCTGAGTGAGCCACCGCGCCAACCAGCAGATGCGCGTGGCCGCCGACCGCCCACTCCTCGGGCGGGTCGGGCAGCTCAAGTCAGTCGAACTGAATCTCCTCGCCCGGTGGATGGGCGATCACCGCGACGTCCCGGCCGGTCGAAGTCTTGCACGGCTCGCAGTGCGGACGCACCTGATAACGGCGCATCGCACGGGTGACGGTGGAGTAGGCGCCCGCATAGCCAAGCGCGGTGACCTCGTCGAACAGTGTGGACGCCCACAGATGTGGATCGTCCGCCAGCCGCTGGCGACAGTAGTCCAGGAACGGCACGAACGCGTCCGGAGACTGACGCCGATAGCCAGGAACCCGCTCGCCGTTCAGATAGGCGCGGATCGTCTTGCGGTCCCGGCCCAAGTGCCGGGCGATGAGGTGACCCCTGCCTCGGTGGACCGTCTTCAGCACGAGTCGGATCTGCTGCGCGAGCGCTGTCTGCTGTTCGTCGCGTGCACCCGGGCACGCGAGGCGCTGGCGGTGTCGTGGAGCCGGGAGGCCAGTCCGTTCGTTCCGCGCTGAGCCGGCCCTCCGTCATTCGGGTGGTGGTGCAAGGGCGCCACTGCTCAGCCCTTCCCGTGCCAGTGCGCCAGCCTCCTTGCTCAGTTCGGCCATCCTCCGTGCCCGCTCCTCGAACTCCCGCAGCGCGCGGAACACGGCGCCGTAGCGGCGCTGCTCGGCGATCTCCATCTGGGGAATGCGCGCGCCCTTCGCATCGAAACGGAAGGTTCCGCTGGCGCTGGTGGAGCGGCGGGTGTTCAAGGTGCTGCGCAGAAAACCTCGTAGGAAGTCGGTGTCTAGTTGCTCGCTCACGGAGACCGGCTCGGAATCGCCGTACTCCACGAGTCCGGCACGCGCGAGGTCCGCGACACTCACGGATGGGCCATCCGGTACTCCAGCCCCCTGGCCTTCAGCCAGGCAAGGCAGGAGCTCGGTCAGTCGCTGGACCTGTTGCGCCAACTCCCGTCGCGCGCGTTCATACTCGGCGACGTAGTCACGATGCGAGTCGCTGACGTGCCGGCCCGGGGTGAGGTCCACTGCATCATCAAGCAGTTCGATCAATGGCACGTCCACCGTCTGATCGGATCTCGGCTCCAGTGATCCGTCCGGGGCGTTCTCGGTCAGATCCACCATACGGACGCTGGTCGCCTCGTCTCCTGGCGACTCCGGACGACGCAGCTGCCACAGGTGCACCGGAAGGGCGTGCGAGGCCGCACTCCCGGGTGGCAAGGCGACAACCTGGGTCAGAACACCGCGTCGTACGAGTTCGGCTCGGATACGGCGGCCCGCCTTGCGGTAGGCGACCGATGCCGGCATGACCATGAGGAGGACCCCGCCCGGCGCAGCGTGTGCGTAAGCGTGCTGAAGCCAGGCCAGTTCACCTTCGGCACGGGACGGAGTGCCGAACTCCCAACGGGAGTCGAGAAGCAAATCTTCGCGCCCCCAGTCGCTGTTGGCGACCGGAGGATCGCAGACGACGACGTCCGCTCTGAGGTCCGACCACTGATCGTCCCGGAGGGAGTCTCCGGTAACGATGTCGACTCCGGTACGTCGAGTGAGATCGGCCCTCAGTTGTGCGAAGCGCGCGCTGCGCGCGTCAGCTTCCTGGCCGCATCGGCGAGGCCCCTGCTCGGGCCCGACGGCCAGGAGCAATGTGCCGATACCACAGGCCGGGTCGAAGACGATGGCGTCGGCGCCGACGTCTCCGAGGATGTGCCGCACAGCACGGACGATGCGCGATGAGGTCACCAGATCCGAGCCGGCGCGGCGGACGGAGTCCGTGAAGCGTTCCGCAAGGCTGTGAGCCGTCTCGTCGGCCGAACCACCTTGCGCCGCGGCGCGGAGCAGACGGACCGCCTTTGAGGGCAGAGTCCCAAGCCGCTCGGCTGCCGGATCAGCCAGCAGCTGAGCCGCGTCGGCGAGGGCGCCCAGGGTGTTGTCACCGTAGGCCCCCCGCAGCGCCTGCCACAGTTGCACGTCCTCGGAGACATCCTGCCCTTTACGCTGCTTGTCCAGCCAGGCCTGCACCTCGGACAGAGCGAAAAGGGGACTCCCCGTACCACCACCGGCGGGTGCCGGAAAGTCGTCATACCGCCGTCTCCAGTTGGAGACCGCAGCACGGGTGACGCCCGCGAGCCGGGCGATCTCTGAACCGGTGACCAGCGGTCCGGCCTCGGTGGCGGGTGTGTCTGGCATACACGCCACCGTACACAGAGTCACCCATCAATTCCAAGGCTTGCCCGTTGACGACGTCAACAGGAACTGTTCGTCCCCGATGACACCCGCCAGCTCATGGGGCTCCGCGGATCGCCCGGCGGATGCGTCGGCAGACTGATCCAGTGCGGGGCTTTTGGCTTTCCTCGCCTCTTCTATTGCAGCGGGACTTTGACGGCGCGCTCCCACCCTTGGTGGGCGTTCACGAAGACGGCCTCGCGCCCTGGCAAGACACCACCAGTACCAGCACCAATGTTCCCGGCCTAGGGCCTGTTGCGAAAGTGCTGGTCACAGCCATTCATTGATGGCTGCGACCAGCACGGTCGCTTCGTAGCGGACGGCGAGTTTGTCGTACCTCGT
>NZ_JODM01000043.1 GCF_000717995.1 Streptomyces violaceorubidus
GCGCCTCGTAGGCCATGGCGGGGCCGAGGTCGGAGCCGCCGATGCCGATGTTGACGACGTTGCGGATGCGCCTGCCGGTGTGGCCGGTCCACTCGCCGGAGCGGACCCGGCCGGCGAAGTCGGCCATCTTGTCGAGCACGGCGTGCACCCCGGGGACGACGTTCTCGCCGTCGACCTCGATCACCGCGTCCCGCGGGGCGCGCAGCGCGGTGTGCAGCACCGCCCGGTCCTCGGTGATGTTGATGCGCTCACCGCGGAACATCGCGTCGCGCAGACCGAACACGTCGGTCGCGGCGGCCAGCTCCTGGAGCAGGGCGAGCGTCTCGTCGGTGACGAGGTGCTTCGAGTAGTCGATGCGCAGGTCGCCGACGCGCACGACGTACCGCTCCGCCCGCCCGGGGTCCTGGGCGAACAGCTCACGCAGGTCCGGGTGGGGCAGTGTGCCCTTGGCGTGGTCCGCGAGCGCGGTCCACTGGGGGCGCTGGTCGAGCTTCGGGGTGTCAGACATGGACGGGGGTCTCCTTGCCGGCCTCGCCGCGCAGGGCGACGGCGTACATCTCGTCGGCGTCGAGGCGCCTGAGCTCCTCGGCGATGAGTTCGGAGGTGGGGCGCACCTTCAGGGCGACGGAGCGCGGGGGCTGACCGGGCAGGGTCATCGTGGCGAGCGGGCCCTCCGGGCGGTCGACGACGATCTCGCCGCCCGCCGTGCCCAGCCGGACGGCGGTGACGACCGGCCCGGCGGTGACCACGCGCTCCACCCGGACGGCCAGCCGGGCCTCCAGCCAGCGGGCCAGCAGCTCGGCGGCCGGGTTGTCCGCCTCGGCCTCCACCACCGCGGAGGTCACCGGCACCCGGGCCTGGTCCAGGGCCGCGGCCAGCATGGAACGCCACAGCGTCAGCCGGGTCCAGGCCAGGTCGGTGTCGCCGGGCGCGTAGGCGCGCACCCGGCGCTCCAGGACCTCCATCGGCCGCTCGACCGTGTAGAGGTCGGTGATCCGGCGCTGGGCCAGCGCGCCCAGCGGGTCCTTGGCGGGGTTGTCCGGCGCCTGGACGGGCCACCACACGACGACCGGCGCGTCCGGGAGCAGCAGGGGCAGCACCACCGAGTCGGCGTGCTCGGACACCTCCCCGTACATGCGCAGGACGACGGTCTCGCCGGTCCCGGCCTCCGAGCCGACCCTGACCTCGGCGTCGAGGTGCGAGCGGGTGCGGTCGCGCAGGTTGCGGGGGTGGCGCTTGATGACGACCAGGGTGCGCGAGGGGTGCTCGTGCGAGGCCTCCTCGGCCGCCTTGGTCGCGTCGTAGGCGTTCTCCTCGTCGGTGACGATGACCAGCGTGAGCACCATGCCCACGGCCGGGGTGCCGATGGCCCGGCGGCCCTGCACCAACGCCTTGTTGATCTTGCTTGCCGTGGTGTCGGTCAGGTCGATCCTCATGGCCTGCGCCAGCTCCGTCCGTCTCGTGCGAGCATCTCGTCGGCTTCCCGCGGTCCCCAGCCGCCCGACGCGTACTGCGCGGGCTTGTCGTGCGAGGCCCAGTACTCCTCGATCGGGTCGAGGACCCGCCAGGACTCTTCCACCTCCTGGTGGCGCGGGAACAGGTTGGCGTCCCCCAGAAGGACGTCCAGGATCAGCCGTTCGTACGCCTCGGGGCTGGACTCGGTGAAGGACTCGCCGTAGGCGAAGTCCATGGACACGTCCCGGATCTCCATCGACGTGCCCGGCACCTTGGAGCCGAAGCGCACCGTCATGCCCTCGTCGGGCTGGACGCGGATGACGATGGCGTTCTCGCCCAGCTCTTCCGTCGCGGTGGAGTCGAAGGGGGAGTGCGGGGCCCGCTGGAAGACGACCGCGATCTCCGTGACCCGGCGGCCGAGACGCTTGCCGGTGCGCAGGTAGAAGGGGACGCCCGCCCGCGCACCGTGTGCTCGCCCAGGTCGTCGGGCAGCCGCACGGCCCGCAGCACCTTCAGCTTCTCCGTGAGCAGCGACCGCGCGTCGAAGGCGGCCGGCTCCTCCATGGCGGTGAGGGCCATCAGCTGGAGCAGGTGGTTCTGGATGACGTCGCGGGCGGCGCCGATGCCGTCGTAGTAGCCCGCCCGGCCGCCGATGCCGATGTCCTCGGCCATCGTGATCTGCACGTGGTCGACGTAGGACCGGTTCCAGATCGGCTCGTACATCTGGTTGGCGAAGCGCAGCGCCAGGATGTTCTGGACGGTCTCCTTGCCCAGGTAGTGGTCGATGCGGAAGACCTGCTCCGGGTCGAAGACCTCGTGCACCAGCGCGTTCAGCTCGCGGGCGCTGTCCAGGTCGTGGCCGAAGGGCTTCTCGATCACCGCACGGCGCCAGGAGCCCTTGGGTGCGTCGGTCAGGCCGTGCTTCTTGAGCTGCTGGACGACCTTCGGGAAGAACTTCGGCGGTACCGAGAGGTAGAAGGCGTAGTTGCCGCTGGTGCCGCGGGAGGCGTCCAGCTCCTCGACGGCCTTGCGCAGCTGTTCGAAGGCGTCGTCGTCGTCGAAGTCGCCGGGGATGAAGCGCATGCCCTCCGTGAGTTGCTGCCAGACCTCCTCGCGGAAGGGGGTGCGCGCGTGCTCCTTGACCGCGTCGTGCACGACCTCGGCGAAGTCCTGGTGCTCCCAGTCCCGGCGGGCGAAGCCGACCAGCGAGAAGCCCGGCGGCAGCAGGCCGCGGTTGGCCAGGTCGTAGACGGCCGGCATCAGCTTGCGGCGGGACAGGTCGCCGGTGACGCCGAAGATGACCAGTCCGGACGGGCCCGCGATACGGGGCAGACGGCGGTCCTGGGGATCGCGCAGCGGGTTGCTCCAGTCGAGCGGTGCCACCGGCTCCACGGCCTGGCCGGCCGCACCCCCGCCCTTCGTCCCCTTGGCGGCGCGGGCCGACCCGGTCCTCTTCGCGGCTCGGGGGGACCCGGCGGGCCCGGCCGTCTTCGCCGACCCGGCGGCGCGGGCCTCCTCGGCCGCCTGGGCGTGCAGCGGTCCTGCCGCGTCCTGGGCCGTCCGGGTCTCCTTGGCCTCCTTCGTCGCCTTGGTCTCCCGGACCGTCGTAGCGGGAAGCTCCTCGCTCATTCCCCGTCAACTCCCTTGCTGTCGAGGGACTTCGTCACGGCGGCGAGCAGGTCGTCCCAGGCCGCCTCGAACTTCGCCACGCCCTCCTGCTCCAACTGCTCCACCACCTCGTCGTACGACACGCCGAGCCGCTCCACCGCCGCGAGATCGGCCCGGGCCTGGGCGTACCCGCTGGTGACCGTGTCACCCCGTACGTCACCATGATCGGCGGCGGCGTCCAGGGTGGCCTCCGGCATCGTGTTCACGGTGCCGGGAGCGACCAGCTCCTCCACGTACAGGGTGTCCCGGAATGCCGGGTCCTTCACACCGGTGGACGCCCACAGGGGGCGCTGCGGGTTGGCGCGGGCCCCCGCGAGGGCGGTGAAGCGGTCGCCCGCGAAGACGTTCTCGTACGCCTCGTAGGCCAGTCGCGCGTTGGCCAGCGCGGCCTTTCCGCGCAGCGCGAGCGCCTCGTCCGTGGCGAGGAGCGACAGACGCTTGTCGATCTCGCTGTCGACGCGGGAGACGAAGAACGAGGCGACCGAGTGGATGCCGGCCAGGTCGATCCCGGCCGCCTGCGCCTTCTCCAGACCGGCGAGGTAGGCGTCCATGACCTCGCGGTAGCGCTCCAGGGAGAAGATCAGGGTGACGTTGACGCTGATGCCGGCGCCGATGACCTCGGTGATCGCCGGGAGGCCGGCCTTCGTCGCCGGGATCTTGATCATCACGTTGGGGCGGTCGACCAGCCAGGCCAGCTGGCGCGCCTCGGCGACGGTGGCCCGGGTGTCGTGGGCGAGCCGGGGGTCGACCTCGATGGAGACCCGGCCGTCGCGCCCGCCGGTGGCGTCGTACACCTCGCGCAGCACGTCGGCGGCGGCGCGGACGTCGGCGGTGGTCATCATCCGGACCGCCTCGTCGACGGTGACCCCCCGGGTCGCCAGGTCGGCGAGCTGCTCCTCGTAGCCCTCGCCGGAGCCTATGGCGGCCTGGAAGATCGACGGGTTGGTGGTGACGCCGACGACGTTCTTCGTCCTGATCAGTTCGGCGAGGTTGCCGGACTCGATGCGCCGCCGCGACAGGTCGTCGAGCCAGACGGACACGCCCTGGTCGGCCAGGCGCTGCAATGCTCCCGCGGAGGCGGTTGCTTCGGTCACAGTGATCATCTTCTCTTTCTGCGATCGGATCGGGAGGGGATCCGGTGGGATCAGCCGCGGGCGGCGGCCAGGGATTCCCGGGCGGCGGCCACCACATGCCCGGAGGTGAAGCCGAACTCGGTGAACAGGGTCCCGGCGTCGGCGGAGGCGCCGAAGTGCTCCAGGGAGACGATGCGGCCCGCGTCCCCGACGAACCGGCGCCAGGTCAGGCCGATCCCGGCCTCCACGGCCACCCGGGCCCGCACGGAGGGCGGCAGCACGCTCTCGCGGTACGCGCGGGGCTGCTCCTCGAACCACTCCACGGACGGCATCGACACCACCCGGGCGGCGGTGCCCTCGGCCTCCAGCGTCTCCCGGGCGGCCATCGCGAGCTGCACCTCGGAGCCGGTGGCGATCAGGACGACGTCCGGGGCGCCGGTGGAGGCGTCGGCGAGCACGTACCCGCCGCGGGCAGCGCCCGGGTTCGGGGCGTAGGTCGGTACGCCCTGACGGGTGAGGGCGAGGCCGTGCGGCGCCGGGTGGGTGGAGTGGCGGCGGAGGATCTCCGCCCACACGGTCGCGGTCTCGTTGGCGTCGGCCGGGCGGACGACGTTGAGGCCGGGGATGGCGCGCAGCGCGGCCAGGTGCTCCACCGGCTGGTGGGTCGGGCCGTCCTCGCCGAGGCCGATCGAGTCGTGCGTCCAGACGTATGTGACCGGCAGCTGCATCAGCGCGGACATGCGCACCGCGTTGCGCATGTAGTCGGAGAACACCAGGAAGGTGCCGCCGTAGATCCGTGTGTTGCCGTGCAGGGCGATGCCGTTCATCTCCGCGGCCATGGAGAACTCGCGGATGCCGAAGTGCACGGTGCGGCCGTACGGGTCGGCCCCGGGGAGCGGGTTGCCCGCGGGCAGGAAGGAGCTGGTGCTGTCGATGGTCGTGTTGTTGGAACCGGCCAGGTCGGCCGAGCCGCCCCACAGTTCGGGCAGCACCGGGCCGAGCGCCTGGAGGACCTTGCCGGAGGCGGCGCGGGTGGCGACCGCCTTGCCGGTCTCGAACACCGGCAGGGTGTCCTCCCAGCCCTCGGGCAGCCGGCCGGCGACCACGCGGTCGAAGAGCGCCGCGCGCTCGGGGGCGGCCTCGCGCCAGGCGGCGATCCGCTTGTCCCAGGCGGCGTGCG
Source organism: Streptomyces violaceorubidus (assembly GCF_000717995.1). Classification (GTDB taxonomy): domain Bacteria; phylum Actinomycetota; class Actinomycetes; order Streptomycetales; family Streptomycetaceae; genus Streptomyces; species Streptomyces violaceorubidus. The sequence goes on from NZ_JODM01000043.1 coordinate 5,377, forward strand.
CCTCGGCGCCCCGGTCCAGGGCCCGGCGGGTGTGGGCGAGGACCTCGTCGGCGACCTCGAAGGACCGCTCCGGGTCGAAGCCGAGGACGCGCTTGGTCGCGGCGACCTCCTGCGCACCGAGGGCGGAGCCGTGGCTGGCCTCGGTGTTCCGCGCGTTCGGGGCGGGCCAGGCGATGATCGTGCGCATCGCGATGATCGACGGGCGTCCGGTCTCGGCCTTCGCCGCCGTCAGCGCCGCGTGCAGCGCGTGCACGTCCACGTCGCCGTTCTCGGCGGGCTCGACGCGCTGCGTGTGCCAGCCGTACGCCTCGTAGCGCTTGAGCACGTCCTCGGAGAACGCGGTCACGGTGTCGCCCTCGATCGAGATGTGGTTGTCGTCGTAGAGGAAGACCAGGTTGCCGAGCTTCTGGTGGCCGGCGAGCGAGGACGCCTCGGCGGAGACGCCCTCCTGGAGGTCGCCGTCGCTGACGATCGCCCAGACGGTGTGGTCGAAGGGCGACTCGCCCTCGGGGGCCTCGGGATCGAACAGGCCGCGCTCGTAGCGGGCGGCCATCGCCATGCCCACCGCGTTGGCCACGCCCTGGCCCAGCGGCCCGGTGGTGGTCTCCACGCCCGCCGTGTGCCCGTACTCCGGGTGGCCCGGCGTCTTGGAGCCGTGCGTGCGGAAGGCCTTCAGGTCCTCCAGCTCCACCTCGTACCCGGCGAGGTGGAGTTGGGTGTAGAGGGTCAGCGAGGTGTGGCCGGGGGAGAGGACGAAGCGGTCACGGCCGGTCCACTCGGGATCGGCGGGGTCGTGCCGCATCACCTTTTGAAAGATTGTGTAGGCCGCTGGCGCCAGGGCCATCGCCGTGCCCGGATGACCGTTCCCCACCTTCTGCACCGCGTCGGCCGCGAGAACCCGGGCGGTGTCGACGGCACGCCGGTCGAGTTCGGTCCATTCGAAGCGGTCCGCGCTGTCCACTGTCTGCTTGCTCGACTGCGTGCTCATCTTCAAGAAATCCTCGATCGGAGCGGGGTGGCTGGTTCAACGCGTTCAACCTTAAAAGTCTGACTTTTTGGAGTGAAGGTTGTCCTGTGCCAGCCTGTGGTGAAACTGGGACACGCCCCGGCCGCGGGGCGCAGGGGCGGGACGGTACGAGGCGGACATGACGGACGAAAGACGCCAAGGCGGCGGTGACGGGATCAGAACGTTTCCCTTCCCGGTCGATCTCAGCCTCCTCGGAGTCGGCATGCGGGTCGGTCCCCTGGGCGCCGACCGCACCTGGCACGCGCACGCCCCGCTGCACCGCGTGCACCGCGTCGACTTCCACATCGTCATGCTCCTCACCGGCGGACCGGTCCGTCACATGATCGACTTCGCCGAGTACGAGGCGTCGGCCGGCGATCTGCTGTGGATCCGTCCCGGACAGGTCCACCGCTTCGCGCCCGAGGCCGAGTACCGCGGAACGGTGCTCACCATGCAGCCCGGCTTCCTGCCCCCCGCCACCGTGGAGGCCACCGGCCTCTACCGCTACGACCTGCCGCCCCTGCTCCACCCCGACGAGGCGCGGCTCGCCGGGCTGACGGCGTCGCTCGACCAGTTGCGGCGCGAGTACGAGGACGCCACCACCCTCCCGCTGAGCCTGCACACCGCCGTACTGCGCCACACGCTCTCCGCGTTCCTGCTGCGCCTCGCCCATCTCGCGGCCGGCTCCGCCCACGCGGCGCGTCAGGGGCGGGCCGAGGCACCGGGGGACAGCACCTTCACCCTCTTCCGGGACGCGGTCGAGCGGGGCTTCGCCACCAACCACAGCGTCAGCGCCTACGCCGACGCCCTCGGTTACTCCCGCCGCACCCTGGTCCGCGCGGTGCGCGCCGCCACCGGCGAGACGCCCAAGGGATTCATCGACAAACGCGTCGTCCTGGAGGCCAAGCGGCTCCTGGCCCACACCGAGATGCCGATCGGCCGGGTCGGCGCGGCGGTCGGCTTCCCCGACGCGGCGAACTTCTCCAAGTTCTTCCAGCAGCACACCGACCAGACGCCGGCGGCCTTCCGGGCGGAACTGCGCTGAGGCACCCCGGCACGGCAGGGCGAAGGGGCTCCACGGCGCGTGGAGCCCCTTCGCCCTCCTGTGGGGGGACGGTTGCGGCTCAGCGGCCGAAGCTGAACCAGTTCACGTTGACGAAGTCGGCGCTCTGACCGCTGGTGAAGGTCAGGTACACGTCGTGGGTGCCCGTCACCGGGCCGAGGGTAGGTGCCCGACCGGCCGCTGCACAGAGGGGAGAGAGGGTGCACGCGCCGGGGCGTTGGGCCGTGCCATGATCGGCGCCGGACGCAAGTGCGGCGCGGGCGAGGGAAGGGTGCGGACGTGAGGCTGGCGATGCTGGGCGGCGGCGGATTCCGGGTGCCGCTCGTGTACGGGGCGCTCCTCGGGGACCGCGCCCAGGGACGGGTGAGCGACGTCGTCCTGCACGACGTGGACCCGGCCCGGCTGACGGCGGTCACCCGGGTGCTGGCTGAGCAGGCGGCCGGGGTGCCCGACGCGCCGGCCGTCACCGCCACGACCGACCTCGACGAAGCGCTGCGCGGCGCCGACTTCGTCTTCTCCGCGATCCGCGTCGGCGGCCTCCAGGGACGCGCCGACGACGAACGGGTGGCGCTCGCCGAGGGCGTCCTCGGCCAGGAGACGGTCGGCGCGGGCGGCATCGCGTACGGGCTGCGGACCGTCCCGGTCGCCGTCGACATCGCCCGCCGGGTGTCCCGGCTGGCGCCGGACGCCTGGGTCATCAACTTCACCAACCCGGCGGGACTGGTCACCGAGGCCATGTCCCGCCACCTCGGCGACCGGGTCATCGGCATCTGCGACTCGCCGGTCGGGCTCGGCCGGCGGGTGGCCCGCGTGCTGGGCGCCGACCCGGACCGCGCCTTCGTCGACTACGTCGGCCTCAACCACCTCGGCTGGCTGCGCGGCCTGCGCGTCGGCGGACGCGACGAGCTCCCGCGACTGCTCGCCGACCCGGAGCTGCTCGCATCCTTCGAGGAGGGCCGCCTCTTCGGCCCCGCATGGCTGCGCTCCCTCGGCGCGGTCCCCAACGAGTACCTGCACTACTACTACTTCAACCGGGAAACTGTCCGCGCCTACCAGGAGGCCGACCGTACCCGCGGCGCGTTCCTGCGCGACCAGCAGGCCCGCTTCTACGACGAGATGTGCCGCCCCGACGCCCCGGCCCTGGCCACCTGGGACCGCACCCGCGCCGAACGCGAGGCCACCTACATGGCCGAGAACCGCGAGACGGCGGGCGCGGGCGAACGCGAGGCCGAGGACCTGTCCGGCGGCTACGAGAAGGTGGCGCTCGCGCTGATGCGCGCCGTCGCCCGCGACGAACGCACCACCCTGATCCTCAACGTCCGCAACCGCGGCACGCTGTCCGTCCTCGACCACGACGCGGTGATCGAGGTCCCCTGCCTGGTCGACGCGAACGGCGCCCACCCGGTGGCCGTCGACCCGCTCCCGGACCACGCCACCGGCCTGGTCTGCGCGGTCAAGGCCGTCGAGCGCGACGTCCTGACCGCGGCCGGGACCGGTTCGCGCGCGGCCGCGGTACGGGCCTTCGCCCTGCACCCCCTCGTCGACTCGGTCGACGTCGCCCACCGCCTCGTCGACGGCTACCGGGCGGTGCACCCGGGTCTGGCCTACCTCAGGTGAGCCCCACCGGCGCCGAGCTCGCCGGTGCCTGCCACGGTGCCCGCGCGGCGGCGGCCGCCCTGGTCGCGACGGCGGGGAGGTCCGCGTGCCGGTGGGGCGCGGACACCGGGCGCAGCGGACGCGGCCCCGACACCACGGCGTAGTCCTGGCCCAGGAAGGGCGGCTCCAGCTCGCCCGGATCGTCGCCGAGGGCCAGCCGGACCGCCGCCCACGGCACGTTGAGGCCGCACAGCGCCAGCTGGTGCAGCCCGCCGGCCGGACGGGTGTTGACGTCCATCAGGACGGGCCGGTCGCCGAACATCCGGAACTGCACGTTGGACAGGTGGTGCAGCCCGAACGCCTCGGCGATCCGCCGTGCCGGTGCCAGCCACTGCTCGTGCAGCGTGAACCCGCGGCGGCGGCCGTTCTTGGTACGGCCCACGGCCAGCCGGACCCGGTCGTCGGGCCCGGTGAGGCAGTCCACCGAGACCTCCGGCTGCTCCAGGCGCGGCATCACCAGCCAGTCCACGGGCTCCTCGGCCGCCCGCAGCGCCTCGACGACCAGGGGCAGCGGCACGGACGGGCTCGGGAAGCCGTTCAGGTGCGCCAGCGAGAAGGGGTCCCGCGTGACCGTGCGGAAGCCCACTCCGCCCGCGCCGGACGCCGGTTTGAAGCACGCCCGGTGGCCGCCGGCCTCCAGTTCCTCCACCGCGAGGACCAGCTCCTCGGCCGTGCGCACCCGCCACCAGGGCGGCACCGGCACGCCGATCGCCCGGACCGCCTCGTAGGCGATCACCTTGTCCCGGAAGACGGCCACCGCCTCCGGGGGCGGCGCGAGCAGGACCGTACCGGCCGCCTCGAACTCCGCGCGGTGCGCCACGAGGGCCGACTGGTGCAGCCGGGGCACGAACACGTCGATGGCGCGCCGCGCGCACTGGTCCAGCGCGTATTCGACGTAACCGGCGGGGGACAGGCCCTCCGGCTCCAGCTCGGCGGTGTCCGCGGCGGCCAGCACCGGGGAGTCCGGGTCGCCGTGGGTGGCGTGGATCTCCACGGCCCGGTCGGCGGGATTCCTCCGCAGCTGATCCATGAAGAAGACGTTCTCCGCGTACGTGCGGTTGAGCCAGACGCGTACGGGAGAAGCCATGCAAGCCGCCTTCCGGGGTTCGCGGGCAGGGCGAAGCGGGGCCGTGCCCGGCCAGGGGTTTGGAGGGACACCGGGCCGCTCTGCGCGAAAGGAGAGTCGTGGCGGTGGTGTTGGGGCGATCATAGGGGTACGCGCGGCCCCCGGCGCAACGAGCGTCACGCGGACGCGTCGGCCCGGCCGTCCGGGCGGCCCCCGGGCCCGCCGCCTCGGCCCGGGGGCCGCCTTGTGACCGGGGCGGTGATGTGATCTCGTGGCGTCGACGGGCGTCGACGGGCGTCCGGAAGGGGTGGAGATGACATCGAGGGCCGGTGCTCCGGGGAAGCTGTGGGCCATCAGCGATCTGCACATCGGTTACCAGGAGAACCGCGCCCTGGTCGAGCGGATGCGCCCCGAGTCCGACGACGACTGGCTCCTGGTGGCCGGCGACGTCGCGGAGACCGTCGCCGACGTCCGCTGGGCGCTCGGCACCCTCGCGGAGCGCTTTTGCCGGGTCGTCTGGGTCCCGGGCAACCACGAGCTGTGGACGCACCCCAAGGACGCCGTCACCCTGCGCGGCGTCGCCCGCTACGAGCACCTGGTCGAGATGTGCCGGGAACTGGGCGTGACCACCCCCGAGGACCCCTACCCGGTGTGGGAGGGCGCGGGCGGCCCGGCGGTCGTCGCCCCGCTCTTCCTGCTCTACGACTACTCGTTCCTGCCCGAGGGATGCGCGACCAAGGACGAGGGGCTGGAGTACGCGCGGGGCACCGGCGTCGTGTGCAGCGACGAGTACCTGCTGCATCCCGACCCCTACCCCAGCCGGGAGGCCTGGTGCCGGGCGCGGGTCGAGGAGACCGGGCGCAGGCTCGCCGAGATCCCCTCCGACCTGCCGACGATCCCCGTCAACCACTATCCGCTGCACCGGCATCCCACCGACGTCCTGTGGTACCCCGAGTTCGCCATGTGGTGCGGCACCTCGCTGACCGCCGACTGGCACCGCAGGTTCCGGGTCGACACCATGGTCTACGGGCACCTGCACATCCCGCGCACCACCTGGCACGAGGGGGTCCGCTTCGAGGAGGTGTCGGTGGGCTATCCCCGCGAATGGCGCAAGCGGACCGGACCACCCGGGCAACTGCGCCGCATCCTGCCGTCGGCGCCGGCGCCCACGGCGCCGTCCCACCAGGAGGCGACCCGTTGATCGAGGAACTGCTGCCCGACACGGTCGTCACCGTGGAGGCCTTCGGTCACGACGACGCCGGTCACCTGCCCCTCCACCCGGAGGAGGAGGTGATCGTCGCGCGGGCGGTCGCCAAGCGGCGCCGGGAGTTCACCGTCGTGCGGTCCTGCGCCCGCCGCGCCATGGAGAAGCTCGGCGTGCCCCCGCAGCCCGTGCTGCCCGGTGAGCGCGGGGCCCCGCGCTGGCCGGACGGCCTGACCGGCAGCATGACCCACTGCGACGGCTACTGCGCCGCGGCCCTGGTCCGCCTGACCGACCTGGCCTCCCTCGGCATCGACGCCGAACCGGACGGGCCGCTCCCGGACGGCGTCCTCGGGACCATCGCCCTGCCCGCCGAGGCGGCCCGCCTGCGGCGACTGGACGAGACGCGGCCCGGCGTCCACTGGGACCGGTTGCTGTTCAGCGCCAAGGAGTCGGTCTACAAGGCGTGGTTCCCCCTCACCGGCCGGTGGCTGGACTTCGCCGAGGCGGACATCGAACTCTCCGTGGACCCGCTCGACCCGCGCCGCGGCACCCTGCACGCCGCCCTCCTGGTGCCGGGACCGACGGTGGAGGGCAGGCGCCTGGGCCATTTCGACGGCCGCTGGACCGCCCGGGACGGACTGGTCACCACGGCGATCACGGTCCCCCGCACCTGAACGGCGGACCGGGCCGCCCGCCCCGTCAGGGACGCGGCGGGCACCAGTCCCGCAGCAGCCGGAAGAACGCCTCCTCGTTCCCCGTCAGTCCCGCCTCCCGCAGGGCCTGCTCCGCCTCGGCCAGCACCGAGGGCGGTACGACGGGCGGCCGGGGCGGACCGCCCGGCCCCGCCGCCGAGTCGAAACCGGCCCGCACGGTGTGCAGGAGCCGCAGGTAGGCCTGGACGGCGGTGCGTTCACGGTCGGTCAGTACGGCGGTGGTCATCGGTCGGCTCTCCCCACAACGACGTCAGCGGTCACGCGCCCCCGCACGGCGGCGGCACCCTCCCAGCTTGCCGTCCACCACTGACAATCCGGTCCGGACGCGCCCCGGGCTCAGGAACCGGGCCGCTTGACGCTCTCCAGGAGCATGTCCAGCCACTCGGCGACCTTGTCGCGGTGCTGGTCGGTGGGCAGTTGCGCGGCCCGCCAGGCGATGCCGCGCACACCGTGGTCCTGGAGCAGCCGCTCCAGCGGGTCGTCGGCGGCGGTCGCCGCCTCCCGCTCCCGGTCGGCGAGTTGCTGGAGCAGTTCCTGCTCGGTGCGCTGGAGGGCGCCCGCGAGCGCCTCGGGGTCCTCGGCGGTGAGGAATCCGGCGTGCACCCGGAAGAAGCGCTGAATGGCGTCGCAGTGCTCCATGGTGGGGCGCCGGTCGCCGTTGATGAGGGCACCGGCCTGCTGCCGCGACATCCCGGCGCCGTCGGCTATCTCCTGCTGGGTGTACCTGCGGCCGTTCGGCTTCAGCCGGGTGCGGCGCAGCAGGTCCAGACGCTGCACGAACCTGGTCCGGACGTCGGGTTCGCCCGCCGGGCGGCCGCCGAGCAGGGCCCCGACGACGGGCTCGGGGACACCGGAGGCCGCGGACAGCCGGCGGACGTCGAAGACCTCGGTGTGCGGCACGCCGAGCCGGTCCGCGAGTGCGCCGACCCGGGCGACGACGGCGGTCAGCGTGGGGGCCGGCATGGTGCCCGGACCTTCGAAGCCACCCGTCACCGACTGCTCTCCTAGGTCTCTCACAGGCCTCACAGGCTTCTCACAAGCAGTTGCCGTGAACTTCCCGGAGAGTAGCCTGCCGCTCGAACTCACATCCAGGCATCGCCACAACTGTGGCCTATTTCAGCCGTCAACAGGCACGAAATGCCACGATAGTTGACACGCCTCGCGTCGGGGCGCCAGGATGCGGGACGCCGCGAGAAGGCCGCATAGGCAAGAGGGGTGACCTCCCGATGGCATTTCAGGCAGGAGGGCAGCGGTCGGCGCCGCGGCCCGCCCCCGCGACCCCCGAGGCTCAGGCCTATCTCCAGGACTACACCACGCTCCTGGAGGCCGTCCCCTTCCCCTCCCTCGTCGTCGACCACCGCTGGGACGTGGTGCTGGCCAACGACGCCTTCCGGACACTCTTCCAGGGCGCGGGACCGCACCCGACGGCCATGCCGGACGACAACTTCCTCAGATTCGTCCTCTTCCACCCGGACGCCGCCACGGTCCTCGGCGAGCACGAGTCGAGCTGGTGCCTGCCCATGCTGGCGCACTTCGCCGCCACCCTGGAGCGCTACGGCCACGACCCCGGTCTCCAGGCCGTCCGCCGGGACATCGCCCAGGACCCGATCATGGAGGCCGCCTACCGCCAGGGCCTGCCGCACTGGATCCGTGCCGTCGGCGACCGCGCCGTCGAGCACGACGGCACCGTACGGCCGCTGCACCACCCCGACCCGCGCCGGGGCACCACCGAGTGCCGGGTCGTGGTCGAGACGTCCGGGACACTGCGGGAGCTGGGCTACACCCGGCTGACACTGGTCCTGCGGGAGCCGCGCCGCACCGCCCAACGCTCCCCGCGCGCCCGCCGCACCCCCGCCCACCTGACGGTCGTCCCCGCCGCCGAGTGACCGGCGGTCAGGGCGCGGGCGGGGCGTCCGCACCCCGCGGCTCCTCGAACGACGTCCCGAACCGCCCCTTGGGCGGTGCGTCCGCCACCGCACCGCGCTTCGCCGCCTGGATCTGCTCGTGCACACGGGTGCGCAGCTCCGCGAAGCGCGGGGCCACCCGGGTGTGGACCTGGTCCCGCCCGTCCGGCAGGTCGACGCGGAGCTCCTCCCGTACGACGGTGGGGGAGGCGGACAGCACGATCATCCGCTGCCCCAGGTAGACGGCCTCGTCGATGTCGTGGGTGACGAACAGGACCGTGATGCCCCGCTCCCGCCACAAGACCCGCACCAGGTCCTCCAGCTCGGCGCGGGTCTGCGCGTCCACCGCGGCGAAGGGCTCGTCCATCAGCAGCACCTCGGGCTCGTACGCCAGAGCCCGTGCGATGGCCACCCGCTGCTGCATGCCGCCCGACAGCTGCCACGGGTAGGCCCCGGCGGCGTCCGCGAGCCCGACCGACGCGAGGGCGTCCGCGACCAGCTCGCCGCGCCGCGCCCTGCCCATGCCCTTGCCCTTGCCTCTCAGGGGGAGTTCGACGTTCTGGCCGACCCGCATCCACGGGAGCAGGCTGCGCCCGTACTCCTGGAAGACGAACGCCATCCCGGGCGGCGGACCGGCCACCCTGCGGCCGGCCAGGAACACCTCGCCCGCCGTCGGTTCGAGCAGTCCGCCCACGCACTTCAGCAGCGTCGTCTTGCCGCAGCCCGACGGGCCGACCAGGCACACCAGTTCGCCGGCCGCCACGGTGAAGGTCAGATCGCGCACCGCCTCGACGCGCCGTCCCGTCCCCTCGCACACCTTCTTCAGGCCGCGTACGTCGAGCATGGACCGCCCTTTCACGCATCACTGGTCACGAGTCAGGAGTCACGAGGCGCGGGTTCACCGGGACCGCCGGGCGGCGGCGCGCAGGCCGTGGTACCCGCCTCGCAACCCCTACCCGCGGCGACGGGCGCCGGGCGGCGGGATCACCTGGCCGTAGGGGATCGCTAGGGGTTAGCCGGAGTCTCGCCTGCTCCATAGCGTGCAGCTCCGACCTGGGCGATCGCCCGACCGACGAGGAATGACGGGGTTGTATGGACAGCGTCAGCGTGCTGATCAGCGGGGCCGGGCCGACCGGGCTGACCCTCGGACTGGAGCTGGCCCGCCGGGGGGTACCGGTGCGGATCGTCGACAAGGAGGAGAGCTTCACGACCGCCTCGCGCGGCAAGGCCGGTATCCAACCACGCACCCTGGAGGTGTTCTACGACCTCGGGGTCATCGACAAGGTCCTGGCGTCCGGTACGCAGCGGCTGCCGTTCCGGCGCTACCGCCGTGACCGGCTGATCAACGAGACCATCCCGTACCTCGACAACGCGCCCACCCAGGGCGAGCCGTTCCGCCGGCTGCACTTCATGCCGCAGTCGCGGGTCGAGGAGATCCTGCGGGAGCGGCTCGCCGAGTACGGGGTCGCCGTGGAACTGGGCACGGAGCTGGTCGAGTTCGAGCAGACGGACGGGGACCGGGTGACGGCCACCCTGGCGACCGCGCGCGGCACCGAGCAGCTGTCGGCCGCGTATCTCGTCGGCTCCGACGGCGGCCGCAGCCTGGTCCGCAAGCAACTCGGCATCCCCTTCGAGGGGTTCACCGAGGAGGAGAAGCAGCTGATCGTCGGGGACGTCCGGATCGACGGGCTGGCTCCGGACGCCTGGTACCAGTGGCTGGACCTCGACCTCGGTGTGGTCATGCTGTGCCCGCTCAGCGGCACGCGCTCCTGGCAGATCCAGGCCACGCCTCCCCCGGACGCGGACGGCCGGCCCATGGAGCCGTCGGTTCAGGCCCTTCAGCGGGCCGTCGACCGGGCCACCGGGATGCCGATCCGGGTGCATGACGCGACCTGGCTGTCGACCTCGCGGATCAACGTACGGATGGCCGACCGGCTACGGGTGAGCCGGGTGTTCCTGGCCGGGGACGCCGCGCACGTCCACCCCGTGCTCGGGGCGCTGGGCGCCAACACCGGTGTCCAGGACGCCTACAACCTCGGCTGGAAGCTCGCGCTGGTCCTCGCCGGGGCGGCGCCGGAGCTGCTGGACACCTACCAGGAGGAGCGGCTGCCGGTGGCGCGCTGGACGCTGGACACCAGCGTCGCCAGCACCAGAGCCGTGTTCGAGGAGATGACCGGCGGCAGCGGCGGCGCCGAGGCCGGTCTCACCCAGGAGACGCTGCAGCTCGGTCTGGAGTACCGGGCCAGTTCGCTGAGCCGCGCGATGCTCGGCGCGACCGACACCGGCGTACAGGCGGGCGACCGGGCCCCGGACTCGGTGTGCCTGGACATGGCCGGTCAGCTCGTGCGGCTGTTCGACGTGTTCCGCGGGCCGCACTTCACGCTGCTCGGCTTCGGCGCGGGCTGCGAGACGGCCCTGCGCGAGGTGGCGGCCGGGGCTGCGGACGACCTCAGGACCTGCCTGCTCGGCGAACGTCCGGCGGCGTACGGACTCGGCGCCGACACGCTGGTCCTCGTCCGCCCGGACGGCTATGTCGGGCTCACCGCGCCGTCGGGGGACAGCGCGGCGGTGCTCGGCTACCTCGGCTCGCTGCTCGGCGGCACGGTGCCCGCCGCCACCGCCTGATCGGGCCCCACGCAAAGGAGAGCGCAGATGGTCTACCGCCCCGACTACTTCCGGCCACCGGACCTGGAGACGCAGTGGGATCTCATTGAGGAGTACCCGCTGGGCCTGATGGCGCTGTCGGTGGAGGGCCGGCCCGCCGCCGTCCACATTCCGTTCGTGCTCGACCGGCACGCCTGGCCCTACGGCAAGCTGCGCGGGCATCTCTCGCGGGGCAACCCGATCTGTGAGGCGCTCGCCGGCAATGTCGAGGTGGTGGTGGCGTTCCTGGGCCCCAGCGCCTATGTCTCGCCCGACCACTATGCCTCCCAGCCGCACTTCCCGACGTGGGCCTACGCCGCCGTGCACGTCACGGGGCGGCCGCGGCTGCTGGACGAGGTGCGCACCATGCGCCAGCTCGACGATCTGATCGAGGACCAGGAGAGCCGGCTCGCGCCGAAGGCGCCCTGGTCGCTGCCGCGCCGGGCGAGCGCGCTGTTCGACGAGTATCTGCGGCTCATCCAGGGCTTCGAGATCCCGATCGGGCGCATCGACGGCGTGTACAAGCTGGGTCAGAACAAGTCCCCGGCCGACATGGCCTCCCAGGCGAAGGCCTTCCGGGAGCGCGGCACGGACAGCATGGAGCGGCTCGCCGACTACATCGAGCGCCACAACAACCTGCCCCGGCAGGAGCCCGGCCACGGTTCGGATCGGCCCGCGCAGGGGACGGGCTGACCCGCCGTAGGACGGGAGCACGACGAAGGCGCCGCCTCTTCAAAGGCGGCGCCTTCGTCGTCGTTCCTACGTCCGCGGGGCGACGCCCGCCAGGCCGTGGCGCAGCAGGGCGTAGGCGTGGTCGGCGTCGGCGACCGCCTCGGGGTGGACCTCGTCCGCGGACCGTCCCGCGACGATGCGCCGCCAGTTCACCGACGCCAGGATGCGCTCGGTGGCGATCACCTGGCCGGCCAGCAGGGCCGCGGTGATCTCGCGGTCCGAGTCGAGCGCGCCGGCCAGGGTCTCGGCCAGCGCGTCCTCGGCCTGGGCCAGGTACTTGCTGACCCGCGCCACCAGGCTCGGCGTGGAGTACACGAGATGGTGGAAGGCCAGGACGTCCTCGTCGTCGTTGAGCCCCGTGATGGGATCCCGGGCCGCCAGCCCGTCCAGGAAGTGCTGGTGCAGCGCGTCGATCGCGGACACCCCGGGCGACCGCTCGGCCACGACGCTGCTGGCCACCGTCTGATGGTCGGCGAAGCGGTGGACGACCAGGTCTTCCTTGGTGGGGAAGTACTTGAACAGCGTGGGTTTGGAGACCTCGGCGACCGCCGCGATGTCGACGACCGAGACCTGGTCGAATCCGTGCTCCAGGAAGAGCGTGATCGCCGTGTCGGAGATCGTCTCTCGCGTTCGCTGTTTCTTGCGCTCCCGCAAGCCCATCGGCGCATTCACCAGGCCATCCTAACACATCCCTTACCGGGGCAATCAGGTGACCGAGTCTGTGAATTGACTTGGTTAAGAAATCTGCTCTAGTGTCCGCCGCGGAAGACGGACGGGCGCCGCCCGCGCTGACGGAAGGACGGGCAGGACATGGCACAGGCAACAGCGGCCTTGACCGAGAGGTCGGTGCGCTACCGGTGGTGGGGGCTGGGGGTGATCGCCCTGGCCCAGCTGATGGTCATGCTGGACATGACCATCGTGAACATCGCCCTGCCCTGGGCCCAGCAGGACACCGGGATGTCGGACGCGAGCCGGCAGTGGGTGGTGACCGCCTACACCCTCGCCTTCGGCGCGCTGCTGCTGCTTGGCGGACGCGTCGGTGATCTCGTCGGCCGCAAGCGCGCGTTCATGGCCGGGGCCGTCGGCTTCGCCGCCGCGTCGGTCGTGGGCGGCGCCGCGCCGAACGCCGAGGTGCTCGTCGCCGCCCGAGCGGCCCAGGGCGTGTTCGCCGCGCTGCTCGTCCCCTCGACCCTGGCCATGCTCGCCACCACCTTCACCGAACCGCGGGAACGCGCCAAGGCGTTCGGCGTCTTCAGCTCGGTCGCCAGCGCGGGCGGCGCCATCGGACTGCTCGGCGGCGGCGTGATCACCGAGTGGCTCGACTGGCGCTGGTGCTTCTACGTCAACGTCCCGATCGGCGCTGCCGTGGTGGCCGGGGCCTGGGTGCTGCTGCCGGCCATGCCCGCCAACCGCCAGCGGATCGACGTACCCGGCGCGGTACTCTCCGCCCTCGGGATGCTCTCCCTCGTCTACGCCTTCGACCAGGCCGCGACCCACACCTGGACCTCGGCCCGCGTCCTCGGCTGCCTCGCCGCCGCAGTGGTGCTGCTCGCCGCCTTCGGCCTGGTTCAGGCCAAGGGGCCGGTCCCGCTGCTGCCGCTGCGGCTGGTCGCCGACCGCAACCGGGCGGGAGCGAGCCTGACCATCGCGCTGGCCATGGTCAGCCTCTTCGGCCTCTTCCTGATCCTCACCTACCAGCTCCAGGTGGTGATGGACTTCTCGCCGCTGCGCACGGGCCTCGCGATCCTGCCGGCGACCGTGGCGACCGTGCTCACCTCCACCCAGATCGCCGCCCGGCTGGTGCCCCGCGTACCGCTGCGCATGCTGGTGGTGCCGGGCCTGCTCATCGCGATGCTGGGCCTGCTGAACCTCGGCCGGCTCACCCCCGACAGCTCCTACGCCTCCACGCTGATGCCCACCCAGATCCTCCTCGGCATCGGCGTCGGACTGGTCATCTCGCCCTGCATCAGCGCCGCCACCTACCGGGTGCCGCCGCAGGAGGTCGGTGTGGTGTCCGCGTTCGTCAGCACCGCCCAGCAACTGGGCGGCTCCATCGGCACGGCGCTCCTCAACGCCATCGCCACCAGCGTCACCGCCGACCGGATCGCGTCCGGCGGCGGCGGCGAACGGGCGGTCACCGAGGCGACGGTGCACGGCTACGCCGTCGCCAGCCTGTGGGCCGCGGGCATCACCGGCGTCGCCGCGCTCCTCGCCGGCCTGCTGATCACCATCGACCTGCGCAAGCCCGCACAGGCCCCCGTCGAACAGGCCCGGGAAGGCGATCTGGCGCCCAGCAGCTGACCCGCCCCGAAGACCAGCAGCCGCCGGGTGACCTCCCCCGGCCCGGTGGCTGCTCGGGCTGCCCGCGGAGACCGACCGTCAGACCCGGCGGGCGGCCCCTATCAGGCCCCTACACCCCCTCTTCCGACCGTGGATCAACGCCGTCGGGGCGGGGTCGTACGTACGCTCAGCGCAACCGCGAACGGTCCGTAGCCGTCATTTCCGAGGATGTGCCCATGATTCAGGATTCAGCCCCGCTGGAACTCGACGACGCGTTCATGCAGGACCCCCACTCCGTGTACACGCGCCTGAACGCCGAAGGCTCGGCGCACCGGGTGATGATGCCTGCCGGGGTTCCCGTCTGCGGCGGCCTGCCGGTCTGGATGATCACCGGCTACGAGGAGGTGCGCTCCGCCCTTGCCGACCCCCGGCTGAGCACCGACCTGAACAGGACGGACCGGCTGTTCGCGCAGAACGAGCCCGACCGCAACAAGCGCGGCGCCTTCTCCTCCGCCCTCGCCACCCACATGCTGCACTCGGACCCGCCGGACCACACGCGGCTGCGCAAGCTGGTCAACAAGGCCTTCACCAGCCGCGCCATCGAGAAGCTCCGCCCCGAGATCGAGCAGATCACCGGCGAACTGCTCGCCGCGCTGCCGGACGACGACACCGTGGACCTGTTGGACGCATTCGCGTTCCCTCTGCCGATCCGGGTGATCTGTCTGCTGCTGGGCGTGCCGCTGGAGGAGCAGGAGAACTTCAAGTCCTGGTCCAAGGCGCTCGTCTCCGGCGACTCGCCGGCCGCGACCGCCGCCGCCTCGACCGCGATGATCGAGTACCTCGGCGAGCTGATCGAGCGCAAGCGCCGTACGCCCACCGACGACGTCCTCGCCGCCCTGGTCTCGGCCCGTGACGTCGACGACCGGCTCACCGAGACCGAACTGGTCTCGATGGCCTTCCTGTTGTTCATCGGCGGCCACGAGACCACGGTCAACACCCTGGGCAACGGCACGCTGCATTTGATGCGGAATCCGGACCAGTGGGAGGCGCTGCGCCAGGACCGCGCCCTGCTCCCCGGCGCCGTGGAGGAGTTCCTGCGGCTGGAGAGCCCGCTGAAGCACGCCACCTTCCGCTGCGCCACCGAGGACCTGCGCATCGGCGACACCGAGATCCCCGCGGGCGACTTCGTACTGCTCGCACTGGCGTCCGCCAACCGGGACCCGGAGCGCTTCGGCGATCCGCACACACTGGACGTCCGCAGGCCCACCGGCGGCCATGTCGCCTTCGGGCACGGCATCCACTACTGCCTCGGCGCGCCGCTGGCGAGGATGGAGGCGCAGGTGGCGTTCGGTGCCCTGCTCGACACCTTCCCCGCCATGCGTCTCGCCATCGACCCCGACGACATGCGCTGGCGCACCAGCACGCTCATCCGCGGGCTCCACTCACTGCCGGTGCGGCTGAACCGCCCATGGAGTCCAGGCGCTGCGGCAGTTCGTCGCGGCGGGAGAGGTTGAGCTTGCGCAGGACCCGCGTCATGTGCTGCTCGACCGTGCTGACCGTGATGAACAGCCGGCGCGCGATCTCGCGGTTGGTGTGCCCCTCCGCCGCGAGCGCGGCGACCCGCAACTCGGCCTCGGACAGCACGTCGTGCACCTGCTCGGACGCCTCGTGCCCGGCCGCGCAGGCCCGGCCGTCGGCCGCCCGCTCCGCGTCGGGCAGCAGGTTCTGCGCGAGCGGCTCGGCATGGCACTTCTTCGCCATCCGATAGGCACGCCGTACGATCGCCCGGGCCCGGTTGGAGTGCCCCAGCAGGTGGTAGACGCGGCCCAGATCACCGAGGGCGTGCGCCAGCAGGAAGTCGCTGCCGGAGTCCTGGAGTTCGTCCACGGCCTCCCGCAGTGCCCGCAGCCGCTGCCGGGGTTCCATCGTCGAGGCCAGCAGCCGCAGGGCGTTGCCGTGCATCCGCGGGCAGCCCTTGTGCCGGGCCAGTTCCTCCCGCAGATAGGTGACGGCCTGGTCCGGCTCGCCCAGCCGCAGCCGGGCCTCGGCCACCCCGGTGCGCCACGGGATGAGCGTGGTGTCGCCCACCCCCCAGCTCTCCAGGGCCTTCCCGCAGGCCAGGAAGTCGCCGAGAGCGGCCTGAAGACGCCCGGTGGCCAGATGGAAACTGCCCCGGGCGTGCAGGTAGTGCTGGCCGAACAGCGTCTCGAAGACCGCCTCGGGCACCGGCCGGCTCAGCCGGGCCCGCGCCTCGTCGTAGCGGCCCATCGCTGTCAGCGCGAACACCGAACTCGCCAGTGGTATACCGAGGCTGAGCCCCCAGCCTCGCGACGACATCCGGGACAGCGCCAGGTCGCTGTGCTTCTCGGCCTCCAGCAGTCGGCCCTGCCTGATCAGGTTCGCCGCCCGCAGCGAGGACAGCAGCGCGTCCCAGGTAGGGATGTTCCGCTCCCGGGCCGCCTCCAGCAGCGTGGTGCACCAGGCGTCCACCTGTTCCGTGTGGTCGGCGTAGTACAGCGTCATCAGCGCCAGCGGGATGGTCTCCAGCGTCGGCGTCAGACTGGACATCTCCAGCACATGCGCGGCCCCGACCACCGCGGGCTCCGGTTCACCGCCCCGCAGGACGACGGACAGGGCGGTCGCCGCGTGCAGACGCGGCTGCGCGGCGATCGCCGCCGGGGCGATCTCGTCGGCGACCTCCAGGGACACATCGCCGAACATGCGCCGGTGGAAGGGCGGGCACAGCACCGACAGCCACTGCTGCAGCGCTCTGACCTCCTCCACGCCCTGCTCGCCCGGATCGTCGGCCAGCTGCCGGTCCACCAGGCGCAGTACGTCCGCGGCCTCGTTCACATAGCCGTGCCACACAAGGTTCTTGATCAGGGACATCGCCCCCGAGGTGGCTGTCAGATGCCCGGCCTCCAGGGCCTCCTTGAGTTCCGGCAGCCGGCGCATGGCCTTGGCCGGGTCGACCTGCCAGGCGGACAGGGTGCGCTGGAACAGGATCGACGCCCGCAGCGGCCCGTCCGGGCAGATGGCGTGGGCCAGGTCGAACAGCCGCATCGCCTTGGGGAACTCGTCGTGGGCGAGCGCTTCGGCCGCGGCCTCCCGGAGCAGTGGGGGTGCCCAGGATTCCGCGATACCTCCCGCTGCCACGATGTGCTCGGCCACCGTTGCCGGATGCGCGCCGTTGTCGTGCAGCAGCACCGCGGCACGCCCGTGCAGCCGGGCCCGTTCCTCGGTGGAGACCTCGCCGCCCAGCACCGCGCGCATCCTCGGGTGGCGCAGCCCCAGGCCCGCCAGCAGACCCGCCTGGGTCAGCTCCTGGAAGAACCGGGTGGACGAACTGGAGCTGTTGCGATCGAGCAGCACCATCAGGGCGTCCGGTCCCAACACCGCCAGATGCCGGGCGAGATCGGCCGCGGGCGCGCTGACGCGGTGCACGCAGTCGGCGACCGCGGAGTCGAACATCTCCCCGGCGACCGGCCGTGAAGCAGCCGCCTCCGTGCCGTTCAGGGCAATGCGCGTGTCCTCGATCAGCGCCTGCGCCAGCAGCGGGCTGCCGCCGCTCGCCGCATGGAACTCCTCGGCGTCGGCCTCGTCCACCGGCACGCCCAGCCGGTCGGACAGCAGCAGCCGGATGTCGTCCGTGGTCAGCGGAGGCAACCGCAGCTGATGGAAGCCGGGCCGGCGGGCGAACTCGGCGCGCGCGGCGGAGTAGGGAGGCAGGGCACCCGGCCGGTCGGTGAACACCGCCAGGACGCGCGAGGCGACCATACGGCGGGCCAGATGGCCGAGGCAGCCCAGCGACTCGGGGTCCGCCTCATGGAGGTCGTCCACGGCGAGGACGAGGGGCTGCTCGTCGGCCAGTTCCATGACAGCCCCGCAGAATTCGTCCATCGACTTGTCGCGTTCGCCTTCCGGGGCGCGGGTGACCGCCGCGAGGCTGCGGCCGACGGCCGCGAGAGTGTCACTCGTATGCTGTGACGCTCCTTTGAAACGTGCCGTGTGCCAGAGGAGTTGGTGGACGACGCCCCATGCGTTGGAGCGTTCCCTCGGCGAGCAGGCCGCCCTCAGGACGAGCGACCCGGATTTCGCCACGTGCTGGGTGAATTCATGCAGGAGGGCCGTCTTGCCGACCCCCGCAGGGCCATTGACCAGGGCTATCGGACCCGCTCCGCGGTCGCGTGCGGTCAGCAGGTCATGCAATTGGGTGAGTTGTATGTCCCGTCCGACGATGGACATCCGCAAGATGCTCCCTATGCTGCCGAGGCTTCGGTATGTCTTCAGCCATCCTGCAACTTCAGGGGGTCCGCAGAACAATCAGTGACTATCGCCACAGCGATTTGGCGCAAGTGCGACCGTCGGGAAAGGGAATCCGGCCAACATCCTTTAGAAGGGCAATGATCCGCCGTGGATTTCGTCAAACGGTCGCAAAGAAAATGCGGGCCCGGGGCAGTCCCCGGCCCGCACATCTCGGTCGCATCGGTGCGGTCAGGCGACGAGCGGCTCCGGCAGCGGCCGGGCGTGCAGGACGTCCAGCCGGGACACCGCACGCGTCATCACGACATAGAGCCGGTGCAGTCCGCGCGCCTCGGACTCGACGATCGCGGCCGGCTCCACCACCACGACATGGTCGTACTCCAGGCCCTTGACGACCGTCGCGGGCAGCACGGTCACCCGCGCGGCCGTGCCGACCTCGTCGGCCGTCGCCGTCTCGATGCCCGCCTTGCGCAGCGCCGCCGAGGTGGCGGCCACCGCGTCGTCGGCCGCGATCACGGCGACCGACCCCTCGCGGTCGAGCGCCGCACGCACCGCGGACACCGTGGCGGCCGCCATGTCGTCGACCTCGCTGATCGACAACTCGCCGTCGTGGCGCAGCGAACGGGCCGGCGGCACATCCACACCGAGGGCCCCCACCAGCCGGTTGGCCAGCTCCATCACCGCCGCCGGGACACGGAAGCCGGTGGTCAGCGGGACGACGGTGGCCTGCGTCTTGCCCAGATACGTCAACTGCTCCTGCCAGGACCGCGCCGACCAGGGCGCCGTCGCCTGGGCCAGGTCGCCCAGCACCGTGATGGACCCGAACGCGCTGCGGCGGGCGATCGCCCGGCACTGCATGGGCGACAGGTCCTGGGCCTCGTCCACGACCACATGACCGAAGCCCTCGGGGCGCTCGATGAGCCCCGCGACCTCGTCGAGCAGCAGCATGTCCTCGACCGACCAGCTCGCGCTCTTCTCCGACCGCGGCGGCTTGGCCCACAGCAGCGTCCGTTGCTCGGCCGCGTCGAACACGCCGTCCGCCGCCTCCTCCATCACCGCCGGGTCGCTCAACAGCGCGGCCACGACCTCCTCCGGCCGCGCCACCGGCCACGCGGCCTCCAACAGCGCGGCGACCGGCTTCGCCCGGCCGATCTTCCGCGCCCAGGTGACACTCTTCGGCCCCGCCCGCCGCTCGGCCTGCTGCTGGATCAGCGTCACCACCCGCGAACGCACATGCTCGCGCCCGACGCCGTACGGCACCCCCATGCCCCGCACCTCGTCGATGACGCGGGCCAGGTCGTACGAGTCGACCCGCCAGCGGTACGACCCGTCGGTGACGGCGATCGACTCCTCCGGGTGCCTCACCCGGGCGTACAGGGCCCGCTCCAGGACGGTCGCCATCCGGTCGCTGTGCTTCAGCACGCCCGCGTCCTCCCCGTCCACCCGCTTGACCGGGTGCCGGGCCACCACGTCCTCCACCGTGAGCTGGGCGATGTCGATCTCGCCCAGCGACGGCAGCACCTCGGAGATGTAGCGCAGGAAGGTGCGGTTCGGGCCGATGATCAGCAGACCGCTGCGCTGCAGCCGCTCCGGGAAGGTGTAGAGGAGAAACGCCGCGCGGTGCAGACCCACGGCGGTCTTGCCGCTGCCCGGCGCGCCCTGCACGCACACCGACTCGGTCAGTTCGCTGCGGACCAGGTTGTCCTGTTCCGGCTGGATGGTGGCGACGATGTCACGCATCGGGCCGAGCCTGGGCCGCTCGATCTCGGCCGCGACGATCGCGCTCGCCGCGTCACCGTCGTCCTCGCCACGGGCGTGGTCGAGGTGCTCGTCCTCCAGTCCGGTGAGGTCCTCCGGAGCGCCATGGCTCCAGGGCGCCCAGCCGAAGCGCCGCCGCACCGCGACTCCGCGCGGCTCCAGGGCGCTCGCCTGGTAGTAGGTGCGCGAGACCGGCGCACGCCAGTCGATCACCAGCGGCGGTGCGGCCGGGTGCTCGGAGACCCGCCTGCGGCCGATGTAGTACCGCTGCCGCCGGTGGTCCCCCGCGTCCTGCGTGTCCTCGAAGTCGAGCCGGCCGAAGAACAGCGGGCTGTCGGGCTCCTCCGCCATCTGTCGTGCTCGGGTGCGCAGATAGCGGCCCAGCGCCTCGGCGCTCGCGCCGTCGCCCGACACGTCCTCGCCCGCGACGACCTGGTACTGGGCATCGTCCACCTGGCGGGTCATCGCCTCGCGGCACATCGCGACGTACGCACGCTCCAGGGCCAGCTCGTCGTCGAGTTCGACGGCCCCCTGGGTGCCGTACGTGTCCTGGACGTGTGACGTCATCGATCGACCTTTCCGAAGTGACGGTCTTGCGCGCCGCCCGGCGGGACCGGTCGGCGAATTACGGGTCACAGCATAACTGAACCGGGTTAATAGACTGGCTGGGTTGTGTTATTGGCGGGGCAGGGGAGGGCCGGGTGCCAAACGGTTCTCCGCCGGGCCGCCGGGCCGCCGGGCCGCCGGGGCCCGTGGCCTGGGGGCAGCGCTGGTGGCGCGTGATCCCGTCGGGTCGTGCCCCTGGGGCAGCGCCGGGACGGCGCCTGTGGCACCGAGGGGCGGGACCGGGGAACGGCCGGGCGGTCTCCGCCGGGCCGCGGCCCCGGTCCGCGCGGGTGCCGATCGAGAGGGCGGCAACGGTGCCGCCCCGGGCGGCGGGCCGGGTGCCGCGCCGGTGGGGGCGGCCTGGTGCACCGAGGGGACGCCACTCGGGTAAGGGCCGGCCGGCGCCTGGTCTCCGCCGGGCCGCGCGGCCCGGGGCCGGGCCCGGGGGAGGTCGCGCTCAGCGTCGGGCCGCGAGCAGGGCTCCCAGGACTGCCGCGCGCACCAGGTGGGCGGGTGCGTAGAGTTCCTTGCCGATCCACAGCGGGGGGTGGCGTTCCCCGTTCAGGCCGTGTTCCAGGAGGAAGGCGCAGCCCCGTCGCACGGCCTCGTCCGCCTCCTCCGTGGGGGTGCCGGCGGTCAGTTCCAGCAGGGTGCGTACCGCGTAGGCGGTTTCCTCGGCTGTGCCCTCCCAGCGGCCCCAGGAGCCGTCCTCGCGCTGTCGCTCCAGGAGCCAGGCCACGGACCCGCGCAGCGTGTCGGCCGTGTCCGGGCCGGCGTACCGGTGCAGGGCCAGGGCGCAGCGCATCGTCGCGAAGTAGGGCGAGGCGTGCCATTTGTCGGACCAGCTACCGTCCGGGTGCCGGCGGTCGCGCAGCCATGAGGCGATCCGGGCCACGGCGTCCCGGTAGCGGTCGGCGTCGACGGGATCGCCGGCCAGGTGGCAGCCCAGGGCCTCCAGGATGTGGGCGTTGGTGGTCGTGGAGGGCTCGTGCTCCGGGATCGTGGACATGAAGTGGCTGCCCGCGTCGTACTGCCACAGGTACGCGGGCTCCTGGGGTGCCCCCAGGTGGGCCAGGGCCGCGAGGACGATCGCGCTGGTCTCCGCCTCGTACGCGAATCCCGGCGCGGTGGGGGCACCCGACCGGCCGACGTCGCCCGGCAGTTCCTTCAGCAGCGGGGCGAGCACCTCGCGCGGCACCCCCGCGGTCGCCAGGTTGCCGGCGATCCACGCGCGTTCGTAGAAGACGAGCGAGGTCATCGCGGGGACCCGGCCGCCGCCCTGCTCCTGGGCCCGCCGCAGGAAACGCACCGAGGGATGCGTGGGATCGGCCGGCTCGCGCGGGCCGAGCCAGGCCGCCGTGGCGGCCGCGGAACAGCCGACGACCCCGTCGACCGGCTCCATCTCCGCGGCACTGACGGCCGCCGGGCCGACGATCTCCAGATAGTGACCGGCGAGCGGATTGCGCCAGGCGCCGCCGCGCAACGCGCGCAGGGCGTCGTCGGTCAACCCGTGCGGCAGCGCCAGCGGTTGAGCCGCCGCGTCCCCGAGGACGGCGAGACGGGCGTTGACACCCTCCACCAGGGCCGGGATCAGCAGGAAGAACACGACCGTCGACGGCACCGGCCGGGCCACCAGAGCAGCCGCCGCCGCGAGCCCCCGACGCGCGGCCCCGACCAGACCGGCACGCGGCAGCGGCGGCGCCCCGCTCTCCCTGCCCAGCACGGCGAGCAGCGCCTCCGTCGCACTCAGCGTCGGCACGAGGGCGTACCCGCCGGGCCCGGCCCAGCTGCCGTCGGGCCGCTGCTCGTCCAGGAGATGACGGACCCGGGCGGTGTCGCCGTCCAGCCAGGGGGCCAGCGACACCAGCCGGGCCGTCTCGTACACCGACGGACCCAGCGCGCCGGTCGGATCGTCCAGCACCCGGTCGACCAGCTCCGCGACGAGCGCGTCGAGATCGGGGCCCGCGCTCACGCCGGGATCTCCTCGGAGACGGTGATGCTGTCGACGAGCAGCGACGACGGCAACGTGCAAGGGTCGGGGTCGCCCGGCAGGACCGGGCCGCCCGGGCTGCCGATGATGATCGCCAGACAGAAGTACACCGGCTGGTCGAACAGCCAGCCCTTCGGGGTGGTGTCCTGCGGGGTCAGCCGCAGATACTCACGGCCGTCCAGGTACCAGGTGATCGAGTCGGGGCCGCGCCGCCAGACCGCCGAGTAGGTGTGGAAGTCCTCGCTGAGCGCACTGCCGTCCTCGGTGGTGGTGCGCGCGCCCATGCCGAGGGACGGGATCTGGTGGCACTCGGGGGAGTGCACGGCACCCCACACCGAGTCGGGCTCCGAGCCCAGCGCCTCCAGGACGTCGATCTCCCCGGCCCGGTACCAGGCCTGCACCGGGTCCTCGTCACCCCGGTGGCGCAGCTGGGTGCCCCAGGCCCACAGGGCACAGTCCAGGCCGGGGCCCGCCGCGGTCCTCACCCGGGCGTCCAGGCGCAGCGCACCGCCGGGACGCGGCACGAAGTCCTCGCGCAGGGTCTCCAGCCACGCCGCCCGGTACTCCCCGTCCTCATGCGTGGCGGTGATCCTCAGATGCCCGGCCCCGTCGAGGCCGACGTTCGCGGGAGCGTCCGTGTGGAACTCGATGCCGGCGCCGAACGGCTGCCCGGTGACGATCTGCCACAGGGCGGGGTCGGGCGGCGAACCGGCCGGGCCGTCGAAGGTGTCCTGCCACAGGACCCGCCACGACGACGGCGGTACGGTCCCGGCGGACGGGGCGGTGGCGTGCTTCTGGTTCACGGTCTCCATCGCTTTCTCAGGCTCCGGCTTCGAGACGCTCGGCCATGGCGAGCGGGGTGGGATGGGCGAACAGGTCGGTCAGCCGCACCGGCACGCCCAGCGTCTTCTCGATGCGCTGCACGAGCTGCGCGCCGAGCAGCGAATGCCCGCCGCTGTCGAAGAAGTTGGCGTCCGGGCCGACATCGGTCCGGCCGAGCGTGGTCTGCCACAGCGCGAGCAACTGCCCGGCCGTACCCGACTGCGCTCCGGGCACGGCCTCGGCCGCCGGACTGCGCTCGGCACGGCGCTGCTCGGCGAGACGGGTCAGCGCGAGATGGTCCCGCTTCTCGTTGGCGGTGGTCGGCAGCGACTCGAGCACCACGATCTCCTGGGGCACGGCGGCGGAGGGCAGCAGGGACCGGGCATGAGCCGTGAGCCCGGCGGCGTCCAGGCCGTCGGGGGACTCCACGAAAGCGACCAGGGCCGTGTCCGCCCCGCCCCGGCCGACCACGACCACGGCGACATCCCGCACACCCGGATGGCCGAGCAGTACCGCCTCCACCTCGCCCAGCTCGATGCGATGGCCGCGCAGCTTGATCTGCCGGTCGGTCCGGCCCAGCAGCTCGACGGTGCCGTCGGGCCGCAGCCGGGCCAGATCACCGGTGCGGTAGTGGCGCCCGTACACGGGATGGTCCGCGAAGCGCTCCGCCGTCAGCTCAGGACGACGGTGGTAGCCGAGCGCGACACCTGCCCCGGCGATGCACAACTCGCCCCGCACCCCGACCGGCAGCTCCCGGCCGTCCGAGTCGACGATGAACACCTGGGTGTTGGCGATCGGGCGACCCACGTCCACGCGGTCCACGTCGGCCGGCACCGGGCCCGAGGTGGACCAGATGGTCGTCTCGGACGGGCCGTACACATTGAGCAGCGAGCCGCCCGAGGCGGCGAGGGTGCGGGCCAGCGCGGGCGGCAGCGGTTCCCCGCCGCAGACCAGGCGCCTGCCCGCCAGCCGGCCCTCGGCCGCCTCGGCGACGACACGCCAGGTCGTCGGGGTGGCCTGCACGATGCCGACGTCGTGCGCGACGACCTCGCCGAGCAGGGCACGACCGTCGGTGCGGGCCTCGTCGGAGGCCACGACCAGCCGCCCGCCGCAGACCAGCGGCAGGAACAGCTCCAGCGCGGAGATGTCGAAGGCGAACGTGGTCAGCCACAGCACGGAGTCCTCCGCGGTGACCTTCAGTTCCTCGGCGAAGTGCCGCACCACATTGCCGAGACCGCGGTGACTGATCAGGGTGCCCTTCGGCCTCCCCGTCGAACCGGAGGTATAGATCAGATACGCGCAGGAGTCCGGATCGGGCCCGCTCACCGAGGTGTCCGGGAGCGGCCCCTCCTGCCCGACCCGCTCCAGCGGCAGCACACGCGCCCGGACCCCCTCGGGCAGTTCCACGCCCGGCGCCGTGAGCACGGCCCGCGCACAGGAGTCCTCCAGGACGTACGCCAGCCGCTGCACGGGGTGCTCCGGGTCGACGGGCAGATACACCGCGCCGGCCAGCCACACCCCCAGGGCCGCAGCCGCGAGTTCGGGCCCGCGGGGAGCGGCCAGCGCGACGATGTCACCGGCCCCGACACCGGCGTCCGCGAGGACGGCCCGGGTGTGTTCGGCGGCCCCCCACAACGCGGCGTACGTCGTGCTGCGGTCGCCGCTCACCACGGCGGACGCGGACGGCGCCAGCGCCACCCGCTCCCGCACCGCCGTGAGCACATCGGCCGGCTCCACCGGGCGCGCGGTGTCGTTGGAGGCGGCGAGGACCGCCCGGTCGGAGGGACCGGCCAGCGGGAGTTCGCCCATCGGCAGGTCCGGCTCGGCCGCGGCCGCGAGCAGCAGCGACTCGAAGCGTTCGAGCAGGCCCTGTACGTCCGCCCGGTCCAGGACCTGTGTGTAGTACGCGGCCCGGATGGTCACCCGGTCCGCGGAGGACAGGAAGAAGAACTCGAGGTCGAACTTGCTGAACCCGTTCTCCACCGGCAGTCTGCGGGCCGTGGTGTCCGCGAGCGGGAAGGTCGTACGGGCGTCGTCGGGAACGTAGTTGAACAGATGCCGGAACACGGTGTTGCGCCAGGAGGCGCCTCCGTCCCTGCGCAGTTCCGGCGTCAGGACGTCGACCGGGACATCGGCGTGGGCGACCGCCCCGAGGAACGCGTCGCGGGCCGTGCGCACCAGGCCCCGGAAGCCGCCGCCGAGGTCGACGGGGATGCGCAGCGGCAGGGTGTTGACGTGGTAGCCCACCGCCCTGGACGCGTCCCGCGCACGGACATTGACCGGAGTGCCCACCACCAGGTCGGGTCCCGCGCCGTGCCGGGCCAGCAGCAGCCCGTACGCGGCCAGCAGCACCACGGCCTCCGGCGCGCGCAGCCCCTTCCGCAGCCGGCGCAGCACCTCGGTCGCCCGCGGGGACAGGTCGGCGGTGACCTGGTCGCCGGTGAGGGTCGGCTCGGGCAGGTCCTCGCTGCCGCACCACAGGGCGAGCCCGGCGGCATCGGCCCCGGCCAACTGCCCGCGCCAGTACTCCACGGCGGCGGGCCGGGGAGCGGGCTCCCGGTACGGCGGCTGCGCGGCCAGCAGTTCGGCGGGCGGTTCGCCACCGGCGGCCAGCGCCGTGTACCCGGCGGTGAACTCGTCCAGCAGGACCGCGCCGGAGACCGTGTCGAAGACGAGGTGATGGACGGCGAGACAGAACGCGTCGCCGTCCGCGCACCGCACCAGCGCGGCCCGCACCAGCGGCCGCCCGTCGATGTCGAAGGGCCGCGCGATGAACTCGCCCACGACAGCGGCGACTTCGTCCGGCTCCGCCGTCGGCTCCTCGACCTCGATCCGCAGGGCGTCGGCGTCGAGCACCTCCTTGGTGAGGCCCGCCTCCTCCTGCCGGAACACCGTGCGCAGGGCCTCGTGCCGGCGCAGCAGCAGCTCGACCGTGCCCTGGACCGCGGGGCCGAGCAGGGCCGCGTCGGCCTGGAGGGCGACGGAGAGGTTGTTGACGCCCTTGACGGGCACCAGCTCGTCCAGGAGCCAGAGTGCGTGCTCCTTGCTGTCGGCCGGGTGGGAGCGACGTTGCGTTGCTTCTGGCATTCCAACCGTTCCGTAGATTCGCGTCCGTAGATTCGCGTCCGTGGTTTCGCGTCCGTGGCTTGGCGTCCGTGGCGTGGCGTCTGTGGCTTGGCGTCCGTGGATTGGCGTTCTTGGATGCGCGAAATTCGCCTGTGGGGTGTGCGAGTGCGCAGGCGCCTGGCTCCTCAGCCGCGCGTCTCGGTGCCGAGCAGCTCGGCCACCGTGCGGGTGACACCCGGGTCGCGCAGCAGATCGACATGCGGGACGTCGACGCGCAGCTCCCGGCCCACGGCGATGTCCTGCCCGACTCCGCGGGAGCCGTTCAGGCCGCTCGTGGGCGACGAGGAGGTGACGACGACGGCCTCCCGCCACGCCGGCAGGGGGTCGATCTCCGCGGCCGCGATCAGATAGCCCACGAACGACGCGAAGACCGCCGTGAACTCCTCCTGCCGCTTCTCGTCCAGCTCCAGCCGGTCGAAGACGGGCTTGGCGGTACGCCGGTACACATCGAGGAGGTCGGCGCCCAGCGGCGCCATCTCGGTGTGCTGCTCATGGGCCCGCCGCGCCTCGGCCGCCGCCTGCGCCGTCTCCTCGTCGCTCAGCAGGGTGGACATGGAGTCGAGGACCTTGTGGAACTGCGAGTAGAGCGTCGGCGGGCCGGACTGCTCGGGATCGAACAGCACGAGCGCGGGCGCCCGGCCCTGCCGTTCGGCGAAGCGCTGCGCGATCGCGCCCGCGTAGACGCCGCCGACGCAGAAGCCGAACACCGCGCGGACCGGGCGGCCGTCGGCGGCCACCTCCTCCAGCCACCGCTCGACGGGAGCGGCACCACCGGCGCCGGTGCCCGCCTCCTGGGGGACGGTCTCCCAGATCGAGAGGGGCAGGCCGGCCAGACCCGCCGCGAGATCGGTGAAACGGCCCTCGGCGCGGCCGGTGGCGTCGAAGTCCACGGCGAGCACCAGCTCGTGCGCGTCCGCGTTGCCGAGAACCCGCCACGTCTGCGGTTCGGTCATGGTTCGGGCTCCCCCAGGTGCAGTGGAAAACAGTCCGTTGGTGGTCGTGGACGCCGCTTCGGGCGTGGGTGTTGCATTCGCGGTCACGCTATGTGCGCCTCCCGGCCCGGATAACCCCTAGCCGACCCCTTGCGACCCCAGGCCGGTGCGGGTGGGCGGACAGCGCGGCCGTGCTCACCGGAACCGGTCCAGCTGCCCGGACAGGACCCGGGCGACCGCGTCGGTGCGTTCCGAGACGAAGAAGTGACCGCCCTCGAAGACCCGCAGGTCGAAGGGGCCGGTGGTGTGCTCCTGCCAGGCCCCGGCCTCCTCGACGGTGGTCTTCGGGTCGGTGTCGCCGGTCAGCGCGACGACGGGGCAGCCGACCGTCGCGCCCGGCGCGCTGCGGTACAGCTCGATCGCCGTGTAGTCGGCCCGCAGCGACGGCAGGAACATCCGTACGATGTCCTCGTCGTCCAGCGCCGCCTGCGCGGTGCCGTCCAGGGCTCGGATCTCCCGCAGCAGAGCGTCGTCGCCCTTGCGGTGCAGATCCTCGCTGCGATGCCGGGACGGCGCCCGCCGCCCCGACACGAACAGGGCGACCGGCTTCACACCGGCCCGCCGCTCCAGCCGCAAGGCCACCTCGAAGGCGACCGACGCGCCCATGCTGTGCCCGAACAGGGCGAGCGGCCGGTCGCAGCCCACGGCCTCGACGACCGCCTCGTAGGCGGCGTCGGCCAGCTCGTGCAGATCCTCGAAGGCGGGCTCCCGATGCCGGTCCTGTCGGCCCGGATACTGCACGGCCACCACGTCCAGCCGCCCGGCCAGCGCCCGGGACAGCGGATGGAAGGACGTGGCCGAGCCGCCGGCGTGCGGGAAGCACACCAGGGTGACGGCGTCGGCGGGCGCCTGCTGATAGCGGCGGACCCAAGGGCTCTCAGTACGTGTGGGGGTCATGACGCGGTCCTCTCCATCTCCTCGTGCAGGTGCGCGGCGAGTTCCGCCGGCGTGGGGTGGTCGTAGACCAGCGTGGGCGGCAGGTCGATGCCGGTGACCTTGGTGAGCCGTCCGCTCAGCTCCACCGCGGTCAGCGAGGCGAAGCCGGCGTCGAGGAAGTCCTGGTCGGCAGGGAGCGCATCCGGATCCAAGTGCCCGAGCACCGCGGACGCCGCCGACAGCACCGCGTCCAGCAGCAGAGCGGGCCGCTCCTGCTCGGACGCCCCGGCCAGTGCCCGCGCCAGGTCGTCGCCGTCCTCGGGCAGCGGGGCGTCCAGAGACGTGTCGGCGCCGACCCTGCCGTGGTCCCACGCCGACAGCAGCGACAGCACGGCGTGCAGGGAGTCGGCCTCCTGGGCGGAGTCGACGTCGAGCAGGGTGGCCAGCCCACCGAGATCCCGGCTTTCGACGGCCTGCCAGAAGCGCCGCTCCAGGTCACCGCCACGGGGCGTGGTCGTCGAGGCCCGGGGCGCGGCAGGCCCGGACGGCAGCCAGTACGCGCTGCGCTGGAAGGCGTACGTCGGCAGCTCGACCGTAGGGGCGCCGGTGGGGGCGAACACCGCCCTCCAGTCGGGGGACACCCCGTGGGCGTGCAACTCGGCGACGGCCGTGCCCAGCGCGACGGCGTCGGCACGGTCGCGCCGCTGGACGGGCACCACCAACGCATGGCCGCCGAGGCTCTCGCGGGCCATCGGGGCCAGCACGGCGTCCGGGCCGACCTCGACGTACGCGGTCACGCCCTCCTTCTCCAGCTGTGTGAGCTGATCGGCGAAACGCACCGCCTCACGCGCGTGGCGCACCCAGTATCCGGGGTCCGCCAGCAGCCCGTCCGCAGCCGTCTCCCCGGTGACGTCCGAGACCACGGGGATGCGTGGCGCCCGGTACGACACCTCACGCGCGATTGCCGCGAACCCCTCCAGCATCGGATCCAGCAGCGGCGAGTGGAACGCGTGACTGACCCGCAGCCGCCGGGTCCTGCGGCCCAGGCCCGCGAAGTGCGCGACGATCTCCTCCACGGCACGCACGCGGCCCGAGACGACCACGGCCGACGGCCCGTTGACCGCGGCGACCCCCAACTCGTGCGTCCGGCCGGCCAGCAGCGGCAGCACCTCGTCCTCCGCCGCCCGCAGCGAGGCCATCGCCCCGTCGTCGGGCAGCGACTGCATCAGCCGGCCGCGTGCCGCCACCAGCCGCGCCGCGTCGGGCAGATCGAAGACCCCGGCGACATGGGCCGCGGCCAGCTCACCGATCGAGTGCCCCGCGAGCAGCTGAGGCCGCAGTCCCCATGCCTCCAACTGGCGGAACAGCGCCACCTCCACGGCGAACAGCGCGGGCTGCGCGTACTCGGTACGGTCCAACAGCTCCGCCTCCGGCGTGCCGGAGTCGGCGAACACCACCTCGGCCAGGGGTCGTTCGAGCAACGAACCGAACTGCGCGCAGATCTCGTCGAAGGCCGCGGCGAACACCTTCGACGAGGCGTACAGCTCCCGGCACATCCCGGGCCGCTGAGTCCCCTGCCCGGAGAACAGGAAGGCGACCTTGTGTCCGGTCGTACCCGCACCCCGCACGAGGAACGGCGAGTCCTCGCCACGGGCCAGCGCGTCGAGAGCCGCGAGCCGGTCCGCCGGATCACCGGCCGGCACGACACCCCGGTGCCCGAACGCGGACCGGGTCGTGGCCAGCGACAGCCCGACCTGCGCGGCGGTCAGCTCCGGCCGCTCCCGTACGAAGTCCCGCAGCAGCGCCGCTTGCCCGCGCAGGGCCGCCGCACTCTTGCCGGACAGCACCCACGGCTGCACGACGCCACCCGGCTCACCCTCCGTGGCCGGGCTGTGGTCCGGCTCGGCGTGCTCCAGCACGACATGGGCGTTGGTCCCGCTGATGCCGAAGGAGGAGACGGCCGCGCGGCGGGCCCGGCCCGTGTCCGGCCACTCGGTGGTCCGGCTCAGCAGTGATACGGCGCCGGAGTTCCAGTCGACGTGGGTGGAGGGGGTGTCGACGTGGAGGGTGCGGGGGAGGAGGCCGTGGCGCATGGCCATGACCATCTTGATGACTCCTCCGACGCCGG
>NZ_JODM01000044.1 GCF_000717995.1 Streptomyces violaceorubidus
GGGAGTGGCGGTGGGGGTGGGGGTGGGGGACTGTGCGGCGCTCGTCGCGGTGGCGGGGATGGCGGGGGCGGCGGCGTCGCCGGTGCCGCCCGTGCCGCTGTTGCCGCAGGCGGTCAGGGTCAGGCCGAGGGCCAGGGCGGCGAGGGCGAGCATCGGGGTCTTCCGAGCGGACATGACGTGTTCCTCCACGGTTCCGGGCCTCACTGGGGCAGGCGTTGCGCCTCCCAAGACCGTGCGGGCGGAGGACCGGGTTCCCCCGCCCGCGGCGTCAGGACACGCCTGTGACACGCGGGGGAACCGTCCGTGACGTTGTCTCAGGCCAGCCGGTGCGCCAGAGCCGCCAGGAGGGCCACCACCCCGGCCGGGCCGGGCACCTCGACGTCCGCGCGCCTGCGCAGTTCCGCCACCTCGTCGCTGCCGCTGCACACCAGGAGCCCCGGGATGCCCTCGGCGCGGAGGGTGTCGACGGCCGCGTAGGCCGGGAGGTCGCCGAGGTCGTCCCCGGCGAAGAGGACGCAACCGGCGTCGAGGGAGTGGACGTGGGAGCGCAGGGCGGCGCCCTTGTCCATGCCGGGCGGGCGCAGTTCCAGCACCATCCGGCCCGGTTCGACGATGAGGCCGTGCCGAAAGGCCAGGTCGGCGAGGGGGGCGCGCAGGGCGTCGAAGGCGGCCTGCGGGTCGGAGGCGCGGCGGGTGTGGACGGCGACCGCGTGTCCCTTGTCCTCCGTCCAGGTCCCCCGCGCCGCCGTCCCGGACCGCTCCAGCAGGCCGGGCAGCTCGGCCCGGACGGCGGCGACGCCGGGGTGCGGTTCGGGTGTGGTGAGGGTGCCGGTGGCGGCGTCCCAGCGTTCGGCGCCGTAGTGGCCGAGGACGACGAGCCGGTCGAGGCCGGGGACGTCCGCGAAGCCTCCGTGGCGCACGGCGACCTCGGCCGGGCGGCCGGTGATCACGGCGATCGAGGCGACCTTCGGGGCCAGGGCCGCGAGCGCCGGTACGGCTTCCGGGTGGGCGCGGGCCCGGTCGGGGTCGGGCACGATCGGGGCGAGCGTGCCGTCGAAGTCGAGCGCGACCACCGCGCGAGCGGGGTGCGCGAGGAGGGCGTCCAGCCCTTCGCGTCCGACCGCCGTCGCGGGCGTCGGCAGGGGGTGTGGGGAGTCGTCTCGGGTGAGGTCCTGGTGGCTGCCCATACCGCGAACCTATCCCGCCGGACCCGGGCACACGCCTGTCCCACGACCCGCGCCGCAACGACCCCTCCCCCCGCACCCGCGCCACCGGCACAGTCGCGCACGTCCGGCACGGCGGCCGGCCGGGGCAGCGGACCCGGTGCCCCGCGCACCCGCGCCGGAGGCCCGGGCCGTGTCGGTGGGCTCAGCGCTCCGCGCGGCGGGAGTCCCGTACGCGGCGCAGGCGGTTGATCGTGACCGGGTCGGCGGCCAGGGCGCGGGGGTCGTCGAGGAGGGCGTTGAGGAGCTGGTAGTAGCGGACGGGGGCCAGGCCCAGCTCCTCGCGGACGGCGCGCTCCTTGGCGCCGGGGCCCAGGAAGCCACGGCGCTCCAGCGCGAGGATGCGGCGCTCCCGCTCGGCCAGCTCTCCCAGGTCCATGTACGGCACCGTAACGCCCGCCACCGACAACGCGGCCGCTACTCCGCGCTGCCCGCCCGCATCGCCGTCGCCTGGATCCGGCCGAGGACCTCCTTGGGGTCGCGGCCGGGGGCGACCGCCTCGCCGATGTGCTTCTTGACGTCCGCGCTGACCTCGGCCCAGGACGTCTTGCCCACCGGGTACAGCTCGGAGAGCAGCAGCTCGTCCAGGAACGGCTTGAGGTTCTCGTCCTCGGGCGCGGCGCTCATGGTCCGGGAGGCCGACGTGGTCACCGGCAGCAGGTTGTACTCGCGGGAGAAGTCGAGGACGTTCTCCTCGCTGTAGACGAAGTCGAGGAAGTCGCCGACCTCCTTCTGGTGGCCGTTCTTCTTGAAGGCCGTCATCCAGTCGGAGACGCCGAGGGTGTTCTTGCTCTCGCCGTCGACGCCCGGGGTGGTCACCATGCCGTACTTCACGCCCTTGTCGGACGCCGTCCTCATCAGCGAGGGGTGCCCGTTGAGCATGCCCACGTCCCCGGCCGCGAACGCGGCGAAGGCGTCGGCCCGGTCGAGCCTGCCGGGGGCGACGGGTCCGGTGAGACCCTTGCCGACCAGTTCGTCCCGCAGCCAGGTGAACGTGGTGGCGTTCTGCGGGGAGTCGACCGCGTAGGTGCCGACGTCGTCGGTGTAGCCGCCCCCGCCGCTGAGCATCCACTGCATCGTCTCGGCCTGCGCCTCCTCGGCGCCCAGCGGCAGGGCGTACGGGTACTTCACGCCCTTCTCCTTGAGCGCCTCGGCGGCCTCGGCGAGGTCGTCCCAGGACTTGGGCGGCCGGACGCCGGCCCGGTCGAAGAGGGTCTTGTTGTAGAAGAGCACGCGGGTGGAGGCCGCGAAGGGCAGGCCGTACTGCACGCCGTTGACCTGGCCCGCGGCGGCCAGCTGGGGGACGAAGTCGGCCTGGGCGGGGATGGAGAGCACGTCGTCGGCCCGGTAGAGCAGGTCCTCGTCCGCGTAGTCGGAGTAGGCGCCGATCTGCGCCATGTCGGGCGCCTCGCCCGCGTCGACCAGCTCGCGGACCTTGCGGTCGACGTCGTTCCAGGAGTAGACGGTGACGTCCACCCGCACGTCCGGGTTCTGGGCCTCGTAGGACTCGACCAGCTCGTCCCAGTACTTCTGGGAGCTGTTGTCCTTGCCGTCGCCGTAGTCCGCGGCGACGAGCTTCAGGGTCACCCCGTCGGAGTCGCCGGTCAGCCCGCAGCCGCCGAGGACCGCCGTCATGCCCAGTGCGGACACCACCGCGATCGTTCCAGTCCTACGCCGCTGCACCCTGTTCCCCAACCCTGACCGACCGTTCGCGTGTTCGCTTACCGGATTAAGGTCTACACCACCGCAGTGGACTAGACCTCTCCCGGGTGTACGGGCCACACTGTCCCCCGTGAGACATGTCATCGCCCTCGATGTGGGCGGCACCGGGATGAAGGCCGCCCTGGCGGGACCTGGGGGCGAGCTGCTGCACCAGGCGCGCCGGGCCACCGGCCGCGAGCGGGGACCCGAGGCGGTCGTCGCGGGCATCCTGGACTTCGCCGCCGAGCTGCGGGCCTACGGCGCCGACCGGTTCGGCGAGCCGGCCCGCGCCGCCGGTGTCGCCGTCCCCGGCATCGTCGACGCCGAGCGGGGCGTCGCCGTGTACGCGGCCAACCTCGGCTGGCACGACGTACCGCTGCGGACGCTGCTCGCCGAACGGCTCGGCTCCGTTCCGGTCGCCCTCGGCCACGACGTGCGCACTGGAGGGCTCGCCGAGGGCCGGATCGGTGCCGGGCGGGGCGCCGACCGGTTCCTGTTCGTGCCGCTGGGCACCGGGATCGCGGGCGCCATCGGCATCGACGGCCGGGTCGAGGCGGGCGCCCACGGCTTCGCGGGCGAGATCGGCCACGTCGTCGTACGCCCCGGCGGCCTCGCCTGCCCGTGCGGACAGCGTGGCTGTCTGGAGCGGTTCGCGTCCGCGTCGGCGGTCGGCCAGGCGTGGGCCCGGGCCTCGGGCGACCCGGAGGCGGACGCCGCCGACTGCGCCAAGGCCGTCGAGTCCGGGGACGCCCGCGCGCTCGCCGTGTGGCGGGACGCCGTGGACGCGCTCGCCGACGGGCTGGTCACCGCGCTCACCCTGCTGGACCCACGGGTCCTGATCATCGGTGGCGGCCTCGCCGAGGCGGGGGAAACCTTGTTCTCACCGCTGCGGGACGCCGTCCGGCGGCGCGTCACCTTCCAGAGACTGCCGGAGATCGTCCCCGCCGCACTCGGGGACACCGCCGGTTGCCTGGGTGCCGGGCTGATGGCCTGGGACCTGCTCGACACCGCCGTTTCGACCGCCCCGGCTTCCCCGGCCCCTACAGCTTCCCCGGCCGCCACGGCCGCGACTCCCCCGGAGGTAACCACCTGATGGCCCCAAGCAAGGTTCTCGCCGGTGCCCGGGTGGTACTGCCCACCGGGACCGTGGACAACGGCCGCGTCGTCGTCGACGGCGCGCGGATCGCGGACACGGCTCCCCCGCAGGCCGAGGTCGTCGACCTGTCGGGCCACTGGGTGGTCCCCGGCTTCGTCGACCTCCACAACCACGGGGGCGGCGGCGCCTCCTTCGCCGGCGGCACCGCCGAGGAGATCCTGGGCGGCGTCGAGACCCACCGCAGGCACGGCACCACCACGGTGGTCGCCTCCGCCGTCACCGGTGACCTGGACTTCCTCGCCCGGCACGCCGGGATGCTCGCCGAGCTGGCCCAGCAGGGCGACATCGCCGGCATCCACTTCGAGGGGCCGTTCATCTCCCCGTGCCGCAAGGGAGCGCACGACGAGCAGCTGCTGCGCGCCCCGGACCCGGCCGAGGTGCGCAAGCTGGTCGACGCCGCGCACGGCCACGCGAAGATGATGACGCTGGCGACCGAGCTGCCCGGCGGCCTGGACTCCGTACGGCTGCTCGTCGAGCACGGCGTGATCGCGGCCGTCGGGCACACCGACGCGACGTACGAGCAGACCGTGCAGGCCATCGACGCGGGCGCCACCGTCGCCACGCACCTGTTCAACGCGATGCCGCCGGTCGGTCACCGCGCCCCGGGCCCGATCACGGCACTGCTGGAGGACGAGCGGATCACCGTCGAGCTGATCAACGACGGCACGCACCTGCACCCGGCCGCGCTCCAGCTGGCCTTCCACCACGCGGGGGCCGCCCGGGTCGCCTTCATCACCGACGCGATGGACGCGGCCGGCTTCGGCGACGGCCGCTATCTGCTCGGCCCGATGGAGGTCGAGGTCGCGGACGGCGTGGCCCGGCTGGTGGAGGGCGGCTCGATCGCGGGCTCCACGCTCACCCTGGACCGCGCCTTCAAGCGGGCGGTGACGGTGGACCGGCTGCCCGTCGGGGACGTCGTCGCCGCGATCTCGGCCAACCCGGCGCGGCTGCTCGGCCTGGACGACCGGATCGGCTCCCTGGAGCCCGGCAAGGACGCCGACCTGGTGGTCCTGGACGACGCCTTCGACCTGGTGGGCGTGATGCGCCGGGGCGCATGGGTGGTCGATCCCCGACTGGGCTGATCCGTCCCCCGCTCCGGCGCCGGTCCGCCGCCGGGCCGGCCGGTGACGGGCCGTCCCCGGGGGCTGGGCCGACCGGCGCCCGTTTGGCATGATCGTGTCGCGGGGCACCGCTCCGCGGGCACAGCAGCCGCACACGATCGGGGGAGGTCGGCACGGTGATCCTCACCGTCACTCTCAACACCGCGCTCGACATCACCTACCGCGTCCCTGGCCTCAGGCCGCACGCCTCGCACCGGGTGACCGAGGTGACCGAACGGCCCGGCGGCAAGGGGCTGAACGTGGCCCGGGTGCTGGCGGCCCTCGGGCACCAGGTGACGGTCACCGGCTTCGCGGGCGGCACCACCGGGGGCGTCGTGCGCGAGGGCCTGACCGGCGTGCGCGGGGTGCGGGACGCGCTCGTGCCGGTCGCGGGGGCGACGCGGCGCACCATCGCCGTCGTCGACGAGCGCACCGGCGACACCACCCAGCTCAACGAGCCGGGCCCGGCCGTCGCGCCCACCGAGTGGAACGCCTTCCAGGAGGTCTACGAGGACCTGCTGACCGGCGCCGCCGCGGTGGCCCTGTGCGGCAGCCTGCCGCCGGGCGTCCCGGTGGGCGCCTACGCCGGGCTGGTGCGGGCCGCGCGCGCCGCGGGCGTGCCGGTGCTGCTCGACACCAGCGGGGAGCCGCTGCGGCGGGGGCTGGCCGCCCGCCCGGACCTGATCAAGCCGAACGCCGACGAACTGGCCGAGCTGACCGGCTCGCACGAGCCGCAGCGGGCCGCGCAGGCCGCCCGGCGCCGGGGTGCCCGCTCGGTGGTCGCCTCGCTGGGCGCCGAGGGGCTGCTCGCGGTGACCCCGGAGGGCCGCTGGCGCGCCGCCCCGCCGACCCACGTCCGCGGCAACCCGACCGGCGCGGGCGACTCCGCGGTCGCCGGCCTGCTCTCCGGTCTGGTGGAGCACCTGCCCTGGCCGGAGAGGCTGGCCCGCGCGGTCGCCCTGTCGGCGGCGACGGTACTGGCGCCGGTGGCGGGCGAGTTCGACCGGGCGGCGTACGAGGAGCTGCTCGGACGCGGGGTCGCGGTGACGGCGGAGGCGGGCGCGGCCTGAGTGCGGGCCGGGTGCGTCACCCGGGCCGGCCGGTCAATCGGACTGGAGCGAGAGCTTGTCGAGGACGAAGTCGCACTTGTTGCCCTCGTTGCACGCCAGCTCGATGGTGTTGGTGCCCTTGGTCAGGTTGACGTTGGCCCAGGTGGTCTGCCAGCCCTTTTCCCAGTCGCCCTCGGGCGTGCCGCCGAAGTTCTTCATGTTCAGCGGGCGGGAGGAGGCCTTGCCGTTGATGACCAGGGTGGCGTCGGCGTCCTTGCCCGGAATGCCGTAGCGCACGTTCAGCCGGTAGCCGCCGGCCTTCTCGACGCCGTCGACGGTCCAGGTGACCTTCGCGCCGACCTGGTTGAAGCCCGTGACGTAGACGCCGCCGTCCGACTCCGCGCCCTCGACGTCCGAGGCGGTCCCCATGCCCGGTGACAGCCGCAGGGCCTTCGCGTCGGTCGCGGGCAGCTCGGCCTCCTCCTCGGCGCCCTCGCTCGCGGACGGGCTGGGCTCGGAGCTCTGGGACTGGCTCAGGGTCGGGTCGCCGCCCGCCTCGTTGCCGCCCTTGTCGTCGTCGGAGCCGCTGCTCGTCATGGCCACGGCGATGCCGATGACCACCGCGGCGACGACCGCCACCGCGCCGATCAGCAGGCCCTTGGTGTTCGGGCCGCGGCGTCCGCCGCCCCCGCCGTGCCCCGACGGCTGCTGCGGGCTCCCGGGACCGCCGCCGCCGGGGAAGGTCTCCGGCGCGGCGTAGTGCGCGTTCGGCTGCCCGTACGCCCCCTGCGGCTGACCGTAGGCGCCCTGCTGGGGCGGGGCGGCCTGACCGTAGGCGGCGGTGGGGGCGCCCTGGCCCTGCGGTGCGCCGTACTGCCGTGTGCCGACGGGACGCACCCGGTTGACCGAGTTCGGGTAGCCGTAGCCACCGGACGGCGGCTGGGCCCCGTTGGCCTGCCCGTCGGCGTAGAGGTAGCCGAAGGGGTCGTCGTCCTCGGGCGTGCTCGCGCCGTTGTTGCCGGGCGTCATCCCTAGGTCTCCTAACCAGATGCGGTGCGTGGTGCGGTACGGGTGTGAGAGGGCGAGCCTACCCGTTCCGGCTGACCCAAACGGGTGACTCGGACCGCATCAACGCGCTGACCTGCTGATCATCCGGCCCGGCGGTGCTGTTTGGGACGAGATCGTTTCTCGACGTACATCCGTTCGTCAGCCGACTTCAGGACTTCGTCCGCCGTCATGCCGCAGTGGGCCCAGCCGATGCCGAAACTGGCGCCCACGCGGACGGCCCGTCCCTCGGCCCGGATCGGCTGGATGATCTCGCCCCGCAGCCGTACGGCGAGGTCCTCGGCGTCGGCCCGACCGAGGCCGTTGGCGAGGATCACGAACTCGTCGCCGCCGAGCCGGGCCACCGTGTCGCCGTCGCGGACGCCGCCGCTGAGCCGCCGGGCGACCTCGATCAGCACGGCGTCGCCCGCGTTGTGCCCGAACCGGTCGTTGATCGACTTGAAGCCGTCCAGGTCGCAGAAGAGGACCGCGAGCCCCTTGGTGCCGTCGTCGCGCCCGTCCTCGGGGGCCACGGCGTGCACGTGGTGGTCGAAGGCGCCGTACGGCTCGGCGGCGGCGGAGAAGTCGAAGGTGTGGCCGCCGGAGTCGAACACGGCGGAGTGCCCGTAGGCGGCGTCCATGGCGTCGGCCACCGCCGTGTGCGAGGACTGCGGGCGCTGGCACAGCCGGGCGGCGAGGCGGGAGCGCAGCTCGGCGCTGTTCGGCAGGCCGGTGAGCGAGTCGTGGGAGGCGCGGTGGGCGAGCTGGAGCTCGCGGCGCTTGCGCTCCTCTATGTCCTCGACGTGGGTGAGCAGGAAGCGCGGCCCGTCGGCGGCGTCGGCGACGACGCTGTTGCGCAGCGAGACCCAGACGTAGGTGCCGTCGCGGCGGCCCAGGCGCAGCTCGGCCCGGCCGCCCTCGGCGGAGGTGCGCAGCAGGGTGCCGAGGTCCTCGGGGTGCACCAGGTCGGAGAAGGCGTAGCGGCGCATCGCGGAGGCGCGGCGGCCCAGCAGGCGGCACAGCGCGTCGTTGGTGCGCAGGATGCGGCCGTGCTGGTCGCCGCCCATCTCGGCGATGGCCATCCCGGAGGGGGCGTACTCGAAGGCCTGGCGGAAGCTCTCCTCGCTGGCCCGCAGCGCCTGCTGGTCGCGCTCCAGGCGGACCAGGGCGCGCTGCATGTTGGAGCGGAGCCGGGCGTTGCTGATCGCGATGGCGGCCTGGAAGGCGTACATCTGCAAAGCCTCGCGGCCCCAGGCGCCGGGGCGGCGGCCGTTGCGCGGGCGGTCCACGGACAGGACGCCGATCAGCTCGCCGCTGTTGCCCGCGCCCTGCGGGCCCGGCGCGTACATCGGGGCGAAGAGCCGGTCCGAGGGGTGCCACTCGTCCTCGAAGCGGGGCGCGGGCCCGTCGGTGTACCACTGCGGGACGTCGTCGTCGTCGAGGACCCAGCCCTCGGTGTGGGGTATGAAGATCAGGTCGCCCCACTGCTCGCCCATGTTCAGGCGCCGGTCCCAGGACTCGCGGGAGCCCGAGCGGCCGGTGATGAGCGCCTCGGCGGCCGGGTTGCCCGCGAGGGCGGCGACGACGAGATCACCGTCGGGACCGACCAGGTTGACGCACGCCAGCTCGTAGTTGAGGGCCTGGACGACGCCGTCGGCGACGGCCTGGAGGGTGTCGGCCAGGCTGCGCGCCTTGTTCATGTCGGCCATGGCCTGGTGCAGTTGCCTCAGGGACGCCAGGCGGACATAGGGCTCCGAGTCGGTCTCCATGCTCGCCCTCCCCCCGAGACCTCGCAGTGAATCAAGGGTTCTCTTCGGCGCCTTTACTGATGGTGCCCTTGCAGGTTCCCCGCCACTGAATCACAGCGCGCTCCCCACTCGGTACACAGGGTCAACAATTACCGCTCCTTGTGACTCAAGTCACAGCGAAACGTGAACAATTGAGTGGGGATTCCGGGTTTTCCGCCGGGGTTCCCTGTGCGTTTACCGAACGCGAAGTCCGTCGGTATGCGCGCGTCTCCTCCCGTGGTCCTAGGTCCCGGTTGGGACCGGGGCCCGATGCCCCGCCCACGCCCCGGAGATTAGCGTGGCGGGGTGCCGAACACTCCGTCTCTCACGTATCCCGGGTCTTCCGCGACCCCCGCGTCCCCGTTGCCCACGCCCGCCTCCGGGCATGCTGAGGGGGTGAGCAACGAGGAGTTCCGTGCCGCCATGTCCCGGCTGGCCTCGGGCGTGGTCCTGGTGACCGCGCAGGAGCCGCCGCTGGATCCCGACGACCCGCTGGCGCCGGGCGGCGAGGACGTCGGGATGACGGCCACCGCCTTCATGTCGGTGTCCCTGGACCCGCCGCTGGTCCTGGTCGGTCTGCGCGAGGGCTCCCGCATGGACGACCTGCTGGCCGAGCAGCCCCTGTGGGCGGTCTCCGTCCTCACCGAGAGCCAGCGGCACATCGCGGGGCGCTTCGCGATGAAGGGCCGCGTCAGCGACCGCCTCCTGTTCGCGGACATCCCGTACGTGCGGGGCGAGGCGACCGGTGCGCCCCTGGCGGGCGGGGCCCTGGCGACCCTGGAGTGCCGCACCGAGCAGCGGGTGCCGGCCGGCGACCACACCCTGGTGATCGGACGGGTCCTGACCGCCGCGCTGCCCAGCGCGGACGGGGGCCCGCTGACGTACTTCCGGGGCCGGTACCGGCAGCTGGGCTGAGCGGTGATCCGCTCGTCCGGCGGGCGGGCACCTGCCTAGGGTGCGCGCATGACGACCGGCAGCACGCCCCGCCTGGAGAAGATCACCCCCGCGAACATCGAGGCCGCCCTCGCCCTACGGGTGCGCCCGGAGCAGGAGTTCGCCGTCTCCCCGGTGGTGAAGTCCCTCGCCGAGGCCTACGTCCACCCCGAGAAGGCCTGGCCCCGGCTGATCGTCGACGGCGACCGCCCCGTCGGCTTCCTCATGGGCTTCTTCGGCGTCGACTGGTACGACGACGGCAGCGCCCTGCGCTCCGGCCTGTGGCGGCTGAACATCGCCGCCGAGGAGCAGGGCCGGGGGTACGGCCGCTTCGCCGTGGCGTCGGTGGCCGCCGAGGTCCGGCGCCGCGGCGGCACGGAGTGCTTCGTCACCTGGCGTCCCGGCGAGCACGGTCCCGAGAACTTCTACCTGGCACTCGGCTTCCGCCCGAACGGGGAGAAGGCCGGGGCGGAAACGGTCGGCGTGCTGGAGCTGGACTGACAAGGACCCTCCCGGTCAGTCCCAGTCCCGCGCGGAGCGGGCCCGCTTGGTCTGCGAGTGCTGCTTCTTCTCCCGCAGCCGCCGTTCGTTGATGCCGCGCGGGATGCGGGTCGGCCTGCGGGGCCGGGGCGGGGGCGCGGTGGCCTCGGCGAGGAGGGCGGCGAGGCGGACGGCGGCGGTCTCGCGGTTGCGCCACTGGGAGCGGTGCTCGGAGGCGCGGACGGAGATGACGCCGTCGATCAGCCGACCGGACAGCCGCTCCAGCGCCCGCTGCTTCCACACCTCGGGCAGGGCCTCGGTGCGGGCGAGGTCGAAGCGCAGGTCGACCTGGGTGTCGACGGCGTTCACGTTCGCACCGCCGGGCCCCGAGGAACGGGAGAAGCGCCAGACCAGCTCGGCCTCGGGCAGACAGACGGAGCCGCGGATGACATGGGGACCGGACATGCCGTCCATGTTCCCTTCCCGAACGGCTCGCGTCACCCCAATATCCTGGCTCCGCACTCGGTAAAGAAAGTAAAGCGAGGCGGAACCTTGCGGACCCCTCTAGACGTTCATGGTGGTAGCTGTAGCTTTCTTGCCGTACGTAAACGAGGGAAGGGACTCCCAACAATGGCTGTAAGCCTGTCCAAGGGTGGCAACGTCTCGCTCACCAAGGAGGCTCCGGGCCTGACCGAAGTCACCGTGGGGCTCGGCTGGGACGTCCGCACCACCACCGGTACCGACTTCGACCTCGACGCCTCCGCGATCGCGGTCAACACGCAGGGCAAGGTCTACTCCGACGCCCACTTCGTCTTCTTCAACAACAAGCAGACGCCGGACAACACGATCGTCCACACCGGTGACAACCGCACCGGCGAGGGCGCCGGCGACGACGAGGCGATCAACGTCAACCTGGCCGGCCTGCCGGCCGACATCGACAAGATCGTCTTCCCGGTCTCGATCTACGACGCGGAGAACCGCTCGCAGAACTTCGGCCAGGTGCGCAACGCCTACATCCGCATCGTCAACCAGGCCGGCGGCGCCGAGATCGCCCGCTACGACCTGTCCGAGGACGCGGCCACCGAGACCGCCATGGTCTTCGGCGAGCTGTACCGCAACGGCGCCGAGTGGAAGTTCCGCGCCGTCGGCCAGGGTTACGCCTCGGGCCTGGTGGGCATCGCCCAGGACTTCGGCGTGAACGTCTGACGTTCACCACCCGTTCGTTCCGTACGAAGGCCCCCCGGACGTCCGGCCGGGGGGCCTTCCGCGTCCCTCACGGCAGCAGCCGCTGCTCCTTGGCCACCGCGACCGCGCCCGCGCGGGTGTCGACGCCGAGCTTGTCGTAGATGCGCCGCAGATGCGTCTTCACGGTGGCCTCGCTGATGAACAGGGCGCGGGCGATCTCCCGGTTGCCGAGACCGGTGGCGAGCTGGGCCAGGATGTCGCGCTCGCGGTTGGTGAGGGCGGGGCGCGGCTTGCGGAGGTTGGCCATGACCCGGCCCGCGACCGGCCCGGACAGCGCCGTACGGCCCTGGGCGGCGGCGTGGATGGCGGCGAACAGCTCCTCGGGGCGTTCCGCCTTCAGCAGGTAGCCGGTCGCGCCGGCCTCGATGGCGCGGGTGATGTCGGCGTCGGTGTCGTACGTGGTCAGCACGAGCACGTACGGCGCGCGGCCGGTGCCCGCGGTGAGGCGGCGGGTGGTCTCCACGCCGTCGATGCCCGCGCCGAGCTGAAGGTCCATCAGGACGACGTCCGGCGCCAGCC
The DNA here is from genome assembly GCF_000717995.1 of Streptomyces violaceorubidus. Taxonomy (GTDB): domain Bacteria; phylum Actinomycetota; class Actinomycetes; order Streptomycetales; family Streptomycetaceae; genus Streptomyces; species Streptomyces violaceorubidus. The sequence goes on from NZ_JODM01000044.1 coordinate 12,238, forward strand.
GCGCGGCGAGCGCGAGCGCCTCCTCGCCGGTGCCCGCCTCGCCGACCACCTCGATGCCGGGGGCGCTGTCGAGCAGGGCGAGCAGACCGGCACGTACGACGACGTGGTCGTCGCAGACCAGGATGCGCACGGGGGCGGGCCCGCCGTCTGCCGGGTCGGTCATCGGGGTGCCTCCTGCGGGTCGGCCGGATCTGCCGGGTCGGTTCGGGGCGGGTCCAGGGGCACGGCGGCGGACAGGGCGGTGCCCTCGCCGGGCGCGGACTCGACGGTCAGGGTGCCGCCCAGCTGGCGCAACCGGGCGTGCATGGCGGGCAGTCCGTGTCCGCGCATCCCGGCGGGGGCGTCGGAGCGCTCGGCCGGGTCGAAGCCGTGCCCGTCGTCGGTGACGTCCAGGACGACCTCGTCGTCGAGGAGGGTGAGGCTGAGCGCGGCGGTGGACGCGCCCGCGTGCTCCCGGACGTTGGCCAGCGCGCCCTGGGCGACGCGCAGCAGGGCCGACTGGACGCGGCCGGGCAGCGGCGGGACGCGGGTGCCGTCCTCGACGTGGACGCGGACGGTGAGGTGGTCGTCGGACTCCCGCGCGGCCAGGGCCCGCAGCGCCGCCTCCAGGCCGCCGCCGCGGGCGAGGTCGGCCGGGGCCAGGTCGTGGACGAAGCGGCGGGCCTCGGCCAGGTTGTGCTCGGCGACGGAGGCGGCGCGCCGGACGTGGGCGCGGGCCTTGCCCGGGTCGGACTCCCAGACGCGCTCGGCGGCCTGGAGCAGCATCCGCTGGCTGGACAGGCCCTGGGCGAGGCTGTCGTGGATCTCCATGGAGAGCCGCTGGCGCTCGGCGAGGGTGCCCTCGCGGCGTTCGGAGGCGGCGAGTTCGCGGCGGGTGCGGATCAGGTCGTCGATCAGGGCGCGCTGCCGGGCGGCCTGCCGTTCGGTGTGCAGGAACACGGCCGCGGCGATGGCGGCGACGGCCGGCGGGGCGAGCAGCAGGTTCGGGTCGAAGCCCCCCGCGAGCCGCAGCTGCGCGGCCACGACGAACACCGTCAGGACGGTGACCAGGACGAGCGCCGCCCGGGCGGGCAGGGTGCGCAGGCCGGTGTAGAAGAGGGGCACCGCGCACCAGGCGAAGCTGGGCGCCAGCACGACCAGCACCATCCACACCACGACGACCGGCCCCAGCCAGGCCAGGCGCCGCCGGGCGGGCGGGACGGCGGGAGCGGCGGGAGCGGGCCCGCTCAGGACGGGGCCGAGCAGGTGCAGCACGGCGAGGGCGAGGGACAGGGCGAGGACCCACGGGGTGCGGGGCTCCCCGGGATGGCGCAGCAGGAAGCGGGCCAGGGCACCGCCGAGCAGCAGGAAGAACGCCACGTGCATGACGGCTCCGAGCCACCGGGTGTCCGGGTGGTCGTACGGCTTCGGCATCCGTCACCCGCCTCCTTCCGCCCGTCTCTCCTGCCGCGCTGCTCTCCAACGTGCCGCAGAAGACCGCTGAGCTGCGCGAACACTCCCATGGTGCCCTCTTCGGACGTCTGGTGGGTCAACCGATCGGACGACCCGGCCGTCGCCCGTTCCGTCGCCCACGAGCAGCCGGAACGGCGACCGCGCGCCCCCGGTGCGGGCCGGAGAGTGGAGAGCACGAACCGACCGTCCCACCCGGAGGAGCAGACCATCATGAAGAAGACCCTCTCCCGTCGTGCCCGCGTCGCCACCGGCGGTGCCGTGCTCGCCGCCGTCGCCGCCGGCACCTTCGGCACGGTGGCGGCGAACGCCTCCGCGCCCGAGGCCGCCCAGGACTCCGCGGTGTCCGCCGCTCCCGCCGCCGCGGCCGGCAAGCGCGACACCACCACCTCCACGCACCTGACGATCGACGCCGCCACCAAGGCCGCGCAGGCCGCGCTGAAGGCCGCCGAGAAGGAGGGCCAGCGGGTCACGGTCGCGGTCGTCGACCGCAACGGCAACACGATCCTCACCCTGCGCGGTGACGGCGCCGGTCCGCAGTCCTACGAGTCGGCGGAGCGGAAGGCGTACACGGCCGTCTCCTGGAACGCTCCGACCAGCGAGCTGGAGGGCCGTCTGGAGAACGCCCCGAACCTGAAGGACATCCCGGGCACGCTGTTCCTCGGCGGCGGTGTCCCGGTCACCGCGGGCAAGGCGCCGATCGCCGGTATCGGTGTCGCGGGTGCGCCGTCCGGCACCCTCGACGAGAAGTTCGCCCAGGCCGGTGCGGCGACGCTGAACTGATCCGGGGCCGACGGCTCTCAGCCGGTCCCAAGAGGCCGCCCCCACGGGCGTTTCACGTGAAACGCCCCATAGGATCACGTCGTGCGCACCCCCACCCCCCGTCTGCTCGCGGCCGCCGCCACCGTCCTCGCCCTCGCGGCGTGCAGTGGCGGCGGCGCGGTCGACGGCACCCCGGGCGGTTCGGGCGTGCGCGATCCGTACTTCCCCAAGGCGGGCAACGGCGGCTACGACATCGGCCACTACGACCTGGCCCTGGACTACGACCCCGGCACCGAGGCCGAGGCCGAGGCCGGGCATCTCAGCGGCACCGCGACGATCACCGCCCGCGCGACCCGGGACCTGTCCGCCTTCGACCTCGACCTCAAGGGCCTGGACGTCGAGGAGGTCACGGTCGAGGGCCGGCCCGCCCGCTTCAACCGGGCCGGGCAGGAACTGACCGTCCGTCCGGCCGGGGAGCTCGACGAAGGGGAGACGTTCCGGGTGACCGTCCGGTACTCGGGCGAGCCGGAGACGATCACCGACCCCGACGAGTCCGAGGAGGGCTGGCTGCCCACCGCCGACGGCGCGGTCGGGCTGGGTGAGCCGACGGGCTCGATGGCCTGGTTCCCCGGCAGCCACCACCCCTCGGACAAGGCGACGTACGACCTCTCGATGACCGTGCCGAAGGGCCTCGGGGTGGTCTCCAACGGCGAGTTGCGCGAGGAGCGGACCCGCAACGGCCGTACGACCTTCACCTGGCACACCGCCGAGCCGATGGCGAGCCACGTCGTCACCGTCGCCGTCGGCGCGTGGGAGACCGCCCGCTCCACCACGGACGACGGCCTGCCGGTGTACACGGCCGTCGACCCGACCCAGGCCGACGCGAGCCGCAAGGTCCTGAAGCGGATCCCCGAGATCATGGACTGGGCGCAGGAGAACTTCGGCCCCTACCCGTTCTCCTCCACCGGCGCGATCGTCGACCGCGACGAGGACGCCGGGTACGCCCTGGAGACCCAGAACCGTCCCTACTTCCCCGGCGCCCCGGACACCGTCCTGCTCGTCCACGAACTCGCCCACCAGTGGTACGGGAACTCCGTGAGCCCGAAGACCTGGCGGGACATGTGGCTCAACGAGGGCTTCGCCACCTACGCGGAGTGGCTGTGGGAGGAGGACCACGGCGGCGACACCGCCCAGGAGAGCTTCGAGGCGCTCTACGACGGGACGTACTACGAGGACGAGGACGCGAACGACTCGGTGTGGGCGTTCCCGCCCGCGGATCCGCCCGACGCGGCGCACATCTCCGAGAGCCCCGTCTACCAGCGGGGCGCGATGGTCCTGCACAAGATCCGCCAGACGGTCGGCGACGACGCCTTCTGGGACCTGCTGCACGGCTGGGCCGCCGCCCACCGCCACGGCAACGCGGACACCGGGGACTTCACGGCGTACGTGGAGAAGTCGGCGCCGGACGAGGACTTCACGGAGATCTGGGCGGACTGGCTGCGCGGGGACGGCCGGCCGGACTCCCCGTGAGCCGCCCGCTCCGCCGCCGCCGCCGCCTCATCCCTCGCCCTGGAGGGTTTCGAGCAGCAGGGCCAGGTCCGGCGGCCAGAGCGGCTCGGTCGCCGCGGCGAGTTCGGCCCGGCTCCACCAGCGCCAGGTGAGGATGCCGTCCGCGGCGTGGGCGGCGGCGAGGTCGGGGCCGGTGGGTTCGCGGCGGGGGCCCTGGGCGACGTAGATGTGCTCGTACTGGCGGACGGGGCCGACGCCCAGGTGGGTGAAGTCGTGTTCCCAGGTGCACAGCAGGGGGCCCGGTTCCAGGTCGCTCCAGCCGGTCTCCTCGCGCACCTCGCGCAGGGCGCCCTCGCGGGGGCTCTCGTCCGCCTCCAGCCCGCCGCCGGGCATCGCCCAGTGCACGCCGACCTCGACGTTGTCGTAGCGCAGGAGGAAGACCGCCCCCTCGGGGTCGAGCACGGCGACCCGGGCGGCGCGGCGCGGGGTGCGCGGGAGGGCGCTCTCCAGTTCCCTGCGCAGCACCGTGCACGGACGTCCGGCGCCGAGGTCCCGGCGGTGGTCCAGGACCGAGTAGCCGAGGGCGGTCCAGAAGGCGAGCCCGTCGGTGTTGCCGTCGAGGACGGCGAGCCGTACGGCGGTGCGGCCCACGGCGCGGAACCGGTCCTCTACGAGGGACACGAGCCGTCTGCCGTGGCCCTGCCGGGCCAGACCCGCGTCCACCATCAGCAGCCCGATCCACGGGTCCGGGTCCGACCGGTCGGGGTGCCGGGCGAGCGTCACCGCGATCCCGGCCAGTCGGCCCGCGTCCCTGGCGAGCAGCACCTCGGCGCCGGGCCGTGCCAGTTCGCCGGCGAGGGCGGCGGCCACCTGCTCCGGGCGGATGTCGTCCGGGTCGGGGAAGTCACCGCTGAGCGCGTGGAAGGCGCGGTGGGAGGCGTAGAGGGCGGTGAGTTCGGTGAGCACGGGGCCCGGGATGTCGTGGTCGGGGGTGAGCGGGAGCGGGGTCAGGATCACGGGGGCAACCTACCCGTGCCGCCGGACCCGTGCCGCCGGGTCCGGTCCAGGCCGCGGAGGCCGAGGACAAAGCGGTGGCGGACGTCGTCCGGCGCCCTGTGACGGGGCCGCGGCGCGTGGGCGGTCCCGGGGGCGTGACACCATCTGCTGCGTGCTCGACATCGGCTACGCCCTCTCCACCCGCTTCCCGGACCCGCCGCAGACGGACTACCGGCGCGCGGACGTCCACGCTCTGCGGCACGACCTGTTCTGCGGGGACGTGTACCTCGCCGACACCAAGGCGGACCGGGAGTTGTCCACAGCCTGGGGATGGGTGCCGGTGCTCGACTTCGCCTGGGCGCTGTGCGACATCGTGGAGCACATCGACCGGGACCCGGCGGGCTCCCGGGCCGCCCGGCCGCAGCGGGCGGAGCTGGACTTCACCGAGTCCACCGACCGCCTGCTCTTCGAGCGCCGCTTCGGCTGGGTCGACATCGAGGCGGAGTGGCTGCCGGCGGACGAGCCCCCGCTGTCCTTCTCCCACACCGAACTGCGCCGCGAGGCCCGGGACTTCCTCCACGACCTGCTCGCCGACCTCACCGACCTGCACGAGGACCTGGCGGACAACCCGGCCGTCTGGTCCCTCCAGGCCCGCTTCCCGCGGATGCCCTCCGCCTAGACAGCAGGGAGTCACTTCCGATGACCGCAGAGCCCGCGCCGTTCAAGCCTTCCCTCGTCAAAGCGGTGTTCCGGGACGTGACCCCGCTGCACGTCTCCCGGTCGGCCGCGCGGGCCGCCGCGTCGGTGACGCGGACGGTGCTGACGGAGATCATCGACGGCACGCGGAGGGTGGCGGCGGAGCAGTCCCGGAGGAAGCTGATACCCGGGGACCTGATCTCGGCGACCGACCGCGACGTCGAGCTGGAAGTGGGGGGCACGTGGTACGTCCACAGCCCGACGTTCCGATCTCGGACCGGTGAACTGTACGACGCCGACGGTGCCCTCGTCCCCCTTCGTCGGCGCAGGGGACCGCGCACCCCAAGTGCCGTGGCCGGAGCCCACCGGTTCGAGGCCGGGGTCAGGAAGCTGCTGCGGAGCCGGGGTGCGACGGCCGTCCCGGCGATGGTCCGCGACCTGGACGGCATCGCGAGCGTGTTCCTGACGGACCTCGCCCGGAGCGCGGCCGCGGTCGTCCGCGAGGGCGGGGTCACACGCTTCGGCACGGTCGTCCTGGGGACACCGGACGAAGCGGCCGCGCCCCCGTTCCCCAAGGATGTCCTCGGGACCCTATCCACCCGCACGGGAGACCGGCGGACCGTCGGCAGGGACGACGTCCTGGCCGCCACCACGATGGTGTTGTTCGGCGATCTCGGGAAGCGGGCCCTCACCGAAGCAAAGGTGTCCACACGAGACATCTCGGCCTCGACTGGCAACGAGGGCGACGTCTGAAGCGGTCACACCCAGGTGAGGTGCTGCCCACCGGGGCCGACGTGCAGCCGCATGCGGTCGGCCGATGGCCGTTGGTGAAGGTGGCCAGTGCATCCAGTGGGCCCCGCGCACGCGGCGGCCACTGGTGAGTTCCTGGTCCGTGACAGGAGGGATGCGAACGGTCCCCTCCTGTCCCTGCCCCGTGAGGGACCCCCCGGGCTCGTGGAGTTCGCCAAGCTGCACGGGTGACCAGCGCCCGCGATCGGCTCTGAGCTACCGGCCCTCGTCACCGTACTGGCGGGGGCCGGGGCTCTACCCCTGCCCCACCACCCGCACCCCGAGCTCCGCCGCGAGGACCGGGGCCAGGTCGAGGAGTTGGGCGGGGGTGATCACCGCGCCGGCGAGTCGGTCCACGCCGCGGGCCAGTTCCAGGGGGGCGGCGCCGCGCAGGTCGACGTCGGTGAGGGTGGCCGCGCTGAGGTCGGCGTCCTTCAGGGCGCAGTCCACGAACTCGACCCGCTCCAGGCGGGCGCCCCCGAAGTCGGGCTCGACCAGGACGCAGCTCTCGAAGACGACGTCCTTGAGGCGGGACCGGCGCAGATTGAGATAGTCGATCTTGCCGCCCCGGATCAGGACCCGTTCCAGTACGGCGCCGTGCAGCTGGGTGCCGCCGAGGCGGGCGTCGAGCAGCTCGACGTCGCGCAGGGTCGCCTCCGCGAGATTCGTGCCGACGCCCCGCACGCCGGTGAGGCGGGTGTCGAGCAGCCGGGCCCGGGGCAGCGACGCCTCGTCCAGCGCGCAGCCCGTCAGCGCGCAGTCCATGAAGCGGGCGCCCGCGCCGTCCTGGCCGGTGAGGTCCGCCTCCCGGAAGTCCAGCGCGTCGTAGTCCCCGTCCGGCTCCAGTGCGCCACCGTCCGCGCACGGCTCCAGCGGCGGCAGCCGCAGCTCCGGGCGCCTCGCCCCGCGCACCGTCGTCGTACCGCGCCCGCCCGCCGTGCCCGCCGTTCTCCTCGCCATGGCCCCATGCTGCACCCCGCCACTGACAACCTCGCCGACCTGCGGGAACACCTCTTCTCCGGGCCGCACGTCACATCCGGTGCCCCCGCGGCCGTCGTACGGGCAGGACAGGCGCCGCGCACGGCGGCCCGCGACCCGACCCGAGGGAGAACCCGAGCCATGCACCGCATCACCGTCATCGGCGGCGGCTTCGCCGGACTGACCGCGGCCATCACCGCCGCCGAGGCGGGCGCCAAGGTCACCGTCCACGAGGCCCACCACACGCTCGGCGGGCGGGCCCGGACCGCCGACGGCCCCTACCGCACCAACGACGGCCCGCACGCCCTCTACAACGGCGGCCCGCACTGGGCCTGGCTGCGCCGGCGCGACCTGATCGGCCCGCTCGCACCCATCCCGCCGCTGGAGGCGGCCCGGCTGCGGCTGCGGCACAAGGGGGCGCTGCGCCGCACCCCGCCGTTCGCCATGCTGAAGCTGCTGCGCCGGGGTGTCGGGCCGGCGCCGGTCGACACCGACTTCCTGACCTGGGCGACCGGGATCGCGGGCGAGGAGGGGGCGCGGGCCGCCGCCCACTACTGCGCGGTCGCCCTCTTCCACCACGATCCGGGCTCGCTGTCCGCGGCCTTCGTGCAGGAGCGGCTGCGCCGGGCCGCCAAGCTGCCGCCCGAGGCGCACTACCCGCGCGGCGGCTGGGGCGGGGTCGTCGACCGGATGGCCGCCCTGGCCTGGAACCTCGGGGTCCGGATGGAGACGCTCTCCCGGGTGGACACGCTGCCCACCGATACCCCCGTCATCGTCGCCACCTCCCTCGACGCGGCCCGCCGCCTGCTGGACGACCCCTCGCTGACCTGGCCGAGCGGCCGCACCACCCTGGTCGACCTGGCCCTGCGGACCCGGCGCGGCGACGCCTTCGCCGTCTCCGACCTGGACGCGCCGGGGTGGATCGAGCGGTTCACGGCGCAGGACCGCACGCTCGCGCCGGCGGGCGAGCAGCTGGTCCAGGGACAGATCCCCCTCGCCCCCCACGAGTCGAAGGCCGACGGCACCGCACGGGCCGAGCAGTTGCTCGACCTCGGTTTCCCCGGCTGGCGCGAGCGGCTGACCTGGCGGCGCGAGGCGGTCGCGAACGGCCGTACCGGCGCCGTCGACCTGCCCGGCACCACTTGGCGCGACCGGCCGGCCGTCGACCGCGGCGACGGCGTGTACCTCGCCGGTGACCAGGTCGCCTCGCCCGGTCTGCTCTCCGAGGTCTCCTTCAACAGTGCCCTGACGGCGGTCTCCCTCGCCCTCGGCCGCCGCGAGCTTGACCTCAAGCACGCTTGAGGTCGTTGGGTGGCAGGACGCACAAGCAACCCGTAGCGGCTCACAGCGGCTCGCAGTGGCTCACAGCAGTTCGCAGCAGCTCGCAGCGGCTCGCAGCGAGCCCGCTCCTTCCCTGGGGGACCGTCATGCACGCCATCCGTCTGCACGCCTTCGGCCCGGCCGGGAACCTCGTCCTGGACGAGGTGGAGGATCCGGCGCCGGGCCCCGGCCAGGTCCGCGTCGCCGTCCGCGCTGCGGGCGTCCACCTCCTCGACACCGCCCTGCGGGAGGGCTTCCAGGGCCCGGCGCCGGTCCTTCCCGAGCTGCCCACGATCCCCGGCCGGGAGGTGGCCGGCGTCGTCGACGCCCTCGGGGCGGGCACGCCGGAGCGCTGGCTGGGCAGGCGCGTGGTCGCCCACCTCGGCTTCGCCCCCGGGGGCTACGCCGAACTCGCCGTCACCGACCTCGCCCGCGTCCACGAGATCCCCGCGAACCTGGACTTCGCCCAGGCCGTCGCCATGATCGGCACCGGGCGCACGGCGATGGGGATCGCGCAGTTCGCCGAGCTGGGCCCCGGCTCGGTGGCCGTGGTCCCGGCCGCCGCGGGCGGCATCGGCACGCTGCTGGTGCAGTACGCGAAGAACGCCGGCGCCACGGTGGTCGGCCTCGCCGGCGGCCCGGACAAGACCGCGCTCGTCGCCGCGAACGGCGCCGATCTCGCCGTCGACTACCGGGACCCCGGGTGGCCGGCGAGGGTCCGCGCCCACCTGGGCGGCAGGGCGGCCACGGTCGTCTTCGACGGCGTCGGCGGGGACGTGGCGCGCGAGGCCGTCGCCCTGCTCGGACCCGGCGGCCGGCACCTGGTCTTCGGCTGGTCCGGCCAGGGCCTGCACGAGGGCACCCCCTACCTCGTCGACGGCGTCTCCCAGCAGGTGCTGGGCCCGGTGATGATGGCGAAGACGGGCGGCGCCGACCCCGTACGCACCCTCGAACTGCGCGCCCTCGCCGAGGCCGCCGAGGGCCGGCTCGCCCCGGCCGTGCGGCGCTTCCCGCTCGCCGACGCGGCCGCCGCGCACCGCGCCCTGGAGAACCGGGGAACGACCGGGAAGGTGGTCCTGGAGCCATGACCGACGACGGGCGGCACGGGCCCGCACAACGGGATGCGATACGTCCCGATCCGTGCTCTTCTGGCCAGATGAGTGGCTCCCGGACAGGTGAACCCGCCGCGCCTGCGGAGGCCGACCCCCGCCGCTGGTGGGGGTTGGTGGTGATCGCCCTGGCCCAGCTGATGGTCGTCCTCGACGCGACGATCGTGAACATCGCGCTGCCGTCGGCCCAGCGCGACCTCGACATGTCCGACGCCAACCGGCAGTGGGTGATCACCGCGTACACCCTCGCCTTCGGCGGCCTGCTGCTGCTCGGCGGGCGGGTCGCGGACCTGGTGGGGCGCAAACGCACCTTCGTCATCGGACTGATCGGCTTCGCCGCCGCCTCCGCGATCGGCGGCGCCGCCACCAGCTCGGTGATGCTCTTCGGCGCCCGCGCCCTCCAGGGCGTCTTCGCCGCCCTCCTCGCGCCGTCCGCGCTGTCCCTGCTGACGACGACCTTCACCGACCCGAAGGAACGCGGGAAGGCCTTCGGCATCTACGGCGCGCTGGCCGGCAGCGGTTCCGCCATCGGCTTCATCGTCGGCGGCGTGCTCACCGAGTACCTGAACTGGCGCTGGTGCCTGTACGTCAACATCCCGATCGCCGTCGTCGCGGTGATCGGCGCGTTCGCCCTGCTGCACGACCGGCCCGGCCACGCCGACGTCCGTCTCGACGTGCCCGGCGTGATCCTCGGCTGCGGCGGTCTCGTCGCCCTCGTCTACGGCTTCAGCGAGGCCCAGCCGCGCGGCTGGAGCGACCCGCTGGTGCTGGCGCTGTTCGCGCTGGCCGTGGTCCTGCTGGCCGCCTTCGTGTGGTGGCAGTCCCGGGCCGCGACGCCGCTGCTGCCGCTGCACGTCATCCGGGAGCGCAACCGCGCCGGCTGCTTCCTGACCATGATGCTGGCGGTCATCGGCATGTTCGGGCTGTTCCTGTTCATGACCTACTACCTCCAGGTCATCCTCGGCTACTCCCCGGTGCGGACCGGCCTGGCGTTCCTGCCGCTGACCGCCGCGATCGTCGTGGGCTCCACCCAGATCTCGGCCCGGCTGCTGCCGCACGTGGGCCCGCGCATGCTGATGGTCCCCGGCATGCTCCTCGCCTCCGGCGGGATGGTGATCCTCACCCGGATCACCGTGCACTCGGCGTACGTCTCCGAGATCCTCCCGGCGCTGCTCCTGATGGGCCTCGGCATGGGCCTGACCTTCATGCCGGTGTTCTCCACGGCCACCGCCGGGGTCGCCCCGAAGGACTCCGGCGTGACCTCGGCGACGGTCAACACCTCGCAGCAGGTGGGCGGCTCGATCGGCACGGCGCTGCTGAACACCATCGCGACCAGCACCAGCGCGTCGTGGATCACGGCGCACCTGACGAACCCCGCCCAGCGGGAGCTGATCGTGCGGGAGGGGATCGTGCACGGGTACTCGGTCGCGATCTGGGTGGCGGCCGGGATCATGCTGCTGGCGGGGCTGATCGCGGGCGTGATGGTGACGGCGAAGGCGCCCAAGCACGGGCTGCCGGCGGAGCGGGCGGTGCGGGAGCCGGTGGGCTGAGGGATATCCGCGTGACCGCGCGGGCGCCCGCCGGTAGCGTCCGGCGGTGTGATCGACGTACCCGAGCAACTCGCGACCGCACAGGCGAAGTACAACGGGGAGGCGGGGCGGGCCTTCGTCGAAGGGCTGCCCGCGCTGGCGGCCGGGTTCCTGGAGCGGTGGGGGCTGCGGCTGGACGGGCCGTCGATGCACGGCTGGGCGGCGCTGGTGCTGCCGGTCGTGCGCGCCGACGGCACCGAGGCCGTGCTGAAGCTCCAGCTCCTCGACCACGAGACCGAGGGCGAGCCCGTCGCCCTGCGGGTGTGGGACGGGGACGGCGCGGTGCGGCTGCTCGACCACGACGCGGCCACCGGGACCATGCTCCTGGAGCGCCTGGACTCCGGCCGGATGCTCAGCCACGTCGAGGACTCCCGCGAGGCCGTCCTGGTCCTCGCCCGGCTGCTCGCGCACCTCACCGCGACCCCGGCGCCGCCCGGTGTGCGCCGCCTCGGGGACATCGCGCGGGGCATGCTGGAGCGGACGCCCCACACCCTGGAGCGCATCCCGGACCCGGCGGACCGGCGGCTGGTCGCCGACTGCGCCGCGGCCGTGCGCGAGGTCGTCGACGAGCCGGGCGACCGGCTGCTGCACTGGGACCTGCACTACGAGAACGTCCTCGCCGCGGACCGCGCCCCCTGGCTGGCCATCGACCCCAAGCCGCTGGCCGGCGACCCCGGGTTCGACCTGCTGCCCGCCCTGGCCAACCGCTACGACCCGGGCGAGACCCGCTGGCGTTTCGACGCCCTGACCGATGTCCTCGGCCTCGACCGGGAGCGGGCCCGCGCCTGGTCCCTCGGCCGGGTGCTGCAGAACAGCCTGTGGAACGTCGAGGACGGCGACCCGCTGGAGACGGAGCAGATCGAGATCGGGCGGCTGCTGCGCGCCCTGTGAGGCCCGCGCCCGTCACCGGCCGTCCTCAGCACCGGGTGTCGGGGTGCGGCTCCCGCTCCGGGCGCGCGCCGCGCTCCAGCGCGCCCGGCAGCTCCGTCCTGCGCCGTATCCGCAGCTTGCGGTAGGTGCTGGTCAGGTGGGTCTCCACGGTCCGCCGGGCGAGGTGCAGCAGGTCGGCGATCTCGGTGTTGGTGCGGCCGTCGGCGGCCAGTTCGGCGATCCGGCGCTCGCTGCCGGTCAGCGCCCCCGTGCCGGTGCGGGACGCCGCGGAGCCGCGGGCGCCGCCCTCGCGCAGGGCCTGCCCGGCCAGGGTGAGCCAGCGCAGGGCGCCCTTGCGTTCGGCCAGTTCCGCCGCCTCGCGCAGCCGGGCCCGGGCGCGTCCGCGTTCGCCCGCGTCGAGGAGCTGGCGGCCCTGGGCGAGCAGCGCGGGGATCAGCTCCATGTCGGTGTCGGCGGGGGCGTCCCGCAGGGTCCGTACGGCTTCCTCGGCCAGTTCCAGCCCGCGGCGCCCGCCGGTCGCGGTGCCCAGCACGCGCAGGGCGCGGCCCACGGTGCGCGGGGTGTTCCACACCCGGGCCAGCCGCAGTTCCTCCGTCGCCAGGGCCAGCGCCTCGGGGCCGCCGCCCAGCGCCAGCCGGCACTCCGCGACGGCGGTCCGCCACGGGGTGACGACGGGGCTGACCACCTCGCGGGCCGCCTGGCGGCGCCCGCACTCCAGGAAGTCGTGCAGGGCGCCCGCCGTGTCACCGGTGGCGGCGCGCAGCACGCCCCGCGCGTACAGGTAGCGGTTCAGCTCCCAGTTCTCCGGGACCTCGCGCAGGTCGAAGCGGTCGGCGTGGCGCAGTGCCTCGTCGGTGCGGCCGGTGTGGACGAGGGCCATCAGGGCGTGGGCGTCCCGGTTGGTGGGGCCGGGTCCCGCGCCGGGCCCGGGTTCGGCGGCGAGGGCGAGCAGCCGGGCGTGGTCGCCGCGGGCGGCGACGATGTCGGCGCGGGTGTTGAGCAGCGCGTGCTGCATCGGGTGCAGCAGGGCGGGGTGCTGTCCGGCCAGGCCGCGTTCCACCAGCCGTTCGGCCTCGTCGAGTTCGTCGGCCCACTGGGCGACCGCGGCGGCCGTACCGAGCAGGAAGGGTTCGGCGAGCGGGTCGGTGGGCTGGGCGAGCAGGTCCCGTACCCGGGTCATCGCCTCGTCGGCGGAGATCAGCGCGGCCGTCGCCGCGTAGCGCACCAGCAGGGCCTGTCCGGCGGTGCCGACCAGTTCCGGGGAGTGCCGGCCGGTCTCGGACAGCCAGCGGTACACCTCCTGCCGGGTGGCCAGGTCCTCGTCGGACAGCAGCGCGGTGGCGGTCTGCAGGGTGCGGGCCAGGCCCGGGTGGCCGGACAGCCGGCCCTCGGTGCGGCGCAGCACCTCCATCGCGGTGCGGATCTCGCCGCGGCCGGCCAGGGCGGTGCCGAGGGCGACGGCCGTGCGCACCCGGTTGCGGGGGTCGGCCGGCAGGTGCTGGGCCTCGGCGAGCCGCGCGATGGCGGCCGGAGTGTCGGCCGACGCGTACTCCAGGGACCCCAGTTCGGTCAGCAGGCGCTGCCGGAGGCCGTCCGTCAGCGGCTCGTCCAGGGCCCGGCGCAGGTACCTGACGGCGTCGGCGGGCCGTGCGTCGTGCACGGCGACGGTCACGGCGTCGCGCAGGACGCGCAGTGTCCAGGACCGGCCGACGGCCGGGGTGCGCAGCAGGTGCCGGGCGACCGCCTCGACCCGGTCGCCGCGGCGCAGCATCGCCTCCGCCGCCGCCCGGTGCACGGCCTCGCGGCGCGGCCGGGGCCAGCCGCTCAGCACGGCGTCGCGCAGCAGCGGGTGCGCGTAGCGGGGGCGGTCACCCGCGTCGGGGCGCAGCAGCCCGAGCCGGGTCATGGCGGCGAGCCAGCCCTCGATCCGCGCGGGATCGGCCCCGGCCGCCTCGGCGAGCACGTCGACCGGGTCACCGGCCGACCCCTGCGCGGGGGGCGGGGAGGGGGTGCGCCACAGCGTCGTCCGGTGCGGCGCGTGCGCGGGCGGATCGGTACGGCCGTAGGCGGCGCCGGGGGCGGACGGCGGCCGTTCGTCGTGCGGGCCGTACGGGTCGTAGGAGTCGTAGGAGTCGTGGGAGTCGTGGGAGTCATGTGCGTCGTAGAGGTCGTCGACCGGATGCGCCGGGCCCCACGGCGCGGACGGGCCGGACGGGCCAAACGGGCCAAACGGGTGGGGCAACTGGTCGGCGGGCTCGGCGGGGTGCGGGTAGGGGCCGTGCTCCGGGGGCTCGGCGCCGGGGCCGGGTCGGCCGGACAGCGGTGTCCGCGGATCCGCGCCGCCGCCCCCCGGGTCCGCGCTCCACACGTCCCGGCAGCCCGGGGCGATGTCCCGGGGCCCCCGCGTCCGCGCCGCCACCGGCTCGTGGGGGTGCCGGCGCGCGGTGTCGAACGACGGGGCCGTTCGGTACGCGCTGCCCAACGGCGACGCCTGCCGGTACACACCGTCCGACGGCGGCGCCTGACCGTACTCGGCGACCGACGACGCCTGCGCGTACGTGGCGCCCAGCGGCGACGCCTGCCCGTACGCGCCTTCCAACGGCGACGCCTGCCGGTACACACCGTCCGACGGGGGCGCCTGACCGTACTCGGCGGCCGACGACGACGTCCGCTGCTGCGGCAGGGCATACCGAAGCGCGGCCCGGTGCCGCGGCGGGCCCGCGGGCCAGGCCTGCTCCAGGGCCGCGAGGCAGCGGGCCACGTCGGCCGTCGCCGGGCCCGCGCTCCTCAGCCACCAGGAGACGGCGGCCGGGTACGACCCGGGGTACAGCGCGGCGCAGCTCTCCGGCACCGGCGGGACGCCGTCGGGCTGCGGGGTGCCGCCGAGGTCGTCCAGCAGGGCGTGCAGGAGCAGCGGACTGCCCGCCCCGGCCCGCACGCACTCCTCGACCCACCGCGCCGACGCGGCCGGGAAGGCGTCGCGGACCAGCCCGGCCGCCGCCGCGTCGCTGAGCGGGGCGAGGGTGTGGGTGCGCACCAGGGACGGCGACAGCGCCTGCGTGAGTCCGGCGGGCCGCGGTTCGACGTCGTACTGGCTGCGCTCGGTGGCGACCAGCAGGACCGGTAAGTGGTCGACGTGCCGGGCCGCCTCCGTCAGCCAGCGGCGCGAGGGGTCGTCGGCGAGGTGGACGTCGTCGACCGCCACCACCACCGGCCCCTTCGCCGCGTACGAGCGCAGCAGCCGCCACAGCCGGGCCGCGCTGCCCCGGTCGTCGCCGCCCGGCGTCATGTCGGTGAACTCCGGTACCGGGCCGAGGAGATGGAGGACCATGGCGAAGGGCACCGGGGTGTCCTCGGGCGAGCAGCGCACGCGCAGCACCCTGAGGCCGCGGTCCTCGGCGTGCCGGGCGGCGGTCTCCAGCACGGCGGTGCGTCCGGTGCCGGTGGCGCCGCGCAGCAGGACGAGGCGGCCGGTGCCGGCCCGTGCGCGCTCGATCTCGGCGGCCAACAGCGCGCGGGCGTCGTCGCGTTCACGGAGCGGTCCGGTCATCGGTGCCTCCTGTGGTGGACGGTGCTCCCCCGGTGGGTGAGACGAGCGTCCGCGGTGAACGGTGGTGCCGAGTGGCGCGGGTCACGGTGGCGCGCGGCACTCCCCACGGGCCGCCTCCCCCTCGCGGTACCCCGCCGACCTGCCGGGACGCCCGCGCGGTGGCCCCTCGTGGCGGTCGGCGCGCTGGTCTCGTGGTGTGCCTCGTGGTGCTCCACGATTGCGAAGTCCCAGCAGCCCCATGAGTGTGGAAGACGCACATCCGCTACCGGCCTGTGCTGGACGGCGGGCACGTGAACAGGGGGGAAACGGATGCTCAACTCACCCCGGAACACCACCACATCCATGGCGTCCACCACGTCCACCGCCGCCGCCCACGGGACCGGGAAGGCGGTCGGCGTCGTCGACCGGCGGGTGCCGGTGGCGGTGTCCGCTCCGGACCCGATCAGCCGCGAGGGCGCGGTCAGCCAGTTGCGCCGGCACCCGGAGATCGACCTGCGCGAGGAGTCGGGGCCCGGCACGGTGGCCCTGCTCATCGAGGACGCGCTCGACGACGCCGCGCTCACCCGGCTGCGCCGGATCGTGCGCAGCGAGGGCGCGCGGGCCGTACTGGTGATCGGCGCGATCCGGGAGAGCGAACTGCTGGACGTCGTCGAGTGCGGCGTCGGTGCCATCGTCTGGCGGCACGAGGCCACCGCCCACCGGCTGGTGCAGGCCGTGCTGGCCGCCTCCCGAGGCGACGGCGACCTGCCCGCGGACCTGCTGGGCCGGCTCATCAGCCAGGTGGGCACCCTGCACCGGGGCGCGGCGGGCCGCCCCGGCGCCCCCTCGCTGGGCCTCGCACCCCGAGAGGTGGACGTCCTGCGGCTGGTCGCCGAGGGTCTCGACACCGGAGAGATCGCCGGCAAGTTGTCCTACTCCGAACGCACGGTCAAGAACGTCATGCACGGACTCACGACGCGGCTCCATCTGCGCAACCGCGCCCACGCCGTGGCCTATGCCCTGCGGGAAGGCTACATCTGACCGAACGGGCAATCGAGAGCGGGCCCTTCGGTCCCTACGGGCAGGGCATCGTGCCCGGCCGTCGTCCCTGGCGCGCGTGCGACCGGGACGGACCGGAGGAACGATCGGTGACGGGCACCGGTGGAGGCCACCGGTGACCGGCGGCAGCGGGCGAGCCGTACGGACTCAAGTGCGGCCAGGGCAGGAGCGCGAGCGTGATCCACGAGGTGGACGAGGTCCTCAAGGCCCTCCTCAAGAGCGGGGCCTTGACGGACTCGGGCATCGACGTGGCCTTCGAGGCACCCACCCGTGACTGGTCGGCCCGGCGCAACGGACCTGTCGTCAACGCCTACTTGTACGACATCCGCGAGGACGTGGGCCGTCGGCACCGCGGTCAGGTGGCGGTGCGCGACCAGGACGACATCGTCGTCAAACGCCGCCGGCCGCCGCGCTGGTTCCGGCTGTCGTACCTGGTGACGGCCTGGACGAAGACCCCGCAGGACGAACACCGGCTGCTGTCCGCCGTACTGGCGACGCTGCTGTCCCGCGAGCAGCTGCCCCCTTACGAACTCCCCGGCGCGCTCGGCTCGATGGGCCTTCCCGTGCCGATGACGGTGGCCGGCGTCCAGACCGAGTCCCGTTCCCTCGCCGAGATCTGGTCCGCCCTGGGCGGCGAACTGAAGCCGTCCCTCGACCTGGTGGTGACGGTGCCCTTCCCGGCCTACCCCGACTACGACGCCGGGCCCCCGGTCACCGAGGGCGCGACGGTCCGGATCGGCGGCAGGGAGGGCGACCCGCCGATGTCCGAGGGACGCTCGCACCGGCCGCACCAGGTGGCGGCGGGCCGCGCCGCCCGCAAGGCCGTGACGGACGGCCGCACGAAACGACAGTGACGACAGTGACGACCGCGAACACCCACACTCCCGCCGCCTCCGCCTCCGCCCCCACCCCCGGTGCCGGCACCGGCACCGAAACCGGAACCGGAACCGCCACACCGGTCGCCGCGCCACCCGGCGGTTCCGGCCAGGCGCTGCTCGCCCGGCTCGGCGTCCTGCGGGAACGGGTGAGCGCGCTGGTCGAGCACCGCACCACCGACGACCCCACGGCCGACGACCCGCTGCGCGGCCTGTACCTGCCCGACGAGGCCGTCCACCACCTGCTGCGCACCTGGCCGTCAGCCGACGCCGGACCCGCGGCCGTGCCCCTGGAGCCCGTCTCCCGGGGCACTCAGGGCGGCCCCGGGGACCGGCTGGCCCGGCTGGCCGGGACGGCGCGGCTGACCGAGCTGGACACCGCCGTCCTGCTCGTCGCCCTCGCCCCCGACGTCGACCGCACCTTCGAGCCGCTCTACGGCTACCTCAACAACGACGTGAGCCGCCGGCGCGCCACCGTGGGCCTCGCCCTCGACCTGTGCGGGGTGCCCGCGCACGTGGCGACGGCCCGGGCCCGGTTCCACAGCTCGGCCCCGCTGCGCGCCCTCGGCCTGCTGGAGGTCGAGGAACCCGAGCGCCCCTTCCTGAGCCGTTCGCTGCGCGTCTCGGACCGGCTCGTCGGCCACCTCCTCGGCGACGACACCCCCGACGCGGCGCTCCTCGGCCTGCTGCTCCCGATGCCGGACCCGCTGCCCGCCGCGGGCGACGACGCGTTCGTGCGCCGCCTGACCGCCCGGCTGCGGAACGGCCCGCTCACCGCCTACCTGCGCGAACCGCGCGAGGGAGACGGCCTGGCCGCCCTCTCCACCGTCCTGGACGCCGCGGGCATCGCCGCGCTGCGCTGCACCGACCCCGCGGACCACGTCCCCGAGCTGCTGCGCGAGGCCCGCCTCGGCGGCCGGGCGATCGTGGTGTCGGGCCTGCCCGAGAAGCCGGGCCCGTTGGTGCGGGCGCTGACCGCCGCGACCGGCGTCACCGTCCTCATGGCGGACCCGCGCCCCTACGACCCGCACTGGGCACCGGCCGACCCGCTCGTCCTGGACGCCCCGGGCCGCCGGGCCGGTGGTGTGGCCGCCTGGCGGGCCGCGCTGGGCGCCGACGCCGACGGGTTCGACCTGGCCACGGCCGTCGCCCCGTACCGGCTCGGCGGCGACCGCATCCAGCGGGCCGCGCGCACCGCCCAGACCCTCGCCGCCTTCGACGGCACCCCGGTCGACGCCGAGCACGTCCGGCTCGCCGCCCGGCGGCAGTCGGCCTCCGGGCTGGAGAGCCACGCCCGCCGGATCCGGCCGGACGTGGACTGGCAGGACCTGGTGCTGCCCCACAAGCCCCTGGTCCAGCTCCGCGAGCTGGCCCTGCGCGCCCGCCACCGCGACCGGGTCCTGGGCGACTGGCGGCTCAGCGCGGGCGGCGGCCGGGGCCGCGGCGTCCTAGGCCTGTTCGCGGGCGAGTCCGGCACCGGCAAGACCCTGTCGGCGGAGGTGGTCGCGGCCGACCTGGGCCTGGACCTGTACGTGGTCCAGCTGTCGTCCGTCGTGGACAAGTACGTCGGCGAGACCGAGAAGAACCTGGAGCGGATCTTCACGGAGGCCGACCGCACCGACGCCGTACTCCTCTTCGACGAGGCGGACGCCGTCTTCGGCAAGCGTTCCGAGGTCAAGGACGCGCACGACAAGTACGCCAACATGGAGAGCGCCTACCTGCTCCAGCGCCTCGAGTCCTTCGACGGCATCGCCCTGCTCACCACCAACCTGCGCGCCAACATCGACGAGGCGTTCACCCGCCGCCTGGACCTGGTGGTCGACTTCCCGTTCCCGGATCCCGACCAGCGGCTGGCGCTGTGGCGCCACAGCCTGTCGCGGGTGCCGTCCGCCGACGGCATCGACCCGCAGCCGCTGGCCCGGGAGTTCGAGCTGGCCGGCGGTTCGATCCGCAGCGCGGTGGTCACGGCCGCGTACCTCGCCGCCGGACGCGACGACATGGTGACGGCGGACGACCTCCTGGAGGGCGCCCGCCGTGAGTACCGCAAGGCCGGGAGACTGGTCCCGGGGGAAGGCGGCTGGTGACCGCCGGGACCGCCCGGTCCCTCAGTCCTTCTTCGGGTGGATGATCTCCCACTCCTGGTCGTCGACGTTGCTGCAGTTGTCGAGCACCAGCTTGGAGAAGAGGGCGCCGCCGTTCGTACCCTCCACGCCGAGGCACTTCTGGTTGCTGGAGAAGTTGCGGATCCAGTAGGCCCCGCTCTCCTGCTTGTCGACCCACCAGAGCTGGTTGTCGGTCGAGGTGGTGCTGTCGCAGTGGAATTCGGTGACGGCCGTTCCCACGGCGGCGGCCCCGTGGTCGGGCAGGTCCATGCAGAACCTGTCCTTGATGTTCCGGATCTGGAAGAGCGGCGCCCCGCCGGGGCCGCCCTTGTCGTACTTCACCTCGAGGTCCCAGATCTGGTTGTCCCCGTCGGTGTCGTCGCAGACGGCCTGCTGGACGGGCCCGTCGGGGACGCCCTTCTCCCGGCCGGGGAGTTCGGCGCACATGTGGCTGACGGTGTTCCGCAGCAGGATGTCCTGGGCGGGGACCACCGGCTTCACGGTCGGCTTCTTGGACTCGCCACCGCCACCGCCACCGCCCTTGTCCCCGTCGCCTCCGGTGTCCTTCTCCGGCTCCTGCGTGGCCGGCGGCTGAAGCACCGGCGACTCCTGGGCGGGCGCGGACTCGGCGGTGCTCGGAAGGGCTTCCGGTGTGGCGCTCGGGCTGGGCGCGAGGGCGGCACCGGCCTGTTCGGTCTGCTCGGTGGCGCTGGTACGCACCTGCGGCTTGTACGCGATCCAGATCATCACGAACGCGATCGCCAACGCCAGAAAGATCCCGAAGAACGTCGCCAGCCAACGCGGCAGAAACCCCCGCTGGATATACGTCCCCTCGACCTCGGTCGGATCCACCCCCGACCGGCGCACCGCC
>NZ_JODM01000045.1 GCF_000717995.1 Streptomyces violaceorubidus
AGAGGCTCAAGCCGGGCCCACTGGCCATTCGTCAGATCCCCACGTCTCACAGGACGTGATCATCAACGAACAAGATCCACTTTCGCAACAGGCCCTAGGGGCCGTACGGCGGCCGGTCCCCTACGGGGTCAGGAACTGCGACGTGGAGAAGGTGACCGCGGCCCGTTCCGTCACCAGGCCCTTCGCCGTGCCCCGGTGGACCTCGACGGAGTCCTCCGTGTCGCCCCGGTAGGTGCGCACCACCAGGTCCGCGAGGCCGTCGCCGTCGAAGTCGCCGGCGGTCAGCACCTGGGTCGTGCCGGTCGCCGCCGGCCGCACCGTGGCCGTGCCCCGCGTGGTGGGGCCGTTCGCGCGGCCGGGGTGCACGCGTACGCCGGAGCCGCTGGTGACCAGGTCGCTCAGGCCGTCGCCGTCGAAGTCGGCGGCGTCGAGCGTGGTGCCCGGGACGTCGAGGGTGCCTCCCCCACTGCTTGATGCGCGGGAGGCGCCCCCAGCCGCGGTGGGCAGGTCGTAGCGCATCGCGATGCCGTCCGGGGTGCCCACGGCGGCGTCGGGCGCCTTGCCCCTGCCGAAGGCGCCCAGTGCGATGTCGACGCCGGTGGGCAGGGTGGCCCCGGTACGGGCCGGGCCGTCGGGACCGCCGAGGACGACGGCCGCCTTGCCGGGGCCCGTGGAGGTGCGGACGACCAGGTCGTCGTATCCGTCGCGGTTCACGTCGGCGGCGGGGCCGGTCGGCGCCTCGCCGGGGGAGGGGATGGGCGCGCCGGCCTTCCGGGGGGCGCCCTCGCGGGTGAAGGGGCCGTGCAGGTAGCTGAGGCGCCCGCCCGAGGCGTGGACGACCAGGTCCTGGGCGCCGTCGCCGTCGAAGTCGCCGCACACCGGACGCTCGGGCCAGTCGTTGCCGTAGCGGGCCCGGTCGGGGACGGTCAGCAAGGCGGCGCGGCCGGTCGGGCCGGAGGGGGAGCCGAAGAGGAGCTGGAGGGGGACCGGGGGGCGGCCCTGGCCGTCGTAGGGCGGGTCGGTGGTGACCACCAGGTCGGTGAAGCCGTCGCCGTCGAGGTCGCAGCTCGCCTCCGCCTCGAAGACGGCCGGCGACTGGCCGTCCACCGGCGCCGCGTGCTTCTCCGGCGTGAGCAGCTGCCGCGCTCCCGGCACCAGTCCGCGAGCCGAGCCGTAGACGATGCCGATGCCCGCGTCGTCGGCGTGGCTCTCCGCCTTGACCAGGTCGTCGAGGACCAGGTCGCGGTGGCCGTCGCCGTTGAAGTCGTCGGGGACCTCACTGCCCTCGCCGTGCGGGACGGGGAGCAGGGCGGGGGCCCGGGCGGCGCGTACGGGGGTGGGGGCGGCGTCCTCGGCGGCGGGTGCCGGGCCGTGGCCGCAGGCGGTGAGCAGCAGCAGGCAGCCGGCGGCGGCCGTGCCGCTCAGGGTGCTTCCTCGCAGGCGCCGCACCGTTCACCTCGTCCGTATCGACCCGTACCACCATCACCGACAACGACCCGGTCATCATGCACGCGTTCGACAAACGGCGACACCCCCGGGTTCCGTACGGGACCCGGGGGTGTCGGTCGTGCGGGTGAGCGGCGGCTACTTCACCGGTTCCGGCGTCGGCTCGTTCTCCGGCTCCGGCTCGCCGGTCGGGTCGGCCGGGGTCCTGACGGAGTCCAGCAGGAGCTGGGCGACGTCGACGACCTGGATGGACTCCTTGGCCTTGCCCTCGTTCTTCTTGCCGTTCACGGAGTCGGTGAGCATGACGAGGCAGAAGGGGCAGGCGGTGGAGACGATGTCCGGGTTGACGGACAGGGCCTCGTCGACGCGCTCGTTGTTGATGCGCTTGCCGATCCGCTCCTCCATCCACATCCGCGCGCCGCCGGCGCCGCAGCAGAAGCCCCGCTCCTTGTGGCGGTGCATCTCCTCGTTGCGGACGCCCGGGACGGCGGCGATGATCTCGCGCGGCGGCGTGTAGATCTTGTTGTGGCGGCCCAGGTAGCAGGGGTCGTGGTAGGTGATGATGCCCTCGACCGGGGTGACCGGGAGCAGCCTGCCCTCGTCGACGAGGTGCTGGAGCAGCTGGGTGTGGTGGACGACCTCGTAGTCGCCGCCGAGCTGCGGGTACTCGTTGCCGAGGGTGTTGAGACAGTGCGGGCAGGTGGCGACGATCTTCTTCGCCGACCTGGGCTTCGCCGACTCGGGGACCACCTTGCCGTCCTCGTCCATCTCCTCGCCGAAGGCGGCGTTGAGGGACATGACGTTCTCCATGCCGAGCTCCTGGAACAGGGGCTCGTTGCCGAGGCGGCGGGCGGAGTCGCCGGTGCACTTCTCGTCGCCGCCCATGATCGCGAACTTGACGCCCGCGATGTGGAGCAGCTCGGCGAAGGCCTTGGTGGTCTTCTTGGCGCGGTCCTCCAGGGCGCCGGCGCAGCCGACCCAGTAGAGGTACTCGACCTCGGTGAGGTCCTCGATGTCCTTGCCGACGACCGGGACCTCGAAGTCCAGCTCCTTGAGCCACTCCAGGCGCTGCTTCTTCGCCAGGCCCCAGGGGTTGCCCTTCTTCTCCAGGTTCTTGAGCATCGTGCCGGCCTCGGAGGGGAACGCCGACTCGATCATGACCTGGTAGCGGCGCATGTCGACGATGTGGTCGACGTGCTCGATGTCGACCGGGCACTGCTCGACGCAGGCGCCGCAGGTGGTGCAGGACCACAGGACGTCCGGGTCGATGACGCCCTGCTCCTCCAGGGTGCCGATCAGCGGGCGCTCGGCCTCGGCGAGGGCGGCGGCCGGGACGTCCTTCAGCTGCTCCTCGGACGCCTTCTCCTCGCCCTCCATGGTCTTGCCGCCGCCGGCCAGCAGGTAGGGGGCCTTGGCGTGCGCGTGGTCGCGCAGGGACATGATCAGGAGCTTGGGGGAGAGCGGCTTGCCGGTGTTCCAGGCGGGGCACTGCGACTGGCAGCGGCCGCACTCGGTGCAGGTGGAGAAGTCGAGCAGGCCCTTCCAGGAGAACTGCTCGACCTGGGAGACGCCGAAGACGTCGTCGTCGCCGGGGTCGGTGAAGTCGATCGGCTCGCCGCCCGAGGTCATCGGGAGCAGCGGACCGAGCGCGGTGCCGCCCTTCGCGTCGCGCTTGAACCAGATGTTGGGGAAGGCCAGGAAGCGGTGCCAGGCCACGCCCATGTCGGTCTTCAGGGCGACCGTGATCATCCAGATGAAGGAGGTCGCGATCTTCAGTCCGGCGAAGAAGTAGACGAGGTTCTGGAGCGTGCCGAGGTCCAGGTCCCCGAGCGCGGAGACGACCGGGTACGAGATGAAGAACGACGCCTCGTAGCCGTCCACGTGGTGGAGGGCGCCCTCCAGCGCGTGCAGCATGAAGATGCAGACGCCGACGATGAGGATGACGGCCTCGACGAAGTACGCCTGGCCGAAGTTGGAGCCTCCGAAGCGGGACTTGCGGCCCGGCTTGCGCGGGTGGCTGAGCTGCCGGACGACGATCAGGACCAGGATGCCGAGCACGGTCATGGTGCCGATGAACTCGACGAAGACGTTGTACGGCGCCCAGTCGCCGATGACCGGCAGGATCCAGTCGGCCTGGAAGAGCTGGCCGACGGCGTTGACGATGGTCAGCAGCAGGGAGAAGAAGCCCACCGCGACGAACCAGTGCGCCACACCGACGATGCCCCAGCGGTTCATCCGGGTGTGGCCGAGGAACTCCCTGACCACGGTGACGGTGCGGTCCACGGGGTCGTTGGTCCGCGTTCCGGCCGGCACCGGCTGGCCCAGCCGCATGTAGGTGAAGATCTGCAGGACGGCGCGGCCGAACAGTGCGACGCCGACCACGATCAGGACCAGCGACACGATGATCGCGGCGAGTTGCATTTGGGGGCTCCTCGGGCCTGCGAGGTTGCGAGGGGGCGGTATTACTAAGCGGTAACTTATTCAGTCCGTTCGAGAGTACCCCCATCCTCTGCCGCACTGTAGTCGGACGTGCGGTGATCTGCGTCGCTGAGGCAACCCTGACCCCCGCGCGTCCCACGGCCCGCGCGGGGCGGCCGGAGTCCCGGCCGATGCGTCCTTTCGGGTGGCGATTTTTCCGGTTCATCGGGCCGCGGTTGCGAGGAATCCCCAGGTCGGCGGCTCATTGCGCGTAAGGAACGGATAAGAGTTGAGTCCGCTCGACTCACGTCTGTTGACCCATCGCCGGGTGTCGTGCACACTTGAGCCTGTTCCACTCAAGTCAGCTGGAGGTTATTCACCATGGCACGTGCGGTCGGCATCGACCTGGGCACGACTAACTCCGTCGTCAGCGTTCTGGAGGGCGGCGAGCCCACCGTCATCACCAACGCCGAGGGCGCCAGGACCACGCCGTCCGTCGTCGCCTTCGCCAAGAACGGTGAGGTGCTCGTCGGCGAGGTGGCCAAGCGCCAGGCGGTCACGAACGTCGACAGGACCATCCGCTCGGTCAAGCGCCACATGGGCACCGACTGGAAGGTCAACCTGGACGGCAAGGACTTCAACCCGCAGCAGATCAGCGCCTTCGTGCTGCAGAAGCTGAAGCGGGACGCCGAGTCCTACCTGGGCGAGAAGGTGACCGACGCGGTCATCACCGTCCCGGCGTACTTCAACGACGCCGAGCGCCAGGCCACCAAGGAGGCCGGTGAGATCGCGGGCCTCAACGTCCTGCGCATCGTCAACGAGCCGACCGCCGCCGCGCTGGCGTACGGCCTGGACAAGGACGAGCAGGTCATCCTGGTCTTCGACCTCGGTGGCGGTACGTTCGACGTCTCGCTGCTGGAGATCGGCGACGGTGTCGTCGAGGTGAAGGCCACCAACGGTGACAACAACCTCGGTGGTGACGACTGGGACCAGCGCGTCGTCGACTACCTGGTCAAGCAGTTCCAGTCCGGCCACGGCGTGGACCTGGCCAAGGACAAGATGGCGCTCCAGCGTCTGCGCGAGGCGGCCGAGAAGGCCAAGATCGAGTTGTCCTCGTCCACCGAGACCACGATCAACCTCCCCTACATCACGGCCTCCGCCGAGGGCCCGCTGCACCTGGACGAGAAGCTCACCCGCGCCCAGTTCCAGCAGCTGACCTCCGACCTGCTGGAGCGCTGCAAGACGCCGTTCCACAACGTCATCAAGGACGCCGGCATCCAGCTGTCCGAGATCGACCACGTCGTCCTCGTCGGCGGCTCCACCCGTATGCCCGCCGTCGCCGAGCTGGTCAAGGAGCTGACCGGCGGCAAGGACGCCAACAAGGGCGTCAACCCGGACGAGGTCGTCGCCATCGGCGCCGCCCTCCAGGCCGGTGTCCTCAAGGGCGAGGTCAAGGACGTCCTGCTGCTCGACGTCACCCCGCTGTCCCTCGGCATCGAGACCAAGGGCGGCATCATGACCAAGCTGATCGAGCGGAACACGACGATCCCGACCAAGCGCTCGGAGATCTTCACCACCGCCGAGGACAACCAGCCCTCCGTGCAGATCCAGGTCTACCAGGGCGAGCGCGAGATCGCGGCGTACAACAAGAAGCTCGGGATGTTCGAGCTGACCGGTCTGCCGCCGGCGCCCCGCGGCGTCCCGCAGATCGAGGTCGCCTTCGACATCGACGCCAACGGCATCATGCACGTGACCGCGAAGGACCTGGGCACGGGCAAGGAGCAGAAGATGACCGTCACCGGCGGCTCCTCGCTGCCGAAGGACGAGGTCGACCGGATGCGCCAGGAGGCCGAGAAGTACGCGGAGGAGGACCACGCCCGCCGCGAGGCCGCCGAGTCCCGCAACCAGGGCGAGCAGCTCGTCTACCAGACGGAGAAGTTCCTCAAGGACAACGAGGACAAGGTCCCCGGCGAGGTGAAGACCGAGGTCGAGGGTGCCGTCGCCGAGCTGAAGGAGAAGCTCAAGGGCGAGGACACCGCCGAGATCCGCACCGCCACCGAGAAGGTCGCCGCCGTCTCGCAGAAGCTGGGCCAGGCCATGTACGCCGACGCCCAGGCCGCGCAGGCCGCCGGCGGCGAGGCCCCGGGCGCCGGTGCCGGCGCCGAGGGCAAGGGTGCCGACGACGACGTCGTCGACGCCGAGATCGTGGACGACGAGCGCAAGGACGGTGCCGCGTGACGGAGGAGACCCCGGGTTTCGACGAGAAGCCCGACGTCCCCTCCGGCGCCACCCCTGACGACGCCGAGCCGCAGGCCGCCTCCGAAGAGGGGGCGGCCCCGGCCGGGGACGCGAGCGAGAACGCGGGCCTGCTGGCCCAGCTGGACCAGGTGCGCACCGCGCTGAACGAGCGGACGGCGGACCTCCAGCGCCTCCAGGCCGAGTACCAGAACTACCGCCGCCGGGTGGAGCGGGACCGCGTCGCGGTCAAGGAGGTCGCCGTGGCGAACCTCCTGTCCGAGCTGCTTCCCGTGCTCGACGACATCGGGCGCGCCCGGGAGCACGGCGAACTGGTCGGTGGCTTCAAGTCCGTCGCGGAGTCGCTGGAGACGGTCATCGCCAAGATGGGCCTCCAGCAGTTCGGCAAGGAGGGCGAGCCCTTCGACCCGACGATCCACGAGGCCCTGATGCACTCCTACGCGCCGGACGTCACCGAGACGACGTGCGTGGCGATCCTGCAGCCCGGGTACCGGATCGGCGAACGCACCATCCGCCCCGCGCGGGTGGCGGTCGCCGAGCCGCAGCCGGGTGCCCAGACGGTCAAGCCGGCCGAGGCCGGTTCCGAGGGGCAGGACGCCTCCGACACGGAGGACGACGCCGGGACCAAGGAGAGCGGTGGCCCGGACGAGGGCTGAGCTTGACGTGACGAGGAAGCCGAGGAAGGAGGGACGTCGGGGATGAGCACGAAGGACTTCATCGAGAAGGACTACTACAAGGTTCTCGGCGTCCCCAAGGACGCCACCGAGGCCGAGATCAAGAAGGCGTACCGGAAGCTCGCCCGCGAGAACCACCCGGACGCCAACAAGGGGAACGCCAGGGCGGAGGAGCGCTTCAAGGAGATCTCCGAGGCCAACGACATCCTCGGCGACCCCAAGAAGCGCA
This sequence comes from Streptomyces violaceorubidus, assembly GCF_000717995.1. Taxonomy (GTDB): domain Bacteria; phylum Actinomycetota; class Actinomycetes; order Streptomycetales; family Streptomycetaceae; genus Streptomyces; species Streptomyces violaceorubidus. Next base: position 7,024 of record NZ_JODM01000045.1, read on the forward strand.
AGGAGTACGACGAGGCCCGCGCCCTCTTCGGCAACGGAGGATTCCGTCCCGGGCCGGGCGCCGGCGGCGGCACCTTCAACTTCGACCTGGGCGACCTCTTCGGAGGCGGCGCCCAGGGCGGGGGCCAGGGCGCCGGCGGCTTCGGCGGCGGCCTCGGCGACGTCTTCGGGGGCCTGTTCAACCGCACGGGCGGCGGGCCCGGCGCCGGCACGCGCACGCAGCCGCGGCGCGGGCAGGACATCGAGTCCGAGGTGACCCTCAGCTTCACCGAGGCCATCGAGGGCGCGACCGTGCCGCTCAGGATGTCCTCGCAGGCGCCCTGCAAGGCCTGTTCGGGCACCGGCGACAAGAACGGCACGCCGCGCGTGTGCCCGACCTGCGTCGGCACCGGCCAGGTCGCGCGGGGCTCCGGCGGCGGCTTCTCCCTCACCGACCCGTGCCCCGACTGCAAGGGCCGCGGCCTGATCGCCGAGGACCCCTGCGAGGTCTGCAAGGGCTCCGGACGCGCCAAGTCCTCGCGGACGATGCAGGTCCGCATCCCCGCCGGGGTGTCGGACGGGCAGCGCATCCGGCTGCGCGGCAAGGGCACGCCGGGCGAGCGGGGCGGTCCGGCGGGCGACCTGTACGTGGTCGTGCACGTCAAGGAGCACCCCGTCTTCGGCCGCCGGGGCGACAACCTCACCGTCACCGTCCCGGTCACCTACGCCGAGGCGGCCCTCGGCGGCGAGGTCCGGGTCCCGACCCTGGGCGGTCCGCCCGTCACGCTCAAGCTGCCGGCGGGCACGCCCAACGGCCGCACCATGCGGGCCCGGGGCAAGGGAGCGGTCCGCAAGGACGGCACCCGCGGCGACCTCCTGGTCACCGTGGAGGTGAGTGTTCCGAAGGATCTGACGGGGAAGGCTCGTGACGCACTGGAGGCGTATCGCGAGGCGACCGCGGACGAGGATCCGCGGGCGGAGTTGTTCCAGGCCGCGAAGGGAGCTTGACGGAATGGACGGTCGTCGACGCAACCCGTACGAACTGACCGAGGACACCCCGGTCTACGTCATCTCGGTGGCGGCCCAGCTCTCCGGCCTGCACCCGCAGACGCTGCGCCAGTACGACCGCCTCGGCCTGGTCTCCCCGGACCGCACGGCCGGCCGCGGCCGGCGCTACTCGGCCCGCGACATCGAACTGCTCCGACAGGTCCAGCAGTTGTCGCAGGACGAGGGCATCAATCTGGCCGGAATCAAGCGCATCATCGAGCTGGAGAACCAGGTCGCCGAGCTCCAGGCACGCGCGGCCGAGCTGGCCGCAGCCCTCGACGGAGCGGCCACGGCGATGCGCCAGCGCGAGGCCGCCGTACACGCGTCGTACCGCCGTGACCTGGTTCCTTACCAAGAGGTACAGCAGACCAGCGCCCTGGTGGTCTGGCGGCCCAAGCGCCACGGCCAGCCCTCGGACTGACCGGCGGCACAAGGGAAACGGCATCGCAGGCCCCGGAGGACCGACGCGTCCTCCGGGGCCTGTTCACAACGGTGCAGTCTCATTGGTCCAGTACTTCTTGACGATTTGGTGAAGACAGCGTTGGCTTCCCTTCACCTGGGTCATCCGGGTCACCTCGGTTCCAGCCAAACCCGTGTGTCGGAAGGTCCAGCGCAGTGAGCAGCCGTGCCCGTCGAACCGCCCTGTCCGTGGCCGCGTCCCTGATGACCTTCTCGCTCGCTTCCTGCGGCGTGCTGGGCGCGTCGGAGAGCAGCGACGACGCGAGCCCGACCCAGGGCAACGACCTGCTGGTCGGGTTGCTGCTGCCGGAGAAGGAGAACACGCGGTACGAGCAGTTCGACTACCCCTTCTTCAAGAAGAAGATCGGTGAGCTCACCCGGGACGAGGGCATCGTCAAGTACGCCAACGCCGAGGCCAGCGCCACCAAGCAGGCCGACCAGCTGCAGCAGATGATCGAGGACAAGGTCGACGTGATCGTCCTCGACCCGGTCGACGCCCACGCCATCGGGGACGGCGTGCGCAAGGCCAAGGACGCCGGCATCCCCGTCATCGCCTACGACCGGCTGGCCGAGGGCCCGGTCGACGGCTACATCTCCTTCGACAACGAACTGGTCGGCGAGGTCCAGGCCCGCTCCCTCATCGAGGCGCTCGGCGGCGACCCGGGCAGCTCCGAGAAGATCGTCATGATGAACGGCTCGTCCATCGACCCGAACGCCAAGCAGTTCAAGGCGGGCGCGCTGTCCGAGCTGAACGGCAAGGTGACGATCGCCCAGTCCTTCGACACCAAGGACTGGAAGCCGGAGAACGCCGAGGCGAACATGGCCGAGGCGATCAAGAAGATCGGCAAGGACGACATCGCGGGCGTCTACTCGGCCAACGACGGCATGGCGGGCGGCATCATCAAGGCCCTGGAGGACGCGGGCGTCACCGACCTGCCCCCGATCACCGGCCAGGACGCGGAGCTGGCGGCGGTCCAGCGGATCGTCACCGGCGAGCAGTACATGAGCGTGTACAAGTCCTACCCGCAGCAGGCCGAGAACGCCGCGGAGATGGCCGTGGCGCGGGTCCAGGGCCGGGACATCCAGTTCGACGCGCTCGCCCGCGACAAGGTGGACAGCCCCACCCAGAAGGGCGTGCCCGCCCAGCTCGTCCCCGTCGTCGCCCTCACCAAGGCCAACATCGAGGAGACGGTCGTCGCCGACGGCTTCTACAAGGTCACCGACATCTGCACCGCCAAGTACGCGGACGCGTGCGCGGAGCTCGGCCTGAAGTAGCCCGTGTGTCCTTCCGGTTCCACCCTCGGGGCATTCCGGTCGTAACCGGCTCCTTTCGGTCTTTGAGCGGGGCCAAGCCGTGTTGCGGAGCCGGTCCGGGCCGCGCATAGTTGCGCTGCGGAAGAGCCGGAACCGGGGGTGGATGGGCGATGGCCGGGCACGGGGCTCAGGAGCACCCGCACGGGGCCGAGCGGCTGTGCGCGGCCGGGGACCGCGTGTACTCCCGGGCCGTACGGCGCGGAAGGGTGCCGCGCCAGGACGCCGAGCCGGTCCCCTGCCTCCTGGAACTGGCCCTGCTGCACCCGGACCCCGACGACATGGACTGGCTGGTGCCCACCTCCCCGCAGGAGGTCATGACCCGGCTGCTGCGCGGCGTCCACGACGAGGTCAGCGCCAGTCAGCGGCGGGTGGGTTCGGCCGTGGAGGCCTTCGAGTGGTACGCGGACCTGGGCAGGCTGCTGCAGTCCCCGGCCGGCACGGAGGGCACGGCGATCCGGGTGCTCGACGGCCTGTCCCGCATCCAGGCCGCGATGGACGAGGCGACGCAGGCCTGCACGACGCAGGTGCTCACCGTCCAGCCCGGCGGCATCCGGCGCGAGCACGAGCTGTCCGAGGGTCTGCACCGGGCGCTGGCGCTGCGCGGGCGCGGGGTGCGGATGCGGGACCTGTACACGCACGTGGCCCGGCACGGGCAGGGCCTGCTCAACTACCTCGAACTCATGGGTGACGCGGTGGAGGCCCGCACCCTGGACGAGGTCATCGACCGTCTCATCCTCTTCGACCGCACGGTCGCCTTCATCCCCGCCAACACCGACCGCACGATGGCCCTGGAGCTGCGCCACCCGGCCCTGGTCGCCTACCTGGTCACGGTCTTCGAACGCCTGTGGCGGCTGGCGATCCCCCTGACCGCGCCGCTGCCCGCCACCGGCATCGAGGGCATCTCGCACCGCGAGCAGTCCATCGCGGCGCTGCTCGCCGAGGGCCACCAGGACGCGGTGATCGCGGAACGCCTCGGCATCAGCGTCCGCACGGCCCGCGCGCACATCGCCCGCCTCTCGGAGACCCTGGGCGCCGCCAGCCGCACGCAGTTGGGCGTCCGGATAGCCCAGGCCGGTCTGGACGGCTCCCCGCGCGCCTCCGCGGCCCCCGTCATCCTTCCCGGTCGAGAATCCCCGACCGCCCGATGAGATAGCCGAGTTGGGCCCTGCTCTCGCTGCCGAGCGTGGCGGCGAGCTTGGCGATGTGGACGCGGGCGGTGCGCACGTTCATCCCGAGGCGGTCGGCGATGTCGCCGTCGGTGTGGCCTTCGACGAGCAGGGCGGCTATGGCGCGCTGGCGGGGCGTGATGCCGTTGAGGGTGGGCTGGTGGACGGCCTGGGGGTACATGGGCGTGGCGAGGTGCCACAGCCGGTCGAAGGTGTTGACGAAGTAGGCGATCAGGGCGGGGTGGCGGACTTCGAGGGCCATCGTGCGGTCGGTGTTGGCCGGGATGTAGGCGGCGGAGCGGTCCACGACGATGAGGCGGTCGGTGACCTCGTCGAGGGTGCGGGCCCGCACGTCGCCGCGCAGGCGCTCGTAGCGGGCGAGCACGGTGGGAGCGTGGCGCAGCGTGTGCTGGTAGAGGGTCCGGATGCGGCCGCCGCGGTCGAGGAGCGCCTGGTCGCGTTCCAGCGCGGCCTCGTGGACACGGGGGTCCGGACCGATGTGGGTGCTGTGGGGCTGGATCGTCAGGACCTGGTCGGTGGCCTCGGCCATGACCTCGCCGATCGTCCGGTCGATGCGCTCCTTGCCGCTGAGGAGCCTGAGCACGGCGCTCTCCCCGGCCGTCGACGGCGACGAGGCGCGCACGAACGCCGTGAAGGTCTCGGCCAGCCGTTCCTCCCGGCGGCGTTCGTCGGCGATCCGCTCCTGCGACGTACGCAGCAACCGGTGCAGCGCGACGACCGGCGGTACGGGCTCCAGCCGGTCGGGGGCGTCGAGGGACGGCTGGAGCAGCCCGAAGTCGAGCAGGCAGGGCGTCGCGGCGGTCTCCCGCTCCGTGACCCGGCCTTCGTCCAGGGCGCGTCGGTACAGCAGCGTCCCCGCGGGGCACAGCTCCTCGGGGCCGTGCTCGGGGTGCGGGGCGCGCGCCTGTGCCGTCATGCGAGGGTCTCCGGTCGGCCTTCAGTCGTCCTGTTCCAGGATGCCGGACTGGGCTATGAGGTAGCCGAGCTGGGCGCGGCTGCCGCTGCCCAGGGCCCCCGCCAGCTTGGCTATGTGCGCCCGGCAGGTGCGCACGTTCATGCCCAGGCGGCGGGTGATGGCCTCGTCCACGTGCCCTTCGACGAGCAGCTTGGCGATCGAGTGCTGGATCTCCGTGATGCCGTCGGGTGCGGTTTCGTAGGGAGCCCCCGTGCTCAGCGGCACCGCGCGGGACCACATGAACTCGAAGACCTTGATCAGGTACCGGACGAGACCCGGGTGACGCAGTTCCAGAGCCACCTGCCGGTCGTCGCGGGTGGGGATGAAGGCGACCGTCTCGTCACAGATGATGAGGCGCTCCACCAGCTCGTCGATCGTCCGGTACTCGACCTTGCCGTCGGAGAACTGGGACACGTACCCCAGCGTTTCCGGGCTGTACCGGGCCGTGTGCTGGTAGAGGGTCCTGATGCGTACTCCGCGGTCGAGCAGCGGTTTGTCGCGTTCGAGCCCCTGCAGCAGCGTGTGCTCCAGGCGGCGACTGCTCGGCTGGACGGTGAGCATCTCCGAGCGGCACTCGGCCGTGGCCAGGTCGAGTGCCGCGTTGATGCGGTCCAGCCCCTCCAGGACCGCTATCGAGTGCGTGTTGGTGGTGGTGTGGGCGCCGAGTGCGAGGAAGGGTTCGAAGGCGTCGGCCAGTTCGATCGACGCGCGCCGGCGTTCGGCGATCTCCCGCTCGATCGAGTTGAGCCGCTGGGCCAGGGCGATGGACGGAGGCACCGGGCGCAGCCAGTTCGCGTCGTCCGGATCGGGGTGCAGCAGGGCGAACTCGATCAGGCACGGCACGGCTTCCGCGTCCTGCCGGGCCACCCGTCCGAGGCGCAGGGCGGCCGAGTAGAGACGGCTGCCCTCCTCGCACAGTTCGGACATCGCATGGGGATGTGGTGCTTTAGTCCGATTCGCTATCAAATCTCCACCCCCCAGGGTCCTGAACGTGCAGGAACATGATGCACCGATTGTGTGGCCATGACGTGCCCGAATGAGCCATCGTCTTATCCGACGGGGGAAGAGGGGACCTTCAAGTGAGGACGAAGCCGATTATGCGCAACACATTGCTTCGCTCGGTGCTTGCTGCCGCCTTCTCCGTCGTCGTGGCCGTCGGTGCGCTGACCGGTCTCAGCGGCGCGAAGGCTGAGACGCGGGCGGACAGTACCTGGGGAATGACTGCTACCACGGTTGCTTCGAGCGCGCCGGGTGCGGAGCACGCTCCGCTCGGCGAAGACGACAGCACCTGGGGCTGAGTGATGACGACTCCACCCGACGGCCGCTCCTTCCGTCGTGAAATGGCCACCGCCTACCGCTCCGGCTGGCACTTCATCGACCTGGTCACCGCGATCCCGCACGCCGGTGACTCCCTGATGGTGACCGTCTTCGGTGAGCCGGTCGTCGTCACGCTGGACGAGGACGGCGACGTGCGGGCGTACCGGTGTCTGCGGCGGCCTCGGGGGGCGCCGCAGCCTGTGCGGTGTGCCATCCGCTACGGAATGATCTTTGTGAACCTGGACCAGCGGGACCACCGGCTCGAGCAGCCGGAGATCCCCGATGTGAGGACCATCTCGGCCACCCCCCGCAGTGCCTGACGCGATTCCCCCGTCGTAACAAATCGCTCAGGTGCTTCCCCCCGGCAGCGGCGTCACCGTGACCTGAACACGGTGACGCCGCTGTCGCATGTGCGGACATCTCGGCATACCCGCCGGTTCCGCAGCTGGCCGAAAAGACTCTCGTGCCGTGTCATGGGGACACGTGTCCCTTCTCCCTTGAGTGGAATAGACTCAACTTTGTGTAGGTTGTAGGAGTCAGCACTGGGAGACATGGAGACAAGGCCGGACCGCCGACGGCCGACGCGAGGAGGAGAGCCAGAACGTGGACGCCGAGCTGACCAACCGGAGCCGTGACGCGATCAACGCGGCCAGCAACCGTGCCGTGACCGAGGGGAACGCCGACCTCACCCCGGGCCATCTGCTGCTGGCCCTGCTCCAGGGGCAGGACAACGAGAACATCACCGACCTGCTCGTCGCCGTCGAGGCCGACCTCGCCGCCGTGCGCACCGGCGCCGAGCGCATCGTCGCCGGGCTGCCCAGCGTGACCGGGTCCACGGTCGCGCCCCCGCAGCCCAGCCGTGAGATGCTCGCCGTGGTCGCCGACGCCCAGGCCCGCGCCAAGGAGCTCGGGGACGAGTACCTCTCCACCGAGCACCTGCTCCTCGGCATCGCCGCGAAGGGCGGCGCGGCCGGTGAGGTACTGGAGGGGCAGGGAGCCAGTGCGAAGAAGCTGCAGGAGGCCTTCCGCAAGGCGAGGGGAGGGCGCCGGGTGACCACGCCCGACCCCGAGGGCCAGTACAAGGCCCTGGAGAAGTTCGGCACCGACCTCACCGCCGCCGCCCGGGACGGGAAGCTCGACCCCGTCATCGGACGCGACCAGGAGATCCGGCGGGTGGTCCAGGTGCTCAGCCGGCGCACCAAGAACAACCCCGTGCTCATCGGTGAGCCCGGCGTCGGCAAGACCGCCGTCGTCGAAGGGCTCGCCCAGCGGATCGTCAAGGGCGACGTGCCCGAGTCGCTGAAGGACAAGCGGCTGGTGGCGCTGGATCTCGGCGCCATGGTCGCCGGGGCCAAGTACCGCGGTGAGTTCGAGGAGCGGCTGAAGACCGTCCTCGCCGAGATCAAGGACTCCGACGGGCAGGTCGTCACCTTCATCGACGAGCTGCACACCGTCGTCGGCGCCGGCGCCGGCGGGGACTCCGCCATGGACGCCGGGAACATGCTCAAGCCGATGCTCGCGCGCGGCGAGCTGCGCATGGTCGGCGCGACCACGCTCGACGAGTACCGGGAGCGCATCGAGAAGGACCCCGCCCTGGAGCGGCGCTTCCAGCAGGTGCTGGTCGCCGAGCCGACCGTCGAGGACTCCATCGCCATCCTGCGCGGGCTCAAGGGCCGCTACGAGGCCCACCACAAGGTGCAGATCGCCGACAGCGCCCTGGTGGCCGCCGCGAGCCTCTCCGACCGGTACATCACCTCCCGCTTCCTGCCCGACAAGGCCATCGACCTCGTCGACGAGGCCGCCTCCCGGCTGCGCATGGAGATCGACTCCTCGCCCGTCGAGATCGACGAGCTCCAGCGCTCCGTCGACCGGCTGAAGATGGAGGAGCTGGCGATCGGCAAGGAGACCGACGCCGCCTCCCTGGAGCGCCTGGAGCGGCTGCGGCGCGACCTCGCCGACAAGGAGGAGGAGCTGCGCGGCCTCACCGCCCGCTGGGAGAAGGAGAAGCAGTCCCTCAACCGGGTCGGCGAGCTGAAGGAGAAGCTCGACGAACTGCGCGGGCAGGCCGAGCGCGCCCAGCGCGACGGCGACTTCGACACCGCCAGCAAGCTGCTGTACGGCGAGATCCCCACCCTGGAGCGCGACCTGGAGGCCGCCTCCGAGGCCGAGGAAGAGGTCGCCCGGGACACCATGGTCAAGGAGGAGGTCGGCGCCGACGACATCGCGGACGTCGTCGCCTCCTGGACCGGCATCCCCGCCGGGCGCCTCCTGGAGGGCGAGACGCAGAAGCTGCTGCGCATGGAGGACGAGCTGGGCAAGCGGCTCATCGGCCAGACCGAGGCGGTGCGCGCCGTCTCCGACGCCGTACGCCGCTCCCGGGCCGGGATCGCCGACCCGGACCGCCCGACCGGTTCCTTCCTCTTCCTCGGCCCCACCGGCGTGGGCAAGACCGAGCTGGCCAAGGCGCTCGCCGACTTCCTCTTCGACGACGAGCGGGCCATGGTCCGCATCGACATGTCCGAGTACAGCGAGAAGCACAGCGTGGCCCGGCTGGTCGGCGCCCCGCCCGGATACGTCGGGTACGAGGAGGGCGGCCAGCTCACCGAGGCCGTGCGGCGGCGGCCGTACACCGTCGTGCTGCTCGACGAGGTGGAGAAGGCGCACCCCGAGGTCTTCGACATCCTGCTCCAGGTGCTGGACGACGGGCGCCTCACCGACGGGCAGGGCCGCACCGTCGACTTCCGCAACACCATCCTGGTGCTCACCTCCAACCTGGGCAGCCAGTACCTGGTCGACCCGACGAGTGGCGAGGCGGAGAAGAAGCAGCAGGTCCTGGAGGTGGTCCGGGCGTCCTTCAAGCCGGAGTTCCTCAACCGGCTGGACGACCTGGTGGTCTTCTCGGCGCTGAGCAAGGAGGAGCTGAGCCGGATCGCACGGCTCCAGATCGACGGCCTGGCCCGGCGGCTCGCCGAACGCCGCCTCACCCTGGAGGTCACCGAGGAGGCCCTCGGCTGGCTGGCCGAGGAGGGCAACGATCCGGCCTACGGCGCCCGCCCGCTGCGCCGCCTCGTGCAGACCGCGATCGGCGACCGGCTCGCCCGGGAGATCCTTTCCGGCGAGATCAAGGACGGCGACACGGTCCGGGTGGACCGCTTCGGCGAGGACCTGATCGTGGGACCGGCGAGCGGCAAGACGCTGTAGCGGGTCGCACGGCCCGCCCCGGCGACCCGTCCGACGGGTTGCCGGGGCCCCGAGGGGGTACCCGACTGGCCGGATCGAGTCAGCCGAGGGCTGACAGGCCCCGACGGGCTTGCCACCCCCCTCCCCGCATGAGGGAGGATGGCCGGATCCGTACGAAGGGAAATTCACGGTGAGCATCGACCCGTCCTCGATTCCGAACTTCGGGGGCAAGCAGCCCGAGCCGCAGCCCCAAGGACCGGCGGGCCCCGTCGTCCCGGATCAGGATCTTGTGAAGCAGCTCCTCGAACAGATGGAGCTGAAGTACGTCGTCGACGACGAGGGAGACCTCGCGGCGCCGTGGGAGCAGTTCCGCACGTACTTCATGTTCCGCGGCGAGGAGGACCAGCAGGTCTTCTCGGTGCGGACGTTCTACGACCGGCCCCACCAGATCGACGAGAAGCCGCAGCTGCTCGAGTCGGTCGACGACTGGAACCGGCGCACCCTGTGGCCCAAGGTGTACTCCCACACCCACGACGACGGCACGGTCCGCCTGATCGGCGAGGCCCAGATGCTGATCGGCATGGGCGTCAGCCTGGAGCACTTCGTCTCCTCGACGGTCAGCTGGGTGCGGGCCGCCATCGAGTTCGACCGGTGGCTCGTGGAGCAGCTCGGCCTGGAGCAGGACGTCAACGAGGCGGAGAAGCCGACCGACGAGGACGACGAGTAGTCCGCGCCCGCGGCCGAGTCGCCAAGAGCCCGGACCCCCGCACCGCGGAGGGTCCGGGCTCTCGTCGTCCCGGTGCGGGCGGGGGGCCCGGCCCGCCGGCGTCTTCAGCCGCTGCACCGCCTCCCGGAGGACCGGCGCCCTCATGCAGAACGCGAACCGCACGAAGGGCGCGCCCCCCTGCCGGCGGGCGTGGCCGCAGGCGACGTATGTCAGGTACTGCTTGGCCGAGCGGGCGTACAGCCCTGTCGCCGGGCTCGGGACACGGCGCTGTCCGCCGTATCCTGACCACACACGGGAAGGAGCCGTCCATGAGCCTCGACGCGATGGTGCACACCGAGTTCCCCAAGGGATACACGGTCCTGTTCGGAGCCGAGGGAAAGGTGATCATGACTCCGCAGAGCGAAGAGCACTCCAGCACCATCAGGTCGATGCAGATCGACTCCGCTCTCGCCCTCGGCCGTCACGCGAAGGTCATCTCCGACGTCTACATCGACTTCCCCGCCGACGAGAACTCCGCCCCTGACCTGGCGATCCTGCGCGAGGACGCTCACAAGGAAGGCAAGCGCTACAGCTTCGAGGACGTCCTGCTGATCTCCGAGGTCGTCTCGACCTCCTCCGCGCGCAAGGACTACGACGACTGCACCGCGAAGTACGGCCGCTACGGCATCCCGATCTACCTGGTCGTCGACCCGTACGCCCAGGAAGTCGTCCTCCACACCCAGCCGACCGCCACCGGTTACATCGCGGCACACACCCACAAGTACGGCACGGGCAAGCTGCCCGTCCCCCTGGCCGACGGCCGCACCTTCACCCTCGACCTCGACGAACTCCCGCGCCCGGAGCCCGAAGCGGACGCCCGCTGACGCAGGACTCCCGGTGCTGAGGCGGGACGCGTTCGAAGCTCAGTCCTTCCGCAGCCTGAGCAGTCGATCCGTTGCTTCCCGCAATACATCCGCCCGTTTGCAGAAGGTGAACCGCACGAAGGGTGCGCCCTGCTCCCGGTGGTCGTAGAAGACGGCGTTCGGGATTGCCGCCACCCCGCAGCGTTCCGGCAGGGTGCGGCAGAAGGCGAAGCCGTCGCGCTCGCCGAGCGGGCGGATGTCGGTGGTGACGAAGTACGTCCCGGCGGGCCGGTACACCCCGAAGCCCGCCTCGGCCAGCCCCGCCGCCAGCAGGTCCCGCTTCGCCTCCATGTCCTCCCGGTAGGCGGTGAAGTAGCTCTCGGGCAGCGCGAGCGCCTCGGCGACCGCGTACTGGAAGGGCCCCGAGGCCACGTACGTCAGGTACTGCTTGGCCGAGCGGACCGCCGTCACCAGGGCGGGCGCGGCGGTGACCCAGCCGACCTTCCAGCCGGTGAACGAGAAGGTCTTGCCGGCCGACCCGATGGTCACCGTGCGCTCCCGCATCCCCGGGAAGGACGCCAGCGGGATGTGTTCGGCCGCGTCGAAGACCAGGTGCTCGTAGACCTCGTCGGTCACCACCAGCAGGTCCCGCTCCACGGCCAGCTCGGCGATCGCCGCCAGCTCCGCGCGGGTCAGGACCGTGCCCGTCGGGTTGTGCGGGGTGTTCAGCAGCAGGAGCCGGGTGCGGTCGGTGACCGCGTCGCGCAGCTCGTCCAGGTCCAGGCGGAAGGACCGCTGCCCGGCTTCCCCGTGCGGGCGCAGCGTCACGGGCACGCGCGTACCGCCCGCCATCGCCACGCAGGCCGCGTACGAGTCGTAGTACGGCTCCAGCGCGACGACCTCGTCGCCGGGCTCCACCAGGGCCAGCAGGGCCGCGGCGATGGCCTCCGTGGCGCCCGCGGTGACCAGGACCTCGGTGTCCGGGTCGTAGGACAGGCCGTAGCGGCGCAGCTGGTGGTCGGCGACCGCGGCGCGCAGCTCGGGGACGCCGGGGCCCGGCGGGTACTGGTTGCCGCGCCCGTCACGCAGCGCCCGTACGGCGGCCTCGCGGATCTCCTCGGGGCCGTCGGTGTCGGGGAAGCCCTGACCGAGGTTGATCGCCCCGGTCCGCACCGCCAGCGCGGACATCTCGGCGAAGATCGTCGTCCCGAACTCAGCGAGCCGGCGGTTCAGGAGGGGACGGGCGCTGGAGCTCATCGAGGTCATGCCGGCCATCCTGCGCCGAAGCTCTGGACTTCCTCAACTCATCTTCGGCGGTGGCCACCGCACGGGGGAGGGACCGGCCCCGGGAACCCGTGGTCAGCCAGGCCCTGCCCAGCAAGCGCCGTTACGGCTTGGGCAGCTCGGCGACGAACGTCCCGATGCGCGGCTGCATCCGCGCGATGCCGAACTCACCCTGCATCGCGAGGACGCCGGGCAGCCGGCTTCCGGGCGGGTACCCGCCATCGGCAAGCCGCTGCTCGATGCCTCGTACACAGGGCAGCTGGCACGAGTGGGCCCCGACCGTGGCCGGGGCCCGTTCCCACTCGCTCCCGTGCCCTCAGCCGCAGGCACAGCCCGCTGTGCTCGGAGCTTCCTCGGTGGTCCGGGTGGTGCAGCAGCCGTCACCGCTGGCACGGGAGTCGACGCTCTTGCCGAGGGTGTCGGCGTCGGCCTTGACGACGTAGACCTCCCAGGGCTCCTTTCCGGGGCCGCGCACCCACACCTTGTCCTGGAGGGCGTAGCAGCAGGAGGTGTCGTTCTCCTCGAAGGTGGCCAGGCCGGCGTCCTTGAGCCGGGTCGTGGCCGCGGTGACCTCGTCGGTGGACTCGACCTCGACGCCGAGGTGGTCCAGTCGGGTCTCCTCGCCGGGCTCGCCCTCGATGAGGACGAGCTTCAGCGGGGGCTCGGCGATGGCGAAGTTGGCGTAGCCCTCGCGCCGCTTGGCCGGGTCGGTGCCGAACAGCTTCGAGTAGAAGGTGATCGACGCTTCCAGGTCGCTGACGCGGAGGGCGAGCTGAGCGCGGGACATGGCAGGGCTCCCATCGGGTTGTTTCGATGTCCGTCAATGCAAGATTGCGCGTTGAATCGAAGGATGTCAACATAGAGGCATGTCGAATCAGGACGTGGTGGTACTTGCCCCGACCGACGAGTCCGGGGCCTGCTGCCCCGGACTGTTGACCGCTCCTCTGGACGAGGGCCAGGCCGTGGAGCTGGCGAAGGTGTTCAAGGCACTGGGGGACCCGGTGCGGCTGCGCCTGCTGTCGATGATCGCCTCACGGGCGGGCGGCGAGGTGTGTGTCTGCGACCTGACCCCGGCCTTCGACCTGTCCCAGCCGACGATCTCGCACCACCTGAAGCTGCTGCGGCAGGCCGGTCTCATCGACTGCGAACGGCGTGGCACGTGGGTCTACTACTGGCTGGTCCCGGAGATGACCGACCGGCTGGCGGGCATCCTGTCCCGCCCCACGGGGGAGCCGCTGCCCGGTCCCGCCGCGTCGGCCGGAGCTGCTTCGTGAGCATCGCTGCACCTGAGCAAGGCGTGACGGGGCGTCTGTCCTTCGTGGACCGCTACCTCGCCGTCTGGATCCTCGTCGCCATGGCTGCCGGGCTGGGCCTGGGCCGCCTGGTCCCGGGCCTGGGTGAGGCGCTGGCCGAGGTGACCGTGACGGGGGTGTCCCTACCGATCGCTTTGGGCCTGCTCGTGATGATGTACCCGGTGCTGGCCAAGGTCCGCTACGACCGCCTCGACACCGTCACCCGCGACCGCCGCCTGCTGCTGCCGTCTCTGCTGCTCAACTGGATCATCGGCCCGGCGCTCATGTTCGCCCTGGCCTGGCTGCTCCTGCCGGACCTGCCCGCCTACCGCACCGGCCTGATCATCGTCGGCCTGGCCCGCTGCATCGCCATGGTCGTCATCTGGAACGACCTCGCCTGCGGCCACCGCGAAGCCGCCGCCGTCCTCGTCGCCCTGAACTCCGTCTTCCAGGTCATCGCGTTCTCGGCGCTCGGCTGGTTCTATCTCTCCGTCCTGCCCGGCTGGCTCGGCCTGGAACAGACCGGACTGGACGTCTCGGTCTGGGAGATCGCCCGCAGCGTGCTCATGTTCCTCGGCATCCCGCTCGCGGCCGGCTACCTCACTCGGCGCATCGGCGAGCGAACCAAGGGCCGCGCCTGGTACGAAGCCAAGCTCATCCCGCGCATCGGCCCCTTCGCCCTGTACGGGTTGCTCTTCACGATCGTCATTCTCTTCGCCCTGCAAGGCGACGCCATCACCTCGCAGCCCCTCGACGTCGCCCGTATCGCCCTGCCGCTGCTGGTCTACTTCGTGATCATGTGGGCCGGATCAATGCTCCTGGGACGCGTCGTCGGCCTGGACTACCCACGTGCGACGACGCTGGCCTTCACGGCTGCCGGCAACAACTTCGAACTGGCCATCGCGGTCGCCATCGCCACCTTCGGCGCCTCCTCCGGGCAGGCCCTGGCCGGCGTCGTCGGCCCCCTCATCGAAGTGCCCGTACTGATCGGCCTCGTGTACGTCGCCCTGCACGCGCGCCGCTACTTCACCGCCCCGGTCGCCGCTCTCGCGCCCCAGGAAGACGCCGCCCATGCCTGACACCACCGCCTCGTCCGTTCTGTTCGTCTGCGTCCACAACGCCGGACGCTCGCAGATGGCCGCCGCCTTCCTCACCCACCTCGCGGGGGACCGCGTCCAAGTCCGCTCCGCCGGTTCCGCTCCCGCCGACACCGTCAACCCGGCCGTCGTCGAGGCCATGGCGGAGGTGGGCGTCGACATCGCTACCGAGGTGCCGAAGGTGCTCACGACCGACGCGGTCCAGGCGTCCGACGTCGTGATCACGATGGGCTGCGGCGACACCTGCCCCGTCCTTCCCGGGAAGCGCTACCTCGACTGGGATCTCCCCGACCCTGCCGGACGAGGGGTTGCAGCCGTTCGTCCCATCCGCGACGAGATCGAAAAGCGCATCCGCGGCCTGGTCGACGAGATCGCCCCGGCGGCCCGGCCATGAGCGCGGCCGACGAGCACGGCATCACCGCGATGGCCGCCGAACACGCCGGCCAAGTCCTGGCGATCTACCAGCACGGCATCGACGAAGGCAACGCCACCTTCGAGACCACCGCTCCCGGCTGGGAGGAATTCGACGCAACCAAGCTGCCGGAACACCGGTACGTCGCCCTCGACGCCCCGGGCCGGGTCCTCGGCTGGGTCGCCGCCGTACCGGTCTCCGACCGATGCGCGTACGCCGGCGTCGTCGAGCACTCGGTGTACGTCCACCCCGACGCACGCGGCCACGGCATCGGCACCGCACTCGTCCACAAGCTGATCAGGTCTACCGAGGCGGCCGGGATCTGGACCATTCAATCCGGCATCTTCCCCGAGAACACCGCCAGCCTCGTCCTCCACCAGAAAGCGGGCTTCCGCACCGTCGGTACACGCGAGCGCATCGGCCAACACCATGGCCGATGGCGGGACGTCGTGCTGATCGAACGCAGAAGCCCCACCGTCTGAGCCACGGGGGGTGAGAAGCCTTGGTGCGGCAGAGAAACTCGTGAACTCCGTGTTCCGGTACGACCCGTAAGGTGCTGACGGCCCCTAGACGGACCAGCAAGGCGCCAACGGCCCCGACTCGCACTCCGGTGCGGGTCAGGGGCCGTTCCTGTTCAGGGACCCTCAGAACTTCCTCAACTCTGCTTTGGGGCGCGGCGGCGAAGGGCATCTCCCGTGCACGCCGGTGAGCTTCACGGCGGGAACCACAGGCAATCGACACGCAGCGAGGCGTCCGACGGGGGATTGCTTCGGGGGACTTCCGGGCGCAGACCCGGAACGGAAGGGAGGGTGGAGCCGTGATCACAGGCATCATCCTGTTCGTGCTCGCAGCCCTGCTGATCAGGGTTTTCGTGATGCGTCGACGCGCCGTCGGTGCCGTGCGGACCGGGAGCGGCCGCGGGTCGCGCCGGAGCGGCGGCGGTGGCGACAGCGGCGGCAGCAGCTGGTGGGCCGGTGACGGGGGCGGTTCGTCCTCGGGCGGACACCACTCCGGCCACTCCTGTGGTGGCGGCCACTCCTGCGGTGGCGGCTCGTCCTGCGGAGGCGGGTCGTCCTGCGGGGGAGGGGGCGGCGGATGCGGCGGAGGCAGCTGACACGGGGCAGCTGAGCTCCGGCCGGGGGGAGCCGCATCCCCTTCACGGGGCCCGTTCCTGGGACCGGGCCCCACGCCCCACCCAGAGCGCCCGCCGGTCACACTCCCGGCGGGCGCTCGCACACCCCGGCGCACTTCGTACGGGCGGGGTGTGCGCCCTGGTTGAACAGTTGAGCTGGGGAGCCCCCTGAGGGATGGAAACGCCACGAAGTTGGGTAAAAACGCTGTGGCGGCGCCATCGTTCATGATTCGCTCTTTCTCATCAACGCAGCTCCTCGGACGACCTGTTGACCCCCCTCCTGACCGGCCGACTGGGCTGAGCGGGCCGCATCCCCGGCAGTGCCGCGGATGCGCAGGCCCCACACCTTCCTCTCCTTGTGTGCTTGCGGAGCCGATCCATGCTCACGACCCTGACAACCGCCTACACCGACACCCGCGCCGCCGACCTGGCCTGGGCCCTGGGGCGCGAGCCGCTGCCCGCGCTCGCCTGTCTCGACGTAGAAATGAGCGACGCGCGCCTGCAGTTGAGGCTGCTCGGCGCCTCCCACCAAGTCCTGCTCGAAGAGGAGCGGGGCATCTGCTCGGAGACGGTGGCGTGCATCCCCGGCAGCAGCACCCCCCTTCCGCTGGGCGTCGCCAAGCGGGTGGGCGACTGGGAGTACGAGTTCGCCGCCCGCGTCGAGGTGCTGACGCCGGGCTCCTTCGCCGGCCGCGCCCAGGAGCTGCTGGCCCTGGTCTCCGACCATCCGCACGGCCTGGCCGGTGTCTTCCCCGGCAGCCCGCACGCCTTCACCGCGCTGCTGGCCCAGCGGCACGAGGGGCAGGTGCACTGGCGGACCTGGCACGCCTACCCGCAGGACGGCCAGTTGGTGGCGACCCGCACCCGGGTGGGCGTGCGGGTGCCGACCGCCCGGTTCAGCCCGTCCGCCGTGTGAGCGGGCGGGGTCGGGCGCCGCGAGTGGGCGGGGGCCGGATAAACCTGCGGTGCCCGACGAGCCCCGAGTTTCACACGTGTGGGTGACGAAGCGCAGTACCCAAGTGACGTAACGTCACTGCGTGATCGAACCGCACGCGCCCGCCCCGCCCGGCTCTCCGCCGTCCTGGGGCGGCCCCCGCGGCCCCGAAGCGCCCGCGCGGCTGCCCGTACGGCCCGCGATCGGACGGTTCCTGGTGCTGGCGGGGGTGTTCGTGTGCGCGGCCTGCGGGCTCGTGTACGAACTCGAACTCGTCGCGCTCGCCTCGTACCTGATCGGAGACTCGGTCACCCAGGCGTCCGTCGTCCTGTCCGTCATGGTCTTCGCCATGGGCATCGGCTCGCTCGCCGCCAAACGGCTGCGCGGCCTCGCGGCGGCCGGCTTCGGCGCGCTCGAGGCCGCCCTCGCCCTCGTCGGCGGCTCCAGCGCCATGCTCCTGTACGCCGTCTTCGCCTGGACCGGTGACTGGGGCGGCCTGTGGGCCGACGGCCCGCGCGTCCTGCTGGTCGCCTTCTCCCTCGCCATCGGCGTGCTGATCGGCGCCGAGGTGCCGCTGCTCATGGAGCTGATCCAGCGGGTGCGCCGGCAGGACCCGGGCGGCGCGGTCGCCGACCTGTTCGCCGCGGACTACGTCGGCGCGCTCGTCGGCGGCCTCGCCTTCCCGTTCGTCCTGCTGCCCTTCCTCGGCCAGCTCACCGGCGCGCTGCTCACCGGCACCGTCAACGCGGTCGTCGGCGCCGCCCTGGTCCTCGGCCTGTTCCGGCGCGACCTGACACGCCGGGCCCGCTGGCTGCTGCTGACCGCCAACGCGGTGGTCCTCGCCCTCCTCGCCACGGCGACCGTCCTCGCCGACGACTTCGAACGCGCCGCCCGGCAGGCCGTGTACGGCCAGGACGTCCGCGTGGCCGTACGGACAGACGTGCAGGAGGTCGTCCTCACCGGCGACACCGACGGCCGGCCCCTACGCCTGTTCCTGGACGGCCGGCTGCGGGTGCGCGACAGCGACGAGCGGCGCTACCACGAGGCGCTGGTGCACCCCGCGATGAACGGCCCCCACGCGCGCGTACTCATCCTCGGCGGCGGCGACGGCCTCGCCGCCCGGGAGGTGCTGCGCCACCCCGGCGTACGCCGCGTCGACGTCGCCGAGGCCGACCCGGGGCTCGCCCGGCTGGCCCGGCACGATCCCGGCCTGTCCACCCTCAACGAACACGCCTACGGCGACGCGCGCGTCCGCGTCCTTGCCGGGGACGCCTTCCACCGGCTGCGCTCGACCCCCTCCGCGTCGTACGACGTGGTGATCTCGGACCTGCCGGACCCGGGCATCACGGCCAGCACCAAGCTGTACTCGCAGGAGTTCTACGGCCTGCTGCGCCGGGTGCTGGCGCCCGACGGGCGGCTGGCGGTCCACGCGGGCCCCCTCGCCGCGCGTCCCCGCGCCTTCTGGACGGTGGACGCCACCCTCCGCGCGGCCGGTCTGCCGGCCGTCGCCTACCACGTCGGCGCCCGCGACCCCGGCTCCGCGTCCGGGCCCGACCGCGCGGCAGCCCGCCCCGGGGCGCCCCGCGGCTGGGGCTTCCTCCTGGCCGCCCGCACCGCCCCCACGCCGCGCCTGGACCCGGCGGCACCCCGCCCGCGCACCCTCACGCCGGGATCGCTCGCCCGCGGCACCCGCGACGCGGCGCGCACCCGGATCCCCGGGCTGCCCCCGTCCACGCTGGTGCACCCGCGGTACTGAGCGCGCGAGGTCGCGGCGACGGCGATCCGGCGCGTCCCACCGTGCGGCGGCCCGCCCTCCCCTCTACGCCCTACGCGGGACGGACCGGCGCCGAGGCCGTCGCCCAGGGGTGGCCCGCGCTGGACCCGCTCGGCTGGACGCCCGTCGCCCCGCTCACCCTCCCCCTCGTCCTGCGCACCCGGGCCCCCGTCGCCGTCTGCCTCGCCGTCCACGCCTGCGGGGCGCTCTACGTCACCGAGCTGGGCCTGACCAGCAGGGCGCAGGCGGTGGTCGTGGCGTACGAGGCGGGACTGGTGACGCCGGGGAGCGCGGGCGGCGGGTGAATCGTGCCGACGGGGGGTGTACCGGGCGCCCGCTGGGTAAGCTGCGCTGACATGGAGCATGAGGTGTTCGTTCCGGTTCCGGCCGAGCGGCTCGGGGACGTGCTGGCCGACCCCGTCCGGGTCGCCCGCGCCGTTCCGGGGCTCCAGCAGGACGCGGGTGCCGAGCCCGTCGCGGGCCGGCTGAAGGTACGCATCGGCAGCCACTCCATCACCTACCGCGGCTCCCTGCGCCTGTCGGCGCGCGAGGACGGCACGTACGCCGTCGAGGGCGACGCCACCGAGTCGCGCGGCACCGGCACGGTCACGCTCGCGCTGACGCTCCGCGCGGGCGACGCTGAGGGCGGCGCCACCCTCACCTTCACCGGGACGGCCACCGCCGACGGACGGATCACGGAGCTGCCGCCGGAGTCGGTGACGTCGGCCGCGACCCGGCTGCTGACCCGGTTCGCGGAGAACCTGGGCACGGCGGCGCGGACCTCCCCCGCGGCGGAGCCGGAGCCAGAGGCGGTACCGGAGGCGGACACGGAGGCGGATACGGAGCCGGGCCCGGCACCGGAACCGGAACCGGCACCCGAGCCGCGCCCCGCCTCCGTCTTCGACACCGAGGTCCCCCCGCCCTCCCTCCTGAACACGGACGAGGACGAGGACGAGGAAGGGGACGCGGGGGAGCACGAGCGCGAGGGCGGAGAAGACGGCGGCGCCCGGGCCGCGGACGACGCCCGGCACGACGAGCCGGCCGTCCCGCCCCCCGCCGAGGCCGCGCACGCGCGCCGCACGATGATCGGCCGCAGCGCCGAGGAGGTGGACCACGCCCCGCCGCGCGGCCGGTACGCCCCCGTGCCCGCGCCCCAGACGGGCGCGGTCGGCGCCCCCCTGCGCTGGGCCGCCCCCGCGGCGGCGCTGGTCGTGGCGTCGGCGATCGTGGTGGGCCGCGCGCTGCGCAAACGCCGCTGAACCGCCGCCGGGTGGGACACCTTTGATCGCCCCAGTAGGGTCGTGGCGTGAGTAACGAACCCATCACGCTGACCGCGGGCGACGCGGAGGCGACCGTGCTGCCGGGCAACGGCGGCCGGATCGGCGGACTCCGGGTCGGCGGCACGGAGCTGCTCCGCCAGGGCGAGCGCTACGGCTGCTTCCCGATGGTCCCCTGGTGCGGACGCATCCGCGACGGCCGCTTCAGCGACGGCGCCGTGGTCCACCAGATGCCCCTCAACTCCCCGCCGCACGCGATCCACGGCACCGCCCGCGACGCCGCCTGGCGCACCGCCCGCGTCTCCGCCGACGAGGCCGTCATCACGTACGACCTCGCCGACCCCTGGCCGTACTCCGGCCGCGTCACCCAGGTGATCGCGCTGACCGAGGACGCTCTGACGCTGTCGATGGCTGTGGAGACGTACGAGTCGTCCTTCCCGGCGCAGATCGGCTGGCACCCCTGGTTCAACCGGACCCTCGACGGCGCCGGTGTGGAGGTCGCCTTCGACCCCGCCTGGCAGGAGGAGCGCGGCGACGACCACCTGCCCACCGGCAACCGCACCGACCCGAAGCCGGGCCCCTGGGACGACTGCTTCGGCATGCCCGACGGCGTCGACGTCACGCTGACCTGGCCGGGGCGGCTGGAGCTGAAGGTGACCAGCCGGGAGCAGTGGGTCGTGGTGTACGACGAGCAGGAGGCCGCCGTGTGCGTGGAGCCGCAGACCGGTCCGCCCAACGGACTGAACACCCTCCCCCGCCTGGTCACACCGCTGGAGCCGCTGGAGGCCACGACGACCTGGGCCTGGCGCCGCCTTTAAGCTGGCGTACATGACGGACGTACGCGGCGAGCTGCTGCAGCAGATCAAGGACAAGGCCGTGGTGCACGGCAAGGTGACCCTCTCCTCGGGCCTGGAGGCCGACTACTACGTCGACCTGCGCCGCATCACCCTGGACGGCGAGGCCGCGCCGCTGGTCGGTCAGGTGCTCCTCGACCTCACCGCCGACCTGGAGTTCGACGCGGTGGGCGGGCTGACCATGGGCGCCGACCCGGTCGCCGCGAGCATGCTGCACGCCGCCGCCGCACGCGGCCGCAGGCTGGACGCGTTCGTCGTCCGCAAGGCCGCCAAGGCGCACGGGCTCCAGCGCCGCGTCGAGGGGCCGGACATCAAGGGCCGCAGGGTCCTGGTCGTCGAGGACACCTCCACGACCGGCGGTTCCCCGCTCACCGCCGTCGAGGCCGTGCGCGAGGCCGGGGCCGAGGTGGTCGCCGTCGCCACGATCGTGGACCGGGCGACCGGCGCCGCCGAGAAGATCCAGGACGGCGCGGGAGTGCCGTACCTGTACGCGTACGACAAGGACGAGCTGGACCTGGACTGAACCGGGACGGGGAGCGGTGCCCGGGGCCCGGCCGGGGCCCACTCGGGTATTCCCGTTTCGTCTGGAAGGATGGGGCCGACGATGACGTCGCCCCCCAGTCCTAGGTCAGGGCCATAAGCACCAGCACGCCCACCCGCACATACAAGGAGCGGACAGATGCCCATCGCAACTCCCGAGGTCTACAACGAGATGCTGGACCGGGCGAAGGCAGGAAAGTTCGCCTACCCGGCCATCAACGTGACCTCTTCCCAGACGCTGCACGCCGCCCTGCGCGGTTTCGCGGAGGCGGAGAGCGACGGCATCGTCCAGATCTCCACCGGCGGCGCCGAGTTCCTGGGCGGCCAGCACAACAAGGACATGGTGACCGGCGCCGTCGCCCTCGCCGAGTTCGCGCACATCGTCGCCGAGAAGTACGACGTCACCGTGGCCCTGCACACGGACCACTGCCCCAAGGACAAGCTCGACGGGTACGTCCGCCCGCTGCTGGCGGTCTCCGAGGAGCGCGTGAAGGCCGGGCGCAACCCGCTCTTCCAGTCGCACATGTGGGACGGTTCGGCCGAGACCCTGGCCGACAACCTCTCCATCGCCGAGGAGCTGCTGGAGCGCGCCCGCGCCGCCAAGATCATCCTTGAGGTCGAGATCACCCCGACCGGCGGCGAGGAGGACGGCGTCTCCCACGAGATCAACGACTCCCTCTACACCACGGTCGACGACGCGGTCCGCACCGTCGAGGCCCTGGGTCTGGGCGAGAAGGGCCGCTACCTGCTCGCCGCCTCCTTCGGCAACGTGCACGGCGTGTACAAGCCGGGCAACGTCGTGCTCCGCCCCGAGCTGCTCAAGGAGCTGAACGAGGGCATCGCGTCGAAGTACGGCCAGCCGGCCGGCAGCAAGCCGTTCAACTTCGTCTTCCACGGCGGCTCCGGCTCCACCGCCGAGGAGATCGCGACCGCCCTGGAGAACGGCGTGGTCAAGATGAACATCGACACGGACACCCAATACGCCTTCACGCGTCCCGTCGTCGACCACGTGTTCCGCAACTACGACGGCGTCCTGAAGGTCGACGGCGAGGTCGGCAACAAGAAGACGTACGACCCGCGCACCTGGGGCAAGCTGGCCGAGGCCGGCATGGCCGCGCGTGTCGTGGAGGCCTGCGGGCACCTGCGGTCGGCGGGCCAGAAGATCAAGTAACACCCGGCCGTCCGCACGGCCTTTTGCACGAGCCCGGCGCCCCCGCGCGCCGGGCTCGCTGTATACCTGGAGCCATGCCCGACGTCCGGTTGGCCTCCCCGCAGGGCAAGTGGATCCTGCTCACCACCGTCCTCGGCTCCAGCATGGCCCTGCTGGACTCGACCGTCGTCAACGTCGCCCTGCCCCACATCGGGCGCGACCTCGGCGCCGACCTCGCCGCCCTCCAGTGGACCGTCAACGCCTACATGGTGACGCTGGCCGGTCTGATCCTGCTCGGCGGCGCCCTCGGCGACCGGTTCGGCCGCCGCCGGGTCTTCGTCCTCGGCGTGCTGTGGTTCGCCGCCGCGTCCCTGCTGTGCGGCCTCGCGCCGAACGCCGGTGTGCTGATCGCCGCCCGGGCCCTCCAGGGCGTCGGCGGGGCACTGCTCACCCCGGGCTCCCTCGCCCTCATCCAGGCCTCCTTCCACGCCGACGACCGGGGCCGGGCGGTGGGCCTGTGGTCCGGCTTCGGGGGAGTCGGCGCGGCGGTGGGGCCGTTCCTCGGGGGCTGGCTGGTGGACGGTCCGGGCTGGCGCTGGGTGTTCCTGCTCAACGTCCCGCTGGCGCTGCTGTGCGCGCCGATCGCGCTGCGGCACGTGCCCGAGTCCTCCGACCAGCGCGCCCACACGCGGTTCGACGCGCTCGGCGCGGCCCTGTGCGCGGCGGCCCTGGCGCTGCTCACCTACGCGCTGATCGAGGCCCGTACGGCGTCCTGGACGGTGGCGCTCAGCGCGGTGGCCGGGGTGGTGGCCGCCGTGGCCTTCGTCCTCGTCGAGCGGCGCGGCAAGGACCCGATGATGCCGCTCGACGTGTTCTCCTCCCGCCAGTTCACGGCGGTCAACCTGGTCACCCTGTGCGTGTACGCGGCCTTCGGCGGTTTCTTCTTCCTCGCCGCGCTCCAGCTCCAGGTCGTCGTCGGCTGGTCCGCGCTGGCCGCCGGTACGGCCCTGCTGCCGACCACCGTTCTGATGCTGCTGCTCTCGGCCCGCTCCGGCGAACTCGCCGAGCGCCTCGGCCCGCGCCTCCAGCTCACCGTGGGCCCGCTGCTGTGCGCCGCCGGGATGCTGCTGATGCTGCGGGTCGGTCCGGACGCCTCCTACCTCGCCGACGTGCTGCCCGCCCTGCTGGTGCTCGGCCTCGGCATGGTCACGCTGGTCGCGCCGCTGACGGCGAGCGTGCTGGCCGCCGTGGACACCGCGCGCGCCGGTCTGGCCAGCGGCATCAACAACGCGGCGGCCCGTGCGGCGGGGCTCGTCTCGGTCGCCGCGCTCCCGCTGCTCACCGGCATGGGCGAGGAGGCGTACCGGTCGCCCCGGGCCTTCGACGACGCGTTCGGACCGGCGATGCTGATCTGCGCGGGCGTCCTGGTGGCGGGCTCCGTGATCGCCTTCACCACCGTACGCCGCCCGGCCCCCAACTGCCCCCGCCCCGAGTGCCGCACCCACGGCTCGGTACTGACACCCCCACTGGAGCAGGGGGCGCGGGGAACCGCGCACGACAGGTGACGCAGGGCATCACCTGTGCCCTCAAAGGGCGCGGGGAACCGCGCACGGAAGGGAATGCGGGGCGCCGCCCCGGCCGACGCCCAGGTGACGCCTCAAGCGGCGCGGGGAACCGCGCGCTCAACCACAGCGCACCCGCACCCGACAACGCGCCCCATCCCATCCCATCCCATCCCTGTCTCTTATACACATCTGACGCTGCCGACGAAGGCTTAGGTGTAGATCTCGG
>NZ_JODM01000046.1 GCF_000717995.1 Streptomyces violaceorubidus
CGCACCAGCGTCCTGTTCGCCATGCTCCGCGACGGAACCTTCTACGAACCCCGAACCCCACAGCTCGCTTGACGAAAGACATAGAGGCACCCCCCGGGGTGGGGCCAGGTTCGCCACCCGAACCCCGGCCAGGTCCACGGCTACCGCGGGCCTGGCCGGGGTCCGGGTGAACGGACGGAGGGCCGCCTCATCCGGCTGGATGAGGCGGCCCTCCGTGAAGGAAGCAGGCGTTCGCCGGACTCAGCGGACGTCGCCCATGAGGTCCTTGACGCGCTTGCGGTACATCCAGATCGCGACGCCCGCGACCACCGCGAGGGTCGCCTCCGCGGCGACGATGCCCGTCTTGTTGAGGTCGACGCCGGCGATGGAGAGCAGGCCGGTCGTGGCGTCACCGGCGGTGACGGCCAGGAACCAGACGCCCATCATCTGCGAGGCGTACTTCACCGGCGCCATCTTCGTCGTCACCGACAGGCCGACCGGGGAGAGCATCAGCTCGCCGCAGGTCTGGACGAAGTAGATCGCCACCAGCCACAGGGCCGCCGCCTTGTGACCGCCCTCCGCGATGCCCAGCGGGGCGAGGAAGAGGAAGAAGGACGCGCCGACCAGGACCAGGCCGCCGCAGAACTTGACGACCGTGCTGGGCTCCTTGCCGCGGCGGTTGAGCGCCAGCCACAGCGTGGCGAAGACCGGGGCCAGGGCCATGATGATGACCGGGTTGACCGACTGGTACCAGGAGACCGGGAAGTTCCAGCCGAAGACGCTGTTGTCGGCCGAGGAGTCGGCGAACAGGGACAGGGTCGAGCCGCCCTGGTCGTAGATCATCCAGAACACGGCGGCGGCGACGAAGAACCAGATGTACGCCGACATCTTGGACTGCTCCGCGCGGTTCAGGGACTTGTCGCGCTTGATGTTGGTCAGCACCAGCACCGGGATGATCACGCCGAGCAGGGTCAGCGGGACCAGGATCCAGTTCAGGGTGTAGTGGCCGGAGAAGCCGACGATCGCGTAGAAGACGACGGCCAGCGCGGCCCAGAACGCGGCCTTGCGCAGCGTCGAGGTCTTCTCCTCCACGGACAGCGGCTTCGGGACCGTGCTGGAGTGCGGGGCCAGGTGGCGGCTGCCGATGAGGAACTGGAGCACGCCCAGGCCCATGCCGACCGCGGCGAGCGCGAAGCCCAGGTGCCAGTTGACGTTCTCGCCGATGGTGCCGATGGTCAGCGGCGCGGCGAAGGCACCGAGGTTGATGCCCATGTAGAAGACGGTGAAGCCACCGTCGCGGCGCGGGTCGTCGGGACCGTCGTAGAGCTGGCCGACCATCGTGGAGATGTTGGCCTTCAGCAGACCCGAGCCGATGGCGACCAGACCGAGGCCCGCGTAGAACGTGCCGGAGGACGGCAGCGCCAGCGTGAGGTGGCCGAGCATGATCACGCCGCCGGCGATGGCGACGGTCTTGCGCGGGCCCCAGACCCGGTCGCCGAACCAGCCGCCCGGCATCGTGAGCAGGTACACCAGCGAGAGGTACACCGAGTAGATCGCGGTCGCGGTGCCGACACCGAGACCGAGGCCACCCGGGGCGACGAGGTACAGCGGGAGCAGAGCCCTCATGCCGTAGTAGGAGAACCTCTCCCACATCTCGGTCATGAAGAGTGTGGCCAGTCCGCGGGGGTGGCCGAAGAAGGTCTTCTCGGAGCCGGGGGTGCCCGGGGTGACCGAGTCCTTCGTCAGGCTGGACGCCATGGTCGATCCTTGCTGGTCGGGACGCGCTCATGAGGCGATGCGCGCCCGGTGGGGGCGGCCGGCACCGGCGGCCTTGCCCGCCCCTCCCACGCCTGAGGGATTCCGCTCCGGGTGACGAAGCGGTGGGCGGCGGCCACCGGGATCCACGCCTGTGCGCGCGTCACTGCACGCGGTGAGGCCCGGCCACAGGTCATTCCTTTCAAGGCCGGCCGTGAGGCTCGGCCCGCACACAAAAGAGACCTTCAGCGTTGAACTGTCGCCAAAGGTCCGCTGGGTGCTACAGGCGCTGATTCACCATACGGCAGGACACCGCCCGTTATGGAAGGACTTGAGACACGGATCACAGGTAAGGGTGGAACCGCGAGCCACCTATCGAAGGTCCATCACAGGATGGCACCCCACAGCCGCAGGTCCGCGTAGGGGGCCGACGAGGCAGGTGGCGCGGAGGGGGTTCGGGAGGTGTCCGGCTTGTCCGTTGAGCGGGGGTCCCGGAGCCGATCTTGCCCCGGGCGTTGCTCCGAGCGGACTACCATCAGCGCATGACCCGTGTACTGCTCGCCGAGGACGACGCGTCCATCTCGGAGCCGCTGGCCCGCGCACTGCGCAGGGAAGGGTACGAGGTCGAGGTGCGTGAGGACGGACCCACGGCACTCGACGCCGGGCTGCAGGGCGGCATCGACCTGGTCGTGCTGGACCTGGGCCTGCCGGGCATGGACGGTCTGGAGGTCGCGCGCCGGCTGCGGTCCGAGGGCCACGCCGTGCCGATCCTGATCCTGACCGCCCGCGCCGACGAGGTGGACACCGTCGTCGGCCTGGACGCGGGCGCCGACGACTACGTCACCAAGCCCTTCCGCCTCGCCGAGCTGCTGGCCCGGGTCCGGGCCCTGCTGCGGCGCGGGGCCGTGGAGCCCCCGCAGCCGCCCGCCACCCACGGCGTGCGCATCGACGTCGAGTCGCACCGGGCCTGGATGGGCGAGGAGGAGCTCCAGCTCACCGCGAAGGAGTTCGACCTGCTGCGGGTCCTGGTGCGCGACGCCGGCCGGGTCGTCACCCGCGACCAGCTGATGCGCGAGGTCTGGGACACCACGTGGTGGTCGTCGACCAAGACCCTCGACATGCACATCTCCTGGCTGCGCAAGAAGCTGGGGGACGACGCGGCCAACCCCCGCTACATCGCCACCGTGCGCGGCGTGGGCTTCCGTTTCGAGAAGAACTGAGCGAGCCCCGAGGGGGGCCTTCCGGGTAAGAGGACATGCGCCGTCGACTGATCCAGTCCACGCTCGCCGTGGTGCTCGTCGTGATCGCCGTCTTCGGCGTCTCCCTCGTCATCGTCGAGACCCGGACCATCAGCAGCACCGCCCAGGAACGGGTCGACCTGGAGGCGGTGCGCCTGGCCAGCATCGTCGACAGCCGGCTCATCGGCACCGGCTCCGTCGACGAGGACTTCCTGCGGGAGCAGATCCGCGACGCCCGGTACGCCCTGATCCGCATCCCCGGCGAGCCGGTCGTCGAGGTCGGCGACAAGCCGTCCGGGGACGTCCTCCAGGGCAGGGCCACCGGTGAGGAGGGCGAGACGGTCCTGGTGGAGGAGCCCCGCTCCTCGGTCACCCGGGAGGTCGGGCGCACCCTGCTGATCATCGGCCTGGTGGCGCTGCTCGCGGTGATCGCCGCCGTACTGCTGGCGATCCGGCAGGCCAACCGCCTCGCCTCCCCGCTCACCGACCTCGCCGAGACCGCCGAACGCCTCGGCTCCGGCGACCCCCGCCCGCGGCACAAGCGGTACGGCGTCCCCGAGCTGGACCGGGTCGCGGACGTGCTGGACTCCTCCGCCGAGCGCATCGCCCGGATGCTCACCGCCGAGCGCCGGCTGGCCGCCGACGCCTCCCACCAGCTGCGTACGCCGCTGACCGCGCTGTCCATGCGGCTGGAGGAGATCACCCTCACCGACGAGCCGGAGACGGTGAAGGAGGAGGCGACGATCGCGCTGTCGCAGGTGGAGCGGCTGACCGACGTCGTGGACCGGCTGCTCACCAACTCCCGCGACCCGCGCAGCGGCTCCGCCGTCACCTTCGAGCTGGACGACGTCATCCAGCAGCAGATCGCCGAGTGGCGCCCGGCCTACCGCGGTGAGGGCCGGGCCATCGTCAGCTCCGGCAAGCGCCATCTGACGGCCGTGGGCACCCCGGGCGCCGTCGCGCAGGTGCTGGCCGCGCTGATCGAGAACTCCCTGATGCACGGCGGCGGCACGGTGGCCCTCCGGACCAGGGTGACCGGCAACCAGGCGGTGGTCGAGGTCACCGACGAGGGCCCCGGCGTCCCGGGCGACCTGGGGGCGCGGATCTTCGAGCGCGCGATCAGCGGACGCAACTCCACCGGCATCGGCCTCGCCGTCGCCCGCGACCTGGCCGAGGCGGACGGCGGCCGCCTGGAGCTGCTCCAGGGGCGCCCGCCGGTCTTCGGCCTGTTCCTGTCCCGGACGCAGCCCGCGAAGAAGTCCACGGCGGACGGCGGGGAGCCGACGGTGCGCTGAGGCCCCGTGCGGGGCGGGCGGATCAGCGCCGGACGGCGGAGGCGCCGTTCGCGCGGGTCACCGCTGCCGGGTGTTCGGGCTCCAGGAAGGTCTCCGCCCGCGTCACCGGCTCACGGGCGGGCAGCGTGCGGAAGACCCAGCTGCGGTACGACCAGAAGCGGAAGAGCGTGCCGATCCCGATGCCGAGGAACTTGAAGATGTTGCTCTGCAGCGGGCTGTCCCAGCCGAACCCGTACGTCGCCGTGTAGAGCACGCCGTTCTCGATGACCAGCCCGACCGCGCTGAACAGCAGGAACAGCGACATCTCGCGGGTCTGCCCGCTCTTGTCGCGGTCGCGGTAGGTGAAGTAGCGGAAGCCCACGTAGTTGAAGACGATCGCGACGATCGTGGCGATGATGCTGGCCCGCACCACCTGGAGGTCGGTCGTGTGCCGCACGAGGTTGAAGACGAGGAGGTTGACCAGCACCCCCGCGCCGCCCACGGCGCCGAACTTCGCGACCTCGCGCACGAGCCGGCCGATCCGCTCCCGCATCCCGGCGCGCGGCGCCGGGGGCGCGGAGGGAGCCGAGTGGGCACCCGAGGAACCTTGTCCCATGGCCGTGCAGGCCCCCGTCCATCGGTTGGCGTCAATCCGCTCATGCTAACCACCCGGACGCGCGATCTTCCTGCGGACGGATCCGCGGGAGCCGGAACGGGCGTCCGGACCGGCCCGAAACGGCCGGTAAACAGGGTGGGCTCCGCGCGGCCGATACGCTAGGGGTGTGACGTTTCCGGTAGTCGGCATGGTCGGCGGAGGCCAGCTCGCTCGTATGACACACGAGGCGGGCATCCCGTTGGGCATCAGGTTCAAGCTTCTCAGTGACACTCCCCAGGACTCTGCGGCGCAGGTCGTGAACGAAGTCGTCGTCGGCGACTATCGCGATCTGGACACGCTGCGCGAGTTCGCGCGCGGCTGTGACGTGATCACCTTCGATCACGAACACGTGCCGACCGAGCACCTCAAGGCCCTGGAGGCGGACGGCATCCCCGTCCGCCCCGGTCCGGAGGCGCTCGTGCACGCCCAGGACAAGGGCGTGATGCGCGCGAAGCTCGTCGCGATCGGCGTGCCCTGCCCGCGGCACCGGATCGTGAGCGATCCGGCCGACGTGGCCGCCTTCGCGGACGAGGGGGACGGTTTCCCCGTCGTCCTCAAGACGGTCCGCGGCGGGTACGACGGCAAGGGCGTGTGGGTGGTGGACTCCGTCGAGGAGGCCGCCGAGCCCTTCCGCGCCGGTGTGCCCGTGCTGGCGGAGGAGAAGGTCGACTTCGTCCGCGAGCTGGCCGCCAACGTGGTCCGCTCGCCGCACGGCCAGGCGGTGGCCTACCCCGTCGTCGAGTCCCAGCAGGTGAACGGCGTCTGCGACACGGTGATCGCCCCGGCGCCCGACCTGGACGAGGCGCTGGCCCTGCGCGCCGAGGAGATGGCGCTCGGCATCGCCAAGGAGC
Organism: Streptomyces violaceorubidus; assembly: GCF_000717995.1. Taxonomy (GTDB): domain Bacteria; phylum Actinomycetota; class Actinomycetes; order Streptomycetales; family Streptomycetaceae; genus Streptomyces; species Streptomyces violaceorubidus. The sequence continues at coordinate 5,753 of NZ_JODM01000046.1, forward strand.
TGGGTGTCGTCGGCCACCTCGCGGTCGAGCTGTTCCAGACCCGCGACGGCCGCGTCCTCGTCAACGAGCTCGCGATGCGCCCGCACAACTCCGGCCACTGGACGATGGACGGCGCGATCACCTCGCAGTTCGCCAACCACGTCCGCGCGGTCCTCGACCTCCCCCTCGGCGACCCGCGCCCGCGCGCGAAGTGGACCGTGATGGTCAACGTCCTGGGCGGCGACTACCCGGACATGTACTCCGCGTACCTGCACTGCATGGCCCGCGACCCGCAGTTGAAGATCCACATGTACGGCAAGGACGTGAAGCCCGGCCGCAAGGTCGGCCACGTCAACACCTACGGCGACGACCTGGACGACGTGCTGGAGCGCGCCCGTCACGCTGCCGGCTACCTGAGAGGGACGATCACCGAATGAGCCAGGCCAGCCCGGCGAGCCCGGTCGTAGGCATCGTCATGGGGTCGGACTCCGACTGGCCCGTGATGGAGGCCGCCGCCAAGGCCCTCGACGAGTTCGAGATCCCCTACGAGGTCGACGTCGTCTCCGCGCACCGCATGCCGCACGAGATGATCGCGTACGGCGAGCAGGCCGCCGGACGCGGACTGAAGGCGATCGTCGCCGGGGCCGGGGGCGCCGCCCACCTGCCCGGCATGCTCGCCTCCGTCACCCCGCTGCCGGTCATCGGCGTCCCGGTGCCGCTGAAGTACCTGGACGGCATGGACAGCCTGCTCTCCATCGTGCAGATGCCGGCCGGTGTCCCCGTCGCCACCGTCTCCGTCGGCGGCGCCCGCAACGCCGGTCTGCTGGCCGCCCGCATGCTCGCCGCCCACGACGAGGAACTGCTCGGCCGGATGCGCGAGTTCCAGCAGGAGCTCAACGACCAGGCCACCGAGAAGGGCAAGCGGCTGCGCAACAAGGTCGGGGGCTCCGCGGCCGGCTTCGGATTCGGCAAGTGACGCGAGTGACGCGAGTGACACCAGCGACACAAGGAACGGAAGGCACGCCCATGACCAGCTCCACGGCCTCCACGGCCTCCCTCGACCGGGCCCGCGAGCTGCTGCGCGAGTTCCCGGTCGTCGACGGGCACAACGACCTGCCCTGGGCGCTGCGCGAACAGGTCCGCTACGACCTCGACGCCCGCGACATCGCCGCCGACCAGTCCGCCTGCCTGCACACCGACCTGGCCCGGCTGCGGTCCGGCGGAGTCGGCGCGCAGTACTGGTCGGTGTACGTCCGTTCCGACCTGCCGGGCGCGGTGACCGCGACGCTGGAGCAGATCGACTGCGTACGGCGGCTGATCGACCGCCACCCGGCGCAGCTGCGGGCCGCGCTGACCGCCGCCGACATGGAGGCCGCCCGGGCCGAGGGCCGGATCGCGTCGCTGATGGGCGCCGAGGGCGGCCACTCCATCGACAACTCGCTGGCCACGCTGCGCGCCCTGTACGCGCTCGGCGTGCGCTACATGACGCTCACCCACAACGACAACGTGGCATGGGCGGACTCGGCGACCGACGAGCCCGGCGTCGGCGGCCTGTCGGCCTTCGGCCGCGAGGTCGTGCGGGAGATGAACCGCGAGGGCATGCTGGTCGACCTCTCGCACGTCGCGGCGACGACGATGCGCGACGCGCTGGACACCTCCACCGCGCCGGTGATCTTCTCGCACTCCTCCTCCCGCGCCGTCTGCGACCACCCGCGCAACATCCCGGACGACGTGCTGGAGCGGCTGCCCGCCAACGGCGGCATGGCGATGGTGACGTTCGTGCCGAAGTTCGTGCTCCAGGCGGCCGTGGACTGGACCGCCGAGGCCGACGACAACATGCGCGCGCACGGCTTCCACCACCTCGACACCAGCCCGGAGGCGATGAAGGTCCACGCCGCCTTCGAGGAACGCGTCCCGCGCCCCGTGGCCACCGTGTCCACGGTCGCCGACCACCTCGACCACATGCGCGAGGTCGCCGGCGTCGACCACCTCGGCATCGGCGGCGACTACGACGGCACGCCCTTCACCCCGGACGGCCTCGGCGACGTCTCCGGCTACCCGAACCTGATCGCCGAGCTGCTGGACCGCGGCTGGTCCCAGGCCGACCTGGCCAAGCTGACCTGGAAGAACGCGGTGCGCGTCCTCGACGCCGCCGAGGAGGTGGCCCGGGGCCTTCAGGCCACGCGGGAGCCGTCCAACGCGTCGCTGGAGGAGCTCGACGGCTGAGCCGTCACCTCCGGGAGGGCGGGGTGGTCGGTGTATCCGGTCGCCCCGCCCACGTAATCCAAGTACCGGCCGCGCACCGGGTTCAGCGGCGCGTCGAGCCGCAGCCGCGCCACCAGGTCCGGGTTGGCGAGGAACGGCCGGCCCAGCGCGACCGGATCGGCCCCGGCGGCCGGCAGCCGCGCGGCGGCATCCCGTACGGCGTCCGTGGCGGGGGACTCGGCCCGGACCGGGGACACCCTGGACGAGGTGATCGACGCGGCCAGGGACTGAGCCGCGTACCCCCGAACGCACCATCCACCAGGAAGCCCTTTCCGCTCCGTGCGACGGTGGCCGTACCTCAGACGACCGTACGGAGCCCGTCATGGCAGACCTCCAGGACGACCTGCACACCGGTACCGAGGCCGGTGGGCTCGACGACCTGCCCGTGCCGCTCGCCGCGGAGGCCTTTGCGCCGGAGCCCTACGCGCCCGTGTCCGACCCCGACGACGAGCCGCTGACCCGGGCGCTGGCCGTGCTGGCCGCCCACCCCGTCGCCGACGGCTGCAACGGCCTGCCCTGGGCGCTCAGGCACCTGCCCTGGTACGACCTGGAGCTGGGCGAGAGTGCCGTCGACACCGACGTGCCGCGGCTGCGCGCGGGGCACGTGGGCGCACTGCTGTGGTCGCTGCATCTGCCCGAGTCCCTCGACGGGGAGCGCGCGGTCGGCGCCACGCTGGAACAGCTCGACCTGGTCAAGACGGTCGTGCGGACCCACCCGGAGGGACTGCGGCTGGCCTACGACGCCGGGCAGGCCATCGACGCCCGCAACTGCGGCCGGGTCGCCGTGCTGCCCGGTCCCGCCGGCGCCGCCGCCCTCGGCGACTGCCTCGGCATCCTGCGCTCCCTGCACGCCCTCGGCCTGCGCGCCCTGACGCTGTCCGGGGTGAGCTGGGCGAGCGAGGCGGGGCTGACCCGGTTCGGCGAGGAGGTCGTGCGGGAGATGAACCGCCTCGGTGTGGTCGCCGACCTCTCCGGCGCCTCTGCCGAGACCGTCCGCCGCACCTTCGCGGTGTCCAAGGCGCCGGCGCTGTGCACCCGCTCGGCCGCACGGGCCCTGCGCCCGCACCCCGCGAACCTTCCGGACGACCTGCTGGTGGAGCTGGGCGCGGCCGGGGGCCTGTGCATGGTGCCGCTGACCGCCGAGCAGACCGGCCCGACCGTCCGGGACGTCGCCGACCACCTCGACCACGTCCGCACGGTGGCCGGGCCGCAGAGCGTCGGCCTGTCCGGCACCTACGACACCGGCACCGCCCACCCCCTGGAGCTGGGCGACCCCTCCTGCTACCCCCGGCTCGTCGCCGAACTGCTCAGGCGCGGCTGGGACGAGGCGGACGTGGCCCTGCTGACCTGGGGCAACCTCCAGCGCGTCCTGCGCGCGGCGGCCTTCACCGCGAAGGCGGCCCAGCTGCGCCGCGAGCCGTCCACGGCGACCATCGCCGACCTGGACGGCTAGCCGGCACGAGCGGGCCGGTCGGCCCGAGCGTCACGGGTGCTCGATCCGGCACAGGCAGAAGGGATGCCCCGCCGGATCGACGTACACCATGAAGTCCTTCCCCTCCCGGTCCTCCAGGTCCAGCGGCCGGGTGCCGAGCGCGAGCACCCGCTCGTGTGCGGCGTCCATCTCCGCCCAGGTCGCCCCGCCGTCGAAGTCGAGGTGGAACTGCTGGGCGTTGCGGTCGGAGCGCGGCCACTCGGGCGGGGTGAGGTCCGGCGCCCGCTGGAAGGCCAGGCGCGGACCGCCGGGCACCTGGAGGACCACCCACTCCGGGTCCGCCTCGTCGGGCGTGCCGCCCCCGACCGCCGCGTAGAAGCGGGCCGGCTCACGGGGCTCGGGACAGTCGACGACGACGGAGCGGAAACGTTCCGCAGGTGCCATGGGAGTCCTCCGAGTGCTCAAGGGCCGGTGCTCAGCAGGCGCAGAGGCAGAAAGGGTGCCCGGCCGGGTCCGCGTAAACCCGGAAGGTCCGGGTGCGGTCCTCCGCGTCCAGCGGCCTCGCGCCCAGCTCCAGGACCGCCTTCTCGGCCGCGTCCAGATCCTTCACGTCGAGGTCGAGGTGGAACTGCTGCGAGTCGTCGGGCGCGGGCCACTTCGGCGGCACGAACCCGGGGGCGGCCTGGAACGCCAGCGCCCGTCCGCCCGGCAGCTTCAGGTCGACCCAGTCGCCCTCGCCCTCGACGGTGCCGCCGAGCACGTCGGCGTAGAAGCGGGCCAGTGCACGGGGCTCGGGACAGTCCAGGACGACGACGCCCAGTTCGGCGACAGCCATGACTTCCTCCTTGAAGCACGCGGTCTACGATTTTTCCGTTACCCGTACAGAGCGGGTAACCAGTAACGGTTACTGCATGCTGCCGCATGGGCGGTAACGTCGCAAGCATGAGTGAGAGATCGCCCGCACCGGGCGGCCTGGGCCTGGTCGAGGCCCTGGTGAACACGGTGGACCTGGAGACGGGCGCCGACTCGCTGGACACGCGGGAGGGCCGGGCGCGGTTCGGCCTGACGCAGGACGAGGTACCCGCGGCCCGTGAGCTGCGCGAGTCCCTGCGGGCGACCCTGCTCGCCCACGCCGGTCACCCGCCGCACCGCCCGGTGACCCCGCTGGGCGAGCTGCTGGCCGCCGCCCCGCTGGTCGTCGCCGTCGACCCCGCCGACGGCTCCGCCGCCCTCGCACCGGCCCGCGACGGCTCCCTCGCCGCCCGCGTCGCCGCCGCCGTCGCGGAGGCGCTGGTGGCGGGGACCTGGAGCCGTTTCAAGGCGTGCGAGGCCGCCGACTGCCACTGGGCGTACTACGACCGCAGCCCGGGCGGACGGGGCCGCTGGTGCTCGATGCAGGTGTGCGGGGCGCGCGCCAAGATGCGCCGGTACCGGGCCAAGGGCGGGTAAACCCCGAGGGGTTCACCGGCCCCCGCGCCGCTTCGTGGGGCAGAATGCCGACGACGCCGGTTCGGCCGACTGAGCCTCGGCCGAACCGGCGTCGCCTTCGTGCACCGACCTCGGGCCGACCCCGGGCAGCGGTCGTGCAGATGCCAGGCCGTCGGGCAGTCGTCAGGCCGTCGGGCAGTCGTCAGGCCGTCGTGCAGTCGTCAGGCCGTCGGGCGGCCCATCGCCCGGTACGTCCAGCCGGCCTTCCGCCAGAGCGTCGGGTCCAGGGCGTTGCGCCCGTCCAGGATCACCCGGGCCGCCGCCGCCTCGCCGAGCGCCTCCGGGTCCAGCTCGCGGAACTCCCGCCACTCGGTGAGGTGCAGGACCACGTCCGCGCCCCGCACCGCCTCCAGCGCCGTGTCGGCGTAGCCGAGGGTCGGGAAGAGCCGCCGGGCGTTCCCCATGCCCTTGGGGTCGTACACCGTCACCTGGGCGCCCTGGAGGTGGACCTGCCCGGCGACGTTCAGCGCGGGGGAGTCGCGCACGTCGTCCGAGTCGGGCTTGAAGGTGGCGCCGAGCACAGCGATCCGCTTGCCCAGGAACGGGCCGCCGCCCAGCGCCTGCCGGGTCAGCTCCACCATCCGGCCGCGCTGGCGCATGTTGATGGAGTCGATCTCGCGCAGGAAGGTCAGCGCCTGGTCGGCGCCCAGCTCACCGGCGCGGGCCATGAAGGCGCGGATGTCCTTCGGCAGACAGCCGCCGCCGAAGCCGATCCCGGCCCGCAGGAACTTCTTGCCGATCCGGTCGTCGTACCCGATCGCCTCCGCCAGCTTGGCGACGTCGCCGCCGGCCGCCTCGCAGACCTCCGCCATCGCGTTGATGAAGGAGATCTTGGTGGCGAGGAAGGAGTTCGCGGCGGTCTTCACCAGCTCGGCCGTCGGGAAGTCGGTGACGACGAACGGCGAGCCCTCCGCGATCGGCGTCGCGTACACCTCGCGCAGCAGCCGCTCGGCCCGCTCGCTGCGCACGCCGACCACCAGCCGGTCGGGGTGCAGGGTGTCCTCGACGGCGAAGCCCTCGCGCAGGAACTCCGGGTTCCAGGCCAGCTCGGCCTCCTCGCCCGCCGGCGCGTGCTCGGCCAGGTAGCGGGCCAGCCGGTCGGCGGAGCCCACCGGCACGGTCGACTTGCCGACGACCAGCGCGGGGCCGGTCAGGTGCGGGGCCAACGAGGCCAGCGCGGAGTCGACGTAGGACATGTCGCAGGCGTACTCGCCGTGCCTCTGCGGGGTGTTCACGCACAGGAAGTGCACGTCGCCGAAGGCCGCGACCTCGGCGAAGTCGGTGGTGAAGCGCAGCCGCCCGCTGGAGCCCCCGATGCCGGCGACGTGCTTGCGCAGCAGCTCCTGAAGACCCGGCTCGTACATCGGGACCTCGCCCCGCTGGAGCATCTCGATCTTCTCGGGCACCACGTCCAGGCCCAGCACCTCGAAACCCAGCTCGGCCATGGCCGCCGCATGGGTGGCGCCGAGATAGCCGGTACCGATCACGGTGATCTTCAGGGCCATGGGTGCTCCAGAGGTGTACGGCACGGTTGCGCGCCCGAGCATATCCGGGACCCGGCAAAACGCCCTTCGCCCGGCTGTCGTCAAGCTCACCTATCCACCGGCACGGCCGGGGCTCTAAAATTTGGGTTACTTAACGGTAGTTAGCGTGCCCGCAGCACAGCGTTTTGGAGCGTGAGACACCTTGGCCGGATCGGCTGACTTCGACCTGTACCGCCCGTCCGAGGAGCACGCCATGCTCCGGGACGCCGTCCGCTCGCTGGCCGAGGCGAAGATCGCGCCGTACGCCGCCGCGGTGGACGAGGAGGCCCGCTTCCCGCAGGAGGCCCTGGACGCCCTCACCGCGAACGACCTGCACGCGGTCCACGTCCCCGAGGAGTACGGCGGCGCGGGTGCCGACGCGCTCGCCACGGTCATCGTGATCGAGGAGGTGGCCCGCGTCTGCGCCTCCTCCTCCCTCATCCCCGCGGTGAACAAGCTCGGCTCGCTCCCGGTGATCCTCTCCGGCTCCGAGGAGCTGAAGAAGAAGTACATGACCCCGCTCGCCAAGGGCGACGGCATGTTCTCCTACTGCCTCTCCGAGCCCGACGCGGGCTCCGACGCGGCCGGCATGAAGACCAGGGCCGTCCGCGACGGCGACCACTGGATCCTCAACGGCGTCAAGCGCTGGATCACCAACGCCGGCGTCAGCGAGTACTACACGGTGATGGCCGTCACCGACCCGAGCAAGCGCTCCAGGGGCATCTCCGCCTTCGTCGTCGAGAAGTCCGACGAAGGCGTCTCCTTCGGCGCCCCGGAGAAGAAGCTCGGCATCAAGGGCTCCCCGACCCGCGAGGTCTACCTCGACAACGTCCGCATCCCCGCCGACCGCATGATCGGCGAGGAGGGCACCGGCTTCGCCACCGCGATGAAGACGCTGGACCACACCCGCATCACCATCGCCGCCCAGGCCCTCGGCATCGCCCAGGGCGCCCTCGACTACGCCAAGGGCTACGTCAAGGAGCGCAAGCAGTTCGGCAAGCCGATCGCCGACTTCCAGGGCATCCAGTTCATGCTCGCCGACATGGCCATGAAGATCGAGGCCGCCCGCCAGCTCACGTACGCGGCCGCCGCCAAGTCCGAGCGTGGCGACGGCGACCTCACCTTCCAGGGCGCCGCCGCCAAGTGCTTCGCCTCCGACGTGGCCATGGAGGTCACCACCGACGCGGTCCAGCTGCTCGGCGGCTACGGCTACACCCGTGACTACCCGGTGGAGCGCATGATGCGCGATGCCAAGATCACGCAGATTTATGAGGGCACGAATCAAGTGCAGCGCATCGTGATGGCGCGCAACCTGCCGTAACCGGCACGTGCGCGCCCAGGCGCGCGGGAGGGCTCAGTCCTCGTACCCCTCCGCCACCCGTCGCTCGCGCAGCTCCATGATCGCGCGGCGGCGGGCCAGGCGGTGGGTGCGGCGGATCTGCGCCTCCTGGTAGCGGCGCTTGTCCTTCTCGGTCTCGGGCAGCACCGGCGGCACCGTGCGCGGCTTGCCGTCGGCGTCCACGGCGGCGAAGACCAGGTAGGCCGAGCCGACCTGGGTGGCGGGGGCGGACTCGTTCCACCGCTCGGCCAGGACCCGCACGCCTACCTCCATGGAACTCCGGCCGGTCCAGTTGACCTGCGCCTTCACATGGACGAGGTCACCGACGCGGACCGGTTCGAGGAACGCCATCTCGTCCATGGACGCGGTGACGGCGGGCCCGCCGGAGTGCCGTCCGGCCACGGCGCCCGCGGCGTCGTCGACGAGTTTCATGATCACACCGCCGTGCACCGTACCCAGGAGGTTGGTGTCGCTGTGCGTCATGATGTGGCTGAGGGTGGTGCGGGAGGCCGAGGTCGGCTTGCCCGGGATCTCCGGGAGCGCCTGCTGTGCGTCCGAGGCCTGTTCTGCCTGGTCTGTCATGCCCTCCACCTTATGCCGGGGCCACCCCGGCGTGATTTTGTGTCGGGTTCGCAACAGCACTGCCCTGATTTTCCGACATACCTTGTAACCCCCGCAGGGCGGGCCTGCACACTGGTGCGCATGAATGATTGGCCCGAGGGATGGTCCGGTGACAACCGCGGCAGCGGATACGGACGCGGCAGCGCGAGCGCGCGGCCCGAGAGCGCACGGGTGATGCGTCAGGTCCGCCGTGGCGCGACGCCGCCGCCCGGCCCGGGCCCGTCGGCCCCGCCGTACGGCGCCGGGGTGCCCCAGCAGCCGTCGTACACCGACGGACAGGGGTACGGCGGCGACGGCTACGACAGCGGCTACAACACCGGCCAGGTCTACGGGGGCAGCGGCGGCGGCCAGGGCCCCGGCGGTCAGGGCCCGGTCCGGCCCGCGCCGAACTGGCGCCGCCGGATCAAGTGGACCGCGATCACGGTGGTGACCGTGCTGGTCGTCACCACCGTCGGCACCTACTTCTGGGCCGACTCCAAGCTCAACCGCGAGGTCGACCTGTCCAAGGTCATCGAGCGGCCCGGGGCGGGCGAGGGCACCAACTACCTGATCGTCGGCTCCGACAGCCGCGAGGGCATGACCGACGCGCAGAAGAAGGACCTGCACACCGGCTCCGCCGAGGGCAAGCGCACCGACTCGATGATGATCCTGCACACCGGGGACAACGGGGCGACGCTGATCTCCCTGCCCCGCGACTCGGACGTGGAGATCCCGAGCTTCGTCGGCTCCGAGTCCGGCAAGAAGTACCCGGGCACCGGCCGGCACACCAAGCTGAACGCCGCCTACGCCGAGGACGGCCCCGAGCTGCTGGTGCGCACCATCGAGCACAACACCGGGCTGCGCCTGGACCACTACGTGGAGATCGGCTTCGCCGGCTTCGCGAACATCGTGGACGCGGTCGGCGGCGTCGAGATGGACATCCCGCAGGACATCAAGGACAAGAAGTCCGGCGCCGACTTCCAGAAGGGCAAGCAGACCCTGAACGGCGAGGAGGCCCTCGCCTTCGTCCGCACCCGGTACGCGCTGGCCGGCTCCGACCTGGACCGCACCAAGAACCAGCAGAAGTTCCTGTCAGCGCTGGCGAGCCAGGTGGCCACCCCGTCGACGGTCCTCAACCCGTTCAAGCTCTACCCGACCATGGGCGCCGGTCTGGACTCCCTCGTCGTCGACAAGGACATGGGCCTGTTCGACCTGGCGAGCATGTTCTGGGCGATGAAGAGCGTCAGCGGCGGCGACGGCACCTCGATGAACATGCCGATCTCGGGCAGCGTCGGCGGCAATCTGAAGTGGGACGACGCCAAGGTGAAGAAGCTCGTCGAGGAGCTGAAGAACGACGAGAAGGTCACGGTCTCCGGCAACTGAGCCAGGGTCGGCCGGACGCCCCGGCCCTCACCCGCCGCAGGTCACCTCGTCGCCCCGCACCACCGTGCCCGACTCCTGCGGCGGGTCCGCCGGCGCCACCTTCACGGCTTTCTCGAAGTCGGCGCCCGCGATCACCTTCAGCGTCGCCCCCTGCCCCTTGACCGGCTTCAGTTCGCTGCCGGGCAGGGCGGCGGCCAGCGACTTCGCCGACTGGTCCCAGCGCGGGTCGTAGGCGACGACGGTCCGCCCGACGGCCCGGTCGGTGGCGTTGCGCGGCACCTTGGTGGTGCGGAACCCGGTCGCGGCCAGCGCGTCGTCCACCCGCTTGCCGAGCCCGGAGGTGCGGGTGCCGTTCTCCACCTGGACGCGGATCTGCTTCGGGTCCACCGGGACCCGCACCGGCGGCGGACCCTTCGGCTTCGGTTCGGGCGCGGCCAGCGGCTCGTCCTCGCGCAGGGCGTCGAAGAGCCGCTCGGACTTCGCCGGGTCCCACTTCAGGGTCGAACCGACGCCCTTGACGGCGTAGCCCATCTTCCCGATCGGCACGGTGGTGAACTCGGAGGACGACGGCGAGAAGTTCCGCATCGCCCGCCCCAGCGTCAGCAGTTCGTCGGTGCCGAAGCCCTGGTCGGCACGGACCGAGCCGAGCACGGCCCGGGTCACGTCCCGGAACTTCAGCGGGTTCAGCAGGATCCCCGAGGAGGTCGCCCGGTCGATCAGGGCGGCCAGGAAGCGCTGCTGGCGCTTCATCCGGCTCAGGTCCGAGGCGCCGTCGAGGTGGCGGGCCCGCACGTACTGAAGCGCCTGCCCGCCCTTCAGCGTGTGGGTGCCGGGCGGCAGGTCGAGCCCGGTGTAGCTGTCCTTGAGCGGCTGGACCGTGCAGATCCGCACGCCGCCGAGGACGTCCACCGTCTTCATGAAGCTGGTGAAGTCGACCTCCAGATAGTGGTCGATCTTCACGCGGGTCATGTTCTCCACGGTGCGGATCGTCAGCTGCGGGCCGCCCTCGGCATAGGCCGCGTTCAGCTTGAGCGGGTGCCCCCCGTGGTGCTCGCCGGTGGTGCGGTCGGTGTGGCCGGGCGTGACGGCGTACGAGTCGCGCGGCAGGCTGACCACGCTCGCGCGCTCCCGGTCCTCCGAGATGTGCACGATCATGATGGTGTCGGTGCAGTGGCAGGGGGCGCCGCCCAGCCGGTACTTGCGCCGCTCCTCCTCGGTGATCCGGTCCCGGCCGTCGGTGCCGACCATGAGGACGTTCATGCCGTCGCCCGCCCGCGGCCGGTTCTTCATGTCCTTGAACGCGTCGAACCGCGGGATGTCGGAGTCCAGACCGGTGAGCACCGCGTGCCCGATCCCGGCGGAGGCGAGCACCACCACCGACAGCGCGGTCACCGCCCGCATGGCCCAGCGCGGCTTCCTCCGCCGTACGGGGGGCCCGGGCGGACGCCGGGACGACCGGGGCCCGCCGCGCTGCGGGGGAGGCCCGCCCCGGGTGGTCGAGGCCGGGACCCGGGACGAGCGGGGCGGCGTGGGCAAGGGGACACCTCCGCGGGGACGGGGCCCTGGGCGTGCACCGTGAGGCCGGACGTGGGATTCCTGAGCACCGTAGGCCCATACGATCTGCTGCCCGGGGCTGCGACCCCCGCGGCGCGCATCCGTGTCCCCCGTTCGCGGTAACGTGAGCACCGATGAACGTCCCGTCCGACGTGCGGCTCCCCGCCGTTTCCGTGATCATGCCCGTGCTCAACGAGGAGCGGCACCTGCGCGGCGCCGTCCGCGCCATCCTCGCCCAGGAGTACGCCGGCGAGATGGAGGTCGTGATCGCCGTCGGTCCCTCCACGGACCGCACGGAGGAGATCGCCGCCGAGCTGGTCCGCGAGGACCCCCGCGTGCACACCGTGCCGAACCCCACCGGCCGTACGCCCGCCGCGCTGAACGCCGCGATCAGGGCCTCCCGCCACCCGGTCGTCGTCCGCGTCGACGGCCACGGCATGCTCTCGCCGAACTACATCGCCACGGCCGTACGGCTGCTGGAGGAGACCGGCGCGCAGAACGTGGGCGGCGTCATGCACGCCGAGGGCGACAACGCGTGGGAGGACGCCGTCGCCGCCGCGATGACGTCGAAGATCGGGGTGGGCAACGCCGCGTTCCACACGGGCGGCGAGGCGGCGCCCGCCGAGACCGTCTACCTCGGCGTGTTCCGCCGCGAGGCGCTGGAGCGGCAGGGCGGGTACAACGAGGAGTTCGTCCGCGCCCAGGACTGGGAGCTGAACTTCCGCATCCGCGAGGCCGGCGGCCTGATCTGGTTCTCGCCGGAGCTGAAGGTCTCCTACCGGCCGCGGCCGTCCGTGCGGGCGCTTGCCAAGCAGTACAGGGACTACGGTCGTTGGCGCCACGTCGTCGCGCGCTACCACTCCGGCTCCATCAACCTGCGCTACCTCGCCCCGCCGGCCGCCGTGTGCGCCATCGCGGCCGGTGTCGTCGTGGGCGCCGTGCTGACCCCGTGGGGCTTCGTCGTACCCGGCGGCTACCTCGCGGCGATCCTGGCCGGTTCGCTGCCCGCCGGCAAGGGGCTCGGGCCGAAGGCGCGGGTGCGGATCCCGGTGGCGCTGGCGACCATGCACATGTCCTGGGGCTGGGGCTTCCTGACCAGCCCGAAGTCGCTGGCCAGGAAGGTCATCGCCTCCCGGCGCCCGGCGGTCCGGCCGGACGCCGAGGCCGCGGCGCCGGGCGTCACGGACGCCGCCGGCAGGCGCTGACGTCGTCCGTCAGGACCAGGTGAACCCCGGGTTCACGTGCATGCAGGCGCTGTCGTCCGCGCCGTTGAGGGCCTCGGCCGACTGCGGGGTCCGGTCGTCGCTCCCGGGTGCCTTGTACGCCGTGCCCTCGCGCCAGTCGGCGCCCACGACGAGGGTGACGCCGGAGACGTCCGTCGACCGCTTCACCGAACTCGCCGGGATTCCGAGGGCCTTGGCGACGCGCCGGGCGTCGCCCTCCAGGTCGGCGCTCGGGTAGCGGATCACCGTACGCTTCTCGCTCGGCAGCACCGAGGGGTCGGCGACCGTCTTCGTGAAGCCCCGCTCCACGAGGAGCCCGGCGATCGTGCTCGCGCGTCCGGGGGCCGTGCCCGACTCGTCCGTGTGAGTGCCGTTGCGGACCTGGACCGCCAGCTCGGCGTCGGGTGCGGCCGGGTCGGCCGGGGGCTTCGGCTCGGCGTCGGGCTTCTTCTCGTCCCTGCCGTCCAGCGCGATGTCCTCGCGCACCAGCCGGAAGAGCTGTTCGGCGTCCTCGGTCGGCTCGACGCGGGCGCCGACGTACCGGTTGGGCATCGTGGTCATGGTGATGCGCTCGGGCTTCACCTCGCGCAGCTCGTCGCTGAGGTCGTACAGCTTCTTGACGGAGTCCAGACCCGGGTCGACGGTGAGTGCCGCGGTGGCCTCCTCGGCGAGCCTGCGCAGCTTGTTCGGGCTGCTCAGCGTCGCGTTCTCGCGCAGCACCCGCACCATCGAGTTCAGGTACATGTGCTGGGCCTTGGCCCGTGCCAGGTCGCTGCCGTCCTCGAAGCCGTACCGGGTGCGCAGCCACTGGAGCGCCTGCTCGCCCTTGACCGGGTGCATGCCCTTGGCCAGTTTCAGACCGGAGCCGTGGCCCGAACCGTCGCGCGAGTGGATGTTGGCGTCCACGCAGACCGGGACGCCGCCGACGGCGTCCGCCATCGAGACCACGCCCGCGAAGTCGACCATCACGAAGTGGTCGATGTGGATGCCGGTCAGCTCCTGCCAGGTGGCCACCGCGCAGCCGGGACCACCGTGACCGAGGCTCTGGTTGGCCATCACCCGGCCCTCGCTCGCCGGGTAGACCTCGCCGTCCTTTGGGTCGGTGCACCGGGGTATCTCCAGCAGGGTGTCCCGCGGCATGCTGACCACCGACATGTTGCTGCGGTCGGCGGACAGGTGCACCAGCATCTGCACGTCCGCCAGCGGCGTGGAGCCGAACGTCTCGCGGGCGCCGCCCAGTTGCTGGTTCTCCTTGCTGTCCCGGGCGTCCGAGCCGATGACGAGGATGTTCAGCGGGGTCTGCCCGGCCGCGTTCGGCGTCGGCGCGGCGACCTTGCTGTCGCCCAGGTTGAGGGTGTCCTGCTTGATGTTGTCGTTGAGGTGCTCGTAGTAGAGGTAACCCGCCCCGGCCGTACCGGCCAGGACCACGGCGAGCACCACCGCGGTCCAGCGCAGGACCCGGCGCCGCCGGCGCGGACGGGGGCCCTCCGGTGCGTGCTCGGTGTCGCCCTCGGCCTCGCTCTTGATCTCGCTCTCGCCCTTGATGCCGCCCTTGATGTCCTTGACACCGTTGTCACCGTCCCCCCGGACGGCCTCCTCACGCTCGGGGGCGGCTGTGGCGCCCCCGTCCGTGTCCTCCCCCTGCACCCTGCTCCGCGTCACTTCCGCGTCCCTCCCGCCCCCGGGCCACCGCGTGGGCCCGTCGCCGTCCTGTGAGACGTACGACAGGCCCCTCAGGTCAACTTGCGCACTGCTTCTGGTCGGCCGTGGACTCGTTGTCCAGGTCCGGCTTCTTGACGGATGCGGCGTCGAGCTTGACGCCGGCGCCCTTGAAGTCCTTGCCGAGGGTGAGGGTCATGGTGGGCAGGCCCTGGGAGTTGGTGACGCTCTCGCCGGGCTTCATGGCGGCGCCGGACAGGCCGAGGATCTCGGCGAGGGCGCGGGCCTGGTCGGCCTGGTCGACCTCGGTGAAGGAGATGTCGTTCTTGATCATGTCGAAGACCTGGGGGCCCTTCGCCTCGTTCACGACCACCGTCGCCTTGATCTTCTCGGCTGGGTTGTCGACCACCGGCACCGTGGTGAACGTGATGTTCTTCGTCGGCACCTTCTTCAGCTCCAGGGCCATGTCCTTGAGCGTGCCCACCTTGCGGATGGCGGTGTCCACGGTGAGGGCCTCGGTCGCGGCCTCGGCGAGCTTCACCAGCTTGGTGGGGCTGGTGAGGGTGTCGCTGGAGGCCATCTTCCGCATCAGCGAGCCGAGGAACTGCTGCTGCACCTTGATGCGGTCCAGGTCGCCCTCGTTGCCGAAGGCGTGCCGGGTGCGGACGAAGGCGAGGGCCCGCTCGCCCTCGACGGTGGACTCGCCCGCGGGCAGCTTGAGATGGGACTTCGGGTCGTCCACGGCGTGCTCCACGCACACGTCGACGCCGCCGACCGCCGAGGTCAGGGTCTTGACCGCGTTGAAGTCGGCCATCACGAAGTGGTCGGGCTTGATGCCGGTCGTCTCCGTCACCGTGCGCATCGTGCAGCCCGCGTCCCGGCCGAGGTCGCCGAGGCTCTGGTTGAAGCGGACGCCCGAGGAGCCGGGGATCACCTTCTTCGTCCCGTCCTCCTGCGTGGTCTCGCAGTCGGGGATGTTGACGATCAGGTCGCGGGGGATGCTGAGCGCGGTGGCGTTGGAGCGGTCCTCGGCCACGTGCAGCAGGATGTTGGTGTCCGCGTGCCCGACGCTGCCCTTGTCGCCGTAGCCCTCGTTGCCCTCACCGGTGCGCTTGTCGGTGCCGATGATGAGTATGTTGAAGGCCTCGTCCTTCTTGAAGCTGCTGCTTCCGGCGGTGCCGACGTCCGTCGTCGAGACGTTGCCCTCGAGGTGCTTGAGGTAGACGTAGCCCCCCACACCGGCCACGAGGACGACGAAGGCCATGCTGCCGCCGGTCCACAGCAGGACCCGCTTGCCCCGGGACTTCTTCTTCTCCGGCCGGCGTCCGCGCCGCCCGGGCGCCGGAGCCTCGGGCTCCGCCCGGCGCCGCCGCTGGGGCGGCACCTCACGGCCCGGGGTGCTCGTCCGGCGGCCCTGGGTGCGGGGTCCGGGGACGGGCGACTGCGGTGCGGAGGGGGACAGCCGCAGTTCGTATTCACCGGTCCGCGGATTGAGTACCCACTGGTCTGCGGGATCGACGTCGTCTGCCCGCCCACGTCCTTGCGCGTCCACGGTCTCCCAGTCCTCCGTCGGGGGCCACGCGGCACCTTCCCCTGAAGGCGCACGATAAAGAGTCAACAAGTGCACGACGCCAGGGCGGACCTCGTGGCAGGGGGCACTGGAGCGCTCACACTATCCGCCCGGTTCGGCGTCGAACGAAACCGGTGTCACGATCGTCACCCCTACAACAGGGCATTCCCTCCTATTTTCGTGAACTCCTACCATTGATACGGCTTGTAGACATCCATGCACTTGCTCGTGTCCGAGCCGTTGAGGGCGTCGCTCGTCTCCGGCAGGTCCCCGGCCTCGGGCGTCTTCTGCTTCGGGTAGGACGTGCCCTGGCGCCAGTCAGCTCCCACCACGAGAGTGATCCCGGACACGTCGGTGGACTTGCGCACCGCGTCCGCCGGAATCCCCATCGCCTCGGCGACGCGCTGTGCGTCGCCCGCCAGTTCGTCGCTCGGATAGCGCACCACGGTCCGCTCCTCGGAGAGCGCCGCCGAGCCGTCCTTGGCCGCCTTGGCGAAGCCCTTCTCCGCCAGCGCCCCGGCGATCTCACCGGCCCGTCCGGTGACCGGGCCGAGGGTGGCCGAGCGGGTGGCGTTCTGCACCAGGACGCCGATCTCGGCGTCGGCGGCGGGCTCGTCGGAGGGCCGCCGGGCGTCGCCCTGCGCACCGGCGTCGTCCCCGGCGTCGTCCTTGCCGTCGTCCTTGCCCGCGCCCTTCTTCTCCTTCGTGCCCTTGTCGTCGAAGGACACGTCGTCGCGCAGCATCGCCCACATCTTGTCGGCGTCGGTGGCCGGCAGCAGGTGGTTCTTGTCCTCGGGGTCCTCGACGGTGGGGATCGTCGTCATGGTGATGCGGTCCGTGGGCACCGTCTTGAGCTGCGCGCCGAGGTCGTACAGCTTCTTGACGGTGCCGATCTCCTCGGAGACCGTCAGCGACTTCGTGGCGGCCTCGGCCAGGTTCATCAGCCGGCCCGCGTCCGTGAAGACGTTCTGGCCCTTCAGCGTGCGGATCATCGAGTTCATGTACATGTGCTGGGCCCGGGCCCGCAGCGGGTCGCTGCCCCAGGCGTGCCGGGTGCGCAGCCACTGAAGCGCCTGCTCGCCCTGGACCTTGTGCGGGCCGGCCGTCATCTTCAGGCCCGAGCCGCCGGGCACGCCGGGCAGCGGGCGGTCCCACACGTTCTGGTTCGTGCAGACCTCGACGCCGCCGACGGCGTCCGCCATCGAGACCACCCCGGCGAAGTCGATCGTCATCCAGTGGTCGATGTAGACCCCGGTGAGGTTCTCCCAGGTGGCCAGGGTGCAGCCGGCGCCGCCGCGGGCCAGCGAGGTGTTGATGATGGTGTTGGTCGCCGGGAACTTCTGCCCGGTGTCGGGGTCCTCGCAGGCCGGGATGTCGACCCGGGTGTCCCGGGGGATGCTCACCACCGCGGCGCTCTTGCGGTCGGCGGCCAGGTGGATCAGCATCTGCACGTCGGCCAGCGGCGGGTTGTCGCGGTGGTCCTTACCGCCGCCCAGCGCCACGTTGGCGTCGGAGGCGCGGCTGTCGGAGCCCAGCAGCAGGATGTTCAGGGGCGTCTGACCGGCCGCGTTCGGCTCGGCCTTGTGCGCCTTGGAGTCGCCGCTGCTGCGCTCGCCCTTGTCGATGTTGCCGTTCAGATGCTGGTAGTAGAGGTATCCGGCGCCGGCCGTGCCGAGTATCAGCACCGCGAGGGTCGTCGCGGACCACCTCAGCGCCCGGTGCCGGCGCCCCCCGGCGCGCCGCCGCCCGGAGCGTCTGCCCCCGCCGTGGCCGCCCGCGCCGCCCTGCCCGCGCGTGCCCGTACCGCCCTCGTTCCGGCCGCCGCGTCCGGCTCGCCGACCGTGGGCGTGCCGGACGGAGTCGGGTCGCGTTCCCTCCTCGCGCACACTGCTCTGCGTCATGTCCCTCTCCCACCCTCGGACCCGCGAACGTGCTCCCGCACGCGACCTGTTCGCACAGTTGGACGTACGAAGCCCTGTGTTGGCTGTACGGCGCCCGGTGGATTGTTCGCGGTTGGACCCGGTCGCCCGATGGACTCGTCCTGTCAGACGGTCGTGGGGGCCCTCAGGTCACTTCGCGCACTCGACCTTGTCCGCCGTGGACTTCTGGAGGTCCGCCGGTGCCTTCGCCGAAGTGGCGTCGAGCTTGACGCCGGCGCCCTTGAAGTCCTTGCCGAGGGTGAGGGTCATGGCGGGCAGGCCCTGGGAGTTGGTGACGCTCTCGCCGGGCTTCATGGCGGCGCCGGACAGGCCGAGGATCTCGGCGAGGGCGCGGGCCTGGTCGGCCTGGTCTCCTTCTGCTTGACCTCGGTGAAGGAGACGTCGTTCTTGATCAGGTCGAAGACCTGCTGGGCGTCCCCGTCCTTGAGGACGACGGTCACCGGTGTCTTCTCGGCCGGGTTGTCCTTCACCGGGACCGTGGCGAAGGTCAGGTTCTTGGTGTCGAGCTTGCCCAGCTCAAGACCGAGGTCCTTCAGCTTGCCGATGCTCTTCAGCTTGGCGTCGACGGTCAGCGCCTCGGTGCCCGCCTCGGCCAGCTTCACCATCTTGGTCGGGCTGGTGAGCGTGTCGTTGGACTTCAGCTTGCGCATCAGCGAGCCGAGGAACTGCTGCTGGATCTCGATGCGGCTCAGGTCGCCGCCGAAGCCGACCGAGTGCCGGGTGCGGACGAAGGCCAGGGCCTGCTCGCCCTCGACGGTGTGCTTGCCCGCCGGCAGGTTCAGGTGCGAGTCGGGGTCGTTGATGTCCTTCGCCAGACAGACCTCGACGCCGCCGACCGCGGAGGTCAGGGTCTTGACCGCGTTGAAGTCGGCCACCATGAAGTTGTCCGGCGTGACGCCGGTCAGCTCGGTGACGGTCCGCATGGTGCAGCTGGGCGTACGGCCGCTCTGGCCGAGGCTGGTGTTGAAGCGGACGCCGGATGAGCCCGGGATGACCTTGGTGGTCCCGTCCTCCTGGGTGGTCGGGCAGTCGGGGACGTCGACGATCAGGTCGCGGGGGATGCTGAGGGCGGTCGCGTTGGAGCGGTCCTTGGAGACGTGCAGCAGGATCGTGGTGTCGGCGTGGCCGGCGCTGCCCTTGTCGCCGTAGCCGTCGTTGCCGGAGCCGGTGCGCTTGTCCGTGCCGATCAGCAGGATGTTGATCGCCTGGTCCTTGCTGAACCCACCGGTGCTCGCACCGTCGTCGGGCAGGGACTCGATGTTGCCGTTGAGGTGCTGCAAGTAGAGGTACCCGGCGGAGCCCGCGGCGAGGATGACGAACGCCATCGTGCCGCCGGTCCACAGCAGGATCTTCTTGCCCCTCGACTTCTTCTTCGCCGGCCGCCGGCGACCGCGCCGTCCCGGCGGCGGCTCCTCCGGCGTCGCGCGGCGCCTGCGCGGCGCGGGCACCTCGGGGGCGGGTGCCGGCGAGGACCGGCGGGGGGACGGGATCGGTGACTGCGGTGCGGAAGGGGCCAGTCGCAGTTCGTAGTCGCCGGTGTCCGGGTTGAGTACCCACTGGTCTGCGGGGTCGATGCCCTCCGCCTGCCCACGGCCTTGCGCGTCCACGGTTGTCCGAATCCTCCGTCGGGGCCACGCGGCGCCCTCCCCTCCGGGCGCCCGGTCTCGCTCACGTCAGTTCAGTGCGTGGCCAGGGCGGAACTCCGCGGCCGGGCACACCGGATCGCTCACACTAACCGCCCCGTTCGGTGCACGGCGACGGCAGTGACGCATTCCACGAACCTTACAACTGGGCAATCCGGCGCATTTCTCGGACAATTGTCCGCGCGTACGCGCCCGCCTTGCGTACGGGTGGCTTCTTCTTGGAATGGGCTTTACTCGCAGATGTCCTCGTCGGCGGTGTTCCCGCTGAACGTCGGCGCCGGGGAATCGGCGTCACCGGGGTCGCCGGAATTCGCCGTACCGCCCGTCGGGTCCCGCCGGGAAGCCGTGACCGTCACCGGCTCGTCCGTCCGCAGGCGGGCGAACAGCTTCTCGGCGGCGGGCTGCACGAGCTGGTCCCGATTGGCGTCGCCCGCGTACGACTCCCGGGGGACGGTCAGGAATTGCACGCGCTCGGTGGGAATGCCGCGCAGCCCGCGCACCAGGTCGTACAAACCACGCAGATTCGCCAGGTCCGGGTCCGTGGTGAGCGACGACGTGGCGGCGTCCAGAACGGGATACAGCTTCACCGGATTCAGCAGCACGTCATTGCTCTGCACCTTCTTCACGAGGGCGCCCAGAAAGCGCTGCTGCCGGTCCATCCGGTCGGTGTCGCTGCCGTCGCCGAGCGACTTGCGGACCCGGACGTAGCCGAGCGCCTGCTCCCCGTCGAGGGTCACCCGGCCCGCGGGCAGTTTCAGCTTGGCGTCCTTGTCGTCGACCGGTTTGCGCAGGCACACCTCGACGCCGTCGAGCGCGTCGACCATCTCCTTGAAGCCCTCGAAGTCGACGACCACGTGGTGGTCGATCCGGATACCGGTCAGCTTCTCCACCGTACGGATCGAGCACGCCGAACCGCCCGCGGCGAAGGCGTAGTTGAACTGCTGGAACGCCGGTTCGGTGAGTGACCCGTCCGGGCGGTGGCAGCCGGGGACGTTCACCATCAGGTCGCGGGGGAGCGAGACCGCGGTGACGCTGTTCCGGCCCGCGGCCAGGTGCAGCAGGATCGTGGTGTCCGACCGCTCGGTCCCGGAGTCCCGGCCGTAGCGGGCGTTGCCGTCCCCGGCCCGCGAGTCCGACCCGATCAGCAGCACGTTCTGCGCGCCGCGCACCAGCGAGGTGGGCCGCTCCTTCTCGTACCGGGCGAGTTCGGCCGCGGCGGCCTCGTCCGCCGTGATGTTGCCGTTCAGCTTGGCGTACACCGCCCACCCGACGCCCACCGCGCCCCCGGCCAGCGCGACCACCACGATCCCGGCGATCCCCAGCCGCCGCCTGCGCCGCCGCCGCTTCAGCCCGACCCCGCTCGCGGACGCCCCCTGCCCCAGGTCCCCGCGGGAGGCCGCCGTGCCCGCGTCATCACCCACACCTGCCTCCGTCCACACCCGCGCGCTGGTACGACCATGCCCCGGGGGATCGCGGAAGGCAGAACGCAGGTAGGCCGAACGGGGCCCCACCCGCCCGCAAGCGCCGGACGCGCGGGCGGCCCACGGGGCGAGCTGCTGCGGGCGCGCGTGCCGTGTTCGCCGCGAGCTGCTGCGGGCGTGTGTGCCGTGGGGGGCCTTAGGGTGCGTGGGTTGCTCTCGTCGCAGGCTGCGGGCGTGCGGGGCGGCTCGCGGGGCGAGCTGCTGCGGGTATGCGTGCCGTGTCGCCGCGAGCCGCGGCGTGCGTGTCGCAGGTGGCCTTCGGGTGCGTGGGCTGCTCTCGTCGCAGGCCGGGGACGTTCGGGCGGCCCACGGGGCAAGCTGCTGGCGTGCGTGCCGCGCTCCCCGCAAGAAGCTCGGGCGTTCGTGCCGCACGCGACCTCCGGCACCGGGGTTGCTCCCGCGGCAGGCGCTGCGGGCAATTCGTGCCTCCCAGTGCCTGAACGGCCTGGGATGCCCCGTCGGCGTCGGGTCGCGAACCCGCCCCGCGGCGAGACGGACGCCCGGGACGGGGCAATGCCGGGCCACGCGTCCCGCCCCCGCCCGTTCCGTCCCGCCCCCGCGCCGAGACCGACGCTGAGCACGGGTCAGTGTCGAGCCGCTCGTCCTCTCCCGCCCCGCCCCGCCCCGCGCCGAGACCCACGTCGGGGCCCGTGCCGGCACCCGGTCACCGACTCGCCGGCGTCACCCCGACTCCGGTTCACCACCCCCCGGCGAAACCTCACCGCGCCGTCGCCGAAACCCGCTCCGCCTCGATCCGCTGATCCACCACATCCGCTCCGGCCAGCTCCAGATGCCGGCACAGCACCACCGACCCCCCACTCGCCAGCGGCCCGTACAACCCCGCGCTCAGCCCTTCCCACGTGTCGTACGGCAACCCCGACAGAATCCGCGCCCCCGGCCCCGTGAGCCCCAGCCCGGCCGCCTCCGCCCGAGCCCGCTCCACGACCTCCGCCCCGCTGAACTCCCGCCCGGCCACGATCAGCGCCGGCGCCTCCGGGTCCACCGGCACGTACGGCACGAACCGGTCCCCCTGCCCCGGCACCTCCACCGCGTAATCGGCGAAGCCCTCCGGCGGCGCCGGCGCGAACCGGCCCCCCAGCGGTCGCAACGCCAGCGCGATCCGCGCGCCCGAGCACGCCCGCGCCGCCTCCAGCGATTCCGGCTCGGGCCCGCTCACGACCACGTCCGCCGCCCCGGGATCGCCCGCCACGTCGGCGACGACACCCACCGACGCGCACGCCAGCAGCCACACCGCCGTCTGCCAGTGCGCGGGCAGCAGCAGCGCCACGCGGTCGCCGGGCTCTACGGACAGCTCGTCCTGGAGCAGATTCGCGGTCTTGGCCACCCAATTGGCGAAGGTGGCCACGGACAGTTCGACGCGTTCGCCCGTGGCGTCGTCGTAGAAGGTCACCAGGGGGCGTCCCGGGTCCGCGGCGAGCGCGGAACTCAGCAGGTCGGCAGGGGTGCGGTCGGTCGCGTTCACCCGCGCAAGCGTACGCGGGCCGGGCAACGGACACCGAGCGGACGGCGTACCGCACCACCACCGGATCGGACCAAAAAACCCTACGCCCCGTCAGTTCCCCGATGGACATGTTTGTCCGATCATGTCCAGTATCAGGGGCATGCGTGGATTCCTAGCTTCCTCGACCGGTGTCACGTGCGCGGCGGCCCTGGCCCTCCCGCTCGCCCCGCCCGCGGCAGCCGCCACCTCCCCGGCCCCACCCGCGACGAGTCCGACCGCACGGCCCCCGGCGTACGCCCCCGGCGGCACCCAGTCGCTGCCCCTCGCGCCCCTGGCCCGCGACCGTGCCCCCGGTGCGGCCGAGCAGGGCCTGCACCCCCGGCACGTACGGCGCTTCTCGCTCGTCGGCGTCGTCTGGGACAGCCCCGCCGCCGAACTTCACGGCCGCGTCGAGGTCCGTACCCGTGCCACCGCCACCGGCACCTGGTCCGGCTGGCAGCAACTGGAGACGCACAACGCCGAACACGCCGCCGACCCGGGCACCCCGGAGAGCGCCTCGGGCCGCGTCCGCGGCGCCACCGCACCGCTGTGGGTGGGCGAGTCCGACGGCGTCGAGGTGCGGGCACGGGCCGAGAACCAGCCCGGAACCGCCCGGTCCGCCTCCCCGCTCCCCACCGGCCTGCGCCTCGAACTCGTCGACCCCGGCAAGGGCGGCCCAGCGCCGACGAACCGCGCGCGGACCGGGGCGGCACCCTCTGTACTCCCCGCGCTTCCCGCGCTTCCCGCTCGGCAGCGGGCCGAGCCGCACGTCGGCCCCCGCCCGAGCATCACCACGCGCCGCGGCTGGGGCGCCGACGAGAAGCTGCGCGAGAAGGGGTACGTGTACACGAAGAAGGTCAAGACGGCCTTCGTGCACCACTCGGCCACCGGCAACAACTACCGCTGCTCGCAGGCGCCGTCAGTCGTCCGCAGCATCTACCGCTACCACGTCAACAGCATGGGCTGGCGTGATCTCGGCTACAACTTCCTCGTCGACAAGTGCGGACAGATCTACGAGGGCCGGGCCGGAGGCGTGTCCAAGCCGGTGCTGGGCGCCCACACCCTGGGGTTCAACGCCAACAGCATGGGAATCGCCGTGCTCGGCACCTACAGCGCGACGAAGCCGTCGCCGGCGGCGCTGAAGGCGATCGCCCGGCTCACCGCGTGGAAGGTTGGGCTCTACGGCATCAATCCGCGCGGAAAGACATACCTGAAGTCCGGAGGTGGCAACCTCTACCGAAAGGGCAAGAAAGTACGACTGAACGTCATCTCCGGTCATCGTGACGGCTTCGCCACCAACTGCCCCGGCAAGAAGCTCTACGCCAAGCTCGGCACGGCCCGTTCGAAGGCGGCGAAGTACCAGGGCCGCTGAGCGCGGGAACGGTCTGCATACACTGGCCCGCCGAAAGACAGTTCGGCCGGTCCCGGCAGGAAGCAGAGACGACAGGTGACAGAAGCGATCCTCCTGGTCGGCGGCAAGGGCACGCGGCTGCGCCCGCTCACGGTGAACACGCCCAAGCCCATGGTCCGGGCCGCCGGAGTGCCGTTCCTCACGCACCAGCTGGCGCGGGCCAAGGCGGCCGGCGTCGAGCACATCGTGCTGGCGACGAGCTATCTGGCCGAGGTCTTCGAGCCGTACTTCGGCGACGGCTCGGCGCTGGGCCTGCACCTGGAGTACGTCACGGAGGAGGAGCCGCTCGGCACCGGCGGCGCCATCCGCAACGTGGCGTCCCGGCTGCACTCCGGCCCCGACGAACCGGTGCTGATCTTCAACGGCGACATCCTGACGGGCCTCGACATCGGCGCGCTGGTCCGCACCCACGAGACGACGGGCGCGGACGTCTCCCTGCACCTGACGCAGGTGACCGACCCGAGGGCGTACGGCCTGGTCCCCACGGACGACACGGGCAGGGTGCTCGCCTTCCTGGAGAAGCCCCAGACGCCCGAGGAGATCGTCACCGACCAGATCAACGCGGGGGCGTACGTCTTCCGGCGCTCCGTCATCGACACGATCCCGGCGGGGCGCCCGGTCTCGGTCGAGCGCGAGACCTTCCCCGAACTGCTCGCCACCGGCGCGCACCTGCAGGGCATGGTCGACTCCACGTACTGGCTGGACCTGGGCACCCCGGCGGCCTTCGTCCGCGGCTCGGCCGACCTGGTCCTGGGCCGCGCCCCGTCCCCGGCCATACCGGGCCGCTGCGGCGACCGGCTCGTCCTGCCCACGGCACGGGTCGCCCCCGACGCCAAGCTGGCCGGCGGCACGGTGGTCGGCGAGGGCGCCTTCGTGGCGGAGGGGGCGCGCGTCTTCGGCAGCACGATCCTGCCGGGTGCCGTCATCGAGCCGGGTGCCGTCATCACCGACTCCCTCATCGGCACCCGCGCCCGCGTCGGCACCCGCTCGGTCCTCGCCGACACGGTCATCGGCGACGGCGCGGTCATCGGCGCCGACAACGAACTCCGCTCCGGCGCCCGCATCTGGTGCAACGCCCACATCCCCCCGGCGTCCCTGCGCTTCTCCCCGGACGCCTCATAGCCGCGGGCCGCGCAGCTGCGGGGCGGTCGTGCAACCCCGCGTGCCTGAACGGCGTGAGAGGTGTACCCCCGGGGCGGCACGGGTGGGCGCAGCAGCATCCGGCCCGCCCCCCCACACCCACGCGGGTGCCAGGTGACCCCCCGGCCACCTACAGCCGCTCGATCCCCCGCGGAGCCATCCGAGGCGCCCGCCTCTCCGGCACCCGCCCACTCAACAGGACCAACCGCGCCGCCCGATGCCGCTGCCCCGCATAGGGCTCGAGCAACCGCAGCATCTCGGCGTCATCCGCGTACCGGTCCCCACCCAGCGCGAACCCCACGATCCCCGGCAGATGCAGATCGCCCACCGTCACCGCGTCCGGCGCCCCGTGACTGCGCTGCACGGTCTCCGCCGACGTCCACGGCCCGATCCCGGAGACCAGCTCCAGCCGCTCCTGCGCGGCCGCCGGCTCCATCCCCGCCGCCTCCTCCAGCCGCGCGGCGACCCGTACGGCCCGCAGGATCGTCGACGCCCGCTTGTTGTCCACCCCGGCCAGATGCCACTCCCAGGACGGGATCAGCGCCCACGTCCGGGCCGACGGCATCACACACATCCGCCCGGGCGCGGGCCCCGGCGCCGGTTCCCCGAACTTGCGCACCAGCAGCCGCCACGCCTGGTACGCCTCCAGCGTCGTGACCTTCTGCTCCAGGACCGAGGGGATCAGCGACTCCAGCACCAGCCCGGTCCGCGCCAGCCGCAGCCCCGGGCGCCGATGGGCGGTCACCGCCAGCAGCCGGTGCCGCGGCACGAACGCGCACGGGTCGTCCTCGGCGCCCAGCATCCGCGGCAGCTGCTCCAGCAGCCACTCGGCCCCCGGCCCCCAGGCCTCGCCCCGCAGCTCACCGCCGCGCGCGGTGACCCGCAGCGTGCCCGGCCCGGCGGGCGTCCGGCTGGCCCGCCACACCGACCCGTCCGGCATCGTCCGGAACGTCGGATCGCCCGGCCCGCGCCGCAGCGGACCGAGCACCAGCCCCAGGTCCAGCGGCCCGTCCGGCACCCACACCCGTACCCGGCCCGGCGCGGGCGCCTGCCGGGGTATCCCGCCGCGCACAGCGGCGCGCGGGGGCCGGGGAGCGAAACGTCCTGCCACGAGTGAGGTCCTTGGGCGAAGTGGGGAGCGGGGGAGAGCCCTGACGAGAAGAGACGACGAGAAGAGACGAAGAGAAGAGACGACGAGAGGGGAAGGAGAGGGATAGGGCCCCTACGAGGGTAGAGGCCGGGAGCCGAGACCTCACCGCACTTCGATGAACGCCTCCGCGTCCCGCTCCGCCCGGGCTTTCGGCTCCTCGGCCGGATGCCCGACCGCCACCGCCCCCATCGGGTCCCAGTCGCCCGGCAGTCCCAGCACGTCCCGCACGACGTCACGGCAGAACATCGTCGAGGACACCCAGGCGGAACCCAGCCGCTCCCCGGCGAGCGCGACGAGCAGGTTCTGCACGCCCGCGCCGGTGGCGACGACGAACATCTCCCGCTCGGCCCCGTCACGGCGCGCGTCCCCGTAGGTGTGCGAACCGTCCATGACCAGGCAGGGGACGACGAGGTAGGGCGCGTTGCGCAGGACGTCGCCGCGCCGCACGCGCTTGGCGATGGACTCCTCGCTCTTGCCGTCGCGCCGCAGGTCCGCGATCCAGGCGTCCCGCATCGCGTCGAGGAGCCGGGTGCGGGACTCCTCGGACTCCAGGAGCACGAACCGCCACGGCGTCGTGTGGTGCGGCGCGGGCGCGGTCACCGCCGCGGCCACCGCCCGGCGCACGGCGTCGGGGTCGACCGGCTCGTCCGTGAAGGCCCGTACGGTACGCCGCTGTGTGACCGCCTGCCGCACCGCCTCCGAGGTGCCGAGGCGGAACATGTCGTCGCGCGCGCCGCGCACCATCGCCCGCGCGCCCTCGCCGTCGCCCTCGGCGACCACCTGCGGCAGCCCGCGCACGACGGCGACGGGCAGGCCCGCGGCCTTGCCCTTGACCAGGTCGCCCGCGGCGGCCAGCTCGTCGGCCGTGGCGACGACGGTGGCGCTGAGCGGATTGCCGTGCGCGTCCGTGCCGCCGCGCAGGTCGTCGAGGATGCGGACGCCCGCGGCGCCGATCGCCACGTCCGTGAGTCCGGCCCGCCAGGGGCGCCCGAAGGTGTCGGTGACGATGACGCCGACGTCCACGCCGAGCGTGTCGCGCAGTCCCTCGCGGATGCGGCGCGCGGAGGCGTCGGGGTCCTCGGGGAGCAGCAGTACGGTCCCGGCCGGGGTGTTGGAGGCGTCGACGCCGGCCGCGGCCATGACCAGGCCCTGGCGGTTCTCCACGATGCGCAGCGAGCCGCGCCGGGCCACCACCCGTACGGTCTCGGAGTCGATGGCGGCCTCGCGGTCGGCGGCCTCCACGACCCGGCCCTCGGCCTTGGAGACGATCTTGGACGTGACGAGCAGCACGTCCCCGTCGGCCAGGGCGGGCTCGGCGGCCGCGATCAGCTTGGCCAGGTCGTCGCCGGTCCGCACCTCGGGCATCCCGGGCAGGGCCCAGACCCGGTAACCGTCCGGGCGCCCGGAAGCGCCGTCGCGCGTGTGGTCGCTCACGCCTCCCGCACCTCCTCCGCCAGCGTCAGCGCCTCGCGGGCCATCCGCGTCGTGGCGTCGAGGTCGGTCATCATCAGCGGTACGGCGCGGCAGAGGATGCCGGCCGCCTTCACCCGGGTGACGGCGTCCGCGTCGACCGTGTCGACCAGCCAGCCGTCCAGCAGGCCCGAGCCGTAGTGCTCGGCGACCGCGGCGGCCGTGGACTCCACGCCGACCGCGGCGAGCACCTTGTCGGCCATCCCGCGCACGGGCGCGTTGCCGACGATGGGGGACAGGCCGACTACCGGCACCCCGGCGTCGGCGATCGCCTCGCGGATGCCGGGCACGGCCAGGATCGTGCCGACGGAGACGACCGGGTTGGAGGGCGGGAAGAGGATCACGTCGGCCTCGGCGATGGCCTCCAGGACGCCGGGCGCCGGCTTGGCCTGCTCAGCGCCGACCGGCACGACCGCCTCGGCCGGGACGGAGGCGCGCAGGCGTACCCAGTACTCCTGGAAGTGGACCGCCTTGCGCTCCCCGTCCAGCTCGACCGCCACGTGCGTCTCCACGCGGTCGTCGGTCATCGGGATGAGCCGCACGCCGGGCTTCCAGCGGTCGCACAGCGCCTCGGTCACCGCGCTGAGCGGAAAGCCCGCCGTGATCATCTGCGTCCGCACGATGTGCGTGGCGAAGTCGCGGTCGCCGAGGCCGAACCACTCGGGGCCGACGCCGTACGCCGCCAGTTCCTCCTTGAGGTGGAAGGTCTCGTCGGCCCGCCCCCAGCCCTGCTCCTCGTTGATGCCGCCGCCGAGCGTGTACATCACCGTGTCGAGGTCCGGGCAGACCTTGAGCCCGAAGAGGTGGATGTCGTCGCCGGTGTTGCCGATGACCGTGATGTCCGCGTCCGGCGCGGCCTTCTTGAGACCACGCAGGAACCGGGCACCGCCGATGCCGCCTGCCAGAACCACAATGCGCATGGCCCCAGTCTTACAGGCGGGTACGACAGCGGGTCAGCCGATGGACGGGTGGGCCGATGGACGGGTGGGCCGATGGACGGGTCAGTCGACGGACGGGTCAGTCGACGGACGGGTCGGCCGGTAGAAGGCTCGGCCGATCGTCACCGCGCCGGTGCGGCGTCGGCGGCGGCGTCCTCGGGCACGGCGGCGGCCGAGCACTTCGGGGCGTGCATCGGCATCTCGGTCAGGCCCGGGTAGTAGACGTGGAGGCTGACCGCCGGCTCCAGCGTGTCGTTGACCACCTCGTGCACGTACCCCGGCGCGGACACGCGCTGCGTGCCGGTGCCCAACGCGTGCGTGCCGCGTGCCGTGTGCTCGGTGAGGGTGCCCTCCAGGACCGTCCACACGCCCGAGGAGGAGCCGTGGTCGTGGCGTCCGCTGCCCTGTCCCGGCACCCAGGACAGCAGCCAGACCTCGTACCCGGGCCCGGTGCGCAGCCGGTGGTACCAGCGTGTCGTCGCGTCGTACCGGACGAGGGGCTCCCACTGGGAGCGGTCGGCGGCGATGGAGCGGACGAGGCCGGCGAACTCGGCGACGGTGGCCGGGTGCTCGCGCGGGGCCTGGAGGAGGTGGGGGACTTCGAGGATGTCGCCGGCGATCTGGAGGTCGCTGTCGCTGTTCATGGGTGCGGGGGTTCCTCGGCGGAAGAGTGCGGGGGAGCGGAGCGAAGGACGAAGCAACGCCCTGGTGGGGCGGGAACGCGGTAGTCGAGTCGCGTGGAGTCGGGGACAGCCGGAGCGCGGTGGGCTCAACAGCTGGAACAGCGGCAACAGCTACAGCGAGCACGGGCAGCACCGTGGGACCCGGCGGTGCGGGTCGAGGTGGGCGCCAAGTTCGCGAGCATGCCCACTAGGACAGCGGTTCACACCAGCACTGTCAACTCGATGCCCGTTATGTGGGACATGTTTCACCTCATCCGGTTGATCGCGCTGGCGAAAGGTTTGCTCAGACGGCTTCCGGGACACATGGCGCACAAGCCGGGCGCACAACCCCCGTTGCGATCCCGTGATCCGAATGTGATCAGGTTCGCTTCGGCTTGTGTATCGGAACGGGATCGAACGCCAGGGCGTCCTTCCTGGTGCAGGAGTGAATCGGGACGGGTGCCCTGCGGGCCTCTTTGCTATGTCAAGGTTTATGGCGATTTGAACACTTACTGCACGGCCTTGGTTCCGCAGAGTGAATAAGGGGCTCAATAGCAGATCTCGGCTTGACTCGCCCGGAGCAGCACACTTGTAATTTCACTCGTGTCGTTCAGCCGGAATCGGTAACGGCTAGATCACGGGGACGCGAAAGACAGACGAGGGGCGCACATGACCGAGCTGGTGCAGCAACTGCTGGTCGACGACGCGGACGAGGAACTCGGCTGGCAGGAGCGCGCACTGTGCGCCCAGACCGACCCCGAGTCCTTCTTCCCCGAGAAGGGCGGCTCCACCCGCGAGGCCAAGAAGGTCTGCCTCGCCTGTGAGGTCCGCTCCGAATGCCTCGAGTACGCCCTTGCCAACGACGAGCGCTTCGGTATCTGGGGCGGCCTCTCCGAGCGGGAGCGCCGTCGGCTGAAGAAGGCGGCGGTCTGACGGCCGCGGTCTGACGCAGCGGCAGAATCGGTCCGAACAGCGGGAACGGCCCGTCGTCGGTGGGTTGTCCACAGGCGGCGGGCCGCCCCTGTGTCCAGCCGATAGTGTGGGCGCTCGTCCGAGACACCCCGCCGTTTCCCACAGGCGCGGGCGTCCACCGCAGTCCACCGAACCGGGGCCCGTACCTCGATGTCCGTGCAGAGTCACACGGCAGCCCAGCACGACCTCGCTGCCACACCTGAGTTCCCGCGTCACGTGGTGACCGCGGTCCTCGTCGCCCACGACGGAGCCCGCTGGCTGCCCGACGCGCTCGCCGGGCTGCTCGGCCAGGAGCGCCCCGTCCAGTACGCCGTGGCCGCCGACACCGGCAGCGCCGACGACTCCTCCCGGCTGGTCGCCGACGCCCTCGGCGACGACCGCGTGCTCCACCTCGCCCGGCGCACCGGCTTCGGCCAGGCCGTCGAGGAGGCCGCCCGCACCGCCCCCGTCCTCACCCCCGAGGACCTGCCGTATCTGAGGCGGCCCAGCGGCTGGGACCCCGTCACCCGCTCCTGGCGCGACGACGCCTACGACCTGCCGGAGCTCCCCCACGGAGAGCCGGTCCAGTGGCTGTGGCTGCTGCACGACGACTGCGCCCCGGAGCCGGAAGCCCTCGCCCAACTGCTGCGCGTCGTGGACACCGAGTACGAACTCGGCCGCGACGACGTCGCCGTCGTGGGCCCCAAGCTCCGCGGCTGGTACGACCGCCGGCAGCTGCTGGAGGTCGGCGTCTCCATCGCCAACTCCGGTCGCCGCTGGACCGGTCTGGACCGTCGCGAACAGGACCAGGGCCAGCACGACCACGTCAGGAGCGTGCTGTCGGTGTCCACCGCCGGCATGCTGATCCGGCGCGACGTCTTCGAGCGGCTCGGCGGATTCGACCGCCGGCTGCCCCTGATGCGCGACGACGTCGACCTGTGCTGGCGCGCGCACGCCGCCGGACTGCGCGTCCTCGTCGCCCCCGAGGCGGTCGTCCGCCACGCCGAGGCGGCCTCGCGCGAACGCCGCGCCGTCGACTGCGCGGGCCGCACCACCGCCTCACCGCACAAGGTGGACAAGGCCGGCGCCGTCCACACCCTCCTGGTCAATGTCCGCACCGCCGCCCTGCCCTGGGTACTGCTGCGCGTCGTCCTCGGCACCCTGCTGCGCACCGTCGCCTACCTCGTCGGCAAGGTCCCCGGACAGGCCCTCGACGAGATCCGCGGCCTGCTGGGCGTTCTGCTGCGCCCCGAGCGGATCATCGCGGGCCGACGCGAACGCGGCAGCCCGCAGGTCGAGAAGGACGAGCTGCGGCCCCTCTTCCCGCCCCCCGGCGCGACCATCCGCGCGACGGTCGAGCAGGTCGCGGGCGACCTCTTCGGCAGCTCCGACGCCGAGGCCGCCGCGGGTGCCGGACGGCACGGCGGCGGCATCGAGTCCGGACCCGGCGGCGACGACGCCGACTTCCTGGAGATCGAGCAGTTCGCCCGCCTCAAGCGCATCGCCCGCAAGCCCGGACCGGTGCTCTTCCTGGTGCTGCTGCTCGTCTCCCTGGCCGCCTGCCGCGCGCTCCTCGGCAGCGGCGCCCTGTCCGGCGGCGCGCTGCTGCCCGCACCGGCCGGCGCGGGCGAGCTGTGGTCGCGGTACGCGGACGCCTGGCACACGGTCGGCACCGGCGGCACCGCGTCCGCGCCGCCCTATCTCGCGCTCGTCGCCACGCTCGCCTCCGTGCTGCTCGGCTCCACCGGACTCGCCGTCACCCTGCTGCTGGTCTGCTCGGTGCCCCTGGCCGGCGCCACCGCGTACTTCGCCTCCCGCCCGCTGGTCCCGTCCCGGCTGCTGCGCGCCTGGGCCGCGGTCGCCTACGCCTTCCTGCCCGCCGCCACCGGCGCGCTCGCCGGAGGGCGCATCGGCACCGCCGTCCTCGCCGTGCTGCTGCCGCTCATCGCGCGCGCGGGCGTCGCGGCGGCCGGCCTGACGAGCTCCTCCGGTGCCCGTGGCAGCTGGCGCGCCACCTGGGCGTACGCCCTGCTGCTGACCATCACCACCGCCTTCACGCCCGTCGTGTGGCCGGTCGCACTGGTCCTCGGCCTCGGCGTCCTGGCCCTGCGCCGCGGCGAGATCACGGCGTACGGGCCGCGCTTCCTCGCCCAGCTCGGCACCCCGCTGCTGCTGCTCGCCCCTTGGTCGCTGTCGCTGCTGCCGTTCGGCTTCTTCGACGAGGCCGGGCTCGACTACGGCGCCTCGGCCGCCTCCGCCCTCGACCTGCTCGGCGCCAGCCCCGGCGGCCCCGGCACGGTGGGCGGGCTCTTCCTCGTCGGCGTCGTGCTGGCCGCGCTGGCCGCCCTGCTGCGCCCCGAGCGGCAGTTGGGCATCCGGACGGCCTGGGCGGTCGCCCTGGTCGCCCTCGTCTTCGCCGTCCTGTCCAACCAGTCGGCCTGGGCCGGACCCGCCACCCTCGTCTACGGCATCGCGCTGCTGTCCGCCGCGACCCTCGGCGCCGACGGCGCGCGCTTCCGGGTGGCCGAGCAGAGCTTCGGCTGGCGCCAGCCCGTCGCCGCCCTGATCGCCCTCGCCTCGGCCCTCGGGCCGCTGATCGCCGCCGCCGGCTGGATGATCGGCGGCGCCGACGGCCCCGTGGAGCGACGCGACCCCGTCCAGGTGCCCGCGTTCGTCGCCGAGGAGAGCCACACCCGCGACCAGGCCCGCACCCTCGTCCTCGACAGCGACTCCGCCGCGCACGTGGGCTACATGCTGGTCCGCGGCTCCGGCGCCCGCCTCGGCGACGGCGAACTGGCCTCCGGGGACGGCGGCAACAGCACCCTCGACAAGGTCGTCGCCAACCTCGTGGCCGGCTCCGGCGCCGACCAGGCCGACCAGCTCGGCGGGTTCGCCGTGCGCTACGTGCTCGTGCACAAGGGCGCGCCCCGCGAGGTCACCCGTGTCCTGGACGCCACGCCCGGACTGAGCAGGCTCAGCCAGCAGGACGGCAGCGGACTGTGGCGGGTGGACCAGGAGGTCGCGCGCGCGACCATCGTGTCCGGCGGCGAGTCCGGTGCCGGGGCGTCCGGCGGCGGCGAGCCCGAGCCCGTGGCGGCCGGGCCCGTGGAGATCCACACCGACATCAAGGCGGGCCCCGAGGGCCGTGTGCTGCGCCTCGCCGACACCGCCGCCGAGGGCTGGACCGCCACGCTGGACGGCAAGCCGCTCACCCGCACCACGGTCGACGGCTGGGCCCAGGGCTTCGAACTCCCCGCCTCCGGCGGCCGGCTGGACGTCACCTACGACGATCCGTTCACGCACACGGCCTGGCTGTGGGCCCAAGGGCTCCTCGCCGTCGTCCTGGTCGTCCTCGCCCTGCCCGGCAGGCGCCGCGACGTCGACGACGACCTGCCCGACGAAGCGCTCGTCCCCGCCCAGCCCGTCGAGGGCGAAGGGCGCCGGGCACGGCGACTGCGGGCCCAGGCCGAGGCCGAGGCAGCGGCGGACACACCGGCGGACCCGGGCCCCGAGGCCGCGGGGGACGCCCCCGAGGTGCCCGAGCCGCCCGCGACGGCACCGGTGCCGGTCCCGCAGCAGCCGGGGTACGGGGAATGGGACGCGACGGCGTACACCGGCGCCGAGTACGCCTCGTACGACGGCGGCTACGGCGGCGAGCAGTACCAGGGCGCTCAGCAGTACGACCCGGGCGCGTACGGACAGCAGCCGTACCAGGCGGCGGACCCGTACCCGTCGGACGCCTACCAGGGCGGCCAGGGCGGGCACGGCGGGCACGGCGGGCACGACGGCCAGGGCGCACCCTACGGAGCGGGCCAGTACGACCCCTACGCCTACGGAGATCCGACGCAGGCTCAGGAGGGCGGCTACGACGCCGCCTTCGACCAGGCGTACGGCCAGGGCGGCTACGACACGCCGTACGACCCTTCCCAGCACCAGCAGCCCCAGCAGCCGCACGGCACGGGCAGTGAGCGTCCCGACGGGAGCCAGCAGTGAAGCGCACGACCCTGTCCCTGATCGCCTGTGCGACGGTGCTCGCCGCGGTCACCGGTTTCGCGGCGGTGTCCGCCCCGGACGGCTCGGGCACGGACAGCGCTCCACCGGCCGCCCGGCTGCCCGTGGAGCGCACCAGCCTGCTGTGCCCGGCGCCCAGCACCTCCGACCTCGCCGAGACCGCCTACACGTCCTTCACGCCCGTCACGAAGGGCGCCGACGCGAAGGGCGGCGCGACGCTCACCGCGGCGGAGTCGGCCGACGCCACCGAGGACGGCAAGGGCGGCGGCACAACCGAGGAGAAGGGCGACAAGGGCGAGAAGGCGGGGAAGCCGGTCCTCCAGCCCAAGGCGCCCGGCACGCCCGTCGCCGGGGACACGAGTGGCGCCGACACACCCGCGCTGATCGGCACCGCCGAGGGCGCCCCCGCGCCGGGCTGGACGGTGCAGCAGACCACGGAGGTCGCCGCCGGGACGGGCCGCGGCCTGCAGGGTGTCAACTGCGCCGCCCCGGACACGGAGTTCTGGTTCCCGGGCGCCAGCACGGCGACCGGCCGCACCGACTACGTCCACCTGACGAACCCGGACGACTCGGCGGCCGTCGTGGACATCGAGCTGTACGGCAAGGACGGCGCCCTGAAGTCCACGGTGGGGGAGGGGGTCACGGTGCCGCCGCACGCCAGTGAGTCCCTGCTGCTGTCCACGCTCAGCGACGTGAAGGAGACCGACCTGACCGTGCACGTCGGCGTGCGCAGCGGACGGCTCGGCGCCGCGGTGCAGGCCCTGGACGACAAGACCGGCGGCGACTGGCTGACCGCGTCCGCCGACCCGGCGAGCGACCTCGTGCTGCCGGGCATCCCGAAGGACGCCACCGCCGTGCGCCTGGTGCTGTTCACGCCCGGCGGCACCGACGCCGACCTGAAGGTGCGACTCGCCTCGCCGTCCGGGCTCATCACGCCCGCCGGTCACGAGACGGTGCACGTCAAGGCCGGTATGACGACCGGCGTCGACCTCGGCGAGGTCACCCGCGGCGAGGCGGGCTCGCTGGTGCTGACCCCGACGGACCGGTCCGTGCCGGTCGTGGCCGCGGTGCGGGTCGTGCGGGGCAAGGGCGACGAGCAGGAGTCCGCGTTCGTTCCGGCCTCCGACCCGGTCGGTGCGCGGGCGACGGTCGTGGACAACCGCGCCAAGAGCACGACCCTGGCCCTGACCGCGTCCGGGGAGGCCGCGCAGGTCAAGGTCACGGCGTCGGCGGGCACCGAGGGCGGCACGCCGGCGACCAAGACGTACACCATCAAGGCCGGCACGACGCAGAACGTCGACGCACCGGTCCCCGCCGGACTCAAGGGCTCCTACGCGCTGACCGTCGAGACGGTCTCGGGCGGCCCCGTCCACGCGTCCCGCGTCCTGACGGGGTCGGACGAGGACGTGGCGGCCTTCACCGTCCAGACCCTCCCCGACGACCGCGGCACGGTCTCGGTGCCGAACGCGGAGGAGGACCTCTCGGTCCTGCAGAAGTAGTGGCCGGGGCGCCCGGGCCCCCGCCGCTCAGTCCTCCCCGTACCGGGGATCCACCGTCTCCGGTGTCAGTCCCAGCAGCTCCGCGACCTGTTCGACGACGACCTCGTGCACCAGCAGCGCGCGCTCGTCCCGCCCCTTGGTCCGGATCTCCACCGGTCGCCGGTACACCACGACCCGCCCGCGCCGCCCGTCGCGCGAGGGCACCGTGCCCCCGAGCGGGACCGCCTCGTCGTTCCACGCCTCTCCGGCCGCGGGCGGGCGCGGCACGTCGAGGACGAGGAAGTCGATGTCGGCGAGCTGCGGCCAGCGCCGCTCCAGGCGCTCCACGGAGTCCTGCACCAGGTCCGCGAACACCTCGCCGCGGCTCGCGGCGAGCGGCACCTGCGGGGGCGCGACCGGGCCGCGCATGCCCCGACCGTGGCGATCACGACGGCGGGGTCCTGGGCGGCCGGTATCACGGGGCGTCACGGGGTTGTCCATCACTGGTGAAGGGTAGTCCCCGCCGGGGCGGCGTGCCCGGCCGCGCGCGCACCGCGGGCGGCGTGGCGGCGGCCCGCTCCGCTTGTCGCAGGATGACCATTCCAGCCAAGGTTGGGCTCAATTCCGTATCTCTCCGCGACCGTGGAACTCAAGGCAAATGTCATTGTTTGTATCGGGTCATGACCGCCTGCCAGGTCGCGCGGGCCCCTGGGTGTGGGTGTCCGCGCAGGTCACAGGGGCCTGTTCCGGAGGGTGCGCAGGCCGTTTCACGCCACGACACGGGGGTGTGACCCGGTGGAGAGTCGTCGCGGCCCGCTCAAGAGTGCGGTACCGTCCAACATCGTGAGCCCTGTACGTCGCTGTTCGCGCACCGCCTGCGGCCGTCCCGCCGTCGCGACGCTGACGTACGTCTACGCCGACTCGACCGCGGTCCTCGGCCCGCTCGCCACCTACGCCGAACCCCACTGCTACGACCTGTGCGCCGAGCACTCCGAGCGCCTCACCGCCCCCCGCGGCTGGGAGGTCGTCCGCCTGCTCGACGGATCCGCCCCGGCCCGTCCCACCGGCGACGACCTGGAGGCGCTCGCCAACGCGGTGCGCGAGGCGGCCCGGCCCCAGGAGCGGGCGGCCGAGGCCGGGGGTGCGCGGAGTGCCGACCCGATGGAGGTCGCGCGCCGCGGCCACCTGCGCGTGCTGCGCTCGCCGGACAACTGAGCCCCGCGCGACGGGTTTCTCGCCTTTCTCGTCTTCCCTCCTCGTCTTCCCTCCTTTCACTCGGGTGTCCCCGGTCGCGTCCGTTCCCGCACACCCATTGACGCCTTGTTGTCGCGGACACGACCATTCCGGAAGCCGCGATAAATCGCTTTCGCATGACGGAATCCGGGGAGGCGTGCGTGTACGTGCAGGAGCTGGAACCCGTCGCCGGTTCGCTCGGCCTGTCGGCCCTGGTGGCGGCCCTGCCACTGGTGATCGTCCTCGTCCTGCTGGGCGGCGTGCGCATGAAGGCGCACCTGGCGGGCCTCATCGGCCTGCTGGCCGCCGTACTGGTCGCCCGGCTCGCCTACGGCATGCCGCTGGACCAGACGGCCTCCAGCGCCGTCCAGGGCGCGGTTTTCGGCCTCTTCCCCATCCTGTGGATCGTCGTGAACGCCCTGTGGGTCTACCGGATGACGGTCCGAACCCGGCACTTCGACATCCTGCGCCGCTCCTTCGGCCGCCTGTCCGACGACCCCCGCATCCAGGCCCTCGTCGTCGCCTTCTGCTTCGGCGCCCTGCTGGAGGCCCTCGCCGGGTTCGGGGCACCCGTCGCGATCTGCTCGGTCATGCTCGTCGCCCTCGGCTTCGACCCCGTGCGCGCCGCGGTCGTCTCCCTGGTCGCCAACACCGCGCCGGTCGCCTTCGGCGCGATGGGCACCCCGGTGGTGACGCTGGCCCAGGTCACCGGGCTGCCCCTGGACGACGTCGCCTCCGTCGTGGGCCGCCAGACGCCCCTGCTGGCCCTCGTCGTACCGCTGCTCCTCGTCGCCCTGGTGGACGGCCGGCGCGGACTGCGCGAGACCTGGATCCCCGCGCTGGCCTGCGGGGTCGCCTTCGCCGTCGCCCAGTTCGCCGCCTCCAACCACGTCTCCGCCCAGCTCGCCGACATCGCCGCCGCCCTGATCGGCGCGGGCGCCCTGGTCGCCGTACCGCACTCCCGTCGGCCCGCCGCCGAGCCCGTACGGGCGTCCGTGCTGACCGGCGTGCGCAGCGAGGAACTGGACGAGGCGGACTCCGCGCGGGAGGTGGTGCGGGCCTACGCGCCGTACGCGCTGATCGTCGCCGTCTTCTCCGTCGCGCAGATCCCGGCCGTCAAGGACTGGCTGGCGAAGGCCACTCAGACCTACGACTGGCCGTTCCTCGACGTGCTCGACCCCGAGGGCAAGCCGGTCGGCGGCAACGTCTTCTCCTGGCCGATCGTCTCCACCGGCGGCACGCTCGTGCTGTTCGCCGGGCTGGCCACGGCCGTCGTGCTCGGCGTGCACGCGCGCGTGGCGGTCACGGAGTGGCTCGCGACCGTGCGCGAACTGCGGTTCGCGATCCTCACCGTCACCTCGGTCCTCGCCCTCGCCTACGTCATGAACCTCTCCGGACAGGCCGCCACCATCGGCCACTTCGTCGCCGCGGCCGGCGCCGGGCTCGCCTTCCTCTCCCCGGTGCTCGGCTGGTTCGGCGTCGCCGTCTCCGGCTCCGACACCTCCGCCAACGCCCTCTTCGGCGCCCTCCAGGTGACCGCCGCGCGGGAGTCCGGCCTCTCGCCCGAGCTGCTGGCCGCCGCCAACAGCTCCGGCGGCGTCCTCGGCAAGATGATCTCCCCGCAGAACCTCACCATCGCCTGCGCCGCCGTCGGACTCGCGGGCCGCGAAGGCGACCTGCTGCGCAAGGTGCTGCCCTGGAGCCTCGGCCTCCTGCTGATCATGTGCCTGATCGTGGTCGGGCAGTCCACCGCCGTCCTGGGCTGGATGCTGCCCTGACCTGAGGGAACCTTCCGGGCGGCCCGCCGGTCCCTACGGGTAGTTTGTGGGCTCCGACAGGACTTTCAGGAAGGTTGGCCGTGGCTGCTGATCTGTCGCAGATCGTGAAGGCGTACGACGTGCGCGGTGTCGTCCCGGACCAGTGGGACGAGTCGCTGGCCGAGCTGTTCGGCGCGGCCTTCGTCGAGCTGACCGGCGCGGACGCCGTCGTCGTCGGCCACGACATGCGGCCCTCGTCCCCCGGCCTGTCCGGCGCCTTCGCGCGCGGTGCGGCGGCCCGCGGCGCCGACGTGACCGAGATCGGCCTGTGCTCCACCGACCAGCTGTACTACGCCTCCGGCGCGCTCGGCCTGCCGGGCGCCATGTTCACGGCCTCGCACAACCCCGCGCGCTACAACGGCATCAAACTGTGCCGCGCGGGCGCCGCCCCGGTCGGCCAGGACACCGGCCTCACCGAGATCCGCGCCCTGGTGGAGGGCTGGAGCGACACCGGCGCCCCGGAGCCCGCGTCCCGTCCGGGCACGGTGACCCGGCGCGACACGCTCGCCGACTACGCGGCCCACCTGCGTTCCCTCGTCGACCTCACCGGCATCCGGCCCCTCAGGGTCGTCGTCGACGCGGGCAACGGCATGGGCGGTCACACCGTCCCCACGGTCTTCGCCGGCCTGCCCCTCGACCTCGTGCCGATGTACTTCGAACTGGACGGCACCTTCCCCAACCACGAGGCCAACCCGCTCGACCCGGCCAACCTCGTCGACCTCCAGCGGCGCGTCCGCGAGGAGGGCGCCGACCTCGGCCTCGCCTTCGACGGCGACGCCGACCGCTGCTTCGTCGTCGACCAGAACGGCGACCCGGTCTCCCCGTCCGCGGTCACCGCCCTCGTGGCCGCCCGCGAACTGGCCCGCAACGGCGGCACGGGCACGGTCATCCACAACCTGATCACCTCCTGGTCCGTCCCTGAGGTCGTGCGGGAGAACGGCGGCACACCGGCACGCACGCGCGTGGGCCACTCCTTCATCAAGGCCGAGATGGCCAGGACCGGCGCCATCTTCGGCGGCGAGCACTCCGCGCACTACTACTTCCGCGACTTCTGGAACGCCGACACCGGCATGCTGGCCGCGCTCCACGTCCTCGCCGCCCTCGGCGAGCAGGACGGCCCGCTGTCCGCCCTGGTCGCCGCGTACGACCGCTACAGCGGCTCCGGCGAGATCAACTCCACCGTCGACGACCAGCAGGCCCGCCTCGCCGCGATCCGGGCCGCGTACGAGGGCCGCGAGGACGTCACCGTGGACGACCTGGACGGCCTCACCGTCACTTCCGGCGACTGGTGGTTCAACGTCCGCCCCTCCAACACCGAGCCGCTGCTCCGCCTGAACGCGGAGGCCCGCGACGAGGCGACGATGACGAAGGTGCGGGACGAGGCGCTGGCGATCATCCGGGCCTAGCCGCCGTTCGGCGGACCGCAGTGCCGCCCCTCCCGCCGCCGCTGCGGGCGGTGGGGGCACCTCCCGTTCGACCGAAGCCGGGAGTGGGGAGGCACCCCGTGGGCGCCGGGCCGCGCGCCCTCCAGCACCAACGCCGGTTTCATCATGGGGCACCCGCACGGGTCTCGCCCCGGCGGTACCCTGACCAGCACATCCGCACAAGCCCCACCGCCCCCGAAGGGAACCCCCATGCCGCTCGAAGCCGGCCTCCTGGAGATCCTCGCCTGCCCGGCCTGCCACGCCCCCCTCAAGGAGCAGGACGCGGAGTTGATCTGCACCGGCCAGGACTGCGGCCTGGCGTACCCGGTGCGCGACGGCATCCCCGTCCTCCTCGTCGACGAGGCCCGCCGCCCCGAGTAACCGCAGGCCAGGCGACCGGCAACCCGGCGACGACCCCGCGCAACCGAACGAACGCCCCGGCGATCGGAGACCTGCCGCCATGCTCGACGAATCGCTCCTCGACGCCCCGGAGCGCCTCACCGAGGCCGACCGCCGCGGTCTGCTCCGCGGCGCCGCCGAGGCCGGTGCCCGCGTCCGCACCGCAGCCCGGCACGCCGCCGAGGCCGGCGTCGGCAACCTCAAGCCGGACGGCCGCCCCCGCGCCGTACTGATCGCGGGACCCGGCGCCGCCGCCACCCACGCCGCCGACCTCCTCGGCACCCTCGCCGGCCCGGGCAGCCCCGTCATCCGCCTCGCCCCCACCGGCGTCGCCCCGGCCGCGGGCGCCCTGCGCTGGGAACTGCCGGGCTGGGCCGGTTCCGTGGACCTCCTGCTGATCGCCACCCCCGACGGCGCCGAGCCGGGCCTGTCCCTGCTCGCGGAACAGGCCTACCGCCGGGGCTGCACGGTCGTCGCCGTCGCCCCCGCCGGGTCCCCGCTCAGCGACTCGGTGAGTGCCTCGCGCGGCCTGTTCATCCCGATGGCGACCGCGCCGTACGACCACGACGAGCCCCTCGCCGGCGCCGCCCCCGGCGTCCTGTGGGCGCTGCTCACCCCGCTCCTCGCGCTGCTGGACCGCACCGGCCTGCTCGAGGCGCCGCCCGAGGCCGTCGAGAAGGTCGCCGACCGCCTCGACGCCGTCGCCGAACGCTGCGGGCCCGCCATCGTGACCTACAGCAACCCCGCCAAGACCCTGGCGTCCGAGCTGGCCGAGTCCCTTCCCGTCGTCTGGACCGAGGGCACCTCCGCCGGCCCCGCGGGCCGCCGTTTCGCCGCCGCCCTCGCGGAACTGTCCGGCACCCCCGCGATCGTCGCCGACCTGCCCGAGGCGCTCGCCGCGCACAGCGCCCTGCTCGCCGGCCGGCTCGCCGCCGGCGCCGACCCCGACGACTTCTTCCGCGACCGCGTCGAGGAGCCGGCCGCCCTGCGCGCGCGTGTGGTGCTGCTCCGCGACCGTCCCATCGGCGGCCTCACCGCCGCCCCCAACGCCCGTGACCTGGCCCTCGGCCACGACACGCCGATCAGCGAACTGGAACCGGAAGCGGGCGGCGAACTGGAGACCCTCGCCGAACTGATCGCCATCACGGATTTCGCCGCCGTCTACCTGGCGCTCGCCTCGGGAGCCTGACCCCGGCGCACCATCGCCCACGCACACGCACGCACCGGCAGAAAGAGCTCATGGACCGCCTCGACAACACCGTCCGCCCCTACGCCTGGGGTTCCACGACCGCGATCCCCACCCTGCTCGGGACCGAGCCGACCGGCGAACCGCAGGCGGAGATGTGGATGGGCGCCCACCCCGGCGCCCCCTCCCGCACCGACCGGGGCACGCTCGCCGAGGTCGTCGACGCCGACCCCGAGAAGGAACTGGGCCCCGCCTCCGTGGCCAGGTTCGGCCCCCGGCTGCCCTTCCTCCTCAAGCTCCTCGCCGCCGGCGCCCCGCTCTCCCTCCAGGTCCACCCCGACCTCGCCCAGGCCAGGGCCGGTTACGAGGACGAGGAACGTCGCGGCGTCCCCCTCGACGCCCCGCACCGCAACTACAAGGACGCCAACCACAAGCCCGAACTGATCTGCGCCCTCACCGAGTTCGACGGCCTGTGCGGCTTCCGGGCCCCCGCCGAAACGGCCGACCTGCTCGACGGCCTCGGCGTCGCCTCCCTCAAGCCGTACGTCGACCTGCTGCGCGCCCACCCCGAGGACGCCGCTCTGCGCGAGGTCCTCACCGCGATCCTCACCGCCGACCCCGAGGAGATGTCCCGCACGGTCACCGAGGCCGCGACCGCCTGCGACCGCCTCGGCGGCGCCTACCGGCCGTACGCCGACATCGCCCACCACTACCCGGGCGACCCCGGCGTCCTCGCCGCGATGCTGCTCAACCACGTCCGGCTCCAGCCCGGCGAGGCCCTGTACCTCGGCGCCGGCATCCCGCACGCCTACCTGAACGGCCTGGGCGTCGAGATCATGGCCAACTCCGACAACGTCCTGCGCTGCGGCCTCACCCCCAAGCACGTCGACGTCCCCGAACTCCTGCGCATCGTCCGCTTCGAGGCGGGCGACCCCGGCGTCCTGCGCCCGGAGGCGTCCCCCGACGGCGAAGAGGTCTACGACACCCCGATCGACGAGTTCCGCCTGTCCCGCTACGTCCTGCCC
Source organism: Streptomyces violaceorubidus (assembly GCF_000717995.1). GTDB lineage: Bacteria > Actinomycetota > Actinomycetes > Streptomycetales > Streptomycetaceae > Streptomyces > Streptomyces violaceorubidus. The sequence goes on from NZ_JODM01000046.1 coordinate 48,628, forward strand.
GAGGGCTCCGGCGCCCACGACCTCACCCTGCCCACCCCGCAGATCCTGCTCTGCACGGCGGGCACCGTACGGGCCGGCGCACTCGAACTCGCCCCCGGCCGCTCCGTCTTCGTCCCCGCGCACGAAAAGGCCGAAGTGTCCGGAACCGGCACGATCTTCCGGGCCACCGTGCGCGTCTGACCCGCGCCCGACGGGGCATCCGGCACGTCGGGGCCCGCACGGGCTGCAACAATGGCGCACCGCAAAGGAGGGGCAAAGACCGGTCACCCACCGGCCGCACACCCCACCGGCGCACGGACGCAGACACAGCAGACGCAGGCGAAGGGACAACGCGACACATGAGCGCGTCAGGCGGAACCAGGGCGATCGTGGCGGCACTGCTCGCCAACCTCTCGATCGCGGTAGCGAAATTCGTGGCGTTCCTCTTCAGCGGATCGTCGTCGATGCTCGCCGAGTCCGTGCACTCCCTCGCCGACTCCGGCAACCAGGGCCTGCTGCTCCTGGGCGGCAAGCGGGCCCAGCGCGAGGCCACCCCGCAACACCCCTTCGGCTTCGGCCGCGAGCGCTACATCTACGCCTTCCTCGTCTCCATCGTGCTCTTCTCGGTCGGCGGCATGTTCGCCCTCTACGAGGGCTACGAGAAGATCAAGCACCCGCACGAACTGGAGCACTGGTACTGGCCGGTGGGCGTCCTGGTCTTCGCCATCATCGCCGAGGGCTTCTCCTTCCGGACCGCCATCAAGGAGTCCAACCCGCCGCGCGGGAACAAGTCCTGGAAGGAGTTCGTCCGCCACGCCAAGGCGCCCGAACTGCCGGTCGTCCTGCTGGAGGACCTCGGTGCCCTGGTCGGCCTGATCCTCGCCCTCGGCGGCGTCGGCCTCGCCCTGCTCACCGGCGACGGCGTCTGGGACGGCATCGGCACCCTGTGCATCGGCATCCTGCTCATCCTGATCGCGCTGGTCCTCGCCGCCGAGACCAAGTCCCTGCTGCTCGGCGAGGCCGCCGGCGCCGAGGTGGTCCAGCAGATCGAGGCTGCGGTCGTGGCCGACGACACCGTCACCGGCATCATCCACATGCGCACCCTGCACCTCGGCCCCGAGGAACTGCTCGTCGCCGCCAAGATCGCCGTCCGGCACGACGGCACCGCCACGGAGATCGCCTCCGCGATCGACGCCGCCGAGTCGCGCATCCGCAAGGCGGTCCCGATCGCCCGCGTCATCTACCTGGAACCGGACATCTACAGCGAGTCCGAGGCCGCCAAGGGCCCCGACCCCGAGGCGACCCCCGGCGGCCCGACCACGTCGCCCGCCGCCCACTGACCGACCGGGCGCCCCCCGTCATCACCCTGCGTGAACGTCCGGAAGTGTTCGGAGGTGGACTGGGGGCGGTGGGCGCCCGCGGTGTAGCTTGGGACGGAGCCAGACGTCGCTGCTGATGGCGGTCGGGCGGTCCAGGACGGACCGGCCGAGGGAGAGAGGGCCTCCGACGGACTGCGCTGCGCGTACGCGGGCATGCCTGTGTCCTCTTCTGGGCACCCCTGTGTCCGCCGCCGCGCAGGTCAGCCGTACCCACCTCGACCCAACCCGAGGAGCAGCCCGTAATGACGACTGTCGACAGCCGACAGGACTTCAAGGTCGCCGACCTCTCCCTGGCCGCGTTCGGCCGCAAGGAGATCACCCTCGCCGAGCATGAGATGCCCGGCCTGATGGCGATCCGCAAGGAGTACGCCGAGGCCCAGCCGCTGGCCGGCGCCCGCGTCACCGGCTCCCTGCACATGACCGTGCAGACCGCCGTGCTCATCGAGACCCTGGTCGCCCTCGGCGCCGAGGTCCGCTGGGCCTCCTGCAACATCTTCTCCACTCAGGACCACGCGGCCGCCGCCATCGCCGTCGGCCCGAACGGCACGCCCGACAACCCGCAGGGCGTCCCGGTCTTCGCCTGGAAGGGCGAGAGCCTGGAGGAGTACTGGTGGTGCACGGAGCAGGCGCTGACCTGGCCGAACACCCCCACCGGCGGCCCGAACATGATCCTGGACGACGGCGGTGACGCCACCCTCCTCGTCCACAAGGGCGTCGAGTACGAGAAGGACGGCAAGGTCCCCTCGGTCGACACCGCCGAGTCCGACGAGCACCGCGTCATCCTCGAACTCCTCACCCGCACGGTCAGCGAGAGCCCGCAGAAGTGGACCCAGCTGGCGTCCGAGATCCGCGGCGTGACCGAGGAGACCACGACCGGCGTCCACCGCCTGTACGAGATGCACCGCGACGGCACCCTGCTGTTCCCGGCGATCAACGTCAACGACGCGGTCACCAAGTCGAAGTTCGACAACAAGTACGGCTGCCGCCACTCCCTGATCGACGGCATCAACCGCGCCACCGACGTCCTGATCGGCGGCAAGACCGCCGTCGTCTGCGGTTACGGCGACGTCGGCAAGGGCTGCGCCGAGTCCCTGCGCGGCCAGGGCGCCCGCGTGATCATCACCGAGATCGACCCGATCTGCGCGCTGCAGGCGGCGATGGACGGCTACCAGGTCACCACGCTGGACGAGGTCGTCGACAAGGCCGACATCTTCGTCACCACGACCGGCAACAAGGACATCATCATGGCCTCGGACATGGCCAAGATGAAGCACCAGGCCATCGTCGGCAACATCGGCCACTTCGACAACGAGATCGACATGGCCGGCCTCGCCAAGACCCCCGGCATCGTCAAGGACGAGGTCAAGCCGCAGGTCCACACCTGGACCTACCCCGACGGCAAGGTGCTCATCGTCCTCTCCGAGGGCCGCCTGCTGAACCTGGGCAACGCCACCGGCCACCCGTCGTTCGTGATGTCCAACTCCTTCGCGGACCAGACCCTGGCCCAGATCGAGCTGTTCACCAAGCCCGACGAGTACCCGACCGACGTCTACGTGCTGCCCAAGCACCTGGACGAGAAGGTCGCCCGGCTCCACCTCGACGCCCTCGGCGTCAAGCTGACCACGCTCCGCCCGGAGCAGGCCGACTACATCGGCGTCAAGGTCGAGGGCCCCTACAAGGCGGACCACTACCGCTACTGAGTCACCGGTACCTCCGAGGCAGGCCCCCGCACCCCCGTGCCGGGGGCCTGCCCCATTGGCGCCGCGTCCGCATCAGCGGCCGGACCAGCCCGTCACCACCCAGGACACCCATGCCCCGCGGCCGATATTCGCTCCACGATCCGCACGACCACACCCCCCTCGCGGAAGAACACTTCCAGTGCGCCCCCGGCCCCTCCGGCTGGCGCTACGTCTCCCGGCTGACCACGCCCACCGGGGACCACCACGGCTCCGTCGACCTCGCCCTCGACGAGCTCGGCCGCCCCATCCGCCTCGAACTCCACGCCGCCGACTGGCAGGTCCGCGGCGCCGCCATCGACGGCATCACCTGGGTCCGGACCGACCCCACCGGAATCCACGCCACCGAAGGCAATGCGCGCGCCCACGCCTTCACCGCCACGTCCCCGGCCTTCCTCGTCGCCGTCACCCGCCTCCTGCGCCTCACCCCCTCCGGATCGGCCACCCGCGTACGCCTCGTCGCCCTCACCGACCCGGTCCTCGCCCCCCGCACCGTGGACCAGACCTGGGCCTTGCTGGACAGAGAAGCACACGCCACTGACAACGGCCCCCTCACCGTGGACGAATACCAGGTCACAGCCCTGGACACGGGCGAACAGCACTCCGTGTACATCGCCGGCGACGTCGTTCTCGCGGCCCCCGGCGTCGAGCTGGAGGACCTGGAGACGCCACCGTCCGTGTTTCCATGACCGGAGCCGGCGCGCGGTGCCTACGCCGGAGGCACGAACCCGGTCCCGGAGCGGCCGTCCGGTGGCACGTCACGCGGCACGTCAGGGCGGCCGCCCGGTGACGGCGCGGGAGCCGGGGCGGTCGGTGGGGCAACCGGCGCCCGAGGCGGGGCAGCGGGTGCGGGAGCCACCGGTACCGACGGCACCGACGCGGCAGCAGCCCCGTCACCCGCCGGAGCACCGCCGAACGCCCGCCAGGCCTCCCGAGCCTGCCTCTCCTGCAACACCGCGGCCAGATACGCGGGCGGCGGAACCTCCGGCGGCACCGGAGCGCCCGTACGGGCCGCCACATCGGCGGCCAGCCGTTCGGCCATGGCCCAGCCGACACGCGGATCCAACTGCCCCATCCGCGCCAGGTACTGCCGGACGGCGAGCCACAGATCGTCGGGCACCGCGGACAGGTCGAGTCCCGAGAACCGCCCCGCCAGCCAGGGCGGGGGCGGCGGCATGAAGCCCGCCGACGAGAACGGCACCCGCTCCCGCACCACGAGCGTGCCCCCGAAAACGTCGCCGAGGCGCCGGCCCCGCGCCGACACCAGGGAAGCGACACAGGCGACGACACCGAGCGTCAGGAGGATCTCGATCACGCCGATCAGACCCCGCACCAGCGAGTGCCGGAACCGGATCGGCCCCCCGTCGTCCCGCACCACCCGCAGCCCGCACGCCACCTTCCCGAGCGACCGCCCGTGGCTGAGCGTCTCCACGGCGATCGGTCCGCCCACCAGCACGAGGACGAAGGTCGCGATCGACAACGCGGTCTGCGCCGCCACGTCCAGGGACGAGGTGGACGCCACCACCGCGACGGTCACCGCCACGTAGACGGCCACGGCCACCGCCAGATCGAGCAGGACGGCCAGTGCCCTGCTGGGCAGCCTCGCGGGGCGCAGCTCCAGCGCCACCGCCTCGCCCGTCACCAGCTCGCCCACGCCCGCCGTCCTTCCCCTGACTGCCCCCGTCCCCGCCAGTCTGCCAAGCTGAGGACGCACCGCGCCGCGGTACGACAAGCTGATCCACGACGAGCCGCCGACGATAGCCGAGGAGCAGGCACACCGATGGACCTCGACGTCTTCGTCTCCGCCCACCGCGCGGAATGGGACCGCCTCGACGCGCTGCTCCGCCGTCGGCGCCGGCTGACCGGTCCCGAGACCGACGAACTCGTCGCCCTCTACCAGCGCACGGCCACCCACCTCTCGCTGATCCAGTCCAGCGCGCCCGATCCCCAGCTGACCGGACGGCTCAGCCAACTGGTGGCACGCGCGCGCAGTGTCGTGACCGGAACCCGACGGGCCTCCTGGCGCGACGTCACACGATTTCTGACCCGGCAGTTCCCGGCGGCCGTCTACCGGGCCCGCCACTGGTGGGTCCCCACCGCCCTCCTGTCGACCGCTGTCGCGGCCCTCCTGGGCTGGTGGATCGGCACCCACCCGGAGGTGCAGTCCACCATCGCCGCACCGAGCCAGCTGCGCGAGCTCACCCGCCCCGGCGGCCAGTACGAGACGTACTACTCGAGCAACCCGGCGGCCTCGTTCGCCGCGCAGGTGTGGACGAACAACGCCTGGGCCGCCGCGCTCTGCCTCATCCTGGGCGTCTTCCTGGGGCTGCCCGTCATCTGGATCCTCTTCCAGAACATGCTCAATCTCGGCGTCGGCTTCGGCCTGATGTCGTCGGCCGGCCGCCTCGACACCTTCCTCGGCCTGGTCCTGCCGCACGGCCTGCTCGAACTGACGGCGGTGTTCGTCGCCGCGGGAACAGGTCTGCGCCTGGGCTGGACCCTCATCGACCCGGGGCCCCGCACCCGCCGCATCGCTCTCGCCGAGGAGGGCAGGGCCGCCCTCGGCATGGCGGTGGGCCTGGCCCTCGTCCTCTTCGTCTCCGGCGCCATCGAAGGCTTCGTCACCCCCTCCGGCCTGCCCACCTGGGCCCGCATCACCATCGGAGTCGTCGCCGAGCTGGCCTTCCTCGCCTACGTCTACGTCCTGGGCGGCCGAGCCGCCCGCGCCGGTGACACGGGCGACGTCGAGGCGGCCGAACGCAGCGCCACCGTGCCAACGGCCGCCTGATGTGCATCCACCCCCGGCGAGCTGCTACTGTCCTCTTCGTTCCCGCAAGAGCCGTTGACACGGAGCGAGCGGGGAGGTAGATTCGAACAGTTGCCTGGAGACGGGTTCACCCCAGAGGGCAACAGTGAACATCTACTGGCTTCTCCGGATCAATACATTCGAGGAAGCACTCTCCCGATGAATCGGAAAGCGACCGGTAAGACCGGCTCGAAACTTCTGATAAAGTCGGAACCGCCGGAAAGGGAAACGCGGAAGCGGGAACCTGGAAAGCACCGAGGAAATCGGATCAGAAAGATCTGATAGAGTCGGAAAAGCAAGACCGAAGGGAAGCGCCCGGAGGAAAGCCCGAGAGGGTGAGTACAAAGGAAGCGTCCGTTCCTTGAGAACTCAACAGCGTGCCAAAAGTCAACGC
>NZ_JODM01000047.1 GCF_000717995.1 Streptomyces violaceorubidus
AGGCAAGATCCTCATTGGCCTGCGGCATACGCTCACCCATGACCATAAAAAAGAGAGCATTCGCCCAGTCAGGCACCTCGATCGCCATGACGGATCAGCGCCTACCCGTCTCGCACGAGGAGTTGGTGACGGGCAGCGAATCGTCCAGCTTGATCCGGTCCGGGGCGGTACGCACCTCGAACTCGACCTCACACACGACTACTCCTCCCGGCCCTCGCCGATCTCCTCACGCAGCCTCGCGCCACCCCTGCGCCGACTCCGGACTGCCCAGGGACTGACCCGCCCCGCATACCACTGCGCGCAGGTGACTCTATGGTGTGAGGATCGCCCATGCCCTCACCACATGTGTCGCACTCCAGTCTACCGCCCGTGACAGGTGTGCTGTCGCACAGCACGTATTCGAAGTCGCTGTCGTGGTGGGGGCCTTCCTCGTGGAAAGGTGGATGGACGGACGGATCGAAACCCGCCCTGGTGCGTCCCAGAACTCCGCCATGATCGGGCGACCGTCCTGAACGGTCGTGACGAGTGCGCCGACGTCGGGGTTGAGTAACGTCGTCCAGGGCCTGTTCGCTGCACGGGCGTTGACGTTCCGCGGCCGGCCGCGCCACCTCGCGGATCGGCCCGGCAGCGCGCTCACCGGATTCTTCAGACGGTCCAGCCGATGAGCGCGTGCAGTTTCGGACACGTACCCGCCGTCGAGGCCCAGTTCAAGTCCCAGGTCGACGCGCTCCTCGATCGGCGACAGGCGCAGTTCACCGAGACGGTGCCACTGGCCGGCCTCGTACGGGCCGGGGATCGCCGCCAGCGGTTCGCCCCGTCACAGTGACATGGCGCTCTCCACCGGCTCGTAGGCACGAGTGTGCTCGTCGGCCCGGCGGGCCCGCTCGGCCGTGCGGGCGTGGACCTCCGACGGTGGAGCATGTCGCAGTGGCGCGATCCGATCGCTATGCAATGCGCGGCGAATAGAAACACGTGCGCTCACAAGGTGTGAACCTTTCGTCACAGTTCAGGCTGAGCGGCCGTGCATCACCGCGATGCAGAATCCGGCCCGAGTTGGCCGCAGAACGGTGCTATCGTCACCGTGTGATGATCGAAGTCGACAGAGCGTAGCCACCCGAAGGCGGCGCACCCGCAGGCCACTCGCGACAGCCCTGCGCATACCCGGGCGCTGACCCGGTCCTGCGCGTACGGTCGCCCTCCTGCCTGCCGTCGGTGTGGCTCCCTGCGTCCCTCCACCAAAACGTCCTCCCCTCGTGTCCCCATCGTCCGCGCGTGGTATGCGCCGGACCGTGCCGGCGGCACGGGCGGGGATGTCCGGACCGTCGCACCGTGCCGGGGCATTGCCCCCCGCCTTCGGCAACGATCCCCCCACGTCGTCTCTCGAGGAGACACACACCGATGCCACAGACCGTGATCGACGACTTTCCCTTCGAACGAGCCGCCGGCTGCCCGTTCGACCCACCCCCGCGACTCGCCGCCCTGCGCTCCCACGCCCCGTTGGTCCCGGTACGTATCTGGGACGGCGGGACGCCCTGGCTGGTCACCCGCTACGAGGACCAGCGCGCCGTGCTGTCCGATCCCCGCTTCAGCGCCGACTCAAGCAGGCCGGGCCTGCCCGCACCGACTGAGGGGTTCGCAGCGCAGGGCCGCCAGGAGGTGCGGGCCCTGAGCATGCAGGACGGTCCCGAGCACGCGCGTCAGCGCCGTATGCTCATCGGCCACTTCACGGTCAGGCGAATCAACGCGATGACTCCGCGGCTGGTGCGGATCATCGACGGCCTGCTGGACCGGATGGAGGCCGCCGGGCCGGCGACCGACCTGGTGAAGGCCTTCGCGCTGCCCCTGCCCTCCCTGGTCATCGGCGAACTGCTGGGCGTCCCGGAGCAGGATCAGGCCCTCTTCCAGCGCGTGTCGGCCACCATGATCTCCCGGGACAGCACCGCGCGGAAGTTCACCGAAGCCTGCGCCGAACTTGGCGACTACCTGGGCGAACTGATCCGGCGCAAGGACGCCGATCCGGGCGACGACCTGCTCAGCTCCCTGGTCGTCACACGTATGCGCAGCGGTGAGCTCACGCCCGAGCTGCTCGTCGAAACGGCGATCACCCTGCTGGTCGCGGGGCACGAGACCACCACCAACCAGCTCGCCCTCGGCACCCTGGTGCTGCTGCGAAATCCCGATCAGCTCGCCGTAGTCCGGGACAGCGACGACCCCGCTCGGGTCGCGTCGGCCGTGGAGGAACTGCTGCGCTATCTGTCCATCACGCAGACCGGACTCGCCCGGGTCGCCACGGAGGACGTGGAGATCGGGGGTCGGCTGGTCCGCGCGGGCGAGGGTGTCATCGTGCCGAACGCCTCCGGCAACCGCGACGCGGCCGTCTTCGACGACCCCGACCGGTTCGACATCGGCAGGCCGCACGTACGCGGACATCTCGCATTCGGCCACGGGCCCCATCAGTGCCTGGGACAGGCGCTGGCCCGGCTGGAACTGCAACTCGCCCACCCGGCCCTGCTGCGCCGCTTCCCCGCACTGCGCACCACCGTGCCGAACGAGGACATCGCCTTCAAACACGACATGATCGCGTACGGCGTGCACGAACTGCCCGTCACCTGGTGACCCGTAGCCACGTCCGGTCGGCGCGGCCCGACCGGGAGGCCCCACCCGCTCCCGTACCCTTCGACCCGGAGACGGCGACCGTCCTCGACGGGCTGGGCGACCTGCGCGCCGCCGAGCCGGCTTCGCCCGCGGACGTGCCGCGGTGGCGCGCGCACCTGGCCGCCGTGGCACCCGGGCCCACCCTGGAGGAACTGCGCGACGGCGGACGCTTCGAGGTGGCGGAACACACGGTGCCCGGACCCGCCGGAGCGCCGGACGTGCCACTCCTGGTCGCCCGCCCGGCGGGACTGACCGACGGCGCCCCCGTCGTCTACCACCTCCACGGTGGCGGCATGATCGGCGGTACCAGCCGTACCGGCGTACCCGGCATTCTGCGCGAGTGGGCCGTGCCACTCGGGCTTGTCGTGGTCTCCGTCGACTACCGGCTGGCCCCCGAGCACCCCTACCCGGCAGGCGTCGAGGACTGCTACGCAGGCCTGTTGTGGGTGGCCCGGCACGCCGTCCGAGCCGGCGGAGATCCGGAGCGGATCGTGGTCGCGGGAGGCAGCGCGGGTGGCGGGCTGACCGCGGCCGTCGCGCTCATGGCGCGAGACCGGGACGGACCGCGCCTGACCGGCCAGCTGGCGATGTGCGCCATGCTCGACGACCGCAACGACACCCCGTCGGCACGGCAGATGGCCGGCCGGGGCGTGTGGGACCAGCGCGCCAACGAGGCCGCCTGGACCTCGCTGCTCGGCGAGGCCCGTGGCACGGAGCGGGTTGCGCCGTACGCCGCACCCGCCCGCGCCACCGACCTGTCCGGTCTGCCGCCCGCCTACATGGACGTCGGCGCGGCCGAGACCTACCGCGACGAGGTCACCACATATGCCACCCGCATCTGGCGGGCCGGGGGCGATGCCGAACTCCACGTCTGGTCGGGCGGATTCCACGGCTTCGACCAGATCTCCCCCGACACCGCAGTGGCCCGCGACGCCCGCGAGTCCCGCGTCCGCTGGCTCCGCCGCGTTCTGGACCGGTGAGGGCGCGGCACCTCCACGTGGCGCACGCCCAGCATGGGTTTCCGGGCTTCCTCTCCCGACGTGACGGCGATCACAGAGCGAGTTCCTGCTCGCACATGTAAGAAGCGGCTTGCTGCGTGCATTGCTCGGTGTGAACACCGAGACGAAAGGAGGGCGCGTGACGGCTGCCGAGCGCTTCCGCAGTGTCTACGAAGAGCATTACCCGCGTGTCCTCGCCTACGCCACGAGCCTGGTCGGACGGCAAGTGGGAGAGGACATCACCAGCGAGGCCTTCACCGTCGCCTGGCGGCGCCTGAACGACATGCCCCACCCCCCGCTGCCCTGGCTGCTGGGCGTGGCCCGCAACCTGGTGCGCGAACTGCGCCGCCGGGACGCCCTGCAGTACACGGTCGCCGCCGAGGAGGCGCAACGCCTCACCAGCGGCGGCCAGACCCACGTCGGTGATGTCGCGGCGGTGGTCACGGACCGGCACGTCGCGCTACAGGCCCTCGCGAGCCTGTCGGAGGCCGATCGGGAACTGCTCACGCTGATCGCCTGGCAGGGCCTGAGCCCCCGCGACGCCGCCCGGGTCCTGAACTGCACCGGCCCGACCCTGACCGTACGGCTGTACCGGGCCCGGCGACGTCTGGAGAAGGCGCTGGAGACGGCACAGGCCGCAGAGGCGGCTCCCGTGGACGGCGTACACACCGCATACCCCCCTCATGGCCAAGGAGCACCCGCATGAAGAACCCCTCCAAGCGATCCGAGCGGCACGACGTCATGGACGTGCTCGCCGACGCGCGTCCCGACGCACTGGACCCCGCGCGGCTGACGGATCCGACGCGGCAGCGGCAGGACCTCGCACGCATCGTCGCCGAACCCGCGGACAGCCGCTCCGCGCGCCGCGGGATCAGATTCCGCCCGCTGGGAGCGGTGGCGCTGACCGCGGTGGCGGCCTCGGTGGTGGTGGCCGTCGGCACGAGCGGCGCGCAGGCACCGGGCGACCGGCCCGTGGCACAGCCGCCCTCCCCCACGACGACGCGGGCGACGGATGCCGGCGAGGACGTGCGCGTCGACGGTCACATCGAGCTGCTCAGCGCGGCCCGGAACGCCGAGACCGCGTCCGCGAAGGGCACGTACTGGCAGACCACCACGCAGTCGCGGTACCTGGACGTCGCCGAGGCGAACGGGCAGACCTTCGCCGTGAGCAACACGTCGACCGAGCAGTGGTCGGTGGGTGTACGGCCCGGAACCCAGAGCCTGATGGTCACGGGACTGGACGCGGTGATCGAGCCCTGGACCGCCGCGGACAAGGCCCGCTGGCACGCCGCGGGCTCGCCCGACACCGTCTCGATCGACGCCGGGCAGAAGAACGGGACCCGCAGGTCTTACGCCTTGGGCGCCGACCGGCCGACGGTGATGCGGACGAACGTCGACGGCGACATCTACGCCGTCGGCCCGGACAACGTCTCCTACGAGGACCTTCGGGCACTGCCCTCCACCAGTAAGGAGCTGCGCCGCTACCTGGAAGGTCTGTACGCGCGGGAGAGCAGCGCCGACAACGCCGGCGCGGGCCGCAGCGCCTTCGTCCTGCGCCAGGCGGGCAACCTCGCGACGATGCCCGTGAAGCCGGCCGTTCGGGCAGCGGCCTACCGTGTGATGGCCGAACTGCCCGGAGTCCGGGTGGTCCGGCACGTCACCGATCCGCTGGGGCGCGAGGGTGTCGGTGTGGAGTCCCCGAACACGTACCGCACCGCGGCGGGCACCATACGGCAGCGGCTGGTCATCGACCCGGCGACCGGCGCGATGCTCTGCGACCAGGACCTGCTGGTCGAGCCGTCGGCCGGTGCCGAGGAGGCGGGTCTCAAGGCCGGCACCACGCTCAACTACCACGCGACCACCCGGATGAGCTGGGGCGAGCGCCAGATCACCGTGCCCGAGAACACCGACAGCTGAGCCGATCCGCGCGGGCGCGCGGCACGCACCGTAGTGTGTCGCGCCGCCCCGTGGACCGACTCCGCCGTCAGCTGCGTTCGTTCAGCGTCATCCGTGTTTCACCACGTCATGGGACAGGAGCCCCTATCATGCGCAGACCCAGCGGGCACGTGACGGGGGCCGTCGCCCTCGCCGTGGCCCTCGTCGCGGGCCTGACCGGCCAAGCCGCGGCGTCCCCGCCCGCCGGTGCCCGGAGCGGGGGTGGTTCGAGTACGGCGAAGGTGTCGGCCACGGTGACGCTGATCACCGGCGACCGGGTCATGATGAACGCCGCGGGCCGGGTCGTGCGGGTGGAACGCGCGAAGGGCCGGGAGCGCGTGCCGATCCAGGTCCGGAAGGTCGCCGGACACACACGTGTGATACCCGGCGACGCCGAACTGCCGCTGGCGACGGGTCGGTTGGACCCGCGGCTGTTCGACGTGACCGGGCTGGTGGCGGACCACTACGACGACGCGCACCGGTCCGAGCTGCCGCTGATCGTCACCTTCCGGGACCGTGCGAAGCGCTCGACGAGCCCCCTCACCGACGCCGGGGCGAGGGTCGAACGCGCGTTGCCGGTCGTCGACGGGGCGGCGCTGCACGCCCCCAAGAAGCGCGCCACCGAGTTCTGGGACGCCGTGACCGGCGGGGCAACCGGGGCCGGCGGGGAGGAAGGTGCCGGGTCCGGGGCGCGGTTCGCCGCCTCGGGGGTGCGGAAGGTGTGGCTGGACGGCACGCTGCGGGCCGCCCTCGACAGGAGCGTCCCCCAGATCGGCGCACCGGCCGCCTGGGCCGCCGGATACGACGGCACCGGCACCAAGGTCGCGGTACTGGACAGCGGGGTCGACGCGGACCACCCGGATCTGGCGGGCCAGGTGATCGCGGAACAGAACTTCTCCGACTCCCCGGACGGGGAGGACCGCTACGGCCACGGCACCCACGTCGCGTCCATCGTGGCCGGCACGGGGGCCGAGTCCGGCGGCCGGTACAAAGGCGTCGCCCCGGGTGCGAAGATTCTGGACGCCAAGATCCTGAACGACCGGGGTGCCGCCGAGGAGTCCACCGTCCTGGCCGGCATGGAATGGGCGGTGTCCCAGGGCGCCGACGTCGTCAACCTCAGTGTCGGCGCCGCGGACACACCCGGCACCGACCCCGTGGAAGAGGCGATCGACCGGCTCTCCGCCGACACCGGAACGCTCTTCGTCGTCGCGGCCGGCAACGACGGACCGGGCGAGGGCACGGTCAACACACCGGGCAGCGCCCCGGCCGCGCTCACCGTCGGCGCCGTCGACGACGCGGACCGGCTCGCGGACTCCTCCGGCCGCGGCCCGCGCGTCGGGGACAGCGGGGTCAAACCCGACCTGACCGCACCCGGTGTCGCCATCACGGCGGCGGCGTCCCCCGGCAGCACCCTGGAGCACGCCTACCCCTCCGACACCCCGGGCTACATCACCCTCGACGGCACCTCGATGGCCACCCCGCACGTCGCGGGGGCCGCCGCCCTCATCGCCCAGCAGCACCCCGACTGGAGCGGCGGGCGTCTCAAGGCGGTGCTGACCGGTTCTGCCGAACCCGGCGCGTACAGCTCGTTCCAGCAGGGCACCGGCCGGACCGATGTGGCGCGCGCCCTCAAGCAGAACGTCGTCACCGAGCAGGGGCCCCTCGACTTCGGCGCGCAGCAGTGGCCCCACGACGACGACAAGCCGGTGACGCGGCGGCTCACCTACCGCAACCTCGGTACGCAGCCGGTCACGCTGGACCTGTCCGTCGACGCCCGTGCGGTGGACGGGGGGCCCGCCCCCGACGGCATGTTCGCCCTCTCGCCGCAGCACCTCACCGTCCCGGCGGGCGGCGAGGCGAGCACCGCGCTCACCGCGGACACCCGGGCCGGCACCACCGACGGCACGTTCGGCGGTTCGGTGTCCGCCGTCTCCGCCGACGGCGAGGTCAGGGTGCGCACCGCCGTGGGGGTGGAGCGCGAGGTGGAGATGTACACCCTGACGCTCAAGCACCTCGACGAGAACGGCGAGCCCACGGGCGACGCCGTGACCGACGTCCAGGGCGTGGACAGCGACTTCCACGCCTCCTACGCCGACGAGGAGGACGGCGAGTTCACGGTCCGGCTGCCCAAGGGCGACTACTCCCTGCTCGACACCGTCCACCCGGGATTCGAGTCCCCGGTGCACGCCCTGCTGTTCCAGCCCAGGCTGCGGCTGGACGCGGACACCACCGTCACCCTCGACGCCCGGCGGGCCCGGCCGGTCCGGGCCACCCTGCCCGAACCGGCGGCCACCAACATCGACGCCATGATCGCCCTGGGATGGCAGCGCGGCACCGGCCTGGAGCCGGGGCTGTTCTCCTACGGCTTCCCCGACTTCCGGAGTTTCACCGTCGGACAGATCGGCCCCGCGCTGCCCGCCGACCAGGCGTTCGCCCAGTACTCGGGCACCTGGAGCGACGACGCTGCGAGCGGCCGGACGCCGGTCGCCTACCACCTGGCCTGGAAGCGGGTCGGCGACCTCGGGGGCTTCACCACCGAGGTCCGGCGCGAGCAACTGGCCGAGGTCGACTTCCGGGTCGGCGAGACCACCGCGGGCGGGCAGGGCAGCATCCTCGCCCAGGCCCTCACCCCCACCGGGGAACTGACCTCGCTCGGGTCGCCCGTCACCTCAGACCTGCCGCTGCACGGCACGCACTACGTCCTCGGTGACGACATCCGGTGGAACTTCCTCGTCCAGACCGGCGCCGGCCCCGACGACGAGTTCTGGACCACCGGGACCTACCGGGCCGGCCGGCACTACACCGAGCGGTTCAACACCGGTGTCTTTGGTCCGGCGCTCGGCGACACGAGCACCGCGCCGCCCGTCGTCACCCCCGGCATCTCCCGGAACGGGAACGTCATCAGGGCGTATCTGCCGCAGTACAACGACGGCTCCCGCCACTGGAACACCCACTCCGGAACGCTTCGGGAGAGTTCGCTCCTGGCCGACGGCAAAGAGGTCGCCGAGCCCGACGGCGTCTCCCCGGCCGAGGACCTCGCCCGCTACACCGTCCCCGCCGAGGACAGTACCTACCGGCTGACCCTGGACAGCTCCCGGGACCCCGAGGTCGCGTCGGTGAGCACCCGGGTCAGGTCGGTGTGGACCTTCCGTTCCGCCAAGACACCGGAAGGCGCCTGGTCGGCGCTGCCCCTGTCCGCGGTCCGCTTCACGCCCCGGCTGACGTCGGCGAGCACCGCGAAGGCGGGCGTGCGGTTCGAGGTGCCCTTCCACGTCGAGGGCGCCGCGGCGGGAGAGCGGCCCCGAAGGCTCGCCTTCACCGTCTCGTACGACGGGGGGAACACCTGGCAGGCCGCCCGGGCCGTCGACGGGACGCACCTGGTCCTGCGACACCCGGCCGGCGCCGGGTCGGTCTCCCTGCGGGCCGAACTGACCGACGCCCGGGGCAACACACTGGTCCAGACGATCGAGCGGGCCTATCTCACCACCCCGTAGCCCCTCGGACCCGCTGCGAGCAATGCGGGTCAGTTCCCACACCTGTGAAACAGCAGGTGTGGGCGTCGTATGGCGATTGCACGGAAGGTGTGATCACGGCGCCCCAGTTCGGCACACGTGTGTCAACATTGGCATGGCACGCGGCACGTGGGTTTCTGCGGTTCCGGCAGTCCCCGCGGTGCCTCAGAGCGTGCGTACCGCAATCCGGCGCCTTCTCCCACTGGGGAGCAGCTCGGCTGCGCGCGCCGGACAGTCACCTGAAAGGTTCGGTTCCCTTGCGCAGGAATCTATTGAGGTCGGGAGCGATCGCGGCCGCGGCCGTCGCCCTGTCGTTCGGTGCGGGCACCGCGTCCGCCACTCCCGGCGGCCCGGGAGTGACGGCGAAGGTCATCTCCCAGACCACGTTCGGCGGGAAGGACTACATCCTCCGGGAGATCACCGTTCCCCCGGGCCAGAGCACCGGCTGGCACTACCACGACGGGACCCTCTACGGTTTCGTCCAGCACGGCACGCTGAGCCACTTCGACTCCGACTGCGCGTCCGACGGGGTGTACAAGGCCGGCAGCACGCTCACGGAGCCCTCCGGTTCCCAGCACGTGCACATCGGGCGCAACCTCGGCACGACCGACATCGTCCTGGACGTGCTCTACGTGCTGCCGCACGGGGCTCCCCTGTCGGAGGACGCCCCCAACCCCGGCTGCGACTTCCAGTAGGACGCGGCCGTTGTCCCGGCCGGGCGGAGAGCGTTCCGCCCGGCCCCTCCCGGCTCACGGCCCGAGGGCCTCCGCCCTGGCCCGCATCTCGGCGGCGCGGGCGACGCGCAGGCCGGTGAAGAGTTCGGCAGCCTTCAGCCAGCAAGTACGGGCCTCCTCGGTGGCTCCGCGCCGCTGGTGGACGGTGGCGAGGTTGTCGAGGGTCTCGGCCTCGTTGTAGACGTCGAGGGTCTCCTCGAAGAGGTGCCGTGCCTTCTTGAGGTCGTCGACGGCGGTGTCGAGGTCGTCGAGGCCGAGCCGGGCGACGCCGAGGGTGCCCCAGGCCATCGCCTCGAAGCGGCGCTCCCCGGTGTCCCGGCAGACGGGCAGCGCCTCCTCGCACAGCGCGACCGCCTCCTGGTTCTCCCCCATGTCGGACACCTTGAAGGCCAGTTCGAGCAGGGCGCGGGCCAGTTCGTCCGGCCGACCGAGCGTGCGGGCGATCGTCAGGGCCGTGCGCGCGTGGCCCAGGGCCTCCTCGGGGCGCTCCAGCTTGCTGCACACCCAGGAGGCACGCCGTTCGGCACCGGTGCGGTGCTCCGCTGGGAGCCGGGACAGGTAGGGGAGGCGGGTCTCGATCAGCCCGCCGACCTCGTCGCCGCGGCCGGTCTCGATGAGGGCGCGGATCAGGTTGTGGCTGCTGCGTTCGACGGCGACGGGGTCGTCGAGCTTCAGGGCCGCGTCGAGGGCGATGCGCGTGGCGGCGATCTCCTCCGGCCAGCGTCCCGTGGTCTCGTTGTAGGACACCCACTCCAGGGCGACGTCGATCCGGCGGCGCAGCAGCCGCGGGTCGTCCACGGCACGCAGCGCGGCCGCCGCGGTCTGCTCCTCCTGCCGGTACCAGTCCAGGGCGTCCGTCCGGTTGTCGAGCGGGACGTGGACCGCGCCCGCCGCCGGGTCGTCGGGCAGGCCGGAGCGGAACTGCTGCGTCACGTGGACGTTGGCGCTCTTGGCGTTGTGGTGCAGATAGCTGAGCAGGCGGTCCAGGGCGCCGAGACGGTCGTCGTCGTGGTGCTCCGCGAGTTCGGCGCCGTAGGCGCGCACCAGGTCGTGGAGGACGTAGCGGCCCTCGGCGTCCCGGGAGACCAGGCTGGCCGAGGCCAGTTCGCGCAGGTGCCCGCGCGCCTGGGTCATGGGCAGCCCGGCGAGGGAGGCCGCCGCCTGGGCGGACGCGGCCGAGCCGGGGTGGAGGGACAGGTACCGGAAGAACCGGGCCGTGGCCGGGCCGAGCGCGCGGTAGGACCGGGAGAAGACGGCGCGGACGTCGACACTGCGGTCGTCGGCGGACAGCGCGTCCAGCCGGGGCCTGGCCTCGCGCAGTTCGGCGACGGCGACCCGCAGCGGGAGGCGGGGTTCGGCGCCGAGCTGGGCGCCGACGACGGCCACCGCCAGGGGCAGGTGCCCGCACAGGTGGACCAGTTCCGCGGCGGCCTCCGGTTCCGCCGCGCAGCGCTCGGCGCCGATCCTCGCGGCCAGCGCGGCGAGGGCCTCCTCGGGCGTCCACACGTCGAGGCCGACCGGTGTGGCGCCGTCGGCCGCGGCCAGGCCGAGCAGCTGGTTGCGGGACGTGACGACGGTCAGGCATCCGGGGGCAGCGGGCAGCAGGGGTCTGACCTGCTCGGCGTCCCGGGCGTTGTCGAGGACCACGACGAGTCTGAGGGTCGCGGCCCGCTGGCGGAACAGGGCGCCGCGCTGCTCGGTCGCCGAGGGGATGTCGGTGCTGGGGACTCCGAGGCCCCGCAGGAAGACGCCGAGGGCGTCGCCCGGGTCCAGTGGTTTGCCGGAGTCGTCGAAGCCACGCAGGTTCACGTAGAGCTGGCCGTCGGGGAACCGCTCGCACATCTGGTGCGCCCAGTGCACGGCGAGGGCCGTCTTGCCGACGCCGGCCATGCCGCCGATCGAGGAGATGACGACATGGCCGCCCTGGGCGGCAGCCCGGTCCTCGAGGGCGCGCAGCTGGGCCAGCACGCCTTCACGGCCCCGGAACACCGCGAGATCGGGTGGCAGCTGCCGGGGGACCGGACGGGTGCCCGGCCGGGCCGCCGCCACCAGGCGCCGCCGCTGCTCCTCGTCCACGTCGAGGGCGTCCATCAGCTCACCGAGTGTGGCCTGCCGCGGCAGGCTCTTGCCGCGCTCCATGTCGCTGATGGCCCGGACGCTGACGCCCGAGGCCTCGGCCAGGCTCTCCAGTGTGAGCAGTGCTCTCTGCCGTGCCTCACGCAGCAACGGACCGAACGCGTTCGTCTCCACCGTCCACCCCCTGATCGATCTCCGGGCAAGCCTCTCACGAGGGGGTTTCGTGCCGCTCGCCGCGGGCGGGACCAAACTGCATGTGAACTGCCTGGCCGGGCGGACCCCTGTCCGGTGGGATGAGGAACGGCCGGGAGAACGTCTCCGCGCACCCGGTGGGAGCCGTTCGCGCAGGGGAACAGGGGTCACCATGAACGCAGTCGCCGGGGCCGTCTCGCTCAGGCAATCGGCACAGCAGCACGCCGTACCACCGCCCGCACCGCCCGCCGCTCCCTCGGTCCGCGGGCGGCCGGCCGCGGACCGCCTCGTCGGTCGCGAGGGCGAACTGGGGGCCATGGAGGCGTTCCTGCGCCAGGGCCTCGCCGGCGGGGCCACGCGGACGGTGTACGGGACGGCGGGCGCGGGCAAGTCGGAGCTGCTGGAGGCCGGGGTCGAGGCCGCGGCCGACGCGGGCCTGCGCGTGCTGCGCTGTGCCGGTGCACGGGGCGCCGCTGCCGCTCCCCGCTCGGGGCTGCTGCAACTGATGTGGCCGCTTCTGGACGGTCCGCCCCCGGTCCGCGGCGCGGGTCCCCTGCGGGACCTGGAGGAGCTGCTGCTCGACGGCGCATCCGGCGCCGACGGGACACCTCTGCCCTTCCTGGTGCTCGGCGCGCTGGAGTCGGCCGCCGCCGACCGGCCGCTGCTGCTCACCGTGGACGACTTCGACGCGCTCGACGCCGCCAGCGCGGAGGTGCTGGCCTTCGTGGCGCGGCGGACGGCGGGACGGCGGCTGGCGGTGCTGATAGCCGCGCGCCACGGCTCCGGCTCCGGCCGCCGCGCGCTGCTGAGCGGCCTGCCCGAGCTGCCGCTCGGCCCGCTGTCGCCGGCGCAGTCCGCCGAACTGGTGGCCCTGCGGCGTCCGGGCTGCGACCCGCTGGCCGAACGGGAACTGCTGGCGACCGCGGCCGGAAACCCCTTGGCGCTGCTGGAACTCCCGGCGCGGACCGGGGAGTCGGTGCCCGACCTGCCCCCGTCCTCCGACCGGCTGGCCGCCGCGCTGGCGCCGGGTGCCGCGCTGCTCCCGGCGGCCACCCGGGATCTGCTGCTGGTGGCGGCCCTCCACCCGGACGGCGAGCTGCCGCTGCTGATGTCGGCCGCGGCCCGGATCGGCGGCACCGCACCGGGCTTCGAGGCGGTGGAGCGGGCCGAGCGCGAAGGGCTGGTGGTGTGCGAGGGCACGGGGCTGCGGTTCACGCACCCCGCCGCGGCCGGAGCCGTGGTGCACGGCGTCGGCCCGGCTCGCTGCCGTACCGCGCACGCGGCCCTGGCCGAGGTGATGGAGCGGGACCCGGTGCGCCGCGCGTGGCACTCGGCGCAGGCGGCGGAGGGGACGGACGCGGGGCTGGCCGCCCGGCTGGAGGCGGTGCACGGCGACGCGCTGGAGCGGGGTGAGCCGGTGACGGCCATCCGTATGCTGCGGCGCGCGGCGGACCTGTACACCGCGCCCGAGGACCAGGGGCGCTGTGCGCTGCTGGCCGCCCGGCTCGCCCACGACCTCGGTTCGCGGCGCATGGCGCGGATGCTGGCGCACCGGGCGCTGCGGCACCCGCTCGGGCCGCTGGGCTCCCTGTGCGCCCGGGTCCTGGCGGGGCAGCAGGACGCCACGGGGGACGAGCGGCGTTCCTGGGCGGACCCGGCGAACTGGCCCGTGCCGGAGGGCCCGGGCGAGGAGGAGCACGCGCTGGAGCTGGCCCGGCTCACGGCGCCCGGGATCACGGCCGACGCGGAGCGGTCCGAGGCGCTGCTGGCCTTCCTCGACCGGATGCCGCGGCGGGCGGGCGATCCACGGCTGGTGCACGCCATGGCGACCGTGGGCGGCACGCGGCGCGCGGGGGTCGTCGTCGCGCGGTTGTCCGCCGCCTCGGACACGCACCTGGTCCCCGTACGCGACCTGGAGCGGCTGGGTGAGGCCGCCCTGCTGGCCGGGGCGGCACTGCGGGCGCTGGACCTCTACCGGCAGGCGGAGCACCGGTGCCGCTCCCTCGGCCTGGACGACCGGCTGCCGCACGTGTGGCTGCGGCAGGGGCTGGCGCACCTGCTCATGGGCGACTGGGGACAGGCCGGGCGGTCGTTCGCGCGGTGCGGCGAGTCGGCGCCGCACCGCGGCCGGGACCGGCTCGCGTCGGCCGCGAGCATGCTCGGACGCCTGGTGCGGGGGCTGCGGGCGGGCACGGTGCCCGTCGTCGACGCCGCGGATCTGGCGGCCGCCCGGCACTCGGTGCGGTTCGTCGACGACGTCGTCGCGGTCGCCACGGCCTGGGCACGGGTGGAGGGCGGCGACTTCACCGGTGGTCACGCCGGACTCCTCGCGCTCCTGACGGACCCGGGCCGGGCCGCCGTGGCCCGGTACGCCCTGGTCCCCTTCGCGGAGGCGGCGGAAGCGGTGGGCGCGGGCCGGGGGGCACGCGCGCTGCTGAACCGGCTGGCCGCCGAGACGAAAGAGACGGAAGAAACGGAAGCGGATCGCTCCGCGCCGCAGGCCGCGGCGGTCGCGGTGGACCTCTCCTCGCCTGTGGCCGCCGAACTCGCGGTGGCGCGGGCGGTGCTCTCGGACGGGCAGGAGGCCGACGACCGGTACGGGCGGGCGTTCGCCATGGACCTGTCCCGACGGCCGTTCCTCGCCGCGTCCCTGCGGCTGGCCCACGGACGGCTGCTGCGGCGGCGGCGCGAGATCACCGACTCCCGGGTCACCCTGCGGCAGGCGGCGGCCGCCTTCACCGTGGCGGACGCGCGGGCGCGGGTGGCGCGCATCACCGCGGAGCTGCGCGCAGGCGGCGCGCGGACGGAGACCGCCGCGTCGGGCGGGGCCGGACCGGCCAGCGTCCGTGACCTGCTCAGCGCGCAGGAGCTGCGGATCGCCCGGCTGGCCGCACACGGTCTGTCCAACCGGGCCATCGGCGAGGAGCTGGGCCTGGCGCCGCGCACCATCGGGGCGTATCTGTACCGCATCTTCCCCCGGCTGGGGGTGACCGCGCGTACACAACTGGTCGCGGTGCTGCGGGAAGTGCGCGACGACTGACGGGTGCGTGGGCGCGGTACGTGCGCGGTCCGTCTGCGGTCCGCGGTCGACGGGACAGGTGTTACGAGGGGTCGACGCGCTCGGCGAGCTGGGCGCGCGAGGTGATGCCCAGTTTCGGGAAGATCTGGTAGAGGTGCGAGGCCACCGTGCGCGGCGAGAGGCGCAACTGCTCCGCGACGGCCCGGTTGGACAGGCCGCGGGCGGCGAGCCGGGCGATGGTCAGCTGCTGCGGGGTCAGCAGGTCGGCGGCCGAGTCGCGGACGCCGGCGGTCTGCTCCGGTCCGGTCTGCGCCAGCCCGGTCGCCCGCAGCTCCGCGGCGGCGAGATCGGCGCGGGAGACGGCCCCGAGCGAACGGAAGACCCGCTCGGCGGCGGCGAGGGGCTCCCGGGACTCCAGCAGCCGGCGTCGGCGTCGCAGCCGGGCGCCGTGCGCGAACCGGGTCATCGCGTACAGCAGCGGCCACTGCTCGGCTCCGTCGGCGAGCGCCTCGGCGTAGCGGGTCTCGGCCTCGCCGTCCTCGGCGAGCACGGCGCGGGCGTAGGCCAGGACACGTTCCGGCAGGGGGGCCGGACCGCCGGGGGCGCGGGCCCGGATCCGCTCGACGACGGCGCCGGCGTCGGCGCGCTCCCCGGCCGGCCAGGCGGCCTCGGCCAGGAAGGCCAGCGCCCAGACCCGTTCGAAGGCGTACGGCGCCGTCCGTTCGGTGAGCAGTGCGCGCAGTTGGGCGTACGCCTCGGCGTACCGTCCGGCGCCGGACGCCGCCAGCGCCCGGGTGATCGCGGCCAGGTCGAGATGGCGGCTCTGGCCGAGGCGCAGGGCCGCCTCCTCGGCCTCCGTGGCGCAGCGCAGCGCGTCTTCGGGCCGGTCGCACAGGGCGTGGAGGATGCCCTGCACCCCGACGGCCCGTGCCGACCAGTCGGCCTGTCCGGTCCGGCCGGCGATGAAGCGGCCCTCCTCGGCCAGGGCCAGGGCGGTGGCCCACCGGGTGCCCAGCCACACCTCGCCCAGGGCGCGGGCCACGAGCAGGCGCGGCAGCCGTCCGTGCCGTCCCTCGGCGCGGGCGGTCGTCTCCGCCCGCGCCAACAGCGGCGCCGCCCGCTGGAGGTCGCCGGTGAGGTGGGCTACCTGGCCGAGCAGCATCAGTTCCTCGGTGCCGGACGGCCGGGGCGCGGCGGCCGGGGCCTCGCGGCTCGCGGCCGACGGGTCGGTCAGGGCCAGCACGGCGAGGTCCCGGGCATCCCAGGGGTGGGGGCGCAGGTCGCGGAACGTATGGACGACCAGGTCCCGTTCGTGGCGCGCGGCCCGCTGCCACCAGCACCGGCCGGCGGCGGCGTGCAGCAGCTTCTGCGCGAGGACGGGATGGTCGGCGGCGACGGCGCGGGCCGCCGCGCACAGGTCGGCGACGCGCTCCCGGCCGACCGCGAACTCGCCCGGGATCAGGTCGTGCAGCCACAGCGACTGGGCACGGCCGACGGCACCGGGTCCGGCCGCTTCGACGCCCCGGGCATACCGGCGGGCCTGCCGCTCCAGTCCGTGGTGGCAGGCGAGTTCGGCGGCGCGGGCCAGCCGGGAAGCACCGGTCTCGGCGTCCGGGGAGAGGTGGGCGGCACGTTCCAGAGCGGCCAGGGCCGGCAGCACGTCCGTCCCCGCGCGCGGCCCGGCGGCCAGGGCTTCCAGACGTGTGGCGAGTTCCGCGTCGGCACGGGCCATGCACTGGGCCGAGTGCCAGGCGGCACGGTCCGGGTCGCCGACGGCCCCGCCGAGCGCCGCGTGCGCGGCCAGTCGCCGCGCCCCCGACTCCCGTGCGAGCACGGCGATGCGCAGCAGCGGGTCGGGGAACCGCAGTTCCTGCTCCGGGCGGGGCTGGTCGGGATGATGGTCGAGATCGCGACCGCCTTCGGAACCGGCCTCACGTCGGGGAACAGCGACCTGACCCGGGGCACCGTCCCCTCCGGGGGCACCGACCCGGCCCGGGGTGCCCTCCCCTCCAGGGGTACCGACCCGCCCGGGGTCATCCTCGCGACCGGGGACACCGACCGGGCCCGGGACGCCCTCCCCACCAGAACCGCCCTCGCGACCAGGGAAACCGACCCGGCCCGGGCCACCCTCTCCTCCAGCACCACCCTCCCGCCCGGGGCCCCCGCCCCCTCCAGGGCCACCGTCCCGGACGACCTCGTGTCTGGTGATCAGTCCGCGGGTGAGTGCCTCCTCCAGTCCGGCTCGGGCCGCGGCGTCGTCGCCGGTCAGGCGGGCGGTGGCGGTCAGTACGTCCCGGGCGGACGGTGAGGTGCTCAGCGCGCCGACGAACAGCAGGTCGCCGGCTGCCGGTGACAGACCTTCGAGGTCCCGTGAGTACGCCTGGGCCAGGCGGGGGGTGGCGGGCAGCGTGCCGAGGCCGGCCGTGTCCGGGGAGAGCGTGGCACCCAGCGAGAGTTCGGTGAGCGCGAGGGGGTTGCCGCGCGCCACCTGCAGGACGAGTTCCTCCTCGGCGTAGGTCGTCACGCGTCCCGCCAGGGCGACGAGGCGGCGTGCCTCGGGGGCGGGCAGTGGTCCGAGGGTTGCCGTCCGGGCGTCGGGGGCGGGTTCCCCCGGCGGCGGGGCGGCCCGCTCGGTGACGACCAGGCCGACGCCGGTCCCTGCGCAGAGCCGGGCCAGGGTGCGTACGGTGTCCCGGCTCGCGGGATCGAGCAGGTCCACGTCGTCGGCACAGAGCAGGACCGGGCCCGGGGCCAGCGTCAGCAGGTCCAGGGCGGCGGCGGCCAGCTGGCCGGGGGCCGGTCCGGTGCCGTCGACGCCGAACGCGGCCCGCAGGGTGGCGCGCTGTGCGGCCGGCAGTTCGTCGAGGCGGGGCAGGAGGCAGCCGAGGAGGCTGTGCAGCGCGGCATACGGCAGGGCGCGTTCGCCGGGTGCGGGTGCCGTCTCCAGTACCGGCACACCGCGTCCGGCCGCTGTGCGGGCGGCGAAGCGCAGGAGAGCCGTCTTCCCGGTGCCCGGACCGCCGCTGATGTGGAGCACCCGGGGGCTGCCCGTACCGTCCGCACTGTCGTCGGCCTCGCCGCCGGGCAGGGCGGCCAGCAGGTCGGTCACCAGTCGCCGTTCGGACGCTCGGCCGACGGGCGCGGTGGTGTCGGACGTCGTGTGTGCGCTCACCTCTGTCCCTTTCCGGCTCCTCCGGCCGGCCCCGCGGCGGGCGGTGTCCCCTCCGCGCCGGAAGCGCGGGAAGGACTGTAACACCGGAGGATTCGGACAGGAACGCCCGCGGTGTCGGGCTCGTCCCGGCCACGGCCCGGGGGGTGGCGACGGCCCCGGAGGCCGACGTCCGTTCCGCGCCGAGTCCACGGCACACACCTGCCGGACTGACAGCCGCCGGTCGGTGACCGGGTCCGGGTTCGGGTGGGCCGAAGGCACCCGGGGACCCAGGGACCCGCCAGCGCGTCCTCGGCCGGGCCGCCCTCGGGGACCCTCCGAGCTATCGCCCCTCGGCGGCCCCGTGCAGACGGCGGCTCACGTCGCCCACCATGCGAATCCGCACGCTCCAATCCACGAAACGCGACTGTCCGTCACGGCGGGCGAAGCGGTCCCGGTACCGGCCCGCGGCGACGGGCCGCAGCGGCAGGTCGGCAAGCGCCCGGAGGACGGTGACGTACGACCGCGCGAACGCCGTGCCGGCCTGCTCGCCGACCTCGGCGTTGATGTTGGTGGTGACGTGCTGCGTGCGCGGGGTGCCGTCGGCATAGACGATCAGCGTGTTCCGGAACATCTCCTCGATCGCGGCGCTCCCGCTGACCGGCTCGACGCTGCCGCGGAACATGGCGTCGGCCAGCAGAGCGCCGAGTCCGGCGAAGTCGCCGTCGTCCACCAGTTCGGCGTACCGGGCGATCAGGTTCTCGATGAGCCGGTGACTCGGCAGCAAGTCACCGTGCGGGCGGGGGGCCTGGACAAGATCTCCTCCATGGGGCCTTCGGGGGCGACGCGGCACTCGCGCGCCTGCGCCCGGCGAAGCGGCGCCGAAGCCGTCGGCAGACCGCCGATGTCCTCAGCCTGCCGCCAGGGCGGGTGCTCCAAGTCGTGCCGGAGTCGGTCCGGGTCAACGAGGCAGGTGTCGCGAGTCGGCAAAGACAGGTTTCCACCTGGGAAACAACCTGCCCCCTCACGCCGGTGCCGGGCGGTGCCGTGCGGTGTCGCCGTCGCCTCATCCCGGCGTGATGGCACGTCAACGCACTTGCACTTAAAGCGTGTTCGGGCATTTTTGACGCACAGGCCGTCTGCCGGGGCGCCCTTCCCAAGTCGCCACCGTCGACATACATTTCCGTCACCCGGTAGCACCATTCACACATCCGCCCGAAGGAACGTTTTGACACACCACCCTTCCGCCAGACGGCGGCGGCTTCGCCTGCTCGCGATCGCTGCCGCCGCCGTGGTCTCGGCGACCACCCCGCAGGCGACCGCGGCCGCGGGCACGGCATCGCCCCCGGCGGCACACGGCACCCCATCCTCCTCCCTGCCGCCCGACAACGTTGTCACCCCTCGTGGTGCAGCCACATCCGTCGTCACCCTGCTCACCGGCGACAAGGTCACCGTCGCTCCCGCGTCCGGCGACGGACCCGGCACCCTCACCGTGACGGGACCGGACGGTCGGCCCACCGGTGCACGGGTGATGACGGTGGGCGGCGACACCTACGTCTACCCCGACTCCGCCCTCCGGTACCTGGCCGCCGGATCCCTGGACCGACGGCTGTTCAACGTGACCCGGCTCGTCGCGGACGGCTTCGACGACGCCCACCTCGACCACCTGCCGCTCATCGTGACGTACGGCGGCAGGGAGGCCGGTGCGGCCACCCTGCGCGGGCGGGCCGAAGCGATACCCGGCGACCACACCGACGTGCACCCGCTCACCAGCGTCAACGGCGTCGCCCTGGCGGTGGACCGGAAGGACGGGGACGCGTTGTGGAAGGCCCTGACCGGGCCCGCCGCCGACCCGGCGAGCGCACCCGCCGACGAGGCGAAGCCGGTGTTCCGGTCGGGCGTCGCCGAAGTGTGGCTGGACGGCAGGGCGGAGGCCACCCTCAGCGACTCGGTCGCGCAGATCGGCGCGCCCGACGTGTGGGCCGGGGGCAACACCGGGAAGGGCGTGGACGTGGCCGTCCTCGACACCGGCTACGACCCCGGCCACCCCGACCTCAAGGACGCCGTGGCGGACAGCCGCAGCTTCGTCCCCGACGAGGACGTCACCGACCGCAACGGCCACGGCACCCACGTCGCCTCCACCATCGCGGGCAGCGGCGCGGCCTCGGACGGCAGGGAGAGGGGGGTCGCGCCCGGCGTCGACCTGCACGTCGGCAAGGTGCTGAACAACTCCGCCTCGGGTGCCGAGTCCTGGATCCTGGCCGGTATGGAGTGGGCCGCGCGGGACACCCACGCCCGGGTCGTCAGCATGAGCCTGGGCAGCAGCGTGGACGCCGACGGTGAGACCCTGCTCGCCCGCGCCGTGAACGAACTCAGCGCGGAAACAGGCGCGTTGTTCACGATCGCGGCCGGCAACGACGGCCCCGGTCCGCACACCGTGAGGTCGCCCGGTACCGCCGACGCGGCGCTGACCGTGGGCGCCGTGGACTTTGCCGACGCGCTCGCGGACTTCTCCAGCCGGGGCCCCCGCTACGGCGACGACGCCCTCAAGCCGGAGATCACCGCGCCCGGCGTCGGCATCCTGGCCGCAAGGTCCCAGTACGCGGCCTCGGGTTCCGGCTCGTACCTGACCCTCAGCGGCACGTCGATGGCGACGCCGCACGTGGCCGGAGCCGCGGCGCTCGTGGCCGCCGCCCACCCGGACTGGACCGGCAGCCGGATCAAGGACGCGCTGGTCAGCACGGTGCACCCCACCCCGGACATCACCGCCGACGACGGCGGAAACGGCCGGGTCGACGCCGAAGCGGCGGCCTCGGGGACCCTGACGGCCACCGGCAAGGTGGACGCCGGCATCCACTCCCCCGGCGAGGACACCGGCACGGTCGCCTCCACCGCCACCTGGACCAACACCGCCGACCAGCCGGTCCCCGTGGACCTGGCCGTCGACGCGCCCGGTGTCCCGGCCGGTGTGTTCACCCTCTCCGAGGACCACCTCAAGGTCCCCGCGCACGGCACCGCGAGCGTCACCGTGCGCACCGATCTCGACAAGGCGGGCGGACTGCGGCGCTGGACCGGCCGGCTGACCGCGTCCGTCGACGGCACCGTCCGCACCCGCACCCTGCTCGGGGTGAGCACCCGACAGCGCCTCGCCCACGTCCGCACCACCGTCACCGGCCGCTCCGGCGAGCCCACCGACGGCATCCTCACCCTCTTCCGGGAGGGCGACCCGTACCCGAACACCGTGCTGTACGGCGCGGGGGTCTCCGACATCCTGCTGCCGCCCGGCCGGTACACGGTCTGGGCCGACTTCCGCGTCGAGGGCACGCACGGCGCCTCCTCGGCCGGCTACGCCCGCGCGATCCTTCCGCAGGTGGACGTCACCGGCGACACCGAAGTGGCGCTGGACGGCAGGAAGCTGCGGCAGATCAGTGCCGTGACCCCGCTGAAGACCGAGAACTTCACCCGTCGCCTGGACTTCCACCGCTCCTTCGACGACGGCAGCTCGGTGACCGACAGCGCCCAGATCGGCGACGGCTTCGACAGCCTCTGGACCCTCCCGGCGGCGCCGGGAACCGACGGCGAGCAGAACCTCACGGTTCGCTGGCGCAACCAGCAGCCGCTGCTGGCGGTGACCTCCGGGCCGCAGGACTTCGACGACCTGTGGCTGCTGCCCGGCTCGGGGAAGCTGCCCGAGGGCACCCACGGCCTGGCCGTCGTCCACCCCGGTGAGGGCCTGGCCGCGGACTACGAGGGCGTCGACGCCGCCGGAAAGGCCGCCGTCGTGCGCTGGGACTCCGACGACGAGGACAAGGCGGGCGACCAGATCAGGGCGGCACAGGCGGCGGGCGTGAGGCTGCTGCTGTTCGTGCACGACCTGGACGGCCGCCTGCGGATGCCGGTCGTCAAGTCGTCCATCGCGGTCGCGGGCCTGTCCCGCACCGAGGGGGAGACACTCATCGCCCGGGCCGAGGCGGGCGGGCCGGACGGTGTGCCGCTGCGCGCCGTCTCCCACCCCGACACCGACTACCTCTACGACCTGGTCCGCACCTGGACGGGCCGCATCCCCTCCGACCTGCGGTACGCGCCGCGGCAGGGGCAGCTCGCCCGAGTGGAGACGTCGTTCCGCAACCCCGAGGGACGCGAGGTCTACGAGGCGCGCTACGACACCCATCCCTGGACCGAGTACAACGTCGACGCTCCCCGGCTCAGCACGGCGGGTGCCCACCGCACCGACTACGTGACCACCGACCGCTCGTTCACCTGGTCCGAGGAGGCGATGCTCTACCCCGTGGTCTTCAGCACTTCCGGGCCGGTCCGCTATCCGGCGGGCCGCACCACGAAGGCGCCCTGGTTCGGCACGGTGGCGAGGCCGCGCATCAACGAAGGGGTCCAGCAGCCCATCCGCACCGCCGACCGGATCGACGTCACGATCCCGTCCTGGGGGGACTCCGGCGGCGGCCACGCCAACTACGCCGCGTTCGGCAGCCCCGAGACCACGGAACGGACGGAGCTGTACCGCAACGGCACCCTGCTCGCCACCGGGTCCTCCGGCCTGACGGCGACGGTGCCCGCGGCGCGGGGGGCGTACCGCCTGACGCACACGGCCACCCGGGAGGCCACGGCCGAATTCCCGTACTCCACCGCCACGCGCACCGAGTGGGCGTTCACCTCGGCGGCGCCGCGTGAGGCGGACCGGCCGGTCCAGCTCCCGCTCGTGCAGCTGGACTACACGCTGCCCACGGACGAGGAGGGCAGGGCGGCCCGCGACGCCACCCTCCTGGTCACGCCGACACACCTGGCCGGCGGACCCCGCGCGGCGCTCCACACCCGGAAGGTGGAGGTCTCCTACGACGACGGCGCCACCTGGACCACGGCCCGTCTGCGCGACCGGGGCGAGGGCGGGGTCGGCGTCGTGCTGAAGGCCCCGGCGCGGGCACGGTACGTCTCCCTGCGGGTGCACGCCGAGGACAGCGGCAGCGACACCGTCACCCAGACCGTGGTGCGGGCGGCGGGCATCGTCCGGTGACTGTCCGCGGCCGGGCGGGGCGAGACGGGTCTCGCCCCGCCCGGCCGCGGGGGGTGCCTGGCGGACTCCGTCAGCGCAGCGTGTACGCCTTGGGAATGGTCTGCCTGCCGATGTCGCCCTGGTTGTCGACCGCGCTGACCCGCAGGCCGACGCCCTGGCCGGCCCGGTCCCGTCGCGGGTTCTCGATGGTGGCCGTGAACGTTGGCAACGAGTGTGCGAGTGCGCGGGCGGCCGGGGCGATCGCTCAGATGCGGGATTTAAGCCCGCGTTTCCTCCCGCGCCTTTTCTTCGTCCTCTGAACGGCGCCCGGAATTAACTCGTCGGGCGGGTGGCGTCGGGGTGCCGGGGCGGGCGGGCCGGGTGTGAGGGGGAAGGTTCTTTCCCAGGCAGAAACCTGTCTCTCCCGCGGGGCCGCCCCAGGGCGCACAGTGAATGTGTGCCCGGCGCAACGGCCGGACCCGAAGGACCAAAACCTCTCGTTCAAGGAGTCACCCATGGCCAGGACCCGTGTCAGTTTCGACAGCGTCGGCATCGAGATCGCCGCGCACCTCTACACCCCCGACACCCCCGCCGCCGACGGTCGCCCGGCCGCGGCGCTGGTGGTGGGCCACCCCGGAACGGGCGTGAAGGAGCAGACCTCCGGCACCTACGCGCAGCTGATGGCCGACCGCGGGTTCGTCACCCTCGCCTTCGACGCCGCGCACCAGGGCGAGTCCGGTGGGCTGCCCCGCGGTCTGGAGGACCCCGCCCAGCGCATCGAGGACTTCAAGGCCGCCGTCTCCTACCTCACCACCCGGCCCGAGGTCGACGCCGACCGCATCGGCCTGCTGGGCGTCTGCGCCGGTGGCGGTTACTCCCTGGCCGCCACCGGTGGCGACCACCGGGTCAAGGCCGTGGCGACCGTCTCCACCGCCGAGCCCGCCCGCCAGTTCCGCTTCGGCGCCGAGGGCACCCAGGACCCGGCCGTCTTCCAGACCCTGCTGGACGCCGCCGCCCAGGCCCGCACCACCGCGGCCCGTGGCGAGGACCCGGGCGTCCTGACCATGTTCCCCGACACCGCCGAGCAGGCCGGCGCGCTCGGCGGGGAGCACGGCATCGAGGGCTGGGAGTACTACTGCGGCGCTCGCGGCTACCACGAGCGCTCGGCGAAGTTCCTCACCTGGGACAGCATCGACAAGATGGCCTCCAGCGACGTCTTCCGCTCCGTGCCTCTCATCGGCCCCCGTCCGGTCCTGCAGATCATCGGTGAGCGCGCCGTGACGGCGTGGATGGCCATCGAGGCCCACCAGGCCGCCACCGGCCCCAAGGAGCTCCACCGCATCCCGGGCGCCAGCCACGTCGACCTGTACGACAAGCGGGAGTACATCGACCTCGCCGTCGAAAAGCTCGACGAGTACTTCACCGGACACCTCAACAAGTGACCGGAAGCACGGCGGGAGCGCGCGCGCAGGTGCGCCGGGCGGCATGACGAAGGGGCCGACAGCCGGTACTGGCGGCCCCTGCCCCGCCCCTCACGCACACTCCACCACCATCCGTACACGTGAGCTGGACGACATGAAACCGACACCTGACTCCCACCTCGGCGCGTTTCTCCGGGCACGTCGGGCGCAGCTGACTCCGCAGGAGTGCGGGCTGCCCGGGACGGACTCCGGGCGCCGGGTCGCAGGACTGCGCCGAGAAGAAGTGGCCCATCTCGCCGCGATCAGCGTGGACTACTACACCCGGCTGGAGCAGGGCCGCGTCCGCGCCTCCGCCTCCGTGCTGGTCACCCTCGTACGCGCCCTGCGCCTCGACGACGACCAGAAGCAGTACCTCTACCACCTCGCCGGCCAGAGCAGCGCACGGCCACGGCGCCGCCGGCCCGCCCAGCGCGTCCGGCCACCGATGCGCCGTCTGCTGGACCAGCTCACCGAGGCACCCGCGCTCGTCCTCGGCAAGCGTCTGGACGTCCTGGCCTGGAACCCGGCCGCCGCGGCGCTCTACACCGATTTCCCGGCACTCGACCCGGGCCGCCGCAACTACGTGGACCTGCTGTTCACCAACCCGGTCGTGCGGGCCCTGCACCAGGACTGGGAGCACGACGCCCGGGACGCGGTCGCCGCCCTGCGGATGGAGGCCGCGGCCGACCCCGACGACCCGGAACTCGCCCGCCTGGTGGGTGAACTGTCCCTCAAGGACGCCGACTTCCGCACCTGGTGGGCCGAGCACCGGGTCAGCGGAGCCGGGTACGGCACCAAGCGCTACCGCCACGCGCTGGTCGGCGACCTGACGCTCGACTGCGACACCTGGGCCAGTCCCGACGGGTCCGGGCAACGTCTGATGGTCCTGACCGCCGAGCCGGGCAGCCCTTCCCACGACGCACTGCGCATCCTCGCCTCATGGACCTCGCGGGTACCGGGCGACGAACACATGGAGGACACGAGCCGATGAACGCGACGCACGCATGGACCCCCGAGGACCTCACCGCGTTCGCCGAGACGTACTCCCTCGTCCTGATCGCCGGTGACGGTGAGGGGGGCGGCGTGGAGATCGGCATGGTGCCGGTCGACGGCGACCTGTACGTCCGCGCCTACCGCGGCACCCGGTCCCGTTGGTACCGGGCCGCCCGGGAACACGGCCACGGCCGGATCCGGGTGGGCGGCGTGACCCGCGAGGTCGTCCTCACCACCGGCGACCTGGCACTGCCCGCCGGACTCGACGACGCCTTCCGCGCCAAGTACGGACCGGTGTCCGACGCGCTGATCGCGGTCCCGCAGGCCCGGGCCGCCACGATCCGCATCGACCCCGCACCCGCGCCGGCCTGACGCGTCCCCCCGCGTCCCCGTGGGTTGCCTCAGCGCGACGACCGCCCCGGCTTCGCGAATCCGGGGCGGATCAGGCCGGTGCGTTTCGCCGTCGCCAGGACCGGAGTGGTCTCGATCGAGGTGACCTGCTCCATGTCACCGATGCTGTCGGTGAGGAAGCGGTAGAGGCCGTCCAGGTCCGCGGTGGTCACCATCACCAGGAGGTTGGCGGGACCGGTGGTCGCCGCGGTGAAGCGGACGGCGGGCTCGCGGCTGAGGCGTTCACCGGCGGCCTGGAGGGCGCTCGGCCTGACGGAGAGCCACAGTTGGGTCTTGACGCTCAGCCCGAGCAGGGCCAGGTCGGTCTCGGTGACCAGTCGGATCGTCCCGTCGTCGAGCAGTGCCTCCAAGCGGCGGCGGGCGGTGCGCGCGGTGGTGCCGGTCCGCTGGGCCAGGGTGGCGTAGTCGGTGCGGGCGTCCTCGGTCACGGCCTGGATCAGCGCCAGGTCGGCGGCGGACAGTTCGGTCGGTGGCCGTGAGCTGAGCGGGAACGGCCGTACCCCCAGTCGCTCCGTCTCCTCCGCGGCCAGCAGGCGCGACCCCCAGTTGAGAGAAGCGGGGAAGATCCGCAGCAGGGTGTGGGAGGTCCAGCTGTGCACCGCGGCGGTGGCCGGCAGGTCCCGCAGCAGCAGGCGGTTGCGTTCCTCCGTGCCCTCCAGGTAGACGAGGGTGCTGATCTCGTCACCGCCGCCGAGGATGTCCACCCACAGGGTGTCGGCCCGGTGGGCCAGGACGGAGGCGACCGTCCTGATGCGGTCGGGACGGCAGCGGATGCGCAGGGCCATCGGCACCAGTTGGGGGAAGCGGATCGGGTTGCGCTCGGCGGTGGCGCGCAGCGTGCCGTCGGCGAAGAGCGGACCGGCCCGGCGCACCACGGTGCGTTCGGACAGTCCCAGACTGGTGGCGACGCTGCGCCACGTGGCCCGCGGCGAAGCGATGAGAGCGGCGGCGATCCGCTGATCCGTCTCGTCGAGGCTTTGGCGCATGATCGTCACTTTACCGATCCGTCTGGCGTGGAAACTGCTATCTGCCCCGCCGATGTGGCGTGGGGCGGTCCATGCGGTGAAGGATGCATCGCATCGAACCGCGCCGACCCCGTACGGGGTCGGGCCCGGCCCCCACGTGAACCGGGAAGGAAGCCCCCACAGTGACTCGCCTCAACATCCTCACGCTGTCCGGAAGCCTGCGCCGCGACTCGTTCAACACCGCCCTCCTGCGCGAGGCCGAGCGCCTGAGCGCGGTCGACCGCTTCGACCACTTCGACGGCCTCGGCCGTCTTCCCCACTTCAACGAGGACGAGGAGTACCCCACGCCGCCCGCCGTGGCCGAGCTGCGCCACCGCGTCCAGAACGCCGACGCGGTCCTGATCGCCTCGCCCGAGTACAACGCCTCGATACCGGGAGCGCTGAAGAACGCCCTCGACTGGCTCTCCCGCCCGGCCCACGACGGCGGGCCCGTGCTGCAGCTCAAGCCGGTCGGCGTCATCGGGGCCTCTCCCGGCCCCTTCGGCACCGTCCGGGCGCAGCTGGCCCTGCGTCAGGTCCTGCACAAGATGAACGCCCGGGTCGTGCAGCAGCCCGAGTTCCTCCTGTTCGAGGCCCACCAGAAGTTCGACGACGACAGCCGCCTGCCGGACGGCACACCGGCCCAGAAGCTGCTGAGCGAGCTGCTCGACGCGCTCGCCCAGCTCACCTCACAGCCTCAGCAGTAGCAGGGGGACGCGACATGGAGATCGGTGCTCTCAACCAGCAGTCCGCCGTCAGGTCGCTGGAGCTGGACGACGTCCGGCTGACCTACGTCGTCGACGGTGCCATGGCGATGCTGCCGGCGGCCTTCTTCCCCGACTTCGATCCGCGCTACTGGGACGATCACCCGGAGGCGCTCGACGAGAACGGCCGCGTTGCGATGTCGGCGGGGGGCCTGCTGGTCGAACGCGCGGGCCGCCGCCTGCTGATCGACGCCGGGCTGGGGGCGGTCGACGGACCGATCCACGTGTCGGGCGACACCGTGGGACTGAGCGACAGCGGGAGCCTCGTCTCGGTGCTCCGGACGCTCGGACACGCGCCCCAGGACATCGAAGCGGTCGCCTTCACCCATCTGCACGTCGACCACACCGGCTGGGCGTTCGCCCCCGAGAAGACGTTCCCGCGGGCCCGCTACCTCGTCGCGGCGGCCGAATGGGCCCCGCACGTGTGCGGCACACGGATCCCGGGCGCTCCGGCGGCGGACACGCTCAGGCGCATCGGCGCGGCCCACACGCCCTTCGAGGACGGCCAGGAGATCTTTCCGGGTGTCCGGGCCATGATCACGCCGGGCCATTCGCCGGGCCACACCTCGTACGTCGTCTCCGCGGGACGGGAGCGGGTGGTGGTGTTCGGGGACGTGTTCCACACGCCCGCCCAGCTGGCGCACCCCGAGTGGCCTTCCGGTCCCGACCTGGAGCACAGCGAGGTCTTGGCCGCCCGGCGGCGCGTCGCGGGCGAACTGGCACGGCCGGACACCATCGGTTTCGCGTTCCACTTCGGCGACCAGGCCTTCGGACGCCTGACCGGCACGCGCTGGACCCCGGTGCCCGCCCCGGCGGTCCTGCCGACGCCCAGGACCGTCTGAGGGTGTGCCGACCAGACCCACACGTGTCGCGCCACGGCAGCCAGGCAAAGGCCCTGCGAAGGTCTCGAATGCCGCACTTCACCCCGATCCAGCGGAACCGGATCATTTGTACGCATTGCCGTCTTGACGAACGGCGGGTGCGATGAGAGGTTAGTAACCAGTCAGGGCGGTGATTCACCGGCGAGGAGATTGGACGTCATGACCTCACACTCCGACCCCCGAGCACTCGGCGAGTTCTTGAAGGCCCGCCGCGCCCAGCTGGATCCGGGAGAGTGCGGGCTGCCCGAGACGGACTCCGCGCGCCGGGTCGCGGGCCTGCGCCGTGAGGAAGTGGCCCGTCTCGCCGCGATCAGCGTGGACTACTACACCCGGCTCGAACAGGGCCGCGTCCGCGCCTCCGCCCCCGTGCTGACCACCCTCGTCCGCGCCCTGCGCCTCGACGACGACCAGCAGAGCTACCTCTACGAGGTGGCCGGGCGGAGTGCCGACAGGCCCCGCCGGGCCAGCCGCTCGGTCCAGCGGGTACGGCCGCCCATGCGCCGTCTGCTGGACCAGCTCACCGAGGCGCCCGCGCTCGTCCTCGGCAAGCGTCTGGACATCCTGGCCTGGAACGCGGCCGCCGTCGCGCTGTACACCGACTTCGCCGCGGTCCCGGCCGATCGGCGCAACTACCTCCGCCTGATGTTCACCGATCCCGGGGTCAGGGCGATGCACCGGGAGTGGGCACACGACGCCCGGGACGCGGTCGCCGCGCTGCGGATGGAAGCCGCGTCCGACCCCGACGACCCCGATCTCGTCCGCCTCGTCGGTGAGCTGTCCCGGCTGGACGCCGACTTCCGCACCTGGTGGGCCGAGCACCGCGTCAACAGCGCGACCTACGGCACCAAGCAGTACAGACACCCGATGGTCGGCGACCTGACCCTGGACTGCGACACATGGGCCGGCGCCAACGACTCCGGACAGCGTCTGATGATCCTCACCGCCGACACCGGCAGCCCCTCCCACGACGCCCTGCGCATCCTCACCTCGTGGACCACCGAGCGGGCGGGCGCGAAGCCGGCGAAGAAGGTGGCTTCCTGACCGGCGTGCGCACGGTGAACCGGTGGGTGCGCGGCGGCAGTCGGCGCGTACCCGGACCGCTCGGGATCGGCGCACACCTACGATCGACTCGTGAGCACATGGAGTAGAAGCCTTACCGCGGCCGGTGTCACCACACCCGGGGCACGTCGGGACTACGACGCACAGCGGCGGCTGGTGGCGCGCTTCCGCCCGACCTCCTACCTGGCCGTCCGTCTGCTGCTGCCGCCTCCGCTGCTGCCGCACGTCGTCGCGATGACGGCGGTGATGCACCACGGCGACAACCTCCTGGACACCGGCCCGCGACCGCGGCGCGAGGCGGCCTGGGCGCACTGGGAGCGCCGGGTGCGCGACGGGCTGACCACGGGCACGAGTGACGACCCGCTGATCCGCGCGCTGGTGCGCA
>NZ_JODM01000048.1 GCF_000717995.1 Streptomyces violaceorubidus
ATATTTGGCGCCTTTCGTGTTCGGGGGTACGAAGGGTGCGGAGACGGCGGCGATCACCGCGACGCGGGCCAAGATCCTGGGTTATCTGACGATCTTCCTTCAGCGTGCCAAGGTCCTGCCGACGCTGAGTGAGATGCTGGAGGAGATGTTCACGGCGCTGGCGTCGCGTCTGATCCTGATGGCGTCCGCGGCCCCGGGCCGCAAGCCGCACGGGATCGATGTGAAGGACTTGTTCCTGAACGGTGCGGCCGGTGCTCTGAATTCGGCGTTCGAGCACTTCTTCCAGGGTGGGAAGAAGTTCTTCACGTCGGTTTTCAAGGGCAAGGGGGATCTCGGGCCGGATCTGAACAGGAAGTTCGACCTCTCGAAGAACGCGCCGGTGGTGAATCCGGGCGGGAAGACGCCGTCGGGTTCCGGGCTGAAGGTCGCGGCGGCGTCGGCGGACCAGACGTTCAACGCCGCGAGTGCGGGTCTGTCGGAGTACTTCACGGGTGCCGCTCTGACGGGTGGGTTCAACCTGATGGACTTCGCGGGCGGTTCGGTCAGTACTGCTTTCATGTCCTCGCTTGCTCTGGGGGCCCAGGGTCTGGGCATCAAGATGCCGGACCTGTCGTTCTTGAAGAACCTCAACACGGGCCTGTCCGGTCCGTCCGGTGTGTCGAGGAGTTGGGTGCCGGCTGCCGGGGTGGGTGCGGACGCGGGTCCGGCTGTGCCGGGTCCCGGTCCGCAGGTGCCGGGCGGGGTGCCGTTCTCGCCCGGGTCCGCCTCCGGTTCGTCGGTACCGGTGCGTACCGTGTCCGGGATCGACGCCCCGGACACGTCCGTTGTCGGTCCGGGTGCGGGGCAGCCGGTCC
The DNA here is from genome assembly GCF_000717995.1 of Streptomyces violaceorubidus. Lineage (GTDB taxonomy): Bacteria > Actinomycetota > Actinomycetes > Streptomycetales > Streptomycetaceae > Streptomyces > Streptomyces violaceorubidus. Next base: position 855 of record NZ_JODM01000048.1, read on the forward strand.
CGGCCGGTACCGGCACGGGACAGCCGTCCGCCGGTGCCGGGCAGCCGTCCGTCGGGGCCGGTGCCGGCCAGCCGTCCGCCGGTGCCGGCCAGCCGTCCGTCGGTGCTGGTGCTGGTGCTGGTGCTGTGACGGTTCCGGGCGGTGGGAGCCAGCCGGTGCGGTCCGTGGGCGGGCACGGCGCGTCCGACGCGGCGTTCGAGGCGCCTGCCGATGACGCTGCGGAGGTGCAGCCGTCGGCCGGGACGGACACCGGGGCGCCGCCTCCTGCCGGGGCCCCGGGTGCCGCCGGGTCCGGTGCGCCGCACACCGCGGCGGCGGGGGGCAGAGCCGTCCACGCGGGGGAGGGCGCCCAGGCGCAGCATCCCAGGAACATTCCGGCCCAGGAGGGCGCCGGCCAGGAGGGTGAGGACGGCACCGCCGCTCACGCTCAGCCCGCGCCCCCTGCGGTCACCGCTGCGACGGCGGTCTCCGGGACCGGCGCGAACACCGCGTCTCCGACGGGCCAGCTGGCCCCCGCCTCCACCGGCAGCCGGGGCGCGGAACACCACCGGGCCGCTGACGGCGACGCTGTTGACGGGGGTCCGGTCCGGCCCGCTCCCAACGACGGGGCGCCGGGCGCGGAGACCGAGGAGACCACCCCCGACGCGACGACCGCCGCAGGGCATCGCGTCGACGTGTCCGGTGGGGTTCCGACCACGAGGCCTCCTGTCTCCACGCAACCCGGCAACCAGTCGGCCACGGCATCCGTCTCGACCGTCTCGACGGTCTCGGGCCAGGCGGGCCTCCACCGACCGACCGGCGACGCCGTCGGCCGTGCCGCAGACGCCACCGCCGAGGACGGCACAGCGGTGCACGACGTACCGGACTCGTCCGAGGCTCCCCGCGCGCCTCTCGCCGAGTCCGGCTCCGCAACAGCCCTTGGCCGTCCGGCATCCGGGCCGCGCACGCGGACGGTCGACCGGGCGACCGACACGGTCGAGCAGTCCGAGCAGGCCGAGGGGTCCCCGTCCGTGGCCCCGGAGAAGACCGCCGGGCCCGACGAGGATGCCGGCACTCCCGTCCCGATGCCCACCGTGTCCCGGCCCGACACGCAGTCCGGTACGGGCGACACGGACGCCGTGGGCACCGACGACGCCGCCACGGTCGTCGACACGGTGTCCCACGCGGCCGTCGGCGAGCCGCCGGGCCGACCGGACCCCGACGTCGACGAGCTGGCCGACGCCGAGACCCTGGCCGAAGCCGACGGGTTCACCGACAGCGGCGAGACGCTGGTGGACACCGACGGGGCGCCCGGCAAGAAGCCCGCGGCCAAGGACGGCCGGGTGGCACCGGAGACCGGTTCGCAGTGGTCGAAGGACGATATCGAGGCCTGGATCCGCAGCCTGCCCCGCGATGGAGAGCCCAGGCTCCCGCTGCCGGCCACGCCTGAGCCGGTCCGGGCGTTCCCCTTCTTCGGTGCGAGCCTCGCGAACGCCTCCGGGCGGAATCTGCACCAGGCCCTCGAACTGCTGGGCGTCGCCGGAGCCGACGTGCGACCCGTCTTCGGAGACTCCCCCGAGGCCGCTCAGGCGCGCGCGGCTGTCGAGCAGGCCGTGCACACCGTCGCCGCCGCGCTCGAGGCGGGAGAACCGGCCAGGGCCCGGACGGTGGCCGACCAGTTCGCGCGGGTGCGGCGGGCACCCCCCGGCCTGCTGGGTGCGGGACGCGGGCGGCGGGAAGAGCTGCCCGACCAGCCGGGTGAGTATTCGCGGCAGGAGGTCACGCCGGCCGCGGACATTTTCGGGGGATGGCAGTGGGGAGACGCGTCCAGGACCACCAAGCCCGGTTCCACCGGCTCCGACACCTACGGCTGGGGACAGGTGGTCCCGCGCCACGAGGGCACGCCCGCTGACCTCGGCCCGCGTCGAAGGGACGGCGGCGACCTGCCCGGAGTCGGCAGCGGTTTCGGCGGCGACTACGGCGGCTGGAAGCCCGGACCGCCCGAGGTCTCCAGTGGCATCCCGGGCATCTCGGAGAAGAACAGGGGCAAGCTCCAGCGGGCCAGCCGCGACCTGAACATCGTGATCGTGACCCGCGAGACCAATGAGTACGCCGCTCAACGGCTTGAGGAGGGAGCGGTCCCCAAACCCCTCGAGGTCAAGGCCAAGTCGCTCAACGTCTACGACCTGGCGCTCGAATACAGCTCGACGGAGCCGGCCGGGGGGCAGGTCCGTCGCCGCTTCTCCACCCAGCAGCTCGGCCTGGTCGCCTTCGTCGACCCGCACAGACCCGAGGACCTGTCCGGCTACGGGCCCGCCGAGCGCGCGAAGATCATGCGGCGCTACGAGAAGCGCAGGGCCGAGTTCGCCGAGTACGCCGCCGAGATGGAGCGGAAGAAGGACCGCTTCCCCGTCATCGACGGCATCGTCCACCAAGTAGTCGAGGGCGAAGCCGAACCCCGTCCCGTCACCAGCGACATCGACCTCTTCGACCTGTTCACCCCCACCGGCGGCTCGGATCTGTCACCGCGGTCCTATCGGCACGCCGTCGACCACCTGGTCGCCGCGGTCACCCCGGTGATGCACAGCCCCGCGGTCCAGTGGAAGACCGAGACCGCCGAAGAGGAAGGGAAACGGCAGGCCCTGATCAGGCCGGTGGAGGAGGGCAGGGAAACCGCCGGAGTCTTCCACCCGCGCAGGAAGCCGACCGCCGAGCGCAACTTCTCCCGCAAGAACTCGGTGGCGCCCGTGGCGGAGGCCGAGGAGACGCTGGAGTTCGCCTTTCCCCGGCCCGGTCACCCCGACGGCGATCAGGAACGCACGGTCCGCGTCAGTGCGCCGCACGGCAACCCCTACCGACTGCTCTTCGGGGAAGACGGCGGCAGCTCCCCGTCTGACGGCGACGTCGAACACACTGAGGCCCTCCGGTCGCTCGCACGCGTCTGGGGCAAGACGAGCGCGGACCGCAGGCTGCCGGGAACGGTGCTCACGGCGGTCACCGAGGCGTACCTGGCCCTCGGCGGGTCCGCGCACCACGTGGGCCGGTTCGTGGCACGGCTCGACGAGCACGTCGACGACTTCGGTCGGCTGCCCCCGGCGGACCAGCACGTGGCCGTCGTCGCGCAGCGGACGTTGCGTGGCTCCCCGCGGGACGTGGAAGCCGCCATGGAACGGGCGCGGGCGGCCGGGGTCACCGTGTCCGAGGACGACACCGCCACTCCGGCCGGGGCGAGTGCCGTTCGGGTGGGTACCGCCAGGCTGACAGCGGCGGACCGGTCGGCGCTGGACCGGGCCGAGGACTTCCTGCGCGGCGTCGATCCCCGGCAGGTGGCCCAGGCGGAGCGCTGGGCGCGGGTCCAAGTGTCCTCCGACCATACCTGGTACCTCGACGCCACGCACCCGGGTGCCGCCGAACGGCGTGAACTGCTCGCCGCGTTCGTCACCCTGGTGACCCACGGTCGGCTCACCGGCGACGTGGACGGCACCCGTGCGCTCTCCCTGGAGCTGGCCAGGCGCTACGGGACGCGCCGCACCACGGGCCGGCCCGGCGGGGCCGAGCCGGAGGTGCGGCCCCCCGGCCCCGAGGACAGCGCGGACGCGGGACCGAGCAGGCACAGCAGGAACTCCCTCGCAGACATGATGGAGCGGCTCCGCGTCGTTTCCGATCTGCGCCAACCCGACGACGTCGACGAGGAGTTCCGACTTTTCGACGAGGACGACCCGACGTACGACGTGTCCGTCGAGGAGTTGGCGGCGGACGACGTCTCCGTGGTGGACCTGACGTCAGACGAGGGACCGGCTGACGGGACGCAGCCCCGGGGGGCCGGCGAGGCACGGGTCCCCGAGCCCGGGACCCGGGACGTGCCCGGTGCGGATCCGCCCCCGTCGCTCACCGACGTGCCCGAGCGGTTCCGGACGCTGATGGAGCCCCTGCGGTTGCACGCCGAGAACGCGACGGACCGTCAGGTCAAGGACGTGGAAGTCCTCCTCATGGCCAGAGGAGGCGCCGACGGTTTCGTGGAGACGGTCCGCACCGCGAACACCGGGCACGCCTTCCTCGTGGTCCGCATCCCCGGACGGGCACGGCCGGTCGCCTTCGGTTTCCGGACCACCGGCGATGTGTCACACGCCGCCCTCGTGACCGGATCGGCGCCCGGCGGTGTCACTCCGGAAGCACCGGACAGCTTCTACAACTTCAGTACGGAGATCCTGCGCTCGTACCGGGTCAACGCCGACCAGCTCGCCGCGGGCCACGCGTTCGCCACACTGTACGCCCGGTCGACCTACCGCCTGCGGCGCAACAACTGCGTGGTCTTCGCGACGGGCTTCGTGGAGGCCGTGACCGGCGAGCCCCTGCCCGACGTCACCCTCAACGCGCCACGATCCCTGATCGAGCAGATGCGCGTCGGCCAGCACCGGGAGTGGGCCGACAACCCCAGGATCCTCGAACTCACTGAGGAGGACAGGGAGAGCGTGGCGCAGGCCCGGGCCTGGGTGAGCGACCACGAGGCCACCGAGGAGTTCCGCTGGGCCCTGGACCGGGTCCTCATCGACCACCAGCGTCCCGTGGTGCGCGGCAGGCCCACCGCGACTCAGCAACGCCAGATGAACATGCTGGGTAACTTCGCGCTGCTGGCCGCCCACCGCCGCGGCGTGGCGGGCGAGACGGCGGCGCTCGACCTGATGCGGGACCTCGGTGTCCGGTACGGCACCTCGCGGCACCACTACTCGCACGCGCAGCTCACCGTCGCCCGCTTCCTGGAGCCCCTGCGCGCCTACGCGGCCCGTGCGGCCGATCCCTCCGCCGCCGACGCCGAGGTCGTCGTGATGGCGCGCTCCGACGGCAAACCCTCCATCGCCGTGCAGATCCCCGGCCGCCCGCGGGTGATCGGTTTCCGGTTCGGCGTGGAGCGGGTCCGCAAGGACGCCGTCTGGGGGGAGAGCCGAGACGGCGGAGTCTTCGTCGAACCCTCCGACCTGATGTACGACCCGGACGTCGAGGTGCTCGCCTCCTATCCCGTCAGCGCCTTCCAGCTCCTTGCGGGACACGACTACGCGCTGCGCAATCTCGCGACCTCCTACCGCAAGCACCTGCACAACTCCGTCACCTTCACCCGAGGGTTCCTGGGACAACTGCTCGGCGCCGACCCGGTCCGCGCCCACTTCACGGCGCTGCAGGCGTCGGCGTCGGCGACCGACTACGTCGGGCTGGCGCGCAAGGTGTACCTGCCCACCACCGAGGACTTCATGGAGGCGATGCGTGCGCAGCTGAACGACGCCTGGGCCACCGGGCTCTCCCCGGTGCCCGCACTGTCCGAGCGGGACACCCGCGCGCTCACGGAGGCCCGCCGGCCGGGCACGCACAGCGAAGCGGAGATCACCGCTTCGCTCTCCTGGGCGGCGGTGCGCCTGGCCCTCGACCACCAGCGGCCCTCTCCCCGGCGGCAGCCGCACGCGATCCTCACCGCCAAGGTGGCCCTGCTGGAGTCGTTCCAGCACCTGATAGCCGCGCAATACCGCTCCGAGGGAGAGCAGGCGGCCCGCCTGCTCTCCTGGCGGCTGGGCCTCGACTACGGCACCTGGCGGCCGACGGACATGCTGCCTCCCCGGCTTGCCGTGTCCCGCCCTCCACAGGCTGCCGTCCGGCCACAGACGTCCGAGACTCCCGACCGGGCTGCCGCAGAAGGCGATCGTGCTGCGAGCGCCGCTGCCCAGCGGTACCTCTGGATCGACGGCGCGTGGCGATCGGCGACCGCGGAGCGCGGCTTCCACCGGTTCGCCACCGCCCAGGGCGGAACCGTGTACATCAGTGACACCCAGATCGACCACGGCGTGGTCAGACCGGAGGTGGCGGCGCGGGTGACCGCGTTCACCACAGGCGGACTGCCCGTCTTCCATCCGCACCGGCTTCCGGTGACACGACACGACTACGAGGGCGAACCGGTCATCCTCGTCCCCCTCGGACTGGAGGAGTTCCCGCGGCCCGACGACGTCGACTCCAGCGCCTTCGTCGTGCTCTCCACGACGCCCGAGGCCGCCGCTCAGCGGTTCCGCACGTCACCTGCGGCGCCGGCCGATGCCGAGGTCGCGGTGATCGCAGAGTCGCTCGCCACCCCCGACCAGACGATCGCCGTCCTCGACGCGGCGACCGTCCACGTCCAGGGGCCGGCCCTCCTCACGCTGACCGGCCGCCCGCCGGTCACCGCCCCCGCACGCACCCGTCCCCTTCAGAATGACGTCATCATCAGGACGGCCCAGGTCAGCAGCGACCCCTACCAGAAGGTGCTGCGGGACGCACTCGGCAAGAGCGGACTGACCACGGCACAGCGGGGCCGCCTCCAGGCCGTCCTCGACACCCACACGGAGCCGGCACGGTCGGCGTCCGCGCCGGACTCCGGGACGGACGCCGACGGGACGGACGGCTCCTCGACGGGCGGCACGTCGGCCGGCGAAGCACCCGGGCGGGCCGGAAGGCGCGTACGGTTCGTCGACGGCACCCGCCCCGGACCCGTGACGGAGGCACCCGTACTCACCCTCGACGCGCAGCTCGACACGGGCCGGCCCGCCCGCATCGATCACTCGCTGCCCGCGCCGCCCGCGCACGGCCGGCGCGTGGTGTTCAGTGACGGCAGCGAACTGCCGGTCTACGTGACGGGCGACGGGGACCCGGAGGTCGTCAGAGGTGCCTACGGGCACGCGCACGTCACGCTCCGCAACGCGGGCGGAGTCGTCGAGGAGGTCGCCGCTCGGACCGGCCTGTCCCGCACGGAGGAGGGTACCGGTCAGGGCCGCGTGCTGGACGACCTGCTGCGCACCCTGCGCGACACCCCGTCGGTGTTCCACGGCGAGGGGTACCGGTCACCGGTGTTCCTCGACCGGCACGGCCGCCCGCGCGTCCTGCACGTCACCACCCGGCCGCACGAGAACTGGGAGCGCTTCGCCGACGGCTTCGGCGATCCGTTCAAGTTCGACATGGCGCAGCGCAGCCAGGTCTCCGTCGGGGGCAACGTCCTGCAGAGTTCCTCCCGGCGCGTGGCTCCCTCGTTCGGACTCGGCCCCGGCCCCGGCAGCATGGGGGCGGTGGTCCGGGTCGGCGCGGGCCTGGGGATGACGAAGTCGTACGACTACGCCCTCTACGACCAGACCCTGCAGCAGAGCGAGACCCGGTCCCAGGAGGCCTCGCATCTGCATCTGGCCGACGTGCACTACGAGGTCCACGTCGTCAGCCCGGACCACAAGGCGACGGACGAGACCTTCCCCGGCGAGAGCCACTTCTCCTTCGCCGTGCGCTCCGGTCTGACCGTCCGCCTGCCGGACAGCATCACCCTGCCGAGCACAGGCGACTGGGCTCCACGCGTCTTGCGGTTCGCCCCGGACGCCCAGGTCCGCTTCACCCGTACCGAGGAGTTCGGCCCGGTCGGTCCGCTCCGCGCCTGGGCCCTCGACCGGATCGGGGTCAGGGCGGGCGATCCGGCCTACGAGACGATCAGCACGTTCTTCACCCCGGAGAACTTCCAGTTGATCGCCCAGCGGGCGGCCCAGGGCCCCGTGCCGACCGGCTCGCTGCGCGGCGAGGAGGGTCGGCGCCCGCTCGGCGCGTTCGTCGTCGACCGGATCGTCCCGGTGCAGGGCCTGCTGTTCAACGAGACGACCGCAGCGGAGATGCGGTACACCGTGCAGCAGGCGGTGCGCAACGAGCAGGTGATCGGCAGGGCCTTCGCGCAGCAGGTCTTCGGCAGCGCCGGGCCCGGCATCACCCTCGACGACTTCTTCGGCGGACCGGCGGGCCTGCGGGTCCTGCTGGCCCTGTACCTTCGGCACGCCCGGTCCAGCACGAAGGCGCACGCGTTCGGAGGCACCGCGAGCCGCAAGATCGCGGGACAGGTCAAGAACACCCCCACCGAGCTGTACATCGTCTTCAAGGACGTGTACGTACGCCTGACGGGCGACGCGAAGCCCACCAAGTTCCGGGTGTGGAGCCTCGACCGGCTGCCGCGCGGGGAGGCCCGCAGGCTCGCCGGGTGGGACGACGGCACCACGCGCTCGTCCGGCGACGGTGGTGCGCCGGTGCCGCCCGAGTACCTGAAGCGGGACCGTCCGGTCGTCCTGGGCATGAGCCGCCCCGAGGCGCTGCTCTTCGCCACCGAGCCGTCGGACGCCGGGGGCGCATCGGACGCCGTGGACACCTCGGACGGCGCCGCGGCCGCATCGGACGCCGTGGTCGCTGCGGACGAGCCCGCCGCCGACGTTCCGCAGCCGACCCCGCTGCAGGTCTTCGTCGACCGTGTCATCGAGGAGGCCGCCGTCCGGTACCCGGACATGATCGCGCCGCTGAGCGCGCTGGGCGCACCGCCTGCCCGCGGCCGGATGAGGCCGCCGGAGGTGCTGACAGGAGAGATCGAACGGTACGAGCTGAAGCTGCAGAACACCCTCACCGTCCTCAACGCGCTGTCCCCCGACGCCGTCCTCTCGAACCTTGAGACCCTGGCCACCACGGGTGTGCACTTGGCGATGGTCGCGCCCGGCCCCGGCCCCGGCCGCCTCAGCCGGGCCCACCGGTACATCAGGATCAGCGCGGAACTGACCGATCTGCGGCACGAGGGTGTGCAGGACGACCGCCTGCTGCGCCTGGGCACCACGGCAACCGCACGACTGGACTCGGCGCGCAACGTGGTGCACACGGACGAGTTCGGAGCCGACCTCACCCTCGGGGTGCGGGACAGCAACACGGACCACCTCAACATGCCGAGGAACATCGGCTACCTCGGCGTCGGGCCGCGCAGACTGCTCAGCACCGGCCGCCGCACCGGCTACGGCTCCACGGCGTCGTACGAGACGCTGCACATCGGCAGGTCCGTCTCCCAGCTGTACTCCTACCTCCTCACCCTGAACGTGGAGATCGGCGGATACTGGCGCCTGCGCAGCCTGTTCAGGGGGGCCCTCTCAGGGGGGCTGCTCAGCACCCAGCGCTTCGTGGTGCTCGAGCCGAAGACGATTCTGGTCGGCGGCGAGACGACCGGGCGCGTCCTGCTGGCGGTGTCCGACGAGCACACCACCTCAGGCCCCGCCTCCGCCTCCGCCTCCGCCTCCATCTCGGGCTCCGTCTCCGTCCAGGACCCGGCGACGGAGCCGGGCGGACCCTCGGACCCGGGACCGGAGGCACCGTCGGACCAGGCGCTGGACCGCCCGTACGGGCCGAGCGGAGGCGTGCAGCCGAGGAACCTGCCGCACGCGGGGTCGGTCCGGCGCTGGGTTCCGGGAGCGGATCGTCTGCCGGGAGCGGAGCGGCCGGAGCCGCATGTCACCAGGCTGACCGCTCAGGCGGCCAGGAAGCTCATCACCGCATCCCAGACCGACGACCCCGCCCTGCCCTTCGACGACCTGCCGTTCCACGTCCTGGGAGTGGGGGCGTACCCCGAGCTGACCGAGGCCGCCGCCGCGGCTCTGAGGGAGGCGTCCCAGGGGTCCTGGCACGTCAGTGAGCCCGGCGCGCCCGCGTACGAGGCGGCGTTGAGGTCGCTGCTGTCGCAGTACCTGACGGCCAACCATGACCAGTCCACGAGTGCGGTCGGCCACTCCGTCAACGGTCTCTTCGGCGCGGGGCCCTACCTGGACCGGCGTGGCGTGCTGGTTCACCGGCTGCGGGTGGAGAACCCGAGGGTGGTGTCGGACCCGGTGGAGCTCGAGATCGAGCAGACGCTTGGTGCCGACACCCTGACCTCGGGCACGCTGGTGCACATCAACGGTGTCGTCTGGGGTCTGGCACTGTCGTTCTGGCATGTCCACGATACCGGCCCCGGCGTCTACGGGGCCTACGGCGGACTCGCCAGCAGGACCATGTCGTCGATCGTGTCCGGCTCGGTCGCACGCTCGGCCCTGGAGGATGTCAACGCGACCATCACGGGCCCTCAGGTCATGGTGGCCGGGGACACCGTTCATGAGGTCGCCGCGCACGTCAACGCGGATGGGCTGCTCCGGCCCCTGCACACCTTGCTCACCCTGCACCGTGACCACTGGGCGGCCCAGCGGCTGACCGTCCCCTCCGGCTGGTACGGCCACGTCTCCGAGAAGACGGCCCACCGTCTGGGCCTCCTCGACGACCATCTGGGCGAGGTGCCGCTCTACACCGACCGTCGCTGGGAGCCGCTTCTGCCCGGTGAACCGCTCGGGGTACACCCCGTCAACAGCCTCCACACCGGCGCCGTGCTCGCCGAGTTCGAACGCAAGCTGCGGGCCGCCGGAGTGGGCCAGACCGGCAGGGAGCGAGTGCGGTCCCTCGTCGGTTCCCGGGCCGTACTGGCGCTGCGCGGTCAGATGTCCTCGACGGGCAAACACACACAGGTGCGCACCAGCGTGTCCGTCACCCGGATCAGCCTCGGGGGCAACACGACGGTCGAGATCAGGCTGGTGCCCGGCACGCCGCGATTCGACGGCCTCGGGCACGGCAACATCCTCAGGGTCGGCCGGCAGGGCACCGAGACCGGCGAACGCAGTTCCGGCAAGATCAGGAACTGGTCCCTCGCGGTGGCCGTGGCCCACAACGTCCGCACCGGTCATGGTCTGTTCCGGGCCTCCGGTCCCAGTTTCATCGAGCGTGGCACCAGTACCCGCCAGAGCGCGAACAGCCGGACCGAGGCGCGCCTGACGGGAAGGGTGATCACGCTCGACGAGCCGTACACCGAGCAATCCACGCCGTACGAACTCCACCTCTCCTTCGACCGCGGTGACGGCAAAGCGCCCGTCGAGCACTTCGGCCCGGTCGGGAGCATCCGTGACCAGGTCCCGATGAGCCTGAGCCTGCCGGTCGGGGACGCCGTGTCCGCGCCCGCCTCCGGTGCCCCGCCCCCTTCCGACGACGTTGCGAGCACCCTGGACGGGTCAGAGGCCGCGGACGACTCCCTGGGCGCGCCGCGCCCGACGCCGCCGGAGCGGGTGGTCACGGTGTGGTCCCCTGCGGAAGTCACCCGCGAGACCGTCGAGGAGTGGCGCGCCCGCGGTGTGCCCGGTGGGCAGCCCTTCACTCCTCCCGAGACGGGCTGGTTCCCCGGGCGGGTCACCGGCCTGGACGTCATCGAGGAAGCCGCGGCCGTGGCCGTCGCCCGGGCCTACGGCACCCGGACCGGTCTCGCCACAGGGCAGCGGGCGAGCGGTGCGGAACTGGACAGGGCCCTCGCCAAGTCCCGGGCAACGGGACTGACCCGGGCGGGCTCCGCGTCCGCGCTGGCGTTGCGCGAGGGCCTGAGCAACGCCAGCCTGACGGCGTTCTACGACGACACGACCACGCCTCGCGGGCACCAGGTCCTCGGGCTGACGGACGACGCGCTGATCGGCAGCGCGACGGCTGCCTTCCAGCTCTACTCCCGGCCGGACCTCACCGGCGCCCGGCTGATGTCGGTCGTTCCGTCGGCCAAGATGGAGAGCACGGTCAGGAACACCGCCGGCGGCGACAGTTCGATCGGCATCAGCCACGATCAGCAGACGGTGCTCGCCGGCAACGCCCACGCCAGTACGACAGAGGCGGGGCGGGCCCTGCCCGGCTTCTCACCGGCGGACGGGTCGGGCACCGAGGCCCAGGGCGGCAAGCAGGTCGATGCCAACGCGCGGCAGACCACCCTCAAGCCGACGGTCGGCCGGGCCTTCCTGTTCGAGGTACCGACCGCCTGGCTCGCGGTGGCCGAGGTGCAGCACCAGATCAAGGACAGCGGGCCGATGCGGTGGGCCTCCGGCCTGCCGGGCCCTTTCGGACGCGTCCGAAAGGGCCCGCAGGCCGTCGAGACCCGCAGCCACGTCCTGACCTGGCTCAGCGAGGACGTGGCCCGCCGACACGGGCTGATCACCGACGACAACTTCCCGTCCGAGGTGGTCGCGGCCTGGGACCAGGTCGCCAAGGCCGGCAAGGCGTGGCAGACGGCGGACAAGGCGTACTGGACCGAGAGGCGTTCGCTGCAGGACGGCCGCGAGGCACTGCGCGAGGAGTACCGGGAGGCCCGCAGGCGGGTCGGCGCCGCCAAACGACAGCTGTCCAAGTACGCCGAGAACTTCGGGCACCGCTCCCCGGAGGCGGTCCAGGGCCGCGAGGCCGTGCGCCGCGCCCAGGAGGCCGCCGCCGCCTCGCAGGCCGCGTTGCACGAGGACGTGCAGCGGCTGGCTCCCTGGCGCACGGCGGCCGAGGAGGCGGCGGCCGAGTACCACAGGGTGCGGGCCGCCGCGGACCGGCTCACCCGCTGGTACCAACTCCCGGTCGACGGCACGGCGTCGGCCCCGGACGCGCCTCGCCAGGGGATCCCCCGGCCGGACGAGGTCGTCCACCACGAGCCCGCCCGCGTCGTCCCGGCCCTCCCCAAGCCCGCACCGGACCGGTTCAGCCGGAGCACGACGGACGACGGCACGCGCACCCTGACGCCGCCCGACACGGTCGGCGGCGCCCCCTGGCCCGGCGCGGGGCAGTACACCGTCCATGACACCCCCCGGCACCGCGACAGCTTCTTCCACGCCCTCGTCGGCGCACTGGCCCACAGCGCCCCCGCCGACCGGGCGCAGGCCGCGCCCACCGGCGTCGCGGCCTGGAAGTCGCTGTTCGCCGAGACGCTGACCGGCCGGGACGGCCGGTCGCTGGTGGAGGGCCTGGACGCGGAGGCGTTCGGCACCCTCACCACGGAGGAACTCACCCGGGCCGGCATCACCTTCCGCGAGGGCGGTCCCGAGCACGCGGAGTTCACCGCTACCCACCGTCTCCCGCTGCACCACCGGCTCACCGCCGACCAGCGGGCCCGTCTGGCCGCCGTACTGCTCCGGCGCGACGACACCCGGGCCGACGACGCCGCCTGGCGGGCGACCGCCGCAGGCCTGCTGCCCGCCCTCGCCGCCCGGGTCCTCGGAGCCCGGGTGACCGTGGTGGGCGCCGAGGGCCTCGTCACGGAGTTCGGTGCCGAACGCCCCGACCCGGCCGACCACGCCGACGCTGCCGGCGGCTCCGCAGGCGCCGGGTTGCCGCATCTCGTGCTGGAGTCGGTGGACGGCCACTTCCGTCACGCGCTGCCCACCGGCTCCACGCCCCCGCCTCCCGGTGATGTCCTCGCCGCCGAGGATGCCCCGGCCACCGCCGAGGAGGCGCCGGGGGACGCCGGGGACACCGGGTCCGGGCCCGCGGATCCAGTGTCCACGCCGTTCCCGCACGTGGTGCGCCCCGCCCACACCCATGCCCCCTGGAACATCCGGTCCGCCGACGGCACGGGCTACACCCGGCGCGGTACCGCGCTCCTGGTCGGCCCCGACGGCACCGAGTACCGCCTCCACGAACCGACCGGCGACGGCAACGGCTTCTGGCAGGCCCTGGAGAGTTCCCTCGCCCCGGATCACCCGGCCGCGGACGGTTCCGGCACCGGGGGAGGCCCCGCCGGGCAACCGGAGGACGGCGGCGATGCCTTCTGGCAGCGCATGGAAAGGTCGCTCGACCGGCGGGACCGCGTCCCGGTCAACCGGATCATCGCCCAACGGCTCCCCGAGGGCGCCGTACTCGACCGGGAGACCCCCTTCCCCCACGAGGTCCTGCTGTGGGCGAAGGTCGACTCGTCCCCGGCCGGCCTGCCACGTTCTCGGGAGGGCACCGCCGAACGGGAAGCGATCCTGCACGGCGCGGGGCGGCTGACCGACGACCAGCGTGAGCGGTTCCGGACCAACGGCGGACGCCTGCCCGACGACGTGGAACTGACTCCGCGCCAGCGCCGTGACCTGATCAAGGCCCAACTGTTCCTGGGCAACCGCTGGAACGCGGCCACCGCGGGCACCGCCGCGCAGGTGGCCGCCAACAGCTACGGCGCCGAGATCGTCGTCGTGGGCGAGGACGGCACCCACGAGGTCCACCGTCCCACCGCCGGGGCCCCGCACTCCGGGCGGCGCATCACGCTCTTCCGGCGCGGCGACGAGTATCTTCTCGCGCGGCCTCGGCCCGCCGCCGTCCAGCCGCCGTCCGGCACCGGGGTTCCTGCCGCCCCGGAGGCCGAAGCCCCGGCGGCCAACCCGCACGCCCCGGCGTCCGAGCCCGTGACCCGGCCGGAGCGGTCCCCCACCAAGGACGGAGCCCTCGGCGACCATCTGGAGGGGCGGCTTGACGCCTCCCCCCTCATGGACGCACACGTCTCCCGGCAGGACCTGGCCGGCCTGAGGCACAGCGGCGCACTCGACGTCATGTGGGCCCTTACCCCGGACGCGACGGTGCGGGTCGCGGAGGCCGGCCTGACCGCCCTGGACCGGGCCCGCCTGCTGCTGCGGCGACCCGGACTCGACGAGGCGCTCGCCGCGGAGCTGCGTACGGTGCCCGCCCTCGCCGCCGCGGAGGAAATCGGGCTCGACGACACGCTCGGACCGCCGGTGGACGTCAGGAAGGTCAAGGACGGCGAGCGAGACGCCGTCGGCGACCTGCGGCTGAACCCCCTGTGGTACCCGCTGGCCGAGTTCAGGCCCGCGCTGCTCGACCGCACCGGTGGCAGGTGGCTGTACGTGTTCGACGAGAACGGCGACGTCTTCATCGGCAGCGAGGAGCTGACGTCGATCGCGGAGCCGGAGGAACTGGCCGAGCTCCTGGCCGGCATGCGGCGGGTCGACGGCACGCTCACCATGGAGCAGCTGAGGCAGGCGCTGAACGACCAGGGCGTCCCCACCGTCGCGCCCGGGTTCGACGAGAACGGTGCCGCGCACCTGCGCCGGGGCCGGGTGAGCGGCGAACTCGCGTACAACGCACGCGACCGGCGTTGGGAGATCGACGGGTCCAGCCGCTACATGGGCCCGAAGGAACGCCCCGGGACGGAGACGGCGCAGATCGACGCATGGGTGCGCAACGCCGCCGAGCGGATGAGCGCGGTGCTCGGCCTGCCCGTCGTCCCGCTCCCGTCGGACCGGCCCCGGCTGAAGCCACGGACCCATGTCGCGGGCACCGGCAGTGCCGAGGACGACCAGGCCTTCGGTCCCCTGGCCGGACCCAAGCGGATCAAGGACACCGAGGTCGACGACCGGGGCGACATCCGGCTCAACCCCCTGTGGTACCGGCTGGAGGACTTCAGACCCGCGCTGCTGCAACGCACCAGCGGGCAATGGGTTTTCACGGTCGACGAGGAGGGCTCGATCGCCGTCGGCAGCGAGCAGCCGGCCGATCTCGCCGACCAGGCGGAGCTGGAGCGGCTGCTGG
Source organism: Streptomyces violaceorubidus (assembly GCF_000717995.1). Lineage (GTDB taxonomy): Bacteria > Actinomycetota > Actinomycetes > Streptomycetales > Streptomycetaceae > Streptomyces > Streptomyces violaceorubidus. The sequence continues at coordinate 16,017 of NZ_JODM01000048.1, forward strand.
AGGGCATGCGAGGCAGTGAGGCCAACGCCGACCTGACCATGGAGGAACTCAAGGAGGCGCTGGGCGGGCAGGGCCACCCGACGGTCGCCGCGGGCTTCACGGAGAGCGGGACCACGCGGGAACGTCCCGCGCGGGTCTCCGGCGAGCTCGCCTACAACCAGGACCGCGAACGCTGGGAGATCAGCGACAAGTCCGGCCGCTACATGAGCTTCAAGATCCGGCCCGGTCTGCTGCCGGAGCACGCCCACGGCTGGCTCGCGCAGGTCGCCCGGCGGATGGAGGAGGAACTGGGCGTCGAGATCACCCCAGTCCTCTACAAGACACAGCCGGCTGTCGCCCCACAGGCCGATGCCCCCCAGGCGGCTCCCGAGGCGGGCGCCGACCCCGGGGACGCGCCGGCGCCCGAGGACCAGCGGTCCTGGCCGCAGCTTCTCGAGGACGACGCCGACGGGTTCGTACCGAACGTCGCCAAGCAGCCCGAGCACTTCCCCGCCACCCGGGACGACGCCTGGCAGAGCTACCTCGCCGCCTACGAACAGGAGGCGAGACTGCGGGCGGCGGAGCGGCACCGGCGGACCAACGAGGCCCGTGGCGTCCCGGCGCCGGACTCCGACGCGGCGCCCGGCAACGCCATCGCGCTCGCCGCCGCGGGCCTGCGGTTGAGCAGGGCCGAGAACGCCCTGCGCGCATGGGGGCACTCGGACCCCGTGGGCCTGGTCGCCCGATACCGGGCACACCTGTCGGGCACCTCCGCGCCCGTCACGGACACCCCGACGGACCCCCTGGTCGAGAAGCCGCTGCCTCCGGTTCCGGGCGAGGACCCGCCGTCTGGGCCTTTGGTCGAGAAGCCGCTGCCTCCGGTTCCGGGCGAGGATGCCTCCGATTCCGGTGGACAAGCCGCTCTTTCCCATTCCTGAGGAGGAGAGCCGGGCAACGGACCCCGAGACCGGCCTGGACGACGACGTGTCCACCCGGGAGGCCTTGGTGATCCTCCGAGCCGAACGGTTCGACCCCCCTGTAATGACCGGCACGAGCGAGGAGGACCAGGCACGCCGCGGCCTGGCCGAGTCCGTAGTGGGCTCCGTGGCACAGGTGCTGGACACCCGGGGCAGGACGGCCGCCGTCCTCTTCGCCCGGGCCCTCACCTCCCGCTTGTACGAGGCGTTCCCGTACCTGGAGCGCAGGAGCGGCCATCCCGGCGGATCGCCGGCTCGGCACTCGCCGGGGAACACCTCGGTGTCCGAGACGTCGAGCCTCACCGAGGCCGCCCATGGGGACTCTCCGTCCGCGCGACCAACCCGTCCACGGGTCGACTACGGCAAGATCGGCGGCGAGTTCGAAACCGGGTGGAGGCTCGGTGTGCCCGACGAGTTCGAACACGGAGAACTCCTGGCCGACACCCACGCACTGCGCTTGGAGGTTGAGCGGACGGCCCCCGGTGCTCCGGCGATCCTGGAGATCGTCGGCAGTCCCATCACCTACCAGAACGATCCGGACGGTGTCACGGAAGAGGAGTTCTGGCATTCCCTCGAACAGACGGTGCAAACACTGCGGGACGGTGCGAACGTTCACAGCCTCTTCGGCGCTCACAATGGCTTCGACCAGCACCAGGACGCGGAACTGCGGCGGGTGAACCGATACGACGGCAGGCTGGTACTCGGCCCGCAGTGGACCGTGGGCATGCACCCGTCCGAACTGCTTGACTTCCTCGTCGACGACGCGCAGCCACTGGTCGACACGGACGTCCGTACCGCCCTTCTGGACGTGGAGGTCGGCGCGGACTTTGCGAAGGCAGTGGCGACCGCCTACCTGAGCGGCGCACCAGGTGGCGACACCATCGCCCCGGATGTCGCCTGGCACCTCCTGGACGACGTCGAATACCGAAATCTGGCGGGGTTGCTCACCCTGGTGTTCACCCAAGCGGTCACCGGGGTGCACGGTATGGCGCAATTCGAGGACACGGGCAGGACGAGGGACTGGCTCAAGGACTACCTCTTTGCCGCGTCCCGCCACGACCCGGCGGTGCTGGCCCGACAACTGCCTTCTCACATACGCGACTTCCTCGACACGCACAACGACTTCGTGCTGGACACGTTCGCAGAGCACGCGCGTCGTGTGCTGTACCGGCGCGTCGACTGGAGCCCGCTGGAGGTCGCCATCGGCGAGGGCCTGACGGTCCAGGACTACCTCCAGAGCTTCACCCTGCACGCCCCCCCGACCACCGTCACCGCGCTGGATCTCGAGGTCAACACGGCGTTTCCGGAACTCGACAACGGAAAGGTGCTCGTCGAGATACGCGACCTGCCGACCGTGTACGGCGTCACCGAGGCCCGCGCCACCTACGAGAAGCTCAAGCAGAGTGCCCACCGGCGGTACGAGGCGGCGGCCGGCCGTCAGGCGCGGGGTACCGACTCGGCAATGTCCACGTACGAAGCACTGGTCTCGGGTGCGCACCGGGGAGCCCTCGAGCGGCTGATCCACAGCACGGTCGAACTGGATCGCCATCGCCGCAACCGCCGCACCGGCCACTTGCCCCTGTGGCGCGACGACATCGCCGTCCAGGCGCGCCAAGCCCTCATGCTCGGGGCAACCGGCGACGGCCCAGCCGACGTACAGCACCCGCTGACCGGCGCGGAGCGCGCGCAGGCCTCCGGCGTCCTCGGTGAGTTCGAGACCCGGCTCACCGAGTACGCCGTCCACGTGCACACCTCGTTTCCCGACGACTGGGAGAGGTTCGGCGCGACATGGACGAGGGCCATGACGGAGGTGTCGCGGCTGCACGAGGTGCTGACCGGCGAAGCCGGCTCCTGGCCGCCGGGCAGGCTGGAGGACGTACCCCCCACGGGCTGGACGGCGGTCGACGATGCCGTGGCCACCGCGGTGAGAGCTCCAGGCGACATGGCGGCGCTGCGGGACCTGCTCTACGAGGTCCGCCTCTGGAGCCGCGCGTCCGACACCGAGTCACGCGCCGCCCTGGCCCGTGACGTGGAACGCCGGGTGCTGGGCCTGCTGCTCGCAACCCATACCGACGGTGGCGCCGAGGGCACTGTGCCAGCCGCTGTGCACCCGCCGACCGAGGCGGGCACCGATGCCGTACAGCGGGACTGGCCACAGCCCTCGGCCGAGGTGCTGGAGGAGTGGGCCGACCGCTTCCGCAACGCGCGTGACTTCATGTCCGAGGCGGAGAACGCCGACGACCTGCGCCGACGCGCCCGGCGAATCGTGGACGAGCACCACCTCGCGCCCCCGTCCGCGGCGGAGGATCCCTCGGCCGAGGCGGACGCCTACCGCAGACTGCAGCGGCAGGTCGTCGACCTCGTGGCGTACTTCCTGCACCGCAGGGGGCGGACCGCCAACGGGGAGGCGGCGGCAGGCGGCCTGGCCCGGGAGATGGCCGAGGCGTTCGGCAGCGGTCCGGACACCGGTCCGTCGGGCCCGGCGGTCCAGGTGTGGACGGCCGACACCGGGGACGCGTTCGTGACCGGCACACTCGCCACACTGTGGAACGCGGTCCGGGACAACCGGCTGCACGAGGCCGACAGCCTGGCCCTGATCGACCGGCTCGCCTCCCACCGGGAGCGGATGACCGTGGTCCAGTCCGGCCAGCTGGACTTCCTGACGAGATGGTCCCGGCTGGCGGAGCACTCCGCGCAGCCCGGCTCCGCCACGGAGTCCGCGGCCGTCGCCGAGAACCTGACCGCACGTCTGGAACGGCTTGCCGCACAGTTGGACGGCGACCCGGACGGGGCGCACCCGGACACCACTGAGGAGGCCGCCCGGTTCGCCGCGGCCCGGCGGCTCATGTGGCGCAAGAACATCGAACTGCCGCCGCTGCCCGGAGCGGTGGGCCGTGCCCCCACCGCATTGCTGCACACCCTGGAGCGGGCCCTCGTCGTCGTCGCGAGGGAGCAGGGCGGCAGGGCCGCCGAGGCACTCGCCATCCAGGCCCGGGACACCCTCGGCCTGACCGCGCCCCGCATTCCGGTGCTCGGCGGCGCGCCCGAGGACGTGGACCCGGACACCGAATCGGAGACCGAACCGCCCTCACCCACCGGTCTGTTCTCTCCATCGGACGAGGAGGACGACGACCTCTTCGGCCCCAGCGCGCCGCCCTCCCCCACGCTGGCGCTGCCCTCCTCGGGCCTAGCCCTGCCGATTCCCCCGGCCGGCCTGCCGATCCTCCCGGCTGGCCAGCCGGTCCCCGCCGTCCGCCGCGATCCGACAGGGGAGCCGTCTCCGGCGCCCTCCGCCTCCCGCGACACCTCGGTCTTCGACGTCGACGCGTACGTCGCCGAGCAGCCCAGCAATGAGGCCGTGGCCGCCCTGGGCGAGGCGGCGTTCCTGCACTGGCACGTGGCCTCGCCGGTGCGGGTTCCCTGGCAGCGCGCCGGGAAGGTGCCGGTGCGGCTGGACATCCACCGCACTGAGGAGGTGTTCCGCACCGCCCTCGCCCACCATGCCGCCTCCGTCGGCGGCGTGTGGGACCACATCCGGGCCACCTACGGCATCCGGCTCCCCGTGGGGGACATTCACAGGCTGCACCAGCACTACCACGCGCTGGGGCGCGCCACCGAGGACGGCCGCAGGCACCTCGACCTCATGCGGAACCTGGCCGCGGCGCGCCAGTACGCCCGTGCCCACGGCGGCTCCCTGACCGCGACCCCGTTCACGCACGTCGAGCAGGTCAACGGCAAGCCCGTGCGACTGGGTCAGTGGCTCGGCGACGTCCGTGAGGGTCACTACCGGGTCAGCGCGGACACCCGGGCAGTCCTTGACGGATTGGGCATGCGCTGGACCACGCCCGTCTCGGAGCGCTGGGAGACGCTCCTGACCGCCGCCCGTCAGTACGCGCGTGATCACGGCGGCTCCCTCGGGGGAGTCGACCGCGGACACATGGAGGAGGTCGACGGCATGAACGTCGAACTCGGCCAGTGGCTCACCAGCATCCGCGCCGGAAACTTCCACCTCGACACGGAGACCCTGCGGACCCTCGACTTGCTGCACTGGAGGACCGCCCTCCGCCGTGGCAACCGTGCCCAGAGGTTGCTCGCCGCCGCCCGGCAGTACGCCGAGAGCCACGGCGGCACCATCGCCGACGTGCGTGTTGACAGCGTCGAGACGATCAACGGCGTCGATGTCTACCTCGGTCGATGGCTGTCCAGAGTCCGGGATGGCCGCCGGATCGACGACGAAGCCCGGGCCGAGCTGAACCGCCTGGGGATGCGGTGGACGGATCCCTCACCGCAGGACTACCTGGCCGCCGCCCAGCAATACGCCGCCAGGAACGGCGACAGCATCGCGAATATGCCGCGTGAGCACGTGGAGACCGTCAACGGGACCGCGCTCCAACTCGGCTACTGGCTGCGCAAGGTACGCCGCGGCAGAATGAAAGTGCCCCATGAGGTGCTGGAGGCTCTGGTCGGGCTGCGGATGCCGGGCTGGTCGTCCTCCCGCAGAGCCCGGCTCACCGCCGCACGGCAGTACGCGGCCGCCCAAGGCGGCTCGCTCGCCGACGTGCCCTCCACACACGTCGAGCAAGTTGGCACCACCGGGGTCCCACTGGGGCAATGGCTGGATGACGTGCGCAACGGGCGGGCGCGGATCGACCGTCTTACCCGGGCCCTGCTGAACGGTTACTCCATGCGCTGGGACCTGGACGAACCGACGGTCGACGTCTTCCTCACCGCCGCCCAGCGGTACGCCGACGATCACGGCGGCTCCATCGCGGGCGTTCCCTTGGACCATGTCGACGTCGTCGGTGGGCAGGAGGTGCAGCTCGGCCTCTGGCTGGACCGGGTGCGTGGCGGCGAGCGCGACATCACCTCGCAGACCCGGGACGCCCTGAACGCGCTGCGCATGCGCTGGAACAAACGGCAGCAGATCAAGACGGACGTCTACGTTCTCGCCGCCCGCCAGTATCACGCGATACACGGCTCGATCGCCGAGGTCCCGTTTAACCACCCCGAGCTGGTCAACGGCACTGAGGTCCCCCTGGGCCACTGGATCAGCACCAATCGCGGCAACCACCACCTGGACCAGGCGACCGAGGCCATCCTCAATGAGCTGGGCATGCGGTGGACCAGGCGGCCCACCTCGAAGATCGTGCTGCACCTGGCCGCCGCCCGGCAATACGCCGCCGACCACGGAAACTCGATCGCGGGCGTCAAATACAAGGACTACGAGATTGTGGACGGGCAGCGGGCCAACCTCGGGCACTGGTTGAGCAACGCCCGAGCCCGCCGTGGCGACCTGGAACCCGAAGTGATCGCGGAGCTGGATGCGCTGGGCATGCGCTGGGGGACCCGTCCCCGGGCTCCCCGCGGCGCACGCGCCGCAGCCGCCACGTCGACCAGCACCGGCCCGGTCCGCACCGGCCGCACGACCGGCCGTCAGAAGGCGGGCGCCGGGACCCGGCCGGAAACGGTGGCCCCCCGCCCGAGCGCTCAGCCGCCCGCCGAAGCGTGGACGGTGGCCGGGGCGGCGGCCCGGCGAGGGCTGCGCACCGAGGTGGTGCCCGGCGACGGCGACTGCTTCGTCGCCTCCTTCGCCCGGGTGCTGGAGCTGGCCCAGAACCAGCCGTGGACCGGTGCCCAGGTCCGCGCCGCCATGGCGCGGGCTCTGATGGACGACCTGCGCCGGGTTTCCGAGGAGCGCGAGCTGTGGCCCGTGCTGGAGCCGGCGGTGCTGCAGCACACCGCCGAGTCGATGGCGCTGGCCGACCAGGCGGGCGCCGGTGACGCCGGACTGAACTGGCGGGAGAGCATCGACAGCGCGACGGCCGCGCTGCTGGCGGACGGCGGCGTTGCCGACGCCCACCGGCAGGCCTTCGCGGACCTGATCGCCCGGCCGGGACAGTGGATGAGCACCGCGGGCGACGTGATGCCGCCGCTGGCCGCCATGCTGTGGAACGTCCGTATCAGGGTGACGCAGTTCGCGATCCCGGAGTCCGGTGAGCCGCAGGTCTCCGCCTTCCCGGTCGGCGACGGCCCGCTCGTCGTACGCATGGTCCGCGAGTTCCGGACCACCCCGCAGGGACCGTTCGGCGAGCACTGGTCGCCGGCCGTGCCCGACCCGGGTCTGCTGGCCGAGCTCGACGCGGCGGAGGTGGCCCGGCTGCGGGCCGAGAACCCCGACCTGCCCCTGCCCGCCGCCTCGGAGCCCACCGCCGCGCGGGCGGGTGCGTCTCCGTCCGCCGACCCCGAGCGACTCGCGGCGCGCCCTGCCGCGCAGCGGCCCCGAGCAGAGCAGCCCGGCCCCGCGGTCGCGCCGCAGACGGCCGACGTCGTGGCCGGCGCCGTCAACCGGGTGCTGCAAGGACGGCTGGAAGCGGCGTACCAGCACCGGACCGCGCTGGCCGCCGAACGCGGCGAAGCAATGCCCTACCTGCTCCAGGGTGTCACCCTGCAGGAGTTCCTCGACACCCTGCGCCGGCACGTCGAGGGCGAGCTACGGCTGTGGCCCCTCACCGACGAGATGGAGATCGCCCTCCTGGTGCAGGTACTCGCCCAAGACGTGGCGGACCCCGTCGGCCAGGGCGCGCAGTATCTCGCCGACCTGGTGGTCGGCCTGCGGGACCCCCGTGTCCCGACCCGGGCCGACGGCAACAACCCGCTGGTTATGACGGCGCAAACCGGCGCCCCCGTTACAGGCCCCCTCATGAACCGCTTCCTGACCACCTCCGACCCGGCGGAACGGGAACTCCTGCGGCGCGCCCTGGGAAGCGCTCGGGCGCCCGCGGCCGCGGGCTCGAACGGCCTGAGCGAACGCTCCGCCCGGTCCAGCGAGCCGGGTGCCACCCACCCGAACGATTCGGTGCCGGGGAATCATGAGCATGCCCCCAGTCCCTCTCATGGCCGTGCGGCGGTGACCGACACGGCGGAAGCCGCCTTCACCGGATCCGCCCTCCTCGAACTCGCCGTGCCCGAGGAAGGCGGCGGTCTCGTCACGGTGCGCCGTGGACCCGACCGGCACACCGGGCTGACCTACTCGGGGGACCGCACCGTCGCCGTCAGCTCCGACGGCCCCTTCCAGTCGGCGTTCGCGACCGCCGGAGCCATAGAGCGGGCCAACGCGGCGCTGGCCGCGGCGGGCAGCGCGGTCCGGCTCCGCACGGACGGCGGCCATGTCGACGTCCCGGGCCGCCGGCGCGGCGAGGCGCTGAGGCTCCTGCGGGTGACACCCCAGGTGCCCGGCCGAAGCGACGGCGACGCGCGGTCCCTGGCCGCCCTCGCGTTCGGTGGACCGCCCGACCGCCTCGTCTTCCGGGACGTCCACGGCGCCACCTCGACGGCCGGCATCGAGTCCACCGGACGGCTGGAGGAGCTCCACCACCTCGCGTCCGCACTGGCCGACACCCTGGAGCAGGGAACCCACTCCCGGCACTTCCCCGACGCGGACTGGGCGGCCCAGGCCACCGCCCGGCCCGCGGAGTCAGCGCCGCCGCGCAGGCGTGACCTGAACGCCCGCCGCGACGCCCTGGGCCGGCTGGCGGGCAACCTCGGTGTGAACGCGGCGGCGACGGCGAAGCTGGGGGAGGGCTACGTCCTCCAGTCCCTCGCCAGCGCGGAGGAGACGGGCGAGCAGCTCGACCGGCACGGGCACACGTTCGACGGCACCCACGGCTACCACTACGGGGTCGTCGTCCTGGAGAGCGAGGACCGAGGCTCCCACATCACGCTGGAGAACCTCACGGACCACGGCTCGCGCGGGGAACTGTTCCTGCGCGCGGTCTACCAGAACATCGACAGCCTGGGACGAGACGGCCTGGAGTCCCTGCGCACCTCTCTGCACGCGCGGTCTCGAGCGGCGGGGTCGCCCGAGGCGCGGGCCCACGCCGAGGCCAGGCTGACCGCCGTCACACGGATGCTCGACCTGCTGTCCGCGTTCGACCGCCGGGCCGACGCGGACGCCGTGCGGGCGCGGGAGGCCGCAGCCCTGGCCGCCTTGGAGGCGATCCTCGACGGAGAGAGCCTCGGGGACGGCGGCCGGCCGTGGCGCCTGCGTCTGGTGCGTCCCGCGGACGGTAAGTCCTTCCATGACCTCATGGTGGCGGAGACGTCCGTGGACGACGCCTTCACCGCCGTGGTGGTCGGTGCGCCCAACCGGACGATCGACACGGCGCCCCCCGTCGTCGCGGGCGACGGCAGCGTGGCCGCGCTGGCCGAGTGGGTGGATTCGGCCACCGGGCTGATCCCGGACGTGCCGGATCCGGAGGCCGGCCGGCACCACCGTGAGGACGCGCCGTTCGTCAGCGATCCGCTCCCGGCCGTCAGGCAGGGCGACCTCCTGTGGCGCACCCTGGGCACGGTCAAGGAGCAGCGGGAGCAGGACCCGGCCGGCACGGGCGATGACCCGGCGGCGACCGGCTTCCGTGCCCGGACGGAGATGGTCGAGGCCGCGCGGAAGAAGGCCAGGAAACACGCCCGTGTCGCGTTCCCGGCCGGCTTCCTGACCGGGAACCCCACCTCTCAACTGATCGAGAGCGTGGCGGACCGCCAGCAGTGGCTGACCGAGCTGGACGTCTCCCTGCGTCTGACCGATCCCGAGGACTCCTACAGCAGGCGGGTCTCCCGCATGCGGGTCGAAGACCTCCGCAAGGAACTGGCCCTCCTCGGCGCCGAGCTGCGCGAGCGCGAAACGGCGGGACTCGGGCAACGCGATCCGCGTGCGCGGTGGATCGCGGAGCGGACCGCGGAGAGGGAGCTGCCTGCCGCCGTGCGCGACATGTGGGTCACCGCACATATGCTGGCCGACCTGATCCGCCGGACACGTGGAAGCGTCCTGGGCGCGGGAGCCGACCTCTCCATCCTGGAACGGCGCCACGAACAGGTGGTCACCGCGCTGCACGTCCTTTCGGATCTGTCCGCGACAGGCGTTCCGTGGTCCGGGCTGCGTCCGGACGCGCGACTGGGGCTGGTCACGGCCGAGCTGTCCTCGCGCGAGCTGAGGCCCCGCATGATCGAGGCGGCGCTGAACCGACTGCGTCACCTGGAGCGGCGGTGGGGGACCAACTACGGTTTCGACACCCCGCGGCGGGCGGCCGAGCTGCTACGGATGCTGCACGACCGCCTCACCTCGTCGCACATGACGGCGGTGACCAACGTCGACACAGAGGTACTTCTCGACCTCCTCGCCGATCCGGCCGCGCCGATGGACGCCCTGCTCGGCCGGCCGACGCGCCTGGGACCGTCGGACTCCGCACCGTTCGACGCGGTGCCCGCGGCCCTCATGTCGGCGCGCCTGCACCAGGCCGGGGCAGACCCGCACTCCGGCGTCGCCCTCCACTGGAACCAGGACCGGCGCGGGCACGCCCTGTACACCCCGGTGCCCGCCCTCCCCGCCGACGCGGACGGCACCGACGCCATCCCGGGGGACTTCCGGGCCGGCTTCACGCCGACGTCCCTGCACGCGCTCGTCGTCCGCGGCGACGAGGACGCCGTACGGCTTGCCCTGGCGGAGGCCACCGACTTCGCCCACGACCCCCCGTTGCTGCGGGTGCGTGCCGGCGGCCGATTCCCCTCCCTCGGCCACTTCGGGGCGTATCTCCCGGGGCCGCTCGGCTGGTCGGACGTCGACGCCGTGGTGGTGAACCACTGGGACGGCACGACGCGGGAGGACGCCCAGGCCCTGGCGGCGCGGCTGGAGGACTTCTCCGCGGCGCACGGCGTCGGATTCCGGGTCCGGGTCGTCGAGACGGCGCCTCCGCTTCCGGCGTCCGGTCCGTACGAGCCGGTGCACACGCCCGTCAGGCTGGGGGAGGACGGCCTCGCGCTCGACTACCTTCCGGTGGGCCGACGCTCGGCCGACGCGCTTCGCGGTCTGGTGGCGGACAGGTTCTACGAGGCCACTCCGAACGGACCGGGCACGCTGCAGGCGGACGGGGGGCCGGAGCCGTGGACCGTGCGAGCCGCGGGCGACGCGCCGTGGACGGGGTCACCGGGGGGTGAGCGGCCCCTGTTCGTCCGGGCCGACCACTCCGACGTCTCCGACCACGTACTCGTCCAGTACGGCAGCGGTGCCACCCGCGGCATGCCCGCCCACCGGTTCGCCGCCCAAATCGCCGCCGACATCCCCGCGGACACCGCCCCCGGGCCCGTCGTCCTGCTCGTCCCCGGAGGGGGCGCGGGGCACCTCACGCTGCCGCGCCACCTCGCGGCCCGCACCGGACGCCACGTCTGGGCGTTCACCCGTGACCTGGAGACGGTGCGGGAGCCCGGTGGCGAGGCCCTCCTGGTGACGGCCTTGGGGAGCCCCGAGGGCAAACAGGGCCGGTGGGTACTCAGCACTCCAGACGACCTTCGGCGGGCAGCCGTGGGGCAGTCGGCGCCGGACGTAATCCTGCTCGAGAGCGGCTCGGCCGTACCCGACGACTTCCTGCTGACCACGCCGATCCCCGACCGAAGTACGTTCCGGCCCATCGGCCGATCGGCGCACGTCCCCTTCGAGATGGACGAGGCCGAACAGACGAGCCTGGGCGAGCGCGCCGACTACGGCGTCGTGCGGACCGCCGACTCCCAGCAGCCCGGGACGAGGTGGACCCTGCCCTGGGTCCGCTCCGGCGAAGCCGTCACCAGGGACGCCCCGTACTTCTGGGACAGTCACGGAACGCCGAGCGCCGTCAAGGTACCGCTGCGCAACGGCCTCGTCGTCGACGTGGGCCCCGCTGAGCCGGGGCGGTACCTGCGGCGTCGTCCCAGTGTGGGCGCCGCGAGCGTCGTGCTGGTGAGCTGTCAGACGGGCGCGGAGAACGGCGACGCCCCGCGGTACGCCCAGCGCGTGGCGGACGTACTGGGCAACGAAGTGTTCGCCGCCAACGCGCCAGTACGGGACAGCCTGGACATCGAGGAACGGCAGGGGGCGGAGCAGCCGGAGTGGCTGCGATTCTCCCCGCGACCGGCGGCCGGCGAAGCGGCGCCTGACGCGTCCCCCGCCCGTGCCCCGGGCGGTGGCGCCCCCTCCCCCGTCCCGGGTAGGCGCTCCGCAGGCGACCTGGCCACGCGGGGAGTGCCGGACAGCGCCGCACGCTCCGACGGCCACGCCGACGAGACGGCGGACCGGGCCGGACACCGCTCCGCCCTCGGCGCGCCGTTCCCCGACGGGAACGAGCCGGACCAGCCGGTGGCCGAGGAGGACCCGCCGAGCAGCGACGAGGACGTGTCCTCCGACGAGGACAGCGACGACACGGCGACACCCGACTTCCCCGGCGACGGCTCCCCCGAGGCGCTGATGTCGTTCCTGCGCATGCTGGGAGAGATGCCCCCGGGCCCGGACGCGCCCGTCGAGCAGCAGCACCGCGACCTTGCGGCATTCGGCGTCGACCCGCTCGCGCACGGCCGTCGACGTTTCGACGCGTGGCGCCTGCTGGGTACGGTCGCGCGGGCCCGGCGTCACCACCCGGACGGCCAGGGCCACGGCTCCGCGTCGGAGGACTTCGAAGCAAGAACGCGTCTGATCGACCAAGGCGTGGAGAGGGAGCGGGCCCGTGCCGCGGCCATGCTCACGAGGGACTTCCTGACCGGCCCCTCCACACATCTTCGCCAAGCCCTGAAGGAACGTCAGGAATGGCTCGCGGAACTGCGACTCGCCACGGCGCAGCTCGTCGGGGACGGTGACTACTATGCCCGGGAGATCGCCCAGCGCTACAGCGCGTTCCTGGACCGGCAGACGGCCGGGATCCGCAAGGAACTGCTGCGACGCGGCCGTGCGCAGAGCGCGGAGCGGGACCCCCGCGTGCAGTGGCTGCTGGACAGGGCCCAGGACGAGACGGGTCTCGCCGACGCGGCGGAATCCATGCAGGCCCTTGGCGAGGGCCTGGACGCGGTGATCCGCCGGGGGAGCCGTGGTGATGCGGACCTTCCAGGATTCGACGCGGACGAACTGGCCCGGCGTCGCGACGATCTGGCGCTGGCGAGGAGTGTCTTCTCCGCGCTGTCCGACCGACAGTTCCTGTGGGACGGCGCCGGGCAGGACCTGCGGCGCGAGCTGGTCGCCGCCGAGCTGCACACGCAGCAGCTCCGGCCGGACATGGAGCGTGCCGCGCTGCACCGACTGCGGCACCTGAACCAGCAGTGGGGCACGACCTACGCCTTCGACGACCCCGAGCGCTCCGGCCCGCTGCTGGCGACGCTGCACGAACACCTCGCCTCACCCGACATGGTGCCGGTGACACACGTGGACGGCGGCCTCGTGGAGCGGCTGACGGCCGGCCCCGACGTACGCCTGGACGACCTGCTCGGCGTGCCGACGGACCCGGGCACTCCCGGCGCGCGGCCCTTCAGGGCGGTGGTGGGCGAACTGATGCCGGCGAACTGGCAGAGCGAGGGGGCGATGCCGTACGACGGCATCGCCCTCCACTGGAGGCACGCTCTGCGCGAGCACGCCCTGTACACGCCCGTCACGGCCCGCACGGTCCGCACGGCCCGCACGGCCGAAGCGAACCCCGACTCGGTTCCCGCCGGCTTCCGGACCTGCTTCACCCCCACGTCGATGCACGCCCTCCTCGTCCGCGGCGACGAGGAGGCTGTACGGCTCGCGCTGGCCATGGCGACCGCGTTCGCCCACGACCCGGTCCTCTACCGCGAGTACCGTGCGGACCGCCTGGGCACCGCCACCCGCTTCGGTTTCGTACTCCCGGGCGAACTGGACTGGCGGGACGTGGAGGTGGTGACCGTTCCGTTTTGGGACGCCGAGTCACTGCGGCGAGCCAAGGAAACAGCGAGGCGAGTGGGGGACTTCGCCCGCGGAACGGGCCTCGAACTGGCCGTCGGGTGCGTGCCGTGCAGCCCGCCCCTCGTTGCGTCGACTCCCCCGGCTCCGGTCCGCACCCCCGTCGTGCGAGGCGGCGCCCTCCTCGGGTTCGACTACTCCCCGGTCAACCGCGCCAGGGACACCGCGCTGCGTGGCCTGGAGACGGACTCGCTGCACCTGACCTACCCGGACACCGGACATACCGTTCACGTCGACCCCGACGGAGCGCCCTGGACACGGTTCGAGGGACGGCCCCTCTTCGTGAGGGCCGCCCGGGGCCGTGTCCCCGAGCACACGTCCGTGCAGTTCGACAACGGTGTGACGCGCGACCTTTCCGCGCGGGAGTTCGCCACCCTGGTCGCCGCCGACATCCCCTCCGACACCGCACCCGGTCCCATCGTCCTGCTCGTGCCTTACGGCGGGGCGGGCCAGCTGGAGACGCCACGCCGACTCGCGGCCCGCAGCGGACGTCGGGTCTGGGCCTTCACCCGGGACCTCGACGTGTTCCCGAGCACGGACGGGAGCGTCACGCGGGTGACCGCGTTCGCCGGCTTGCACGGCGAGGACGGCGTGGACGGCAGGTGGATCCTCAGCGAACCGGATGATCTCCGGAACGCGTCGCTGGGCGGCCGGACACCCGACGTGGTCGTGATGGAGGACGGGCTGGTGCTCCCGGACGCCTACGTAGAGACGACCACCCTGCAGGATCCGGCCACCTTCCGGCCGACCGGCCGGTCCTCCCACTTGCGGCCCTTCCAAACGCGGGCGCAGTGGGGCCAGGGCAGGTGGCCCACGCAGACCGAATATGAGAGCCCGGCGGGCGAGCGGCGGCCGCTGCCTTGGACGACCGCCGGGCAGACACCGGAGCGAACCTACTTCTGGGACAGTCACGGGCGAACGGGCAAGGTCCGCTTGGCCTTGGATGGGGATGCGGAGAGGCGCGCCGCTCCCGGCGAGCTGGGCCGGTTCCTGCGCCGTCGCCCCAGCCTGGGCTCGGCGGCTGTCGTGATGGTCTGCTGCAACGCCGGCATCGAGGAGGGTACGCAGCCGGCCGTCGCCCAGACGGTCGCGAACCACATCGGGAAGGAGGTGTACGCCGTTGACGGGACGGTCGACGGGTTGCTGAGGCCGGACGGTGGGCACGGCGAGTGGCTCCGCTTCTCGCCCCGGCCGGCGATCGGATCCACCGCCCCGGGCGAGGTGCCGGCCGGGACCGACGCGCCGGAGGGGGAGGTGACGGCCTGATGCCTGCCGAGACGGCTCCGCCGATGTGCCGTTTTGTTCGTGAGAGGTTGGAGACAAGTGCCTGACGTGACCGAGACACCTGAGCGCGAGGAACCCCTGGCGGACGTTCCCGAGTCCATCCTCAAGGCCGCCAGGGAAGCCCCCGACCACTGGTTCGGCATGGTCGATCCGGCATGGCGGGGGGAGGGCGTCCCGCCGCGGTGGGCGGTGGTCGGGCAGTACCGGTCCAACGCCGAGGGGGAGGTGGTGAAGTGGCAGTACAACGACGACTACCGGCCCTCGCCCGACGCCAACGGCTGGCCGCGGCCCACTGATCCGGTCGACGAGGCCATTCAGCTGGCCGTGACCGGCTACGGTTCCGAGGACGATGTCCTGCGCCTGCTCGGCGAAGCGGAGGTCGGCGTCATGATCGCTCCTGACGGGGCGCCGGTCGAGGCGTGCAGCCCGGACGGCACTCCAGTGGTCCCCGTCTTCACGTCGGAGCCCCAGCTCCGCGCCGGCGGACGCTACGCGGCGCGTACCGTCCGGGTACGGGACCTCGTGCGGGAAGTGGGTGAGGACACGCTTGTCCTCGTGAACCCTGCGGGCGCGGTCAGCATGACCGTCGACCCCGAGGACCTGCTGCCGCCGACCGCCGACGGTCCTCCCCAGGAGGCTCCGGCCGCGACGGACTCCCCGGCACGCCCTGTGGAGAACCTCAACCTGCCGGACTCCGAGCCGGAGCCGGAGGCCGTTCAGCAGGAGGGTGAAGCAGGCGCCTCCACCCGGCAACACCTCGTCAACGTGCTGAACGGACAGGCGCAGTAAGCGAAGCCGGTACACACCTGTCCCCGACCAAGTGTGTACATGAGGATCGCGATGAACCCTAGAATCAACCACTGAACACTCGGCAGAGCATCGACAGCAGGTGCGCTGACGCAAGCGGCGCACCAGGCCTGCCTGCCCGACGTGTTGCAAGAGTGTCGTAACCACATGTCACGCCGACCACACCGGAAAGGTGTCATGACGACTTCCAAACCCAACGACTCTCCCGACGAGCCGACAGCCGTGGCCTCCGCGCAGGCCGGGGCCGAGGCCGTCGAAGAAGCCGAGGGGAAGCCGGGAACCGCCGCTGAAACGGCGAAGCGCATCCTCACCTCCGTATCGTCCACCGGGCGATCGGCCGTGCCGTCCGCCTTGGCCGAGCCGGAACCTGAGCCTGTATCAGGGAAGGCGACCACAGGGAGAAAGGAAGCAGAAGAGGCAGACGGAGCAGAAGAGGCAGAGGAAGCAGAGGAAGCACAAGAGGCGGAAGAGGCGGAGGCAGCGGAGGAGACCGCGGCGACCGCTTCGGGCACGACCGCCGAAACGGAGGCGTCCGCCACCGCGGCGTCGGGGAAGGCCGCCTCGGCCGAGGCTTCCGCGGAGACCGCGGAGACGGTGGCGAAAGCGTCCTCGGGCACCGACGCCGGGGACTCCGCGCGCACGAAGGTCAAGGCCGCTCCCGGCCGGCCGCACAAGGGCCTGCTCGCGGGCGCCGCCATCGTCGGCGCGCTGCTGATCTCCGTACCCTTCCTGATCAGTGGCGGCGACGGCGACGACGGACGGTCGTCCGCGAAGCCGGGCGCCACTCCGGGCACGGTGCTGGACGAGCTGGCGGGCGCCGCGCCCGGCGTGGTCGGTTCCGAGTCGCCCTCGCCGCACGCCTCCAAGAAGGGCGGCGCGCAGCCGAAGACCGTCATCACCACCGGACCGGACGGCAAGCCCGTCGTGGTGACCGTGTCACCGAAGGCGAGTGCGACGGGCGGTGGGAAGAAGGACGCGCAAGGGGGCGCGACGGGCGCCACCACGCAGGAGGGGAAGCCGGCCAAGACCGTCTCCGGTTCCGGGGGGACGTCGGGCGGGGGCGACACCTCCTCCGGTTCCGGGGGCACGTCGACCGACACGTCTTCCGGTTCTGGTACCGGTTCCGGCTCTGATTCGGGCTCGTCGAAGACGGAGAACTCGGGCCAGGCCCCGAGCGATCCGTGGTCCGGGGGCGTCCAGATTTACAGCCATGCCTCCAACCGCTGCATCGGCGTCGCCAACAGCCCGAACGCGCCCGTCGGATCCAAGCTGGTGATCTGGGACTGCTACAACGAGTCCTACCAGCGCTGGAAGTTCGTCGACGGCACCGTGCGGTCCGAGGGCAAGTGCATGAACGTCAGCGGTGGGGCGACGAACAACGGCGCCGTCATCAACTGGACCACCTGCAACGGCTCGGGCGCCCAGCAGTTCCGGCTCAACTCTTCGCACGACCTGACGAACCCCCAGTCCGGCAACAAGTGCGTCGACGTGATCGACCAACGGACGGACAACGGGGCGCGTCTCCAGTTGTGGCAGTGCTACGGCACCCCCAACCAGAAGTGGAGCACGCGCACTCCCTAGCCGGTCTCCGCACCCAGGTGCACCGGGAGGGTGCCCGCTCCGTCCGAGGGGGCGGGCACCCTCGTAGGTCCAGCACGGGCCGCGGGTCTCAGAAGCCCCTGAAGACGTCGTCGTCGGCGGCCTCGACGAACTCCTCCCAGTCCATGTTGGCCATGGCGATGTTGTTCTCCACGGACCACAGCTCGCGCGCGACGACCCGCAGCTCGTCGGTGCCGCCGAATGGCGCGTCCCGGTCCCCGGCGTCCTGCGCGCTCACATGTACGGCCAGCAGCGGCATCTCGGGCTCGCCCCTGGCCCTCCGGTCCGCCACGATCAGCAGTTCGTCCTCCTCGGGCGCGAGCGCGACGATCTCCCGCGTGGTCAGACCCTCGTAGGCGCGGTCGTCCACGATGTGGAGCACGGCGAGGAAGTCGGCGTCATCGTCGGTCGGAGTGGTGACCGCGACGCGCAGGTCCTGCCAGGCGGCCTCGTCGGAGAAGTCGGTGCGGATCAGCAGGGTGTCTTCGCTCTTCGGGAGTTTCGTCATGGCTGGGGCTCCTCGTGCGCACGGGTGTCGGGGGCGCGGCAAACGTCGTTCGGTATGTACGTGGAACATATGTTAGGTACATGTCTCCCGTGGCCGACTCGCGGCGTCACCCCCTTGACAGGTGACGCTCTGGTGGGCAGGGTGAACCCGAAGAAGCGAAGAGTACGAAGGGACCCCGCATGCATGCCTACGAGTACCCCCTCTTCCCCGGCCGTCTGGGCCGGGAGGAGGAAGCTCTGCACGAACTGCTCCGCCGGGTGAACTGCAACGACAGGCGGGAGCCCCGGGACGGCGAGGCTGAGGAGTACACCCTCAGGACCCGCCGGCTCGCGGCGGTCACCTATCTCGGCGCCGTCCTGTGAGCCCCGCGGACATGGCACCCGGAGCACCCGACGCCGCGAACGGTCCCGCCCTGCCCCTCGGCGACGATCCGGCGGCCCTGCTGGACGCCGCGGCATGGGCCCTGGCGGCCCTGGTCGCCACCATCGAGGAGGCGGCGACGAAGCCCCTTGCCGAGGTACTGAGGGCCGATCCGGCGCGTACCGCCGTACTCGAGGCCGCACGACTGGTCAGCAGGACGGGGGACACCCTCACACCCCACCCGTCCCTGGTGTACGCCGACGGGCCGACGGCCCACAGCGCCGCCCAGGCACGTCTGAGTTCGCTGCGCCAGGCCGTCAGCGCCGCCTCCGGCCTCGCGGACGGGTCGGGCGGCACCTGGGCGGACCAGGACGACGCCGTGCTGCTGAGCCAGGGCCGGGCCTCCGCGATGACCGGCCGGGCGCTCGCCGGCCGGGTGGTCCCGGCCCTGCCCGGTCTGGCCGACCGGCTGGCTCGCGAAGGCAGCCGCATCCTCGACGTCGGCACCGGCGTGGCCGCGCTGGCGCTCGCCCTGGCGCGGGGCTTCCCGCACGCCGAGGTCGTGGGCATCGATGTCATGGAGCGCGTCCTGGCACTGGCCGCCGGGGAACTGGCGAACGCCGAGGCGGAGGTCGCGGGCCGGGTCACCCTGCGCCACCTCGACGTCGCGGACCTGACCGAGCGGGCCGCCTACGACCTGGCCTGGCTGCCCGCCCCCTTCCTGTCCCAGGACGCGCTGACCGCCGCCGTACCCCGCCTCACCGACGCCCTGCGGCCCGGGGGCTGGATCGTGGTGGGCACGAACCCCGCGGTGGCCGACCCCCTGCGCCGGGCCGTCGCCGGGTGGAACGCCGTGCGCAGCGGCGGCAACTCGCTGGACACCGACCGCATGGTGGAGACGCTCACCGCCGCGGGAGCCTCGGAGGTACGGACCTTCCCCACGGTGCCGGGCGGCCCCGTGCTGGTCGCCGCGCAGTGGGGCCCGACCCACTGACCGTCACACACCCCCTGGGGCGACGGACGTCCCCGGCGCCCCTCCGGGCCCCGGGGACGTCGCGTGCGGGGCGACCGTGACCGAGGGGGCGGGGGCGGACGTCAGTAGTCCGACCCAGCGACGGAACACACCCCGGCACCCGTGACGCAGTCATTCGACGGATGTGTGCGTAATGTCCACCCCCGGAGACTGGGCGCAGACCGAGCGGCGTCCGGCTCGCCCGGCGCTTTCCGCCGCGCGCGGCGTCCCGCCGCCCACCGGACGCGCTCCCGACGAAAGGCAACCGATATGCCCACCTTCGCGGACCACGTCGTCGCCTCGCTCAAGGCCTCCGGAGTGCGCCGCCTGTACGGCCTGCCAGGTGACTCGCTCAACGGGCTGACGGACTCCCTCCGCCGCACCGACGGTGTCGACTGGGTGCACGTCAGGCACGAGGAGAGCGCCGCTCTCGCGGCGGCGGCCGAGGCCGGGCTGACGGGCGAGCTGACCGTCTGCGTCGGCAGCTGCGGCCCCGGCAACCTGCACCTGATCAACGGGCTCTTCGACGCCCAGCGCAGCCGGGTGCCGGTCCTCGCGATCGCCGCCCAGATCCCCGGGTCCGAGGTCGGCTCCGGCTACTTCCAGGAGACCCGCCCTCAGGAGCTCTTCGCCGACTGCAGCGTCTACGCGGAGGTCGTCACCAGCGCGGAGTTCGGTCCGCGCATCCTCGAGAACGCGATGCGGGCGGCCGTCGAGCGCAGGGGAGTGGCGGTCGTGGTGGTCCCCGGCGAGATCTTCCTCGGCCGGACGGACCGCGACCTCGCGCCCACCGTGGTCCGTCCGGCCCGCACCGTGACGCGCCCCGACGACGACTCCCTGCGCGCGGCCGCCGCCCTGCTGGACGACGCGCGCCGGGTGACCATCCTGGCGGGCGCGGGAGCCGCCGGCGCCCACGACGACCTGGTACGACTGGCCGAGACCCTCAAGGCACCCGTGGTGCACGCCCTGCGCGGCAAGGAGCACGTCGCCTACGACAACCCCTACGACGTGGGTCTGACCGGTCTGCTGGGCTTCGCCTCCGGCTACAAGGCCATCGAGGAGGCCGACACCCTGCTGATGCTGGGCACGGACTTCCCCTACCGGCAGTTCTATCCGCAGCACGCGAAGGTGATCCAGCTCGACATCCGCGGCGAGCAGATCGGCCGGCGCACCCGCGTCGACCTGCCCCTGGTCGGAAGTGTGCGCGACACCCTGCCCGCGCTGCTGCCCCTGCTGAGCGCGAAGACGGACCGCCGGCACCTCGACGGGGCCCTCGCGCACTACGCCCGCACCCGCAAGTCGCTGGACTCGCTCGCCGTCAACGACCACGAGCGCACTCCGATCCACCCGCAGTTCGTGGCGAGCACCCTGGACCGCCTCGCCGACCGGGACGCGGTCTTCACGGTCGACGTCGGTTCCCCGGTGGTGTGGGCGGCCCGCTACCTCACCTTCAACGGCCACCGTCGGCTGGTCGGCTCGTTCAACCACGGCACCATGGCCTGCGCGCTGCCGCACGCCGTGGGCGCACAGGCGGCACACCCGGGCCGGCAGGTGGTGTCGCTGTCCGGTGACGGCGGGCTGACCATGCTGCTCGGCGAGCTGTTCACGCTGCGGCAGAACGGCCTGCCCGCCAAGATCGTCGTCTTCAACAACGGGTCGCTGAACTTCGTGGAACTGGAGATGAAGGCGGCGGGCATCGTCAACTACGCCACCGAGCTGGACAATCCGCAGCTCGCCGAGGTGGCCGCGGCGGTCGGTCTGTGGGCCCGGCGGGTGGAGCGTCCCGGCGACCTGGAGGACGCCCTCAAGGGCGCCTTCGCGCACGACGGCCCGGCACTGGTGGAGGTGATGACCGCGCGGCAGGAACTGTCCGTGCCGCCGGCGATCACGGTGGAGCAGGCCAAGGGGTTCACCCTCTACGCCATCCGCACCATCCTGGACGGCCGGGGCGGGGAACTCCTCGACCTGGTCTCCACGAACGTCGCCCGCCGCATCCTGCGCTGACCGGCGGAGCCCGCACATCCACCCACACACATGCTGCACACATGTGTCGCAGCACACCCTCAAAACATTTGCCTGAATCAACCAACTAACCGCATAGTTGCCTTGAGCAATGAACCTGGAGGCATGTGTGGCCGGCAAACCCGACTTCGAGGAGCTGATGCGGCAGCTGAGCGCCATCGGGTCCGTACGCCGAGAGCTGGCCCGGTCCCTGCCGGCCGACTGCTCCAGCGGATCCGCCGCGGTCCTGGCGCTGCTCGGCCGCGACGGCGACATGCGCATCGGCCGGCTCGCGGAACTGCTCGCCGTCGACATGTCGGTCACCAGCCGCCACGTCACGCACCTGGCCGAGCTGGGCTGGATCGACCGCAGCCCCGACCCGGCGGACCGGCGCTCGCGCATCCTGCGCCTGACCCCCGAGGGCCGTGAGCGGCTCACCGAACTCTCCGGCCGGACCGCCCGGTTGCTCGCCGAACGGCTGAGCGGCTGGAGCGACGAGGACGTCGAGCTGCTGACCGGGCTCCTGGCCCGGCTCCGGGCCGGCTTCGACGACCCGAGGACCCACCCGGGCGGCCCGCCCCCCGGGACGTCCCCGGACGCCCCGCCCTCCGAGACGTCCCCGGGCGTCCCGCCCGCCCGGACGACCGTTGTCACCACGTAAGGAAAGAACACTCATGACATCCACCCCGCAAGCCGGTGTGCGGGCCTCAAGCCCCAGCGCGGGAGGAACACCCCAGGAGTCCATGACGCACGCGCAGATCATGCGCGCGCTCTCCGGACTGCTGCTCGGCCTGTTCTGCGCGATCCTGTCCTCGACCGTCGTCACCAACGCGCTGCCCAGGATCATCAACGACCTGGGCGGCGGCCAGTCCGCCTACACCTGGGTCGTCACCTCCTCCCTGCTGGCGGTCACCGCGTCGACCCCGCTGTGGGGCAAGCTCGCCGACCAGTTCAGCAAGAAGGTCCTGGTGCAGTCGGCGCTGATCGTCTACGTCATCGGGTCCCTGGTGGCCGGCCTGGCCCCCAACCCGGCGACGCTGATCACCGCCCGGGTCATCCAGGGACTGGGCGGCGGCGGTCTGTCCGCCCTCGCCCAGGTCGTGCTGGCGGCGATGATCTCCCCGCGCGAACGCGGACGCTACTCCGGCTACCTGGGCGCGACCTTCGCCGTCGCGACCGTCGGCGGCCCGCTGCTCGGCGGCGTCATCACCGACACCAGCTGGCTCGGCTGGCGCTGGTGCCTCTTCGTCGGCATCCCCTTCGCCGTCGTCGCGCTGATCGTGCTCCAGCGGACCCTGAACCTGCCGGTGGTCAGGCGCAAGGTCAAGGTCGACTGGGCCGGCGCCTTCTTCGTCACCGCGGCCGTGTGCACCCTGCTGATCTGGGTCACCTTCGCCGACGACAAGTACGACTGGCTGTCCTGGCAGACCTACACCCTGGTCGGCCTGTCGGCCGTGCTGACACTGGCCTTCCTGTTCGTCGAGACGAAGGCCGCCGAGCCGATCATCCCGCTGCGGCTGTTCCGCAACCCGACCATCGCCCTCGCCTCGGTCGCCTCCCTGTTCGTCGGCATCGCGCTGTTCGCGGGCACGGTCTTCTTCAGCCAGTACTTCCAGCTCGCGCGCGGCGACTCGCCCACCAAGTCGGGCCTGATGACGATCCCGTTCATCGCGGGCCTGTTCCTCTCCTCCACGTTCTCCGGCCGCGTCATCACCCGCACCGGCAAGTGGAAGGGCTGGCTGCTCACGGGCGGCGTCCTGCTGACCGCGGGGCTGGCCCTGCTGGGCATGCTCCGCTACGACACCCCGTACCTGTACATAGCCTCCTGCATGGCGCTGATGGGCCTCGGCGTCGGCATGACCCTGCAGAACCTGGTCCTGTGCACGCAGAACCAGGTCACCCCGGCCGACCTGGGGGCCGCCTCCTCGACGGTGACCTTCTTCCGGTCCCTCGGCGGCGCGGTCGGCGTCTCGGTGCTCGGCTCGGTCCTCACCACCCGTATCGGCCACTACGCCCGCGAGACCATCACCCAGCTCGCCCCGCAGGACCAGGCGACCGCCGCGCAGGCCTCCGGCAGCGGAAAGCTGCCCGACCTCGCGATGCTGCCCGCCCCGGTCCGCGACTGGCTGGAGGGCGCCTACGGGCACGGCATCGGCGACGTCTTCCTGTACGCGGCGCCCGTCGCCCTCCTCGCCTTCCTGGTGACCCTGTTCATCAAGGAGGTCCCGCTGCGCGCCTCCAGCGGCCTGGACCAGGCGGCCCAGGCCGCCATGCAGGACGCCGAGGCCGTTTCCGGCGCGCCCCTGGTGGCGGAGGCTGTGGACGAAGCCGCCGAGACCGACGCCGCGCGGACCCCCGGTGACGCGGGCGAGGACCCCCGGGTCGAGCGGACACGCTGACCTCCCTGCTCATGGCAGGCCGTTCACGGCGCCGCCGTGCCGAGCACCGGCACGGCGGCGCCGGACGCACGCCCCGTCAGGACGCCCCGTCAGAGCACCCCATCAGGACGCCCCGTCAGGACGCTCCCTCCGGAGCGGTGACCGGGGCCGTGTCCGGACCCGGGGCGTGCGCCGGATCGGACGCCGGCAGTGCGGGAACGGGGGCCGGGGGCGTCGCGGCCTGCGGGCCGACGGACTCGGCGCGCGGACCGGCCGCTCTCAGCAAGTTGTTGTAGGTGCGTCTGAGGATCTTCGACGCCTGGCACACGGCGCCTCTGCCCGCGCAGAAGCGACACTCCCGCACATGGTCCTCGTACACCGCACGGGCCCGCTCCAGCGGTTCCTGACCTGACTGCATGGCTCTTCCTCGAATTCCGGCCGGCGCCCGCTACACCCATGGGGGTCACAGGCGCGTGGAGAGTCCCCCAAGTGGCTCAACGGAAGTGCACCGGCCCGGGGTTCACGCCGCGGGACACCACATCCCGCGGCAGTCCTTCGCCCCGACACCCGCTTTCGCACACATGTGTCGGTGGCCGACTTTGACCCTTGCGAGAGCGTATGCACACGTGTTTGCGTGTGCGGACAGAACGGGCTTTCCGCTCAGCGCGAAGGGAACCAAGATGATCGACAGGCGTGCCCTCCTCCGCACCAGCGGCGTCGCGGCAGCGGCCGGCGCACTCGGTGCCGCTCTGCCCGCCTCCGCCGAGGCCGCGGAGTCCTCCCGTCACGGCGTGGCCCCCGCCCCCTCGGACACCGACCCCACCGAGGGCGTCACCCGCACCCTGCTCCAGGAACACCCCTCGCCCGCCGAGGGCTGGGAGGCCGTACAGACGCTGGTGCAGATCCCGCGGCACAAGGAGTCCGGCCGGCACAGCCACCCCGGTGTGGAGGTGGGATACATCGTCCGGGGCGACGTCCTCATGGAGTTCGACGACAGGCCGCCCCTGCGCCTGCGCACCGGGGACCCCTTCTTCATCCCGGACGGCGTGATCCACAACGCCCGCAACGTCGGCAGGGTCACGACGATGATGCTCTCCACGTACGTGGTCGACGAGACCAAGCCCCTCGTGACCACGTACTAGATGCCCCCTGGTGACCGGGAAGCTGCCGGGGAACTGCCGGGGTGTCGCCGGAAGCTGCCGGGGAACTGCCGGGGTGCTGCCGGGGGAGTGCCGCGGACGCGGGTGCGGGACTCCCATGCGTGAGTCATACACAAACCGTAGGGCTCCCCCTATGGTCCGGGCACCGCGCCGCCCTGCATGCTGAGAGCATGTGCATCAATATCGTCGTCGTAGACGACGACCCGGGGTTCCGCCGCATCGCCACGACGCTGCTGACGGCACGGGGCCTGCGTGTCGTCGCGGAATCATGGGACGGTGCCTCGGCCCTGGACGCCGTGCGGGCGCACCGTCCGCACGGCGTGCTGATGGATCTGCACCTGCCCGACCTCGACGGACTCAGCGTGGCCCGGCGTCTGACCGAGGAGGGGGACGCGCCGCGGATCGTGCTGACCTCCACCGACAGGTCCCTGTGGGCGCGGGAGGAGCTGGACCGGGCGGGCATCGAGTGCTTCGTGGCCAAGGACAAGCTGTTCGACGCGGATCTGCGGGGCCTGTTCACCGCACCGACGCCCTGACCTCCCGGCGGCGGCCGGGGACGGGCGGGGGCGGGCGGTTCCCCGTCCCGCCCCTGGCCGCCGTGACGGCGTGCGTGCGGGCTACTGCCCGAGGTAGCGCAGCACCGCCAGCACGCGCCGGTGCTGTCCGGTCGCCGTCTGGTTGAGGCCCAGCTTCATGAAGATGCCGGTCACGTGCCGCTCCACGGCCGCCACGCTCACGAAGAGCTGCTCGGAGATCCCCGTGTTGGAGTGGCCCTCGGCCATCAGCGCCAGGACCTGGCGCTCCTTGGGCGTCAGCCCGGCCAAGGGGTCCTCGGGGCGCTTGCGGCCCAGCAGCGCCGATATGACGTCCGGGTCGAGGGCGGAGTCCCGGGCCACGACCCGTTCCACGGCGTCGATGAGGAGCTGGGGGCTGGCCACCTTCTCCTTCAGCAGGTAGCCCACCCCGCTCGGATCGTCCCCGACCAGGTCCAGCGCGTAGGAGGCGTCGAGGAACTGGGACAGGACGATCACCGCGGTCTCCGGCCGCGCCGCACGGATCTTGCGCACGGCGTCCAGCCCGTCCGCCTCCAGGGCCGGCGGCATCCGGATGTCCGTGATCACCACGTCGGGGAGGTGCTCCTCGGCCGCGCGCACGAGGTCGACCGCGTTGTCCACGGCGGCGACCACGTCGATGCCCGCCGTGCGCAGAATGGTCGCGATGCCTTCGCGGACGATCGGCTGGTCCTCACCGAGTACCGCCCGACGTGGTTCCTTCATGACGGCATCCTAGCGCGCGCACATATTGCGCCGATACGACGAGCGGATGCGGTGCCGGCCCTCTCGCGGGGCGCGGCACCCGGCGACCGCCGGCCCGGCCGTCACCTCACCTCCTCGGCGGGTGCGGGGCGTCCGCGAGCCGGCCGCGGGCCGTCTTCCCGCGCATGCCGCCCGCGTCGTCCCGGACGGGCACATGTGTGCCATCCGTCCGTCCCAGGATGTGCCGGGCGGACGCACGCCGACTGTCAAGGGCACCTGACATGTCCTGCGGGCACACCGCACGTCCGTTGTGGGGTTAACCCGAGGTTCGGGTGTGCGCCCGCCCCTCCGAGAGCAGCCCGGCGCGCCGTGCGTGGAGGTTGCGCCGCACGTCAGGAGACGTGTCCGCGGACCGACGTGGGGTGTGCCCTACGGCGCCCTGGGGGAGCCCCGAGGAAGGCCGAGGGGCCACACGACAGACCCTGTGGCCGCCCCGGCCGAAACTTGGCGCCTGGACCGGGAGTTCCCGGCCGGGCACCAGGCACCAGGCACCAGGCACCAGGCACCAGGCACCAGGCTCCGCCGAGCGAATCGGAGGGAGTCGCTCCGGTAAGCACCAGGAAACACCACACGAGGCACGGGCGCCACCGTCGGAAACCTTTCGGGCCGACCGGGCCCGTCCGCACCGGCGGGCCCCACCAGGCAGGACCAGGACGCCCCGCGCGAACCACGCACACATGTGCCGAGGAACGGAAGTAGACATGACACGGCTGGACACCACCCGGGACGAGGTCCGGAACGTGCCGGACCGATCCCGCGGCCGCGTGGTCGCCGGCCCGGGCGGCGCCCTCACCAGGGCGGCCATGCTGGCCGGTGCCCTGGTCTCCTCCCTGGTGGGCGGCGTACTGGTCGTCGCGCCCGTCGGCACGGTGACGGCGGCCGGAGCGTTCTTCGGGGTGCACATGGCCGTGCAGGGAGCACTGCAACTGCTCGCCGTCCACGACTCCGGGGCGTCGAAGCCGGTCGGCCGACTGCTGTTCGCCGGAGGTGTCGCCGCCCTGCTGCTGGGCGCGGCCCTCGTCCACGGCTGGGTGGACACCGTGTTCCTGCTCGGAGTGTGGACGGGCTGCGGCTGGCTGCTGCGCGGGCTCACCATGGCCCTCTCCGTCACCTCCTCCTCGGTGAGCCACGTCTTCGTCTACGACGACCTGCTGAACGCGGCGATCGTCTCGGCGGGTCTGTTCATGACCGCGTTCCCCTTCTCGTCCCTCGGGACGCTGACCCACGTCGGCGGCTCGGCACTGATGGTCATCGGTGTCGTCGAGGCGATCGCCGCCGCCCGTCGGCACCCCCGCACCCTGCGCGCCATCGACTGAGGCGGGCCCCGGTTCGGGGCAGCGCACGACCACACACGTCCAGGCCGGTCGACCGGCCGACCCCCCTTGGAGGCGACCATGAAGAAGTGCCACCTCACCCTGGAGATCACCCACTGGGTGACGTCCGAACTCTCCCTGGACCTGAACTGCGAGTTCACCTACGACAGCAGTGACCCGCTGGCCGTCACCCTGGTCCTGGACAGCGACGGCGAACGGCCGGTGCGATGGATCTTCTGCCGCCAGCTCCTGGCCGACGGCCTGGTCTCCCGCGTCGGCGAGGGCGAAGTCATCCTCTGGCCGCTGTTCGACAGCGACGGCGAGCGGTCCACCTTCTGCATGCGGGTGGGGGCGGGCGACCGCACGGCCCTCTTCGAGATCCCCATCGAGCCGGTCGGCCAGTGGCTCGCCCGCACCTGGAACATGGTGCCCCTGGGGACCGAACTGGACGGCGTCGACTGGGACGAGCTCGTCCAGCTGGCAGAGTGATGCAACCGTCCACGGGAACCGGTTCGACGCCGCCCCTCGAACGACGACCGGCAGTCGGACGGCACCGCCCGCGGCCCGGTTCCCGCGCCGCGAGGCCGTGCCGGGGGACGGCGACACCCGGTTCACGGTGGCCCCGCCGCGCGGGACCGGCCCGAGTGCCGCCCTCGCGGTGACCGGTGCGCGCAGGGCGCCGTCGCCCGGTGGGTGGTGGCCCGCGCTCCGGGCCGGACGGCCGGAACCGGCGGCGTGGCCCCGGCCTCCTCGCCCCGCTCCCCGGTGCGCTCCCCTGCCGTCCCGGCCGGCCGGGACGACCGCCCGCCGGAAGGGCGCGCGCCGCCCGCGACCCCCTGCGCCACCGCCCCGACCAGCCGGCCCGGCCCCGAGCACCGCCGGCGCCCCGCACCCCCCCGAACCCCCCACCGCTGTACCAACGCCCGGCCCCGTCCCCCGACGGGACCCGCGTCCCCGCAAGGAGAAAGTCCGATGGCCGCACCCGTCCCGCCCCGCCCCGACCCCCGGTCCCCCTGGCGCTCCGAGGGAGTACCGGGCGGGGGCCCGCCCCCCGACGGCCGGCGCCGCCGCCTGGGCTGTCTGGCGCAGGTGGTCATCTTCGTCGTGATCTACCTGGCGACGGGGCTGGTCTACAACGGCATGCACGGCGACGGCACCACGTCCGTCGACTACACCGCCTTCACCGCGCAGTTGGACGCGGGCAACGTCCGGACCGTCTACTCCCGCGGCTCCGAGATCCAGGGCACGCTGAAGAAGGAGCGCGAGGTGCCCGGCGACGGCGACGGCACCACGTACCGGAAGTTCAAGACGTACAAGCCCGCCTTCGCCGACTCCGCCCAGTTGTGGCGCGAGATCACCGAGAAGAAGGTCTCGGTCTCCGCCTCGCCGGTGGCCCGGGGGCCGGGTCTCGGCCAGTCCCTGCTGGTGTCGCTGCTGCCCACCGCCCTGCTGATCGGCGTGTGGCTGTTCGTGGCCCGCAGGGCCGGCGGCGGGCTCGGCGGCACGCGCGGGGTGCTGGGCCGCAAGCCGCCCAAGCCGGTCCAGGCGGAGGAGGGCCGCACCAGCTTCGCCGACGTGGCCGGCATCGACGAGGTCAAGGGCGAACTGAGCGAGGTGGTCGACTTCCTCCGGCGCCCGGAGGCCTATCACCGGCTCGGTGCCAAGATGCCCCGGGGCGTGCTGCTCGCGGGCCCGCCGGGCACCGGGAAGACGCTCCTGGCGCGCGCGGTCGCCGGTGAGGCGGGGGTGCCGTTCTTCTCGGCGTCCGCCTCCGAGTTCATCGAGATGATCGTGGGGGTGGGCGCCTCCCGGGTGCGGGAGCTGTTCGCCGAGGCCCGCAAGGTCGCGCCGGCCATCGTCTTCATCGACGAGATCGACACCATCGGCCGGGCCCGCACCGGTTCGGCGGTCGGCGGCCACGACGAGCGGGAGCAGACGCTCAACCAGATCCTCACCGAGATGGACGGCTTCACCGCCTCCGACGGCGTCGTGGTGGTCGCCGCGACCAACCGGGCCGAGATCCTGGACGCGGCGCTGACCCGGCCCGGCCGGTTCGACCGTGTGGTGACCGTCTCCCCGCCCGACCGCGACGGCCGCGAGGCCATCCTGCGCATCCACACCCGCGCCATGCCGCTCGCCCCGGACGTCGACCTGGCCCGGGTGGCCCGTACGACACCGGGCATGACCGGCGCTGAACTCGCCAACCTCGCCAACGAGGCCGCCCTCTGCGCGGTCCGGCACGCCCGGGACCGGGTCACCGGAGGCGACCTGTCCGACGCCCTGGAGAAGATCCAGCTCGGCGCCCAGCGTCCGCTGGTGATGCCGGAGGAGGAGCGCCGGCGCACCGCCTACCACGAGAGCGGGCACGCCCTGCTGGGCATGCTCCAGCCGGGCGCCGACCCGGTCTCGGTGCTGCCCGCCGACTCGCAGCAGCCGTACGGCATGTCGGCCGCCCCGCAGACCCTGGACCTGGTCGACGCCGAGGTCCGCCGGATCGTCGAGGAGTGCCACGCCGAGGCCTGGCGGACCCTCCGGGACAACCGCCACCGCCTGGACGCCCTGGCCGAGGCCCTGCTGGAGCACGAGACGCTGGACGAGGCGGACGCCTACCGCATCGCGGGCGTCCCGTCCCTCACCGCGGGTCCCGCCGGGGAACGGGCCACCGCGCGGGCCGACCGGAGCGCCTGACGCGAGCGCGCGCCGCGCCGGGCACCGCCCGCCTCAGTCCCGTATCGGGATCTGGATCAGGAGGGTGGTGCCCCGGCCGGGCGGGGAGTCGATGGTCAGCTTGCCGTCGAAAGCGGCCACGCGGTCGGCCAGGCCGGTCATCCCGCTGCCCGCGGTCGCCTTGCCCACGCCGCCGATCCCGTCGTCGGCGACCTTGATCCGCAAAACCTCCCCGAACTCCACGCGGACGTCGATCCGGGACGCCCGGGCGTGCTTGACCGCGTTGGTCACGGCCTCGGCCACCACGAAGTACGCGTTCGACTCGACCGTGGAGGAGATCCTGCGCTCGTTCTCGCACTCCACGACCGTGGGCACCGGGCACCGGGAGGCCAGGTCCCTCACCGCCGCCACCAGGCCCTTGACGGTGAGCACCAGCGGATAGATCCCCGAGGCCAGCTCCCGCAGCTCGTTGATCGCGGTCTGCGCGTTGTCGATCGACTGGTCGAGCAGGTCGATCGCGGTCGTCTCGGTCTCGGGCAGCAGCTCGCGCGCCAGCCGCAGGCCGATCATCAGACTGACCAGCCGCTGCTGCGCCCCGTCGTGCAGATCCCGGGCGGTGCGCCGGTGGACGGCCTCGGTGCTCTCCATGATGCGCCGGCGGCTGTCCTGGAGGGAGGCGGCCATGCTGTTGAAGGAGGTGCCCAGCGCTCCGATCTCCGCGATTCTGCTGGGGGCGACCCGCACGCTGAGGTCACCGCCCGCCAGCTCCTGGGCCGCCGACGCCGCCCCGCGCACCGGACGGACCACCGCGCGGTGCTGGAGGACGGTGAAGACGGCGAACAGCGCCATGGACGCCGCGAGACCGACCGCGGCGGCGGTCACCGCCTGGTGGCTGTTGGCCCCCGCGGCGTCGGTGCGCTCGGCGAGCTGGACACGCTCGTCGGCCATGTACTGGTCGAACTGGGCCCGCAGCCCGTCCACCCGCCGCTTGCCCTCGGTCGCCTCCTCGAGCGAACCGGCCGTGGGATCTCCCGCCCGGACCTTGGCGACCAGCGGCACCGAGTAGTCGTCGAGGAAGGACCGCACCCCCCGGGTGATCCGCTCGGCGGCGCGCCGCTGCTCCACCGAGGTCGTGCTGTCGGTGAACTGCCGGGCCTCCAGGGGCAGCGCCTTGCGCGCCGCCTGCCACGGTTCGAGGAATTCGTCGTGCTTGGTGATCACGAAGCCGCGCTGCCCGGTCTCCAGGTCGACGAGGAGCTGTTCCATGCCGCCGGCCTTGACGAGGGCGGTCCGCGAGGCCCGCCGGGCCGAAGTCGAGTTGTTGGCGTCGTTGATCGCCCACAGCAGGACGGCGAACGCGACACCGATCAGCGCGGCGAGCAGTCCGCTCGCCGCGACCGTGAGACTTGTCAGCCCCAGCGTCCGACGTCTGTGGTCACGCCCAGCACTCATGGTCCGCCCTGCCCCCGTGGATGAGAATGAGACAGGCAAAGTGTGCAATGTATCCGGCCAGAGCAGAAGACATGTCCGGAAAGTGAGCACCGAAACACATCCGGAGCGTCCCCGGCCCGGCATCCCTCCGTACGCGTCGCGAGCGGATCGGCCGTGGTCGCCGTGGCCGGGACGCGTCATCCGGGCGGCGACACGTATCCGTGTGACGGACCGGGCCGATTCGGTCACCGGGGCCCCGTGGGGGCCGGCGACCCCGTCTCAGACCGGCCGGATGTTGTGGTTGAAGCGGAACAGGTTGGCAGGGTCGTAGTGCCGCTTGACCTCGGCCAGCCTCGAATACCGCACCGGGCCGTACGCCGCCCGCACCGCCTCCTCGTCGGTGGCCTCCTGCGCCGACAGGAAGTTGACCACGCTCCGGTCGGCGGCCCAGGGAGCGAGCCCGCCGACGGCCTGGGCGAGCTCCTCCCCGAGCGCCCCGGCCCGCTCGCCGCCGCCCGCGGCCGAGACCACCACCACGAAGGGCACCCCCCGGGACGCCACCGCGTTGGGCACCTCCGGCTCCCGGTCCAGGGCGCCGCCGAGGGCGCGGATCTCCAGCCGCGCCGGTCGGCGGACGGAGCCGGGACCGGCCAGCCGCACCAGGACGTCCGCCGCCTCCCGAGGTAACGCCCGCAGGGCCACGGTGCGGTGGACCGGGGGCAGCGGGTCCGCGTCCTGGTGGATCTCCCCGAACGCGGTGACGGGCCTGGTCCCCACCGTGTCGAGCAGGACGGGAGCCGCCGCGCGCAGCGGTGCGACGAGCCGGTCGCACTCCTCGGCGGCGCCCAGGTGGCCGACGCGGACATGGACGACGGAGCTGCCGCGCAGCGCCCGCGGCACCGAGGCAAGGCCGGGCATCGGCCGGACGGCGAGGGACGAGGACATCTCCTCCGGTACGGTCGCCACCCACCGGCGCCACGCCTCCAGCACCCCGGCGAGCCGCTCGCCGGCGAAGAAGATCCCCCCGCCCTGGAAGCGGGTCACCGGGAAGACCCGGAACTCGATCTCGGTCACCACACCGAAGTTGCCCTTGCCGCCGAGCAGCGCCCAGAACAGGGACGGCTCCCGCTCGGGCGTGACGGTGCGCAGTTCCCCGTCCGCCGTGACCACCTTGACGCGCAGCACGTGGTCGGCGGCGTACCCGTGCGTCCGGCCCAGCAGGGGGCTCAGCCCGCCCCCCAGGGTGTAGCCGACCACTCCGACGCCCGGGGCGGAGCCCATGACGGGCGCGAGGCCGAGGGGCGCGGTGCGTGCGACGACCTCGTCCCAGAGCACACCGGCCCCGGCCCGTACGCTGCGGGTGGCCGCCTCGACGGACAGGCTCTTCATCCGTCCGGTGGTGATGAGCAGGCCGCCGTCGGCGGACCCGACGACCTGGTGGGCGGCGGACTTCACGGCGACGGGCAGTCCCTGCCAGGCGGCGAAGGAGACCGCCTTGCGCACGTCGTCCTCGCCGGTGGCCCCGACCACGGCGGTGGGCCGCAGGGGCCGGTCAGGGTCGGCGGTGGCGCACTCGGCGGCGTAGCCGTCCGAGCCGGGAGTCAGCACGGGGCCGGCCACATCCCGCAGGACCAGTCGCATCACGTCCTGCGTCCTGAGGGACGGCACCGGCCGTCCACGAAGTTCCCCGCTCATCTGCCTCTCGGTTCCGCCTGGTCGCCGAGGCCCGTCCGCCCGCCGGGCCCGATCGCACGCGCGCGTCTCGCGGCGGATCGGGGGGAGGGGAAAGCCTGCTCACCACAAGCACGGAGCGCGGGGACCCGGAGTTCACACGTCTTCGGTCCCGCCTGCCCGACATCTCATATCGTCACCGTCTTGACAGGTGACGCATGGGGTGGTGAAAATGTCCGTCAGGTCCGATCGGACCGGCATCGTCCGCCCCGCGGACGTACGGCAGGACGGAGAACGGCATGCACAAGAGCAACGCGGTGCGCCGCGCCGCCGCCCTCGTCGGGGGCGGCGCCCTGCTGCTGACCGGTGTCGCGCTGCTCGTCCTGCCCGGACCCGGCCTCCTCCTCGTCCTCGCCGGACTCGTGGTCCTCTCCCGGCAGTTTCCCGTCTTCGCCAGGTATGTGGACCCGGTGCGCGAACGCGCCCTGCGGGCCGCCGAGGACAGCGTGTCCTCGCCCCTGCGGATCGCCGCCTCCGTGCTGGCCGGCGCGGCGCTCCTGGCCGCGGGCCTGACCTGGGGGCTGCGGCCCCGACTGCCGTTCGGCGGCTGGGCCACGGGGGCCGGTCTGCTCCTGTCCGGAGTGGTCCTCCTCGCCCTGCTGGTGTGGAGCCACCGCCGGGTACGGCACCCGCACACACCTTGAGGCCCTAGGATGCGGGACATGCGATCCACGGGCTTCCTCCGGCGGATGACTCCCGGGTGGAAACGCCTGGTCACACGTATCATTGAGGCCGCCGCCGCGCGGAACGACAGACCACCGACCGTCGTCCAGGTGTTCGCCGCCCGGCGGCCCGTCGTCCTCGCCCTGTGCGCGAGCACGCCGATCGGCGTCCTCATGGCGCTGGCCGCACGGTCCCGCCTCGGCACCGTGCGCGGCGCGCTGTTCGTCCTGGCCAACTGGGTGCTCGTCGCCTGCGTGTTCGCCCTGGTCGGTTACGCGGAGCGGTTTCGGCAGCGGCGTACCCGCGGGCACCGGGGCGAATGACGTGTGGGCGGATGCCGTGTCAGTAAATGACATGTGAGCGAATGACGGACAACCGCCCTATGTACCTCAATGGCCTGATATAAACAGTCTATTGCGTGACCTGCGTGCTGCTCACGAAGGTGTCGACCCCTGCCCGGTGTCCGCCTTCCCCGCTCCGTCCACCTCGTGCGGCCGTCGACGACGAGCCGCGACGCCCTCCAGGACACCCGCCCTCGGAGACGTCTCCCGACCCCTTTTTGCGAGGCACCGATGTACCGCGACTTCCTCACCGGCGACTGGCAGACCCGCAGCGCCTGCAGAGGCGAGGACCCAGAACTGTTCTTCCCCGTGGGCGACAGCGGCCCGGCCCTCTTGCAGGCCGCGGACGCCAAGGCCGTGTGCCGCCTGTGCTCCGTCACCGAGGCCTGCCTGCGGTGGGCGATGGACGCCGGAGAGGTCCACGGCATATGGGGCGGGACGGACGAGGGGGACCGCCGCCTGATCCGCCGTGGCGCCGCCCGGGCCGCTGCCGCCTCCCGCACGGCGGACGTGTGAGGACCACCGCCCGCCGCACCCCCCGTTTCGGGCCGATTACCTCGCTCTGACACCTCACACCTCAAGCCGCCCACCCCGTAGAGTCCGCAACGGCGTACGGCGCGACGCGAGCAAGGGGGCGGACATTGACGGAGAGTACGGACACCGAGTCCGGACAGCACCCCGCCTTCCGCGCACCGCGCTTCGTCGGCAGGCGGGACGAGACGGCCGCGCTCTACTCGCTGCTCGAAGAGCCGGCCGTCGTCCTGCTCGACGGCGAGGCGGGCATCGGCAAGACCTGCCTGCTGCGGGAGTTCCTCGCCACCCGGGCGGAGCGCCGGATACCGCGCGCTGGTCGGTGCCTGCCCGGAGCTGAGGGTGCCGTCCACGCTCGGCGCGGTAGTGGACGCGGCGCCGACGGCGTCGGCAGCGTCGCGGGACTGGGTCTGAGCGGCCTGCGCGGGGCACTGCGCCCGCTGATCCCCGAGTGGGCCGATGACCTGCCGCCCGCGCCCGAACCGCTGGACGACGCTACCGCCGTGCGGCACCGCCTCTTCCGCGCCCTCGCCGAGGTCCTCGGTCGGCTCGACATGTCCGCCGTCTCGTCCGGCCCGAGCAGCACCGGCACAACCAGGCTGGGGACCTTGCCCTTGCCGGGCTGCATGGGCAGCGCGCGGTCGGCCGCTTGGGACGAGGTCGGGCATTGAGCCGCGCACGTCAGCCCAGTACACGGGGTCGCAGTTCGTGGTGTGGAAAGCCCTGTCGTTCATGCCGTGTGTCCGCAGCCGGCCGTAGGTCCGATCCACCGGGGAAGGTCTGCTGACGAACCCGTATCTGCACGGTTCATCGGACGAGCAGTGGTAGGAAAGGTGCCGTCTCCGTGATCAACTCGTGTTGCAGAGCGGTGAACCCGTGCAGGCCATGCTTCGTCCACGTGATGTGGAGGATCGTGGCTGATCGCCGGCGGCGACTTCGTGACGGGGACGGAGGGGCCGTTCAGGTAGTCCGGCAGTCGATTCCCCAACGGAACCGGCGACTCCTCTCTGTTGCCGAACCACAGCTCACCGTTTGACCGCCGGTGTCCGCCGCCGGCCCGTACAGCCGACCGCTCCGGGCACAGCGAGGGCGCCGAAACATGAATGGGATCATCTATGTCAACAAGAAGTCGTGCTGCCCTGAGAGCCCTTGTGGGGACTGGTGCCGCCGCGCTGGCCGTGACGGCGATAGGCGCGACCACCGCGCACGCCACGGGCCGACACCCGGATGCTGCCGGCCACACCAGCTACCAGTCCAGCCTGGGTGCCGGCAAGAACGACGCGGACTCCTGTCGTTTCTCTCTCGACGGCGACACGTGGATGTCCGCGGCCCAGTTCCGCACGGGTGCGCTGGCATCCGACAGCACTGGACAGGTACACATCGCGGTGCGCGGCGGTGAGGGCGACGGGTGCACCGTCTCCCTCGCCTCCTACGGAGCCCAGGGATCGACATGGCAGACGTCTGGGAAGCAGGTGCTCCTGGACTTCGACACCGTCACGGTCGCCCACCGTGTGACCGACACGCTCGACATCACTGTGCCCGGCCCCGAATGTTTCGCGCAGATCGACCTCTATGTCGGTGACACCAAGCACGACGGTGTGAGCGCCGACCTTCCCGAAGGCCCCGATCACCCTGTCTTCGGGAACGGCCTGATCGCCGCCTGGCACGGCGGGACCAAGACGTGCGACACAACCCAGCCGTCCCCGCCTGCCTCCGTCCCGCCGGCTTCCACGCCGGCGCCCTCCACCTCGGCGCCCTCCACGCCGGCTTCCACGCCGGCGCCCTCCACGTCGGCGCCCTCCACGCCGACTGCTTCCGCTCCGCCGGCTACCACGGCTCCGGCGGCCACGCCCGTTGCCACCTCCTCGTCCTCCACGCCGACGGCACTGCCGAGTCCGTCGAAGAGTGAGGGCGGCTCACTCGCCCATACCGGCAGCAGCAACGCGGTACCGCTGATGGCCGGTGCGGCAGCCCTGCTGGCCGCCGGTGGCGGACTGTTCCTCGCAACTCGTCGCCGGCAGGCGGCCCGCAAGCACTGAGATCCGCCTTCCTCCCTGTGCTGTGACGGTGCGCCGCGCTCGCGTGATCACGAGACACAAACGGCCATCTCGGGGCTCTGTCAGGCAGGTGAAGACCAAGTCGGCAGCTCGGCGCACACCGCAGCCTGGCCGGCCGCTCCATGCCCTGCCCCGCTGAGAGACTTCTCAGCGGGGCAGACTGCTGCCGTGCGGCGTCGACGCCGCACGGGCTCGCCGTGGGGGGATAAGGAGGCGCTGTCCGGCCTCCACAGCATCACGCAGGGGAGGATGCGTCCGGGCTGCTCAAAGGCAGAGTTGTGCGGCGCCCCGACGGACGTGAAGACGGCCAGCAGGAACGGTGACAGGGACGCGGCGCGATGACTTTCCCACGCCTTGGCCCTCCTTCAGCCCGTCGACATAGGCGTCCAGCAGGTCGCGTTCGACGGCTCGGCGTGTCTCCGTGCCGGCGCCGGAGGCGAGGAGACAGCCGCGTCGAGACAGGTGGTCTGCCAGTGGACGGCCGACAGCGGCGGCGCCGAGGGTGCGGCGCCGAAAGTCATCTCAGGAGGATAAGAAGTCAAGAGGGACCGTGAGTCTTGATCACCACTGGCCGCTGATTGGCTGGCCAACATGAATGATCTCGGACCCGTTGCGTGGCCGCCTGCACCGATCAGGACCGAGAGGCTCGTGCTGCGTGAGCCCGAGGTCTTCTTCGCGCTGCTGCAGAAGAACGTCCTCGACCGCCGTACCTGGTCCACCCGCGAAGAACTCCGGATCGCGATCGTGACCTGGATCGAGCGTACCTACCACCGACGCCGGCGGCAGAGACGCCTGGCCCGATTGACCCCCGTCGAGTACGAGACCATCATGACCCCAGCCGCAGCCCTGGCTGCATAAACCCCGCTGTCACCCAACCCTGCAGCAGTCCCAAGCGCAAGGCGGAGCAGTGGTTGGCCAACATCGAGGCCGACATGTCGCGCGGCGCCTACGTAGACCTCGTAGCTGGCAACGTCACGTTCGAGCAGTAAGCCACTGAGTGGATGGCCTCGTTAGATCCGGATCTGCTCACCCGTGAGTCGGTGGAGAGCCGTCTCCGCCTGCACGCAGGCTCGCAGCGAGTACCGGGGTCACCGCGACCCCGGCTTCACGCTGCGGACGTACACGCACCTGAGGCCGTCGAGCGGGACCCGGACCCGGGCCGCCGTGGCCCGCGTCTTCTCGGAGGGGGAGCCTGACGCTGACGACCCGGACACGGCCCACGAGGGCGCCTAGCTTGATCTTTAACCTGTGCGGCGTGGGCGAGGAGAAGCGGACTTCTTCGCTTTCGGTTTCGTGATGCCTGTTTTGCGGACTGTGTGGACGTCGTGGCGTGGGGTCGGCCGGGGGTTCTTGCGTCCGGGTGGTCGTCCGGACCGGGGCGGGAGGGTTTCGGTGCTCTGGCGGAACAGGTGGCCTTCGGGCGGAGGTGCCGGAAGTCGCGGCGGACCCGGGCAGGGGTGAGTCTGTCGGTCGGGGCCGGTTTCTCCCACGGCGGGCGAAGGTCGGCGGCGAGCGGGCGGGCGAGCCGGAGCTGGGTGAAGGCCGCGAGGATCAGCCAGGTCCAGCGGTCGGCGGCCTCCGGGGTTCGGATCTTCGGACAGGTCCAGCCCAGGGTCTGCTTGAACAGGCGGAAGGTGTGCTCGATGTCGAAGCGTCGCAGGAATGCCTGCCAGACCAGGTCGACCTGGGCGGCGGTGGCGTCGGTGCCCGACCACCACAGCCATACCGGCTTGGGGATGGCGCCGCTGGGCAGGCCCTCGACCCTCAGGAGGATCACGGTGCCCTCGATCACCGGCAGCGCACCCAGCTGGGCGGTCCAGGCGGAGCGAGGTGTCAGCCTCGGGTGGAGCCGGTCCCAGGCCCGGGCGGCTGCGACGCCGTAGAGGCGGGTCTCGGTCACGGTCGCCGCGTCAGGGGTGTTCCAGGTGGCGGGGTCGCCGAAGACGAACTCGCCACCATGGCGGGGCGGGCGGCCCCGGGTGCCGGGCTCACGGGGCGGTGCCGCACGGCGCAGGACGCGGTCCGAGCGCATCCGGCCCAGCACCTGCACCGGCAGGTCCCTGAGCAGGAAGGCCAGGCGGGGCACGTCGTACCGGCGTCCACCACGATCAGGATGTCCGGGTCGCCGCCTCGCCACTGCCCGGCGCCGACGAGCCGCTCGATCAGTTCACGCATCTGTCCAGCGGTGACCGTGGCGGCGTCGTCACCCGGTGCCAGACGCAGTGCGTCCAACGGAGCGGTCCACGAGCTGCGGCCCGTCTCCAGTGCGCAGATCACCGAGTACGGCCAGCCGGGGACGGGAATGTGCTGGTCCTTGCCGCGTCCGTAGGTGTGGCACAGGATCCGCTGCGGTGAGGTGTGCGCGTCGGGCCGCAGCCAGCAGGTGATGTCGGCGGCGAGCACCAGCCGCCCGTCCGCCGCCCGTGGCAAAGGCACCGCGGCGAGTGCCCGACGCAGTCGGGCCACCTCCACCCGGCCTGCGGCCAGGGCGTCGTAGAGCCCGCCGTGCCCACGCCGGTGTTCGCCCACCAGCGACAGCTCCACCAGCGGCCGGACCGGGCCGTCCGCACACAACACGGCGTCGGTCAGCTCGAACAGAGCGTCCGCACGTCTGGTCAGGCAGGAGTAGAACTCGCCCCGGAAGCGTGACAGTTCCGCGAACGGATCCTGCCGGACCGCATCATGCAGCAGACTCATCCCCACGGCCTTCGTGCTGAGTGTGTGTTCCTTGGTCGGAGCACATGCTCAGCGGAAGGCCGCCTGTACGTACGGTGGTTACCAGACCGGGTGATCAAGTACGAGAAGCCGTTCGACGTCCGAGGTTAAAGATCAAGCTAGTCCTCTGACCAGCGGTTATCTCAGTAGCCGAAGTTCTGCGTCCACCAATGGCCCCGTACGCCAATGTGGACGCCTACGCCGATAGTGGCGAAGTCCGGGCACAGGATGTTCGCCCGATGGCCGGGGCTGTCCATCCAG
>NZ_JODM01000049.1 GCF_000717995.1 Streptomyces violaceorubidus
CCTGCCCCCCGCCCCCGCCCCGCCCGCCCGACGTCCCCGCACCCCCCGACGCCCCGCCCCGTCCGACCGTCCCCGACGTCCGAAGACTTACGAGAGTCCGCCATGTACGAGCTGTCCCGGGTCCGCCTCTACTCCATCGGACCCGCCGGTGCGCGCTACGCCGACACCGTGCTTGACCTGCGCGGTGTGGGCGAGCCCGTGCCCGACCCCGCGCCCACGCAGGCGGAGTTCTTCGAGGAGGAGCCCGTCGGCCCGCAGCGCCGGCCCGCGCCCGCCGGCGTGCTCTTCCTGGAGAACGGCGGCGGCAAGTCCGTGCTCCTCAAGCTGATCTTCTCGGTGATGCTGCCGGGCCATCGCAACACCCTGGGCGGCGCCAGCTCCGGCGTGCTGCGCAAGTTCCTGCTCGCCGACGACTGCGGACACGTGGCGCTGGAGTGGCAGCACGTGCAGACCGGCGAGTGCGTCGTCGTCGGCAAGGTCAGCGAGTGGCGCGGACGGCAGGTCTCGGGCGACCCGCGCAAGTTCGCCGAGGCCTGGTACTCCTTCCGGCCCGGCCCCGGACTGACCCTGGACAACCTGCCGGTCGCCGAGGCCACCGCCGTCCGCCCGCCCGTCGAGGGGGCCTCGGGAGCCCAGGGCAGGCGGCGCACCATGAAGGGCTTCCGGGACGCGCTCACCGAGGCGGGCAAGTCCTACCCGCACCTGGAGGTGCACTGGGAGGAGATCCACGACCGCTGGATCGAGCACCTCGGCGACCTCGGACTCGACCCCGAACTCTTCCGCTACCAGCGCGAGATGAACGCCGACGAGGGTGAGGCCGCCGGTCTCTTCGCCGTCAAGAAGGACTCCGACTTCACCGACCTGCTGCTGCGGGCCGTCACCGACACCCGCGACACCGACGGCCTCGCCGACCTGGTCGGCGGCTTCGGCAACAAGCTGGGCCGGCGTGCCGAGCTGATCGCCGAACGCGACTTCACCGCCGGGTCCGTCGACCTCCTCGGCCGGATCGTCGAGGCGGCCGAGACACGCGCCCGCGCACGGGACATCCACACCGGCGCCGAACGCCGCACCAGGAACCTGGCCCGCCGGCTCACCGCCCGGGGCGCCCGGGAACGGGTCCGCGCGGGTGACCTCGCCCAGCGGGTCACGGCCGCCGCCTACGCCGTCACGCACGCCGAGTCCGCCCGCGACCGCAGCGGTCTCGTCGCCGCCGAACTCGCCTACCGGCACGCCTCCCTGGCCCTGACCGGCGCCGAGAAGTCCGCCGCCGCGCAGAAGCGGGAACTGGCCGAGGCCCGCACCCTGCACTCCGCCTGGCAGGCCGCCGAGGCCGTCCTGCGCCACCGCGCCGCCGCCGACCGCGTCGCCCGCGTGTCGGCCGCCATCCAGGAGGCCGAACGGGACGCGGCCCCCGCCCTCGCCGCCCGCACCAAGGCCGCCGTCGACCTCGTCCGCGCCCTGCACACGGCGGCCGCGAAGGCCGAGGACCACGCCAACGAGGAAGAGGAGAGGTCCGCCGCCCTCCAGGAGGTCAGCGACACCGCCCACCGGGACTCCACCACCGCCGCCACCGAGGCGCAGCGCGCCCGCAGCGAGGCCGGCCACCTCCGCCAGCGCCTCACCGAGGTGGAACAGGAGACTGCCGAGGCCGTCCGGGCCGGCTGGCTGGACGACAGCACGCCCGAAGCCGATCCGGCCCGCGCCGCCCTGGCCGCCAGCGACGCGGAGAAGACGACCGTCGCCGCCTGGGACACCGCCCGCGAGGCGGCCCGCCGGGCCACCGAGCACGCGCGCGAGGCAGCCGCCGCCGAGAGCCGCGCCGAACTGACCGCGGCCCGCGCGGCGGACGCGGCCACCGCGGCCGAACGCGCCCACGAGGGCGAACGCCGCACCGCCGAGGCCCTGGCCGCGGAGGAACGGCTCGCCGAACTGCTCGGCCTGGCCGCCGGCACCCGCACGGGCATCCCCCAGCCCCGCAGGGACGCCGACCGCGCCGACCGGAGGGCCGCTCGCACCACGACGGACGGCGCGCTGACCCCCGAGGAACTCGACCGCTTCGCCGACGAACTGCGCGAACTGCTCGACGACACCGTCTCCTCCGCCGAACGCCAGCTGTTCGACCTGCGCACCGCAGCGGCCGACGACTCCCGCATCCTCGGCGCGCTCGGCGACGGCGGCCTGCTGCCGCCGGGACCGGACGTCCTGGCCACCGTCGAGTTCCTCGGCGAGCACGGCATCCCCGCCCTGCCCGGCTGGCGCTACCTCGCCCAGGCCGTCGACC
Source organism: Streptomyces violaceorubidus (assembly GCF_000717995.1). Lineage (GTDB taxonomy): Bacteria > Actinomycetota > Actinomycetes > Streptomycetales > Streptomycetaceae > Streptomyces > Streptomyces violaceorubidus. Next base: position 2,282 of record NZ_JODM01000049.1, read on the forward strand.
CCGCCGACCACGCCCGCGTGCTGGCCGCCCGCCCCGAGCTGGTCGACGGTGTGATCATCACCGACCCGGACTCGCACACCCGCGCCCGCGAGGTCCTCGGCGACGCGGCCCTGCTGCCGCGCTCCGCCGTCGCCGTCGGCACGGCCGCCGCCCTCCTCGCCCCCACCCCGCCCCCCGAGTCCGGCACCGGCGACATCTTCCTCGTACCGCCGAACCCGGCCATGCACGACGAGCAGGCCGCCGACGAGGAGCGGCACGCGCTGCGCGCGCGGGCGGGCGAGCGGGACGAGGAGATCCGCACCCTCGCCGCCCGCCTCGGAAAGGACCGGGAGCTGGCGGCCCGGCTCGCCTCCTGGCGCACCGGCTGTCCGGCCGGACGCCTCGCGGAACTCGCCAGGGCGGCCGAGGAGGCCCGCGCCTTCGCCGAGGAGACCGAGGCCGAGCTGACCGAGGCCCGCACCGTGCGGGCCGAGGCCGACGAGAGCGCCGCCGAGGCCGTCCACCTGCGGGACGAGCGGCAGGAAGCCGCACAGAAGGCCCGCCGCGCCGCCGACGCCCTCGCCGGACTCGCCTTCCGACTGCGCGAACGGGCGGGCTGGCAGGTCAGACTCCGTGAACTGGCCGACGAGGGCGCCGAGTCCGAGGCCCGCGCCCAGGCCTGCCTGGAGCGGGCCCGCGCCGCCGACGAGGACCGGCGCGCCGCCCAACGCGCCGCCGACGACGCCCGCCGCACCGCGCGGGCACTGCGCGCCGAGCGCTCCGAGATCGCCGGCGCCCCCGACGACGTACCGGAAGAGGCGAGCGGGGACGGTGCCGAGGCGCCGAGGGCGAAGGCGTCCCTGCCCGACCTCCGCGAGGCCTACCGCGCCGCCTCCCAGGTGTACGAGAAGGTCGGCGTCGGCGCCGACCTGCGCGCCGAGCAGGCCCGCGCGGAGAGCGACGAGAGCGCCGCCCGCGCGGAGCTGGACCGGCTCAGCAACAAGGTCCGCACCCGCGCCGGACAGCTCCTGGAATCGCCCGACGGCTCCGACGGGCCCTCCCGGCAGGCCGCCGCGGCCCGCGCCGAGGAACTGGTGCAGCTCCTGGAGACCCGCATGTCCAGCGCGAGCGAGCAGCTCGGCCGGCTGCGCGGCGAGGCCGAGCGGCACGCACCCGAGGACGGCGACACCCACACCGACCTCCCCGAGGAGCTCCAGCCGCGCGACACCGAGCACGCCCAGACCCTGCTGCGCACCGCGACCGGCGAACTCGCCGCCCGCACCGAGGCACTGGCCCGGGCCCGCGAGGCCCACGCCGAACTGCTCGACGCGCACCGCGCCGCCGAGGACGCGGCCGGCGGCTTCGACGAGATCGCCGCCATGCTCCGCGACCTGCTGCGCGACCACGCGCCCGAGGAGGAGCAGGAGGAGCCCGAGCCCTACGCCGGGGACCTGGAGGAGGCCCGCCGGTCCGCGGCCGAGGCCCGTCGTTCGCTGCGCGGCTGCGCCGCAGACCTGTCCGCCGCCGAGGCCGCCGTGCGCGAGGCGAGCGACGTTCTCGTCCGGCACGCCAACTCCACCCGCTACGAGCAGGTCCGCACACCCGCCCGCCAGCAGATCCGCGAACTGCCCGCCGCCGCGCTGCCCGAGCACGCCGCCAAGTGGGCGGACGCCTTCGCACCCCGGCTGCGCGTCCTCACCGACGAACTGGCCCAGCTGGAGCGCAACCGCGACTCGATCGTGGACCGGCTGCGCGGCCTGGTCGAGTCCGCCCTCGCCACCCTGCGCTCCGCCCAGCGGCTCTCCCGGCTGCCGGAAGGACTCGGCGAGTGGTCCGGGCAGGAGTTCCTGCGCATCCGCTTCGAGGAGCCCGACCAGGCCACCCTCACCGAGCGGCTCGGCGAGGTCGTCGACGAGGCCACCCGCGCCGCCGTGAAGAAGAACTCCGACCTGCGCCGCGACGGCATGTCCCTGCTGCTGCGCGGTGTCGCCGCCGCTCTGCAGCCCAAGGGAGTCGCCGTCGAGATCCTCAAGCCCGACGCCGTACTGCGGGCCGAGCGCGTCCCCGTCGGCCAGATGGGCGACGTCTTCTCCGGCGGCCAGCTGCTCACCGCCGCCATCGCCCTGTACTGCACGATGGCCGCGCTGCGCAGCAACGACCGGGGCAGGGACCGGCACCGCCACGCCGGCACCCTCTTCCTCGACAACCCCATCGGCCGTGCCAACGCCACCTACCTGCTGGAGCTCCAGCGGGCCGTCTCGGACGCGCTCGGCGTCCAGCTCCTGTACACCACCGGCCTGTTCGACACGACCGCGCTGGCCGAGTTCCCGCTGGTCATCCGCCTGCGCAACGACGCCGACCTCCGTGCGGGCCTGAAGTACATCAGCGTGGAGGAGCACCTCAGGCCCGGCCTGCCCCAGCCGACGCCGGCCGTCGAGGGGGAGGGCGAGGCGGTGCACAGCGAGATCACGGCCACCCGCATGTTCAAACGGCCCGCACAGTCGCCCGCGTGAGGGCGGTTCACAGGTGAAGCCGGTGTGGAAATGAAGTGGAGGCGTTGTCGTAACTTCCCCTTATGCTGCTCCAGTTGATCAAGCGGCACCTGGGGAGGGCGCGACATGCTCGGCAAGCTGTTCGGCAAGACGGGGGAGAGACCGGCGGCGGATCCGAACGCCCTCCCGGCCCCGCGCGGGCGCAGGAACGGCACGTACCCGGTGCGCGCCCTCGGTGACACGCGGGTGCTGGCACTGGTGGAAGCGGCCGACGCGGGGGACTGGGACGGGGTGAAGGCGGCGCTGGCCCCCTTCGACCTCGGCCGGGACCACCAGGTGCTCGGTGAGCTGGCCGATCTGGACGGGGTGCAGGACTGGATCGGCCGGGCCGTCGAGCAGGACGCGGAGCACCGGGCGACGGCGCTGCTGATGTCCGGGGCGCGCCACATCGCCTGGGGCTGGGAGGCACGCACCGCCGAACGCGCCGCGAACGTGACGCGGGAGCAGTGGCGCCTCTTCCACGAGCGGCTCGAGATCGCCGAGGAACAGCTGCTGCTCGCCGCCGAGCTGCGGCCGGACTGGGTCACCCCCTGGTGCCGCCTCCTCACCTCCGCCCGTGGCATGTCGCTGCCGGGCGACGTCAAACGGATCCGGTACGAGGCGGCGCTGCGCCGCGACCCGCTGGACCTGGAGACCCACCTGGAGCGGGTGTCCCAGTTGCAGCCCCGCTGGGGCGGCGAACCGGGGGAGGCGATGACGTACGCCCGCGAGGTGTTCACCCGCGCGCCCGAGGGACACCGCCTCGGCTGCGTGGTGGCCATGGCCCACATCGAGGACTGGGTGGAGTCGGACAGCCGGAGCTGCCTCGACCTGCCCTACATCCAGAAGGAGCTGCGGGAGGCGGCCAGGCACAGCATCCTCCACCCCGCCTACGAGCGACGCCCCGGCTGGCAGCAGGACTTCAACACCTTCGCCATGGCCCTGTCGCTGGCCGCGGAGAGCATCGTCGCCCCGCGGGTCTTCCACGAGCTGGGCGGCGCCTACACGCCGTGGCCCTGGCGCTACATGGCACAGGCGGAGAAGGCGTACACGCGCTTTCGCCGCCACGCCTGAGCCGACCCGGCCGCACACCGCCCACCCGGCGCCCGGCCGCCATCCCGGCGCCCCGCGCCCCCTCACCCCTCGCCTCCCCACCATCACGCCACCCCGGGACTGCCCGATGACCCTGCCCGACGCATCTTCGAACCCGGCCGGCGCCGACCGCACCTTCCAGTTGGATCTGCGCGGCCTCGTCGACCTCCTCTCCCACCACCTCTACTCCAGTCCCCGCGTCTACCTGCGCGAACTCCTGCAGAACGCGGTGGACGCGCTGACCGCCCGGCACTCCCTCGAACCGGCCGCCCCCGCGGACGCCTTCGGGATCCGGCTGTACGCCGACGGTTCGGTCGTCCGGGTCGAGGACGACGGTGTCGGCCTCACCGAGGTCGACGTGCACACCTTCCTCGCCACGATCGGGCGCAGCAGCAAGCGCGCCGAGCAGGTCGCCGAGCAACGCGGCGACTTCATCGGCCAGTTCGGCATCGGACTGCTCTCCTGCTTCCTGGTCGCCGACGAGATCCACGTCGTGAGCCGCTCCGCCCGCACCCCCGACGCACCCGCCGTGGAGTGGCGCGGACGCGGTGACGGCAGCTACACCATCCGCACCCTGCGCGCCTCCGCCCGGCCCCGGCCCGGCACCACCGTCACGCTGACGCCCCGCGCCGACGCAGGCGAGTGGACCCGGCCGACGCAGGTGCGGGCGCTCGCCCGGCACTTCGGCTCCCTGCTGCGGCACCCCGTGACCTTCGACGACGGCACGGGCGGTACCGGCGCCGCTGTGAACCCCGAGCCCGCGCCCTGGGCCCGTGGCTACCCCACTCCGGGGGCCCGTTCCCGCGCCCTGGCCGCGTACGGCGAGGAGGTCTTCGGCTTCACGCCCCTGGACACCATCGAACTGGACCTGCCGGCCGTCGGCCTGAAGGGCATCGCCTGCGTACTGCCCCAGGCGGTACCGGCCGGACGGCGCCACGGCCACCGCGTGCACGTCAAAGGAATGCTGCTGTCCGAACAGGCCGACGAGATCCTGCCCGAGTGGGCGTTCTTCGTCCGTTGCGTCGTCGACGCCGAGAGCCTGCGCCCGACGGCCTCCCGCGAGTCCCTGTACGAGGACGACACCCTCGCCGCGGTCCGCGACGCCCTCGCCGAGCGGCTGCGCGCCTGGATCGCCCGGGCCGCAGCCAGCGACCCCGACCTGCTCGCCCGCTTCCTCCACGTCCACCACCTGGCCGTGAAGTCGCTCGCCGTGCACGACGACGAGATCCTGCGGATGCTGCTGCCCTGGCTGCCGTTCGAGACCACCGACGGGCACACCACCCTCGACGAGTTCGCCCGCACCCACCGCACCGTGCTGGTGACGTCGAGCGTGGAGGAGTTCCGGCAGGTCGCGGCGATCGCCTCGGCCGCCGGGCTCGGCGTCGTCAACGGCGGCTACACCTACGACCGCGAACTGGTCCACCGGCTGCCCGAGATCAGCCCTCAGACCAGCGTCGCCGACCTCGACCCGGCGACCCTGACCGCGCATCTCGACCCGGTCGACCGGGAGACGGAACTGGCGGCGGCGGCCTACCTCGCCCGCGCTCGCGAAGCCCTGGCCGTCTTCGACTGCGACGTCGCGCTGCGCACCTTCCAGCCGGCCTCCGCGCCCGCCCTCCTCGTCGACAGCCGCGAGGCCCGGCACGAGCGCACCCGCTCACAGCTCGCCCGCGAGCAGGAGGGCGGCCTGTGGGGCGACATCCTCGGCGCCCTGCGCCAGGAGGCCCCGCGCGCCCAGCTCATCCTCAACCAGCTCAACCCGCTGGTCCGCACCGCCGTCGCCATCGGCGAGCCCGAACTGGCCCGCACCAGCGCCGAAGCCCTCTACGGACAGGCGGCGCTGCTGTCCCGGCGCCCGCTCAGGCCCGCCGAGTCGAGCCTCATCAACCGCTCCTTCCTCGACCTCCTCGCCCACGCCCTCCGCAAGGACAACTGACGATGCCGACCGCACCCCAGACCATCGAGGAGCTGTACGAGGAGCTGCAGGCGAACCAGCGGCGCCCCTACGGCCGTACGCGCACCGTCACGGCCGAGGAACTCGTCGACGCCGCCGAACAATTCGAGGAGACGCTTCCCCTCGTCCGCGCACTCTTCGAACTCCAGGAGGCGTACACGTACGGCTCCGAGCCCCGCAAGTCGCCCGTGGTCTTCGCCCGGCTGCTCACCCTCTTCGACGAGCAGCCCGACGTCTTCGACGAGAACCTGCGCCACCTGGTGTTCTGGCGCTTCAAGTGGGTGGCCGCCGCCCTGCGCGCGCTGCCGGAGATACCGCGGACGAGCCTGCACCAGTGGCTGACCGAGATGCGCGAGCGGTACGAGAAGGCCGGTCTCGGCCTCCAGCCCTACTACGGGCAGGCCTACCGGCTGGCCGCCCACGTCGGCGAGGACGAGACCCTCGCCTTCGAACTGTGGGCGGGCCGCACACGCACCCCGCTCAGCGACTGCGAGGCCTGCGAGATCTCCGAACGCGCCCTGTATCACCTCGCGTCGGGCGACGACGAGCGGGCGCTGCGCACCTGGGAGCCCGTGCTGGCCGGCAAGGAGTCGTGCCAGGAGGAACCCGCCCGCTCCATCGCCCACGTCCTCCTGCCCCTGCTGCGCGCCGGCCACACCGACCGGGCGCGGGAACTGCACCTCGTCGGATACCGCGGCTGCCGCCGCAACCCCTCGATGTCCGGCGAGGTCGGCCGCCACCTGGAGTTCTGCGCGCTGACCGGCAACGAGGCACGCGGCCTGGAACTGCTCGCCGAGAACCGGAACCTGTTCGACGAGGTCGACTCGCCGCTCGAACTCCTCGACTTCCTCAACGGCGTCGAGGTCCTCCTCCAGCGCGTCGAACAGCTCGGCCACGGCGAGCTGCCCGCCGCCGGTTTCCCGGGCCGCACCTGGACGGTGACCGGCCTGCGCGCCGAGGTGCACGGCCGCGCCGACGACCTCGCCGCCCGCTTCGACGCGCGCAACGGCACCACGGCCCACACGGAGCGCCGCGGAACCCGCCTCGGCCGCGCCCCGCTCCTTGCGGCGCTGGAACTGACCCTGCGCACCCGCCACCTCGACGAGGTGGCCGTGGCCCCCGCCGCCCCGGTCGCCGCCCCCGCCGCCCGTGCGGTCGCCGCCTTCCCCGAGTCGCTGCCCGAACTGGTCGCCCGGGCCCGTTCACTGGACGAACAGGGGCACCCGGACGCGCGGGCCTGCTGGACGGAAGTGCGTACCCGTGTCACTTCCCGTGACTACACGCACCCCGACGACCCGGCCGTGGGCCCGCTCGCCCGGCTGCGCGCCGACCTGCTGGCCGACGAGGCGAGCCGGCGGGGCGAGCGGGACGACTTCACCGAGGCGGCCGCCCTCTACGAGGAGGCCGCGGGCCTGTACGACGACGCAGGAGCACCGGCCCACGCGGCACTCGCCCGGGCCCACGCCCTCCTCGCCACCGCCGAGATCCCGCCGCAGACCTCCGCACGAGCCGCGTCCGAGACCCCGCCCGGGCGACCGGCGCAGGACGCCCCGGACACCCGCGAAACCGACGGCACCCACGAAAGCCCCGAAGGCACCCACGAGACCCACGAGACCGACGAGACCGACGGCACCGACGGCACCCCGGCCGAGGTCGCCGCGCTGACCGCCGCCCACGCGGCCATGGTGCGCCTGCACGCGCAGACGTCCGGCCTGGCGCCGTACCAGGAGGCACGCCAGCTGCGGCTCAGGGCCACCGCGCTGGGCCTGCGCCTTCAGGCGTCCCGGAGCGACGAACACGTCGCCGCGGCCCTCGACGAGATCGGCCTGCTGCACGACTTCGCCACCCGGCACGACATCCTCGGGCAGATCGCCGGTGCCCTGGTACTGCGGGCCAGCACCTTCGCGATCTCCGGCGACCTGCCCACCGCGGCCGCCGAGACCGACGCGCTCCTGGAGCGGCTGAAAGCACACGGCCCCGCCTGGCACCTGCCCCGTGCGCTGGGACTGCGCGCCCGGCTCAGGCTCGGTGCCCACGACGTGGAGGCCGCCCACGCGGACCTGGGCGAGGCGCTGCGACTGGCCGCCGACTGGCCGGCCGACGCCGTCGACACCGCCCGCCTCCACGGCGATCTCGCCGAGGCCTGCATGCACCTGGGCCGTCCGGACGAGGCGCTGCGACACCTGACCCGCTCCGCGGAGCTGAACCTCCGGCGCGGCGACCGCTTCGACGCGTACTGCGCCTACAGCAACGCCGCCACGCTCAGCCTCGACCTCGGACGCGTCGAGGACTGCATCGCGCTGCTCGACTCCCTGCTGACCGAACCGGACGTGGCCGCCGGAGAACCGAACGACCGGCTCGTCGCCCAACTGCGCCTGACCCGGGCCCGGGCCCTGCACGCGGGGGAGGACCTCAAGGCGGCCACGACGGAATTCCTCGCCCTCGCGGCCGAGTCGGCCGACTGGGACGACGACCCGGGAAGCCACGCCGTGATCGCCGCGGAGACGGCCGTGCTCCTGGCCGAGACCGACGAGTTCGACCGGGCCCGCGAGGCGGCCGACCAGGCGCTGGCCGCGCATGCCCGCGACCCGCGCCACGAGGCGCTCAGCAACTGCCTGCGCGAACTGGCCCGCCTCCAGGCCCGGCAGCAGGGCTCCGAGGGCCTGGCCGGGGCGCTGGCCTTCCTCGCGGATGCCGGCCGGGTCGCGGAAGGGGCTCGCAGCGCCGGGTACGAGGCACACGGACGCCCCCTGGACTCCGCGCTGGCCTACGAGTACGGGCGGGTCCACGCCTACGCCGAAGCCTACGAGGACGCCCTGGCCGCACTGGAGGAGGCCCTGGCCCTGATCGGCGAGCCGGGGCCGGACAACGACCGGGCCGGCGAGTGGGCCGAGTGCGTCCGCTTCGCGGCCGCCATGGAGGGCGTCTACCTGGAACGCCCCGCACCCGCCCTCGCCCGCCTCGACGCGGCCGTCTCCCGGCTGACCGCCCTGGGACACACCGAGGAGACCGAGCCACTGACCTCACTGGCGGCGCGGCTGCGCGACGAGGAGTGAGCAGGCTGAGGCGGCCGGAGCGGCCGGGCGTCCGCCGCCCCGCCGCCCCGCGGCTCAGGGCTCAGGGATGCGACAACTGCCCCGCGCCGCCCCGCCGGCCTATCCGCCCCCGGCCCCGCTCGGCGGTCCGCGCCTGCCGCCTCGCCCGGCGACGCTCGCGGCGCATGGCCCGCGCGGTGCTGCTCGGCTCCGACACGACACCGTGCCGCTGGTTCCACACCTGCCGGGTCACCCACACATCCAGCACACCCCAGGTGGCCACCACCGTGCCCGCCACACTGGCGAGCACCATCGGGAACGCCAGCCAGGACTCCGCCAGCGTGGACAGGAAGGCCACCATCGCCAGTATCAGCGTCACGGCGACCACCAGCACCGCACGCACGGCCGCCGTACGCACCGGATCCGGCAGCCGGCGGCGCCGCGCGGGCTCCTCGCTCCACAACGGCCGGTACCCCGACTGCCGCTCACTCGCCCGGGCCCCCGGCCCCGGCCCGGCCACCGGAACATCGCGATCCGGTGCCTCGGAGGTCACCGGTGCCTCCACCTCGCTCATATCGTCGTCCGCCGGCGCCCCGCGCCGCTCCGCCGTGCTCATCAACATGTCACTCCCCACCGCCAGCAGACAGCTCGTCCGTGTCCCAAGACACGGCTCCCCTCTGGCTGCCCGGCTTGCGCTGTTTTACGCCGCCCGGGGGCGGGATGCGGCTCCCGTGGCCGATTCCGCCTCCATTTCCCGTAGTGAAGGACGAACGGCGGGTCTCCAAGATTCCCGAAAATCCCGCGCAGTCGAATAATTTCGGCCAATCCGCCCGTCACGCCGTCACGACGGCCGTGCGTCCGTCCGCCGATCCCGGGAGGCAATCTCCCGCAATGACCGGACAACTGACCATCGCCGACCACGGGTGCGGAAGTTCGGCCTCCGGACGGGTCTTCGAGTTACCTGTGCGTCAGTAGTAGGCTCGCGCCGTTTGTTGACGCACATGTGAACCCCCCCACCGGTGGGGGTCGAGCTGGGGGAGGCCATGCGCTTTCGCGGGAAGTCGATCCGCCGGAAGATCGTGGCGCTGCTCCTCGTGCCTCTGGTGTCCCTGACCGCGATCTGGGCCTTCGCCACGGTACTGACGGGCCGTGAGGCGGCCCGGCTGTTCAGCGTCTCCCACGTCGTCGAGGAGATCGGCTACCCGGTCGAGGACACCGTCCGCGTCCTCCAGCAGGAACGCCGCCAGACCCTGGTCCACCTCGCCGACCCCCGCGCCTCCGACGGACTCGCCGCCCTGCGGCGCAGCCGCACCGCCACCGACGAGGCCGTCGCGGAGATCCGCCGCAACGCCGCCGACGCCGGCGTGCGGGACGACCTCGGCCAGGCCGGGGAGGAACGGCTCACCGCCGTACTGGACGCCCTCGACGGCCTCGCCTCCCTGCGCCGCAGCGTGGAGGACGGCACCGTCGACCGCGCCCAGGCGCTCGGCCTCTACAACCGCCTGGTCGACCCCTGCCACGACCTGCTCGCCAACCTCAACGTCGTCGACGACGTGCGCCTCGACAAGCAGTACCGCGCGCTCGTCAACATCTCCCGCGCCCGCGAACTGCTCTCCCGCGAGGACGCCCTCCTCGGCTCCGCCCTGGTCACCGGGCGGCTCACCCGGACGGAGATCCGGGACGTCTCCGACCTCGTCGCGCAGCGCACCGTGATGTACGACATCAACCTGCCGCTGCTGCCCGCCACCGAACGCGGCCGCTACCAGAGCTTCTGGAAGAACGCCTCCTCCGCCCCCCTCCGGGTCGCCGAGCAGGCCGCCGTCTCCGCCGACACCGGCAGGCCGAGCGGAGTCACCGCCCAGAGCTGGGACACCGCGGCCGGGAACGTCCTCAAGGCACTCGGCGACCTCGACGACAACGCCGCCGACCGCTACCAGGACCGTGTCGACCCGGTCGCCACCGGCACCATCACCAAGGTCGTCGTCGCCGGGGCGCTCGGTCTGATCGCCCTCCTGTACTCCCTCTTCCTCTCCGTCCGCGTCGGCCGCTCCCTCATCCGCGACCTCAAGCAGCTGCGCCTGGAGGCCCACGAGGCGTCCGGCGTCCGCCTGCCCAGCGTGATGCGCCGCCTGTCGGCGGGCGAGGAGGTCGACGTCGAAACCGAGGTGCCGCGCCTCGAGTACGACCGGAACGAGATCGGCGAGGTGGGCCAGGCCCTCAACACCCTCCAGCGGGCCGCCGTGGAAGCCGCCGTCAAACAGGCCGAACTCCGCGCGGGCGTCTCCGAGGTCTTCGTCAACCTCGCGCGCCGCAGCCAGGTGCTCCTGCACAAGCAGCTCACCCTGCTCGACACCATGGAACGCAGGACCGAGGACACCGAGGAACTCGCCGACCTGTTCCGCCTCGACCACCTGACCACCCGGATGCGCCGGCACGCCGAGGGACTGGTCATCCTCTCCGGTGCCGCGCCCTCCCGGCAGTGGCGCAAGCCCGTCCAGCTCATGGACGTCGTGCGGGCCGCCGTCGCCGAGGTCGAGGACTACGAGCGCATCGAGGTCCGCAGGCTGCCGCGCGTCGCCGTCACCGGACCCGCGGTCGCCGACCTCACCCATCTGGTGGCCGAACTCCTGGAGAACGCCACGGTGTTCTCGCCGCCGCACACCGCCGTGCAGGTGCTGGGCGAGCGCGTCGCCAACGGCTTCACCCTGGAGATCCACGACCGGGGCCTGGGCATGGCCGCCGACGCCCTGCTCGACGCCAACCTCCGGCTGGCCGAGACACCGGAGTTCGAGCTGTCCGACACCGACCGGCTCGGCCTGTTCGTGGTCAGCCGGCTCGCCCAGCGGCAGAACGTCCGCGTCTCCCTGCAGCCCTCGCCCTACGGCGGCACCACCGCGGTCGTCTTCGTCCCCGACGCGCTGCTCAGCGACGACGCCCCGGACACCAACGGCGTCGGCTTCCGCCTCGACCGCCCCCAGCACGTCCAGGGCAAGGAGCGGGAGGAGAGCCGCCGTTCCGCCCTCTCCCACGTGCCCGCACGACTCCCGGAGCGTCCGGCCGCGCTGCTGGACGGCCCGGTCGAGCTGGAGGCGCCCGTCGACCTGGACGCCCTCGACGACCAGGACGGCGAGCACGGCGGCCTGTTCCGCCCGCGCCGCTCCCTGGCGGCGGCCGACGACGACCGGGCCCGCCGCCCCGGACCGCGACGTCCCGAGTCCCGTCACGGTGACGAGGAGCCGGCCGCAGAGGACGGAACGGAGGCGAACGCACCGGTCGCGCTGCCCCGCCGCCGCACCCCCAAGCTGGTCAGCTCGCACGGGCGCCCCGTCCCCGAACGGACCGCCCGGGACACCGACGAGGAGCTCCCCGCGCTGCCCGCCCGCCGACGCGGCAAGGACACCGCCGAGCGCGGCGCCGAACGCGGTGCCGCTGCGCCCCCGGCGCGCGAGGACGCTCCGTCCTCGGACAGCGGGACCGGCGCGCTGCCCCGGCGCGTACGGCAGGCCAGCCTGGCCCCCCAACTCAGGCAGAGCCCCGAACCGGCCGCCGAGGACCGCTCCGATCCCGCCGACCGTGACGCCGACGAGGTACGCAGCCGTATGGCCTCGCTCCAGCGCGGCTGGCAGCGCGGCCGTCGGGAGAACGCCGCGGGTGACGACCCATCCGGCGGCACAGCACCAACAGCTCCAACAGCACCATCAGCACCAAGAGGAACGACTAAGGGGGACGGTCGATGACCGCACCGAAGGCGACCGGCCACACCGCGACCAAGTCCGGCGAGCTGAACTGGCTCCTCGACGACCTGGTGGACCGTGTCGCGAGCATCCGCAAGGCCGTGGTCCTGTCCGGGGACGGCCTGGCGACGGGTGCGTCCAAGGACCTGACCAGGGAGGACAGCGAGCACCTGGCCGCTGTGGCCTCCGGGTTCCACAGCCTCGCCAAGGGCGTGGGCCGGCATTTCGAGGCGGGCAGCGTCCGGCAGACGGTCGTCGAACTCGACGACGCCTTCCTCTTCGTCACGGCCGCCGGCGACGGCAGCTGCCTGGCCGTCCTGTCCGACGCCGACTCGGACGTCGGGCAGGTTGCCTACGAGATGACCCTGCTCGTCAAGCGGGTCGGCGTGCACCTGGCCACCGCGCCGCGCACCGACCTGCCCTCGGGCGGGTAAGTGGGATGACATGAGCGCAGACGGTCAGGGAAGAAACCACTGGTTCGACGACGAGGCCGGCCCCGTCGTCCGTCCGTACGCCATGACGCGCGGCCGCACCACCAGTGCGGGCCAGCACCGCCTCGACCTGATCGCGGTGGTCGTCACGGAACCCCACGCGGACGATCCCGAGGCGGACGTCACCCTCTCCCCGGAGCACGTGGACATCGTCGGCCTGTGCCGCGACACCCCGCAGTCGGTCGCCGAACTCGCCGCCGAACTCGACCTCCCCGTCGGGGTCGTGCGGGTCCTGGTCGGCGACCTCGTGGACAGCGAACTCGTGCACGTCAACCGGCCCGTGCCCCCGGCCGAACTGCCGGACGAGAACATCCTGCGCGACGTGATCAACGGATTGAGGGCACTGTGAGCCGGCCCCCGTGTACGTCGGGCGGCGGCACGTTAAGGAGAAGAGATCGATGATCTTCGGGCGGTCCCAGCGCGGCAAGCCGCCGGTCGAGCCCGTCACGCTCAAGATCCTGGTGGCCGGCGGGTTCGGCGTGGGCAAGACCACCCTCGTCGGCGCGGTCAGCGAGATCAGGCCGCTGCGCACCGAGGAACTGCTCACCGAGGCCGGGCGGCCCGTCGACGACGTCAGCGGGGTGGAGGGCAAGCACACCACCACGGTCGCCATGGACTTCGGACGGATCACCCTGCGCGAGGACCTGGTGCTGTACCTCTTCGGCACGCCCGGCCAGGAGCGGTTCTGGTTCATGTGGGACGAGCTGTCCGAGGGCGCGCTCGGCGCCGTCGTCCTGGCCGACACCCGGCGCCTGGAGGACTGCTTCGCCGCCATCGACTACTTCGAGCGGCGCGCCATCCCGTTCGTGGTCGGCGTCAACTGCTTCGAGGGCTCGGCGCGCTACCCCGCCGAGACCGTCCGCACCGCCCTCGATCTCGGCGAGGACGTGCCCCTGGTGATGTGCGACGCCCGGGACCGGGAGTCCGTCAAGGAGGTCCTCATCGGCGTCGTCCAGCACGCGATGGCCCAGGCGTCGGTCCACCGGGCCGTCATGACGTGAGTGGCCCGACGGCCCGCCGCCCGAACAGCCAATCCTCCTCCCTCCGGCCACCTTGGTACGCCGAGACGTACGGCGACGTCGACCGACACGGGAGGCTCCGACCGGGGCCCGGAGGGCGTCAGGGCGGCCGACCGCCGCCCGAATCCCCGGGGCCTGGCCCGTCCGGGACGCCGCACGGCACGGGCCCCGGGGCGTCGCACGGCACGGGCGGGCCGGGATACGGCGGTTGCGGTCGTCCTCGGCCGTTCAGCCCGCCGGTGCCGTCGTCCGGTCCGTGCCGCGTCGGACCTCGTGGCCCGGCACACCTGCCCGGCCCAGCACCCAACTCGCCCCGCGCAACGCCTTCGCCGCCTTCTTCAACGGCGCCAGGCAGGCCGCCGCCCGCCGGTGGTCCGGCACACTGCCCGGCGCGCACAGGACCGTCGCCAGGAACAGGGTCACGGGCCGTCCGCCGGCCGACCACGGCGCGTCCAGCACCGAGGCGGCCAGCGGCTCCAGCCCTTCCGGATCGCTCAGCACCAGGAAGCCGTCACCGCCGATGTGCCCCACCCGGCTCTCCCCGGCCGCCGCCCGAAGGGCGCCCGCCCGACAGCCCGGATCAGCTCGTCGCCCGCGGCGAACCCGGCCCCGTCGTTGACCTGCTTGAAGCGGTCCACATCGAGCCGGCTCAGCGCGAACGGCCGCCCGGCCGCGATGCGCCGGTCCACCTCGGCCGTGATCGCGTCCGAACCGGGCAGCCGCGTCAGTGGATTGAGCCCGGCCGCCTCCTCCACCCGGCTCTCCGCCAGCGCCCGCACCAAGTCCGCGAGCCGCACGACGCCCACGCACCGGCCCCGCGCGTCCACGACGGCCACGCCGTCCGAGGTACGGTCCGGGCCGCCCACGGCCACCACGTCCAGCACCTCCCAGGCCGTCGCGTCGACGCCCACCGTCCGCGGCGGGTCGCCGAGCCGGGCGGCCGGCCGGTCGGCGTACAGGGCGTGCCCGTAGCGCCCGGACATCGACAACAGGAAGCGGGAGCGGTGCACCGAGCGCACCGGCACCCCGTCCCGGTCCACGAGCAGCACCCCGGACACGTCCGGCGACCCGGTCAGCAGCGCCCGCACCCGCCCCGCCGAGGCCGTCGCGGGCAACAGCGCGGTCGGCCGGACGAACTGCCGTACCGACGGCTCCGACCGAGGCGCCGGCACGAGCCCGGGGGAGCCCGGCGGAACGTGGACGTCCACCGTGGGCAGCCGCGCGGGCGGTGCGAACAGCTCGCCCTGCGCCCACTGCGCCCCCGCCGCCCGCGCGACGGCGTACTGGGCCTCCGTCTCCACGCCCTCGACGGCCAGCAGCGCCCCCGACTCCTCGCACAGCACCCGCATCGCCCGCACGGCCGCCGGCCGGGCCAGCAGCGAGGCGTCGAGCTTCACCAGGTCCGGCGCCAGATCCGTCAGCAGGCGCAACGGCGCGTCCCCGTCACCGACTCCGTCCGCGCAGACGCGGAAGCCCTGCCGCCGCAGCCGGGCCACCGCGTCGAGCAGGGCCCGCCGCGGCACGTGCGTGTAGGGCGGACACACGTCCAGCGTCACCTCCCACGGGAGCCGGCCCGCCTCGCGCACGGCGTCGTGCAGGGGCTGAAGGCCACCGAGGTCGGCGAGTGTGCCCGCGAACACGTTGACGTGCAGCGGCAGCAGCGTCTCCCGGCCGGGCCGCCGCGCGCAGCGCCGACACCGCGAGCAGACCGTCGAGTCCGGGATCGCGCCGCGCCTCGGCGAGCACGTCTCCGGTCTCCGGCCGGGCCAGTATCTCCAGCGCCGCGACCCCGCCGGTCATCAGGTTGACCACCGGTTGGAAGGCGAAGCGGAGAGTGTCCGTCCAGGAGCGCACGGGAGCAGGGTGGCCCAACAGCGCGCTGTCCGGGCCCAGTTCACCCGGCGTTCACGCAGGATTCCGGCGCGCTCAGGCAGCGTGGGCTCGGCACGTCGTGGGGGCGCCCCCTTCCCTCACCGAGCCCCGCCCTGATAGATGCAGGGAACATGACACGACTCTCCACCGCGCTCCGCGGCCTGGTCACCACCTTCGCCGCCCTGCTCGCCGCCACCGCCCTCCCCGCCGCGGCGGCCCCCGCCACCGCGCAGGCACGACCCGAACCGAGGGCCCCGGAGGACTTCGTCGCCCTGCGGAGCGTCGACCCGACGATCATCGAGGAGATGCGCTACGCCACCGCGCACAACTTCGTCGGCGAGCGCGTCGACGGCTACCGGCAGCCCCTGTGCATCCTCACCCGCCCCGCGGCCGAGGCCCTCCACCGCGCCCAGACCCGGCTGCTGAGCCAGGGCTACTCCCTCAAGGTGTACGACTGCTACCGGCCGCAGCGCGCCGTCGACCACTTCGTGCGCTGGGCCGAAGACCTGGACGACCAAGACATGAAGGCCGAGTTCTACCCGGAGGTCGACAAGACCCGCCTGTTCGCCGACGGCTACATCGCGGAGAAGTCCGGCCACAGCCGCGGTTCGACCATGGACCTCACCCTCGTACGCCTGCCGGCCAGGCCCACCCGCCCGTACCACCCCGGACAGCCCCTGGTCCCCTGCTTCGCCCCGCAGAGCGAGCGCTTCCCCGACAACTCCGTCGACATGGGCACCGGTTACGACTGCTTCGACACCCGCTCGCACACCCTCGACCCCCGCGTCCAGGGCGCCCAGCGCGCCAACCGGCTGCTGCTCAAGAACACCCTGGAGGACGCCGGCCTGGTGAACCTCCCCGAGGAATGGTGGCACTTCACCTACAAGCCGGAGCCCCACCCGGACACCTACTTCGACTTCCCGGTCTCCGCCGAGTCGCTCGCCGGCCGCCGCTGACCGGCCTGCCGGGGCCGCCCCTTCCGTCGATCGGATACAGTCCGCCGCGTGTCCGAAAATGAAACCTCCGTTCCCAACTCCGCGCTCGACTCCCACTGTTCGGGCTGCGGATCGCCCTACGGAGAGGGCGTCTCCGGCTGGCCCCGCACCTGCCCCGCGTGCGGCACCGTGGCCTACCGCAACCCACTGCCGGTCGCGGTGGCCCTCCAGCCCGTGTACGACACGCAGGGCACCGCCCTGGTCGTCATCACCCGCACCGTGACCCCCGCGCGCGGGGGCGTCGCCCTGCCGGGCGGCTACGTCGACCACCGGGAGGACTGGCGCCAGGCCGTCGTCCGCGAGCTCAAGGAGGAGACGGGCATCGACGCGGCCGGCCGCGACGTACGCCTCGCCGACGCCATGAGCTCGTCCGACGGCCACCTGCTGGTCTTCGGGCTGCTGCCCGAGCGGCCGGCCGAGGGCCTGCCGCCCTCCACCGCCACCGACGAGACCGAGGGCTGGCACCTGCTGCGCAGGTCGGAGGAGCTCGCCTTCCCGCTCCACACCCTGGCCGTACGGGCCTTCTTCGAGGGCCGCTACATCTGAGCCGTGCGCTCGGCGAGCCCGCGGACGCGGACGGGCCAGGACGGCTCGCTCACCCCGTCCTCGCCCTCCCGCTCCACGACCACCGAACGCCCCTCCCAACGGCACACGTACCGTTCGATCTCCGGTTCCACCCAGCCGTCGCCCGCGTCCGGCACGACCAGCCCACCGCCGGTCCGCCCCGGCGCGGGCGCCCACACCTCGAGTTGTGGCGCGCCGTCCTCCCCGCGCACCGGAACCACCGCTCCCGCGCGCGCGAACACCGGGATGCCCGAAGGAGGAGCGTCGACCAGCACCTGCGCCGGCCCCTCGTACGCCCGCTCCGTCACCACGTCGTACCAGCGCCCCCGCGGCAACCGCACCGCACGCCGGTCCGTCCCGGCACTGAGCACCGGGGCCACCAGCAGACAGTCGCCCAGCAGAAAGGCGTCCTCGCAGTCCCGCAACACCCGGTCCTCCGGTGCCTGCCACCACAGCGGACGCACATACGGAGCACCGGTACGCCGGGCCAGATGCGCCAGCGTCACGAAGTACGGCAGCAGCCGCCGCCGCTCGACGAGCGCCACGCGCGCGTGCTCCAGCACCTCGGCCCCGAACTCCCACGGCTCCCGCCGCCCCGCCCGCGGCCCGGCGGAGGTGCGGAACAACGGCAGGTAGGCGGCCAGTTGGAACCACCGCAGATACAGCTCGGGCGACGGACTCCCGTCGGCCCCGCCCACCTCCGGCCCCGCGTACGGCACCCCGCACAGCCCGAGCCCCACCACCCGCGCCAGCGACGCCCGCAACCCGGGCCAGTCCGTCGTCAGGTCCCCGAACCAGGCGCCGCCGTAGCGCTGCAGGCCGGCCCACCCGGAGCGGGACAGCACGAAGGGCCGCTCGTCGGGCGTCAGGGCCCGCAGCCCCTCGTACCCGGCCCGCGCCATGCACAGCGCGTAGACGTTGTGCGCCTCCCGGTGGTCGCCGCCCCTGCCCTCCAGCGCGTGCCGTGCCGACCGCGGCAACGTAGGCTCCCCGAACGCCGCGAACGACGTGGGCGCGTCCAGGTCGTGCCAGACCCCGGCGAAACCCCGCCCGAGCCGCTCCTCGTAGAGCCCGCCCCACCACGCGCGCGCACCCGCGTGCGTGAAGTCCGGGAAGACCACCTCCCCGGGCCGCCCCACCCCCCGCACGACCGCCCCGGTGGCGTCCCGCACGAACACGTCCGCGCGCCTCCCGTCGTCGTACACCCCGTTGCCGGGCGCGACCGGCACCGCCGGCTCGACGGCCGACACCAGCCGAACGCCCTCCCTGCGCAGCTCCTCGGCGAGCACGGGCAGTTTCGGGAACCGCTCCTCGTCGACGGTGAACACCTGCTGGGCGTCGGTGTGCCCGACACCCAAATGCACCGCGTCCAGCGGCAGGTCCCGCTCCTGATGCCCGGCCACGACCCGTCTCAGGTCCTGCTCGTCGCCGAAACCCCCCTGCGCGTGCTGGTGCCCGAGCGCCCACGCCGGCGGCAGCGCGGGCGCCCCGGTCAGCGACGCCCAGGCCAGCAGCACGCGCGCGGGAGTACCCACCGTCACCCAGCACCGCAGCGGACCGCCGTCCATCCGCAGCACGCTCCGCCCGGGCCGGTCGTGCCCCGACCCGGCCCCCTCCTCACCCTCCCGCAACGCCACCGTGCCGTCCCACGTGCTGTCGTGGAAGACCAGGTGCGTCCCGGCGTCCGCCACCACCAACTGCACCGGCATCGTGACCGGCGTCCCGTCCTCGGCGGCGGCGAAGGGCAGACCGGGACCGGTGTTCCACAGCCGGTACGTGCCGTCGCGCAGCCGGGGACCCGCGGACCGGCCGCCGAGCCCGAAGAACCGGGCGTCGGCCGCCACCTCCGACCGCTGCGTCCAGCGCGCGGGACCGCCGTCGACCGGCTCCCACCAGCGGGGCGGCAGCTCACGGCGCAGCACCACACCCCCGGGCGTCAGCACCTCGACCGCGCCGTGCCGGGACACGGCCACCGTCGCCCGCTCCGCCACCACCCGCCAGCCGCCGTCCTTGTCCGGCTCCAGCACCGCCCGGGGATCCGGCTCCGGGCAACGGCCCGCCAACGCGTACGAGGGCTTTGGTCCGGCCCCGTCCCAGCCCCAGAACACGGCTCCGTTCACCGCGACGAGGATGCGCAGCTCCGACCGGTGGAACCGGACGACACCGCCCCCGGGCGCCGGTTCCACCTCCCGCATCACACCCGGCACCCGCGCCCGTTCCGCACCGCGCGGCGGCAGCCCGGCCGCATCGACACGCCGCCTGCGCCACGCCGCCCGTACCGTACGCAACCCCTGCGCCATGCCCGCGGAACCGACCGTCTTCATCGAACGCACCAGGTCACGACCGTCCATGCTGCTCACCCTGCCATCGCCCAGCGCGCCCAGGGGCGTCGTTCAACTGCCGTTCACCCGTGACCGGACCACATCTTCATGTCATCGACTATGTGGGGCGCGCCCTGGTGCGGAAGTCGATCACATGGCATCGTCCCTGTCAGCCGCGTCACGCGCACACCCCAGCCCGTGCGCGGAGGACGCACACGACGCGCACAGTCCGGGAGCCGCCCCATGCCGACCGAGAACCCCCAGCCGCTCTGGCAGCCGGATGCCCGACGCACCGCCCAGGCACGCATCACCGAGTTCCAGACCTGGGCGGCCGAGCACCACGGAGCCCCCGCCGAGGGTGGGTACGCCGCCCTGCACCGCTGGTCCGTCGACGAACTGGACACCTTCTGGAAAGCCGTCACGGAGTGGTTCGACGTCCGCTTCTCGACCCCCTGGACGCGCGTGCTCGGCGACCGGTCGATGCCCGGCGCCCAGTGGTTCCCCGGCGCCACACTGAACTACGCCGAGCACGCCCTGCGCGCGGCGGCCACCCGCGCGGACGAACCGGCCCTCCTGTACGTCGACGAGACCCATGAGCCGACGACCGTCACCTGGGCCGAACTGCGCCGACAGGTCGGCTCCCTCGCCGCCGGACTGCGCGCCCTCGGCGTCCGCCCGGGCGACCGCGTCAGCGGCTACCTCCCCAACATCCCGCAGGCCGTGGTCGCCCTCCTGGCCACCGCCGCCGTGGGCGGCGTCTGGACCTCCTGCGCACCCGACTTCGGCGCCCGCAGCGTCCTGGACCGCTTCCAGCAGGTCGAACCCGTCGTCCTGTTCACCGTCGACGGCTACCGCTACGGAGGCAAGGAACACGACCGCCGCGACACCGTCGCCGAACTGCGGCGGGAGCTGCCCACCCTGCGCGCGGTTATCCACATCCCGCTCCTCGGCACCGAGGCCCCCGACGGCGCGCTGGACTGGCGGACCCTGACCGCCGCGGACAGCGAGCCGGTGTTCGAGCAGGTGCCCTTCGACCACCCCCTGTGGGTCCTCTACTCCTCCGGCACCACCGGCCTGCCCAAGGCCATCGTCCAGTCCCAGGGCGGCATCCTCGTCGAGCACCTCAAACAACTCGGCCTGCACTGCGACCTCGGCCCCGAGGACCGCTTCTTCTGGTACACCTCGACCGGCTGGATGATGTGGAACTTCCTCGTCTCCGGCCTGCTCACCGGCACCACGATCGTCCTCTACGACGGCAGCCCCGGCTTCCCGGCCACGGACGCCCAGTGGCGCATCGCGGAACGCACCCGCGCCACGCTCTTCGGCACCTCCGCCGCCTACGTCATGGCCTGCCGCAAGGCCGACGTCCACCCGGCCCGCGACCTGGACCTCTCCGCCGTCCAGTGCGTCGCCACCACCGGCTCCCCGCTCCCGCCCGACGGCTTCCGCTGGCTGCACGACGAGTTCGCCGCGAGCGGCGCCGACCTGTGGATCGCCTCCGTCAGCGGCGGCACCGACGTGTGCTCCTGCTTCGCGGGCGCCGTCCCCACCCTCCCGGTCCACATCGGCGAACTCCAGGCCCCCGGCCTCGGCACCGACCTGCAATCCTGGGACCCGAGCGGCCACCCCCTCACCGACGAGGTCGGCGAGCTGGTCGTCACCAACCCCATGCCCTCGATGCCGATCCGCTTCTGGAACGACCCCGACGGCAGCCGCTACCACGACAGCTACTTCGACACCTACCCCGGCGTCTGGCGGCACGGCGACTGGATCACCCTCACCTCACGCGGCTCCGTCGTCATCCACGGCCGCTCCGACTCCACCCTCAACCGGCAGGGCGTCCGCATGGGCTCGGCCGACATCTACGAAGCCGTCGAGCGACTCCCCGAGATCAGGGAATCCCTCGTCATCGGCATCGAGCAGCCCGACGGCGGCTACTGGATGCCCCTCTTCGTGCACCTGGCACCCGGGGCGGCCCTCGACGACGCCCTCCTCGACCGCATCAAGCAGACCATCCGCGCGAACCTGTCCCCGCGCCACGTCCCCGACGAGGTCATCGAGGTGCCCGGCATCCCGCACACCCTGACCGGCAAACGCATCGAGGTCCCGGTCAAGCGCCTCCTCCAGGGCACCCCGCTGGACAAGGCGGTCAACCCCGGCTCCATCGACAACCTCGACCTGCTCCACTTCTACGAAGACCTCGCCCGCAAACGCTCCTGACCAGGACACCGCCGAGCCGGCCGCCCCGGACGGCGGCCGGCTCGGCGCGCCTGCCCGACGCCGTTGTCAGTGCCGCCGATTACTGTGAGTGAGCATTGATCGACCGCTCACAGGGGGAAACAACATGGCGCACACCGACCAGACCGACAAGACCGGCCGAACCGGCCGAACCGGCCGAACCGGCCGAACCGGCCGGACCATGCGACGCGTCCTGCGCCGCGAGATCGCGGGCACCATCGGACTGCTCACCGACGAACACGACTTCCGCGCCATGCGGCGCTACCGCAGCTTCACCTTCCACGACCACGCCGCCTACCTCCGCCAGGTCGAAGCCCTCCTCCGGGCCCGCGCGGCACAGGGCACCCACACCACGGTCGCGCTCTTCGACCCGGAGGAGTACGCCGCCTTCTGCACGGCGGCGGGCCTCGAAGCCGACGCCCCCGCCAGCCGCGCCCGCTTCACCGCCGAACTCGCCACCCACGGCCCGACCGTGCCCTACGAGGGCCAGGCCCTCATCGACCTGCTCCCGGCGCTGGTCGACGAAGCCGTCCGCCAGGCCACCTGGGAGTACACGTCGAGCCAGCTCGCCCGCCTCGGCAACTGCGCCACCTGCGGCGAGGACCTCGGCCGAGCCGCCTTCACCCGCGCCTCCCGCCTCCTCGGCCGCATCCTCGACACGGCACCCCCGGGCAGTCGGCACCTGGTCTGCAGCGTCTTCGGCCACCCGGAGGAAGCCCTGGTCTCCGCCCTCCTCGTCGACCAGGAGACCGACGGCACCCCGCACTTCGACGAGGCCGAGGCCCTGGAGTTCACCAGCGTCCTCGCCCTCGGCCTGGCGACCCACGGCCCCGGCGGACTCGTGATGCGCGTCAGCCCGCCCGACGGCCCCGACCGCATCCACGGCTGGCGCCTGCGGGGCTACGGCCTGCAGCCCCTCACCGCCGCCGAGGTCTTCGACGCCTACTGCACCGACGTCGAGTCCGGCGACCTCGTCTCCCCGGAATCCAACGTCGACTACTGCGCACCGCCCGACCTCGGGGACGACCGCCTGCCACCGGGACACCACCACTGAACGCGGGCGGGGCGCCCCACCCGAAGGTGGAACGCCCCGCACGCGGAGACAACGCCGGCCGCAGCCGCTCTCTACTCGCCGGACAGCACCGCCTGCGCGGCGTTCCGTGCCTCCTCGGCACTGTCCGCCGCCCGGGCGGCCGCCGCGGCCCGCTCGCACTGCGCCAGCGTGAACTTCGCCAGCGTCGCCCGCACGTACGGCAGCGAGGCCGCGCCCATGGACAGGGAGGTGACACCGAGACCGGTCAGCACACACGCCAGCAGCGGATCCGAAGCGGCCTCACCGCAGACACCGCAGCTCTTGCCCTCGGCCTTCGCCGCCTCGGCCGACAGCGCGACCAGGTCGAGCAGCGCCGGCTGCCACGGGTCCTGCAACCGGGACACCGCGCCCACCTGACGGTCGGCGGCGAAGGTGTACTGCGCGAGGTCGTTCGTCCCCAGCGACAGGAACTCGACCTCCTGAAGCACCGAGCGCGCGCGCAGGGCGGCCGACGGGATCTCCACCATCGCGCCGAACTTCGCCCGCAGCCCGGCCTCCCGGCACGCGTCGGCGAACGCCTTGGCATCGGCCCGGTCCGCCACCATCGGCGCCATGACCTCGAGGTAGACCGGCAGGCCCTCCGCCGCCTTGGCCAAGGCCGTCAGCTGCGTACGCAGCACGTCCGGGTGGTCGAGCAGCGTCCGCAGGCCCCGCACACCGAGCGCGGGGTTCGGCTCGTCACCCGGGGTGAGGAAGTCCAGCGGCTTGTCGGCGCCGGCGTCCAGCACCCGCACGACGACCCGACCTTCCGGGAACGCCTCAAGGACCTGCCGGTAGGCGGTGACCTGCTTCTCCTCCGACGGCGCGTTCTCGCTGTCGTCGAGGAACAGGAACTCGGTCCGGAACAGGCCGACACCCTCCGCGCCCGCTTCGACCGCCGCCGGCACGTCGGCGGGACCACCGATGTTCGCCAGCAGCGGCACCTTGTGGCCGTCCGAGGTCGCGCCCGGACCCGTCGAGGCGGCCAGTGCTGCCTTGCGCTCGGCGGCCTCGGCCGTCAGCCGTGCCTTCTTCTCCTCACCCGGGTTCACGAAGATCTCCCCGGTGCTGCCGTCGACGGCGACCACGGTGCCCTCGGGAAGCTCACCGGCGCCCGGCAGCGCCACCACGGCGGGCACGCCGAGCGCCCGCGCGAGAATCGCGCTGTGACTGGTCGGCCCACCCTCCTCGGTGACGAAACCCAGCACGAGTGTCGGGTCGAGCAGCGCGGTGTCGGCCGGCGCCAGGTCCCGCGCGATGAGCACGTACGGTTCGTCGCTGTCCGGGACACCCGGCATCGGCACTCCGAGCAGACGGGCGACGATACGATTCCGCACGTCGTCGAGGTCCGCCACGCGCCCGGCCAGGTACTCCCCGGCACCGGCCAGCAAAGCGCGATACGCGGCGAAGGCGTCGTACACGGCGCGCTCGGCAGTGCTCCCGACGGTGATCCGCCGCTCCACGTCGGCCATCAGCTCGGGGTCCTGGGCCATCATGGCCTGCGCCTCGAGCACGGCCTGGGCCTCACCCCCGGCCAGATTGCCGCGCGCCATCAGATCGGCGGCCACAGCCTCCACGGCCTTGCGGGCACGCCCCTGCTCACGTTCCGCGTCCTCGGCCGGAATCTGCTTCGCCGGCGGCTCCAGGACCGCCGTCCCCATGTGCCGAACCTCGCCGATCGCCACACCGTGACTCACGCCGACGCCTCGCAGCGTTGTCTCCATCTCACCCGTCCCGATAGTGCGGCGGGTCCCGCCGCCGCGGTGGTTGTCCATCCAGCCCACGATGCCGACGCCTGACGGCACGGACGTCACTTCCAGAGGAAGAGACTCTCGCCTGCCTTCACGTCGCCGTCCTCACGGAGGTCGGCGAGTGCTTCGGCGGTGGCCTCCAGGGCCACGATCGGGCAGACCGGCGACTTGCCCGCGGCCTCGACAGCGGCCGGGTCCCAGCGCACGACGCCCTGACCGCGCACGACGGTGTCGCCCTTGTTCACGAGCAGCTCGAACCCCTCGCCGTTGAGCTGCACGGTGTCGATGCCCAGATGGGTCAGCACGCCGTGCCCGCTCTCGTCGACGACGACAAAGGCGTGCGGGTGCAGCGAAACGATGACGCCGTCGACCGGAGCGACCGCCTCGGAGGGCTCCCGCACGGGGTCGATGGCGGTGCCCGGGCCGACCATGGCCCCGGAGAAGACGGGATCGGGCACAGCGGCCAGGCCGATGGCGCGTCCTGCGAGCGGGGACGAGACGGTGGTCATGGGAAGCCTCCCAGGGCGGAGATCTGTACGGGCCGTCACTGCCTGTCCCGGACGGCACACTGAGCAGCAGGGTATGTCATAGGAAGTACCGGTTCCGCATGAGTCTTCCCAATAGAGGTCTAGACCACACTCCCCACGGATTTGCACCCGTTCGGCGGCCCCGTGTACAGTCGTTACTCCTGCCTGAGGTTGAGCGATGCGACGCAACGCGTCCTTGCCTCGGCGGTACCCAACTCATCAGATCCTATCTCTGGATCACCTTCTGCATGTCCGCAGGCGGTGGTCAAGAGCACCGGGAAAGCCTGATAGTGTTGGAAACACCGAAGGGAAGCGCCCGGAGGAAAGCCCGAGAGGGTGAGTACAAAGGAAGCGTCCGTTCCTTGAGAACTCAACAGCGTGCCAAAAGTCAACGCCAGAT
>NZ_JODM01000050.1 GCF_000717995.1 Streptomyces violaceorubidus
CGGACACCCCCCGGCGCGGCCCCGACCCCCCACCGAACCCACCGCGCCACCCGCACCCCCACCGGAGCCGCACAGGCGCGACCCGCACCCCCACCCACCCCGCACAGGCGCCGCAGGCACCCGCAGGCACCCGCAGAGGCACCACCCTCCAGTGGCACCCCGCTATCCCACACGTCATGTCCCCGTAACCATCGATTCAGACAGCCTTGCGAGGCTCACCGAATGAAGCCGACCGAGCCGCACCCTTCCGGGCCCTGGGGCCCCTCCGACGCGCCTGACACGCGCGCGGCGCGGAAGAATGGGTTCATGAGGCAGCCGAACACCCAGGCAGAGGTCCAGCACACGCAGCCCTCCGTGGGCTCCATCGCGGCGCACCGCCCCGACACCGTGGCCGCCACCGTCTCCGGCCTGGAGCCGGACATCGACGCCGACCTCGACGCGTACGAGGAGTCCGAGGAGTCCCAGGACGGCGGCGCCCGCCTCCCGCAGGGCCGTTTCCTGGACCGCGAGCGCAGCTGGCTCGCGTTCAACGAACGTGTGCTCGAACTCGCCGAGGATCCGAGCACCCCCCTCCTGGAGCGGGCCAACTTCCTCGCGATCTTCGCCAGCAACCTGGACGAGTTCTTCATGGTCCGCGTCGCCGGCCTCAAGCGCCGCATCGCGACCGGCGTCGCCACCCGCTCCGCCTCCGGCCTCCAGCCCCGCGAGGTGCTGGACATGATCTGGGCCCGCTCCCGCGAGCTGATGGCCCGGCACGCCGCCTGCTTCCACGAGGACGTCGCCCCGGCCCTCGCCGAGGAGGGCATCCACCTGGTCCGCTGGAGCGAGCTCGCCGAGAAGGAGCAGGCCCGCCTGTTCACCCTCTTCCGGCACCGGATCTTCCCGGTCCTCACCCCCCTCGCGGTCGACCCGGCGCACCCCTTCCCGTACATCTCGGGCCTCTCCCTCAACCTCGCGGTCGTCGTCCGCAACCCCGTCACGGGCCACCGCCACTTCGCCCGCGTCAAGGTCCCCCCGCTGCTCTCCCGCTTCCTGGAGGCCTCTCCGGGCCGCTACGTCCCCGTCGAGGACGTCATCGCCGCCCACCTGGAGGAGCTGTTCCCGGGCATGGAAGTCCTGGAGCACCACACCTTCCGCCTCACCCGCAACGAGGACCTGGAGGTGGAGGAGGACGACGCGGAGAACCTCCTCCAGGCCCTGGAGAAGGAGCTGATGCGGCGGCGCCTGGGCCCGCCCGTCCGCCTGGAGGTCGAGGAATCCGTCGACCGCGAGGTCCTGGACCTCCTCGTGCGCGAGCTCAAGATCGGCGAGGCGGAGGTCTACCCCCTCCCCGGCCCCCTGGACCTCACCGGCCTCTTCCGCATCCACAGCATCGACCGGCCCGAGCTGAAGTACCCGAAGTTCGTCGCCGGCACCCACCGCGACCTGGCCGAGGTCGAGTCCGCGTCCGCGCCGGACATCTTCGCCGCTCTGCGCACCAAGGACGTCCTGCTCCACCACCCGTACGACTCCTTCTCCACCTCCGTGCAGGCGTTCCTGGAGCAGGCCGCCACCGACCCCGACGTCCTCGCGATCAAGCAGACGCTGTACCGGACGTCCGGCGACTCCCCCATAGTCGACGCCCTCATCGAGGCGGCCGAGTCCGGCAAGCAGGTCCTCGTCCTGGTGGAGATCAAGGCCCGCTTCGACGAGTCCGCCAACATCAAGTGGGCCCGCAAGCTGGAGGAGGCCGGCTGCCACGTCGTCTACGGCCTGGTGGGCCTGAAGACCCACTGCAAGCTCTCCCTGGTCGTACGGCAGGAGGGCGAGACGCTGCGCCGCTACAGCCACGTAGGCACCGGCAACTACCACCCGAAGACCGCCCGCCTCTACGAGGACCTGGGCCTGCTCACCTCGGACCCGCAGGTCGGCGCGGACCTCTCCGACCTGTTCAACCGCCTCTCCGGCTACTCCCGGCGCGAGACCTACCGCCGGCTGCTCGTCGCACCCAAGTCGCTGCGCGACGGCCTCGTCTCCCGCATCCACAAGGAGATCCAGCACCACCGCGCCGGGCGTCCCGCCCACGTCCGCATCAAGGTCAACTCGATGGTCGACGAGGCCGTGGTCGACGCCTGCTACCGGGCGTCCCAGGCCGGAGTGCCGGTCGACGTGTGGGTGCGCGGCATCTGCGCGCTGCGCCCCGGGGTGCCGGGCCTGTCGGAGAACATCCGGGTCCGCTCCGTCCTCGGCCGCTTCCTGGAGCACTCGCGGGTCTTCGCCTTCGGCAACGGCGGGGAGCCCGAGGTGTGGCTCGGCAGCGCCGACATGATGCACCGCAACCTCGACCGCCGGATAGAGGCCCTGGTCCGGGTCACCGACCCGGCCCACCGGGCGGCCCTGAACCGGCTCCTCGAGAACGGCATGTCCGACGGCACCGCCTCCTGGCACCTCGGCCCGGACGGTGAGTGGACCCGGCACGCGACCGACGCGGACGGCCAGCCCCTGCGCAACATCCAGGAGATGCTCATAGACGCCCGGAGGCGCCGGCGTGGCACAGCGACACCTTGACCCGACGGACCCCGCGGCGACCGCGACCGCCGGACCGCCGCAACCCGCGACCCCGCGCGCGACCACGACCACGACCGCCACCGCGCGCGAGGACGCCGGTACGAGCGGTCCGCGTGCCGACACGGGCACCGACGCGGGCACCGACGCACTGGTCGGCTACCTGCGCGCCCAGGCCACGGAGTTCCTGCGCGCGCTGCGCCGGCACCGGGAGTCGGGAACAGGATCCGGCACCGGGACGGGAGCGGCAGCCCGAACGGAGGCGCCGGGCGCGAACGGCGCGTACGCCGGCCCGGACCGCGCGGCCCCGCCCGCGGACGACGTGGACGCGGCCCGCGCCCTGCGCCGCGCCGCCCGCCGCATCAGCGCCACCCTGCACACCTTCCAGCCGCTGCTGGACGCCGACTGGGCGGAGGAGATGCGCCCCGAGTTGGCCTGGCTGTCCGGCACGCTGGCGATGGAGCACGCCTACGCGTCCCGTCTGGAACGCCTGCTCCAGGCCCTGCACCGGCTCTCCGGTTCCACGGCGTTCCCGGCCCCGCGGCCGGTGGGCCGGGCCGCCGTCACCGCGACCGTGCCCTCCGCCGCGTCCCCCGTACCCGCCAGCGGCCACCCGGCGTCCGCGAACCGCGGCAACCTCACGGTGGGCGCGGCCAAGGCGGGCGCGCTGCTCGACCGGCAGCTGACCCTGGCCCGCACCCGGGCGCACTCCGCCGCCCTCCAGTGCCTGGGCAGCAGCCGCTTCCACGCCGTCGCCGACAAGGTCGCCTTACTGGCCAGCGAAGTCCCGCTGAGCCCCGCCGGCCGCAGGTCCGCGTCCGCCTCTCCCCACCCCGCCTCCCACCCCGCCTCCGACGCCGCGCCCGTCGACCTGCGCCCGCTGGCCACCGCCGCGCAGGAGCGCCTCACCGACGCCGTGGCCGCCCTCCCGCTGGTCACCGCGGGCAGTCCGTACAACGCCGAGGCCCTGATCCACGGGCTCTCCCCGGACCCCGCCCCCCACCCCCAGGACGCCCCGTGGCACCAGGTCCGCCTGCTGCTGCGCCTGCACCGCTACGCCCTGGAGGCGCTGTCCGGGGCGGCGGCCGGGGCCGACGAGGACACCGTGGACGTGCGCCTCCTGGCCGCCGGCGAGGCCCTGAACCGCCACCGCGACGCCGCGGAGGCCGCCGCGGCCGCCGCCCAGGCCGCCCGTACCCCGCGCATCGCCCCGGCCACGGCGTACGCGCTCGGCGTGCTCCACGCCGACCAGCGGCATGAGGTGGAGGCGGCGCGGTACGCGTTCCAGCACAGCTGGCGCAAGGAACCGATCAGGCTGCCGTAGGACGGCTTACGCACTGAGTGGGCCCTGCACGGGCCCTGCTTGGGAACCGCACAGGAACCGCGCGACCACTCCGTAGGCATGCGCGGAGCCCGCCGCAAGAGCAACGGGAGGAACACGGCCGTGAGCCTCGCACACGACGACCCCACGGTCCGCGCGGCCGGCTGCGTCCTGTGGCGCCCCCGCCCCGCGACCTCGGCCGCGTCCCCCGGCCTGGAGCTGTGCCTCGTGCACCGCCCGAAGTACGACGACTGGTCGCACCCGAAGGGCAAGCTCAAGCCCGGTGAGGACCCGCTCGCCGGCGCCCTGCGCGAGGTCGCGGAGGAGACGGGGTACGCCGCCGAGCCGGGCCCCGAGCTGCCCACCGTGCGCTACCTCGCGAACGGCCGCCCCAAGGAGGTCCGCTACTGGGCCGCGGCGGCGGGCGCCGGTGCCTTCACCCCCTCCGACGAGGTCGACCGCATCCTGTGGCTGACCCCGGACGCGGCCCGTACCCGCCTCACCGAACCCCGGGACCGCGACCTCGTCGACGCGCTGCTGGCGACGCTCCCCACGTAGCCGACCACTGAACCGAGTACGGAACCGCCCACCCGACCGTCCACCGATCCGCCCACCGGACAGATCCCCGGACCGTCGGCGGACCACCCCCCGATCCGGCCCCCCGACCGGCCCCGGACCTTCCACCGATCCGCCCCCGGACAGATCCCCGGACCGTCGGCGGACCGCCCCCCGATCCGGCCCCCCGAACCGACCCCGAACCGACCCCGGACCGTCCACCGATCCGCCCCCGATCCGGCCCCCCGGACCGACCCCGGACGGGCCCCCGACCACCTCCGGAACCCACCCGTGTCCTCGACGTAAGCGTTCCGTGACCTCACCGCACCGTCCACAGGGGTTCACCCCGCGTTCATTTACGCCCTTCGGCGCCTTCATCTGATCTGCCTAATTTCGGCCTTACCACTCCTCGCACGCCGCCGAATTCAGGACGGCGGCTCCTGGAAGGAACTCCCTCAAGTGAAGCTTCAGCGCATGAACCGGCGGGCCCTCGCTCTCGGTGCTCTCGCCGTCTCCGGCGCCCTGGCCCTCACGGCGTGCGGCTCGGACGACACCGGCGGCAGCAGCAACGGCAGCGACGCCAGCGCCTCCGCCAACAGCAACATCAAGTGCGACGACGCCAAGGGCCAGCTCCAGGCGTCCGGCTCCTCCGCGCAGAAGAACGCCATCGACGCGTGGGTCAAGCAGTACGTCGCGGCCTGCAACGGCGTGCAGATCAACTACAACCCGACCGGCTCGGGCGCGGGCATCACCGCCTTCACGCAGGGCCAGACCGCGTTCGCCGGTTCGGACTCCGCGCTGAAGCCGGAGGAGATCGAGGCCTCGAAGAAGGTCTGCAAGGACGGCCAGGCCATCGACCTGCCGATGGTCGGCGGCCCGATCGCGGTCGGCTTCAACGTCCCGGGTGTCGACACCCTGGTCCTGGACGCCCCGACGATGGCCAAGATCTTCGACAGCAAGATCACCAACTGGAACGACGAGGCGATCAAGAAGCTCAACCCCGAGGCCAAGCTGCCCGACCTCAAGATCCAGGCCTTCCACCGCTCGGACGAGTCCGGCACCACGGACAACTTCACCAAGTACCTCAAGGCCGCCGCGCCCGACGACTGGAAGTACGAGGGCGGCAAGTCCTGGGAGGCCAAGGGCGGCCAGTCCGCTCAGGGCTCCTCCGGTCTGGCCGGCCAGGTGAAGCAGACCTCCGGCGCCATCTCGTACTTCGAGCTGTCCTACGCCAAGGACGGCATCAAGACCGTCGACGTCAAGACCGCGGCCGCCGAGCCGGTCAAGGCCAGCGTCGAGAACGCCACCGCCGCCATCGGCGGGGCCAAGGTCGTCGGCACCGGCAAGGACCTCGCCCTGGAGCTGGACTACACCCCGGACGCCGCGGGCGCCTACCCGCTGGTCCTGGTGACGTACGAGATCGCCTGCGACAAGGGCAACAAGGCGGACACCCTGCCCGCCACCAAGTCCTTCCTGAACTACATGGCCTCGGAGGACGGCCAGGGCCTGCTGGCGGACGCCGGCTACGCCCCGATGCCCACCGAGATCATCACCAAGGTCCGCGAGACCATCTCGGGCCTGAGCTGACCCGAGTGCGGTCCGGTCCCCGCGGGGGCCGGACCGCACCGTCCGGTGCACCGCCGCCAGGAGCCCCCGACCGGGGCTCCGCCCGAGCCGCCGACCACGCGGCTCCGCAGACCGGAGAACCCGATGGACATAACAACGGACACCCAGAAGCCAGCCCCCTCACCCACGCCCCAGCAGCCCGCCGCCGGGAACACGAGCGCCGCCCGCGGCGTCACCCGCCCCGGCGACCGGATCTTCGTCGGGCTCTCCCGCGGGTCCGGCATCCTCGTGCTGGTCATCATGGCCGCCATCGCGGCCTTCCTCACCTACCGCGCCGTCCTCGCCATCGGCGACGACGAGGCGAACTTCTTCACCAGCTTCGAATGGAACCCGACCGGCACCCCGCCGGAGTTCGGCATCGCGGTCCTGGCCTACGGCACCATCGTGTCGTCGATCATCGCCATGGCCATCGCCGTCCCGATCTCGGTCGGCATCGCGCTGTTCATCACGCACTACGCGCCGCGCAAGCTGGGCGGTCTGATCGGCTACGTGATCGACCTGCTCGCCGCGGTGCCCTCGATCGTCTACGGCCTGTGGGGCGCGCTCGTCCTGGTGCCGCACCTGGACGGCCTCTACGGCTGGCTGGACCAGTACCTCGGCTGGACCGGGATCCTCGAGTGGAACGGCGGCGCGGGGCGCTCGCTGTTCACCGTGGGCATCCTGCTCGCGATCATGATCCTGCCGATCATCACCAACGTCAGCCGCGAGGTCTTCCGGCAGGTCCCGCGCATGCACGAGGAGGCCGCCCTGGCCCTCGGCGCCACGCGCTGGGAGGTCATCCGGATGTCGGTGCTCCCCTTCGGCCGCTCCGGCGTCATCTCCGCCTCGATGCTCGGCCTCGGGCGCGCGCTCGGCGAGACGATGGCCGTGGCCATGGTGCTCTCCCCGACCTTCGACATCGCCCCGAGCCTGCTCGACCCGGGCGGCGGCACCTTCGCCCAGAACATCGCCAGCAAGTTCAACGAGGCGACCCAGATGGGCCGTGACGCGCTGATCGCCTCCGGCCTCGTCCTGTTCGTCATCACCCTGCTGGTCAACGGCGGCGCCCGCCTGATCATCGCCCGCCGCAAGGAGTACTCGGGGGCCAACGCATGAGCAACGCAACCCTGACCCCCAAGAACCGCAGCTCCCTGCGCGCCGCCACCCTGCCCCAGTGGTTCCCCTGGGCGGTCGCGGCCGGCTCGGTCCTCCTCGGCTTCGGCATCAGCGCCGCCGCCGGGCTGGACAGCAGCATCCAGTGGGCCCTGATCGCGGCGGTCCTCTTCGTCGCCGGCTCGTACGGCATCTCGGCCCGCGTCGAGGGCGGCCGGCAGGCCAAGGACCGGGTCGCGACCAGCATGGTGTGGGTCGCCTTCCTGATGGCGCTGATCCCGCTGGTCTCCCTGATCTGGGAGACCGTGAAGCAGGGCGTGAAGGTCCTCGACGGCTACTTCCTGACCCACTCGATGGGCGTGGTCGCCGACAGCGAGCCCGGCGGCGGCATCTACCACGCCATCCTCGGCACCCTGGAGCAGGTCGGCCTCGCCACGCTGTTCTCCGTGCCCATCGGCGTGCTCACCGCGATCTACCTGGTCGAGTACGGACGCGGCCGGCTCGCCAAGGCCGTCACCTTCTTCGTGGACGTCATGACGGGCATCCCGTCGATCGTCGCGGGCCTGTTCGTGCTCAGCCTGTGGGTCCTGATCCTGGACATGGGCCCGTCCGGCGTGGCCGGCTCGTTCGCCCTGTGCATCCTGATGATCCCCGTGGTCGTCCGCTCCACCGAGGAGATGCTCAAGCTCGTCCCGAACGAGCTGCGCGAGGCCTCCCTCGCCCTGGGCGTGCCGAAGTGGCGCACGATCCTGAAGGTGGTCCTGCCGACGTCGATCGGCGGCATCGTCACCGGCGTCATGCTGGCCGTCGCCCGCATCACCGGCGAGACGGCCCCCGTGCTGCTGCTGGTCTGGGGCACCGACTTCATCAACGCGAATCCCTTCAAGGACCCGCAGGAGTCGCTGCCGATGTACATCTACCTGCAGTACGGCGCGGGCTCGGACGCGGCGTACGACCGTGCCTGGGCGGCGGCCCTGACGCTGATCGCCTTCATCATGATCCTCAACCTCGCGGCCCGCGGCATCGCCCGCTGGAAGGCCCCGCGATGACATTGTGCGGCTTCGCCGCGCGGCGGGTCGCTGACGCGACCGACGCACGAGCAGTCAGCGACTCGGACCGAAAGAAGCAGTGATACCCATGGCCAAGCGCATAGATGTCAGCGGCCTCAACGCCTACTACGGCTCCTTCCTGGCCATCGAGGACATCTCGATGACCGTCGAGCCCCGCTCCGTGACGGCCTTCATCGGCCCCTCCGGCTGCGGCAAGTCCACCTTCCTGCGCACGCTCAACCGCATGCACGAGGTCACCCCGGGCGGCCGCGTCGACGGCAAGGTGATGCTCGACGACGAGAACCTCTACGGTGCCGGCATCGACCCGGTGGCCGTGCGCCGCGAGGTCGGCATGGTCTTCCAGCGCCCGAACCCGTTCCCGACGATGTCGGTCTACGACAACGTCGCGGCGGGCCTGCGCCTGAACGGCAAGTACAAGAAGTCCCAGCTGGACGACATCGTGGAGAAGTCGCTGCGGGGCGCCAATCTCTGGAACGAGGTCAAGGACCGCCTGAACAAGCCGGGCTCCGGCCTCTCCGGCGGCCAGCAGCAGCGCCTGTGCATCGCGCGGGCGATCGCGGTCGAGCCGAACGTCCTGCTCATGGACGAGCCCTGCTCGGCCCTGGACCCGATCTCCACCCTGGCGATCGAGGACCTGATCGGCGAGCTGAAGGAGCGCTTCACGATCGTCATCGTGACGCACAACATGCAGCAGGCGGCGCGGGTCTCGGACCGTACGGCTTTCTTCAACCTGGCGGCGGTCGGGCAGCCCGGCAAGCTGATCGAGATCGACGAGACGGAGCGCATCTTCTCCAACCCGTCGGTCCAGGCCACGGAGGACTACATCTCCGGCCGCTTCGGCTAGACCGCCCCTCCAACCCCTCGCGGTGCTGCATGGCGGTGCCACCGCGAGGAGCACAAGGGCCCGCCCCCGGATTCCGGGGGCGGGCCCATCGCCGTACGGGGTGCCGCTACAGGACCGCCAGGTTCACGATCCAGAACGACACCGCGGCCACCACCGCCGCGGCCGGCATCGTGATGAACCACCCCATGATGATGTTCTTCGCGACCCCCCACCGCACGGCGTTGACCCGCTTCGTCGCTCCCACACCCATGATCGCCGAGGTGATCACATGGGTCGTGGAGATCGGCGCGTGGAACAGGAACGCCGACCCGAACATGATCGACGCCCCCGTCGTCTCCGCGGCGAACCCCTGGGGCGGATCCAGCTCGATGATCTTCCGACCCAGCGTCCGCATGATCCGCCAGCCACCGGCGTACGTCCCCGCGGACAGCATCAGGGCGCAGGCGAGCTTGACCCACACCGGGATCGGGTCGCCGTAGTCCTCGACGTCGGCGATGACCAGTGCCATCACCACGATGCCCATCGTCTTCTGCGCGTCCTGGAGACCGTGCCCCAGTGCCATGCCCGCCGCCGAGACCGTCTGCGCGATACGGAAGCCGCGCTTCGCCTTGTGCGGATTGGCCCGCCGGAAGACCCACATGATCGCGGTCATCACCAGGTAACCGGCGACCAGGCCGATCACCGGCGACAGGAACATCGGAATCACGACCTTGTCGACGACTCCGCTCCAGTACACGGTCGTGCCCCCGGCCAGTGCCGCCCCGACCAGGCCTCCGAACAGGGCGTGCGAGGAGGAGGACGGCAGGCCGAAGTACCAGGTGATGAGGTTCCAGACGATCGCGCCCACGAGTGCCGCGAAGAGGATCCCCATCCCCTTGGAGCCCTCGGGTGTCTCGATCAGCCCCTCGCTGACCGTCTTGGCGATCCCGGAACCGAGGAACGCCCCGGCCAGGTTCATCACGGCGGCCATCGCGAGCGCGGCGCGGGGCGTGAGCGCACGCGTCGACACGGAGGTGGCGATCGCGTTGGCCGAATCGTGGAAACCGTTGGTGTACGTGAAGAAGAGCGCGACCGCGATGGTCACGACCAGAGCGAAGGTGTCCATGAACGGCTCAGGACTCCTTGACGGCGATGGTCTCCACCGTGTTCGCCACGTGCTCGAACGCGTCGGCCGCTTCCTCCAGCACGTCCACGATCTGCTTCAGCTTCAGCACCTCGATGGCCTCGTACTTGCCGTTGAAGAGGTGGGCGAGCAGCTTGCGGTGGATCTGGTCGGCCTGGTTCTCCAGCCGGTTGACCTCGATCCAGTACTCGGTGAGGTTGTCCATGGTGCGCAGGTTCGGCATGGCCTCGGCGGTCAGCTCGGCGGCCCGCGCCAGCACCTCGATCTGCTGCTCGACCCCCTTGGGGAGTTCCTCCACGTTGTAGAGGACGACCAGGTCGACGGCCTCCTCCATGAAGTCCATGATGTCGTCGAGGGAGGAGGCGAGGTTGTAGATGTCCTCGCGGTCGAAGGGCGTGATGAACGAGGAGTTCAGCTGGTGGAAGATCGCGTGCGTGGCGTCGTCACCCGCGTGTTCGGCGGCCCGCATACGCTCTGCGATCTCGGCCCGGGCGGATGCGTCCGCCCCGAGCAGTTCCATCAGGAGCTTGGAGCCCGTGACGATGTTGTCCGCGGAGGCGGCGAACATGTCGTAGAAGCTCGTCTCCCTGGGGGTCAGACGAAAGCGCACGTGGGGTCCTCGGGGTGCATCGGTTTCGGTCAGGCTGATGCTAGGCGCATCATCCGGCCACTGCTAACGGGCCGTCCCCCAGTGTCGCCCATCAGGCAGAGTGATGAGCAGGGGGGCGACGTCGGCGCTCCGGCAAGGGGCCCCTACCCGGGAAAGTTCGTTACCATATACCCACCAGGGGTATATGTCCGTTTCAGGAGGACGCGATGACGACCACCGAGGCCGGCGCGGGTGCGCCCTCCTCCGCCGTGGACCAGGCGGTGGACCAGGTGGAGACGGACGGCACGGACATCGTGACCGACCACGACCGCGGCGTGCACGGCTACCACAAGCAGAAGGACGAGCACCTCAAGCGCCTGCGCCGGATCGAGGGCCAGATCCGCGGCCTTCAGCGGATGGTCGACGAGGACGTCTACTGCATCGACATACTGACCCAGGTCTCCGCCTCCACCAAGGCCCTGCAGTCCTTCGCGCTGCAACTGCTGGAGGAGCACCTGCGGCACTGCGTCGCCGACGCGGCCCTCAAGGGCGGCACCGAGATCGACGCCAAGGTGGAAGAGGCGACGAAGGCCATCGGCCGCCTACTGCGCACGTGAGCGCTCCTCGGCCACGCGCAGCACCTCGTCGATGCTCTCCAGGCTGAGCCGCTCCCGGGCGGCCGACGCCGCGATGATCAGCTCGCCGCACAGCTCGATCTCGGCGAGGGCCACGTTGTCCTGAACCGCCGTACCGCCGACCGGAGCCACACGCGTCACCTCGTCTCTGCCGTCACCGACTTCCTAGAGTAGGGAGCGGCATACACACCGCGCATGGCACGGAAGGGCTAGTTCTTGCCGTCGACTAGTTCTTGCCGTCGACCGCCGCCCCGGCCCCCTCGCCCGCCGCCCCGGCCCCCTCGCCCGGCTCCTCGGCGATCCGGCCGGCGTAGATGTCCTGGTCCTCCGGCAGCCGTACGCGGACGGCGGCGCCGAAATCGTAGAGCAGCGTCGTCGAGGCGACGTCCACGGTGCCGGTGCCGTCCTGGCGCCCGTTGGCGAAACTGAAGCGGTGGCGGACCTTGCGGATCCGGCCCTCGTCGTCGAGGTAGGCGTCGAACGGCACCTCGGCGGTGGCGAATCCCTCGGCCGCCGCGGCCAGCGCCTTCCTGTTGCCCTCCGAGGCGCCGCGCGCCGCCCGCCCGAGATCGGCGGTCCCCCGGTAGTGCCGCACCTTTGTCCCGGCCAGCTCCGTGCGCCCCACGAACCTCGCCGTCCGCGTCCCCCGCAGCACCTCGGCGGCGGCGAACGGATCCGTCGCCCCGCCGGTCACCAGGTTCCCGTCGGACAGGGAGTCGGTCTCCACCCGCACCCACTTGTCGTCGGGGACACCGGCGCCCCGGTTCTTCATGAACAGGGCCCCGGGCGCGAGCAGTTCCGTGATCGGCCGGTGCTCGCTCGATCCCGCCGGGTCCTGGGGCAGCCGCACCTTCAACCGCCCGAGCCGCTCCTCGAAGTCGTACACACCCTCGCCCCGGATGGTCACCCGCGTCCCGCCGCTGGCCATCTGCATCGCGGTACGCGCCTTCGCGCTCCCGGCGGCCACCAGCCGGTCGGCGGCCCGGTGCAGCACGGCGACCGGATCCCCGCCGTCCGCTCCCTGCACCGAGGCGCCCTCCCCGGCTCCGGAGCACCCGGCGGCGGCCAGACAGACGCAGACCACACCGCCGGCGAGGGCGAGACCGCCGCCCGGCCTCCCACTCCGCAGCTCCCGCTCCCGCCCGACCATCGCCACCTGCTATCCCAAGCCGTCACGCCCGTTCCGGACCCCCTGCCGTCCCGCTTAACGAGGGGCAGGCGACCCCGGTAACGTTGTGGGCGTGGCGCAGCAGGACGGTCTCGAAGCTCCCGGGGACGCCCCGGAACACCTCACGACAACGGTCGAACAGGGCCCCTTCTGCCTGGCCCGCTGCACCTGCGGCTGGCGCGGCCCGGCCCGCAGGGCCAGAAGCCAGGCCCGCACGGACGCGAAGTCCCACACCCCGGCATGAAGCCCCGGCGCAGCCGGTCGCAGCCGACCGGACCGCGGACGGCCACCCGCCCCCCGAGTCGAGCGACGTCGCCCCCCGTCCGGTTCCGTACACCTGTGCACCCCGCACGCCGTACACCGGTGAACCGGGGACCCCCGCATCCTCGTCTTCATAAAAACCCCCAAAAGACGCGGAGGCGACATGCGACGGCGAACGTTCCTGAGTATCAGCGGGGCCGCGGCCCTCACGGCAACCACCGCCGCCTGCACGGTCGAGGACCGGGCCTCTGGCACTGATCCCAAAAGGCCCACGCCCACGACCACGGCGCGCACCTCGCCGCACCCCGGCAGGAGCACCACCCCCGCACCCGCCACCTGGACCGCCCTGGCCGGCTCCCTGGACGGTCGGCTGATCCGCCCCGGCGACCCCGCCTGGGAAACGGCCCACCAGCTCTACAACACCCGCTTCGACACCCTCAGACCCACCGCCGTCGCCTACGTCGCCCACCCCGACGACATCCGCACCGCCCTCTCCTACGCCCGCGCCCACCACATCCCCGTGGCGATCCGCAACGGCGGGCACTCCTACGCCGGCTGGTCCTCCGGCGACGGCCGCCTCATCATCGACGTCTCGAAGCTGAACCGCGTCCGGGCCTCCTCCGGCGAGGCGGTCGTCGGCGCCGGCGCCAAGCTGATCGACGTCTACCGCGCCCTCGCCGCGAAGGGCGTGACCGTCCCGGCCGGATCCTGCCCCACCGTCGGGATCTCCGGCCTCACCCTCGGCGGCGGCCACGGAGTCGTCTCCCGCGCCTACGGCCTGACCTGCGACAGCCTCACCCAGGCCACCCTGATCACCGCCGACGGCAGGGAACTCACCGCCAACGCCACCGACAACAGCGACCTGTTCTGGGCGCTGCGCGGCGCGGGCAACGGCAACTTCGGGATCGTCACGGAGTTCCGCTTCCGCTCCCACCCCGCCCCGCGTGCCGTGTCCGCCTATCTGACCTGGCCCTGGGGAAGGGCCGCCGCGGTCCTCCGCGCCTGGCAGGAGTGGGGTCCGGACCAGCCCGACGAGATCTGGTCCTCCCTCCACCTGGCCGCTGCTCCCGGCGCCGCCCCGACGGTCTCGGTCGCCGCCTTCTCCCTCGGCACCTACGGCGAGCTCCAGAACGCCGTCGACCGCCTCGCCGACCGCGTCGGCGCCCCCGCGAGCTCCGTCTCCCTGAAGAAGCACACCTACGAGGGGGCGATGGAGGCGTACGCGGGGTGCTCGTCCCTCCCGACCGACGCCCGCTGCCACCTTCCGGGCTCCACCCCCGGTCACTCGCCGGAGGGTTCGCTCGGCCGCGAGACGTACGCCGCCCGGTCGGACTTCTTCGACCGGTCGATCCCGTCCGCCGGCGTCACCGCCCTGCTCTCCCAGCTGGGCAGGGTCCGGGGCGGCGCCGGCAGTGTCGCCCTCACCGCGCTCGGCGGAGCGGTGAACCGCGTCTCCCCGACGGCGACCGCGTTCGTGCACCGGCGCTCCCGCATGCTGGCGCAGTACCTCGTGTCGTGGAGCCCGGGAACGCGCGGAGGAACGGCCCGGTCGTGGCTGGATTCCACCCACGGTGCCATGCGCCCGTACGCCTCCGGCGCCGCCTACCAGAACTACACGGACCCGGCCCTGAAGGACTGGCGGAAGGCCTACTACGCGGACGCGGCCCCGCGTCTGGCGCGCCTCAAGCACCAGTACGACCCGGACCGCGTCTTCACCTACCCACAGGCACTGTGAGCGTCAGGCGGCGAGATCCCGCTCGCCGGACGCCTCGGAGGCACTCTCCGTGCGCGCGCCGGGAATCACGGCGCCGCGCCCGGCGGCACCCGCCCGGCCTCGTGCGCTGACCAGCCACCCCACCCGGGGCGAGCGCTCGACGGCCCGGGTCAGCGGCGTCAACAGGGCCATGGCGACCGGCGACAGCAGCAGCGCGACCGCCGTACCGAGCGCGAAGCCGCCCACGACGTCCGTCGGGTAGTGCACGCCCATGTAGACCCGGGCGAAGCCGCCGAACAGGGCCAGCACGATCGCGGCGATCCCGAACTTCCGGTTGGCGACGAACAGTCCGACCGCCAGGGCCATGCAGAGCGTGGCGTGGTCGCTCACGAAGGAGAAGTCGTTCTTCCCCTCCACGAGGACTTCGAGCCCGTCATGGGACTTGAAGGGCCGGGGCCGCTCCACGAACCCCCGTATCGGCACGTTGACGAGCACCGCGACCCCGGCCGCGAGCGGCGCCCACAGCAGAGCGGCCACGTTCGAGGCCGCGTCCTCACCGCCCCGCCGCCGCACACCCCACCAGCACCACAGCACCAGCAGCACGATCGCGAACAGCAGTCCGTACTCGCCGACGAACTCCATGACCCGGTCGAACCAGTGCGGAGCGTCCTTGGCCAGGCCGTTGATGTCGTAGAGCAGCTCGACGTCGGGGTTCGACCCGGATTCGGCGAGTCCAGCCATGGTGCTGCGGCCCCTTCGTCATGTCCTGATGAGGCGCACCGGACGCGCGCCTCTTCTGCCACCCCCGTGGTCAGCCGTACGTCAACAGGAACGCACGTCCCCCGTCGATACGTTCCACACTCCACTGAATGATCACGCAGACGTTATCGAAGAGAGACACGTCGCCGCAGCTCAGGGCAGGGTTTCACGCTGGGTTCACACACTTCCATTCACACCGTGGTGGGCAGCGCTTTCGCGCCATCCTCGGTCACCCGAGTGGCCCCGAAATAGTCGGGGGTGTCGATCGGGTCGAACCGGATCACGGCACCCGTCCGCGGCGCGTCGATCATGTACCCGCCGCCCACGTAGATCCCCACGTGCCGGATGGCCCGCGAGTTGGTGAGGTCGTCGGAGAAGAACACCAGGTCCCCCGGCAGCAGTTCGTCCCGCGCGGGATGCGCCCCCGCGTTGTACTGGTCGTTGGCCACCCGCGGCAGCTTGATCCCGACACTCTCGTACGCCGCCTTGGTCAGCCCCGAGCAGTCGAACCGCCCGCCCTGCTCGGGCGTCCCGTTCCCACCCCACAGATACAGGGTTCCGAGCTTCTTCTGCGCGTAGGCGATGGCACCGGCGGCCTGCTCGGACGGATCGACCCGGCCGGTGGGCGCGGCGAAGCTCCTCTCCAGGGTCGTGATCACCTTGACGTAGTTCCGCGTCTCCGTGTACGGCGGCACGCCCTGGTACTTGATGACCGCGTAGGCCCCCGCGTTGTAGGAGGCCAGCATGTTCTCGGTGGGGTCGCCGGGCACGTCCTTCACGTACGAGGCGAGGGAGCAGTCGTACGACGCCGCCGACGGGATCGCGTCCGCCGGGTCCCACACGTCCCGGTCCCCGTCCCCGTCCCCGTCGATGCCGTGGGTGGCCCACGTCCCGGGAATGAACTGCGCGATCCCCTGCGCCGCCGCCGCGCTCCGCGCCCTCGGGTTGAAGCCGCTCTCCTGGTACAACTGGGCGGCCAGCAGCGCGGGGTTGATGGCGGGACAGAGATTGCCCCACTTCTGCACGATCGGCTGGTACGCCGCGGGCACGCTCCCCTTGGCGAGCTTCTTGGCCCCGCCGCCCGCGCCGCCGGCCAGGTCCCCGGCGACGAGGTAGACACCGACGACGAGCAGCATCACGAAGCCCATCCCCAGGGCAACCGCGACACCGGCTCCGACCCACATCTTGCGCATGGTCCAACCATCCCCCATGAGCGCGCGGTTCAGTGACGTTTCCCGGCCATGTCCGACCACCTGAAGGCCAGTCACACACCGTGATGCCGGGCCCATTCGATCACGTCGCAGAAGGGCCCAACGACGGAACCACGTGACAGGTTGCGCCCCCGCATCATTGCCCGGCGTAACCTCACGTGATACACAGAGTGACCATACGACTCTTTGGACACCGGTC
The DNA here is from genome assembly GCF_000717995.1 of Streptomyces violaceorubidus. GTDB lineage: Bacteria > Actinomycetota > Actinomycetes > Streptomycetales > Streptomycetaceae > Streptomyces > Streptomyces violaceorubidus. The sequence continues at coordinate 16,712 of NZ_JODM01000050.1, forward strand.
CGCACCACCCGGCCAGGGCCCGGCGCGGACCGGTGGCAAGCTATTCGCACGAAACCCGCCAATCAATGACGCCAAGTCGACATGCGACGGTGCCATTGTCAGCGACAATGAGGCTTGACCTCTGCATGCCCGCAGGGGATGCGGAACTACCCAACAGGGGCGGTGACTTACATGCTCTTTGCGGCCGACGAGGGAGACATCAACACCATCATCGGGGGGATCGCTCCGGACTGGGGCCCCTTCGGTGCGCTGGGGACCGAGGCCAAGACGATGGTCCAGGTCGTCATGGCCGTCGCCATCCTGCTCTGCCTCGGCATCGCCATCTGGGGCGCCGCCAAGCAGCGCATCGGCGCCACCGCGCTCCGGGACACCTTCAGCGCGGAGCAGGGCAAGGGCCTGATCATCGCGGGACTGACGGGCGTGTTCATCATCGGCTCGCTCGGCACACTCTTCACCATCGTGTACGGGATGGCCGTGTAGCCCGGCACGCAACCGTTCCTCCCCCTTCATCCCACCCGCCCGTCGTGCCAACCGGCTGAGGTTGCGTTTCCCTGATGTCGAGTCATAACACCGCGCCCGAGCGGGAACCAGCACGGCTACCGTCGTACGTACACGGCCGACCCGACGTCGAGGGGGCGTACGCGGCATGAGTCTCGGAGACGATCACCACTCGTCCGGCGATTACGGCGGCACCGGCCAGACCCGGCTCCGGCTGCCGGAGGAGGAGGGCGGGCCCCGACGCGGCGGCCGCTCCTCCTCGCGGAGCCTGGTCACCGTGGTCGGCGTCGTCGTCCTCCTCATCGCGGCGATCGCCTTCGCGAACCGTGGAGGAGACGATTCCGCATCCGTGGAGGGCGGCGACGGGAACAAGCCGAAGACGTCCTCGACGGCACCGTCGGGGACCCGCCCCGTACAGTCGGGCTTCGCCCATGACGAGCAGGGGGCGCAGAGCGCGGCGGCGAACTACGCGGTCGCGCTGGGTTCTGACGGGATGTTCGACAAGACCAGACGGCACGAGATCGTGAGCACCGTCTATGCGCCCGACATCGCCGCAGCCCGACAGACGGATCTGGACGGTGCGTACTCCAGCGCGAAGTTCCTGGCCAACATCGGCCTGGACAAGGACGGCAAGGCGCCGACCGGTCAGACCTTCGTCTCCCGAGTGATCCCAGTGGGCACCAAGGTCACGGCGTCCAGCGCCGAGAAGGCGACCGTCGAGGTCTGGTACACCTCGCTCTTCGGGCTCTCGGGTGGCAGCTCGACCAACCCCGTGACCGAAAGTTGGTACACCACCACGTACCAGCTGACGTGGACCAATGACGACTGGAAGGTCACCGACTTCCAGCAGAAGGACGGACCTGTGCCGGTCGGGCGCGATCAGCGGGCTTCCACGGCCGACGACATGACGAAGGCCGTCGAGGAATACGGAGGGTTCACGTATGCGCGCTAACCACCGCGTCCTCAAGGTCTCGGCCGCTGTCGCGGCAGTACAGGCTTCTACGATCCTGCTGGCCAGCCGGGCGTTCGCCGCGCCCACACCGGCTCCCACGGACACCGACGATCCCTGCGATCTCATCCGCGGCCCCGCCAAGGACTACTGCGAACGAGGCAGCCGCAGCGGCTCCGGTGGCGGGGGAAGCACCCCCGACACCCTCCCCTCCACCCTCGACCCCCTCTCCTCCCTCGCCAAGGGCTGCGCCGACGCCGCCGCCTGGACCGTCGACACGCTCAGTGACGCCGTCAAGAACACCGCCGACGTCGACTTCACGAACGACACGTTCCTCAAGCAGTACGCCGTCGTCTTCGCGGCGTCCGCGTTCCTGACCCTGGTCCTGTGGCTGCTCGCGGTCGCCAAGCGTGCCGTGCGCGGCGTCCCGCTCACCACCGCGCTCTCCGAGGCCGTCGGGTTCCTCTGGCTCACCGTCCTGGCCTCGGCCTTCACGCCGCTGATCCTGTACACGGTCGTGTCGGCCACCGACGCCGTGACCGACGTCCTGGCCAAGGGCACCGGCGACCAGACCGACACGTTCTTCGGCACCTTCTCCCAGGCCCTGAAGCAGGGCGACGACATCGGCGGCGGCCCGATCATGCTGATCCTGGTGTCCTTCGTGTCGATCGTCGCGGCCGGCGTCCTCTACCTGGAGCTGTACCTGCGCGCCGTCCTGCTCTACGTCGGCGCCCTGCTCGGTGTCGTCGTCTACGCGGGCCTGGTCGACAAGAACCTGTGGGGCCACGTTCGCCGCTGGGCCGGCATCATGATCGCGGTGATCATGGTCAAGCCCGTGATCGTCATCGTGCTGGGCCTCGCGGGCGCCCTGACCACGGAGGACGGGCCCGACTCCGTGGCCGCCATCGTGTCCGGCCTCGCCATCATCCTGCTCGCGATCTTCGCCTCCGCGATGATCTACCGCTTCGTCCCCGGCTTCGGCGACGAGATCGCCAACGGCCGCAACAACCGCATCATGCAGGGTGCCGAGGGCAAGGCCGCCGCCGTGATCAGCTCCCCGGCGAACCTGGTCGCCCAGGGCATCAGAACGCACAGCAGCCGCAACAACGGCGACGCCGGCGGCGGACAGTCCTCGTCCGCCGCGGCCCGCCCCTCGAACCCCGCCTCCGGCGGAGTCGCCGCGCACAGCACGCGCCCCTCGAACGGCGGCGGCGGAAATGTCCCCTCCGCCGCACCCGCACCGCGTTCCGGCAGCCCGGTGAACACACCGCACGCAAGCAACACCCGCAACAGCAAGAGCACAGGAGGTGACGGGCGTTGACGACCGAGTCCCACGTGTCCCACACGGTCACGCCCCGCCGTACGTATCTGATCGGCCGCGCCCGGCCGAACGCGATCGTCGGCCGCAACCGCGAGACCGGAGAGATCGCGCTGATCGTCGTGGGCGCGTTCCTCGGCATGATGTGCGGGCTCCTCGTCCCCGTCCTGAGCCTGCGCATCGTGCTGCTCGCCGGCTTCCCGATGCTCGCGCTGGCGGCGGTCTACGTGCCGTACAACCACCGGACGTTCTACCGGTGGTTCGAGATCAACCGCAGCTACAAGCGCACCCTCCGCACGGGCACCACCTACCGCTCCGGCGCCATCGAGGCCGGGACGAGGATCGACGGCCGCGAGGTCGAGGTCGGGCCGCCGCCCGGCATCGGCCGCATCTCCTGGCTGGCGGCACCCTTCGGGCCGGACGAGATCGCCGTACTGCTGCACGCCGACCGCAAGACCGTCACCGCCGCGATCGAAATCGAGGGGCCCGGCGTCGGCCTGCGCGACTCCGAGGACCAGGAAGCCCTCGTCGACCGCTTCGGCACCCTGCTCAAGCACGTGGCCAACGGCGACGGCTTCGTCACCCGCATCCAGATGCTCGCCCGTACCCTCCCGGCCGACCCGGACGCGCACGCCAAGGACGTCGCCCAGCGCGGTGACGAGAAGGCGCCGCCGTGGCTGCGGCAGTCGTACGACCAGCTCCAGTCGATGGTGTCCACCAGCAGCGAGCAGCACCGCGCGTACCTGATCGCCTGCATGCACTACAACCGCGAGCTGGCCGCCGAGGCGCACACCATGGCCCGCGCCGCCCGGCCGCACAGCGGACGCAGGCTGGACCGGGACGCCGGCCTCGCGGTCGTGATGGCGCGGGAGCTGACCGACATCTGCTCCCGCCTCCAGGAGGCCGACATCCGCGTCCGCCAGCCGCTGGGCCAGGGCCGGCTCGCCTCCCTGATCCACGCCATGTACGACCCGGACCACCCGATCGACCACATCCAGGCGATGACCAAGCGCAACGCCTGGCCGGCCGAGCTGGACGCCATGGAGCCCACCTACCTCCAGGCCAAGACCCGCGAGTCCGCCACCCGCGCCCCCTGGTGCCACGCCACCGCCTGGATCAAGGAGTGGCCGATGACCCCGGTGGGCGTCAACTTCCTGGCGCCGCTCCTGGTCCACACCCCGGACGTGATCCGCACCGTCGCCGTCACCATGGACCTCGAACCCACCGAGGTCGCCATCGAGCGCATGCTGACCGAGAAGACGAACGACGACGCCGAGGCCTCCCGGGCGGCCAAGATGAACCGCACCGTGGACCCCCGCGACATCGCCGCCCACGGCCGCCTCGACCAGCGCGGCGAGGACCTCGCCAGCGGCGCGGCCGGCGTCAACCTGGTCGGCTACATCACCGTCTCCTCCCGGAACCCCGAGGCGCTGGCCCGCGACAAGCGGACGATAAGGGCCTCGGCCGGAAAGTCGTACCTGAAACTGGAGTGGTGCGACCGTGAGCACCATCGCGCCTTCGTGAACACTCTTCCGTTCGCCACCGGCATCCGAAGGTAGGGGCTGAGCCTGATGCGGGACCCGCTGACCGTCCTCACCGACGCCTTCACGTCCTTCCTCTTCGGGAAGGTGGAGACGACCCGCCTCCCCGTCCGCACGTCCACCGGCCAGGCCCAGGCGGTCTACCTGCCGACGGCCGCGCCCGGCCTCGGCGACTCCGGCGTGATCATCGGCCGCGAGGTCTACTCCGGCAAGGGCTACATCTACGACCCCTTCCAGCTCTACGGCCAGCAGCTCCCCGCCCCGCACTGGCTGGTCCTGGGCGAGTCCGGCAACGGCAAGTCGGCGCTGGAGAAGACGTACGTCCTGCGCCAGCTCCGCTTCCGCGACCGCCAGGTCGTCGTCCTGGACGCCCAGGGCGAGGACGGCGTCGGCGAGTGGAACCTCATCGCCGAGGAGCTGGGCATAACTCCCATCCGCCTCGACCCGATGGCCGCCCTGGACCACGGCATCCGGCTGAACCCGCTGGACCCGGCGATCACGACGACGGGCCAGCTGGCGCTGCTCCGGACCATCATCGAGGTCGCCATGGGCCACGGCCTGGACGAGCGCTCCGGCTTCGCCCTCAAGGTCGCGCACGCCTACGTCAACGAGACCATCGTCGAACGCCAGCCGGTCCTCACCGACATCGTCGAGCGGCTCCGCCACCCCGAGCCGGAGTCCGCCGAGGCGATGAACGTCGCCATAGACGACGTACGGGCCTGGGGCCTGGACGTCGCGCTCGTCCTGGACCGCCTCGTCGACGGCGACCTGCGCGGCATGTTCGACGGCCCGACGACGGTCGGCATCGACCTCGACGCCCCGCTCATCGTCTTCGACCTCTCCCACATCGACCGCAACTCCATCGCGATGCCGATCCTGATGGCCATCGTGGGCGTGTGGCTGGAGCACACCTGGATCCGCCCCGACCGGAAGAAGCGCATCTTCCTGGTCGAGGAGGCCTGGCACATCATCAACAGCCCGTTCGTGGCGCAGCTGTTCCAGCGGCTGCTGAAGTTCGGGCGCCGGCTGGGTCTGTCGTTCGTGGCGGTGGTGCACCACCTGTCGGACGTCGTCGACGGGGCGGCCGCCAGAGAAGCCGCGGCCATCCTCAAGATGGCCTCCACCCGCACGATCTACGCCCAGAAGGCCGACGAGGCCCGGGCCACCGGCCGCGTCCTCGGCCTGCCCCGCTGGGCGGTGGAGATCATCCCCTCCCTCACGCCCGGCATCGCGGTGTGGGACGTCAACGGCAACGTCCAGGTCGTCAAACACCTGATCACCGAGACCGAACGCCCCCTGGTCTTCACCGACCGCGCGATGACCGAGTCCTCGTCCGACGTGACCGACGACGCGCTGCGTGCCGCGGAGCTGGAGGCGGAGGAGCGGGCGGCGGCGTTCATGGAGCAGCACATCGGCGACTCGTCGGAATCGACGGTGGCGTAGGACGAGAAACGGAGAGGCACCGGACGCATGAGACCGGACGACCGCCGCGACCAGCGGCCGGCCCAGGGCGGCATCCCCGACGGCCTGCTGATCGGCATGCTGGCCTTCCTCCTCGGCATGACCCTGCTGGTGTGGACGGCGACCGGCCTGTCGGCCCTGTTCGCCCAGGGCGCCTGGCCCGACGGCGTCAGCTTCACCGGCACCCCGCAGGCCATGCGCCAGCTGATCGCCGAGCCCCACGACCTCCCCGGCGCCTGGCCGCAGGCTCCGCGCACGGCGCTCTCCGGGTACGGGCTGTTCTGGGGCCTGTTCATCGGCCAGCTGATGGTGCTGGTGGTGCTGACGGTGTTCGTGATGGGCAAGGTGGCGCGATGGCGAGCGGTACGACAGCGCCGGCGTGAGGCGCCGACGCCGGTGCACGAGGTGCCGGTGCACGAGGCGCCGGTGCACGAGACGCCGGTGACACCGACCCAGGCAGCCCCGCCGCACGAAGTCCCCATCCCCAGGACGCCGCGACAGGCCCCGGCTCCGGAGCCCGAGCCCGAGCCCTCAGTCTCCGCGACCAACGGCAAACGTGTAGGCGGATGGGAGACCCACCGCGCCGAGGGCACGGTGCACTACGGCTCCCGGGCCAGCCGCCACGAGACCGCGACCGCCGCCCTGCGGGACGCGGAGGCCGCCGCCCTCGTCATCACCTCCAACCCCACCCTCTGGTCGGAGACCAAGGACGCCCGCGCCAAGCTCGGCCCCACCCACCTCTACGACCCGAACCACCTCTGCGACACCCCCGCCCGCTTCCACTGGTCCCCCACCGCGGGCTGCGAGGACAGGGGTACGGCCACCGCCCGAGCCGCCGCCCTGCTCGCACCGGTCCGCCCCACCGCCCGGCTCGACCAGGCGGTCGGCGACACGGCCGAACTGCTGCTGCGCAGCTACCTCCACGCCGCCGCCATCGACGGCCGCACCATCCGCCACGTCCACCGCTGGTCCCAGGGCCTCCAGGTCCAGGACGCCGTGCGCGTCCTGCGCACCCACCCCAAGGCCGCCCCAGGCTCCGCGGGAGAACTCGAAGGGTCCCTCACCGCCCACCCCGAGCGCCGGGACATGGCCCAGCAGTTGACCGCCCGCGCCCTCGCCGCGCTGTCCACCGTCAATATCCGCGAGGCCTGCACTCCCAACCGAAATGATGCCCTCGCCTTGGATTCCTTCGTCCACGAACAGGGCACCCTTTACGTGGTGGGTGAATCCATTGAGGATCCCCGTACGAGCCCGGGCGCGATGCCGCTGCTGACGGCGCTCGTCTCCAGCGTGGTCGAGCGCGGCCGGCGCATGGCCGAACGGTCATCCTCCGGTCGCCTCGACCCACCAATGACCCTCGTCCTGGACGACGTCGCGGCCGTGGCACCGCTCCCCCAGCTCCCGGAGCTGCTGGCCACCGGCACGGACATCGGCATGCCGACCCTGGCCCTGCTCCGCTCCCGCGAACAGGGCCGCGCCCGCTGGCCGCACGACGAACTCCCCGTCTGACCCAAGCGCCGGACGGGTCGCCACGGGTCAGCGCTCGATCACGTACTCCAACTCGTGGTCACCGGGCCCGCCCTCCAGCGGCACCGTCCGCCCGCTCGGCACGAAGCCCACCTTGCGATAGGCACCCTGCGCCCGCCCGTTGTCCGGATGCACGATGAGCCGCACCCGCTCCAAGCCGTTCGCCCACGCCCACTCGAGACCGGCGTCGAACAGCGCCTTGGTCAGTCCGCTCCCCCGCCACTCGGTCCGGACGAACACCCCGACGACGTGCCCTTGCCGGCGCTCCACCGGGAAGGCGGCCCAGTCCTTCGTCCCGGCCTCCTCCACGAGCACGGTCAGTGTGCCGAGCCACAGCCCGGCGGGCCCCACGGCGACGAACTGCCGCGCCCCCGACGCCCCTTCGGCACCCCAGGCCGCCCGCTCCCGCCAGTAGGACTCCGGGCGCGCCGCCGCGTCCTCGTACGTCTCCAGGTACGCGAGGTCCGCGACCGGATCCCGCAGCGCCCGCAGCCGAAGCTCCTTCACCGCGGGCCACTCGTCGGCGCGTATGGAGCGGATCACGTAGTCACCGGGGACCGAGACACTCATGCCGGCCACCGTAATACCCGGGTACTACCCCCCTCACCTCATATACGGCCCCCAGGCGGACGCCCGCCGCGCTCCCACCCCCGACCATGGTCGGATGGAGCCCGTGAAGCCGGGGCCGGAACACCGAGCCGCCGAACCCCTCACCGAGTACGTCCAGCGCGTCAACCGGCGGATCCGTGCCTTCGACCACCGCCATCCCCTCGTGTGGGACCTCCTCCTCACCGGCTTCTGGGTACTTGCCGCCCTGATCGACGCCACCGGCGGCGGCTGGCGCAACGTCGCCCACGACCCCGGCGTCCCCGAGGGCCTCGTCCTCGTGCTCAGCCTCGCCCTCTCCGTCCCCGTCCTCTGGCGCCGCAGCCGTCCCCGGGCAGCCCTCCTCGCCACCCTGCCGGCGGCACTGGTGAGCGCCTGGTCCGGCGCCGCCCTCCAGTCCGCCCTGCTCCAGCTCCTCCTCGTCCACCACATCGCCCTGCGTCTGCCGCTGCGCAACCTCTGGTGGGCGGTGGCCCTGGCAATCGCGCCGAGCTGCGTCACGGTCGCCCGCTACGGGGACAGCGCGGGCTCCTGGAACCAGCAGGTCGGCTCGCAGCTCGTCTCCATCGGCGTGGCCGCCCTGATCGGCATCACCGTCCGTGCCCGACGCGACCACACCTCGGTCCTCGAGGACCGCGCCCGCCGCCTGGAGACCGAACGCGACCAGCAGATCAGACTCGCCGCCGCGGCCGAACGCGCGCGCATAGCCCGGGAGATGCACGACATCATCGGTCACAACCTGTCCGTCATCACCGGACTGGCCGACGGCGGCCGGTACGCCGCCGCCAAATCCCCCGACCGCGCCGCCCAGGCACTCGACGCCATCGGCACCACCAGCCGCCAGGCCCTCGGCGAACTCCGCCGCCTCCTGGACGTCCTGCGCGACGACGACGAGAACGGCACCGTCCCAGCACCCGAACTGGCCCCGCAGCCCGCCCTCGCCGACCTGGACCACCTCCTCGACGGCGTCCGCCGGGCCGGTCTCCCCGTCCGCACCACCATCAAGGGGGAGCCCGCACTCCCCGAGGGCCGCCAGCTCACGGCCTACCGCGTCATCCAGGAGGCCCTCACCAACACCCTCAAGCACGCCGGCCCGGACGCCACCGCCCACATCGACCTCTCCTACGAGGCCGGCGGCGCCGTCACCCTCACCCTCACCGACACCGGACGAGCGACCGCCCTCCCCTCCCCCGCCCTCTCCGACGGCCGCGGCCTGCCCGGGATGCGCGAGCGAACCTCCCTGTACGGGGGCACACTTGAGGCCGGCCCACGCCCAGCCCCCGAGCAGGGCTGACGCGTCCATCCGCGCCTACCGGAGGAAGCCCCCCAGTGACCACCGTCCTCGTCGCCGACGACCAGCCCCTCCAGCGCTTCGGCTTCCGCATGCTCCTGGAGAGCCAGGACGACTTGACGGTCGTGGGCGAGGCGGCCAACGGCGCCGAAGCGACCCGGATGACGGCCGAACTCCACCCCGACGTCGTCCTCATGGACGTCCGCATTCCCGGCCTGGACGGCATCGAGGCGACCCGCCGCATCGTCGCGAGCGGCGGCCGCACCCGCGTCCTCATCCTCACCACCTTCGACCTGGACGAGTACGCCTACTCCGGCCTGCGCGCCGGCGCCTCCGGCTTCCTCGTCAAGGACGCCCAGCCGGAGGAACTCCTCTCCGGCATCCGCGCGGTGGCCACGGGCGACGCGGTGGTCGCCCCGAGCCTGACCCGCCGCCTGCTCGACGCGTACGTCCACCATCTCCCGGCGCCACCCAGCCAGGCCCGAGCAGCGGCGCCCCCGACCCGCGCCTGACCACACTCACCGACCGGGAGACCGAGATCCTGCGCGTCATGGGCCAGGGCTGGACCAACACGGAGATAGCCGAGCGCCTCCATCTCGCCGAGCCGACGGTGAAGACCCACGTCGGCCGCATCCTGGCCAAGACAGGCTCAAGGAACCGCGTCCAAGCCGTCATCCTGGCCTACGAGACAAAACTGGTCGGCTAGAGGACGGAGAGTAAAGGCGGGTAAACGCAGAAAACCCCGCACCGTTCCCGGTGCGGGGTCTCCTCGCAATAATTGTTCGGCGGCGTCCTACTCTCCCACAGGGTCCCCCCTGCAGTACCA
>NZ_JODM01000051.1 GCF_000717995.1 Streptomyces violaceorubidus
GGCGATCTGGATGGACGTCTTCACCCGCCCCTCGGCGATATCGTCCAACTGCTTCGCGAACTCGACGACATAATTCCTGCCCCCGTCGTCGGTCACCATACGCGTCGCACGCACATAACGCCCGGCGATCTCCGACGGAAGAGCCCGGCCCGACGCCGCGACCGACTCCTCCAGCAGACCCGACAACCTGTGCAGCCGCGCCGAAAAATCCTTGTAAGCCAGGTGACTCTGATAACTCTGATAGGCAAGATCCTCATTGGCCTGCGGCATACGCTCACCAACGACCATGAAAAAGAGAGCATTCGCCCAGTCAGGCACCTCGATCGCCATGACGGATCAGCACTCCCCCGACGCGACCCCGACCACCTCACGCACACCATGCCTGGCGCCATGCATCACTGCAGGCGGCGCTTCTACGTTCTGCACCGCGGTGCCGACCGTTTCACAGGCGTCTTCCCGGGGGCCCTGCGAAAAGCCGTCGTTCGCCTGCAACGTGAGTGAGTTGCCACCGGCGACGAGCCTCGGTGAGATGCCCACCCCTGATACGCCCTCATCGTTGGACCCGTAACGAGGCCTCAGCCGCTCGGACAACGAGTCCCACCATCCGACGTCGTCACAGGCACGGGACTGACCCTGGTGAGACGGCGTCACCCGATCCTCGAGTACCGAGGCGTCCCGCTCAACGGAACTCTCGGCGCGGCACTCGCTGTCGGCCGTCGAGTCCGACCACCGCTCTCGATTCCGCCCCACGTGGATCTCCTCAAGTGTGATCCTGGTTCCGCCGCACGAAAAACGACCCGCAAAGCGCAACCGCCAACGAACCCGCCCGGTCAGGTTCGAACCTCGTGGGAGGCGCGGCTGATACGAAGCCCCGCTGCCCCATGGGCGTCAGTCAGAGCAATCCGTGTGGTCGCCGGGTCCGTGGTGACCACCCGAATCTAACGCACATATGTATGAGACGTTAACCCCCTGTTAAAAATTGAAGCGGATTGCTGGAGACTCGCTCCCGTGAACGGTTGAGTCATGGCATGCCCCTCCTCCTACCCCGTGAACTGCGCAAACGGCGACAACACCCCACCCCGCCGGACCGGATCACCGGCCCGATCCGAGCCAGGCCCGCCCCGCGGAACCGGCTCAGGGCCGACGGCGGTCAACTGACGGCGGAGGTATCCGTACCAGGCGCGGACGAAGGCGGCGTTCACCGCCGCGTCGAGTCCGGCGGTCACGATGAAGGGTGGGCGGCAGGCCGGAGAGGTCCGTCGCACGCGCGGGTGCGGCGCACGGCGGCACCTCGTCGCCGTCGGCACGGTTCCGAGGACCAGGCTCCTGGCCGGGATGTCGACCTCGGGTAACTCAGCGCCTGAAACAGCGGCGGCGGACGGGCTGGAGCCTCCGGTCGCCGGCTGGTGGTCGACAGAGGCGACGACACTCAGCGCTCGGCTGCCGCACCCCCATCGAGTACGAGCCGCTCTCCGACAACGACACCATCCCGGCCGCCAGTCAGTCACCGAGACTGGAGCCCAAACGGTGGGGCCGGGTCAAGGCGTCTCCAACCCTGCAGCAGTCCCGAGGCACGGCGCCCGCATCTGGCTTGCGGGAGAGAGAGGCCGAGCCCCACGTCTGTTCGGGCACATTGCGCGGATGGCCCTCGAGACCCTCGTCCGCTGGCTCCGCCGCATCCTGGACCGGTAGCGGCGCGCCCCCTTTACGCACCGCGGCGGCGGCTCGTCCGGGATCAGGGAACGGGCGTGCGGAACACGCACCGCCTCGTCCTCGCTCCCGCCGTCCGGGTCCTCGTCCCGGGCCGTTCCAATCGTGTCGAACCCGCGCCGCGGGCGCCGTTGTGCCGGGCGTCCAGCGCGCCTGCCGCGAAGTCCGCGCGCTCGCGGTGCCGCCACGGAAGGCCATCTGGGGGCGGGGCGTCCCGGTTCGGCCGACCGGCCACGCCCGGAACCTTGCGGACGGCCGTCCACGCCGAGCAGGGAAGCAACGTGCCGACGGTTCGGTCGTCGTCTCCGGCCCCCACGGTGGTGCACACGTTGGTATGCATGCCTACCGCGTCATGAGGTCGCGGAATCGGGAGAGGCCTGCTGACCACGGCTGTGCCGTGTCCGTCCCGACCGCGCTGTCCCGCTTCCTCCCGTCGCCTCGCAGATGGGTCGGCCACCACGCTGGATGACGACTCCCCCAGTGCGCGCCCACATGTGTTGCTCGTCGTCGACCAGGAGCACCTCTGAGGTTTACCCCCTGGTCCATTGACATTAACTGACGCGCTTTTAGTATTGGCGCGACGTGTACGCCTTCACAGCGTGTCGACACCTGTGATCTCGGCGGCATGTGTGTGCTCTGCCCTGAACACATGCCGCGTCGTCCCCTCATCTCGTCGTCGGTGGTCGCAAGTCCACGCATACTTCAGGCAGGCCTCTTCATGAAACACCGCGGCTGGTCCATACGCCGTAAGTTCACCGCGATGCTGGCGCTGCCGTTGGCGTCCTTGGCTGTGGTGTGTGGCTACGCTGCCTACCTCTCGCTGGGTAACGCCCTCACACTCCTGCACGTCGACACCATCGGAAACCACCTCGCGGCGCCGCTGGGGCGCACGCTGGTTGCCGTACAGCACGAGCGGCGGGAGGCGGCCGTGGCCGTCACGACGTCGGACGAATCGGTCAGCCTCGCGGCCAGCCGAAAGGCCACCGATGCCGCGCTCGCCGCCTTCCTGGAGGAAGCGCACCGAGACGAGGTGCGCGGCGCCGAGAACGACAAGGTGCGCAAGGGAGTCGACGGAGCGGAGAAGTCCCTTGCAGGGTTGCCTTCGATCCGCGAGGGCGTCGACGGCAAGAAGTTGGCGACGGACAAGGTCCTCGCCTCGTACACGGCTGTCACGCAGAGCATCGGCGAGGCATTGCGCGCCATGACGGTCCTGCCCGACGAGGACGCGCAGGAGTTCGGACAGGCGCTGTACGCACAGGTACCGGCAGGCGACCTGCTCTCCCAGGAAGACGCGCTGATCTCCGCCGTAGCCGCGGCGCCGCGCGACGGAATGAACCCGTCCGTCTACCGGACCCTGGTCCAGTACATCGGAGCCCAGCGGCTGCTCAACGAGGAGGCGGTCACGCGACTGCCGGCCCCACAGCGATCGCCGTTCCTCGAACTCGCGGCCCCGGGCGGCTCCATGACTCGGGTCACCGCCCTGGAGGACTCCCTCATCCAGGCGGGCCCGAAGGCGAAGCGGCTGCCGTTCCCCATCGCGTCCTGGCGCGCCGCCTACGATGCCACCGACAAGGTGACCAGCAACACCGCCCTGGAGTACATCTCACTGGTCTTCACCCGGACCGGACCGCCCGCCCACCGTGCTCTGGCCGAACTCGTCGTGGCCGCTCTGCTGGGACTGGTTTCCTTGATCGTGTCGTCGGTGATGTCGGTCCGGATGGTCCGCTCGCTGCTCGGCGACATCGGGCGACTCAAGGCGTCCTCGCACAACCTCACGGAAGACAGGCTGCGTGACGTCGTGGGCAGACTGCGCCGTGGCGAAACCGTGGACGTGGCGACCGGTACGACCCGGCCGGTGTTCGTCAACCCCGAAATGGCCGAACTGGGAGCGGCGTTCGAGGCACTCCAGAGCACCGCGGTCGAACTGGCGCAGGAGGACGTCCGCCTGCATCAGGGCATCAGCCAGCTCTTCGTCAACCTGTCCCGCCGCAGCCAGGTCCTCATCAACCGACAACTCAGCATGCTGGACGTCATGGAGCGCCACGAGGAGGACGCCAACACCCTCGACCGGCTCTTCGAACTCGACCAGCTCGCCACGCGGATGCGCCGCTACGCCGAAGGCCTGCTCATCGTCTCGGGCGCCGCCCCGGGGCGCTACTGGCGGCATCCGGTGCCCGCCGTGGACGTCATCAGGGGAGGTGTGGCAGAGACGGAGCAGTACGCCCGCGTCGTGGTGCTGCCGGTGCCCGAGATCGGCATTCAGGGACGTGCCGCCGCGGATGTCATCCACCTCATCGCGGAGCTGGTGGAGAACGCCGAGATGTTCTCCCCCTCGGACAGCGAGGTCCGTGTCAGCGCCGGCATGGCCGCCAGCGGTCTGGTCGTCGAGATCGACGACCGCGGGCTCGGCATGCCGCCCCAGGAGCTGGCGGCGGCGAACGAACGCCTCAACGCGCCACTCGACGTGACCACCGTGGACAGCACGCGTCTGGGTCTGATCACCGTGGGCCGGCTGGCGCGGCGGCACCACATCGAGGTGGTCCTGCGGCGTTCCCCGTACGGTGGCGTGAACGCCGTCGTGCTCATCCCCGACGACCTGTTGGAGTGGGCCCCCTCGGGCGAGGGCGAGAACACCTCACGGACCGCCGAAGGGCAACAGGCGCAGGCTCCGGGCACGTCCGGGGAACCATCGACGGGTCGGGACGCACACCCTGGACCGACCGCCGGCACCCTGGCGCCCCTGGAGATCCGTACTGCCGTCGGCGGATCCGGAGACCCCACCGCGGCCCCCGGTATGCGGCGAGCCGACGGAAGCGGACATGCGCACCCCACGCAGGGGCGCCCACGACGGACCCCTTCCGTGGCCGTACCGGCGGCGGCACCGTCGCAGGGACGAACCGAGCCGCCCCACGACGCCACCGCTTCCGCGCCGGATCCCGCCTTCCCCATGGACGGTCGATTCGCCACACCTGCGAACGGGCGGCACCCCGCGGGCGCTCCCGACCCGATGGGAGGCATGTCCCATCTCCCCGCCGGCCCCGGTCATGGTCCGGTCGTGCCCGCCGGTGCGCCGCACAACCCGGGGCCGGCCGGAGCGCCGACGGCGTCGGCCCAGGCACTTCCGGCCGCCATGCCGGGTCCGGACGACTCCATCGACGGGCTGCCCCGCCGCATCCCCCAAGCCAGTCTCACCGACGACGGCGCCGACGGATCCGGCCTCGCCGTCAGGCGCCTGATGGACTGGGACCCATCGGGCCACGAGATGCGCTCCGGGACCGGGCGCGTTCCGGCACCCCGCGACGGGGCGGCTCCGGATCCGTATACCGGCCACTCATCCGC
Source organism: Streptomyces violaceorubidus (assembly GCF_000717995.1). GTDB lineage: Bacteria > Actinomycetota > Actinomycetes > Streptomycetales > Streptomycetaceae > Streptomyces > Streptomyces violaceorubidus. Next base: position 5,050 of record NZ_JODM01000051.1, read on the forward strand.
ACCGGCATCCGGGCCGCCGGCGGCCGCTTCCCCCACGGCCGCTCCCTGGACCCGCTCCGCCGCGCCGGGAGAACCCTGGCCGACCGCGCACACCGGTGGGGCGGTCGGTCGCCCGGACCAGGTGCGCTCCATGATGTCGGCACTGCAGGCCGGCGCGGCCCGCGCCCGGGTGGCGCAGGCGGACGCCCACACGCAGCTCGTGCGGTCGCAGGAGGGTGCCGTCGGCACCGCTGGTCGCGAGCCCGTCCCGGCTCCTCTCCCCCATCCGGACTACAGAATGCGCGGTGGACAATGACGGACACAGAACTGTCGGAGACGCGGAACCAGCTCGACTGGCTCCTGAGCGACATGGTGCGCAACGTACCCGAGGTCGGCCATGCCGTCCTGCTGTCGACGGACGGCCTGCCGCTCGGTGCCTCGGACGCGCTCGATCGCGACCAGGCAGAGCGTCTGTCCGCCGTCGCCTCCGGGTTCCACAGCCTCGCCAAGGGCGCGGGCCGGCACTTCGGGGGCGGCGGCGTACTGCAGACCATGGTCGAGATGGAGGGAGGATTCCTCTTCGTGTGCGCCGCGGGGGACAACGCCTGCCTGTGCGTGCTCACACGTCAGGGCGCGGACATCGGCGTCGTGGCGTACGAGATGGCCATGCTCGTCAGACGGCTCGGCTTCCACATGTCGGTCGGCTCCCGCGACACCCCGGTGGTAGGCAGCGGCGGAGCGGGATGAGTGCTGCGCACGAATGGTCCTACGAGACCGACGGGCCTGTCGTACGACCGTACGCCATGGTGCGCGGGAGAACGCGCAACGAGGGCTACTGGTTCGACCTGGTGGCCTTCGTGGTGGCGGCTGTCGACTCCCTCGACCTCCGTCTGGGCATCCAGCCCGAACACCGCGCGATCCTACGGATCTGTCAAGTCCCGTGTCCGGTGGGAGAGGTGGCGTCGCGCATGAACCTGCCCGTGGGAGTGGTCCGGGTCCTGCTCGGGGACCTGCACACGGCACAGGCCATACATGTGCGGGAGCCCACCTGTCGGACGGGCCGTCCCAGCATTCGCGTGATCAGGGAAGTCCTCGACGGACTGCGCGAGCTGTGACGCACAGCGCGGTTCGCGGTGCCACGCAACCGGACCTCCCCCGACGGCCTCGGCGGCCTTCGGCGGGCGGCACCGGCGCGTGCGTCACCGGCACGACGGACCACACGTCGCGTGAGGCATCGAACGGAAACGGAAAGGCACGCTCGCAATGTCATCCACACCACGCCCCGGTGCACCCGCCGCACCGGGCGACCTGCTGCCCGAGGCGGCGAAGATCCTGGTCGCCGGTGGTTTCGGGGCAGGAAAGAGCACGCTGGTCTCCGCCATCAGCGAGATCGTCCCGTTCCACACGGAGGAGGTTCTCACCCGCTCCAGCATGGGGGTGGACGACCTCGCGGGAGTGGAGGGGAAAGGAACCACCACGGTGGCTCTGGACTTCGGCCGGATCACCATTCACAACCGGCTTGCCCTGTTCCTCTTCGGCACCCCGGGGCAGGGCCGCTTCTCGTTCATGTGGGACGAGCTGGCCGCCGGGGCGCTCTGCGCGATCGTACTGGCCGACACCCGCAGACTCTCCGACTGCTTCCCGGCCGTCGACTACTTCGAACGCCGCGGGCTCCCCTTCGTGGTCGCGGTCAACTGCTTCGAGGGCGCCCGCAGTTACCCGCCCGACACGGTCCGCCGAGCACTGACCCTGCAACCGGAGGTGCCGGTCATGCTCTGCGACGCGCGCCTGCGCACGTCGGTCAAGGACGTCCTGGTGAAGGCAGTGGATCACGTCCTGCTGCTGGAGACGGAACGTTCTGCGCACGCCTGAGGCCGTTGCGGTCAGGGCCACCACCCGCTCCTCACCAGACGTCCTGTGGAGGCATCCGGCTCTCCCGCGCGGCCGTCCAGGAACAGCGCGGTACCCGGCCCGTGTCCGCCGAGCGGGGACAGCCGACACGGCTCCGGGCTGGGCGTCTTCCACTGGGGAAGTGCCCGGCGCGCCGCTTCGCGGAGGCGGCGGGCTCCCCGGGAGGAGGGCGCCGACCGCGGCCACTGACGTGCGGACGGCGGCCACGGCGGGCTCGACGGACGGACCGAAGGGGGTCCGAGGCGTCCGGGCCACCCGCGACGGTGACGACGGCGTGAACACGACACGGCTCAAGCCGCCAGCGTGATGCCATTGACCGTGCCCTGGAAGAGGGTGATCTTTTGGGGAATCGAAGATGCACGCTCCAGCTGACAACGATGTCGGAACTGTCCCTGCGGCATGTTGTCCCGTCTGCATCGGAGTCGTCCTGTGCGCACCACCGTGGACGGACGCTACGACGTGTGGCTGGCGGACGCGGACCGGCCGGTCGGCCTCACGGTGAGCGCCCCCACCACCGCCACGGGTCGCTGTCCGTTCCCGCGGGTCCTCCGGCGCAAGGTCCTCTCGCTCGACCGGCATCGCTGCCGGCTCGGGGCTCGGCTGCTTGCCGCCCAGAAATCGAGATCAGTGGTACACACCTGTGGCGCAACAATGGGCTATGACTCGGGACTTCGTCGCTATCGGCACTCCGTTCACCATCAGCACGGTGCACCGGAACTCCCAAGCCGTAGGCTTGCTCGAAAACGCAACGAGGTCTCGTTCTCCGTCGCCAGTCGCCAGTCGCAAACCGTGCAGCAACCAAAGAAACAGGAGCATCCCGGCGATTACGGTCCGCGAGATGGAAAGCGCGGGATCATGAACAACTGCGGACGCCGCGCATGCCCGCTCGGAGCCTCACTCCCGCAGCACCCGCACCTCGCCTTCACCGCTCGCGGCGGCATTTCACACCTGTCACACCCAAGGTGTTGACATCACTTCCACACCTGACTGATGATCACCCCTGTCTCGCGGGTTTCCATGAGGCTTCCGGCCGTCGGCGAACCGGCCTGATCATCCGGTCGACCGGCACGTTCTGGTAATTGCATCTTCCTTTACCCGAGGCACCTTTCTCCCATTGCCTCAGCGTCCCTTCTCGATATCGCTCTCCGTCATGTCCAACGCTTTCCGAGCGCTGGGCACTCTGCGGCGCCATCTCGACAGGAAGGCCAGGCCCTTGCCCGTGCAGCACACCCTCCCCACGGTCCGTCCCGCCTCCTTCGCGCAGCAACGTCTGTGGTTCCTGGCACAGCTGCCGGGCGCCAACGCGGCGTACAACGAGACCATCGCCTACTCCCTGCGGGGCCCTGTCGACCGTGCCGGACTGGCACGCGCCTTCGACATGCTGACGGATCGTCATGAGAGCCTGCGTACCCGGTTGGTGGCCGAGGCGGGCGGCGTGCGGCAGCACATCGACCCGCCGGGAGGGGGCTTCGCCCTCGCCTACGAGGACCTCACGGGCGCCGACGACCCCTCCGCCCGCCTCGCGGCCCGGCAGCGGGAGGAGCACACCGAACCGTTCGATCTCGAGGCCGGGCCCCTTGGTCGCGGCCGTCTGCTGCGCCTGGGCGCCGAGAGCCACGCGCTGCTCCTCACGTTCCACCACAGCATCTACGACGGCTCCTCGATGAACGTGATGATGCGCGAGCTCGGCCTTGCCTACCAGGCGCTGGTCGACGGCGGACCCGATCCGTTGCCCACGCCGGCGACGCAGTACACCGATCACGCCCAGGCCCAGCGGCGGGCCGTGCTCGACGGCTCGCTCGCGGAGCAGGAGGCGTACTGGAAAAGGGCGCTGCAGGACGCGCCGCCCGCTCTCGAACTACCCATCGACGGTCCGCGGCCGGCCGAGCAGGACTACGCCGGTGGGCGCGTGGAGTTCGGTCTCGACGCCGACACGACGGCCGCCCTGCGACGTCTCGCCCGCAGGCACGGCGCCACCCTGTTCGTGGCGGTCCTGACCGGTTGGGCCGTGCTGCTGTCGCGGCTGTCGGGACAGCAGGACATCGTTGTCGGAACCCCGGTCACCGGCCGGCGCGGCGCCGGAGCCGCCGATGTCATCGGTTTCTTCGTCAACTCACTGCCCCTGCGCATCGACCTGTCCGCGGCTCCCTCCGGGTCCGAGGCCCTCGCCCGCACCCGCGCCGTCGTCCGCGAGGCGCTCGCTCATCAGGACGTGCCCTTCGAGCGCATCGTCGAACAGGTCAACCCGCCGCGCAGCGCCTCACGCACCCCGTTGTTCCAGACCATGCTGGCCTGGGTCCCGGACCGGGCCGACATGCTGCGCATACCCGGGATCGAGGCCCGACCGCTCCCGATCTCCACGGCCTCCGCCAGGTTCGACCTCACCCTGTCGGTCTCCGAGTCCGAGGGGAGGGTCACCGGACACCTCGACTACGCGACCGCGCTCGTCGACCACGCCACCGCCCGGCGCTGGTCCGACCACCTGGGGCGGCTGCTGAGCGACCTCGCCCGGCACCCGGACCGGGACATACTCGACCTGGAACTCATGGGGCCCGACGAACGGACCCGGATGATCCTCTCGGGCGACGCCACGGCGCTCGTACCGTCCACCCCCTCCGCCGCCTTCCTGCGCAGGGCCGACGGCCTCGCCTCACTCTTCGAGTTCCAGGCCCGCCGGCATCCCACCCGCACCGCGGTCGCCGACCGGGACGACACCGTGGACTACGCCACCCTCGACGACCGCGCCAACCGGCTCGCGCACGCCCTCACCGCCCGCGGCGTGCGGCCGGGCGACACGGTGGGGCTGCATGCACGCCGCACCTGCCGGCTGGCCGTCGGCATCCTGGGCATCCTCAAAGCGGGCGGCGTCTACGTCCCGTTCGACCCCCAGCAGCCAACGGACCGCCTCGCGGACATGGCCGAGGACGCCTCCTGCTCCCTGGTCCTGAGCGACCACGGCCCGCACGGCCGGCCCGCCGACTGGCTCGACCTCGCCGCCGTCGAGGGCGAGGGAACCACGGGCGGGCACCCGCCGCCCGGCATCACACACGCCGCCGACCGGACCGCCTACGTGATCTTCACCTCCGGATCCACCGGACGACCCAAGGGCGTCGCCGTCGAGCACCGCAGTGTCCTCAACCTCTTCGCGACGTGGCACGAGCGCATGGGTACCGCCCCCGGCTACATCGGTTCCGCCTGGTCCAGCATCGGCTTCGACGCCTCCGTCCACGAACTGCTGATGCCCCTGACCACGGGCGGCGCCGTGCACATCGTTCCCGAGGAGCTGCGCGGTGACCCGGCCGCGCTGCTGGGCTGGATGCGTGAGCGGCGGGTCAGCCAGGCCTTCCTGCCGCCCGCCTATGTCAGGTGGATCGACGAGGATCCCGCCGTCCGACTGCGGGACCTGCCTCTGCGCGCACTGGCGACCGGCGTGGAGTCCCTCACCGAGGCCACCCTGCACCGCATGACGCAGCACCTGCCCGGCCTGCGAATCTGCTTCGGGTACGGTCCCACCGAAGCGACCCTGTACAGCACCGCCTACTACACCCCGCGCCCGCTGGAACGCCCCTGCCCCATCGGCAGACCGCTGCCCGGCACCCGCCTGTACATCCTCGACAGCCGCATGCGGCCCGTGCCGCCCGGTGTCGTGGGCGAGATCCATCTGGGCGGCGCGTCCCTGGCCCGCGGCTACGTAGGCCGTCCCGATCTCACCGCGGAACGCTTCCTGCCGGACCCGTTCGTGCCCGGCGAACGCGTCTACCGCACGGGGGACCTCGCCCGCTGGGACCAGGACGGCCAGGCGCACTACGCGGGCCGCGCCGACGACCAGGTCAAGCTGCGCGGGTTCCGTGTCGAACCCGCCGAGACCGAGGCCGCGCTCATGGCCCTGCCCGGTGTCCGCGAGGCCGTCGTCCTCGCCGACCGGGACCCGGCGGGGCAGCTCCGGCTGGTCGCGGCCGTCGGTGGAACGGGCTCGGTCCTGGGCGACGACCTGCGGGCCGCGCTGGCCCGGCGACTGCCCGATTACCTGATCCCCATCGTGATCCTCGGCCTGGAGAGCATCCCGCTCAACCACAACGGCAAGGCCGACCGGGCGGAACTGCTGCGGCTCGTGCACGAGCACACCACCGCCCGGGTCAATACCGCCAGCTCGCGCGACCACGTGGAACACACCCTGTACCGGATCTGGCAACGTGTGCTGCTGCACCCCGACATAGGTGTGAGCGACAACTTCTTCGACATCGGCGGCACCTCCCTGTCGGCCATCAAGATGGCCCACGAGGTCACCGAGTCCTTCGGCAGGCACCTGCCCGTCGCCGAGGTCATGGTGCGGCCCACGATCGAGTCGCTCGCCGCGCTGCTGCGCGAGGGCGGCCAGCACCAGGCGTCGGGCAGCGTCGTCGAGTTCCGCGGCGGCAACGGCCCGCGGGTGGTGTGCGTCCACCCCGCCGGCGGCACCGCCTTCTGCTACCTGCCGCTGGCCTCCTTCCTGCCCGGACACGTCGCGCTCCACGGCATCCAGTCGCCGGGAGTGAACCCCGACGAGGACGTCCTGCCCACGGTCGAGGCCATGGCGCAGACGTACCTGCGCATGCTCGGACCGCTCGGCGACGGCCCGGTCGTGCTGACCGGGCTGTCCTACGGAGGCGTCGTCGCCCACGAGATGGGGCGGCTGCTCGCTCGGGCCGGACGCCGCGACGTGGGCGTCGTCCTCCTCGACACCCAGGCCAGCGACGACCCCCTGGCCCGCGAGGAGATCACCGCGGTCGACGCGGCCGAGTTCCGCGACAAGCTCGTGAGGTTCAACGGGATGTACCCCGGGATCGACGACGCCCAGGTCGACCGCTACTTCCGGATCTACAACCACAACCGGCTCACCGCGCGCGACCACGTCCCGGCCCCCTCCCCGGTCCGGCTGGTGCTCGCCCAGGCCGTGCCCGGCGGCACGGAGACCGCCGCGCACGCCGAGGTCCGCGACTTCTGGCGGCGTCGTGCCCTGGACGCGTTCCGTGTCGAGACGTTGAAGTGCGACCACTGGGAGATCCTGGAGGGCGGCGAGGCGGCCCGCGTCGGCGCCCTGCTCACCTCCGAACTGGCCCACCTCTCGGCCGAGTCCGGCGCCACTGCCCCTCCGGCCGCCCGCGTGCGGGAGGGAGAATGACCCTGCCCTCCCCGTCCGCCGCGCCGAGTGCGCTCGCCGACGCCGTCCTCGCCCAGGCCCGCCGCACCCCGGGCGCCACGGCCGTGGAGGACGGCACCCGCGCCCTCGACTACGCCGAGCTGGACCTGCTCAGTGCCCGGGTGGCCGAGCGTCTCCGGGCCCGTGGGGTGCGCCCCGGACACGCCGTCGCCGTCGCTCTGCCCCGTTCCTGGCAGCTGATCTGCGTCATGCTGGGCATCCGCCGCGCCGGAGCCGCCGTCGTCCCCCTGGACCGGCTGAGCCCGCCCGAACGACAGCACCACATCCTCACCGACTGCGGTGCCGTCACCGTGATCCGCGACGATCACGGCACACCGGCGGGCCTGCGACCGGGCACGCTGCTCGATCCGCCGGAGCCGGCCGGCCCGCCCATCCCTGCCGACGGCCCTCCCACCCTCGTCCCGGGCAACGACACCGGCACCGGCTTCGTCTTCTACACCTCTGGCAGCACCGGGCGCCCCAAGGGGGTCGAGATCACCGACACGGGTGTACTGCGGCTGGCCCGCCCCGGCTACATCCGGCTGTGGCCCGGCGCCCGTTACGCCTGCCTGTCCAACCCCGCCTTCGACGCGATCAGCTTCGAGATCTGGACCCCTCTGCTCACCGGCGGCACCTGCCTGGTCCTCGACGACGCCGAGGTGCACAGCCCGGACCGGCTCGCCCGGACACTGCGCGCCCGCCGTGCCGACACACTGTTCATCACGGCCGCCCTGTTCAACGCGGTCGTCGAGAAGGTCCCCGGGTGCTTCGCCGACGCGGCCCAGGTCCTCGTCGGCGGCGATCGGCTCAACGTGCCGCTGATACGCCACTGGTACGACGCCAACCCGGCCTCGCGCACCGTCCTGCACAACGCGTACGGCCCGACCGAGGCAACCACGTTCGCCCTGTGCCACCCCATACCGCGGGACTTCTCCGGCGACACGATCCCCATCGGCACCGTCCTGTCCGGCACCGGCATGCTCCTGCTCGACGAGGGCGGAAGGCGTGCCGAGCCGGGCGACGTCGCCGAACTCCTGCTGTCCGGTCAGGCGTTGGCACGCGGCTACCGGAACCTGCCGGAGCAGACCGCGCGGGCCTTCGTCGAGCTGCCCGACGAACACGGCCGCCCCGGCCGCTGGTACCGCACCGGCGACCTCGTCCGGCAGGACGCCGAGGGCCTGGTGAGCTACGTCGGCCGGGCCGACCGGCAGGTCAAGGTGCGCGGGTTCCGTATCGAACCCGGTGAGGTGGAACGGCAGCTCCTGGTCCATCCCGCCGTCCGCCGGGCCCACGTCTGCACCCTGCGCGACCCGTCGGGACACAACGAGCTGCTGGCCTTTCTCGTCCTGGGTGACGACCTCGGCCTCGACGCCTACGAACGTCATCTCGCCGCGACCCTGCCGACGTACATGCGCCCGCACCGCACCCATCTCGTTCGCGAACTCCCGCTGACCGCCAACGGCAAGGTCGACCAGGCCGCCCTGGTGCGCGACGCCGGGCCGGCATGGACCCGCGCCCGCACCGGCGAGCGCGAGGCTCCCGTCGGCAGCCGGTACCGGCTGGTCCTGGAACTCGCGCAGGAGATCCTCCAGGTCACCGGTCTGCGCCCCGACGACCGCTGGATCGCCAACGGCGGGGACTCGCTGAAGGCCCTGCGGTTCCGCTTCGAGATCCTGGAACGCCACGGCGTCGACCTGCCGCAGGACCTCGTGCTGCGCGCCGACTTCGCCGCACTCGCCGAAGCGGTCCACTCCCCGGACCCCGCAGCAGGCGGCCACCCGCCCGTTCCGGCCGCCTCCGGTGTCACGGACGCGCCGGCCACCGGTGAGCAGGAACGCCTCTGGCTCCTCCACCAGCGCGACCCGGACGACCGCTCCTACGACGTCCCCCTCGTCCTCGACGTCGAGGGCGCCGTCGACGTCCGGGGCCTGCGCCGTGCGGCCCGCGCGCTCGTCGAGCGGCACCCGGCGCTGCGCACCCGGCTCGTGCCCGCCCCCGACGGGCTGCGGCAGCGGATCGAGCCGCCGTACGACCCCTGGGAGGAGACCGAAGCAGGGGCGGAGGAGGACTGGCGAGAGACCGCCGGCCGCTTCCTCGCCCGGCGTTTCGACCTGACCGGCCACCGCATGCTGCGGATGGCCTGGGTCCCGCGTCCGAACGGCGGGCTGCTCCTGCTCCACCTGCACCACGTGGCCGTGGACGGCTGGTCCCTCAACCTCCTCTTCCGCGACCTGAGCGAAGCCTGCGCCGAAGAGGGAGACCGTCCGGCCCCCGCCGTCACCCCGCTCGACTTCGCCCGCTGGCAGCGTGCCTGGCACGCGGCGCCGACCTACGGGCACCGCCTGGCCGGTCTGCGCGCCCACTACGGCCGTGCGCCCGAGGCGTCGCCCGTTCTGCCCGTCCCGACGGGACCGTCCCCGCGGCGGGCGCGGCTGCTGCGGACCTCGCTGGACCCGGCCGGATGCGCGGCGGTGGACCGCCGGGCGGCGGAACTCGGCCTGACCAGGTTCCAGCTCCTGGTGTCCGCGTTCGCCGCGAGCGTGTACGGCGTGACCGGGCAGAGCCGTCCGCTGATCGCCACCCCCGTGGCGGGCCGGCCCCGGCCGGAGTTCGCCGAGACCGTCGGCATGTTCGCCAACACCGTGCTCCTCGGCCTCGTCGCGCGCCCGGAGGATTCCCTGGGGGCCCATCTCGCCGCGCACGCCGAGACCGTGCGAACCGTCCTGGAGGGGCAGGACGTCGCGCTCTCCGACGTCCTCGGCGAGCCCGCCCTGCGCGAACGCACCCCGCTGTTCGACTACCTCTTCGTCCTGGAGAACACACGGTTCGAGACGGTGCGCCTGGACGGGTGCGCGGTCCGGCCCAGGTGGCCCGACCCCCTGGGCGCCAAGTGCGCCCTGGCGCTGTCCGTCGTCGAGCACGAGGGCGGCTTCGACTGCCTGTGGGAGTACCGCGACGACATCGGCGCCGACCGCGCCGCGGACGCCGCCCGGCTCTTCGGCCAGATCCTGGACCGTCTGACCACGGACCGCGACATCCCCCTCGGGGACCTCGTCACCCCCTACCGCACGGCCCTGCACGACCCCGGCCGCGGCTCCACCCCGGATCCCGACTTCCCGACCGTGGCCGAGGGCTTCGCCCGGCAGGTGGCCCGCACCCCCGGCGCCCCGGCCGTCACCGACGGCGGGATCAGCCTGACCTACGCCGAACTCGACGCGCAGGCGAACCATCTGGCCGCCGTCCTGAGCGACGGCCTGCCCGCCGACCCCGCCGCGCCGGCGTCCGTGGCGCTCTACCTCGAGCCCTCCGTCGAGCACGTCGTGGCCGTCCTCGCCGCCGCCCGCCTCAACCTCACCGTCGTCCCGCTCGACCCCTCCTACCCGCCGCCGCTGCTGCGCCAGGTCCTCGCCCAGGCGGACCCGCTGTGCGTACTGGCCGCCCCCGGCGACCTCGGCGTCCTCGACGCCCTGGCCGCGCCCGGCCTGGCCCGCCACCCCCTCGTCCTCGCCGACGCCCCGCGGGCCGCACCGGTCCCCCCGCGTCCGGCGCTCCGCCCGCTCTACACCCTGTTCACCTCCGGCTCGACCGGCACCCCCAAGGGCGTCCAGGTCCCCGACGGGACACTGTGCAACCTGCTCACCTGGCAGCGCGCCGAGGGCGGCCTGGCACGGCCTGCCGTCACCCAGCAGTTCTCCATGCTGTCGTTCGACGTCTCCTTCCAGGAGATCCTCACCACCCTGTGCTCGGGAGGCCTGCTCCGCCTGGTCGAGCCCGCCTGGCGGCACGACGTCCCGGCCCTGCTGGACCAGTTGGACAGCGGTGGGGCGGAGCGGATCTTCCTGCCGTACGTGGCCCTGCAGCTCCTCGCCGAGCACGGCGTACGCACCGGTCGGTTCCCGTCCCGGCTGCGCGAAGTGGTGACGGCGGGCGAGCAGTTGGTGTGTACCGGCGTGATCAGAAGCTGGTTCGCCGGTCTGCCCGGTGCCCGTCTGTTCAACCACTACGGTCCCACCGAGACGCATGTCGTCAGCGCCCTGTGCCTGAAGGGCGACCCGGCCGCCTGGCCCGACCGGCCCGCCATCGGACGGCCGGTGTCGCACGCCGTACTGCGGGTGGTCGACGAGGGCGGGCTGCCCGTCCCGCCGGGCGTCACCGGAGAACTGCTGATCGGCGGGCGGATGGCCGGACGCTGCTACCTGGGCGACCCGGCCGCCCATCACGACCGGTTCGTCGACGATCCCGGCCTCGGGACCCTCTACCGCACCGGCGACCTGGCCCGCTTCGACCGGGAGGGCCTGCTGCACTACGCGGGCCGCGACGACGGCCAGGTCAAACTCGGCGGCCACCGGCTCGAACTGGGGCAGGTCGAGGCCGCGCTGCTGCGCTTCCCCGGGGTCGCGGGCGCGGTCGCGTCCGTCACGGACGGCCGGCTCACGGCATCCCTGGAGTGCCGGGGCGACGACCCCGACCCGGCCCAGCTGGCCGCCCACCTCGCCCGTCTGCTGCCCGCCCAGGTGCGCGTCGCCCGGTTCCGGCGTCTGGGCGGGCTGCCCCGCACCCCGAGCGGAAAGCTGGACCGCAGGGCGGCCCTCACCGCGCCGGGCCACGAACTGCGGACCGCGGGAGGCACCGGGGACGGCCTCAGCCCCCTGGAACGCAGGCTGGCCGACCTGTTCGAGGCCGTCACCGGCAAGGCGGTCGCCGCCGACCAGAGGTTCTTCGAGGCGGGCGCCACCAGCCTGGATCTGATGCGATTCCAGTTGAGGTGTTCCGGAGAGGGCGACCTCCCCTTCGACGTCCCCGATCTGTTCGAACACGTCACCCCCCGCGCACTGGCCGGGCTCCTGGACGGCCGCGCGCGGACCTCCGGGCCCGGCCCGGGGCCCGCCCCCGCCCGGGCCGAGGAACCCGTCGCCGTCGTCGGCATGGCCGTACGGTTGCCGGGCGCGCCGGACCTCGCCGCGTTCTGGGACCTGGTCACCTCGGGGCGGCGCGGCATCGAGCACTTCCCCGCACCGGACGAAAGGGTCGGGGCCCGCAGCCAGATGGCGGGGCTGCTCGCCTTCGACCCGGACCGGTTCACCATCAGCCCGCAGGAGGCGCGGCTGATGGACCCGCAGCAACGCCATCTGCTGATGAACTGCGTCGAGGCGCTCGCCCACGCCGGGCTCGCCGACCCCGGCGCCCGGCGCGTGGGCCTGGTCGCCTCCTGCGGTGAGAACACCTACTTCCGACGGATGCTGCGCGAGGCCGACCCGGACGCCCTGCCCGACTCCTTCCGGATGGCGCTGCACCAGGAGAAGGACTTCCTCGCCACCAAGGCCGCCTACCATCTGGGGCTCACCGGACCGGCGTTCACGCTCCAGTCCGCCTGCTCCAGCTCGCTCGCCGGCGTCCACGTGGCGGCGGGCATGCTGCGGCAGGGTGACGCCGACGTGATGCTCGTCGGCGGCGTCCTGGTCGACACCGAACTCACCGGCGGATACACCTACCGGCCTCAGCACATCTTCTCCCCGGACGGTCACTGCCGGCCCTTCAGCGCGGACGCCGGGGGAACCGTGGGCGGCAGCGGCGCGGGAGTGGTCGTACTCAAGCCGCTGTCCGCGGCCCGCCGGGACGGGGACACCGTGTACGCCGTCATCACCGGCTCCGGCCTCAACAACGACGGTCACAACAAGCTCGGTTACAGCGCCCCTTCGGTGGCCGGCCAGCGGGCCGTGATCCGTGCCGCGCTGCTCCGCAGTGGCCGCGACGCCCGCGACCTCGGGTACATCGAGGCGCACGGCACCGGCACCCGGCTCGGCGACCCCGTGGAGGCGGCGGCGCTGCGGCAGGCGTACGGCCTCGCGGACGACGCCCGGGTGGCGCTGTCCTCGGTGAAGAGCCAGATCGGTCACCTGGGCGCCGCGGCGGGGGTCGTCGGCCTGGTGCGGGCGGTGCTCGCCGTGCACCACGGGATCGTCCCGCCGACGGCCGACTTCGACCGGCTCAACCCGGAGATCGACGACGGACCCTTCCGGGTCCCGGTCACGGCCGAGCCCTGGCCGGCGGGCCGGCCGCGCGTGGCCGCCGTGAGCAGCTTCGGCATCGGCGGCACCAACGCGCATCTGGTGCTGGAACAGCCGGGCCCGGCCCCAGCGCCGGATACGGCTCAGCCGCTGCCCTGCCTGCCGCTGTCCGGCGGTTCCCCTGCCTCGGTGCGCTCCGACGCGACGCGTGTCGCCGCCTATCTCACGGCGCACCCCGAGGCCTACCCCCAGGTCCTGCGCCACCTCCAGGCCGGCCGGCCCGCGCTCGCGCACCGCGCCGGGGCGGTCTGCCCGGACGTCGCCTCGGCCGTCGCGTGGCTGGGCTCCGCCTTCGACATCGCGGTCCCAGCCCCGCGCGGCCCGGTGCCCGCGGCGGGCGGCGATCCGCACGCGCTCACCGGGGCCTGGACGGGCGGCCACACCATCGACTGGTCCCCCGGGCCGGCGCCCGCTCCCTGGGACTTCCCGCCGCCCGCTTTCGACACCACCGACCACGACTTCCCTCGCGGTCGCGCCACGACGGGCGCCGTCCCGGCCGACGGCCCCTCGCGCCCCGCCCGGCTGCCCGCCGCCCGTTGGCTGCACCAGCCGCTGTGGACCCGGCTGCGCCGCGCCCGCACCGGCACATACGAGCCGCGGCGCACCGCCGTGGTGGTCACCGACGCCGACGCGGACACGGCCGCCGCGCAGTGGCGCTTCCTCAAGGACCACTACGCCCGGCTGATCGTCGTGCGCGCCGGCCCTTCCCGCGCGGCCCTGACCCGCCTCGGTGAGGACCGTTACGAGGCCGATCCCGCCGACGCCGGACAGCTCGCCGCTCTGCTGGACATGCCGGCGGTGCGGTCCGCCGACGGCGTCGACTGGCTGCACACCCTGCCGCTGTCGCTGGGCGACGTCCTCGACGAACACGCCCTGGAAGCGGCCCAGTGGGCGTGCCTGGACACGGTGGCCGCGCTCGCCCGCGCCCTGGCCGACGTCCCCGGCGTCCGGCGCCCCCGTGTCCGGCTGCTGTCCCACGGCGCCCAGCCGGTGACCGGCACCGTCCGCGTCCCGGGCGCCGGCCTGCTCGCCGCCGCACTCGAGGTGCCCCGGCAGGAACTGGGCGTCCAACTGCACTGGACCGACCTGCCCAGCCCCCGACCGGCCGACTGGGCGGCGCACCTGCCCGACCTGCTGCTCGACGAGACCCTCACCGCACCCGAGAGCGCACTGCGCGACGGCTTCTGGTGGCACCGCGTCCCGCAGCCCGTGGACGCGCACACGCCGGACCCCGGCCCGCGGGTGACCCCGGGGACGCATCTGGTGCTCGGTGGAACCGGCGGCATCGGCAGCACCCTGGCCGCCCGCCTCCTCCTCCAGCATCCCGGAAACCGGGTCGTCCTCGTCGCCCGCGGCGCCGGGACACCGCCCGTGCTCCGACCCCACCTGGACCGCCTCACCCTGGTCCGGGCCGACCTGGCCTCGGACGACCCGACCCGGGTCGCGGCCCGGCTCGCCCCGCACCTGGCACGGCTCACCGGGATCGTGCACGCCGTCGGAACGGCCGCCGGCGTCCTCCTCGCCCGCCGCGACCGAGCCGCCGCCCGGCGCGCCACGGCGGCCAAGCTGCGCGGTGTCCTGCTCGTCGAACGGCTCATCGCCGAACACGGCCCGGACTACGCCGTCTACTGCTCGTCGATGGCGGCCCGCTTCGGCGGGGTAGGCCAGTTCGACTACGCGGCGGCCAACGCCTGCCTGGACGCCCTCGCCCACTACACGCCCCCCGGCCCGGTCCAGGCCACCGCGCGCACCAGCATCGGCTGGGACGCCTGGCGGGAGGTCGGCATGGCGCAGCACGCGCGGATCTCCGACACCCGCCACCAGGACCACCTGGCGGTGGCACTGACTCCCGACGACGGGGCGGACGTGTTCGAGCGTGCCCTGCGCCTGCGCCTGCCCCACCTCATGGTCAGCACCACGCCCCTGGACGGGGCGCACCGCTTCTACGAACCGGAGGCGGCACCGGCGTTCGCCGCGGGGCCGGCCGGCCTCCCGCGCCGGGCCGGCACGGAGCGGGCCGCCCGCCGCGGGCCACGCACCGGGGAGTCGACCGCGGGCGCCGAGCCGACCACCGCGGCACCGGCCGCGACCGTGCCGTGCGACCTCGTCGCCGAACTGGCCGAGATCACGCGGCACCTGCTGGGCGTAGACGCGATCGACCCGCAGGCCGCGCTCTACGACCTGGGCACCGACTCGCTCACCCTGCTGGACCTCCTCGAGGAGGTGAAACGCCGCTACGCCACCGACATCGACCTCTCCCGGCTCAGCCACCGGGTGAGTCTCGCGGAGATCGCCGGGCACCTGCACACCGCCGCGACCGGCTCCGCCACCGTGGAGGTGGAGGTGTGGCAGCGCGGCACGGGCCGTGACGTGCTGTGCCTGGTCCACCCGGTCGGCGGCGACATCCAGGCCTACCGGCCGCTGGCCGCCGCCCTGTCCGCCGACCTGACCCTGTGTCTGATTCCCGATCCCCGGCTGCGCGACCCGGGCCTGCCCGCCCCCTCCATCGCCGAGCGCGCCGCCCAGTACCTGGAGGCCGTACGGGCGGCGGTCCCCGGCTGCGGCCGCCGGCTGCGCCTGGCGGGCTGGTCCTTCGGAGCCTGGGTCGCGCTGTCCATGGCCGCGGTGGCCGAGGAGGCCGGCGACCCGGCCGGCTCGCTCCACCTCCTGGACCCGCCCGCGCCCGGCGCCGGCGGCCTGTACGCCGCCTACGACGAGGAGCGGGTGGCCGCGGTGTTCGCCCGCGAGCTGAGCGGCAACGGCGCCGACCGGCTCACGGCCGCCGGCCGGGCCTACGCCGAACGCCTCGCGCACTGCTGCCGGGCCAACCTCACCGCGATGGCCGGGCACCGTCTGCCTGGGCTCACACGCACCCCCGCCACCCTGTGGCTGGCCGATCGCCCCGTCCCGGACCGCCTCCTGGCACCCGCCCCGGCCGCGCCGGACGCCTGGAACGCGCACCTGGCCCCGCCGTACACCGTGCGCCACGTCGACGCCGACCACTACGGGCTGTTCGCCCAGCCCCACGTGCGGTCCCTCGCCGCCTCACTGGCCGCGGCCGAGGCCCCCGCGCCCACCGGAAGCTGAGGAGCGCCGTGTCCCACCCCTATACCCGCCTGCCCGCACGGTCGTTCTGGCGCACCGCCGTCGCCGAACCCGATCCGGCGGACATCACCGATCTGTGGACACCGAAGTTCACCATCTCCGCCGACGCCCGGGTCGTCACCTCCGGGTCCTGCTTCGCCGCCCGCATCGGACGCGCTCTGCTGAAGGAGGGGATGCACTGGTACGACGCGGAACTCCCACCGCCGGGCCTGAGCGCCGCCGAGCAGGCGGCCCGCGGCTACCGCCGCTTCTCCTTCCGGACCGGCAACGTCTACACCGCGGCGGGGCTGCGCCAGTGGGTCGC
This sequence comes from Streptomyces violaceorubidus, assembly GCF_000717995.1. Classification (GTDB taxonomy): domain Bacteria; phylum Actinomycetota; class Actinomycetes; order Streptomycetales; family Streptomycetaceae; genus Streptomyces; species Streptomyces violaceorubidus. The sequence goes on from NZ_JODM01000051.1 coordinate 21,596, forward strand.
CTGGGCGCTCGGCGTGGAGGAGCCGCCACAGGAGGTGTGGGAGGACGGCGGAGCCTTCCACGATCCCTACCGGCCCTCCGTGGAACCGGAGGGTTTCGCCTCCCGCAAGGACCTGCTGGCGGCCCGCGAGGTCACTCTGGCGGCCATCCGTACCGCGCTCGCCCGGGCCGACGTGCTCGTCTTCACCCTCGGCCTGACCGAGGCCTGGCACGACTCCGCGACGGGCACGGTGCTGCCGACGTGCCCGGGCACCGTCCGGGGCACCTTCGATCCCTCCCGGCACGTGCTGCACCGGCACACGGTGGCCCGGGTCGTCGACGACCTGACGGCCGTCCTGACTCTGGCTCGCGGTGTCAACCCCCGGCTGCGCACGATCCTCACGGTCTCCCCGGTTCCGCTGACGGCGACCGCCACCGGCCGCCACGTCCTGGTCGCCACCACCCACTCCAAGTCGGTGCTGCGCGCGGCGGCCGGCCAGCTCGCGGACTCCTCGGAAGACATCGACTACTTCCCGTCGTACGAGATCGTCACGGGCTTCCCGTACCGGGCTGCCTTCTTCGAACCGAACCTGCGCACGGTCACCCCCGACGGGGTGGCCTTCGTGATGCGGCACTTCTTCCGGGCCCTGCGGCCCGGGGCCGGCCAGGTGGCGTGCTCGTCCGCGCCCGCGTCGGCCCCGACCATCCCTGTCACCGGCGGAGAGGACCACTGGTGTGACGACGCGGTGCTCGACTACTACAACCCCGGCGCCCCGCTTCCTCCTGCTCGGTGACTCCCACGCCGGATGCGTCGGGCGCGCCGCGCGGGACGCCGCTCTGCCGTTCGTGGGCGGGCCGGTCGGCTCCGGGCGGGACTTCCTCGGGCCGTTCTTCGACGTCGACGACCGCGCGCTCACCTTCCGGGACGCGCACGCGCAGCGGCTGTTCCGGGAGTTCCTGGACACCCTGGAGGTCACCGGGCTCGGCGGGCTCGAGGTGCCGCTCGTGTGCACCTTCGGACTGAGCGCCCACACCCTGGCCACCCGACAGAACTGGGACATCCACCGCGACCGGCGCGGCACCGTGCCCGGCGCCTTCCTGCGCAGCGCACTGTTCACCGACCTCGTGCGGGCGAACGTGCGCGGCGCGCTCGCCTTCTACGAACACACGGCCGCCCACGGACTGCGGGTCCTGGCCCCGCTGCCGCCACAGCGCGTCCCGGGCATGTCCGACCCCGACGTCTTCTTCGCCGTCCAGGACGTGGTCGGCACCGAACTCGCCCGGCGCGGCGTCGAGATCGTCGACCTGCGCGACCGGGTGACCGACGCCCGGGGACACCAGCGGGACGTCTTCTGCCAGCAGGACGACACGATCCACGGCAACGACGCCTTCGGCCGCCTCGTGGTGGCCGAACTCCTCGACCACGGGCTCTGAACCCCGCCCGGCCCCGGCCCCCACGTCCCACCAGGAGGTATCCCATGGAGAACGAGAACCACGTGCTGCGAGCCCTGGAGCGGCTCACGACGCGCCCCGCCAGGTCCTACGACACCCTCACCCTCACACCGCTCACCCCGGTGCTGGGCGCCGAGGTCACCGGCCTCGACCTCTCCCGCGAACTGACCCCCCAGCAGGAGAAGGAGCTCAAGCACGCCTTCCAGACCCACCACGTCCTCGTATTCCGCGACCAGGACCTGACCTGCGAGGATCACAAGCGGTTCGCGGGCGTCCTCGGCGAACTCCACCCGGTCGCCCTCGCCGCCGAGGATTCCGACCCGCACATCCTGGAGATCAGGGCCGACAAGGACTCCACAGCCGTGGCCGGCAACGGCTGGCACTCCGACGGCACCGCCGACGCCGAGCCCTCCCTCGGCTCCGCGCTGTACATCACCACTGTTCCCGAGGGCGGCAGCGGCGGCGACACCCTGTTCGCCAACATGCACCTCGCCTACGACGTGCTCTCCCCCACCCTGCGCGGCTTCCTGGACGGCCTGAGCGCGCTCCACGACGGCGCCAAGCCCTGGACGGACGCCGGGCTGACCCCTCCCCCGGAGTACGACGTGCCGCGCACCGTACAGCCCGTCGTCGTACGACACCCGGAGAACGGCCGCAAGCTGCTCTTCGTCAACGCCCCCTACACCTCGCACATCACCCAGCTGTCCCGCGCCGAGTCCGACGCCCTGCTGGCGATGCTGTACGCACACGTCGCGCAGACCCCGTTCCTGCACTGCCGCGTCCGCTGGCAGGAGCGCACCCTCGTGCTCTGGGACAACCGCAGCGTCCAGCACCACGCCGTGTGGGACTACTTCCCACACACCCGCGAGGGGCGCCGCGTCGCCATCGACGGCAGCCGTCTGCGGAGCTGACCGGAGCCGACCAGGTCCTGCGACGAAAGCGAAGGTGCCTCGTGACCACGACCGCCGACCGTGACGCGTTCCGCGCCGCGCTGCGTGCCCGGGCCGCCGAACCGCCGGGGCCCGGCACGGCGGGCGGGGCGGCCCCGCCCGCCTGGGCGTGGCACCTCGTGACCGTCCTGCACGAGCTGTTGCCGACCGACGTCGCGGACGACTGGGTGGACCGGCTGCACACGGTCCTCACCGAACACCGCGTGCCCCGTGGCCTGAACGCCGTCCACCGCTGGCAGGCCGACACGGTCCTGCCGTTGCTCGCCCGCACGAGCCATGCCCGGGACAACGCCGCGGTCACCGTGCTGAGTGACCTTCACACGTCGGCGGGCCGGGGCGCGCCGGCGGGCCGTGACGCATGGCGCGCGGCACTCGCCCCCGTCCTCCTGCGCCTGCACGACGCGGCCTACGACCGGACGAGCGCGTACACCCAGTCCCACACTGGTGCCCGTGACTTCGCTCTGGCCAACGGCTACTCGGCAGCGGACGCCGACGCCTACGGGCACGAGTACGCGCACCTGAGCAACGAGGTCAACGCGCGTGCCTTCGCCCAGTCGCACGCGCTGGCGCTCGGCGAGGCCCTGTCGGTCGCGTACGCGACCGACGGTGACCGGGCCTATGCGCAGACGTGGCCGGGCGCGCAGGCCCGTGCGGTCGTACGGGCCTGCGCGGGATCCGCGCCGACGGACGGCGCCGCCGCTGCCGCCGCTGCTGCCGTCGGCCTGGCGGACGGTCTGCTCACGGCACTGCGGCCCCGCGGGTGACACGACCACGCCGGTCCGCTCCCCTTCTGCCGATGGCCGGTAGCCCTTCGCATCTGCCACGCTGTCACCGGCCGGGTCTCCCCACCCGGGCGGTGACGGCCGTGGCCGCGGTGGCCGGACCGCCTCCCCTCGGTCCTCGGACCGGCCCGCGTCCGCCTACGATCGGCCCGTGAGCAAGTGGAGCAGGAGCCTGACCGCGGCCGGTGTCACAGCTGCCGGGGACCGCCGGGACTACGACGCACAGCGGCGGCTGGTGGCGCGCTTCCGCCCGACCTCCTACCTGGCCGTCCGTCTGCTGCTGCCACCTCCGCTGCTGCCGCACGTCGTCGCAATGACGGCCGTGATGCACCACGGCGACAACCTCCTGGACACCGGCCCGCGGGCGCGGCGCGAGGCGGCCTGGGCGCACTGGGAGCGCCGGGTGCGCGACGGGCTGACCACGGGCACGAGTGACGACCCGCTGATCCGCGCGCTGGTGCGCA
>NZ_JODM01000052.1 GCF_000717995.1 Streptomyces violaceorubidus
GATGGTACTGCAGGGGGGACCCTGTGGGAGAGTAGGACGCCGCCGAACAATTATTGCGAGGAGACCCCGCACCGGGAACGGTGCGGGGTTTTCTGCGTTCAGGGGTTGTTGAAACGAGAGTGGGCGGGGCCTTTTGGCCCCGCCTTTTCTATAGGCGGCCTGCCGCTTTGAGTTCCAGGTAGGCGTCTGCGAGGGCCGGGGGGAGCTCGTCCGGGGTCGCGTCGACGACTGTCACGCCGTGCCGGCGTAGTCGGTCGGCGATGTTGCGGCGTTCCGACTGGGCCTGTGCGGCCGCTGCGGCTTCGTAGACGGCGTCCGTGTGGCCGCGGGCTTCGGCCATCCGCGCCACGTAGGGGTCGGCCACCGAGGCGACGAGAACCGTGTGGCGTTGGGTCAGCTGTGGCAGGAGCGGGAGCAGTCCCTCCTCGATCGGGGCTGCGTCGAGCGTCGTGAACAGCACGATCAGGGACCGGCGGGGGGGCCGACCGGAGTGTGGCGGCGGTCAGGCCCCGCGCGTCGGTCTCCACCAGTTCCGGCTCCAGGGTCGCCATGGCGTTGACCAGGGAAGGCAGGACGTCACCCGCCGAGCGGCCCTGCAGCAGGGCGCGTACCCGGCGGTCGTGGGCGAGGAGGTCGACGCGGTCGCCCGCGCGGGAGGCCAGGGCGGCCAGGAGCAGTGCGGCGTCCATGGCCGCGTCGAGGCGGGGGGCATCGCCCACGCGTCCGGCCGAGGTACGGCCGGTGTCGAGGACGAGCAGGATGTGGCGGTCGCGTTCGGGGCGCCAGGTGCGTACGGCGACGGTGGAGTGGCGGGCGGTGGCGCGCCAGTCGATGGAACGGGTGTCGTCGCCGGGGACGTACTCGCGCAGGCTGTCGAACTCCGTGCCCTCCCCGCGGGTGAGGACGCTGGTGCGGCCGTCGAGTTCGCGGAGCCGGGACAGCTTGGAGGGGAGGTGCTTGCGGCTGGTGAACGGGGGCAGCACGCGTACCGTCCAGGGAACGCGGTGGGTGCCCTGGCGGGTGAGGAGGCCCAGGGGGCCGTAGGACCGGATCGTGACGCGGTCCGCGTGACGGTCGCCGCGGCGGGTGGGGCGCAGGCGGGTGGTCACGCGGCGGCGTTCGCCGGCGGGCACCGTCAGGCTGTGGCGGGAGGCCGCCGTCTCGGTACCCGGCAGCCAGGTGCTGGGCGGCCAGGCGTCACGCAGGCGGGCCCGGAGCGGGCGGCCCGACGGGTTGGTGACCGTCAGGGTGACGTCGGCGGTCTCGCCCAGGCGGACGGAGGTGTCGCCGGAGCGGTTCAGGCCGAGGCGCCGTACGGGGGCGGCCAGGGCGAAGTCGCAGGCGCAGGCGACGGCCAGCGGGGCGTTGACCGCGAGGATGCCCGTCCAGCCGGGGTCCCAGATGCCGATGGGGACGGAGCCCAGGGCCGCGATGAGCGCGGCGCGTCCGGTGAGGGCCATCAGCGGGGAACGGGGACGTGGGCGAGGATCGAGTTGATGACCGAGTCCGTGGTCACGCCCTCCATCTCGGCCTCCGGGCGGAGCTGTACGCGGTGCCGGAGGGTGGGGAGGGCCAGGGCTTTCACGTCGTCGGGGGTGACGTAGTCGCGGCCGGTCAGCCAGGCCCACGCGCGGGCGGTCGACAACAGGGCCGTGGCACCGCGCGGGGAGACGCCGAGGGTGAGGGACGGCGACTCGCGGGTGGCGCGGCAGATGTCGACGACGTAGGCGGTGATCTCCGGGGAGACGGTCGTCTTGGCGGCCTCCGCGCGGGCGGCCTCCAGGTCGGCGGCGCTCGCGACGGGGCGTACGCCGGCGGCGTGCAGGTCGCGCGGGTTGAAGCCGGCGGCGTGGCGGGTGAGGACGTCGATCTCGTCCTGGCGGGTGGGGAGGGGGACGGTGAGTTTGAGGAGGAAGCGGTCCAGTTGGGCTTCGGGGAGGGGGTAGGTGCCCTCGTACTCGACCGGGTTCTGGGTGGCCGCGACGAGGAAGGGCTCGGGGAGCGGGCGGGGTGTGCCGTCCACCGTGACCTGGCGCTCCTCCATGGCTTCGAGGAGGGAGGACTGGGTCTTCGGGGGCGTCCGGTTGATCTCGTCGGCGAGGAGGAGGTTGGTGAAGACCGGGCCGGGCTGGAAGGAGAACTCGGTGGTGCGGGCGTCGTAGACCAGCGAGCCGGTGACGTCGCTGGGCATCAGGTCGGGGGTGAACTGGACGCGTTTGGTGTCGAGTTCGGTGGCGGCGGCGAGGGTGCGGACGAGGAGGGTCTTGGCGACTCCGGGGACGCCTTCGAGCAGGACGTGGCCGCGGCAGAGCAGGGCTACGACGAGGCCGGTCACGGCGGCGTCCTGGCCGACCACGGCCTTGGCGATCTCGGCGCGCAGGGCTTCGAGGGCGGCACGGGCGTTGCCCGGGGCCGCGGTCTGCCCGGCGTTGTCAGTGGTCGGGTCCATCATGGACGGCGTACCTCTCTTTCGAGGGCGTCGAGTTGGTCGGCGAGTGCGATGAGGGCCGCGTCGTCGCCGGGCGGCGGGCCGAAGAGGAGGGTGTGCGGGGCCTGTCCGTCGCCGTGTGCGCCGTGGAGGTGGGCGGACAGGGCGGGCAGCAGGGACTCGGGCGTGTGCGCCTGGGTGACGGGGACGCCTACGAGAGGGGCGAGACGGGTGCGGGTGGCGGAGCGAAGAGCGGTGGCGGCCCGGTTGCGGGCGTTCGCCCTGCGGTAGAGGCGGGCGCGGCCTTCGACGGTTTCGGAGGCGCGGATCGCGACGGGGAGTTTTTCGGGCACCAGGGGGCCGAGTCGGCGTGCCCGCCACAGGGCGGCGAGGGCGGCGGCGATGAAGAGTTGCAGGGTGCCCCAGAGCCAGCCGGACGGGAGCAGGTCGAAGAGGCTGCGTTCGTCGTCCGGGTCCGGGAGGTCGGAGAGGGAGGGGAGGTACCAGACCAGGTGGTCGCGGGAGCCGAGGAGTTGCAGGGCGAGCGAGGCGTTGCCGTGCTCGTCGAGGTGGTCGTTGAAGAGGATGTCGCGGGCGCCGAGGACGACGGTGTCGCCCGGGGTGCCCTTTGCCGATGCCTTCGCGGAGGGGTCGGGGATGCGCAGCAGGGTGGCCAGGCGCCGGCTGGGGTAGCAGGCGTCGGCTTCGAGGTGGGTGCTGTAGCGGATGCCGCCGGTGTCGGCGTTGCCCGCGCGCCGTGCGGCGGGCAGGTCGCAGGCGGGGGCGAGCGTCGAGTCGAAGCTGAGCGCGGGGTCGGCGGTGACGCCGGGGGCGAGGCGTTCGACGGCACCGCCGCCGGGGGCGACGAGGACGGTGCGTCCACCGGATCCGGTCGTCGCCGCGTGCAGTCGCGTCTGCTGGCGTTCCGTCAGGAGGTCGGGCACGGCTACCAGCAGGGTGGTGTCCGGCCGGACCGCGGCCCGCGCCTCGGCCAGGGTGGCGACCACGCGCGTGGAGACCCCCCGGTCGGCCAGGAGTTCGGCGACGGCGCGGCTGCCGTAGGGGTCGGCGGAGCGCGGGTCGAGTTCCCCGTGCCGGGCGTCGGAGCGGACGACCGCGATCGCGACGGCTCCGACCAGCAGCAGCACGAGGGCGAGCGCGATGCCCCGCGCGCGGGTCCACACCTGGCGGGCGGTGGGCGAGGCCGCGGTGGTGGGGAGCGTGGCCTCGGTGGTCATTCGGCGGCTCCCCGGCGGGTGTCCCGGTCCCTGTCGCCCGTGGGGCCCCCGGCCGTACTGCTCGTGAGGTGCGGCTTGCCGCGTTCCAGGTCGTGGTCGAGTGCGGTGAGGCGCCGGTACGACGGTTCGCTGCCGGACCTGCCGCCGTACGCGACGTCGTCGAAGTCGCGGGCGGCGGCGCGCAGCCGGTCCCTGTGGGCGGGCAGGGAGTGGCCGGCCTCGGTGGCCGCCTCGTCGGCGGTGCGGCCGGGGCGGACGTCGAGCAGGGCGCGTTCCTCCAGGGCGCGGACGACGGCCCGCATGCGCTCCTGGACGGCCTGGCTCCAGTGTCCCTGGGCGGCGTGTGCCTCGGCGGCGGCCCGGTGGTCGGCGGCACTGCGGGGACGGTCGTCGAACAGGGCGGGGGCGGAGACGGGCGCGCGCCGCGGGGTGCCCAGGCGCCACCAGAGGGCGCCCAGCACCGCCATGACGGCCACGAGGACGACGACCAGGCCGAGTGTCCCCCCGGGGGTGGCGGTGGACGCCTTGCCGAACAGCTCCTCGACCCAGTCCCAGAGGGCGTTCAGGGCCCGTTGGAACCAGCTGGGGTCGTTCTCGTGGTACATGCGTTTGGACAGCTCGCGCCGCGCGTCCTCCCGTGCGGGGTCGCGCGGGACCGTCACCGGTGGCTCGTCGCCGGAGTGCGACACCGTTCGTACGGCGGCGCGTGACAGCACCTCTGTGAGAACTCCCCCCGCCCGACCCACCCCGTCAGCTCCCCGGGACGGCGCCGGGGGTGCCGGGGCCCTGGGCGCCGGCGGCGCGGGCCAGTTCGAGGTCGAGGGCCTCGCGGCGGATCCGCTGGTCGATGTACAGCAGTACGGTCACGCCCGCCGTGATCGGGAAGGTGATCATGGAGCCGATCACCGAACCGATGCCGCTGACGACGAGGAACGTCCAGCCGAGGTCGCCGGTGCCCTCCAGGAAGCCGCCGACGCCGTCGCCACCGAGGGTCGCGGCGAGGAAGGCGAAGGGGATCACGATGATCGACGCGATGACGTTGGCGATGACCGTGGCGAGCAGCTGGATGCCGAAGACGCGCCACCAGGAGCCGCGCACCAGCTTCACCGAGCGGCCCAGGGCCTTCTTGATGCCCTGCTTCTCCAGCATCAGCGCGGGGGACGCCAGCGAGAAGCGGACCATGAGCCAGATCGCCACGACTCCGCCCGCCAGGAAGCCCAGGGCGGTCAGGGCCACTCCGGCCTCGCCGCCCGCGGTCGCCGTGACCAGGAGACCGGGTGTCATGCCGACCGTGAGGAGTCCGGCGACGATGAGCAGCAGCAGGACGATCAGGCCGAACAGCTTCAGCACCTGGGGGCGGGCGTCCCGCCACGCCTCGCCGGTGGTCACCGGCCTGCCGAGTACGGCGCGGCTGGTGACGGTGGTGAGCAGGGCGGTGGCCAGTACCGTGCCGATCAGGGAGATCAGGAAGATGACGCCCGAGTTGATCGTGGTGTCGGCCAGCGCGTCGCCGAGTTCGCTCAGGGTGGCGTCGGGGTCGTTGAGCACCTCGCTGCCGGTGTCGTCCAGGACGAGGCCCTGGAGCAGCACGACGATGACCTCGGTGAAGATGGCGACGGTCAGGGAGATGCCGAGGACGGTGCGCCAGTAGGTGCGCATGGTGGAGACGGCGCCGTCGAGGATCTCGCCGACACCGAGTGGGCGGAGCGGGATCACGCCGGGCTTGGCCGCGGGCGGGGGACCGCCCCAGCCGCCGCCCCAGCCGCCTCCCCAGCCGCCGGGGCCGCCGTAGCCTGCGGGGCCCCCGTAGCCGCCTCCGTAGCCGCCTCGGGGAGGTCCGGGCGGCGGGGTGCCCCAGCCCGGACCGGGCGGTGGGGGAGGCGGGGCCTGGCCCTGGTCGGCGGGCCCGGTGGGCGCGGACCACTGGCCGGCGGGCGGCTGCTCCTTGGACCACTTCGTGCCGGGGCTCGTCGGTTCCGCACCCGGCCGGTCCGCGGGCGGCGCGGGCTGATCGGGGCCGACGGGGCGGTCGGCGGGCTCGGCGGGGCCGGACGCGCCGGGCTCGTGCCCGTCGGACGGGGCGGATCCGGGCGAGGCCCAGCCCGGAGTGTCGTTCATCGTCGCTCCTTCACGGTGCCCGTCCGCGGTCGCGGCGGCGGGTTGGCAGCCATCGTGCCATGGGGGCGTGGGGTGCGGACCGGGCGCGGTAGGGGCTGCGCACCTTCAATTGTCCGTCGTTCAGGGGGCAGACTGACCGCATGGCTGATCAGGACGCGCGAAGCGGCGAGGGCACGCGGCCGACCGGGATGCCGGTCCTTCGCTGGGAGGAACCCCCGGAGGGCCCGGTGCTGGTGCTGTTGGACCAGACCAGGCTGCCGGCCGAGGAGGTCGAGCTGGTCTGCACGGATCCGGCCGCGCTGGTGGAGGCGATCCGCTCGCTCGCCGTGCGCGGGGCACCGCTGCTGGGCATCGCGGGCGCCTACGGGGTCGCGCTCGCCGCCGTGCGCGGCTTCGAGGTCGAGGAGGCCGCGGCGGCGCTGGCGGGGGCCCGCCCCACCGCGGTGAACCTCGCCGTGGGAGTACGGCGGGCGCAGGCCGCCCACCAGGAGGCGCTCGGCAGGACCGGGGACGCCCGGCAGGCCGCCGCGGCGGCGCTGGACGCGGCGCGGGCGCTGCACCGGGAGGACGCCCGGGCCAGCGCCCGGATGGCCGCCCACGGACTGGCGCTGCTCGACGAGCTGCTGCCCGCCGGAGGGCACCGCGTCCTCACGCACTGCAACACCGGTTCGCTGGTGTCGGGCGGTGAAGGGACCGCCTTCGCGGTGGCCCTCGCGGCGCACCGGTCGGGGCGGCTGCGACGCCTGTGGGTGGACGAAACGCGCCCCTTGCTGCAAGGTGCTCGCCTGACGGCATACGAGGCGGCCCGCAACGACATGGCGTACACCTTGCTCACCGACAACGCGGCGGGTTCGCTCTTCGCGGCGGGGGAGGTGGACGCGGTGCTGATAGGGGCGGACCGCATCGCGGCCGACGGTTCGGTGGCGAACAAGGTGGGGAGCTATCCGCTCGCGGTGCTCGCGCGGTACCACCACGTGCCGTTCATCGTGGTGGCGCCGGTCACGACGGTGGATCCGGACACGCCGGACGGGGCGTCCATCGAAGTGGAACAGCGTCCCGGACATGAGGTGACCGAGGTCACAGCACCCCAGGTGCCGGTGGCGGGAGCGGGAGGCGGGATTCCGGTGGCACCCCTGGGGACCCAGGCGTACAACCCGGCGTTCGATGTGACTCCGCCCGAACTGGTGACGGCGATCGTCACCGAGGAGGGCGTGGTTTCGCCCGTGACGGCCGACGCCCTGGCCGTGCTGTGTGCCAGGTCACGCCAGGTAACGATTAGCTAATGGGATGATGTCGTTTATGAAGGGACGAGTCCTTGTCGTCGACGACGACACCGCACTGGCCGAGATGCTCGGCATTGTGCTGCGTGGTGAGGGTTTTGAGCCATCTTTCGTAGCCGACGGCGACAAGGCGCTGGCCGCCTTCCGGGAGACCAAGCCCGACCTGGTACTGCTCGACCTGATGCTGCCCGGACGGGACGGCATCGAGGTGTGCCGCCTGATCAGGGCGGAGTCGGGTGTGCCGATCGTGATGCTGACGGCGAAGAGTGACACCGTCGACGTCGTGGTGGGCCTGGAGTCGGGTGCCGACGACTACATCGTGAAGCCGTTCAAGCCGAAGGAGCTGGTGGCCCGGATCCGGGCGCGGCTGCGGAGGTCCGAGGAACCGGCGCCGGAACAGCTCGCCATAGGCGACCTGGTCATCGACGTGGCCGGTCACTCCGTGAAGCGGGACGGACAGTCGATCGCGCTGACGCCGCTGGAGTTCGACCTCCTGGTGGCGCTGGCCCGCAAGCCGTGGCAGGTGTTCACGCGCGAGGTGCTCCTGGAGCAGGTCTGGGGATACCGGCACGCCGCCGACACCCGCCTGGTCAACGTGCACGTCCAGCGGCTGCGCTCCAAGGTCGAGAAGGACCCGGAGAAGCCGGAGATCGTGGTGACGGTTCGCGGCGTCGGCTACAAGGCCGGACCGAGCTGACATGGCCAGGGACAGTGCCGCTTCGGCGCCCGGGTCCGGGGCCCGCGCCGGACGGCCTGTCGGCCCCGAGCCCGCCGGCCGCAAGCCCGCGGGCTCGCGCTGGAGCCGCCTGCTGGAGGGCGGGCTGCTGCACGGCGGGGTGCAGGGCAGCCCGGTGCTCCGTCTGTTCATGCGCTGGGTGCGCCGTCCGCTGCTGCCGGTCATGCGGCTGTGGCGGCGCAACATCCAGCTCAAGGTCGTCGCCACCACCCTGCTGATGTCGCTGGGCGTGGTGCTGCTGCTCGGCTTCGTGGTGATCGGGCAGGTCCGCAACGGACTGCTGGAAGCCAAGGTGAAGGCTTCCCAGAGCCAGGCCACCGGTGGTTTCACGGCGGCCAAGCAGAAGGCCGAGGAGGCGGCGAGCACCAGCGGCGACGACGGCGTCCCCGCCGACGGGCGTCCCTCGCAGAACGTCATCCAGTGGATGAGCGAGCTGGTGAAGTCACTCTCCAGCGGCGGCCAGAGCGCCTTCGACGTGGTCACCCTCCCCATGGGCGGGGAGAGCGGCAGCGGACGCGGTCCGCGCGCCTCGGGATCGGTCGACTGGGCGGTCAGCGTCCCCGAGGACCTGCGGGAGCGGATCGACGGCGACACCGCGGCCGCCCAGAGCTACACCCGGATCGTCTACAACTCCGACCAGGCCTCCCAGCCGGGACTGGTCATCGGCAAGCAGGTCAACGACCCGAACGGCGAGCCGTACCAGCTGTACTACCTCTTCCCGCTCACCCAGGAGGAGAAGTCGCTCAGCCTGGTCAGGGGCACTCTGGCGACCGCCGGGCTCTTCGTCGTCGTGCTGCTGGGGGCCATCGCCTGGCTCGTGGTGCGCCAGGTCGTCACGCCGGTACGGATGGCGGCGAGCATCGCCGAGCGGCTGTCCGCGGGGCGGTTGCAGGAACGGATGAAGGTCACCGGCGAGGACGACATCGCCCGGCTCGGCGAGGCCTTCAACAAGATGGCGCAGAACCTCCAGCTCAAGATCAGCCAGCTGGAGGACCTCTCGCGGATGCAGCGGCGGTTCGTCTCCGACGTGTCGCACGAGCTGCGGACGCCGCTGACGACCGTACGGATGGCGGCCGACGTCATCCACGACGCGCGCGTGGACTTCGATCCGGTGACCGCGCGGTCGGCCGAACTGCTCGCCGACCAGCTGGACCGGTTCGAGACGCTGCTCGCCGATCTGCTGGAGATCAGCCGCTTCGACGCGGGCGCCGCCGCGCTGGAGGCCGAGCCGATAGACCTCAGGGAGGTCGTACGGCGCGTGGTCAGCGGCGCGGAGCCGCTCGCCGAGCGCAAGGGCACGGGGATACGCGTCGTCGGCGACCAGCAGCCCGTCGTCGCCGAGGCGGACGCCCGGCGCGTGGAGCGCGTGCTGCGCAACCTCGTCGTCAACGCCGTCGAGCACGGCGAGGGCCGGGACGTCGTCGTCAAGCTCGCCGCCGCCGGCGGCGCGGTCGCCGTCGCGGTGCGCGACTACGGCGTGGGACTCAAGCCGGGCGAGGCCACCCGGGTCTTCAGCCGCTTCTGGCGGGCCGACCCGGCACGCGCGCGTACCACCGGCGGAACGGGGCTGGGCCTGTCGATCGCCCTGGAGGACGCGCGGCTGCACGGCGGCTGGTTGCAGGCCTGGGGGGAGCCCGGCGGCGGCTCGCAGTTCCGGCTGACGCTGCCCAGGACCGCGGACGAGCCCCTCAGGGGTTCACCGATACCGCTGGAGCCGACGGACTCGCGCCGCAACCGCGGACTCCATGACGCGGGACTCGACGACACAGCGGCGGCGCACGGCGCGGACCGGCCGGTCGGCGTCCCTGCGCAGGCGTCGGCCGGGCAGGTGTCCGCGGTGCCCGCGCGGGGGCCGATAACGCCGCGGCAGGCCGCCGTGACCCCCACGGCCGATCCGACGGCCCTGCCGGGCAACGGCGCGCGGGTGGTGCCGAGGCCCGCGTCGGGTGCCCGGAGACCGGACGGCGGTCCGGCACCGGAGGCGGCGAACCGATCGGAGGCCGGTCCTGACGAACCGAGCAGGCAAGGGGAGGCATCTCGTGGGCGCTGACCGCGGGGAGGGCGGTCGGCGCGGGCCGGCCCGCGTGGTGGTGTACGCCGTCGGCGGCGTCGTACTGCTGGCCGGGTGCGCGTCCATGCCCGACAGCGGGGACCTCCGGGGCGTGGAGTCCACGCCCCGGCAGGACCCGCAGGTGCGGGTGTTCGCGATGCCGCCGCAGGAGGACGCCCCGCCCTCCGACATCGTGCAGGGCTTTCTGGAGGCGCTGACCAGCGACGACCCGCACTACGAGACGGCGCGCAAGTACCTGACCGGCGCCGCCGCGAAGAACTGGCGACCGGACGAGTCGGCGACGGTGCTCGCGGGAGGGCCCGGAACGCAGTCCGACCACTCGGGCAACCGCGAGGACGCCAACGACTACTCGGTGACCCTGACCGGCACCAAGGTGGCCACGGTGGACGCGCAGCAGTCGTACTCGCCGGCCGACGGCGCGTACCGCGGGTCGGTGCACCTCAGCCGGGACGGCAAGACCAAGCAGTGGCGCATCGACGTGCTGCCGCAGGGCGTCGTCATGGGCAAGTCCGACTTCCAGCGCAACTACATGTCGGTCAACCGGTACTACTTCGCCTCGAACACCACGGTGCGCGCGGACGCCGGGGCGGGAGCGGTCCGGGAGCCGGCCGCCGTCGCCGATCCCGTCTATGTGCGCCGGCGTGTGGATCCGATGACCCAGGTGGTGCGTTCCCTGCTCAGCGGTCCGACGAGCCTGCTGGGTCCCGTGGTCAGGTCCAGCTTCCCGACCGGGACGGCGCTGGCGAAGAACGTCGTCTCGCTGGCGCCCGACGACCGCAGCAAGCTGACCGTTCCGCTGAACGACAAGGCGGCCCGGGCCGGCGCGGCCAAGTGCGACGAGATGGCCGCGCAGCTCCTCTTCACCCTGCAGAACCTCACCCCGGCGGTGGAGGAGGTCGAGCTGCGCTCGGGCGACGAGCAGCTGTGTTCGCTCTCCGAGGACCGGGCCGAGACGGTGGCGACGCGCGGCTCGGCGCAGCGGCCCGACTACCTGTACTTCGTCGACGAAGAGGACCGCCTGGTGCGGCTCGCCGCCGGCAGCAACGGGACCCGGGCCGAACCGGTGCCCGGCCCGCTCGGCGAGGGGCACCGCGCCCTGCGCTCGGTGGCGGTCTCGCGCGACGAGCACAGCGCCGCCGGGATCGGTCTCGACAACAAGTCGCTGTACGTCGGTTCGCTGGTGTCGGACGGTTCGCTCGGCGACCCCGTGCTGACCAGTCACGGCAAGTCGGAGGCGGACCGGCTGACCCCGCCCAGCTGGGACACCGAGGGCGACCTGTGGATCGCCGACCGCGATCCGGCCGATCCGCGGCTGCTGCTGCTGAAGGGCGGGGAGGGCGAGCCGGTGGAGGTGCGGACGCCGGGGCTCGACGGGCGCGTCCAGGCCGTGCGGGTGGCCGCCGACGGGGTGCGGATCGCGCTCGTCGTGGAGAAGGACGGCAAGCGGTCGCTGCTCATCGGACGGATCGAACGGGACGCGAAGGCGGGCGAGCCGCCCTCGGTCACCGTGCTCGAACTGCGCTCCGCGACCCCCGAGCTGGAGGAGGTCACGGCCATGTCCTGGGCCGGTGACGCCCGGCTCGTGGTGGTCGGGCGGGAGCGTGGGGGCGTGCAGCAGATCGGCTACGTCCAGGTCGACGGCTCGGCGCCGGAGGCCTCGGTGCCGGCGGCGCTGACCGGGGTCAAGGAGATCGCCGCGACCGAGGACGAGCGGCTGCCGCTGGTGGCCTACTCGGAGGACCTGATCGTGCGGCTGCCGTCCGGGCTCCAGTGGCAGAAGGTGACGGAGGGAACCGCGCCGGTCTATCCGGGGTGAGGGCGGCCGGCCGCTCCCCGGTCCCGACCGGGTTTTCCACAGGACGCCGGGCGAGGTTTTCCACAGGCCTGGCAGGGCTCCGCGAAGGTGCCGCACAGTGGTGGCCATGCGGGGATTGCGGACGGTACGGGAATGGTGGGCGGACCTCACGGACCTGGTGCTGCCGGCCGAGTGCGGCGGCTGCGGCGGGGCGCGCGCGGTGCTGTGCCCCCGGTGCCGTACGGCGCTGAGCGGGGGGCCGCCGCGCCGGGTGCGTCCGGATCCGGAGCCGCCGGGTCTGCCCGCGGTGCACGCGGCGGCGCCGTACGCGGACGAGGTGCGGGCGGCGCTGCTGGCCCACAAGGAGCGGGGTGTGCTGGCCCTCGCGGCACCGCTCGGCGCGGCACTGGCGAAAGCGGTGCGGGCGGGGTTGCGCGAGGCGTGGACGGCGCCGGGCGGAGCGGGTGCCGGCGGCGTACGGGAGCGGGGACCGGTGCTGCTGGTGCCCGTGCCGTCGGCGCGCGGCGCGGTGCGCACCCGCGGGCACGACCCGGCGCGGCGGATCGCCCTCGCGGCGGCGGGGGAGCTGCGGCGCACCGGGGTGCCGGTCCGGGTGCTGGCGGTGCTGCGGCAGCGGTACGCCGTGGCCGACCAGTCGGGCCTGGACGCCCGGCGGCGGCTGGACAACCTCGCGGGCGCGCTGGCGGTGGCTTCCGGGGGTGGCGGCCTGTTGCGCGGGGGTGGGGCCCTCGTCCTGGTCGACGACCTGATGACGACGGGGGCGTCACTGGCCGAGGCGGCCCGTGCGGTGCGTGCGGCGACGGCCGCCGCCGTTGAGTCGGGGGCGGGACCCGGCACGTACGGGACGGCGGGATCGGCCGTGTATCCGGCGTCGGCGGGGGAAGGCAGAGAGGAACGGAGGACCGGGCCCCGCATGGCGGGTCGGTACGGAGGCGAGGTCGTGATGCGTGAGGCGGTCTGCGCGGCAGTGGTCGCGGCGTCACCAGATTCCTTCGAAATAAACCGGAACTGACTGAGATCTTGCGTCGTTGCAGGTAATGAGAGGGGCAATTCACCGAAATGGAGGTACACCGCGGTAGAGGGTGACGACATCCGTCCGGGCGAGATATGTTCGGTTGTGAGGCAAAGCCGCAGGCCACACCTCTCAAATCCGAATGCCGTGCTGCGGGTTTCAGCGTCATCACCCGCACCGGTGGAGTGGAGATCCCGCCCGTGGGGGAGGAGGTGGACGTCACCGAGTCCGAGGTTTCGGGATGGACCGGAACCTGGTGCAAAAGGGAGATGCTCCGCCGTCGAAGCGGAGCGATCCGGGAACGGAGTTCTGCGTGGACATCGTCGTCAAGGGCCGCAAGACCGAGGTGCCCGAGCGGTTCCGGAAGCACGTGGCCGAGAAGCTGAAGCTGGAGAAGATCCAGAAGCTCGATGGCAAGGTGATCAGCCTCGACGTCGAGGTGTCCAAGGAGCCGAACCCCCGGCAGGCCGACCGCTGTGACCGAGTGGAGATCACCCTCCGCTCCCGCGGTCCGGTGATTCGGGCGGAGGCGGCGGCGAGCGACCCCTACGCGGCGCTCGACCTGGCGGCGGAGAAGCTGGGCGCACGGCTGCGCAAGCAGCACGACAAGCGCTTCTCGCGCCGCGGCGCACGTCGGATCTCGGCGGCCGAGGTCGCCGACCACGTACCCGGCGCGGCGACACTCAACGGGAACGGCGACGTCGTCCCGACGGAGAAGCAGGACGGCGTACCCACCAAGAAGATCGGCTCGCTCGAGGTCCAGGGCGACGGCCCGCTCGTCGTCCGGGAGAAGACCCACGTGGCCGCGCCCATGTCCCTCGACCAGGCGCTCTACGAGATGGAGCTGGTCGGGCACGACTTCTACCTGTTCGTCGACTCGGAGACGAAGGAGCCCAGCGTCGTCTACCGGCGGCACGCCTACGACTACGGCGTGATCCACCTGACCACGGACACGATGGTCACCCAGGCGCATGCTCCCGACGCGGGAGACGCGCTCGGCGGCTGACACACCCAGCCGGGTGACAGCGGTCCGGTGCCCCTGGAGTGCGTGTGCGCCCCCCAGGGGCACCGACGTGCGACGGTGCGCGAGGGTGTGCGACCCCAACGCTGCCCGTTCGGTCACCCCGCTGTCCGCCGGACATGGAATCATGGCGGCACGGCCCAACCGGTGGGTCGTTGCTCTGGGTTGGCGATGGCTCAGGACCACGTGCCACAGCCTTCAGGGGGAGGAACGATGGCGGACAGTTTCGGACCGATGCGGGGCGCGGGCGTCGACCATGGGATCGACGGCGGGGTCTCCGGCATGGGCCCGGACCCGGACGCGGGCTCCGCGCGCGAGGAGCCGATCAGGGTGCTGGTCGTGGACGACCACGCCCTCTTCCGCCGAGGCCTGGAGATCGTGCTGGCGGCCGAGGAGGACATCCAGGTCGTCGGAGAGGCCGGTGACGGCGCCGAGGCCGTGGAGAAGGCCGCCGACCTGCTTCCCGACATCGTCCTGATGGATGTGCGGATGCCCAAGCGGGGCGGTATCGAGGCCTGCACCTCCATCAAGGAGGTGGCCCCCAGTGCCAAGATCATCATGCTGACGATCAGCGACGAGGAGGCCGACCTCTACGACGCGATCAAGGCGGGCGCCACAGGTTATCTCCTCAAGGAGATCTCGACGGACGAGGTGGCCACCGCCATTCGCGCGGTGGCCGACGGGCAGTCCCAGATCAGTCCCTCCATGGCGTCGAAACTGCTCACCGAGTTCAAGTCGATGATCCAGCGGACCGACGAACGGCGACTGGTGCCCGCGCCGCGGCTCACGGACCGCGAGCTGGAGGTCCTCAAACTCGTCGCCACGGGAATGAACAACCGCGACATCGCGAAGGAACTGTTCATTTCCGAGAACACCGTCAAGAACCACGTGCGCAACATCCTGGAGAAACTGCAGCTCCACTCCAGGATGGAGGCCGTGGTGTACGCGATGCGGGAGAAGATCCTCGAGATCCGCTGAGCCGGTCCGCGGTCAGGCGAGCAGCCGGGCCAGCTCCCGGGTGAGGGGCTCGCGCAGCTCCGGTGCCTCGACCCGCTCCACGCGGACGTCCGCGCAGTCCACCCAGCTCGCCGCCTCGACCAGGGCCTGGGCCACCGCCGGGGCCGCCTTGGGGCCGTCCAGCGTGACCTGCTTGGCGACCAGGGTGCGCCCCTCGCGGGCCGGGTCCACGCGGCCGACGAGTCGGCCGCCGGCCAGGACCGGCATCGCGAAGTAGCCGTGCACCCGCTTCTGCTTGGGCACATAGGCCTCCAGCCGGTGGGTGAAGCCGAAGATCCGCTCCGTGCGCGCCCGCTCCCAGACGAGGGAGTCGAAGGGCGAGAGCAGCGTGGTGCGGTGACGGCCTCGCGGGGGAGTCTCCAGGGCCGCCGGGTCCGCCCAGGCCGGCCGGCCCCAGCCCTGCACCGTCACCGGCACCAGGCCCGAGTCGGCGATCACGGCGTCGACCTGCTCGGCCTTGAGCCGGTGGTAGTCCGCGATGTCCGCGCGCGTGCCCACGCCCAGGGACTGGCCGGCCAGGCGGACCAGGCGGCGCAGGCACTCGGTGTCGTCCAGGTCGTCGTGCAGCAGCGCGGCCGGGACCGCGCGCTCGGCCAGGTCGTACACCCGCTTCCAGCCCCGGCGCTCCACGCACACCACCTCGCCGTACATGAGCGCGCGCTCGACGGCGACCTTCGTGCCCGACCAGTCCCACCACTCGCTGGTCTTCTTCGCGCCGCCCAGGTCCGTCGCCGTGAGAGGGCCCTCGGTGCGCAGCTGCTTGACGACGCGGTCGTAGTCGCCGTCGGGGAGGTGGTGGTTCCAGTGCGGCCGGTTGCGGTAGGCGCGGCGGCGGAAGGCGAAGTGGGGCCACTCCTCGATGGGGAGGATGCAGGCGGCGTGGGACCAGTACTCGAACGCGTGGGTGTCCGTCCAGTACGCGTCGTCGACGGTCCGGCGGCCGACCGCGCCCAGGCGGGCGTACGGGACGAGCTCGTGGGAGCGGGCGAGGACCGAGATGGTGTCGAGCTGCACCGCGCCCAGGTGACGGAGGACGCCGCGGACGCCCGCACGGCGGTCGGGGGCGCCGAGGAAGCCCTGCGCGC
This sequence comes from Streptomyces violaceorubidus, assembly GCF_000717995.1. Classification (GTDB taxonomy): domain Bacteria; phylum Actinomycetota; class Actinomycetes; order Streptomycetales; family Streptomycetaceae; genus Streptomyces; species Streptomyces violaceorubidus. Next base: position 15,823 of record NZ_JODM01000052.1, read on the forward strand.
GGAGGGCGAGGCGGCGGGCCTCGTCGGCGGACAGTTCCGTGGCGGGGGGCGGCAGGGTCGTCATACGTCCGCACGATAGGGGGTGGGTCTGACAGTGGGGGCGGCCGCGGTGAGGTCGGCGCCGGGGGCGGTGCCCGCCGGGCGCCGAGGAAGGCGGACGGGCGCGGCTACGACTGGGCGGGCAGGTAGGGGGACGTCGACGGCAGGGCGAGGTCCGAGGGGAGGAGGGAGCCGATCCAGCAGTCCCGGCGTACGCCCAGGTTGTTGATACCGGAGCGCAAGGTGCCCTCCATGGTGAAGCCCGCCCGCCCGGCCACCGCGCGGGAGGCCGTGTTGCCGACCTCGGCGCGCCACTCCAGGCGGTCCACGGCCCGCTCGGTGAAGGCCCAGCGGGCGACGGCGACGGCGGCCTCGGTGACGTGGCCCCGGCCGCGGTGTTCCTTGGTGCCCCAGAACCCGATCTCGCCGACGCCCGGGGAGACCATCGTGACGCCGAGCATGCCCACCAGGTGCCCGGCGGGGAGGAAGAGGCCGAAGGTGAACATCGAGTCGTTCGCCCAGCCGTCGGGCACCAACTGCTCCGTGAAGCCCCGCGCGTGCTCCGGGAGGTACGGCGAGGGGATCGTCGTCCAGCGCTGGATGTCGGGATCCTGCGCGGCGGCGTACACGGCGTCGGTGTCCTCGGGGCCGACCGTGCGCAGGACCAGGCGGTCGGTGGTGAGCGTGACGGGTTCCATCGGCCGATTCTGCGCGGGGCCCGGATCCGGCGCCACTGTTTTGCCGTCCGTGAACATCCGGTCACCTCGCGTGCGATTCGCGGAAGGGTGCGGCACCATCCGCGGGGCCGGGACGTTGAAAGGGGTGACAGCAGACGGGAATGCTGGATGTAAGGAGTGGACGGTCCCCGTTGCGGCAGGCCTCCCGGGGCGGCGGGGTCCTCGCATACGATGGCCGTTGCTCAGTCCGTCACAGGAAACCGACCGTCCCAGGCCCGACCGGCAAGGAGACCAACCCCCGTGTCCGTCCTCTCCAAGATCATGCGTGCAGGCGAAGGCAAGATCCTGCGCAAGCTGCACCGCATCGCGGACCAGGTCAACTCCATCGAAGAGGACTTCACTGACCTCTCCGACGCCGAGCTGAGGGCCCTCACCGACGAGTACAAGCAGCGCTACGCCGACGGTGAGAGCCTGGACGACCTGCTGCCCGAAGCCTTCGCCACCGTCCGCGAGGCCGCCAAGCGCGTCCTGGGCCAGCGCCACTACGACGTGCAGATCATGGGCGGCGCCGCCCTGCACATGGGCTACGTGGCCGAGATGAAGACCGGTGAGGGCAAGACCCTCGTCGGCACGCTGCCCGCCTACCTCAACGCCCTGTCCGGCGAGGGCGTGCACATCGTCACGGTCAACGACTACCTGGCCGAGCGCGACTCGGAGCTGATGGGCCGCGTCCACAAGTTCCTCGGGCTGAACGTCGGCTGCATCCTCGCCAACCAGACGCCGGCCCAGCGCCGCGAGATGTACGCCTGCGACATCACCTACGGCACGAACAACGAGTTCGGCTTCGACTACCTGCGCGACAACATGGCGTGGTCCAAGGACGAGCTCGTCCAGCGCGGCCACAACTTCGCCATCGTCGACGAGGTCGACTCCATCCTCGTCGACGAGGCCCGTACGCCGCTGATCATCTCCGGCCCGGCCGACCAGGCCACCAAGTGGTACGGCGACTTCGCCAAGCTGGTCACCCGCCTGAAGAAGGGCGAGGCGGGCAACACCCTCAAGGGCATCGAGGAGACCGGTGACTACGAGGTCGACGAGAAGAAGCGCACCGTCGCCATCCACGAGTCGGGCGTGTCCAAGGTCGAGGACTGGCTGGGCATCGACAACCTCTACGAGTCGGTGAACACCCCGCTGGTCGGTTACCTGAACAACGCCATCAAGGCGAAGGAACTGTTCAAGAAGGACAAGGACTACGTCGTCCTCGACGGCGAGGTCATGATCGTCGACGAGCACACCGGCCGTATCCTCGCCGGCCGCCGCTACAACGAGGGCATGCACCAGGCGATCGAGGCGAAGGAGGGGGTGGACATCAAGGACGAGAACCAGACGCTCGCCACGATCACCCTCCAGAACTTCTTCCGCCTCTACAAGCGCCACGACCACAACGGCAAGGAACAGCCCGGTCTGTCCGGCATGACCGGTACGGCGATGACCGAGGCCGCCGAGTTCCACCAGATCTACAAGCTCGGCGTGGTGCCCATCCCGACCAACCGGCCGATGGTCCGCAAGGACCAGTCGGACCTGATCTACCGCACCGAGGTCGCCAAGTTCGAGGCGGTCGTCGACGACATCGAGGAGAAGCACCGCAAGGGGCAGCCGATCCTCGTCGGCACCACCTCGGTCGAGAAGTCCGAGTACCTCTCGCAGCAGCTCAGCAAGCGCGGCGTCCAGCACGAGGTGCTGAACGCCAAGCAGCACGACCGGGAGGCGACGATCGTCGCCCAGGCGGGCCGCAAGGGCGCGGTGACGGTGGCCACGAACATGGCCGGCCGTGGTACGGACATCAAGCTCGGCGGCAACCCCGAGGACCTCGCCGAGGCGGAGCTGCGCCAGCGCGGCCTCGATCCCGAGGAGCACATCGAGGAGTGGGCCGCGGCCCTGCCCGCCGCCCTGGAGCGGGCCGAGCACGCGGTCAAGGCCGAGTTCGAAGAGGTCAAGGAGCTGGGCGGCCTCTACGTCCTCGGTACCGAGCGGCACGAGTCGCGGCGCATCGACAACCAGCTGCGCGGTCGTTCCGGCCGTCAGGGCGACCCCGGCGAGTCCCGGTTCTACCTCTCCCTGGGCGACGACCTGATGCGGCTGTTCAAGGCCCAGATGGTCGAGCGCGTGATGTCCATGGCCAACGTGCCGGACGACGTGCCGATCGAGAACAAGATGGTCACGCGCGCGATCGCGTCCGCCCAGTCGCAGGTCGAGACGCAGAACTTCGAGACCCGCAAGAACGTCCTGAAGTACGACGAGGTCCTCAACCGCCAGCGTGAGGTCATCTACGGCGAGCGTCGCCGCGTCCTGGAGGGCGAGGACCTGCAGGAGCAGATCCAGCACTTCATGAACGACACGATCGACGCCTACGTGCAGGCCGAGACCGCCGAGGGCTTCCCGGAGGACTGGGACCTCGACCGGCTGTGGGGCGCGTTCAAGCAGCTCTACCCGGTGAAGATCACCGTCGAGGAGCTGGAGGAGGCGGCCGGCGACCGGGCCGGCCTGACCGCCGACTACATCGCGGAGTCCATCAAGGACGACGTCATGGAGCAGTACGAGGCGCGGGAGAAGCAGCTCGGCTCCGAGATCATGCGCGAGCTGGAGCGCCGGGTCGTCCTGTCGGTCCTGGACCGCAAGTGGCGGGAGCACCTCTACGAGATGGACTACCTCCAGGAGGGCATCGGCCTGCGCGCGATGGCGCAGAAGGACCCGCTGGTCGAGTACCAGCGCGAGGGCTTCGACATGTTCCAGGCCATGATGGAGGGCATCAAGGAGGAGTCCGTCGGCTACCTGTTCAACCTGGAGGTCCAGGTCGAGCAGCAGGTCGAGGAGGTACCCGTCGAGGACGCGGCGCCCTCGCTCGACAAGGGCGTGCAGGACGCGGTCCCGGCCCAGGCGGGCGCCCGCCCGGAGATCCGGGCCAAGGGCCTCGACGCGCCGCAGCGCCGGGACCTGCACTTCTCCGCTCCGACCGTGGACGGCGAGGGCGGGGTCGTCGAGGGCGAGTTCACCGACGGCGAGCCCGCGCAGGCCCAGTCGGACGGCCTCACGCGCGCGGAGCGCCGCAAGCAGGCCAAGGGCGGACGGCGCCGCAAGAAGTGACGGTGCGGTGCCCGCGGGTGCCGCAGCGGTGAGAGGGGCCGGTCACCTCGGGTGACCGGCCCCTCTTGTCTGTCCGCGGGCCAGAGGACCTGCCGGACCGACGGGTGTCAGTCGTCGTCCGTCCGGGGCCTTCGGGGGCCGCCCAGTTCCACCGCGGTACAGCGCCAGCGCAGGTCCCGGCCCTGCTCCAGGCGGAAGGCCATGGCACGCAGCCGGTCGCCCGCGCCGATGCGTGCGAAGACCTCCAGGGCGCCCGGCCGGGGCTCGAAGTAGCCGATGTCGCGCACGACGGGGGCGGCGCCGCGGGTGCGCAGGGGGACGCGCTCGGCGAGATCGGCGAGATCGTCGTAGGCGCGGCCCACGGTGTGCCGGAGCATCGAGTGGACGGGGCGCCGACCGCTGAGAACGCCGAGGAGAAGCTCGGCGAAGTGGTCGGTGGGGCGCAACTGCGGGACGGGGCGGCGCGGGGTCTGTGCGGGGACGAGAGGCGCTGCCGCGGGCCGGGTGTACGGGCGGGTGACAGGTGCGGTCGTACGCGTGGTGGGGGCCGTGCCGGCCCGCACGGCGAGACCTGGGGCGTACGCCGCGGGGGCGCGGGATCCGGCGGGAGCGGCGACGGTTGTGGCGGGGTCCGGCGCGGAGGCCGCTCCGGGGGCGTCCGGTGAGGTGGCCGGGCCCGGCCTGGTGGCCCGGGCCACGCCCGGCGTGGGCGGCCGGGTGTCCGCCGGCCGCGTACGGGACCGCTGGGGGCGGCCGGGGGAGCCCGGCGGACGTCCGCCCGGTGCCGCGGCGCGCGGGACGCGTCCTCCGGGCCTGCGGGGCGGCAGTCCGCCGGGCAGGTGCGGCGGGGTTTCGGCGGGGCCTGCCGGGGTCTCGCCGACCCTGCCGGGGATGTGGGAGGGGGCGGGGCGGGCCGCGTCGGTGGGAACGCCCGGTGCGGTGCGGTCGGGCGGCTGCGGGGCCGGGGTGCCACCGGGAGCGCGGGTTGGGCCGTCGGCGGGGCCGGTCAGCGGTGCGTGGACGGTGTGCTGGGGTGCCGGGGTGCCGGGAGTGCGGGGGGAGGGCTGGAGGCCGGGGCGGGTGCCGGGGCCGTGGGGTGCGGGTGGTG
>NZ_JODM01000053.1 GCF_000717995.1 Streptomyces violaceorubidus
TGACACCACCCCCCAGGTCATCCGTTCGACAGGGGGCAACAGTCATGCCGGGCCCGGAGGCCAACGGCCCTCTTGCAGGACCGCGAAAAAGATAACGGGCGCCGAAGTCGTCGGCAAGGGAGCGATGAGCGGCCTGAGGTTCGCTGAAACCGCGGTCGCCGACGGTCCAGCGGGCCCTGTTCCACGCCGGGATCGTGGCCGAGACCTCCGGACAGGGACACGTGCTGAAGCTGCTGCCTCCGCTCACGATGTCACTCACCGAATGGAAGCAGGTGGCGGACGTTCTCGGCGACGCCGTCCTCCACACCGTGCGTTGAGGGCAGACATGCCAGTCCCTCGCAGAAGCCCACCCCATCAAGGCACCTACGACATGCGGGAGATCGTGCACGCGATCCTCTACCGGGGGCGGACCGGCTGCCCGACCGGCTCCCGGCCGTCGCGCCGGAACTGCCCGAGCATCCGGGCCGCCCCCGCATCCTCGCCGCCTTTCCACCACGCGACCGAGCCGCCACGGGCCGAGGACGTCTGCGCAGCCCTCGGCCACGCACTGCTGCCGAAGAACGTCGAAGGCACCCGTAAGGGCGGGCACGTCAGCCAACTCTGCTGTCGCGCCCGCCCGCACCTTGTACGACCTGACCTACTTGACCGACCCCGCCATGACGCCTTGGACGAAGTACCGCTGGAACGCGAAGAACACCACCAGCGGAACCACCAGGGACACGAACGCACCCGGTGCCAGTACGTCGATGTTGCTGCCGAACTGGCGTATCTGGGACTGAAGTTGCACGGTCAGCGGTTGCGAGGAACTGTCCGCGAACAGAAGGGCCACCAGCATGTCGTTCCACACCCACAGGAACTGGAAGATGGCGAGACTGGCGATGGCCGGCCGGCCCACCGGCAGGACCAACTGGACGAAGATGCGCCACTCGCTTCCGCCGTCCATGCGCGCGGCCTCTAGCATCTCCTTGGGCATCTCGGCGAAGTAGTTCCGCAGGAGGAAGACGGCGAAAGGCAGGCCGTAGGCGACGTGGAACAGCACCACGCCAGGGATGGTCCCGAACAGTCCCAGTTGTCCGAACAGCTTGGCCACCGGCAGGAGGCCGAGCTGCACCGGCACCACCAGGAGCGCCACGACGACCAGGAAGATGCCGTCCCGGCCCGGGAAGTCGAGCCAGGCGAAGGCGTACGCCGCGAGCGCCGCCACGACCACTACCAGGAACGTCGTCGGAACCGAGATGAGCACCGTGTTCCACAGCGCCTGCGTCATACCGGAGTTCTTCAGCAGCGCCGTGTAGTTGTCGAAGGAGATCTGGCTGGGGCTGGCGAAGACGGTCCACCATCCGCCCTTCGCCGTGTCCTGGGACGACCGCAGGGACGAGATCAGAAGTCCCGCCAGCGGGGTGAGCCAGACCAGGCCGGTGACCACGAGGAATGCCTGGACCGCACCGTTGCCCAGCCCGCGCCGGATCGCGTTCATCGCTGACTCCTTCGGAAGCGGCGGACGTTGAAGATCATGGCAGGGACGACCAGCAGCAGCAGCAGGACGCCCAGTGCGCTGCCGAGGCCCTGGTTGTTGCCTCCGCCGAAGGACACCAGCCACATCTGCGTCGCGAGAACCGTCGCATCCTCCTGCACCGGGCCGGGAGCGATGATGTAGACCAGGTCGAAGACCTTCATGACGTTGATGACCAGGGTCACGAAGACCACGGTCAGCACGGGTGCCAGCAGCGGCACCGTGATGCGCCGGAAGATCTGCCACTCGTTGGCGCCGTCCATCCGTGCCGCCTCCAGGGTCTCCCGAGGCAGCGCCGCGAGTCCGGCCCCGATCAGGACCATGGCGAAGCCGGTCCAGATCCACAGGTAGGCACCGATGATGGCCGGCGTCACGAGGGCGGGTCCCAGCCATGACACACCCCCGTAGGGCTGCGCGAAGTTCGAGGCGGGCAGTACGACCGTGTAGCTGCCGGACTTGAGGCCCGGAAAGCGGAACGAGCCGTCGGAGGCCGTGGTCGTGCTCGCGGCCGTTCGCCCGTCGGGGTCGACGGCCTCGACCCGCATCTTCGGCAGTCCGCTCTCGCCCCGGTCGACCCTGCCCTGCTCACCTCCTCCGCCGGGTGTGAAGTCCAGGTAGACGACTCCACTGACCTCGTCGGCCGCGGCGGCACGGTGGGCTGCCGGGTAGGCGGGCCGCGCGCCGCCGGGTACGTCGTCCGGGGCGACGCCCACCATGCCGAAGCTCACGGACGCGCCGGGCGACACGCGCTCACTGGTGCGGTACGAGCCGTCCGGGCTCGCGGTGAGTCCGTGTTCCTCGCGTGCCCGGGCGGTCGGGTACTCGGAGGTGCCCTTGAAGGCGTCGTGCACGCTGACGACCGCCGCGTTGAGCACACCCTTCGAAGGGTCCTCGTCGTAGGCGAGGCGGAAGATGATGCCCGCGGCAAGGAACGACACGGCCATCGGCATGAACAGCAGGAGCTTGAAGGCCGTCGCCCAACGGACCTTCTCCACCAGTACGGCCAGGATGAGGCCGAGTCCGGTCAGCAGGGTCGGTGCCACGACGACCCAGATGGCGGTGTTCCGTACGGCCTTGAGGGTCGCCGGGTCGCGGAACATCTCCGTGTAGTTGTCGACGCCCACGAACTGCGACCCCGAAGCGTCGAAGAAGCTGCGGCCGACGGAGAACAGCACGGGGTAGACGACGAGGGCACCCAGCAGGAGCAGCGCGGGAAAGGCGAAGACCACGGCGATCGCGCGGGCTCGACGGCGTGAGCGTCGGGCCCGCTCGGCGGCGCCCGGCTGAGGCGTCGGGGTGATGGTCTCTTGGACCAGGGTGACGGTCATGGTGTGTCAGCCCTTGTACGCCTTGGCCGCTGCGGCTTCCAGCTTCGCGGCGGTCGCCTTGGGGTCGGACGGGTCACGGAGGAAGTCCTGGAGGAGCTTCCACTCCCCCGCGCCCTTGGTGCCGCCGAAGGCCGCGGGCGCCTGGTCGGACATGTCGAAGCGGACGGAGTCGCCGGCGTCGATGAGGGACTTCGCGGTGGCGCGCGTGACGTCGTCGCCGTAGGAGTCCAGAGGAAGGTTCTTGTTGGGGGACAGATAGCCGCCGGCCTTCGCCCAGACGGCGGATGCCTCGGGGGTGGCGAGGTATTCGAGCAGCTTCATGCCGGCCTTGGCGTTCTTGCCGTCCTTGAGGACGACCGCGGCGTCACCGCCGCTGACGACGGGGGCCGTACCGGCGCCCACGGCCGGGAAGGGGAAGAAGTTCGCGTCCTTGCCGATGGACCTGCCGAACTGGTCGCGGGCCACACCGGCGACGAAGTCACCCTCGTACACCATGCCGGCTTCGGGCTTCGGGCCGAACACCTTCTCCACCGAACCGGGGAAGTCGGTGTTGAGAGCCTCCTTCTGGCCGCCGGCTATCAGCTCCTTGTCCTTGAAGAGCTTGCCGAGCGTGGTGAGCGTGTCGACGACCGTCGGGTCGGTCCACTTCAGCTTGTGCGCGGCGAGGGCGTCGTACTTCTGGGGGCCGGCCTGGGAGAGGTAGACGTTCTCGAACCAGTCGGTCAGGGTCCATCCGTCCTGCCCGGCGACGGAGAACGCGGCGAGACCCGAGTCGGAGACGGTCTGTCCGACCTTGAGCAGGTCGTCGTAGGAGGTGGGGGGCTTGACGCCGGCCTGGCTGAAGGCGTCGGGGCTGTACCAGACCGTCGACTTGTGTGCGGCCTTGAAGTAGAGGCCGTAGAGCGTGTCGTCGACGCTGCCGTACTTCTTCCACACGGGTGCGTAGCCGGCGTCGACCGACTTCTCGGCGGCGGCCGACAGCGGGGTGAGCCAGCCCTGCTTGGCGAACTGCTGGAGCACGCCGACCTGCGGGACCATCACCACGTCGGGAGCGTTGCCTCCCTCGATCTTGCTGCCGACCACGGTGGAGACGTTGTCGCCGGTGGACACGAACTGCGTCTTGGCTCCGGTCTTCTCGCTGAAGGCGTCCAGCACCTTCTGGAAGTTCTTCTGCTCGGTGCCGGACCAGACACCGGCGACGGTGACCGTCTGCCCGTCGAGCGCCATGTCGCCGCCGCCTGCCGTGACGGGGCCGCTGTCGCCGCCGCAGGCGGTCGCGCCGAGAGCGAGGGTGAGCGCCGTGCAGCTCATGATCAGGGTGGTGCGTCGTCGCATCATCGTTGATGTCCCTTCGATAACTGTGTTGCTTCGGAGAACGTCAGAGACCGTTGATCCACCAGGCGGCTGTCGAGCCGGGGAGCACGTCGGCCGGGCAGGGGCCGCTGGACAGCAGGGGGGTACCGGATACAGGAGCGGGGGTGGGCGCCGTGCCGAAGTTGACGGCGCAGACGAGGCCGTCGCCTCGGACGAAGGCGAGCACACCGGGCGGGGTGTCCAGCCAGGTGAGCATTCCGTCGTGCAACTGGGCGAGGGAGGACCGCAGTTGCAGACCGTCGCGGTACAGGTGCCAGAAGGAGCGGGTGTCGGCGAGGGCGCGGTCGGTGGCGTACTCGGCGAAGTACTCCGGCTGGGGCAGCCAGGGCTTGGCTCTGCCGTCACCGGTGGTGAAGCCGAACGGGGAGGCCTGTCCCGACCAGGGCAGTGGCACGCGACAGCCGTCGCGGACGCGGGCGCGGCTGCCGGTGCGGCGGAATATGGGGTCGGTGAGCACGTCGTCGGGCAGGTCCACGACCTCGGGCAGGCCCAGTTCCTCGCCCTGGTAGATGTAGGCGGCTCCGGGGAGCGCCAGCATCAGCAGTGCGGCGGCGCGGGCTCGGGCCGGGCCGAGTCCGCTGCCCTCGACAGTGGGTTCGCCGTAGCGGGTGACGGTGCGCACCTGGTCGTGGTTGTTGAGCACCCAGGTGACGGTGGAACCGGTCCCGGCGATGTCCGCCATGGCCTCGGAGATGACCTTGCGGAACGCGTCCGCCTCCCAGGGGGCGCTCAGGAGGTCGAAGAAGAAGGCCTGGTGGAGTTCGTCGGAGCGTACGTACTGGGCGTGTTCGCGGGCGTTGGGCACGGAGACCTCACCCACCAGGAGGCGCTCGACGCCGTCGCGCGCCGCGTACTCCTCGCAGACGGCCCGCCAGTGCCTCCAGACGTCGTGCACTTCGGGCTGGTTCCAGGCCAAGGGGTTGACCGAATCGCGGGTGCGGGCGTCCGCCTCGGGGTCCGGGGAGTCGGGCAGGTCGACGTGCTTGAAGAGGCCGGCGGCGACATCGATGCGGAAGCCGTCGACGCCGCGGTCGAGCCAGAAGCGGAGCACACGGTCGAACTCGGCCGCGGTCTCGGGATTGCGCCAGTTCCAGTCGGGCTGCTCGGGCGTGAACATGTGTAGGTACCACTGACCGGGGCGACCGTCCGTCTCGGTGATCCGGGTCCAGGCCGGTCCGCCGAACATGGCATGCCAGTTGTTGGGTGGTTCGGAACCGTCCGGGCCACGGCCGTCGGCGAAGTGGAACCTGGCCCGTTCGGGACTGCCGGGCTCCGCGGCGAGCGCCGCCTGGAACCACGGGTGGTCCGAGGAGCAGTGGTTGGGCACGATGTCGAGCAGGACGCGAATGCCGAGCCGATGGGCGGCTTCCGTCAGGTGATCGAACTCGGCGAGGTCGCCGAAGGTGGGGTCGACGTCGCAGTAGTCGGCGACGTCGTATCCGTGGTCGTGCTGCGGCGAGGGGTAGAAGGGGCTCAGCCAGATCCCGTCCACGCCGAGCTTCTTCAGGTAAGGCAGACCGGCCCTGACTCCGGCGAGGTCGCCGATCCCGTCTCCGGTGCTGTCCAAAAAGCTACGGACGTACACCTGGTAGATGACCGCGTCTCGCCACCAACGGTGCATGTTCAACCCATTGCCTGTCTCTGGTGCCTGGTGGTTATGCATGCATGTTAAGTAGGCGTGTCAGGAAGGTGTCAATGGTCAGTTGCCGAAAGGCTGATAACATGGTGGTTTTACACGCATATTTCGACCCAGCAGTCGGACGCGGCGAGGCTCTCAACTACCTAACAGGTATGTATGAGTCCGCCGTCAGCGTGTGGGGATGGCGGCCAACTCCCGCGTCAGCCGCTCGACCGCCGCCCCGGACGACTGATGCCCGGTCAACACGTCGTGCACCACTGCCTGCACCACCAGGCTGACCTGCTCGTAGCGGGGGCTTTTGGGACGTGGAGCGGCGGACAGAACGCTCGCGCGCAGAATGGGCAGGTAGGGGAACCGCTTCACCAGGTCCGGTTGCTCGTAGAGGGACGCCCGTACCGGAGGCAGAGCTCCGCGCGTGAGTACTTGCCGTTGTACCGGCTCGCTGGTCAGGTACGCGATGAGGCGAGCGGCGGAATCGGGGTGCCGCGCGTGGGTGCTGATGGCCAGGTCGGAGCCGCCGAGCACGCTGGTGCCCTGCCCGTCCCGTCCCGGCAGGCGCACGACCCCGATCTTCCCGGCGACGGGAGAACCCGGGGCCGAGGCGACGGCGTAGGCGTAGGCCCAGTTGCGCAGGAAGAGAAGCCTGCCCTCCTGGAACGCCTGCTTCGATTCCTCCTCCTTGTACGACAGGGCCGACTTCGGGATCCAGCCCTCCCGGACGCCGCGTGCGAGGAATTCGAGCCCCTCTCGGGCTGCCGCCGAGTTCACCGTCACCCGATCGCCCTCGTCCCCGAGGATGGTGCCGCCGGCGGAGTAGATCGCCTCGGTGGCGTTGACGGTCAGGCCCTCGTAGGGGAAGAGCTGACCGGCGTACCCGTGAAGTCCGTATTTCGGCGCGATGGTCTTGGCGGCCCGCTCCAGCTCGTCCCAGGTACGCGGTGGCGGCACACCCTCCTTGTCCAGGATGTCCTTGCGATACAGCAACAACCCGGCGTTGGTGACGTACGGCACCGCGTACAACCGTCCGTCGTAGGTCGCGCTGTCCACGACGGGTCGCAGGAAGGTGCCAAGCGCGAAGCGATCGCGCTCCAGCGGCCGTATCCATCCCGCCGCCGCGAACTCCGACGTCCAGGTGACGTCGATGTTGAGGACGTCGAACCGGTTGCGGTCCCGGTCGCGCAGGTCGGTGACCATCTGCGCGTGCGTCTCGTCGGCGGAGTCGGGCAGCTCGACCAGTGTCACCCGCTCCCGCGGATGCGTACGGTTCCACCCGTCCAGCACGGTGCCCAGGTACCCGGTGAGATCTCCGGCCGTCGCGAGAGTCAGCGGACCTCTGCCCTGGCCGTCGCCCTCGGCGACCCGGGCCGAGGGGCCGCACCCGGCGAGCACGAGCCCGAGGACGAGGAGGCCCCTGCCGGCGGCTCGGATCCACCGCATCGGTCCCTCCCTGCGCAACCGGTGATGAGTGGCATCACCGTCATGGTCCAGCGACCATGTATACCCGTTATGTATAAGCGATACTAGAGCCGGGACATCATACGAGGACAGGAGGATCACGGTCGTGCGCCTGCCCCTCCTGGCACTCCTCGCGCGGGCGCCAGCGCACGGGTACGAGCTGAAGCAGGGCCTTGAGCAACTGCTGGGCTCCGCGTACCCTCAACCGAACATCGGCCAGATCTACGTGACCCTGGGGCGCCTCGAGAAGCAGGGACTCATCGAGGGCCAGGACATCGAACAGTCCGGCCGACCCAACAAGAAGGTCTACCGCCTGACCGCTTCCGGCCAGGAGGTGGTCCGCACCTGGTTCGACACACCCGAAGACGAGCCGCGGGTGCGGGACGACTTCTTCATGAAGTTGGCCCTCGCCTCGCACACCGGCATCGCCGATCAGATCGCCTTGATCAACAATCAGCGACGTCAGTACCTCAACTCCATGCGCGGCCTGTCGAAACTGGCTGCCGCGGAGGACCGGGACAACCGATACGCACACCTCCTGTTCGAGGGTGCGATGCTGCACCTTCAGGCCGACCTCGACTGGCTCGAACGGTGCCAGGAAGAACTGGAGGAGCTGGAGTGAAGGACAGCCCCTCCCCCGCGCTGCGCGCCGAGGGCCTGGTCAGAACGCATCACGGCGAGAGCGGGCCGGCACACGCCGTCCGCGGAGTCGACCTGTGCGTCCAATCGGGCGAGTTCGTGGCCATCACCGGTCCCTCCGGCGCGGGCAAATCCACACTGCTGCACCTGCTCGGCGGACTGCAACGGCCGGACAGCGGCAGCATATGGCTCGACGGCGAATGCACCGCCACCTGGCGGGAGACACGCTGGGCCGTGGAGCGCCGCAAACGTATCGGCATTGTCTTCCAGTTCTTCAACCTCGTCTCCAACCTGTCCGTCGCCGACAACGTGGAACTGCCGGCCCTCCTCGCTGGCGCCTCACCCAAACGGGCGCGCGCCGAGCGCAAGGCCCTGCTGGCCGAGTTGGGCATCGAGGGCAAGGAACGCAGCATGCCGGGCGAGTTGTCCGGCGGTGAGCAGCAGCGGGTCGCCCTGGCGCGTGCCCTGGTCAACCACCCGCCTCTGCTGCTCGCCGACGAGCCGGCCGGCAGCCTGGACAGCAAGGGCACGCGGGAGGTCATGCGGCTCCTGTCCCGGTTCCACGAGCGGGGACAGACGATCGTCCTGGTCACCCATGACGCCAGGCTGGCGAGTGCCGCGGACAGGGTGATCAGCTTCTTCGACGGCCGGACAGCGGACGACGTGGCACTGGACAGCACCCCGTCACGCCGGCCGGGAACATCCGGAGTGCTCAAGCTCAGGGACTGAAGTGCGGACGTACGACGACCCCCGGAAGGGCCAGATCTGATGCGCGCCACTTTGCGCTGGGCACACGCCGACTTGCGCACGCATCGCGGAGAGGCACTCTTCCTCGTGCTCGCCACGGCCGGCATCGTCGTCTCGTTGCTGCTGGCCGCCGCGCTGTTCGGTTACGCCACCAACCCCTGGCAGCGCACCTTCTCCCAGACACATGGCGCACACGTGTGGATCCATACCGGCAGCAAGACCGTGCTTGACGGACTTTCGGTTCTGGACGGGGTCGAGGCCGCCGCCGGTCCCTACGACACCGCGGCAACCAGCCTCTCCGTCCGCGGGACCCGTGCGAACGTCGAACTGAGGGCCACCCCCTCGGCCCCTGTCGTCGGTCATCCCCTCCTCACCGCGGGCCACTGGCTCGACCCCACGACACCCGACGGCGTGGTTCTGGAGAGCCGCCTCGCCCGGGCCCTGCTGGCCGGGCCAGGAGACACGCTCTCCCTGCCGCAGGGGACCGGAGAGCTGACGGTCGTGGGCATCGCCGAGACCGCCGAAGTCCGCTACCGCCCGGGTGAACAGCCGGGGATCGTCTGGGCGCTGCCGTCAGCCGTCCCTCACCCCACCGGTCAGATCATCGGGTTGCGGCTGACCAACCCCGCCGAGACCGGCTACGCCGTCCAGCGTGCCGTCACGGCCCTGGGCGCCGGTGCCATCGGCGAGGTCTCCACCTGGCAGCAGGCACGTGCCGAGGCCCAGGGCGACAACCGGCTCCTGGGCCAGGTGCTGGGTCTGTTCGGTTGCGGTGCCCTCATGGCTGCCGGATTCGCCGTACACGGGGCGATAGCCACCCGGATTCGCGGTCATCTGCGCGACATATCCGTCCTCAAGGCCGTCGGCTTCACACCCAGTCAGGTCGTACGTGTCTTCCTCCTCCAGCACATCGCGTACGCCCTCATCGGCGCCCTCGCGGCGGTCACGGCGACGGAGGCGCTGGGCAGTCGGGTCACGGGCCGACTGGGGGACTCCGTCCGCCTGTGGCGGGTCCTGCCCGGTCACACGACGACACAGCTGGTCGTCCCGGCGGCAGTGGTGCTGTTCATCGCGGCGACCACGGGGCTCGCGGCATGGCGCGCGGGACGGGTCCCCTCGGTGCCCGGTGCACGGCCGGTCTTCGTGAACGGGGTACGCCAGGCACGAGCGAGCGGAACCCGCACGAGCAAGCGTCTGCCTGTACTGATGCGGCGGGCCTTCGAGGTCAGGGTGCCCGCCCCCCTGGTGCTGGGACTGAACGCCACTCTCGCCCGTCCGGCGCGGTCCCTCGCCACCATCGCCCGTCTCTGCCTGCCCCTGCTCCTCATCACCGTCGCCCTGAGCGCCTGGACGACCCTCGACCGCTTCCACCGCGATCCCGAGCGGATCGGAGTCTCCGCCGCCCTGACCGTGCATACGGACAACGACCTCGACGACCGGGACGTCCGTGCTCTGCTGCAACGTGACCCGCAGGTCGCGGCGGCCTATCCCGGCGTCGAGGTGGCCGCGCTCGTCCCTGGACAGACTGCGACGATCGCCCTGCGCGGCCTGGGCACCCGAGGTTCTTCCTACCCGTACACCCTCGCCGAGGGCCGCACGGCGCGGGGAAGCGACGAGGCCGTCGCCGGTCAGGGCCTTCTCGACCTGCTCGATGTGCGCGTCGGCGACTGGGTCCGCATGACCGTGGGCGACCAGCCGCAGATCCTGCACATCGTGGGTCGCAGCATCGAACCGGAGAACGCCGGCCGCGTCATCAGCACCACACTCGACACTCTCCGCGAGAACGACCCGGATCTGTCCCCGACCCTCTATCAGTTGCGTCTGCGTCCAGGCGCGGATCCGTCAGCCGTCGCCCACCGGTTGGCCGTCGCCGGACGCGGCCATCTGGACGTCAATGCCGCGACCAACCCCGCCGACGAACTGTCGTCGCTGCGCGGAGTCGTGGTGGGTCTCATCCTCGTCCTGGGCCTCATCGGACTCGTGGAGGTGCTCACGGCGATCGGCGGCATGATCCGTGAGGGGGAGCGCGATCTGCCGGCGTGGAAGGCGATCGGTCTGTCCCAGCGGCACATCACCGCGGTGACCATGACGTCCGTGTCCTTGACCGCCTTCGCCGCCTACGTCGCAGCCACGGCGCTCGGTACGCCGCTCGCGCGCTGGCTGATCGACGCGCAAGGCCGGTCGAGCGGTATCGGGGCGGGTATCGCCCAGGACCCGCCGGTAGGGCTCCTGGTGCTGCTCGGGGTGGCGACCGTCCTCGGCGCTGGTGCCGTGGCGGCGCTGCCGGCGGCGCGTGCGGCCCGGCGCCGGCTGGCGGACACTCTGGCGGCGGTGGCCTGACTCGGGCTGCGTTGTTCCGTCATCGGCGGCGGTGCCATGGCCTCGTTGCGCGCCCGACCGGGGTCATACCGCTCGGGTGTCGGAGCCTCCCATCAAGACGCCGAACGCGTGGGCGGCCAGCTCACCGCGGCCTTTCTGGCCCGCGGCGCCGCTACCGGCCGACTCTGCTGCGGGCTCCCTGCCTGGACCGGCGACGGCGGCGCGTTCAGGCCTCTTTCCGAGTCGCTTCGAGAGAGCGTGATCGTGAGCAGGAGCGGCCTGGGGATCTGGTCCGGTCGGCGGTGCCGGTGTCTGCGGCACGGGCGGCGACGGCGGCGACGGGTATTCCACCTCCACGACAGCGGCACGCCGCGCGTGGGCATGCCCACCGTCCTCACCGCCTGCCGTGGACACCGAGGGTGAGGGGACTTCGCTGCCGCGGTTGACGACCTTGAACGTGACGTCCGCGGCGGCCAGGTGGAGTTGCTCGGTGAGGTACGTCCGCAGGGCCTCGGCCCGCTCCTGCCCGGCTTCCCGTGAGCTGTTCGCACCTTTCCAGGGCAGTCGGCTGCCGTTGCCGCCCGCCGTGATGGTGACGATGATGTTGGGCAGCCCTGCCCGGCGACGCGCCTCCACGACTTCGCGGAGCCTGGTCGCCAGCACGTGCGCCTTGTACTTCTGCTCTCGGCCAAGGGTCCTGCGTGACTTCTCGAACTGCGAGGTCAGCAGGTCCCGAGGCAGTTCGGGCGCTGTCCGGTCACCCGGCAACGGAATCATCCTGCCGGTCGGGACACGCTGCGCACGGGGGCTGGGCGGTTCCGGCGTCCTGATGGCCGGAGCGGGCTGGGCCGGCCCGCGCCCGCCCCGGGATCCCCCCGACACCGGCGCCGAGACCTGTCCGCCGTGCCTCTCGATCC
Organism: Streptomyces violaceorubidus; assembly: GCF_000717995.1. Lineage (GTDB taxonomy): Bacteria > Actinomycetota > Actinomycetes > Streptomycetales > Streptomycetaceae > Streptomyces > Streptomyces violaceorubidus. Next base: position 11,932 of record NZ_JODM01000053.1, read on the forward strand.
ACCGTATGTCGTTGAACGTCTGCGCCCACAGGCGCACCACTTCGTGCTCCGGCATGGGCGTGAGCTGCCGGGCCGAGGCGAGATCGTGGAGCCGGCCGAGCGTGGCCTCGGTGCGCGAGCGCAGGTCGCCGATCTCGGCGGCGGCGTTCAACTGCGTCTCGGCACCGAGACTGTCCAGGCTCCGGAGTACGGCCTCGGCCCGTTCGAGGAGTTCAGCCGGCCGCTGGTGCTCGGCGAGGAAGCGCGCACGACGTACCTGTACTTCCTCCCGTACAGCCTGATCGAGGGTCAGGGACCGGCTGTAGGAGGTGCTCTCCAGCTTGCCCAGCAGGTCGGAGTCGATGCCCCACTGTTCCGCAAGGCGGGCCCCCTGCGCTGTCAGCACACCCGCTTGCATCGCCTCGGCGGCGGTGAGGGGGGAGCCGTCGGCACGCTGGTCGGGGTCGAAGGCGTAGATCCTGCCCTCGGGATGGAATCGCCACGTCCGTTCGTGCTCGCCCTGACGCACCCGCAGTTCCACGTACGCGTCGAGCTCCACCGCCACGCGGCTGACGAGGTGCACGATGTTGGCGCCGATCGCCGGCTGGTCATGGCTCAGCACGCCTTCTTCGGGCTCCTGGAAGGTGACGACCGGGCGTGCCCCCGGATCCGCCGCCGCGTCGATCCGGTCGGGGTCGAAGGTCAGGACGATCCTGCGGCTGTCGGTGATGAGGTGCCGGGCCCGGGTCCGGGCCTTCAGCAACACGCGTGGCCCGCCGACCTTCAGTCGGCCGTGGTCCATCCGGTCGGCGATCGCGCGAGCCACCAGCGCGGGCGCCACCGCCGCCGTGGCCCGCGGATCGCGCGCCACGCCCAGGAAGACCTCAGTGAGGTCGAAGCGCTGGGTCGACCTCGGGTTTCTCTCCCAGGCGAGCGCCAGGTCGGCGCGCCCGGCGCGCGCCTTGTCCGTCGCGGCTCGCATCGCCGCCAACTCGTCCTCGTTGACCAGCGCGTAGAACTCGCCCGAGATCTTCTGGCTGTGGAACGTGCCGACGTCGTGCGGGCGGGCCAGCGGGGTGATGTGGCTCTGCTGCGCGGTCGTGGGGAACCGGATCGCTGCCTTGGCCACCACCAGGTAGATCGGCTTGCGCTCCTTGACGAACGACTCGGTGCGCGGTTGCTGCTGCGATCCCTGCGACGCGTCGGTGGAACCGGAGATGCCCAGGTTGGCCCCCTCGCTGTCCGCGGGACTGCCATGACCGCTGTTCAGCCCGGGGGCCGCGCCGTTGCTCGTCCTCCTGGCCGGGGAGACGGCGGTGATGTGCTTGAAGTAGGTGCCGAATCCCGCTCCGTCGAAGACCTTGACCACCCGGAGATCGGTGTACTCGATCTTCTTCATCACTACGGCCCGTTTGAGCGGGTCACTCGGCATGGCCCAACTGTTCGTCAGCCGGGTGCCCTCGGGTCGCTCGCGCAGTGCCTGCGCCGTGAGCAGGGAGTTGGCCATCATCGCCGGCAGGAAGGTGTCCGGGCGGACACCGGGTTTGACGTAGGCGTGGCCGAACACCGCGTTGAGCAGGCTCCTGATCTGCCGGTGGTAGCCACCGCTGGAGACGAATCCCACGGGGTGCGTGTTGAGCGGGAACGTCACCGGGATGGTGGACGGCGGAGAGTACTGGAAGGGCATCTCCGGGCCGAGCATGGAGGCGGGCAGAGCGAGCTGGATCGTGCCTCGCAGGTGGTGCGCGCTGGACGACCGGTCGGCGAGGGCTCGCTGACGGGACATGACGAGGTTGTTCAGATCGGCGTCCGGAGCGTCACCGAGTCGGACCTGCACCGCCACGTACAGGCCGCCTTCGATGTCGACGGTCTTGTTGTAGTCGCCGAAGACGCTCTCCCAGTACTGCGTCCGGTTGTACTCCACCTGCGTTCCCGCGCCGAGTGCCAGCCCCTGGGCGCCGCCGGCGTTCGCGCTCTCACCACTGCCGCCTGCCTTGACGGACGTGGAGAGGGAAGTCGAGCGGTTGCTCGACGTGGTGCGCGCGTCCTGGCCGTGCAGGAAGAACTCCTGCCCGTCCAGGCGCTCGTCGGTGGGATCGAGCCGTCCCACCAGTTCGGCCGACAGGACCACCGAGACGGTTTCTCGCAGCGGTCCCCAGGTGTTCACGAACTGGATCTCCGTCTCCCCACCGACCATGTCCATGTAGAGGATGGTGGACAGGTTGGAGAAGAGCACCTCTGAGGTCATCAGACCGCCGTGGACCTTGCCCAGCGTCTGACCGCCTCGGCTCACCTTGAGCAGGGGCGACGAACTGAGCAGGCCGGGAGCGGACTCCTCCACCAGCTGCCGGATCGTCCCCCACAGGGTCGTGCCGTCGTCGAAGCGCACCCTGGTCACGGACGCGGGCCCGATCCGACGATGCGGCTCGTAGGGATCGTTCAGGTACGGAGGCAGGTGCAGGGTCACCGGGGTGAGGGCGTGTTCGGGGAAGGTGTCGTTGAACCGGCGCAGCACCTCCTCGTCCACCACTCTCAGGTGGCCCATCTGGTGCGCTTCGCGCACTCTTGCCGCCAGGGCCGACAGGTCGGCTCCGTCCGGCAGCCGGCCCGGTCGTCCGTGCCAGTGCAGCGCCAGCCTGGCCATCAGTACTCCGCCGAGCTTGAGCTTGGCCCAGTCACCCGCGCTCCACAGGGCCACTACTTCTTCCAGCGCTTCCTTCGGCACGGGAAGCTGGTCCGCCAAGTACGCCCGGAGCGCGGCGTCCCGGGGCAGCATGAAGATCATCTGGCGGTTGTCGACGGTCGCGGTGCCGGATCCGCGATCGGTCGGCAGCAGGAGGGCGTTCTTGTGCCAGTCGACGCCCAGGTCGAATCTCGCGTGCGCGCCGTAGAGGAATATCTGGCCCACCGAGAGGGCGATCGACTCGAAGCCGCCCACCTTCTTCAGTGATTCGGACGAACCCCAGCCGACGGAGATGTCGCTGCCGAGGCCGGCCGTTCCCCCCGCGATGCCGGATTCACCGCCAAGAGTCGCGCCGACGGTCCCGAAACCGATGCTGCCGCCCCCGGACCGGCCGCTGAACACCTGGTTCTGCAGCAACGCGATCTGCGCCAGGACCACCGGATCCGACGTGGCGCCGAGATACGCCGCCTGCTTGACGGTCAGGGCACCGGACAGCACGGTGTAGGCGTTCTTCCAGAGGCCGTAGGTCGCGCCGTTGTCCACGTCGTAGTGGCCCGGGCCCTGGAGCATGTGAGGGGCCTGGGCCATCATCGTGTGGTGCGTGGTGAGCTGCCTGATCGCATGCTCGACCGGTGAGGCCGCCCCGCGCAGGTCCGGAGGCAGCTGGTTCAGCAGTGCGTTCGTCACGCCGTTCGTGTCCAGGGTGTAGACCACCGCCCGTTCGAAGACCTCGGGCGGCGTGTGCCCGGTCGTGGGCAGGTCGTCGGGGAGGTCCGTGGGCAGATCCGGGACGAGCAGCTCGGCGCCGCCGGTGAACGCCCGGGAGTCCAGCAGCCTGTCACCGCCGACGCGGTGGCCCGGAACCACGCCCGCGTTGCCCTCCGCGATGGTCACCTGCAACCGCACGTTCCTGATCCGGTGCTTGCGCAGGTCGCTGGTGGGCTCGAAGAGGATGGGGTGGTTGAACACCTGCGTCTCGCCTCGGCTGGAGCCGGCCGAGTAGCCTCCCCCCAGGCTGAGGCCGGCGTTCTTCAGGACGTTCTCCGAGAACCCGACGTTCAGGTTCACCGAGACGTTCTTGCTTCCGCCGTGCGACTGTCCGGCGATACGCAGGGCCATGAGCAGGATCGCCACGCGTTCGTTGTGCGCGGGCCCCAGGTCGTCGGCGTCGTCGATGTCGAAGGTCACGCGCAGATTGACGGTCGCGAACTCCTCGGTCCAGGGCAGCGGGCCGAGCCCCGGCCTGCGTGCCAGCCGCAACTGGGCGCCTTCCTCCGTCATGGCGCTGTTGAAGTGGTCGCCGATCCCCATCAACCAGTTCTCGAGTGCCCGTTCGTTCTCGATCCGGGCCTCGTGAGCATCGCGGTGGGACAGTGCGGTCACGTCCGCGAACTGGCCCTGGGCGGGTGGAAGGTAGCCGATCTCGCGGAGCTTCGAGCGGATGTGCGCGCCCAGTGCGTCGACCGTTCTCCGGTCGACGCGGACCGGGCTCAGGGCCACGGTTTTGCGCATGTAGGAAGACAGACTTCTGCGACCCGCACCGGTGATGGGCGCGGGTGAGCCCTCGCTCTCGATGCGTTCGACCGAGGTCTCGTCCACCGGGAAGCCGTTGTCGTAGGCGGCGACGTCCGGCAGGGTCATGGACACGGTGCCAAATGTGCGCAGCTCGCCGTCGGCCGGCGGGGTCGCGCCTCTCTTCGGCTCACGGACCTCGATCTCCAGCCGGTACTCCATCGGAACCGCGTAGAAGGGGCTCGGACCCACCCACCGGCTCACGGTCACCTTGAGACCGTCGTAACTTCCGAAACTGCCCTGCGAGTTGGAGCCACCCACGGTCGCGGACACGGAGACGCCCAGATCGACCTGCGGAACCGGTGGAGTCGCCCTCGCCGCGACACCCGCCGACCAGCGCTGCCCGACGCCGTTGCTCGCTCCCGCGACGTTCAGCAGGGTCTGCACGCGCTCGATGTTGGCGTTGCCTCCGGCCGCGGCATCGGAGAACATCGTGACCGGCGGCAGACCAGCCCGCGCGGCCTCGGTGGCGTCGAGAACTCTGGTGAACACCCGGACCGTGGCGATCGTCTTCGCCGTGCCCGGCTCGTGCAGCTCGATGGCGTAGCCCTCGGTGGACTGTCCCGGCAGGCCGCCTCCGATCTGCGACCGGCGCAGGTTGACCAGCAGCTTGTCGATACCGTTGCGCAACTGCTCCCGGACCCCGCTGCCGCCACGGAGGTACGCCTTGCCCTGGGACTCCGACCAGCGGGCCCGCAACCCCCGCAACGCCTTGTCGTACAGCTCCGGCGTTCCCGTCATGCCGAGCGCCACGTACCGCTCCGGGACGACCGGCCGCCCCACGTCCGGCTTGGTGGCCAACCTGGCGTGCTGCCCCATCAGGAAGCGGTCCGGTATCCACAGCATGAGCTTCTCGTCGGCCGCCGGGGGTATCCGGTCGGACGGCGTCCGCCCATCCTCCGGTGTGGACCCGGGCGGCGGGGACGGGTACCTGTTCTCCGGTACCTGTCTCCAGTCCGTGGTGTCGCCGTCGAACCTGATCCGGTAGGACAGGTTCATGTCGACCGCGAGCAGGGTGTTGGTGGTGCGGTGGTTGCTGACCTGGCCGTCCTCCACGAACTGTGCGGCGCTCATCCCGTGCTGCTTGGCGTTGGCGGCGACCGAGAGGCTCAGGCTGGGAGACACGGTCAGCGGCACTCCGATGGATGCGCCCCCGGTGTACGCGGTCCTGTTCACGGACGTGCTCTGCGAGAACGACCCCGTGTTGAACATGGCTGCGTTGGACTCGGTTCCGACCACGGCGCGCCCGCCGGGGTCGTCGGTCAGCGTGCTCAGCACCAGACGCGGGTTCTCCGGGCGGGCGGCGAACAGCACCTCGGCGTTGCCCAGACGCAGCACGAATCCGCCGATCCGGTCCGGGGCGGGCGAGACCATCTTCCGGAAGTTCTGCTCCAGGTCCACCGGCAGCGCCTCGAGGTCCACCGCGCTCGCCTCGGGGATCCTCGCGCGCAGTTCTTCGGCCAACCGTTTCACGCCGGGCAGGCCGGCGCGTGGTGTGGCGGAGAAGTACGCGAAGGCGTCGAGATTCACCGCTTGGCCGAGGGTGAACCGGGGCGGTTGCCGACCGTCCGGCCCCGGGCCGGGCTCCGGTTCCGGGCCGGGCTCCGGTTCCGGGCCGGGCTCCGGTTCCGCTTCCTCCGTTGTCCGCCGATCGGTACTGCTGTCGGCCGGATCCGTCGTGGCCTCGTCCCTCGCGTCGGGTCCCGCGGTGTCGGTCGGCCGAGGAGGGAGCTCCGCGGTGGCCTCGACGTGGTCGGCACGAGGGGGTTCACTCGCGTCCGCGGATGGCGCGCTCTCCGGTGGCTGGGCAACGCTGGTCACCGATGCGGCCGGTGGCTCCTGGTCACGTAGGGGGTCATGCGCCACCGTAGAGCCGGAAGGGAGCACCTTCGAGTCGAGCGGGCTCGATGTCCCGGGTGGCTCGGAGCCTTCCGCGGCGTCCGATCCGCTGCCTTCCGCACCGGTGGTCGGAGTAGTCACGACGGGTGCTGCCGTCGCGGAGCTGCGGCTGGGGTCAGGTGCGGCTCCCTCAGCGGGGGCGGGGGCACTCGGCACGTCCGACCGATGGAGAGCGGGGTTGCGGAGCACGGGACCCGCCGACGTCGGTTCCCCCGATTCCGGCACCGTCGCCGACGAGGTCACCGGCGGGGACTGGTCCGGAGCCGGGGTCTCGTCCGGGTCCGGCCCGAACCCGGTGTCGGTCCCCTCTCCGGTGTCCGACACGGGCACCCGCGTGTCGGCCGACGTCTCTGCTGTGGCGCCTTGAGCGGCGACTTCCGCCGAGTCGGCCTCCGGTCCCGCAGGCCTCCGTGACCACTCGACCGTTCCCGCCGCGGTGTTCCACGTACCGGTCAGTCCGGTGTGCCGGTCGAACACGGAGACCACCGACCGCGCGGGGATACCGCGGACGAAGGCCACCTCGTCCCCCGCGGTACTGCGGTAAGCGGCAAGCCGGGGCATCCTCTCCGCGAGATCCCTGTCCGCGTCGAGCATCTGGCCCAGAGTCGCTCCGACATCGACGCCGGCAGCGTCGTCCCGGATCTCGTAGCGATACCTGCGGTCCGCGTTGTGCGACGACTGGTCGCGCGTGGTGGAGACGAACTGGGACCCCTGGCCGGGAGTCGCGCTCACCCAGTGGGCGATCTCCACGACGTTCTCGAGGTCGCTCGCCTCAAAGCCGTTGCGGAAGACGGTGCGCGGGTCCTCGTCCGTGTCCCTCCAGACCGGCCGGCCCGGATCACTCCACAAGACGTAGGGCAGGTCACTGCTGTGGATCCGCTCGAGGCGCCTGTCACCGTGGTGGACTCCGGTGAGCATGGCCACCGTGATGTTCTCGGTCACCGTCCGGGCGAAGGGATGCCTCTTGCCCACCACGAGAGCGGGCGCCTCTTCGTCCGTGCCGGCCATGCTGTCGATCCACCGGGATATGTCCTCCCGCGTCCGCGGTGTCCGTGTGTCGCGCGCGCCCTTCTTCGTCCCGCCTCCGGGCGTCGTGTCGTCGGCGGTTCCGACGAGCGTGTCACCGGAGTCCGACAGCGTGTCGACCACCGTGGTGGCGTCGTCCGCCTCGGTGTCGCTCTCGTCCGCGTTGCTCGTGTGCGGTGTGTCCGCAGCCGCGAGCGCGTCACTGACCCCGGCGAATTCCTCCACCCTGCTGGTCCGTGGGTCGTCGGGCTGGGACACGGTGGCGATCCGGACGGGAGCGGCGACGTCCTCGTCGGGGGCCCTCGACTCCTCCGACTCCGGGGACGGAAAGCCTGCGGACCGTCCGTCGGTTTCGGGCGGCGGGGCCTTCCGCCGATCACGCTCCTTGGCATCCCTGCGGCCTGCGGGGTTCTTGGGCCCCGGTTCGCCGGGGGCGGCCACGAGGCCCGACACGACGGGGTTGGCCCGGGCGGGTCCGAACGTGCCCGGCTCGCCGTTCGTGGGCGTGCCGTCCGTGGTGTGCGTGGCGGCGCTGGTGGTATCCGTGGTGTCCACGACGCGGGCGGTCGGGTCCCCGTTCGTACGGGAGGAGCCGACGGGGCCCGAGACGGTGGCCAAGGGCCCGACGGTCGGCCGGTCACCGTCGGACACGCCGGCGGGTGGCGCCCCGGCGGTCGCACGGTCAGCGGTGGCAGTGTCCGTCGGCGCAGTGGTCACATCCCCTCGCCTGGTGCTCGCGTCCTCCTCTGAGGCGGGCCGGCCGGGATCCGTACCGTTCGTTCCGCTGTCCGCGTCACCGTCAGGCTGCGTGTCCCGGTCGCCGGTGCCGTTCGATCGCGCGCTCTGGTCGTTGGTGTCGCCCTTCGCCACCGTCGCCGGGGAGGACGTGGCGGCCGCGCCGGTGGGGGCGCCCGTGCCGTTGCCGGTGGCCGCGGGGACTGTCTGACCGGGCGGGGGCGCGGCACTCGTGCTCGTCCCGGGGGCCGCCGTCGATGCGGACACTGTCCCCGCCGGAGGGATGACCGCCGGGGCGCCGGGCTGCGTGACGGAGGCCTCCTCCCTTTCCTGGTCGCCCGTGACGTCCCGCGGTTGCTGCTCCTCAGCACCGGCGGGGGTGGGCCTGCCTCCCGCCGCCGCGGTGTGCGGCGCACCGGACCCGGCGACACCCGAGGCCCCGGCAGGAGGCGGCGCCGCGGGCTCCGTCCCGCCGGACGGCTGCCCCTCCGCAGCGTCATCGGCAGGCGCCTCGAACGCCACGTCGGACGCGCCGTGCCCGCCCACGGACCGCACCGGCTGGCTCCCACCACCGCCCGGAACCGTCACCGAACCAGCACCAGCACCAGCACCAGCACCAGCACCGACGGACGGCTGGCCGGCACCGGCAGGCAGCTGCCCGGCACCGGCACCGGCACCGGCAGGCGGCTGGTCCGTGCCGGTGCCGGCCGGGACCGGCTGCCCCGCACCCGGACCGACAGCGGACGTGTCCGGGGCGTCGATCCCGGACACGGTATGCACCGGCGCCGGCGAGCCGGGAGCCGACCCGGGCGAGAACGGCACCCCGCCCGGCACCTGCGGGCCGGGGCCCGGCACGACCGGACCCGCGTCCGCACCGGCCCCGCCGGCCGGCACCGGACTCCTCGACACACCAGACGG
>NZ_JODM01000054.1 GCF_000717995.1 Streptomyces violaceorubidus
GGTCGCGGGGGCGGGGGTCGCGGGGGCGTCGGTCACGGGGTTGGCCGTCGTCGGGTCGGCGGTCACGGGGTCGTCGGGCGCGGGGCCGGCCGTCGTCGGGGCGTCGGGCACGGCGTCGTCGGTCACGGGGGCGGCCGTCGTCGGCGCGACGGGCACGGCGTCGTCGGGCGCGGCGTCGGCCGTCGTCGGGGCGTCGGTCACGGTGTCGTCGGGCGCGGGGGCGGCCGTCGTCGGGGCGACGGTCACGGCGTCGTCGGGCGCGGCGTCATCGGTCATGGCGGACCAACGGTACGCGAGCCGAGAGGGCCGTGCCGTGCCCCGGCTCCGCCTCCACGGTGAGTGAACCGGCGATGCGCTCGGCGCGGGCCCGCATGCCGTCGAGGCCGAAGCCGCCGACGGGGGTGCGCTCCCGCGCGGTCAGCGGGTCGAAGCCCCGGCCGTCGTCGCGGATGTCGAGGGTGACCTCGTCGCCCATGTAGGAGAGGGTGACGCCGACCCGGTCGGCGGCGGCGTGCCGGGCCGTGTTGGACAGGGCCTCCTCGGCGATGCGCAGCAGCGTGGCGGCGAGCTCGTCGTGGAGGTGCTCGGCGGTGCCGGTGACGGTGAACCGGGCCCGGACGCCGGTGCGCTCGCCCCACTCGGTCACCGTCTTCTTCAGCGCGTCCGGCAGCCCGTCGTCGGCCAGCGCGACCGGCGAGAGGTTGTGCACGGAGCGGCGGGCCTCGCCGAGGCTGTGCCGGGCCAGAGCGAGGGCCCGGTCCAGGTGCTCGCGGCCGAGCGCGGGGTCCTGGGCGGCCCCCACGACCTGGAGCTGGGCGATGATGCCGGTCAGGCCCTGGGCGAGGGTGTCGTGGATCTCGGCGGCCAGCCGCCTGCGCTCGTCGGCGACGCCGGCCTCCCGGGCCTGGACGAGGAGCTGGGCGTGCAGCGCGGCGTTCTCGTCGAGCGCCTGTTGCAGGGCGGTGTTGGTGCGCTCCAGTTCGGCGATGGTCTCGACGCGGGCCCGGCCGCGGGCCTCCTCCAGCGCGGCGAAGTGGGCGAAGAGGGCCACCAGCATGCTGTTGACGGTGAGGATCGCGCCGAAGAGCACCCACCCCATGACCCCGCGGGGCGGCAGCCCGCCGGACTGCGAACCGGCGAGGGTGACGGCGGTGGCGAACAGTCCGGCCCGGCACAGTCTGCGCGGCAGCAGGTACTGGGCGCCGAAGTAGCCGATGACCGCGTAGAAGGCGAAGAGCGGGTTCAGCCAGGTGAGCGCGAAGCCCAGGACCCAGCGGACGGCGTAGTAGCAGGTCCCGGACCGGGACGGTTCGGGGCGGGTGCGCGCCGCCCGGTTCCACCACAGCTGGAGCACGACGGCCGCGCCGATCAGGGCGCCGCTCGCCCGGCGTTCGCCGGTGGTCATGCCGATGGCGTCGGCGGCCGACCAGGCGACCAGGGTCCCGACGGCCAGCAGCGCGTACGGACCCCAGCGGTGGAACGCCGCCCACCGTTCGTCGACCGCCGCCGTCCCGGTCCCGCTCCCGGTCCCGCTCCCGGTCGCGGATCCGGTCGCGGATCCGGTCGCGGCGTCCGTGGTCCCCGTGGTCTCCATGGCGTCATTGTCGAGCACGCCGCCGCCCGCCCCCACCCTCATTCCCAGCGGAACCAGCGCGAGGCGGCAGCCGTGAGGAGCGCGGTCCAGGCGACCAGCACCGCCAGGTGGGACCAGTCCGGCCAGTCGCCCGCCGCCGCCTCGTTGAGGGCCTGGGCCGCCGCGCCGAACGGGGTCCAGCCGACGATGCGGGCCAGCAGGTCCGGCATGGCCTGCACCGGCAGCCACACGCCCGCGCAGAACATCGCCGGGAACAGCGCGGCCGACCCGATCGCACCGGCGATCTTCGTGGTGCGGGAGAGCGCGGAGAGCACCGCCCCCAGGGAGAGCGCGGCGAGCACGGCCAGCAGCAGCGCCAGGAGGTAGCCGAGGGGCTGTTCGGGCAGGGAGACGTCGAAGGCGAGCCGGCCGACCGCGACCGCCAGCAGGGCCGAGCCGAGGGCGGCCCCGCCGCACACCACCATCTGGGCCGTCAGCAGCGCCGCCGGGCGCACCGGTGTGGCGGACATCCGGCGCAGGATCCCGCGCTCCCGGTAGCCGGTCAGGACCTGCGGCATGCCCTGGAGGCCGCCGACGGTCAGGCCCAGCAGTACGGCCACCGGCACGTAGGCGTCGACCGGGCGCAGTCCGTCGAAGGAGGGGTCGGCCTCGCGGAAGGACGGGATGGAGCCGAGGATCACCAGCAGCAGGGTCGGGAACGCCAGCATCCAGAACAGGGCGCCGGGTTCCCGGCGGAACAGGCGCAGCTCGGTGCGGAGGACGGCGGTGTCGAGGACGTCGGTCTTCATGCGGTGGTCTCCGTGAGGTCCAGGAAGGCGTCGTCCAGCGTGGTGTCGGTGACCCGGAGCTGGTGGGCGGTGACGCGGGTGCGGGCGAGCAGGGTGATGACGGCGTTGACCGTCTCGTCCGTGCCGGACAGCGTGACGCGGGCGTCCTTGAGGTCGACGGAGGCGAGTTGGGGCAGCGCGCGCAGGTCCGCCTCGTCCAGCGGCGCGGACGGGGTGAAGCTGATGACGGTGGCGCCCGCCGAACGCCGGATCAGCCCGGCCGGGGTGTCCAGCGCGGCGACGCGGCCCCGGTCGATCACCGCGATCCGGTCGCACAGCCGCTGGGCCTCCTCCATGAAGTGGGTGACCAGCAGGACCGTGACCCCGCCCGCGCGGATGTCCTCGATCAGCTGCCAGGTCTCGCGGCGGGCGCGCGGGTCGAGCCCGGTGGTCAGCTCGTCCAGGACGACCACGCGGGGGGCGCCGACCAGCGCGAGCGCGACGAACAGGCGCTGTTTCTGACCGCCGGAGAGCCTCGCGAACCGGGTGTCCAGCATCGGGGCGAGGTCGAGCCGCTCGGCGAGCGGGCGCCAGTCGGCCGGCCTGGGGTAGAAGGCGGCGTACAGCTCAAGGGCCTCGCGGACGGTGAGCTTGGGCTGGAGCTCGCTCCGCTGGAGCTGGGCGCCGAGGACCTCGGCGACCCGCCGGTGGTCGGCGACGGGGTCGAGCCCGGTGACCCGGACCCGGCCGGCGTCGGGGACCCGCAGTCCCCCGACGCACTCGACGGTGGTGGTCTTGCCGGCGCCGTTGGGCCCGAGGACGCCGAAGATCTCGCCCTCCTCGACGGTGAAGGACACACCGTCGACGACGGGGCGGCCGCCGTAGGACTTGCGCAGGTCGGTGACTTCGATGACGGACATGGCACCAGCGTCCCGTCGGCCGGGGGCCCGGCGCATCGGCCGACGCGCTCGAAGGCGCATCAGCCGATCGGCCGATGCTCCCCTACGACCCGGCGGGGCCTCCCCGCGACCCCGGCGGGCGCGAAAACTCGGTAGGCAGTGTCAGTGGTGAACCGTAGGCTCGCTGCTGATGTCCACGAAACCTGCCCCCACCACGGATCTCGCTCCCGACCCCGCTCCGGAAGCCGCCCAGGACCCCGCCGAGAGGCATTCCACCGTACGTGCCCTGCTGCGGTTGTGGCCCTATGTGCGGCCGGTGCGCGCACGGTTGGGCACGGCCGCGGCGATAGCGATCCTCGCCTCCTGCGTGGGGCTGGTGATCCCGCTCGTCCTGAAGTGGATGGTGGACGGACCGGTCGCCGACCGCGATCCGGCGGGCGTGTGGCTCGGGGCGCTGTACCTGCTGCTGCTCGGGCTGGCGGAGGCGCTGCTGTTCGGGTTCCGGCGGTGGCTGGTGGCCCGGCCGCTGGCGGGGGTCGAGGCGGGGATGCGCGCGGACCTGTACCGGCACCTGCAGCGCCTGCCGGTGGCCTTCCACGACCGCTGGGCCTCGGGGCAGCTGCTCTCCCGCGGGACGACGGACCTGATGCTGCTCCGCATGTTCCTCGCCTTCCCGCTGACGTTCCTGCTGGTCAACGGCGTGACGATTCTGATCGGCGTGGGCATCATGCTGGTCCAGGACTGGACGCTGGGGCTGGTCATCCTCGGGCCGGCCATCCCGGTGATGATCACCTGCGGGATCTTCGAGAAGAAGTACTCGGCGGTGGCGCGGCGCGCGCAGGACCAGGTCGGGGATCTGACGACCGTGGTCGAGGAGAGCGTGCTCGGCATCCGGATCATCAAGGGCTTCGGACGGCACCGCAGCCAGGCCCGCGCCTTCCACGAGCTGTCGCACACGCTGCGGGGCACGGAGCTGCGCAAGGCGCGGCTGCTGGCGGCCATCTGGGCGGTCATCGTGACGCTGCCCGAGGTGGCGATCGGCGCGGCCCTGGTCGTCGGGGCGGTGCAGGTGGCGGACGGGGCGCTGTCGGCGGGGACGCTGGTGGCCTTCCTGTCCACGGCGCTGGCGCTGCGGTGGCCGGTGGAGTCCATCGGCTTCCTGCTGGCGATGAGCCAGGAGGCGGCGACGGCCACGGACCGGTACTTCGAGGTGATGGACGCGGAGGTGGAGGCCGACCCGGTCGCGGAGGTGGAGGCCGACCCGGTCGCGGAGGCTCGTGCCGCTGAGGGCGCCTCCCGGGACGTTCGGCCACGGGGTGAGGCGCGGCTGCCCGCGGCGGCGGGTGGTCTGCGCTTCGAGCACGTCCGGTTCCGTTACCCCGACGCCGCCCCCGGCTCCACGCCGCTCCTGACCGACATCGACCTGCACATCCGCCCCGGTGAGTCCATGGCCCTGGTCGGTGCCACCGGCAGCGGCAAGACGACGCTGACGGCGCTCGTGCCGCGCCTGCACGAGGTCACCGAGGGCCGGATCACGCTGGACGGTGCGGACATCGCCACCCTGTCCCGCCGGGAGCTGCGCTCGATGGTCGCCGTGGCCTTCGAGGAGCCCACCCTCTTCTCGGCCACCGTCGGTGAGAACGTGCTGATGGGGGCCGGCGAGGGCGCCGGCGAGAAGGAGCTGGACCGGGCTCTGGCCATCGCGCAGGCCGACTTCGCGCACGCGCTCCCCGAGGGCACCGGCACCCAGGTCGGCGAGCAGGGCCTCAGCCTCTCCGGCGGCCAGCGTCAGCGCCTGGCGCTCGCGCGGGCGGTGGTGGGCAGGCCGAGGTTCCTGGTCCTGGACGATCCGCTGTCCGCGCTGGACGTGCACACGGAGGCCGCCGTGGAGGCCGCCCTGCGGCAGGTCCTCGCGGACACCACCGCGCTGATCGTGGCCCACCGCCCCTCCACCGTGCTGCTCGCCGACCGCGTCGCCCTGCTCTCGGAGGGCCGCATCGCCGCCGTCGGCACCCATCACGAACTGCTGCGCACCAACGCCGAGTACGCCCATCTGATGTCCGGTCTGGACGGGCACGGAGACGACGAGGGATTCCAGGGAGGGGACGGCCGATGACCGCGCCGACGGCCACCGCGCCGGAGAGGGACCAGCCGGAGGACCCGCACGGGGGTCCGGCCGAGGCGGCGGTCCGCGCCGCCGACGACGCCTTCGACCGGGACGTCCTGCCCAGCCCGCCGGGCGCCACCGGCGCTCTGCTGCGCTCCCTGCTGGCGCCCAGGAAGGCCCGCGTCGTCCTCACCGTCCTCCTGCTGCTGCTCCAGCAGGCGGCCGTGCAGGCGGGCCCGCTGCTGGTGGCGTACGCCATCGACCACGCCGTGCCGGCCCTGCGCGACGACGACCACGGGCCGCTGATCGCGGTGGGCGCCGGCTACCTGCTGTGCTCGCTGGCGGCGGGCGCCCTCCAGTACGCCTTCATCGCCGCCGCGGCCCGCGTCAACCAGGACGTGCTGCTCGACCTGCGGGGCCGTATCTTCCGGCACGCGCAGGCGCTGAGCGTCGACTTCCACGAGCGCTACACCTCGGGCCGTCTCATCTCCCGCTCCACCACGGACGTGGAGTCCCTGCGCGAACTGCTCGACGAGGGGCTCCAGGAGCTGGTGACGGTCATCCTGTCCTTCGTCTACATCGCCGCGCTGCTGCTCTGGCTGGACTGGGGCCTGGGCGCCGTGGCGGTGGCGTCGTTCGTGCCGCTGTACGCGCTGGTGCGGCTCTACCAGCGGCGCGCGGGACGGGTGTACCGCAAGCGGTCCACGGCGATCGCGGCGGTGATCGTGAAGTTCGTGGAGACCATGAACGGCATCCGGCCGGTGCGCGCCTTCCGCCGGGAGGCCGCCAACGACGCCGACTTCGCGGTGCTGAACCACCGGCACGAACGCACCAACGGCGACGCCCTGCTGGAGATGGCCCGGTACGTGGTCGGCTCCCGCCTGGTCGCCAACACCGCCGTCGCGGGCATCGTGCTGTGGGGGGCCTACCGGGTCGCGGACGGCACGCTCGCGCTCGGTGTGCTGGCGGCGGCGGTGCTGTACCTGCGCCGGCTGTACGACCCGATCGACCGGCTGGGCATGTTCCTGAACTCGTACCAGTCGGCGGCGGCCTCGCTGGAGAAGATCGCCGGGCTGCTGGCCCAGACGCCGTCGGTGCCGGAGCCGGCCGCGCCCAAGGAGCTGCCGCCGCCGGCGTCCGAGCATCCCGGCCGCGAGGTCGTCTTCGACTCGGTGAGCTTCGGCTACCGCACCGGGGGCGAGGTGCTGCCGCGCTTCTCACTGACGCTGCCGGCCGGGCAGACGGTCGCCGTCGTGGGCTCGACCGGCGCGGGCAAGTCGACGCTCGCCAAGCTGCTCGCCCGGTTCTACGACCCCTCCGCCGGACGGGTCCTGCTGGACGGGACCGACCTGCGCGACCTGGCCGTGCCCGAACTGCGGCGCGGGGTGGTGATGGTGACGCAGGAGGCGTTCCTGTTCTCCGGCACGGTCGCCGACAACATCGCCGTCGGCCGTCCGGAGGCGACGCGGGAGGAGATCGAGCGGGCCGCGAAGGCGATCGGCGCCCATGACTTCATCGCCGCGCTGCCGGACGGCTACGACACCGACGTCCGCAAGCGGGGCGGTCGCATCTCCGCCGGTCAGCGGCAGCTCGTGGGGTTCGCGCGGGCCCTGCTGGCGGATCCGGCGGTGCTGATCCTGGACGAGGCGACCAGTTCGCTGGACATCCCCGGGGAGCGGGCGGTGCAGCGGGCGATGGCGACGGTGCTGAAGGGCCGTACGGCGGTCGTCATCGCGCACCGGCTGTCCACCGTGGAGATCGCCGACCGGGTGCTGGTGATGGAGCACGGCCGGATCGTCGAGGACGGCACTCCGGACGAACTGATCGCGGGCACGGGCCGGTTCGCGGATCTGCACCGGGCCTGGCGGGACAGCCTGGCGTGAGGATCGACGCGTACGAGGACCCCGGCACACCGGACCGCCGGGGCGGCTGGCGGTATCTGGCGTGGCTCGTCCGGCGGCAGTGGCCGCGGTGCCTGGCGGGGGCGGTGCTCGCCAGCGCCTGGATGGTGCTGCTGGCGGCGACGCCGTACCTGATGGCCCGGGCGGTCGACCACGGCCTGGTGCCGGGTGACCTGGGCGCCCTGGCGGGCTGGACGGGCGCCATGGTGGCCGTCGGCGCGGTCAACGCGTGGCTGGGGATGCTGCGGCACCGCACGATGACGAAGGTCCGCATGGACGCCAACTTCCGCACCGTCAAGGTGGTCGTCGGGCAGGCGACCCGGCTCGGCGCGGCGCTGCGCGGGCAGGTGGGGACCGGTGAGGTCGTCACCATCGGCGTGGGCGACGTGCAGACCATCAGCACGACCCTGACCGCCGTGGGGCCGGGCATCGGCGCGATCGTCGCCTACGCGGCGGTCGGCGGGCTGATGCTGTCCGTGTCGACCGGGCTCGCCCTGGTGGTGCTGCTCGGGGTGCCGGTGCTCGGGGTGCTCCTCGGCCCGCTCATGGGACGGTTGCAGGGCCGGGAGGCCGAGTACCGCGAGCGGCAGTCCGTGCTGACCGCGCGGATCGGCGACCTCGCGGGCGGACTGCGGGTGCTGAACGGGCTGGGCGGCAAGGGCCTGGTCGCGGACGCCTTCCGCCGGGACTCGGCCCGGCTGCGCGCACAGGGCTACCGGGTCGGCGCGGTGACCAGCTGGATCCAGGCCCTCGGGGTGGGGCTGCCGATGCTGTTCCTGGCCCTGGTGACCTGGCTGGGCGCCCGGCAGGCCGCACAGGGGCACATCAGCGTGGGCGAGCTGGTCTCGGTGTACGGCTATGTCGTCGCGCTGGGCTGGCCGGTGGCGTTCCTCATCGAGATGGGCCACCAGCTCAGCCGCGGCGTGGTGGCCGCCCGCCGCGTCGTCGCCTTCCTGCACCTGGAACCGGCACCCGACGACGGCACCCGGGACGCCCCCGCGGAACCCTCGGTGCTCCACGACCCGGCCTCGGGCGTACGGATCGCCCCCGGCCGCCTGACCGCCCTGGTCACGAGCCGCCCCTCCGACGCCACCGACGTCCTGGACCGCCTGGCCCGCTACGCCCCCTCCGACGCGACCTGGGGAGACGTCCCCCTGACCGACATCCCCCTCCCCCAGATCCGCGCCCGCATCCTGGTCGCGGACCCGGAGGCAGACCTCTTCGCAGGCACCCTGAGCGATGTCGTGGGCGTTCCGGAAGCGGGTCCCAGCGGCGCGGGCGGTGTCGATGTGCGCCACCGCCGCGCGGGCGCGACAAGCCACGACACACCCGCAGACGCCGATGCGGTCGCAGAAACAGAAGCAGACGCATACACATACACATACACATACGCAGACACGGACACGGAACGACCGCCCGGGGCAGACGGGTTGGCGAAGCTCACCGCCGCCCTCCACGCGGCCGCGGCCGAAGACGTCGTCCGCGCCCTCCCCGAGGGACTGGACACCCGGGTCGCGGCCCAGGCGCGCGACCTGTCGGGTGGCCAACGCCAGCGCATCCGCCTGGCGAGGGCCCTTCTGACCGACCCCGAAGTACTCCTCGCCGCCGAACCCACCTCCGCCCTGGACGCCCACACGGAGGCCACCGTCGCCGACCGTCTCAAGCGGGCCCGCCAGGGCCGGACCACCGTGCTGGCCGCCACCTCACCCCTCCTCCTCGCCCGCGCGGACGTCGTGCACCACCTGGTCGACGGCAAGGTCGCGGCGAGCGGCACGCACCGCGAACTCCTGGACACCGAACCGGGGTACCGCGCCCTGGTCGCGCGGGACGACGAGGGCACCGAAGAAGGGGCAGCGGCCCGATGACACAGCTGCCCGTCGCCGAGCGCGCCGACGTCCGCCGGGCCGCGGCCGGCCTCGTGCGCGCCGACCGGAGGTCCTTCGCACTCGTCCTGGTGCTCAACGCTCTGGCCGCCATGACCGGGCTCGCGGGTCCGTGGCTGCTGGGCCGGATCGTCGACGAGGTGCGCGGCGGGCGCGGCGTGGACGCCGTGGACCGGCTGGCCCTCGCCATCCTGCTGTGCTCGCTGGCGCAGTTGCTGCTGGCCCGCTGGGCGCGGTACGTGGGGCACCGGTTCGGGGAGCGGACGCTCGCACGGGTGCGGGAGCGGTACGTGGAGCGGGTGCTCGCGCTGCCCGCGTCGGTGGTGGAGCGGGCGGGGACCGGGGACCTGACGACCCGCGGCACCGCCGACGTCACCACGGTCGGCACGACGCTGCGCGACGCCGGTCCGGACCTGCTGGTGAACGCGGTGCAGGCGCTGTTCCTCATGGGCGCGGTGTTCGTGCTGGACCCGCTGCTCGGCCTGGTCGGGGTCCTCGGGCTGTCGCCGGCCTGGCTGGCGCTGCGCTGGTACCTGCGGCGGGCGCGGGCCGGGTACCTGGCCGAGGGCGCGGCCACCTCGGACGTCGCCGAGAGCCTGGCCGCGACGGTGGCCGGGGCCCGCACGGTCGAGGCGTTCGGGCTGGCGGAGCGGCGCGTGGCGTCGAACCGCGAGACGCTGGAGGTCTCGCGGCGCTCCCGGTTCAGGACGCTGTTCCTGCGCAGTGTGTTCTTCCCCGCGGTGGACATCTCCTACGTCCTTCCCGTGGCGGGCGTACTGCTGCTCGGCGGGGTGTCGCACGCGCACGGGTCGGTGAGCCTCGGCGCGGTGGTGTCCTGCGCCGTGTACCTCCAGCAGCTGACCGGACCGCTGGACGAGGTGCTGATGCGGGTCGAGCAACTGCAGGCCGGTGCCGCCTCCTTCGCCCGGGTGGAGGGTCTGGCGCGGGCGCCGCGGGCGAGGCCGGACGAGGCGGCGGTGCCCGCGGACGACCGGATCGACGTGTCCGGTGTGCGGTACGCCTACGAGCGGGGCGGGGAGGTGCTGCGCGGGGTGGACCTGACCGTGCGGCCGGGCGAGCGGCTGGCGGTCGTCGGTCCCTCGGGGGCCGGCAAGACCACGCTGAGCCGGCTGCTGGCGGGCGTCGACGCGCCGACCCGCGGCTCGGTGACGGTGGGCGGGGTGCCCGTGGTCGCCCTGGACCCGGAGCGGCTGCGCCGTCAGGTGGTGCTGGTCACCCAGGAGCACCACGTGTTCCTGGGGACGGTCCGCGACAACCTGCTGATCGCCGAACCGGGGGCCACCGACGAGGAGTTGTGGGCGGCGCTCGCCGCCGTGGGCGCCGAGGGGTGGGTGCGGGAGCTGCCCGGCGGCCTCGACGCCGAGCTGGGGGCGAAGGAGGACGCGCACTCCACGGACGGCTCGCAGGCCCAGCAGCTCGCCCTGGCCCGGGTGGTGCTGGCCGACCCGCACACGCTGATCCTGGACGAGGCCACGGCCCTGCTGGACCCGACGACGGCCCGGCACACGGAGCGGGCGCTGGCCGCCGTACTGAAGGGACGTACGGTCATCGCCATCGCGCACCGCCTGCACACCGCGCACGACGCCGACCGGGTGGCGGTGATGGAGGACGGCCTGCTGACCGAACTGGGCACGCACGACGCGCTGGTGGCGGCGGGCGGGACGTACGCGGCCCTGTGGGGGTCCTGGCACGGGGAGCCGGTGGCCGACCGGGCCACCGGCTGAGCGGACGGGCGGCGGCCCGCCGAGAATGCCGGCAGGCGAAGATTCCGTTTATCGAACGTGAACGCCCGGTCAACGAACCAAATCCAGCCAACTTACTGACGCGCCCCTGACAAGTAGCGCTTTCTCCTGCCACTCTTCCGTCGGCCCTCCACAGCGCCCCCACAGCTTCCCCACGAGTGCTGTGCAGCGGCCGGCTCGTAGCACGTGGTTTCTGCGTACACAGTTCCGCCCGGGCGGCCACCCGCCGCCCGGTCTCCCCGGCCGCGTGATCCGCGGCCACGCAGAAGGAGTCAGTGTTGAGCAGCAGCACTCCCCACAGACGCACCTCCCACACCCCTTCCGCCGCGTCCTCGCGCCGCACCACGCATCGGCGGGCCGCGGCCGTCGCGCTGGCCGGTGTCGCGGCGCTGATCGCCACGGCGGTCCAGTCCGGCACCGCCACCGCGGCCCCCGAGCCGACCCCCGCCAAGGGCGCCGAGCTGGTCCGGCTCACCCCGTCCCAGCGCGCGGAACTGATCCGCGACGCCAGCGCCGCCACGGCGAAGACCGCCGACGACCTGGGCCTGGGCGCCAAGGAGAAACTGGTCGTCCGCGACGTGCTCAAGGACCGCGACGGCACCCTGCACACCCGCTACGAGCGCACCTACGACGGTCTGCCCGTCCTCGGCGGCGACCTCGTGGTGGCCGGTGGGGCGGGGAAGGCGGAGCAGGTCGTGAAGGCCACGGCCAAGGCCATCAAGCCGGCCACCGTGACGCCGAAGATCTCCGCCGCGAAGGCCGAGGCCCAGGCCGTGTCGGCCGCGAAGGCCGCCGGGGCCGAGCAGCCGGACGCCGACCGCGCCCCGCGCAAGGTAATCTGGGCGGCGAACGGCACCCCGGTCCTCGCCTACGAGACGGTCGTCGGCGGCCTCCAGGAGGACGGCACCCCGAACGAGCTGCACGTCATCACCGACGCCGCCACCGGCGCCAAGCTGTACGAGTACCAGGCCATCGAGAACGGCACCGGCAACACGATGTACAGCGGCACGGTGACGCTGGGCACCGCCCAGTCGGGCTCGTCGTACACGCTGACCGACACGGCGCGCGGCAACCACAAGACGTACAACCTCAACCGCGGCACCTCCGGCACCGGGACGCTCTTCTCCGGCTCCGACGACACCTGGGGCAACGGAACCGCCTCCAACGCGGAGACCGCCGGCGCCGACGCCCACTACGGGGCCGCGCTGACCTGGGACTACTACAAGAACGTGCAGGGCCGGTCCGGCATCCGCGGCGACGGTGTGGGCGCCTACTCCCGGGTCCACTACGGCAACAACTACGTCAACGCCTTCTGGTCCGACAGCTGCTTCTGCATGACCTACGGCGACGGCTCGGGCAACACCAACCCGCTCACCTCCATCGACGTGGCCGCGCACGAGATGACCCACGGCGTCACGTCCAACACCGCGGGACTCAACTACAGCGGCGAGTCCGGCGGACTGAACGAGGCCACGTCCGACATCTTCGGCGCGTCGGTCGAGTTCTACGCCAACAACTCCTCGGACGTCGGTGACTACCTCATCGGCGAGGAGATCAACATCAACGGGGACGGCACCCCGCTGCGCTACATGGACAAGCCCAGCAAGGACGGGGCGTCCAAGGACTACTGGTACTCGGGGATCGGCGGGGTGGACGTCCACTACTCGTCGGGCCCGGCGAACCACTTCTTCTACCTGCTGAGCGAGGGCAGCGGCACCAAGACCATCAACGGTGTCACCTACAACTCGCCCACCTCGGACGGCCTCCCGGTCACCGGCATCGGCCGCGCCAAGGCGGAGAAGATCTGGTTCCGCGCGCTGACCACCAAGTTCACCTCGACCACCAACTACGCGGGCGCCCGCACCGGCACCCTCGCGGCGGCCGGTGAGCTGTACGGCACCGACAGCGCCGAGTACACCGCGGTGGCGAACGCGTGGGCGGGCATCAGCGTCGGCTCCCGGCCGGGCGGCGGCGGCCCCGGCGGCGGCACCACGTTCGAGAGCACCACGGACGTGAACATCCCCGACTACGGGTCCGCGGTGACCTCGTCCCTCACCGTCTCGGGACGCACCGGCAACGCGCCGAGCAACCTCCAGGTGGGCGTGGACATCGTGCACACCTGGCGCGGTGACCTCCAGATCGACCTGGTCGCGCCCGACGGGTCGACCTACCGCCTGAAGAACAGCGGCAACGACCCGGCGGCGGACGTGCACGAGACCTACACGGTCAACGCCTCCTCCGAATCGGCCAACGGCACCTGGAAACTGCGCGTCCAGGACCTGGGTCCGGCGGACACCGGCTACATCGACGCCTGGCGGCTCACCTTCCCGTAGGCCGGCCGGCCCGCGGGTGCGCCACCCTCAAGTCGGGGCGCCGCTCCGGAGGTTCGACTCCTCCGGCGCGGCGCCCTCTCCATGTCCGGCCCGACCGACGGTTTTTGCCGACTGCTTACGCACGCCTTGTTGCCGCTTGACCGAGGTCACACGGCCTTCACATTCCCGCACCCCACCCCCGGCCGACTGTTTTCGGCCAACATCATCGCGCCCTCCTGACATGTACGCGACTTCGGTGTCAGTCTTCCGTCACCCACAGCACCACTTCGCAGCAACCGGCCGGACACCCCACGCCGACCGGATCCCCCACCGAAGGAGCTCGTGTGTCCTCCCTCTTCACGCGCCACAAGCGGACCACCCTGGCCCTGGCCACGGCGGTCGCCGCCGGAGCGATGCTCACCACCGGTCTGACCGCGGGCAACGCCGCCGCCGACAGCACCGCGCCGTCGGCCCTCCCGGGCGCCCCCGTCCTGCTCTCGGGCACCGCCCGCAGCGCGCTCATACAGGAGCAGCAGGCGGGCGCGGCCGGCACCGCCCGGGAGATCGGCCTCGGCGCCAAGGAGAAGCTGGTCGTCAAGGACGTGGTCAAGGACCGCGACGGCTCCGTGCACACCCGCTACGAGCGCACCTACGACGGCCTGCCCGTCCTCGGCGGCGACCTCGTCGTGCACCGCTCGGAGTCCGGCGCCACCAGAGGCGTCACCAGGGCGACGAAGGCCGCCGTCGAGGTCGCCACCGTCACCCCGAAGGTGAAGGCGGCCCGGGCCGAGCAGCAGGCACTGGCCGCCGCCGAGGACGCCGGATCGTCGAGGACCGCGGCCGACTTGGCGCCCCGCAAGGTGATCTGGGCCGCCCACGGCAAGCCCGTGCTCGCCTACGAGACCGTGGTCGGCGGCCTCCAGGACGACGGCACCCCGAACGAGCTGCACGTCATCACCGACGCCACCACCGGCGCCGAGCTGTACGCGTACCAGGGCATCGAGACCGGCTCCGGCAAGAGCCTCTACTCGGGCACGGTCTCGCTCGGCACCACCAAGTCGGGCTCGTCGTACCAGCTCTACGACACCGGGCGCGGCGGCCACAAGACGTACAACCTCGCCCGCAAGACCTCCGGCACCGGCACCCTGTTCACCGACGCCGACGACACCTGGGGCACCGGCGCCGCCTCCAGCGACCCCCAGGACCAGACCGCAGCCGTCGACGCCGCCTACGGCGCCCAGGTCACCTGGGACTTCTACAAGGACAGTTTCGGCCGCAGCGGCATCAAGAACGACGGCAAGGCGGCCTACTCCCGCGTCCACTACGGCAGCAACTACGTCAACGCCTTCTGGTCCGACAGCTGCTTCTGCATGACCTACGGCGACGGCACGGGCAACACCAACCCGCTGACCTCGCTGGACGTGGCCGGGCACGAGATGAGCCACGGCGTCACCTCCAACACCGCGGGACTCAACTACAGCGGCGAGTCCGGCGGCCTCAACGAGGCGACCAGCGACATCTTCGGCACCGGCGTGGAGTACTTCGCGAACAACTCCGCCGACAAGGGCGACTACCTCATCGGCGAGAAGATCGACATCAACGGGGACGGCACCCCGCTGCGCTACATGGACAAGCCCAGCAAGGACGGCGCGTCCAAGGACTACTGGTCCTCCGGCCTCGGCGGCGTCGACGTGCACTACTCGTCCGGCCCCGCCAACCACTTCTTCTTCCTGCTGGCCGTGGGCAGCGGGGCGCGGACGGTCGACGGGGTGAGCTACAACTCCCCGACCTCCGACGGCTCCACCGTCACCGGCATCGGCCGCGCCAAGGCGCTGCAGATCTGGTACAAGGCGCTGACCGCGTACATGACGTCGACGACCAACTACAAGGCGGCCCGCACGGCGACCCTGAACGCGGCCTCCGACCTGTACGGCTCGTCCAGCACCGAGTACAAGACGGTGGCCGCGGCCTGGACCGCGATCAACGTGAACTGACCGGAGGGACCGAGGCGCCAACACGGCGGGGCGGCACCCGGAACCTGCGATTCCCGGGTGCCGCCCTACTCTTGATGACCATGTCCTTCACGTACGACGACGTCGGCGCCACCCGCGAGCAGCACCACTGCCCGCCCGGCTTCCGTCCCCTGCACGTACGCACCCGCCTCGGGGAGGGCGAACCGGTGTTCCGGCGGGCGGCCGAGGCCGTCCTCACCTGGGAGATGCACCGCGCGATGGGCGTCGGCATCGAGGCGGGCGCGGAGCGGGCCGCGCCCGGCGTCGACGTCACCGTCACCCTGGCCGGAATGATCAAGGCACCCTGCCGGGTGGTGTGGACCCTGGAGGAGCCGCGCCGGGCCGGCTGGGCCTACGGCACGCTGCCCGGCCACCCGGAGTCCGGCGAGGAGGCCTTCGTGGTGGACCGCACGGGCGACGGGACGGTGTGGCTGACCGTGCACGCCTTCAGCCGCCCCGCCACGTGGTACGCCAAGGCCGGAGGACCGGCGGCCCGCGCCTTCCAGCACGCCTACGCCCGCCGGTGCGGCACCGTCCTGCGGCGGCTGAGCGGCGGCGACGAGGACTGAGCCCCGCCCCCGTCGTCCACCGCCCCGCGGGCGCGGTGCTCACCGCATCAGCAGCCCCGCCGCCTCCACCAGCTCGCCCGAGGGCACCGCGACCAGGCCGGGCTCCACAGCGGACGCCAGCAGCCGGTGCGCGGGCAGGACCCGCACCGTGTAGCCGAAGGGACCGGTCCGGTCCAGGACGAGCGGGCCCTCGTACACCCAGCGGCCCTCCAGGTCCGGACCGCCCACCGGCTTCAGCGGCACCTTCGCCGCGTCGGTGATCCGGTCCTCGGAGTCCACCCGGCCGGAGACCGCCTGCACCTCCACGTCCTCGGGGGCCAGATCGCCGAGCCTCACCCGTACCCGCAGCCCGAGGGTGGCGCCGAGTTCGGCACCGGCGGTGGCGGCGGACGTCTGAACGTGGTCGACGCTCACCCCGGGCCAGGCCGCCCGCACCCGCGCCTTCCACTCGGCGAGCTCGCGCGCGGAGTCCGGGTCCATCGCGCGGTGCGCCTCGGCGGCCGGGGCGTAGAGCCGCTCGACGTACTCGCGGACCATGCGGCCGGCCAGCACCTTCGGGCCGAGCAGGCTGAGCGTCCTGCGCACCATCTCCAGCCACCGGTCCGGCAGCCCGCTCGCGCCCCGCTCGTAGAAGCGCGGGGTGATCCGCTGCTCCAGCAGGTCGTAGAGGGCGTTGGCCTCTATGGCGTCGCGCCGGTCCGGGTCGGTGCCGACGCCGTCGGCGGTGGGGATCGCCCAGCCGAAGTCGGGCTGGTACCACTCGTCCCACCAGCCGTCCAGGACCGAAAGGTTGAGGCAGCCGTTGAGCGCCGCCTTCATGCCGGAGGTGCCGCAGGCCTCCAGCGGGCGCAGCGGGTTGTTCAGCCAGATGTCGCAGCCCGGGTAGAGCTTCTGCGCCATCGCCATGCCGTAGTCCGGCAGGAACACGATGCGGTGCCGCACCCGCGGGTCGTCGGTGAACCGCACCAGCTCCTGCACCAGCCGCTTGCCGCCCTCGTCCGCCGGGTGCGCCTTGCCCGCCACGACGATCTGGACCGGCCGCTCGGAATGCAGCAGCAGGTCCATCAGCCGGTCCCGGTCGCGCAGCATCAGCGTGAGCCGCTTGTAGGAGGGGACGCGCCGCGCGAAGCCGATGGTGAGCACGTCCGGGTCGAGGACGTCGTCGATCCAGCCCAGCTCGGCCGTCCCCGCGCCGCGCTGCCGCCAGGAGGCGCGCAGCCGCTCGCGCACCTCCTCGACGAGCTGTTCGCGCAGGGTGCGGCGCAGCTCCCAGATGTCCTGGTCGGGGATGTCGGCGACCGAGTCCCAGCGGTCCGAGCCGCCGACGGCCAGCGCGTCCTCGGCCCGCTGCACGCCGATCTGCCGGGCACCGAGCCGGAACACCTCGGGGGCCACCCAGGTCGGTGCGTGCACGCCGTTGGTGACGGAGGTGATCGGCACCTCTTCGGCGTCGAAGCCGGGCCACAGTCCGGCGAACATGCCCCGGCTGACCCCGCCGTGCAGCAGGGACACGCCGTTGGCGCGCTGGGCCAGGCGCAGGCCCATCACGGCCATGTTGAAGAGGTTCGGCTCGCCGCCGGGGTAGGTCTCCATGCCGAGTCTGAGGACGCGTTCGACGTCGATGCGCGGGAGTTCGGCGCCGGGGCCGAAGTGGCGGGCGACCAGTTCGCGGTCGAAGCGGTCGATGCCGGCCGGGACCGGGGTGTGGGTGGTGAAGACGGTGCCGGCCCGCACCGCCTCCAGCGCGGCACCGAACTCCAGGCCCTGGTCGCACAGTTCGGCGATGCGCTCCAGCCCGAGGAAGCCGGCGTGGCCCTCGTTGGTGTGGAACACCTCCGGCTCGGCGTGGCCGGTGAGCCGGCAGTAGGTGCGCACCGCCCGGACACCTCCTATGCCGAGCAGCATCTCCTGGAGGAGCCGGTGCTCGCTGCCGCCGCCGTAGAGCCGGTCGGTGACGCCGCGTTCGCCGCCTTCGTTCTCCTCGACGTCGGAGTCGAGGAGCAGCAGCGGCACCCGGCCGACCTGGGCCAGCCAGATGCGGGCCCGCAACTCCCGGCCGTCGGGCAGCGCCAGGGCGACGTGGGCGGGGGTGCCGTCGCTCTCCTTGAGCGGGGCCAGCGGCAGTTCGTGGGGGTCCAGGACGGGGTAGTGCTCCTGCTGCCAGCCGTCGCGGGAGAGGGACTGGCGGAAGTAGCCGTGGCGGTAGAGCAGGCCCACGCCGACGAGCGGCACCCCCAGGTCGCTGGCCGCCTTGAGGTGGTCGCCGGCCAGGATGCCGAGGCCGCCGGAGTACTGGGGCAGCGCGGCGGTGATGCCGAACTCGGGCGAGAAGTAGGCCACGGCGGCCGGGAGCCGGCCCGGCTGGGCCTGGTACCAGCGGTCGTCGGTCATGTAGTGGTCGAGGTCGTCGGCCACCGCGGTCAGCCGGCGCCGAAAGCGCCGGTCCTCGGCCAGCTCCGCGAGGCGCGCGGGCGGCACGGTGCCGAGCAGCCGTACCGGGTCACGGCCGGACGCGGTCCAGCACTCGGGGTCGACGGACTGGAAGAGGTCGCGGGTCTCCGGGTGCCAGGACCAGCGCAGGTTGCGGGCCAGATCACTGAGCGGCCGGAGGGGGTCGGGGAGAACGGGACGGACGGTCAGTCGACGGATCGCCTTCACCCGGACGACGTTACCGCGCGATGTGTCCCTTGTTGGGGCCTTCGCCCACCGGCCTCCGATTCGGCCTGAACGGCCTCGTCCTCGTTCACCGGACGGGCTAACACCCACGGCGTGTCGGTGCGGTGCGGCGATATGGCCGGATCTTTCCCCCTCGGCCTTCTTGTGGCGGTTCGGCCCACGAGGAAAGCTGCACATGTCGCGACGCCCGCTGATTGCGGGCGCGACATCCGGGAAAGCGACGGTCAGATGGCCGCGCGTGTCGCGTTGTCGACATACGCGCGAGTAGTTAACAAAGTGCCGGATTGCCCACCGGAAGAGTGTGGGAAGGCTCCTGCGGTACGCCCCGCACGCACCTCGCAGGACCCACCTCACCTAAGTCATCCGCCCATCCAGTTGACGCGGACAGGAGCGGTCATGCCCGCCACGTACCACTCGTCAGCATCCCCCGCGGAGAGCACCACCGTCGTCGGGCGCATCCCCGTCCTGGACGTCCGTCCGGTCGTCCAACGGGGGCGCAGACCGGCCAAGGCCGTCACCGGCGAGTCGTTCGAGATCTCCGCGACCGTGTTCCGCGAGGGGCACGACGCGGTGGCCGCCAACGTCGTCCTGCGGGATCCCCGCGGCCGGCCGGGCCCCTGGACGCCGATGCGGGAGCTGGCCCCGGGCACCGACCGCTGGGGCGCCACCGTCACCGCGGACGCGACCGGACTGTGGTCGTACACGGTGGAGGGGTGGAGCGATCCGGTCACCACCTGGCGGCACACCGCCCGGATCAAGATCCCGGCGGGGCTGGACACGGACCTGGTCCTGGAGGAGGGTGCCCGGCTGTACGAGCGGGCCGCCGCCGAGGTGCCCGGGAGCGGGGACCGGCGCGCGCTGCTGGCCGCCGTCGACGCGCTGCGGGACGAGAGCAGGCCGGCCGCGTCCCGGCTGGCGGCGGCGTTGACGCCGGAGGTGGACGCGGTCCTGGCCCGCCATCCGCTGCGGGACCTGGTCACCTCCTCCGAGCCGCTGCCCCTGCTCG
>NZ_JODM01000055.1 GCF_000717995.1 Streptomyces violaceorubidus
GACCAGCAGGTCAAACTCCGCGGCCACCGCATCGAACTCGGCGAGATCGAAACCGTCCTGCGTTCTCACCCAGCCGTCACCCAGGCAGCCGTACTCGTCCGCGACGAACGCCTCGTCGCCTACGTCGTGGGACAGAACACCGGCGACCTGCGCGACCACGCCGCCCAGACCCTGCCCGCCTACATGGTCCCCTCCGCCTTCGTCACCCTCGACGACCTCCCCCTGACCGCCAACGGCAAACTCGACCGCAAGGCCCTCCCCGACCCCGACTTCGACACCACGACCACCACGGAACACCGCGCCCCGCGTACTCCCCACGAGGAAGCCTTGTGCGCCCTCTTCGCTGATGTCCTCGGCGTCAGCCGGGTCGGCATCGACGACGACTTCTTCGACCTGGGCGGCGACAGCATCCGGTCCTTGCGGCTGGTGTCCCAGGCGCGTCGCTCGGGAGCGGTCTTCACGGTGAGGGACGTGTTCGACCACCGGACGGTCGCCGGGCTGGCGGCCGCGCACGCCGGGAGCCCGGCGGTGGAGACGACACCGACGGTGGCCGTGGGCGCGGACGACGAGGCGGCCGGGTTCGACGACGCCGCACTGACGGGGCTGAGTGCCGAGGAGCTCGAACGGTTGCAGGCGGAGTGGGAGGGCTGATGGCTCCCCCGGCCGACGCACGACCACCCACCACTCGCCCTCGGGAAGGAGAGCGCCCATGGCCGTTGTCCCGGTCAACGGAATCAGACTGAACTACGAGGACTCCGGCGGGCCCGGCGAACCGGTCGTGCTCGTGATGGGCTCGGGAGCCTCGGGCCGGGCATGGCACCTGCACCAGGTGCCGGCCCTGACGGCCGCCGGGTTCCGGGTCGTCACCTTCGACAACCGGGGCATCCCGCCGACGGACGTGTGCGCCGAGGGGTTCACCGTGCGCGACCTGGCCGAGGACGTCATCGGCCTGGTCGAGTACCTGGGCCTTGGCCCGTGCCGGCTGGTGGGGACCTCGATGGGCGCGTACGTGGTGCAGGAGCTGGCGCTGCTGCGTCCCGCGTTGGTGCGGCAGGCGGTGCTGATGGCCACCCGTGGCCGGGTGGACGCCATGCGCCGGGCGCTGACCGCGGCCGAGATCGAGCTGTACGACTCGGGGGTCGAGCTGCCCCGGCGGTTCGACGCGGTGG
Source organism: Streptomyces violaceorubidus (assembly GCF_000717995.1). GTDB lineage: Bacteria > Actinomycetota > Actinomycetes > Streptomycetales > Streptomycetaceae > Streptomyces > Streptomyces violaceorubidus. Next base: position 1,170 of record NZ_JODM01000055.1, read on the forward strand.
TGCAGGCGATGCGGAACCTGTCGCCGCGCAGTCTCTCGGACGACACGGCCGTGCGGGACTGGCTGGACGTGCTGGAGGCGACGTCGGGGACCTCGCCGGGGGAACGGGTGCACATGACGCTGAACCCGGAGCCGGGCCGTCTCGACGCCTACCGGAACATCACCGTGCCGTGCCATGTCATCGCTTTCCAGGACGACTTGGTGACGCCTCCCGAACTGGGCCGTGAGGTCGCCGACGCCATTCCGGGCGCGACGTTCGAGGCGCTCGCGGGGTGCGGGCACTTCGGTTACCTGGAGGACCCGAGCGCGGTGAACAAGAGCATCGTCGAGTTCTTCCGACGGATTGCCTGAACGCCGTCCCTTCCCCCCTCCTCTTCTCGTCTTCCGACTTTCTCTTCCTCCCGAATTCCAGCGAATCGAGGCCCCATGAACCGACAGTCCGACTGGCAGCCCCTGGAGATCACCGCGGAGAGCGCCGGGGTGCCGGCGACTCCCGCCGGTCTCATGGAGTTCATCAGCGACTCCGGCCGGATCGACGAGATGCTCGTCCGGGAGAAGGCTTTGGTCTTCCGCGGGTTCGGTGTGGACACCGACACGCTCGACCCGGTCATGGACGGCCTCCTGCCCAACCGGTTGGCGTACGTCCACGGCAACTCGCCGCGTACCAAGGTCGGCAGCAACGTCTACACGTCGACGGAGTACCCGTCGGAGCTGACGATCTCCATGCACAACGAGCTGTCGTACGCGCACGCCTGGCCGTCGCGGCTGCTGTTCTTCGCCGCGCAGGAGCCCACCACGGGCGGGGCGACGCCGGTCGTGGACGGTGTGGCCTGGCTGGAGGGGCTGGCGCCGGAGGTCCGCGAGGCGTTCGCGGGCGGCGTCCGGTACGTACAGAACCTGCACGGCGGCCGGGGGCTCGGCAAGAGCTGGCAGGACACCTTCGAGACGTCCGACCGCGGTGAGGTGGAGACGTTCCTGAAGGGCACCGAGGCCGAGTGGGAGTGGCTGCGGGACGGCGGGCTGCGAGTGACGCAGGTGCGGCCGTCCACCGTGCGGCATCCGGTGACGGGGGTCGAGGTGTGGTTCAACCAGTCCGACCAGTGGCACCCGGCCGCGCTCGGCGACGACATGGCGGCGGAGCTGGCCCAGATTCTTCCGGAGGAGGAGCTGCCGCAGTCGGTGCGGTTCGCCGACGGCAGCCCCATCCCCGACGAGTACGTGGTCCAGGTGCGGGACAAGGGCCTTGAGGCCGCCGTGGACGTCGACTGGCACACCGGGGACCTCCTGCTCATCGACAACGTCCTGGTCGGCCACGGCCGTCGGCCCTTCACCGGCCCCCGTCGCATCCTCGTCGCGATGTCCGACTGACCGTCGCCGACCACCCGCCGTCCGACACACCCCGCACCCCGCACCCCCCTCCTGGCACCTGGCACCTGGCACCCCACGGAAGAACAGGATTCGCACGCATGAGCACCGTCACTCCCGCTCCCTCCTCCTCCCCCTCCCCTTCCTCTTCGGCCTCCTCCGCCTCCTCCGCCTCTTCCGCGGCCGTCGAGGACCTCCGTCTCGACCACGTCGAGTTGTACGTCTCCGACCTCGACCGCAAGACCGGCCAGTGGGTCGAGGACTACGGGTTCACCGTGGCCGGTACCGCGGGCTCGGAGTCGGAGGGCTTCCGCAGCGTCGCCCTGCGTCAGGGCCGGATCGTGCTGGTGCTGACCGAGGGCACCGGCGACGAGCACCCGGCCGCCGCCTACGTCCACACCCACGGGGACGGCGTGGCCCGGATCGCGATGCGGACCGCGGATGTCGCCGGGGCGTACGCGCACGCGGTGGCACACGGGGCCCGTCCGCTGGTGGAGCCGTCCCGGCTGCCGGGGACGGGGGTGGTGGCCACGGCGACGGTGTCCGGGTTCGGCGACGTGGACCACACCCTCGTACAGCGCCACGAGGACGATGCGGACGGCCTTCCGGCGGGTTTCGTCGCCGTGGCGCCCGCCGCGGTCCCGGACGCCGGGGCGGCCGGCTCGCCCGCGCTGCTGGAGGTCGACCACTTCGCGGTGTGCGTGACGATCGGCGAGCTGGATCCGGTCATCGCCCACTACCGGCGGGCGTTCGGCTTCGAGGAGATCTTCGAGGAGCGCATCGTCGTCGGGACCCAGGCGATGCTCTCGAAGGTGGTGCAGAGCCGGTCCGGCGACGTGACCTTCACGGTCATCCAGCCCGACCCGGACGCGGACCCGGGGCAGATCGACGAGTTCCTGAAGAACCACGACGGTTCGGGCGTCCAGCACATCGCCTTCCGGAGCGAGGACGCCGCGGGTTCGGTGCGCACCCTGGCGGAGCGCGGTGTGGAGTTTCTCACCACGCCGGGCACGTACTACGAACTCCTCGGCCGCCGGGTGCAGTTGCGGCGGCACGGGCTGGACGCGCTGCGGGAGCTGAACATCCTGGTCGACGAGGACCACGGCGGTCAGCTCTATCAGATCTTCACCCGGTCGACGCACGCGCGGCGCACCCTCTTCTTCGAGATCATCGAGCGGCTCGGGGCGGAGACCTTCGGTTCCTCCAACATCAAGGCCCTGTACGAGGCCGTGGAGCTGGAGCGCAGCCGGGAGAACGGCCGGCAGGCGTGACGTCGGCGGGGCTCGCCGCCGCTCCGGAAACGTCCGCGGCGGACACGGCGGGCACGGCGGACACGGCGGACACGGCGGGCACGGCGGGCACGGCGGGCACGGCCGTCGCGGACTCCGCACTGGCGGGCGCGTTGTGTCTCGACGACGTCGAGCGGGCGGCCGCGGCGGTACTTCCCGCGGACGTACGGGACTTCGTGGCGGGCGGCAGCGGCGCGGAGTCGACGCTGGCCGGGAACCGGGCGGCGCTGGACCGGGTGCGTCTGGTGCCGCGGGTACTGCGGGACGTGTCGGAGTGCGACACGTCGACGACGCTGCTGGGCCGGCCGGTGTCCCTGCCGGTGGCGACCGCGCCGGTGGGCTACCAGAAGCTGGCCCATCCGGAGGGTGAGCGGGCGGCGGCCCGCGCCGCGCTGCGGGCCGGGGCGCCGTTCACCGTCGGGACGCTGAGCAGTGTGCCGCTGGAGGAGGTGGCGTCGCCGGAGGCGGTGACCTGGTTCCAGCTGTACTGGCTGCGCGATCGGGAGCTGACCTTCGATCTGGTCCGGCGGGCGGAGGACGCCGGATGCTCGGCGGTGCTGCTCACGGTGGACGTGCCGTGGATGGGACGGCGGTTGCGGGACGTGCGCAGTGGTTTCACGTTGCCGCGGGAGGTGGTGGCCGCGAACCTCGCCGTGGGCGCGCATTCCTCGGCGCACCGCGCGGCGGCGGGTGCGTCGGCGCTGGCCACGCACACCAGCGAGGCGTTCGCCGCCTCGGTGAGCTGGGCGGACGTCGCGGAGCTGCGGCGCCGGACGCGGTTGCCGCTGGTCGTGAAGGGGCTGCTGGATCCGGCGGACGCGGTGCGGGCCGTGGAGTGCGGTGTGGACGGTGTGGTGGTCTCCAACCACGGTGGCCGGCAGCTCGACGGGGCGGTGGCGAGCATCGAGGCCCTGCCGGCGGTGGCCGCCGCGGTGGCGGGTCGCTGCCAGGTGCTGCTGGACAGCGGTGTCCGCAGCGGCGTGGACGTGCTGCGGGCGCTGGCGCTGGGCGCCGACGGCGTGCTGGTGGGGCGCCCCGTGGTGTGGGGTCTGGCGGCGGGCGGGGAGCGGGGGGTCGCGCGGGTGCTGGATCTGCTGCGCGACGAGCTGCGGGACGCGCTGGGGCTGGCGGGCTGTGCCGACGTGGCGGCGGCCCGCGGGCTGCGGGTGTGGGACGGGTCGGCGGGCGGGTTCCGGACGGCTCGCGCGGGAGCGGGCGAGGACGAGGGAGCGGGAGAGCGATGACCACGGAACAGTCGGCATTCCACGCGGCGGTGCTCGAGCCGTCCGCGGACCGTGCGGGCGCGGGCGCGCCCCCGGTGGACCCGGTGCTGCTGGCGACAACGGAGCTGCACGGCTCGCTGGAGGACGGTTCGCTGGACTCGATGAACTTTCTCAACGAGATCGCCCTGCGGTTCCCGGACGCCGTGTCGTTCGCCCCGGGCCGCCCTTACGAGGGTTTCTTCGACACCGGGTTGGTCCACGACTACCTGCGGCGCTTCGAGCGGTACCTGCGGGAGGAGAAGGGGTTCGACGAGGCCCAGGTGCGCCGGACGCTGCTCCAGTACGGGCGGACGAAGGGCATCGTGCACGAGTTGATCGCCCGTCATCTGGAGCTGGACGAGGGTGTCTCGGCGGATCCGGAGTCGATCGTGGTGACGGTGGGCTGCCAGGAGGCCATGTTCCTGGCGCTTCGGGCGCTGCGGGCCGACGAGCGGGACGTGCTGCTCGCGGTGTCGCCTGCCTACGTGGGGATCACCGGTGCCGCCCGGCTCGTGGACATGCCGGTGCTGGAGGTGCCGGCCGGGCCCCGGGGCGTGGACCTGGAGGCGCTGGCACGGGTGGCGCGGACGGCCAGGGAGCAGGGGCTGCGGCCGAGGGCCTGCTATCTGGTACCGGACTTCTCGAACCCGCTGGGCACGAGTCTCGACCTGGCGACGCGGCGCGAGCTGCTGGAGGTGGCGGAACGGGAGGACCTGCTGCTCCTGGAGGACAACCCGTACGGGTACTTCAGCGCGGACGGCGAACGGCTGCCGACCCTGAAGGCGCTGGACACCGGGCGGCGGGTCGTCTACCTCGGTTCGTTCGCCAAGACCGGGCTGCCCGGGGCGCGGATCGGGTACGTGGTGGCGGACCAGCCGGTCGCGGACCGGGAGGGCCGGGTCGGAGTGCTGGCCGACCAGCTGTCGAAGATCAAGAGCATGCTCACGGTCAACACCTCGCCCCTGGCGCAGGCGGTGATCGGCGGCAAGCTGCTGGCCCACGGATGCGATCTGCGCTCGGCGAACGAGCGCGAGACCGAGGTGTACGCGGGCAACCTGCGACGGCTGCTGGACGGGCTGGCGCGGCACTTCCCGCCCGGCTGCGGCTCGGGGGTCACCTGGAACGTGCCGCGGGGCGGGTTCTTCCTCGTGGTGAACGTGCCGTTCGCCGCGGACGAGGCGCTGCTCGAGGTCTCCGCCAGGGACCACGGGGTGCTGTGGACGCCGATGCGCTTCTTCGGCCGGGGGGACGGCGCGGACCGGCAGATCAGGCTGTCGTACAGCCTCGTCACGCCCGCGCAGATCGACGTGGGCCTGGAGCGGTTCGCCGCGCTGGTGGCCCGGCGGGTCGGGGAGGGTGTCGCGTGCGCTGCGCCGTGATCGTGGGCACCGGTCTGATCGGCACGTCGGTCGCGCTGGCCCTGCGCGAGCGGGGGGTGACGACCTATCTGATGGACAGCGATCCCACCGCCGCGCGTACGGCGGCGGCGTTGGGGGCGGGGCTGGCGCAGGAGCCGCCGGAGGTGGCGGACATCGCGGTGCTGGCCGTGCCGCCGGTACGGGTGGCGCCGGTGCTGGCGGATCTGCAGAAGCGGGGTACGGCCCGGTTCTACACGGACGTGGCCAGCGTGAAGGGGCTGCCGCAGCGGGAGGTCGAGGCGCTCGGCTGCGAGTTGACGGCGGTGGTGGGCGGGCATCCGCTGGCCGGCGGGGAGCGGTCGGGGCCGCTGGCGGCGCGGGGTGATCTGTTCACCGGCCGGCCGTGGGTGCTGGTGCCGTCGGAGCACACCAGCGCGGTGGCGCTGAACACGGCGTTGGAACTGGTCGCGCTGTGCGGGGCCACGCCGGTGCTGCTGGACGGCGAGAGCCACGACCGGGCGGTGGCGCTGATCTCGCACGCCCCGCACCTGGTGGCCAGCCTGACCGCGGGGCGGCTGCTGGAGGGCGGTGAGTCGGCGCTGCGTCTGGCGGGCCAGGGGCTGCGGGACGTGACGCGGATCGCGGCGGGCAGTCCGGCGCTGTGGACGGACATCCTGTCGGCGAACCCGGTCCCGGTGGCCGAGGTGCTGGAGGCGCTGGCCGCGGACGCGCTGGCGGCGGCCGGGGCGCTGCGCCGGATCGGCCGCAGGGACACGGACGCGGCGGCGGCCATGGACACGCTGACGGAGCTGTTGCAGCGCGGGGTGGACGGGCGGCGGGCGATCCCCGGCAAGCACGGGATGCCGGACGGCGCGTTGACGGCGGTGGAGGTGTCCGTGGGCGACAGTCCCGGCGAGTTGGCGCGGTTGTTCGCGGCCGCCGCGGCGGCCGGGGCGAACGTGGAGGACGTCGGCATGGAGCACTCCGCGGACCAGCCGACGGGCCGGGCCAGGCTGGCGGTGCTGGAGTCCTCGGCCTCCGCGCTGGCCGAGGCGCTGGGCGCGGACGGCTGGGCGGTGCGGCTCGGGGACTGGCCCGGCGGCCCCTGAGCGCACGCCCACGGTCCGGAACCGGAGAAGAACGGAACGCCGGTCCTCCTCCCTCACGTGAGGGAGGAGGACCGGCGTTCCGTCGTGTGTGTCCAAACGGCGGTACGGACGGCCGCAGGTGCACGCGTGGCGTCCCGGCGCGCGCCCTGGCGCGCCCGGGCGCGCCAGGACGACGGCACGACGGCACGACGACGCGACGGCGCGACGGAGCAATGGCGCGACGGAGTGCGGGTGGAGCGTAGGAGAAGCGGTACCGGGCGGTGCGGGCCGTGCGGACCATGCGGGCCGTGCGGGCCGTGCGGGCCGTGGCGGGCGCGCCAGGCTGGACGCGTCAGGAGGCCTGGTAGGCCATGTGCACGGGAGCGGCGATCCGCTGGCGGGGAAACCGCTGGCGAGCGCGCGGGACCATCGTGTCCGCGGCGTCGGGGACGCGTCGCGTCTGGGTCGGCACGGCGAGGGCGGGGCCCATGCCGTTGAGAACTGCGCGGCCCAGATCGGTGATGCGGTGCGTGACGGTATTGCGGTCACGTTCCGAACGGATCAGCCCGGCATTGCGCAGGACCCCGGTGTGCTGGCTGACGGCCGCCGCCGAGGTGCCGACGTGCCGGGCGAGTTCACTGGTCGTTCCGCCGGCCAGCGTGAGGCGGAGAAGCTGGGCCCGGGTGCGGCCCATCAGGGCGTCCAGTGCTTCCATGTCCCGGGCGTGGGTATTCCAAAGAGTCTCTTTCACGCCGTTCTGGGAACTGACGGAGAAAACGAGAACCGGAAGCGCACTGGTGCCGGCTACGTTTCGGAGTAAGACTGCGGGACGGGCGCCGAGAAAAACGGAGGGAGCGAGCAGGAGACCTCTTCCGGTAAGATCGAAATGACGATTCTCTCCGTTTTGCATCTCCAGATACTGGCCATTCCAGGATATCTGCGGGTGCAGCGAAGCCAGAAGGCTTTCGTTATTGCCGGAGGATCTCTCCATCAGTCTTTCCCGTACCGTGGTCAGATGAGCGAGCATCTGCTCCCAATAGGGGCTGACGGACACCTCGGCGTAGCGCTCCATTGCGGTGCGGATGTCGCTGCGGCTGAGTCCGGAGACCTCGGCGCGCTCTCCCGATATCGCGCCCTCTCCCTGGGACAGTAGCCAGGTGAGGTCCGGTGACCTGCGAAGCGCTTCAACGACCCCCCGGTCGAGCTGTCCCGAACGCAGTCGGGCCGTGACCTGTTTGCGCCACTCCCTGAACGCCGGCTCCGCCCTGGTGCCCATGTGCTGGAGGGAGAAAACCGCCTCCGCCGCAGGCCCCAGGGTCGTCATTATGTGTATGTTTTCCACCGTGTCACGACTAAGACGTATTCGCTGCATCATTCCCCCACCCCGGCAAAGCCGGGATCATACAGCCCAAGCCCTATCACCCGGACCGCTCACTTCTGTGAAATGCGACGATCAGGCAACCGGAGCTATGCTCTCCAGGTCGCCTGAACCAAAGTAACAAACGAGATTCGGCCGCGGTAGGGGGGGTAGATCTTCAGCGCGTACTAAAAGTCTTGACGAGCGAAGCGGAAGGTGGTAGGGATGTCCTCTTTCACCCGTATCGTCAATGATTGCTTTCGAGATCGACTTCGGGGACGTACACAAGAACTTAAGGATTGAATTGGATTGAAGGCCGTACGGGCGGGGAAGATGGCGGCGGCCATCAACGGGGGATGGTGTAGGCCGCCGCCATCGTCTCAGGCGTCCCGCTTGCGCAGGACGATGTAGCCGGCGATCTGAGAGGCGGCCACCCAGACCAGCACGACCAGGAGCGCGCCCATCCGGCCGTACGGTTCGGTGTCGCCGTCCATCAGGTGCTGGCCGGCCGTGGAGGGCAGGTAGTCCAGGATCTTCTTGGTGAAGTCGCTGCTGGACAGCGCCAGGGCACCGGGCAGACCCGCCAGGATCATGAACACCGTCGTCAGGGTGCCGACGGCACTGCGGATCGCCGCGCCGATGCCGATCGAGAAGACGCCCATCAGCGCGATGTAGACACCGGTGCACACGATCGTCGGCACCGCCTTGCCGAGGTCGGCGTCGGCGTACTCGAACAGCAGGGGTGCGGTCGTGACGGTGCCGACCAGGGCGAGCAGCGTGCCCACCACGAACATCACGGGCGCGGCGACCGCCGACTTCGCGAACAGCATCCGGCCGCGCACCGGCACGCACTGGAGCGTGGTCCGGATGCTGCCCGTGGAGTACTCGGTGGTGATGGCCAGCATCGCCAGGGCGATCACGGCGAACTGCACCATGTTCACGGCCAGGACCATCGGGTGGGCGATGGCGATGTCCGTGTCGACGTTGTCGCTGCGGTTGCTGTTGGCCATGCTCACGCCCAGGCCGGGCGCGAAGAGGGCCATCAGCGCGGCGGACCCGATCAGACACCACCAGGTGGCCCGCACGGACCACAGCTTGGTCCACTCCGCGCCGATGGCACCCGCGGTGCCGCCACGTCCCTGCCGCGCCGCGGGGGCACGGGTGCTCACAGCAGTGCTCGACATGGGATCAGGCCTCGACTTCCTGGTGGATCCGGTCCAGGCCGGCGTCCGCGGAGGCCGGCGTGGGCGACTTGTACTCGATGCTGTTGGCGGTCATCTCCATGTACGCCTCCTCCAGCGAGGCTTCCACGACGCGCAGTTCGTGCAGCCTGATGCCCAGCTCGAAGGCCAGGTCGCCGATGGACTCGACGGTGGCGCCGGAGACGAGGCACTCGTGCGGCTCGTGCCGCTGGACGTCCAGCTGCCGCTCCTCCAGGTGCCGCACCAGCGTGTCCATGGCGTCGACGTCGGGGGTGCGCACGCGCACCGCGGTCAGCGAACTGCGGGCGATCACGCGGTCGATGGTGTCGTCGGCGAGGAGCTTGCCCCGGCCGATGACCACCAGGTGGTCCGCGGTCAGCTGCATCTCGCTCATGAGGTGGCTGGAGACGAAGACCGTGCGGCCCTCCGAGGCCAGGGAACGCATCAGTTCGCGCACCCAGCGCACGCCGTCCGGGTCGAGGCCGTTGACCGGCTCGTCGAACAGGAGGATCTGCGGGTCGCCGAGCAGCGCGCTGGCGATGCCCAGGCGCTGGCCCATGCCCAGAGAGAAGGAGCCGGAACGCTTCTTGGCCACCTTCTCCAGACCGACGATGCCCAGCACCTCCTCGACCCGCTTGCGGGGGATGCCGTTGGTGCGTGCCATCGCCAGCAGGTGGCTGTACGCGCTGCGCCCGGGGTGCAGCGCCTTGGCGTCCAGCAGCGCGCCGACCTCGCGCAGAGGGTGGCTCAGCGCCGCGTACGGCTTGCCGTTGATCAGCGCCTCACCCGAGGTCGGACGGTCCAGCCCCATGATCATGCGCATGGTGGTGGACTTCCCGGCGCCGTTGGGGCCGAGGAACCCGGTGACCTTCCCCGGGGCGATCTCCAAGTCCAGGTGGTCCACGGCGACGGCCGCGTCGTACCGCTTCGTTGCTCCACGCAGTGTGATCATTCTCGGCCCGTCCTCGGATGTCCGTTCATGTCACAGACCGTAGGGCCACTCGTCTGACGTGGTCTTCCGTCCTTCGGCAGAGGGCCACTACGACTTTCGTCACAGAGCCACAGAGCCACAGAGCCACAGATACAGAGCCACAGACACAGAGCTACGGAGCCCCGGAGCCCCGGAGCCCCGGCCGGATTCCTGGGTGCGGGCGCGCGAAAGGGCCGGTGCGCGCGCCGAAGGCGACACGCACCGGCCCTGGTCCGCCGAAGGCCGACGGTCGGCAGCCGGCCGTCGGCCGTCGGTGGCTACCGCGACCGGCCGCCGCCGCCGCTCACAGCAGGTCCTCGAACTCGTCGATCTCCTCCTGGCTGATCTCCAGTGCCACGTCGGACGGGGTGAGTCCGCCCGCGTCCGGAGCCTCGGCGTGCTCCGTCAGGGCCCGCAGCGCGGCGAACCACGCCTGGGCCAGCCGTGCGACGGACTCCTGCGGCAGCAGCCGCCCCGCCCACGTCCAGGTCGCCACCAGTCGCGGGCCCCCGGGCTCGTCCGCCGTGTGGGAGTTGAGCTCCACGACGTGGCTCAGCGGTGCCGTGTCCGCCTCGCCGGCCGGTCCCGCGACGCCCGGTTCGGGGGCCCAGGCACCGGCCTGCGGGGCGGCGCCGAAGCGGCCCAGGTAGTTGAAGCCCAGCTGCGGTCGCCGTCCCCCCGCCAGCCGGGCCCGGGTCGCGGGGTTCAGGTGGCGCAGCAGGCCGTAGCCGATGCCCTCGCCGGGCACCGCGCGCAACTGCTCCTTGATCCGCTTGAGGACCGTGCCCGCCGCCGCACCACCGGCCAGCGCCTCGGCGCGGTGGTAGTGGCCCGGCTCCAGCCGCACCGGGTACATGCTGGTGAACCAGCCCACCGTCCGCGACAGTTCGGCCCCGGCCACCGCCTCCTCGACCCGCCCGTGCCCCTCCAGGTCCACGAGGTAGGCAGGCCGCGCGTCGGCTCCCAGCCACGCGTCGAGTGCCAGGGCGAAGGCGGACAGCAGGACGTCGTTCACCCCGGCGCGGAACAGCGTCGGCACGGTCGTCAGCAGCGGGCCGGTCACCTCCGCGGGCAGGGTCAGGGTGAGGCGGCCGGCCGTCGCGTGCGTGTCCTGCTTGGCGTCCAGGGGCGCGGACCCCAGGGGCGGCTCGGTACCGGCGACCACGCCGGCCCAGTACTCCGCCTCGGCCCCGCGGGCGGGCGACACGGCTTCCTCGCGCAGGGTCCTCGCCCAGCGGCGCAGCGACGTGCCGACCGGCGCCGGCCGCGGTGTCCGGCCGTCGGCCGCGGCCTCGTACGCCTCGGCCAGGTCCGGCAGCAGGATGCGCCACGAGACGCCGTCCACCACCATGTGGTTGACCACCAGCAGCAGCCGCCCGTCGTGTCCGGGCCCGCGGTCGAACCACACCACCTGGACCATCCGGCCGCTTACGGGGTCGAGCCGGCCGGCCGCGGCCTCCGCCTCGGCGGCCCACAGCTCCTCGCGTGCCGCCGCGTCGGTCCCCGCCGCGTCCACCCGGCGAACCACCGTGCCGGCGCCGACCGTGCCGGGCGGCGTGATCTCGCACGCCAGCCCGCCCGCCCCGGGATCCTCCGTCACCCGCATGCGCAGGGCGTCGTGGTGGTCGAGGAGCGCCTGCACCGCGCTCAGCAGCGCGTCTTGGCGCAGTCCCGGCGGGACCCGCAGCACCGTCGACTGGTTGAACCGGTCGACGGGGCCGCCGCGTTCGCGCAGCCAGTGCATGATCGGCGTGGCCGGCAGTGTCCCGGTGCCCTCCCCCGGTTCCTCCGCCGCGGCTCCCCCGCCGCCGCCCGTGACCTCGGCCAGCGACGCCACCGTACGGCGCTCGAAGACGTCCTTCGGCGTCAGCACGAGACCGGCCTTGCGGGCCCGGCTGACCAGCTGGATCGACATGATGCTGTCGCCGCCCAGATCGAAGAAGCCGTCGTCGACACCCACCTCCGGCACCCCCAGCACCTCGGCGAAGAGCCGTGCCAGGGTCTCCTCCCGTGCGGTGCGCGGCGCGCGGGAGACCGCCCGTGCGCCCCACTCGGGTACCGGCAGTGCCCGCCGGTCCAGTTTGCCGATGGACGTCAGCGGCAGCGCGTCCAGCTCCACGATCGCCTGCGGGACCATGTAGTCGGGCAGCGCGCTCGCCAGGTGGTCGCGCAGCTCCTGCCCGCTCCCGGCAGCGGCCGGGACCACGTACGCGGCCAGCCGCTTGTCGCCCGGCCGGTCCTCCCGCACCACGACGGCGACCTGCGCCACCGCCGGGTGCGCGGCGAACGCGGCCTCGATCTCGGCCAGTTCGATGCGGAACCCGCGGACCTTCACTTGCCCGTCGGCCCGGCCGAGGAACTCCACCCGGCCCTCACGGTCCCAGCGGACCACGTCGCCCGTACGGTACATGCGGGTGCCCGGTGCGCCGTACGGGTCGGCGACGAACCGCTCGGCCGTCAGGTCCGCCCGGTGCCAGTAGCCGCGGGCCAGCCCGGCACCCGCGACGAACAGCTCGCCGGGCACACCGGGCGGAACCGGCCGCAGCGCCTCGTCCAGGACGTAGTGCAGCATGCCGTCCATGGGCCGGCCGATCGGCACCCCGGCCGCCGTCGGCGCCGTGTCCCGCTCCCCGACCTCGTGGCAGGTGGCGAACGTCGTCGTCTCGGTCGGCCCGTAGACGTGCACGACGGTCGTCGCCGGGCAGCGCTCGCGCACCCGGCGCATCGCCTCCACCGAGGCGAGGTCTCCGCCCGTCCACACCTGACGCACACCGGCCAGGCACTCCGGGTGCTCCTGGGCGAGGACCCGGAACAGACCGGTCGTCAGGAACAGCGCGGTGACACCGTGGTCCACGATCAGGCGGCGCAGCGACTCGATGTCCAGCTCACCCGGCGGTGCCACCACCACCCGGCCGCCGTTCAGCAACGGCGCCCACAGCTCGAACGTCGATCCGTCCCAGGCGTGCGGCGAGTGCAGCGGCACCCGGTCCACGACCCCGTCGCGCCAACGCCGGTCCGCGGCGAGCGCGGTGACGTCGGCGTGGGTGACGGCCACGCCCTTCGGTTCACCGGTGGAGCCCGAGGTGAACATCACGTACACCAGCCGGTCGGGCCGGATGTCCAGGACGAGGTCGCCGTCGTCCTCCCCGGCCGCGATCGGCTCGTCCGTCCCGGACACCGGCAGCACCGGGGCGTCCCCGGCCACCTCGGCGGCCCGGTCGGCCAGGGCGGTGTCGGTGACCAGCACCTCGGACCCGGTCGCGGACAGGATCCAACGCATCCGGCTGTCCGGGTAGGCCGTGCTGAGCGGCACGTACACCCCGCCCGCCTTGGCCACCGCGAGCAGCACGACGACCAGGTCGGCGGAGCGCTCCATCAGCACGCCCACCCTGGACTCGGGCCGCAGCCCCCGGGCGAGCAGCCCGCGCGCCAGGCGGTTGGCCCGGGCGTTCAGCTCCGCGTACGTCAGCTCCTGCCCGCCGAAGGCCACGGCGACCGCGTCGGGGGTGCGAGCGGCCTGGTCCTCGAAGCGGCGCGGGAGGCCACCGGGCAGGTACGCGGAACCGTCCGCGTCCGGGCCCGCGCCGAACTCCGCCAGGACGCGCCGGCGTTCCTCCTCCGCCAGCACGTCCGTCGACCTCACCGGCCGGTCCGGGTGGGCGACCAGGACGGCCAGGACGCGCAGCAGCCGCTCGGCCATGGTCCGCACCGAGTCGCGCACGAAGAGGTCCGCGCTGTACTCGATGCGCCCGGCGTAGCCGTCCGAGGCGTCGGAGAAGGAGAACAGCAGGTCGAACTTGGCCGCCTCCAACGGCGTCCCCTGCGCCGACACGACGAGCCCCGGCAGGGCGTCGATGGCCGACAGCGCGCGCTGCTCCTCGTCGTCGTTCCAGCTCAGCGCCGTCTGGAAGAGAGGGTGCCGTGAACTGGAGCGCTCCGGGTTGAGCGCCTCGACGAGTCGCTCGAAGGGGACGTCCTGGTGGGCGTAGGCGGCGAGGTCCGTCTCCCGCACCCGGACGAGCAGGTCGGTGAAGGTGGGGTCGCCGGAGAGGTCGGTGCGCAGGACCAGGGTGTTGACGAAGAAGCCGACGAGATCGTCGAGGGCGTCGTCGGTGCGGCCCGCGACCGGCGTGCCGATGGGGATGTCCGTGCCCGCCCCGAGCCGGTGCAGCAGCACCGCCAGCGCCGCCTGCATCACCATGAACGGCGTGCACTGGTACTCCCGGGCGACCGCCTCCACCCGGTCCCGCAACTCGGCCGGGACGGTGAAGTCGACGGTCCCGCCCTGGTGACTCGGGGTCTGCGGGCGCGGGCGGTCGGTCGGCAGGTCCAGTTCCTCGGGGAGGTCTTGGAGTTGTTCGCGCCAGTGGGTGAGTTGGCGGGTGATGGGTGAGTGGGGGTCGTCCTCGGT
>NZ_JODM01000056.1 GCF_000717995.1 Streptomyces violaceorubidus
GTGATTGAGACGTCAGACACCTCGATCAACAGCTCGGGGGCCTCGCTCGTTGCGCTTGTCGGCCCATCACCCGATCGGTGGCGACCTCGAAGAAGCTCAATGCGTCCGATGATTTGCGACAAGTTTATTGCTGGCATGTAAAATAGAGCGACTTGAGATCCTTCTCCATCTACCCTGGAGCGGTAATTGAAATAAGGTAATCTCAAGCGCGGGAAGGTCGGATTTGACGTGCCTGAATACAGGTCTGCCGATATCTACATCTTGCGGAAGTGCGGAGCAAGCTTTCGCTGCCGAAATGGCGACCCGGCTCCCGTCCATTAGAATTTTCCATGGAAATCAAATTCTCTTGGAAAGTGCTTTGGTGATGGCGGGTGGCTGAGGTATGCGGGAAGGCGTCGCGTCCTATTGGCCGGGCATGGCGGCTGGACTGTGTGCTAAGACTGTTCCGGCATGCTGGGGCGCTGAAGAACGCTGCGGGAGACGACTCGGCGACCCAACAAGATGAGTGCGACAACATCACCCGGCGCTGAGTCAAAGGAGATCAAGGAAGCCGCCCTCTGGATCCTCCCCAAGGTCGGTTGCGGCCCGCTAAAAGCGATCTCGGAGCAATCCAGGGGAATGTCTGACATGCCGACGCTATGCAGGACTTTTATGCCGACATTAATTCCGACCTGAGCGGGCCTCCTCGATACTGGTCAGGAGGTGACGCAAGCCCCACGTCGAAGCCTGGGGCCGGCACGTCGTGCTGCGAGTCACGCAGTCGCGAGCAATGCAAGGAATGGCCGACACTCTGGACAATCATGCGGTGACGCCGAAAGGGTCATGGTGCTCGTCCGTGAGATGCGCGAGGTAGTACCGCTCGGTCCGGCGGGCAGCGCCCAAGCGCCGTGATCGATGCGCCCCGGATAGCCGAGCATATCTAAAGCTAATCAGAAGAACTGTCATAATTTTTGGGAGAATCCCATGCTTCTGGCGGGCGCTCCGGTATTGACGGAGCTGGACGGCAAGGATGTGACCCTGCGGTCGTTGACGGTGAATGGTGGCGTCTTGCATGCCTCGCTGCCCGGGTTCACACCGGGGATCGCCGCGGCCCGGGACCCGATCGCGGCGTTGTTGGCTCGTAATCGGGCGGCGGTCGATTTCACCGGCTACTACCTCCAAGGTCTTCCGCCGAGTCGCCCGCTGCTTGCGGACTGGCGACCGTGGCCGTGGCCGCGGGGCCTCAACCCGTTTCTGCTGATGGCGCATTCGTCTCCGCTGAACCAGCTGTGCCTGATGGTGGACGGCGAGGCGCGGCCGGTCGCGGATCAGGCGCTGGGTTCCTGGCTGCGGGCGCTGCCGAATCTGAATACCTCGAAGCGGCCGCTGGAGGACCCGGTGGTGGTCTTGACGTGCAGCACAGGTGCGATGCGCCCGCAGCTCGCCGACATGGTCGGGCGCCTGGTCTGGTTTCCGCACGGTGAGATCACGGTAGGGGCCAAGCCGCTGGATGCGGTCGGTCGCGCGGCCGGGGACAGGGTGCGGTTGGGTCTGCGCCGCACTGAGGATGGAGAGGGCGGGCGGTTCAGGTCGTCCTACCCCCAGGGTCCTGCCGGTGACCGGGTGCGATTCGCCTACCGTTCGCGGTTCGCTTTCCGCCCCGCCGACTGGCTTGTCGAACGCTCCGCCGCGCCCGGCACCCGGGCCCCGGCCGGGGCGCGCCCGTACCCGATCGGTGGTGAGCGCGCCCTGGGCCTGTCCTACTTCGACCGGCGCGACCGCGCATCCCGCCTATCCGCTCTTGCCGCGCCGATGGTGGAGCCCTCCTACGTGGCGTGGACGCCGAACGACGCCTACCAGCCGGGGACCTCGGCGCATGCCGGCCCGGTCGCCGGGGTTCCGCGTGCGGCGGCCCAGCCGTGGCACACCCGGGAACTGGGCGAGCTGCCCTTCGGCCTCGACGGCGTAGCCACGGTGGCCTGCTACTTCGCCGATGGCCTTTTCGCCGTCTACGACGAGCGGCAGGACCTCACCTACTGGGAGATGCCGCTGGCCTTCGGCCGGCGCATGCGCAAGGACCTGGCGGCGGCCCAGGCCTCCGGGCCGCCGCCGCGGGTGCTGCTGTTGACCGACTTCGACGCGATCTCCGGGAACGCGCGCGAGCAGGTCGTGCAAGGGCTCGGCGGCCCGGAGCTGATCACCGTGAACGTGCCGTCGACCCTGTTCCTCGACGAGGACTCGCAGCACGGCGCTACCAGGTCCCGCATCGCACTGCTGCCCGCGACCAGCGGCCTTGCCGCCCCGGTGTGGACAGCCACGACCACCGCCGGCACTTCCACCACGCTGTCCCCAGGCCCAAGAGACCTGGGAGACCGTACCAACAGGGCACTGTCGGAGGAGGACTCCGTCTCCGCCCAGGATGACGTCTCTTCACTGGTCGAGCCTGGCGCGTCGTTCGATGAGGCCGCGTGGCGTGAGCAATCTGCTGCCGTGCTGGAGTGGGTACTCAAGGGCGTGAAAGAGCGGCGGGCCGCGCCGGCTGGCGGCGCGGATCAGGTTCACCCTCCGACCGTGCCACCTACGCAGTCCTCGATCGTGCAAGTGCCGGAGCCCGGACGGCCGGACATGTCACACCTCGTGGGCGGCATGGCCCCGTCGTCGCACGTCTCGAACCTGTCCGGGTCTCCTTCTCTGCTGCCGTACGGCACGAGCACGGCTGAGACGCGTCCATACGCCGCACCACCCATGACGAGCCGGCAAGCGAGTGGTCAGCACAGCGCCGAAGCCCCACAGTACGGGCAGCCGCCCCTGGCACGGACCGAGGGCACGCTTGCGGATTCCGGCTCCGCGGGGATGCCTGCCACGCCGAGCACGTCGGGCTCCCGGCGGGAACCTACCGAGCTCCGGTCGGGTGCCCAGAACGCCAACTCCGCAGCCTCCCAGCCCGCGTCGACCACGCACGGCACCGAGTCCGCCGACGACGGCCGACCGTCCACTGGGCCCCTGACCCCGGCTGAGGACCAACTGACCGGTCAGGTCGGCAACCCTGGTGCGGAAGCCTCGGTGGCAGCCAAGCCGGACATGCTGCCGGCGGCCGAGGAGTTCGTACGTACTCACATCCACGTCCCCGACACGGTCGAACAGCCCGCCAGTGCCCGGGCGGAACTCATCCGCCTGCTCAACCACATGCTCCGCAACCCGGACGTCGCCACCCGCGTCCTCGGCAGTGGTGTCCGAGTCGTCGTCGTGCCCCGGGACACCCGTGTGACCGACCTGGGGCGCTTCGCCCACCTAAGCAATGTTCACGAGCACATGGACAGTAGCGGCACCCGGACCTCCTGCGAGCTGCGCGCCCTCACCAACCCCGACCGGCACGTCATCGCCATTCCCGAGGAGAACCTCCTCGGCGAGACCACTCCCGTCCCGCCGCGCGGCCACTTCCCCGACGGCTGCTCCGCCGCCGTCCACGAACTGGCGCACATGATCCACGTCTACGGACTCACCGAACCCCAGCAGGCCCTCCTCGACACGCTTCACCGCGAAAAGCTCGCCCTGGGACCCCACGCCCTGTGGCCCGACGGACCCCGGACGGACCTCCAGGGTCGGATCACCGAGAACTACTCCTCCCGCAGTCCCGTCGAGTACTTCGCTCAGGCCACCAGCGCCTACCTTCACACCAACCACGGCACAGACCCGTACACAGGCCGCCCCCGCAATAACGGTCCCTGGAGCATTCGCGTCAACGAATCCGCACAGCTCTTCCACCTCCTCGGGACCCTCTACGGCGCTCGGCCAGAGCCCCTCGCCGCCAACCTGGTCCGCGCGACGCGGCGCCTCAACGACTCCTACGAGGCACTGCGCGACTACGACCACCTCATCACTACCCAGAGCGCCGAGCCGCCTGGCGACGGCCAAGGGGGCGACGGCGAAGGCGTCGTCGCCGTCGCAATCCCCACGAACACGGTCACGCCGCCGATGTACGACCTGCCCACCATCGTCGTCACTCCCCCCGCGGAGGACCTGCCCACCATCGTTGCGTCCCCGCCCACCGACACCGTCCCCGAGCGGGAGCGGCACCTCCAGACCATCTCCGCACCCGATCATGCGCCCGGTCCTGCCTCCGAGAGCGGACCTGAGCTCGCTCCGGAACCCGCCCCCGATCTCGAGGACGGCGCGCCCGCCCGACCGCTCAGCGACCCCGTTCTCCGATTCGGCACACGTCGTGACGGCGCGCTGGAACTCGCCCACATCACACCCGTCCCACAGGCAACCGTCGAATGGCTGCGGGAACGGGTGATCGAGCTGGTGGAGAACGGCCAGGGGCCGGATCCCGAGTTCCACGCCCGGGTGCGCCGCGTCCTGACCGCTCGTCTGCTGTCCGCCGAGTGGGCTCGGCTGTTCAGCGTCGCTGGCCTGCCCCTCAACGTTACTTACCGCAAGCGGCGGCACCCCGTCTCGCTCCGCCTCGGGCTCACTGCCCTCGGGCCCTCGCCCCAGCAGCTCGGCCACATGTCCGACGGACCGCCCGTGGGCGTGCAGCGCTGGGCCTTCGGCGTCAACGAAGCCGGTGACAGCGGTGGCAGCGGCGATCTGCGCGCCTTTGGTCATCCTTTCTCCCACACCTGGTCGGTAGACAAGGGTCCGCTGCGCCGCATCACGTTCACGCCGCAACCCAGCCTCACCTACAACCAGCTCACGACCTCGGTGACGGTCGGCACGACAGTGCAGCCGATGGTGCTGCTCCGAAGCAAGGGCCGGCACTGGCCGTTCGACTATGCGATGACCTGGGAACTGCGGCGCAACGACGGCCCGGTCACCTCGCCGCTCGGCACGCTGCCCGCCCTCGGATGGGAGCCCGCCCCAGGCCTCGCGCCGGACAAGCTGCTGGTGTGGTTTCCCACTTATCTGTCCACCTCCGAAGGGCTGCCCGACGTCGACCCCACGCGGCCGGAGAGCGTTCCCGCGCCGCTCTACCGGCTGCTGGACGAGGTACCGCTCTTCGGCCCGCAGGCCCTGGCAGACCACGACGTGCTCTTCGCCGATGTGCTGCGGTCCTTCGCCGACCCGTTGGACTCGCTGTCGGAGGGCTCCCGCCGAGAGCTGTTCGAGTTCTTCGGCGAGGGCAACCTACGCAGCAACCTCCCTCAGACCTGGGGTGGTTCGGTTGCCTCGCCCACTCTCTACACCTCCTCCGGCGAAGCCATCGGATACCTCCGGATCGGTGCTGAGCTGACCGGCGGTGACACCATCACCGGTCCCACCACGGCGAGTTCGGTGCTGGAGACCTACATTCTGCGGTCACTGCGCGTGCAGGGCAGCGCCCAGATCGGCAACGGCGCCGGCTTCAACGTGTCGATCACCCTGGGCTTCGGGACCGGAGCCCCCGACCCCCTCACCGGCGTGGAACCGCTGGGCGGGCAGTTTACCTTCCAGTTCGGTGGGCAGCATCAGTTCACCCATGTGCTGACCAGCGGAGGAAGTGCCCGCATTGCCCATTCGCTGCGGACGGCGACCCCGCTTCTCCAGGTCACGCCCCGAATGCGGCTACGTATCGCCCTCGTCCGCCCGGACGGCGCTCCACTCGGCCCCACCGCCGGATCGCCCCTGGACGGTGACAAGCAATACCCCGTCGTCATGCTGGTCCCCTCACTGGACGCCCTAGGCCATGTGCCGACCCAGACGCGTTACCTGCCGCCGGAGGTGCTGCACCTCAAACAGCTCGGGGTGTCCACCACCCCGCTTCAGGTCTCCGGCTCCAGCCCTCTCTTCGACCACGCCGAACGCTGGCTGCGCGACAACGGCTTCCTCCCCTCCGACCGGCCGCAGACACGACGGTGGGACAAGGCGATGGACCAGGCCATCCGCACCCAGAGGGTGAACAACCTGCGCAAGCTGGACCAGATGCGCTCAAGACTGGGGCTGCGCTCCGCCCTGGACGAGATGATCGAAGGCGGCGACACCACCTGGTTCGAACTCCCCACTCCGCTCGGCACCCAGCGCGTCTCCGTCCGTCTGGTAACCGAGCGCCGCTACACCGCGCCGGACGCCAACGCGGGTGTCGAGCACCAGCGCACCCTCCCCAAGATCCAGACACTGAACTACACGGGGTCCACGATCGCGGGAGAGCAGCATTTCCAGGGCACGCCCTTCGCATGGAACGTCGGTGGTGAGGGCGCCGTCATCAACCCGCTCGACGTCGACGGCGACCAGCGGCTCGAGCAGATCCGGCCGCACTACTCGTACACGTCGCAGACCACCAGGAACACAGGGTCCAGCACAGGTAGCGGCCACGAGTACTACATGCTCAGCCCCACGCAGAACGGCACACAGGTGTTCGCGGTCCCCGTCACCCACCGGATGGTCATCACTCACAGCCACGGCCCGAATCCCGAACCCGTCAGCGCGGACGGCAGCGTGCGCGTGGCCGTGCCCACGTTCCGCACGCTCGACCGTCCCTCCCCCGCTCCCCGCCCGGGACCGGCGACGGTCCGCGACCACCGCCACCGGGACGACCGGTTGCTCGCCCTGCCGAACCCCGGGCGCACCCTCGAAGAGGGTGTTCTGCGGCTGCCGGAGACGGCTCTGCTGGACCGGGTCGGCGGTAGTGCCGACCTGCGCCGTGAGGTGCTGGCCATGATCAAGGACATCGAGCACGCGGTGGCTGAGGAGAACGAGCGATACGTCATGCCGCCCACGCCAGGTGCGTGGATCGAGGAAGACGACGTCGAGGCACAGGACACCGCTACGGACGCGACGGTGGAACCGCGTGCTGTCCCCCGCCCGTGGTCCTCGCCTCTGCTGCGGGCCGTGGGCGGCCTCATCGCTGGCAGTGCACACTGGGTGAGCGGTTCGGTGGGCGACGCGGGACGCTGGGTGTGGCGCGCCTCGGTGGGCGAGCCGGCCACCGAGCACGAGTCGTCGGCGAACGAGGTCGCCGACACCGCGCTCTCCCCGCACCATCTGTCCGCCAACGCGCTGCGGATCTTCCGTGATTCGTATCCCGTCGAAGGCGCCGCCACACCGGGCGTGCTGGCCGGTACGGACTTCACGATCGAGGTGAGGGGGTATCTCACCGACGTACGGGTCCTGCCGCAGCCGCCCAAGCTCGACGCGGAACGCTGGCTGCAGTCCACCGACGCGTCCGCCTCCACCCGGAACAGGCAGGCAGGCCACCAGGGCGGCCTGTCCATGGCGGGCCGGTACGGCGGGAAGGGCGACGCTGTGGCGCCCCAGGGCGGCCTCCAGGCACGCGTCGCCCGTACGGAGAGCGTCACCGTCAACGACAACACTGGTGTCTTCCGCGTCACCACCGAGGACACCACGGCCGCGTTCCGCTTCACCGCAAAGGCCCACTACGTGGTGACCGTCCGCAGCGGCGTGCGCAACCTGGCCAGCGGCACCGTAGCCCCGGGACTGGGCGGCCTGAACCGTACCCGCGTAGTCGAACTTCCCGAAGGCGTGGAATTCCTGCTAGTGGACAATGACCTGCAGAACCACCCGGACCTGGCGGCGCTGGTCGCCGAGGCCGGCCAGACGTCCGCGTCCGTCGGCCCACCGGACCGCCGCCTTCCGGCATGGTACGTCGACAGCGGTGGCACCATCGGCGCGGGGGTGGTCACCGAGGTCCACGCCGGAGGCGGCCGAGACTCGTTCCAGCGGCGGATACACCGCCTGGTCCTGCAAGAGGCCCCGGGGGTGACCACGCCCGGTCACGCTGCCTACGTGCCCGGCGTGTTGACCCGGATCAACGAACTCTCCACCAGCCTCGGCCTGCGCACTCTGGTCAACGCGGGTCCCCAAGGGCACACAGCCTTCCATTTCGTCCACCGGTCCTGGCTCGGCCCCCGTCTTGTCGAGGTGGCGCTCGTCGCGCGGCCGGCCCCCGGACAGGACCTCTCCGCACACCGTGGCAAGCGGGTTACGACGACTTCCGGCATGGACAACGTGTTCGGCCACTCCCACGGCGACGGCACCGCCCTGGAGGTGCCGGGCGCCACCAGGATCAGCAGCACCCGGACCATCAGCGGACAGGTCGACTTCGTACCGCTCGGCGAAAGCAACGGCGAGCGGGCCAGGAGCACGCTGAGTCTGGCACGGCAGAGCAACCGCTCGGACGCCCAGAGCTCCAGCCGTGAACTGCGCTCCTGGCAGCGCACGTTCGGCAACACCAGTGAGTTTCCCGTGCCGTACGAGTACGAGGTGCGGGTCTCCTCACGCCCGCTGACCGAGTCCCTGGTCGGACGTCTCGCCGATCTGATCGGCGGCGTGCTGGACCGGGCGGCCGTGTTCGTCCTGCCCCCCTCCTCGGTCGGACTATTCCCCGCGTCCCGGATCGGGCGCCGGGAGGTGGAACCGGCCACCGCCGTGCTGCGGTTCAACGTCTCGGAGACACCGGACCAGGGGGAACGGCGAGCCGCGACCGTCCCGCCTGCCGTCTTCACGACCGACCCATCCGTGCCCCGCCCGACGCCGCCCCCCGGCGGGGTGGCCGTGGAGGCGGAGGTCCCAGCGGACCTGCGCGTCCTGCTGTCCAGCCCGGCCTGGGTGCCAGCACGGCCGATCGAGATCTACGACTTCGGTGGCATGGACGAGCTCAGGGACGCGCTGAGAGCCGTCGACCACTCTCTGAAGGACACCTCCAGGCCCCAGACCACCACGTCGACCGAAGGCATGCTCATTCGGCTGACGTCGCTGGCGCAGAGCAACCGACTGACCCCGCTGGAGCCCGCGGCCATCGCCCCGTTCCTCGGCCGCCCGGGCGGCACCGGTGTGTCGATGAAGATCACTCTGTACTCACCGCGCGCGGAGGTGACCAGCAAGGACACCGCCATCGACCGGATCGAGCTCTCCGCGGACGGCTTCCAGACACAGGCGAACAACACCATCACGCCGAGCCTCAGTTACAACCATTCCTCACGGTACGCCTCCACTGACCGCGGCGGACCGACCGTCCCGGTCCTGGGCGACCGCGCCATGCTCGGCCAGAACGCAAGCTCCTCCAGTCAGCGCCGCGAACTGCTGCGATTCGGCACACCGATGGCCAACGCCAAGGGCGAAGGCCTGGACGGCCACCGCGTCCGCGCCGTGGCACTAGTAGAGGTCCACGGCCCCAGCGGCACGCGCTGGGTCGCCGGAGACCTCCTGTTCCGTACGACCGAGACGCCTCCTGGAGCCGGACGGTCGGATCGGACGGGCCGGAGCGAACAGACCCGCGAAGCCGAACAGGCCCTGTGAGTTCCGGCACCCACCCGGCCAGGCCGTACCTCGGAAGGACAGTGCATGGCATCCGTGCGGGCGGCCGACCGCGCCTCCTGCCTGGCGGCGCGGGGTGCGGCCGCCTCACTCGAACGGGTGTGGTGGCGAATCGTTGCACCGCACGTGCTCCGGGTGGCGCCATGGTGGTGTGCCGTGGTGCGCTCCCGCGCTCCCTGCCCCTGCCGGTGGCAAGCCGACAACGATGACTGGGTGCCGAGCGGGGTGGCTCCCCTGGCTGTACCGCCCGGCACAGGTCCTGCCCGTCACCTCGGCCTGGGGCGTGGGCCGGTACTCCTGCCCTGGCCAGTCCTCCACGAACTTCGTCTACGAGGCGGTACAGCAGTACACGCACCGAGAAAGGAAGGACGGTGGTCTTCTGCGGCGACTGGGTATGTATGTAGGCGAGTTCCAGATTCTGTCACGGATCTTCGGGGGCCGTCGCGGAGAGTCGTCGTGGCGTTCGATAGTGGGCTCCACACCTACTGTTCTTCTGCACTGAACTTTGACGGTGCTGGCGTCCAGGGCGCGGACCTGTGCTGGGTAACTCGGTATCCAGGGAGCGGCGCGGCAAGCGCGTCGTCACCACGATCCCCGGCGGCCAGGCCGAGCAGCCCCGGACCTTGTCTACCGCGACTTCGTCGCCTGCGCCCCGAACCGCTGCTGGGTAGCCGATTTCACGTACGTGCAGACCTTCGCCGGCGTCGTCTACGTGGCGTTCGTCGTGGACACCTTCTTGCTCCGGATCGTGGGCTGGTCGGCCGCCACGCGCCCATGGGCCTACTCCAGGGGAAAAGGTCTGGACGGGCACCGGGTCCGCGCCGTGGCGCTCGTCGAGGTCCGCGGGCCCCGGGGGACGCGCTGGGTCACCGGCGACGTCCTGTTCCGTACGACCGAGACGCATCCCGGGGCGACCGGGCCGAGGTCATGGAACCGGTCGGGGAGGCCGATGCGCCGGAGCCGGTCGGTGAGGACGTGCCCGACGTACCCGCGACGACAGGTCAGGTACCGGACGGGACAGCGTCGCTCCTGCCTCCAGTGCAGGTCCCCACTCTGGCACAGCAGACGTTCGCCATCATGGCCCCGGCGTCGAAGCCCCCGGACGAGCCCCTGAGCTCGGTGGGTTTCACGGGCCCGCGCCCTCCTCCGGGACGGGTAGGGCGTGTGCCGCGCGACGTACTTCCTGCAACACCGCCGCGACAGAGGTGACGTGTGCCATGTCCGGCCACAGCAGCGCATACGTGTGACGGAGCGGCCAGCTCCGCAGCGGACGATACACCAGCATCGGGTCCATGCTGTCCCGCAGGGCCAGCTCACTCATGAGGCTGACGCCCAGACCCGCGGCCACGAGTTTCTGGAGAGTGCGGGTGTCATCGACGGTCGCGCTGAACCGGGGCTCGAAGCCGAGGTTCGTGCAGGCCGCCAGGAACCGGTGCCGGAAGCTTTCCATGACCCAGTCTTCGTCGGCCAGATCGGCGAGATCCACCGTCCCGCGCCCGGCCAGCCGGTGGTCGCAGCGCATGACGACACACCGGCGGTCGGTCATCAGTGGCACCCGTAGCATGGTCGACTCGCCCTCGGGCAGGCTGTCGTTGGCCCAGTTGCAGAGCAGGCCGAGGTCCGCCTCACCGGTCCGGATCATCCGGCGCGCCTCGGCGGGCTCGGCCTGCGCGACCGCGATCCGCACCCCCGGCCTGCGGGTCCGTAGTCGTTCCACGACTGGGGGCAGCAGGGCTGCACACCCGCTCTGGAAGGCCACCACGCGCACCAGGCCGCCGCCCCGGGCGACCCGGGCTGCGATGTCCTGGTCGGCGGCGCGCAGGGCGGAGAAGACGGTGTCCGCGTGCCGGACCAGGGCCTCTCCTGTGGGAGTGAGTCGCAGTCCGCGACCGGCGCGCGTCACCAGGGGTGTGCCCACCGCCCGCTGGAGACGCCTCATCTGGTAGCTGACCGCGGGTTGGGTGTAACCGAGGGATGCCGCGGCGGCCGTGTAAGAACCCGTGCGCGCGATCTCCGCCAGGACCTGTAACTGGCGTATTTCCAACACCTCCCGATCATAAAGGCTGTTGATGGGACAGCGAAAGAACCCTTGTTGGACAGGACACACCTGGATTGAGTCGAATGGAGACACGCTTCTCGTCGCCACCGTTGCCGCTCGCAGGAGTTGACGCGGGCGCGGGCGCGGTGGCCGAGCCCGGCCCGGTCATTCGGCCACCGCTCGTCCGTCCAGGAGAGACACATATGCTGAACCGCTCACGGGGCAGAATCACGTCGACACGTACCACCGCCACCTGTGCCGCCGTGGTGTTCGTCGCGGTGGCCTCCCTGACCGCGACAGCCTGTTCGGGCAACACCGCGGGCGATGGGAAGGTGCCGGGCGCCCGGACATCGGCCGCCGCGGCCGGGGCGGGATCCGATGCCGTGGACCGGTTGGTGCAGGCCGAGCAGCCCGCCGAGGGGTCGCTGCTGCCCAGCGGTTCCACCGCCGCCGGGATACGGAAGAGGGGGACCCTGACCGTCGGCGGCACCCAGACCGCCGCGCTGTTCTCGCTGCTCGACCCGACCACCGGCAAGGTCGAGGGGTTCGATGCGGCGATGTCCCGGCTGCTGGCGAAGTACGTGACGGGCAAGGACTCGGTGAAGAGGGTCAACGTCACCGCGGCCACCCGCGAGGCACTGCTGAAGAACCACGCGGTGGACGCGGTGCTCGCCACCTACACCATCACGCCGGAGCGGAAGAAGCAGGTCGCCTTCGCCGGGCCCTACTACGAGGACGGCCTGGCGATCGAGGTCCGTCAGTCCGAGTCCGGCATCAAGACGCTGTCCGACCTCGCGGGCAAGACCGTGGTGACCCAGGCCGCCTCCACCGCGGCCACCGCCGTCAAGCGGGGAGCGCCCACGGCGAAGATGCAGCTTTTCGACACCAACGTCGAGTGCGTACAGGCGCTGCGCCAGGGCCGTGCCGACGCGTACGTCCTCGACCAGGGCGTCCTGGCGGGCAACGCCTCGACGAATCCGGACGTGAAGGTGCTGGCCGGCACCTTCAGCAAGGAGCCGTACGGCATTGGACTGCCTTTGGACGAGCCGGACTTCAGGCAGTTCGTCCAAGGCTGGCTGAAGAAGATCACCGCCGACGGGACATGGGCGAAGGTGTGGAAGGCCACCGTGGGCACCCAGGTGCCCGGCCCGGCACCCGCGCCTCCGGCGATCGGCTGAGCGGCGATGGGCTTCGTCCTCTCCCATCTGGGTGTGTTCGGCAACGGTCTGCTGGTCTCCCTGGAGCTGAGCGGTCTGACGTTCCTGCTGGCCGGTCTGCTCGGCGGGCTGCTGGCCTGCTGCCGGATCGCTCCGGTGGTGCCGCTCCGACTCTTCGCCTGGGCCTACGTCGTCACGCTGCGCAGCATCCCGCTGCTGGTCCTGCTGACGCTGTTCGTGTTCGGGCTGCCGGAGGCCGGAGTCGTCTACTCGCTCTTCTGGACGGCGGTGACGGCGATGAGCCTGTACTGGGCGGCGTTCTTCTGCGAGGTCGTCCGCTCGGGTGTGCGGGCGGTGCCGCGTGGCCAGATCGAGGCGGGCCGGGCGCTGGGCCTGACCTTCGGGCAGGTGCTGCGGCTCGTCGTCCTTCCGCAGGCCCTGCGCTCCACGGTGCAGCCGCTGGCCTCGCTGCTCATCGCCGTCACGCTCAACTCCTCGCTGGCCGCGGCCGTCGGGGTGACCCGGGAACTGACCGGCCAGACCCAACTGCTGGACCAGCAGTTCGCGCAGCCCCTGATCAGCTTCGGCGCGGCAGCCGCGTGCTACGTCGCCCTCACCCTGCTGATCGGGCGGTCGGCGGCGCTACTCGAACGCCGGCTGGTGGTACAGCGGTGAGGCCCACTGTCCCCGCGGCCGCCGCCACGACCGCGGACCTCCTACGCGCCGACCCGGCGGCGGGCCCGGTGCCGCCGGGCCGGCGGCACCGGAGCGATCGGTGGGCGCGCCTGGTCGCCGACGAGGGCCTGTTCGATCCGCCGGGTCCTCGTGGCCGGAGGCGGATCGCCGTGGCCACGGTCGTGTCGGTGGCCGTCCTCGCCCTCCTTCTCGCCGCCGTGCTGCACCAGTTCGCGGTGCACGGGCAGCTCGCAGCGGACAAATGGAGTCTGTTCGTCCAAGCACCGGTACTCCGCTACCTGCTCGGCGGCCTGTGGGCCACGGTCCAGGTCACCCTGGCAAGCGCCGCGTTGGCGTTGCCGTTCGGGGCGCTCCTGGCACTCGGCCGGCTGGCCCGTACCCGTCTGCTGCGCGTGCCCTCCGCGGTGTATGTGGAGGTGCTGCGCGCCGTACCGCTGCTGCTGCTCATCTACGCGTTCCTGCTCGGGCTGCCCGAGACCGGTGTGCGCATGCCGCTGTTCTGGCAGTTGGCGGCTCCCATCGGGCTCACCAACGCGGCGGTGTTCGCGGAGATCTTCCGCGCCGGGGTGCGGGCGCTCCCCCGCGGCCAGACCGAGGCGGCGTACGCGCTGGGGCTCGGCTACTGGCCCGCCATGCGGCTGGTGGTGCTCCCCCAGGCCGTGCGCCAGACCTCGCCCGCTCTGGTCGGCCAGCTTGTCCGTCTGTTGAAGGACAGCACGCTCGGGTATGTCGTCAGCTTCCTGGAGCTGCTCAACTCGGCGAAGGTGCTGGGGGAGTACAACCACACCCTCGTCCAGGGCTTCCTCGTGGTCGCGTTGATGTACGTCCTGGTCAACTCCACGCTGGCGGCCATCGCGTGGGGGCTGGAGCGGCGTACGGGCCGTCCGCGCGGGGCCCGTGCTATCCGGTCCTGCTGATCCGTCCCGGGACGCACCGAGCCAGCCTGCGTCCCCGGAAACCTCACAGAACGTGGAGTACCACCATGTGCCGACTGCTCGGCGTCGTCTCCCGCACGGCCGCTCCCCTGAGCAGCCTGCTGGCGGAGGACATCCCCCCCTTTCTCGCGCTGGCCTGCGAACACGGGGACGGCTGGGGTATCGCCTCGCTCACGACGGAGGGTTCCGTGACCTCCGCAAAGGAGCCTGCCGCCGCCGACCGGAGCGAGCGCTTCCTGCCTACCCTGTGCGGGACGAGGACCGACGCTGGGCTGCTCCATCTGCGGATGGCGAGTCCTGGGCTGCCGGTACGGGCGGAGAACACCCACCCCTTCGGGGACACGGTGGTGGGCTTCGCACACAATGGCGACTTCACTCCGGCCACCTGTCTGGACGACGTGATCGGCGAGGAAGGCCTCGCCCGCGCCGAGGGCCAGACCGACAGCGAACGCTTCTACCTCGCCACGCGGCGCCGGATCGACACGGGCATGACGCCGCCCCGGGCCCTGCTGGCCACCGCCGCCGACATACGGGCGCGGGCGACCGGCTCCGCCAGCCTCAACTGTCTGCTCCTGACACCGCGGGGGCTGTATGCCTACACCGCGCACGATCCGCGCTCCGACGTGATCCGGCGGCGCGGCGCGGACTTCTTCGCGCTGAAGTACCGGCGGAGCGCGGACCGTGTCGTCATCGCCTCCACCGGCTGGCCCCAGGAGTCCCCGCGCTGGTCCACCGTGCCCGAGGGACAGGTCCTGGAGATACGCCGCCACGACCTGTCCACCGTGCTGCACGCGGACCGGACGCTCCAGCCGGGCGGCCGGACGGCGTCCTGACCCGCCTCGGCCGGGCGAACCGCCCGCCACCGGAAGGATGTCTGGCCGGTGCCGGCCCGTGCGCCATGGGCGTCGACTACGGCCGTGCCGTCAAGGACGTCGAGCCCGACACCCGCCAGTTGACCGACAGCGGAGGTCAACGCGCTGGCGAATCCGGTGGTTGTGGAGTCTCAGGTGTCGACGGCGGCTGCTCCGGCAAGACGCCAGCCGCGCCGCGGTCCCGGATACGCGCTCCGCGGAGCGCCGCGCCCCGGCCCGGTAGGTACCAGCCGACCCCGGCGAGCGCAGTGTCCTGGCGGGGGCGGGGGCGGGGGCGGGGGCGGGGGCGGGGGCGGACCGGTCAGTCGGAGTAGTTGAAGTCGCCGACGGTCCAAGCGATGACGTCCCCGATCGCGAGGCGATACATGCCGCCCGTCTCCCGGATGGTCACAGGGGCCTTTCACCAAGGCCGGGTAGTTAGCGTTTTTGCAGGTCAGGCAAGGGAGTTGAGAAAGTCCTGACATGGAGCAACGGAGCTCGTTGGTACAGGCAGTCGTCCAAGACAGCTTGTTCCCGAAGGAGCTCCGTTGCCCGAG
>NZ_JODM01000057.1 GCF_000717995.1 Streptomyces violaceorubidus
GGAGATCGACGAGGGCTGGAGCCCGTCGTCACCCACCGAAGTAGCCGTGGCACTACGCCGCGCTGCGCGAGCTGGTGCACGACGCGGAAGGCCCGGCGGAGGTCTTGCCCGGCTTTACCGTGCACGGCATGGACGTCGGCAGGCGCAAGCGCCTGGAGGCTGTCGGCGTCACCCCGCTCTGAGGCTCCGGGCCCGGCGGAGCCGAGAGGTGCGCTGCGGCCCTGCGCAGTACAAGACCCGCACGAGTTCTGTGAAGGACCCCAGGGCCCGGCCGCCGACGGCTGTATGTGCTCAGACGTGTGAGCTGCCCGAGTTTCGAAGGGTTGGTCCGAGCGTGGCCGTGCCGGGTTCGGCCCTCACGCCGAGGGAAGGACCGTGATCAGGTCTGCGAAAGCGGTGGCAAGCCGGCGGGCGGCCGCCGGGGCGACTGCCGCGCTGCCGGAGGTGATGACGAGGCGCAGGACGCCGTCCGGGCCGGGCCACACCTCTGCCTGGATCTCGGCCGGGACATCGAGGTACGGCAGTCGGTGGTGTCGCGTCGTACAGCCGTCCAACGCGAGTACGGGCGGCGCGTTGTCCTGGAGGACGAAGAGGTTCTGGTAGAACGGCGCCCGGGAGGAGCGGGGCGGACCTACCGCTCGAACGATTTCGTCGATGCCAATGTCCTGGCATGCCAGGGCCTCGCGTGTCAGCCGCCCTGCCTCCACCGCCGACGTGGCCGGGTCTTCGTCGAGCAGGCGGGGCGTGACGCGTACGCAGACCGTACCGATGTGGCAGCCGACGGTCCGCTCCAGCCGCGCATCGAACCGCTGGGCCACCGGCACACCGATACCGAAGTCCTCCTGGCCGGTGGTCGCGGCCAGAGCGCGGGCGTAGCAGGACAGGAGCACCGCGAAACGGGTCTGACCGGTGGACGCCCCGAGCGCGTCCATCACCGCAACCACCTCCGGTTCCAGTGCGATCTCGGTGCGGAGCAGGGGTGCTGCCGCCTCCTGCGTACCCCTCGGGAAGCGCAGCTCCGGCACCCCGCGCAACCGGGCGGCCACCTCGTCGCGCTGGGCCTCGGTTGGGGCGCGGTGAAGGTGCGCGGCTCGCAGCCCGTGTACTTGTGCCGCGGACAGGGCCGCAGGCCATGCGGGCTCACGGCCTGTTCGGCGGGCGTTGTACGCGGTCGCCAGGTCCGCCGCGAGGACGGCCTCGGACCAGCCGTCGAACGCGATGTGGTGGACGGCGTACCCCAGGACCCACCGGGCCGGTCCCGCGGGAGCGAGCACCGCACGCCACAGCCGCCCGTGTTCCGGGTCGAGGGACGCGTCCAAGGCACGCCGCACCGAGTCCAGGGCGTCCTGCACGGTGGCGTGGCCGGTCAGAGCGGTGACCTCGGGTGCTGGAGCCGGGTCCGGTACGGCGAAGGCACGGCCCCGGATGATCCGGTACGCGGACGCCAGCGCGGCGTGCCGGTGGTGCACGTCGGCGACCGCCGCACCGAGCGCGGCACGGTCCATGGCGCCTTCGACGACCCAGGCAGTGAGGCAGTGCGCGTCCCGGCCGTCGCGGTGGCGAAGGTGCGCGACGAGAAAGCCGCGTTGCGCGGGAGACAGAGGTACGGCATCGGATTCCTGGCCGTCCGGGATGCCCGGCCCGGACCGCGCGTGCACCTGGAGCCAGCCGGTCAGGGCCTCGGCGGTGCGGCCGCGCAGCAGAGCGGACACCGGGACCGGGTGGCCGAGATGTCCGGCGAGCCGGGCACAGACGCGTCCC
Source organism: Streptomyces violaceorubidus (assembly GCF_000717995.1). Classification (GTDB taxonomy): domain Bacteria; phylum Actinomycetota; class Actinomycetes; order Streptomycetales; family Streptomycetaceae; genus Streptomyces; species Streptomyces violaceorubidus. The sequence continues at coordinate 1,762 of NZ_JODM01000057.1, forward strand.
GCGTCGAGCGAACTGCCGCCGAGCGCAGTGAAGTCGGTGGCGGGCGGGATGTCCGGCAGACCGAGAACCGCAGCGAAGGTACGACTCACCAGGGCACCCAGCGTTTCACCGCCGGGTGAGTCCGGTGGAGCATCGGGCGCCGCGAGGCCGCCTCGCCGCGGGAGCAACGCCAGCAGGGCGGCCTCGTCGAGCTTGCCGTTAGCCGTCAGCGGGAAGTCCTCGACCGTCAGAAGGTGGGCGGGCAGGTGATACTGGACCATGTGTGGCGCGAGTTGCCGCAGTGCCCCGTCGAGCGGGTCGCCAGAACGGTACGGCCGGCAGAACGCGGCCAGCGCCCGGTACGCGCCGGACGCGTCGCGCAGGGGGAGGACCACACAGCGGCGCACCTGGGGCAGCAACCGCTCGATCTGGGCTTCCACCTCCGCCGGTTCGAGGCGGTGCCCGCGTATCTTCACCTGGCGGTCCGCCCGGCCGTGGTAGTGGAGCAGGCCGTCTTCGTCCCGGTGCCCGAGGTCGCCGGTGCGGTAGACGCGGACGGGGCGGCCGTCCACGGTGACCGTGCTGAACTTCTCGGCCGTCAGCTCGGGACGGCCAAGGTAGCCCAGAGCGAGTCCGTCCCCCGCGACACAGATCTCACCCGGCTCCCCTGTGCCGCACACCCTTGCGCCGTCCAGGATGTGAACGCTGGTGCCCGGAACGGGCCGGCCGACGGGGATGCCGTCAGGCCGTTCGCAGTCCTGCCGGACCACACGGTGAACAGTGGCGAACACCGTGCTTTCCACCGGGCCGTAGCCGTTCAGCAGGGTGGTGTCCGGGTGAGCGGCGAGGAACGCGCGTACGTGCGGGACGGACAGCCGTTCGCCGCCGGTCATCACCTGCCGCAGCCCGCGCAGGCACGTCGGGTCCTCGTCGATCAGCATGCTGAAGAGGCTGCCGGTCAGCCAGACGGTGTCGACGCCGGACTGTTCGATGCCCGCGCGCAGCACGGCCGGAGACAGGTAGGGCTCCTCCACGACGAGAGACGTACCGCCGTTGAGCAAGGCCGCCCACAGTTCGAGCGAGTAGGCGTCCCACGGGATGGGTGCGGCCTGCGGCAGCACGGTGCCGGGACCGAAGCGCGCGAAGGTGCCCGGCCGGAACAGCCGTGTGGTCGCCCGATGAGGGGAGAGCACGCCCTTGGGCCGTCCGGTCGTGCCGGAGGTGAAGAAGACGCAGGCCGACTCGTGGCCCGACACCTCGGCCGGTACGAAGCCGGGCGCGCCGGCGGCGACGGACGCCAGGCCGCCTGTCGGCGGCGTCCACAGCCCGACGGGCGGCCCATCGGCCCCGCCGTCGGTCACGGGTGGTGTCTGGGCGCCCACCATCACCCTGGCGTCCAACTGCGTCAGCACATCCGCGACCCGGCCGTCCGGCCACCTTTCGTCGATCAGTGCGTAGGCCGCCCCGAGCTTGAGCACGGCCAGCACGGCGGCGACGAGTTCAGGACTGCGGGGCAGCCGCAGGGGCACCAGGTCGCCACGGCCGACGCCGTGGTCCGCCAGCCGGACAGCGTACGCGTTCGAGGCCCGGTCGAGCAGGCCGTACCCAATCCGCTCGCCGTGGTGCAGCAGCGCCGGAGCGTCGGGCCGGACAGCGGCGATCGCCGAGAAACAACCGTGGAGGCTTTCGCTCGGCGGTCCGACGACGGAACGCTCCGTGCGGTCGTGAAGGGGCTGCATTACCAGTCACCTGTCTACAGAAAATGATCGTCAGCTCAGAACCACGCTCCGCCCGGACAGATTCCGACCAAACCGGTGCCGGAGAGCGGAGAGACCCGTGGTCGGTCAGGCATCCCGCAGGGCCATCCGGTCCACCTTGCCGTTGCTGGTCAGTGGTAGGGAGTCGAGCAGGGTGAAGCGGCGCGGGATCATGTAGGCGGGCAGGGTGCGGGCCAGGTGAGTCCGCAGAGCACGGGAATCCGTGCCGTGGCCGGGCACACTGGTGTAGAAGGCGACCAGATCCTGGCTCCCGAAGTGGCCGGGCAGCGCCAGCACCACGGCGTCCGCGACGTCGGGCTGGAGCCTCAGGGCGCCCTCGATCTCAGCGAGTTCCACGCGGTGGCCACGGATCTTGACCTGTGCGTCGAGTCGGCCGAGGTGGGTCAGCGTGCCATCCTGGTCGCGGGACACCAGGTCTCCGGTGCGGTACCAGTCGGCGGGACCTGGTAGGGGGCCGCCGGCCGGACCGAAGCGGCCCTGGCGCAGCGTCAGGAAACGGCCGGCGTTGTCACGTGGGTCGAGGTAACCGTCGAATCGCTGCGGGCCGCGGACGCAGAGTTCGCCCTCATCGGCTTCACGCCCGTCGGCGACGACGACCGCCTCCAGATGGTCGTAGACCCGTCCGACGGGAATCGTACGGTTGGCGGTGGTGGGCCAGTTCGTCACGCGGTCGGGCAGCCGGTAGCTGCTGACGAACACGGTCATCTCGGTCGGACCGTAGGCGTTCTCCAGCACTCCGCGCGGGGCCGCCCGCCGCCACGCCTCGGCCTGCTCCACGGTCAGTTGCTCACCGAGGAAGATGCTGAACCGTAGCGTCGGCATGCTGTCCGAGGGCAGTTCACGCAGGCCCAGCGCGTTGGAAATGGCCGAGGGCACCGATGTCCAGTGCGTGATGGCCCGTCTGTTCACCCACCGGACCGGATGCAGCAGGTCCTGCGGGCCGGGTGCGACAAGAGCGGCCCCTGAACCCCAAGCCACGAACAGGTCGAAGACGGAGACGTCGAACGCGAGGTCGAAATTCTGTGTCATGCGGTCACCGAGGCCCGTGCCGTACCGCTTGAGGTTGTGCGTGACGAAACTCAGCGCGTTGGCATGCGAGACCGGCACACCCTTGGGCTTGCCGGTACTGCCCGAGGTGAACAGGATGTACGCGGTGTCCTGCACGGGGCGACGGGGCGCCGGAGGGAGCTTCGCCAGATCTCGCGGGTCCGGGATAGGCAGCAGGCGCGGCCCGGCTGCGGCTCGGAGACCCTCGGCCGCCCCCCTGCTCCCGTTGGTCAGGACGTCAGCGGCCCTACCCCCAGCGGTCAGGATCAGGTCCAGGCCGGCGGCGCGGGCGACCGACTGGACTCGCTTCGGCGGGGCGGAGGCGCTGAGGGGGACGACGGTGGCGCCGAGTCCCAGTACCGCGAGGTAGGCGGCGTAGGTGCGGGCGCTCTTGGAGGCGAGCAGTCCGATCCGGTCCGGAACCTCGCCGTCGACGGCCGCCGCGATGAACCGGCCCAGCAGCTCTGCCGCGCCGATCAGTTCTCGGTAGGTCATCGGCGGGTCGGCCGGAGTCTCCAGGGCGATCGCCCCGGGACAGCGGCGCGCGGTGTCCGCGACGAGGTCGTACAGCGTCGCGGGCAGCTCAGCCGGTTTCCTGCTCTTCACGCCTGCTTCCCCTCTCCTTGCCGCTTGGAGCAGGCCCGCGCGCCGGTCGCCGGATGCCGCCGGGCGCCCGGCGCACAGTGAGCGCACGGGCGTCGTCGCCGGTGCGCCTCCCGCGTGCACCTGGCGAACGCCTCATCCATGGGCTCGCCCGCTTACGGGCGCGCTGAGCGCCGCCAACTGCAGTCGCAACCAGTCGGCGACCCTCGCGCCCTGGTCCAGCCTGATCCCCGGCAAGGCGCGCTCGCCGCCCGGTACGGGTTCCGCGGGCCCGGTACCGACGACCACGCAGGCACCCAGGTAGGACAGCCAGGTCGACTGCACCTTGAGTGTCTCGACGGCGGCCCGGCCCAGCGGCAGGCCCAGCCGTTGCGCCAGCCCCTTCTCCAGTTCCCGGCACATCACCGCGAGGACGTCCCGCGCCGCCGCACACCGGCTCTCGAGGTCACTGCCCAGCCCGGTCACAGCTTGCTCGGCGGCCACCGCTCGCAGGTCGTCGGCGGGGGCGAACCTTCCGGCCAGCGAAACAAATTCCTCGAACCACTCCTGCTGCGTCAGCGTGCTGCCGTTGACGCTCAGGAACGCCGGTGCCTCGCCGCCCGGCGGGAGGGTGCCGATCAGGTACCGGCCCCATGCGGCGCCCGAGCAGTAGGCGAGGAGCACGACCGGTCCAGTGGCCCCGGCCAGCGCGGCGTGGCCCAGCCGTCGGCACTCCACGATGTCGCCGGCGTCCAGACTCTTCGGCAGGGGCAGCTCGGCATGGCGGAGGCCGGGCAGGTTCGCGCGGACGAATTCCGCCAGATGGGGTTCCGCGCGGGCCCCCGGGTAGTCGACCGTGAAGACGGTCGGCTCTGATCCGGCCGTTTGCACAGCGCTTCGGACCTCGTCGACCGTACCTGCCACCGTGTCACCGGGCTGTTCCGCGGACGCCGCCGCGTTCCCGGCGGCGGGGCTCACGGCGTCGGTCGCCGCCGCCTTGCGACGGGCATCGGGCGGCGCCGCTTGCACGGCCGCCCGGTGTTCATCGACTCTCATGTCTTCCTGCCTCGAGGTGCCTACAGAAGGGTGCGCCGGCGGCTCCGGGACGGGGTCGGAGCACCCGGGCGCCGGACCGGACGCGGGTCACTGAGACGCGCTGTGCGCCGAGGCAGCCGCATCGAGCAGGGCCGCCAGGGTGCCTTCCTGGAACAGGACGTCGGCGGGGATGGCGATGTCCAGGTCGGTCTCGATTCGCTGGATCAGTTCGACTGCGAGCAGCGAGTGTCCGCCCAGCTCGAAGAAACTGTCCTCGGGTAGCGCCTCATCGACGCCGAGCACCTCGCACCAATGGGAGCGAATGGCTGATTGAGCAGACATGAAAGTCTCCACCACATTGCATAAGGGAAGAAAATAGTGAGTGAGAGATCGAAAGGATCATAGGGTTCCACGTTCTCACACTCAATAGCGACTCCTCAGTGTCTGAAGTGTTCCACAATCCCTGGCCCCAGCACGGCCGTTCCGCGAAATCGGCACACCTTCCCTCCTGTCTACCCGCCCACGTGTGCGCCGGAACCCGTCCACGGTATGGGCTCTGGACCGCTCAGACACCTGCGGGCCGCGGAGGCGCACAACCTGACTCTCGCCTGGTCCCCGGGCAGCGAAGAGGGCCGGTGACCAAGTCCCCGTCCGGCGCTCCGCCACTCGGAAGAACGGCGACCGCGCAGGAGGCTGCTGGTCAGTCGTACGGGAACGTGACGCGTACGTCTTTCGGTCTGACGTTGATTTCAAGCCATTCCGAGGCTGACATGTCCGGCTGCGGACCGCGTTCCAGTTGGGGCGGCAGACGTCGCGTGACCTCGAAGATGCCCGGGAGGGCAGGGATGTCCGTACAGATGAACATGTGTGTGTGAGCGACAACGTATGTGGCCTGAGAGATACGTGTGACGACTGTCACTCGGTCAGTCACCATCACTGCGGGGATACTGGCATTGGCGCCGGGAAACGCCCTCTCGCATTCCGTCCATCAGAACGAACCCAGCACAGAAGGGCATTCAGCGCTGCTTTCCTGGAGAGTGGATGGCGGTCAGTTTCGCTGTCGCAATCCATTCGTCTCCGGGTCGGCCGCAATCCGGTACCGGTACCGGTACCGGTACGCCATCGTTTTGGCCGATGCCGGCTCGCTGCCGCACGGACGGTCCGGACCCGACCCACCTCGCCCGATCGGGCTTCCACCACCACGAGTTGCGGAGTCGTTGCGGCTGGTGGCCGACGTCATCGGACCCGGACACCACTGTCTGCTCTGGAGGAAGATCAAGTGAAGAAATCCGTCGAGGTGACACCTCTGCAGGACGCGAGCGGCGTGCAGGTCACCGGCATGGCGCTGCAGGACTGCTCACCCGAGGAACTGGACGAGGCGCTGCGCCTGGTCGCTGAGGCGGGTCTCGTGGTGTTCCGGCGCCAGTGCCTGGACGACTCGGACCTGCACGCGCTGGCACGACGCATCGGCCCGTTGGAGCAGTCCTCCCGGAAGGTCTGCCTTTCCCCGGACTTTCCTGAAATCAGCTACCTCTCCAACCTCCGTGACGAGCACGGAGATCCCATCGGCTTCCCGGGGTCGGACACCGACTACTGGCACTCCGACCAGCAGCATCGTGAGAACCCCGCGACACTGGCCGTGCTGTACTGCGTGGCGCCGGCCTCCTCCGGCGGCGCGACCAGCTTCGTATCCACCGACGTCGAGTCGGCCGGACTGGACGAGGCCACAGTCGCCGACCTCGCCGCGAGGCGAGCACTGTACGAACCGGCGTCCAACCACGACAACGCGCCTCGGGTACAGGTGTCGCACCCTGCGCTGCTGACCGGCCGTACCTCGGGCCGACGCTACGCCTACGTCAGTGACAACACCCTGGGATTCACCGGCCTGGACACCGACGCGTCGGCCGAGCTCAAGAAGAGGGTGCTGACCCGGTTGCTCCAGCCCTCCCGCGTCTACGCCCACGACTGGGAGATCGGTGATCTCGCTCTGTACGACAACGCGCAACTGCTCCACCGGCGTGAGCAGTTCCAGGGTCGGCGCTGGCTGAAGGCCACCAAGATCTTCGCGCCGCAGGACATATTCGCCGTACCTTCGGGACGAGTGGTTTCCCGGTCCGCGCCCATGACGCCGAGCGCGGTGTGAGGAGACACTCATGACTGCAGAGCGCACAGCGGTCCCCCCGGTCGACCCGTCGGTGATGCACGACGTCCGCATGCTGATATCGAAGAGTTCGGCCGGCATGGTGGAAGGGCGTTCCCTGCGGGTGCCAGAGCCCATCACCATACGTGCGGGGCGCCGTGGCGGGTTGCCCTTCGACAGCATCACCTCCGACCTCTACCTGGGCTGCCTGCCCGCGGCGCAGATCTGCTACGGAAGCTGCTTCGCAGCACGCAGCGCCTTCGCCGCCGACTACGACTTCGGCACCCGGGTGGAGAACCGGTTGGACGCCGACGTGCTCCGCGAGGACCTGCTCGCCCTTCCCGAGGAGCAGCGCTTCCTGCGCAACGGCTGGAACAGCGACGCCTCGTGGAACTGGCCCAAGGCGCTGACCCTGGCCGAACTGGTCCGGCAGTCGGGGCGGTGCACGGTCTTCGTCACCAAGTACTTTCGCACGATCGACCCCGGGACGCTCGCGGGCCTGGTGGAAGTCGGCGCGGAACTGAGGGTGTCGGTGAGTGCGATGGACACCCCCGGCCAGCTTCGCCAACGCCTCGCGGGCCTGCTCTCCTACCGGGACGCGGGCGGCGTCGCGGTGCCGGTGGTGATGACGTCGCGCTACGCCGACGAGCGGCTCGACCGACGCCAGGACGAACTGGTCGACTGGATAGTGCGGCACGACCTTCCGGGCGCCGAGAACAGCCTGCGTTTTCCGCCGCACCTGGCAGTGACCGAGCTGATCGACAGTGATCGCGCCGGCGTGCTCGATGACAGCGGAGACCTGTGGGCCGGCCGCCTGTACGGCGAAGCCCTGCCGGTGCCGACCATCACGTCCGTGCCCGCCGACTATCCGGGTCTGCAATCGCGGCGGCGCTCCGCCCTCGACCTCGACCAGTTGGAGGCGTGGCGGAAGGACCCCGTACGCACCCACGAGGAAGTGATGTCCGGCAGGCGCCTGGCCAAGCCGCAACAGTGCGGTGTCGGCCGAACCTGGCAGATCGAACCGCGGACCTGAGCAGTCAGGAGTGCCCCGGACCCGCTCGCCCGCCAGGACCTGCCGACCGTGGCCTCTCCCCCTGGACCCCGTGCCCGCCGTGCCGGTGCCGTGGGGCGGACGAACCACCACCACGGCGCCGTCCGGGCTGCGGCCGTGCGAGGACTTCCTTGAGCGCGTCGTGCTCGCACCGCGACCGGACAGTCATGCCAGATCAACGAAGACGGAGGTCATTGTGGACAGTGTCGCCATCGCGCCGGAGATCGGCGCCCGCATCAGCGGAGTGCGGCTCGACCAGTTGAAGCCGGGCGAGTTCGACGAGATCATGCGGGTCCTGCTGGACCGGCACGTGGTGTGCATCGAGGGCCAGGACGCCATCGACCCCGATGCCCACGTCGCGTTCGCGGCCCGGCTCGGGGACATCGAACCGTACCCGTTCGGGAAGCCGCTGGACGGTCATCCCGGTGTCTTCCGGATCATCAAGGAGAAGGACTCCACCAGCAACTTCGGCGGGGTGTGGCACACGGACTCGCCATACCACGAAATCCCCCCGGCCTACACGGTCCTGCGCGGCGTGGACATCCCGAGCGGCGGTGGAGACACGCTGGTGGCAAGCATGTGCGCCGCCTATGACGCGCTGCCCGGTGAGGTCAAGGACCGGATCGACGGTCTGGACGGGATATTCACGGCCTCCAAGGTGCACGGCAGCGGCGGGCCCCGCTTCGCCATCGGCGACGTGCAACGGGTGGACGACGGGGAGCGCGCCGACCAGGTCTTCCGCCACCCGCTGGTCCGCACCCACCCCCTGACCGGCCGCAAGGGACTGTATGTCAGCGCCTGTCACATGACGGGAGTGGTCGGCTTGCCCGACACGGAGGCGGCCGAGCTGATCGACGAGCTGTCCCAGCAGATCATCGACCCACGGTTTGTGGGCAGGGTCCGGTGGGAGCCGGGACTTGTCGTCGTCATCGACAACCGCTGCGTCCAGCACCACGCGCTCAACGACTACCACGGTCAGCGGCGCGAGATCCACCGGGTCCTGGTCAGCGACGGCATGACTCCCAGCAGGGAATGGCAGGAGGGTGAGGTCCGTGCGCTTTCTCACTGAGGTCGCGGAGCAGGCGGCCGGCGACACCGTAGGAGCGGTCGCCACGGCGCTGGCTGGGCACAAGGTGGTGACACTGCGCAGGACGGCTGACGTCGACGGCGACAGTTTCTACCGGGAACTCGCCGGCGGACTCGGCGAGTTCCACTTCCGCGACGAAGACCCCGTGACCGGCAGACTGGACACGGCCGGCTGGCTGGACATCCGCTACGACCCCGAGCTGGAGACCCGTTCGCGCTACCGCTACGGCAACGACCGCATGCCGTTGCACACCGACGGTGCCTACAGCGACGTCGACTTCGACGTCTTCTTCCTCCGCTGCCACACCAGCGCCCGCTTCGGCGGGGCGACCTTCGCCGTGGACGGTGCGACCGTCGTCGAGTATCTCGAAGTCACGGACCCGGACCTGCTGCACGCCCTGCTCAGCACGGACGTCAGGTTCGTCAAGGGAGAGCGGTCCGTGTCCCGGCGGATCATCAGTCATGACGACGACGGTCCCGTCTTCAACTGGAGCAGCACCAGGGTCGCCGAGGACAACGCGGCGGGTGTCATCGACATGTGCGACCGGTTCACCGACTTCTGCGAACGGCAACTCGTGGATGGCGGCCTGGTGCAGCCGCTGCGCCTGGCCCCGGGGGACGCCGTCTTCCTGCACAACCGAAGGGTCCTGCACGGACGTTACGGCTTCTGGGGTGCACGATGCCTGCTCAAGGGCGTGCTCAACCTGAACCGTTCGACTGCGGGACGAGCCGGCACGAACACCCGACCGCAGGAGGGCGCCGGATGACCGGAGCATCGGCGCCGCCGGAACACGCCGGGTCGGCTGCGGCCGGTTCACCCCAGGAGTACCTGCTCTGCCGTCTGTTTGCCGAGGTACTCGACCGGCAGAGCGTCGGCGTCTCGGACGACTTCTTCGAGCTGGGCGGCAACTCCCTGCTCGCCACCCAGCTCGTACTCAAGGTGCGGGCAGCGTTCGGTGCCGAGTTGTCGATACGTGCGTTGCTGGACGCACCCTCGCCGGCCGCGCTGTCCCTGATGCTGGAGCTGCCCAGTGGTGTCTCCAGTGCGCTTGACGTGCTGCTGCCGCTGCGTCGGCCCGGCTCCCGCCCGGCACTGTTCTGTGTGCACCCCGCCACCGGCCTGAGCTGGAGTTACGCCGGCCTGCTGCGTCACCTGCCTGACCGACCGGTCGTGGGGTTGCAGGCGAGGGTGCTGACCGATCCCGCCTACCGACCGGAGTCCGTCGAGGAACTGGCCGCCGACTACCTCTCGTCGGTCACCGCCCTCCAGCCGACCGGCCCGTACCACCTGCTCGGCTGGTCCTTCGGAGGCCGTGTGGCCTTCGAGATGGCCGCCTCGCTCCAGCGGGCGGGGCAGCAGGTGGGCGCGGTGGTGCTGCTGGACAGTTCACCGCCGCCGAACGTGCCCTACGAAGCGCCGACCGACGACTTCGACCAGGACCGGGTGCTCCGCGAGCTCTTCCTGTCCATACTCGCCGAGACCACTCCCATCGAGGCGAGCCGGTGGGAGGACAAGGTACTGCCGGAAATCAAGGCAGAGCTGGACCGGCTCAACAGTCCGTACGCGCTGCTGACGGACGAACACTTCGAGCGTATGTTCCAGGCGAACAAATGGAACTACGTACTCTCACGCAGATACGTCCCCACGGAGAAACTGGCAGGGCGCGTCATCTACGTCAGCGCCCTCGACCCGGAGCAGTCCGACGGCACCGACCCGGAGGGCAAGGCCGAGCAATGGGCGGTCCACGTAGACGGGGACACGGTCGTGTGGCCGGTCACCGGGACGCACAACGGTCTCACCTCGGGCGACAGTCTCGCGCAGTTCGGACGTCTGCTCGCCGAAGAGCTGGAGCGGGCCGACACCGACCATGCCGTTGACCACCCATATCAAGCGGAGCTGACAGGCCAGTGAAACGCATCAGGCCCATGACGTCGTTCGGTCGGTTCCCACTGACGATCGACCAGCTCTCGGCCGGATCCGCGGAGCCCGTTCTGGTCGTGGATTTCATCGACTTCTCGGCCGCTCGGCAGTTGAGTCAGACGCTGGGCAATCGCACGGAGGACAACCCCGTGTACTGCCTCGATCCGGTGTCGGATCTGGCCCGCGACAGCGCGTACTGGCCGCTGGACGCGCTGGCGGAGGGGTATGCGGACCTGTGGCTGAAGAGCGGACCCGCCGGCCCCCGGTTGACGGTCGTCGGGTACTGCAGTGCGGCCGCGCTCTCATGGACCATCGCCGCCAGATTGGCCGACCAAGTGGCGACAAGGCTACTCCTGGTGCAGCCGACCTGGCCGGACGCCCAGTTTGTGAGCACGTCTTTCGGGGAACTCAGGGCCAATCTCAGCGGTGAGCCGTCCGCCGCTCCTGAACTCGCGGCAGATCCCGATCAGGCCCTACGGCAGATGCAGCGCCTCCTCCGGGACGACCTGCACCTCATGGCAGAGCGGGCCGGCATGGATGCCACGAGCCCCACGCTCGACGAACTGATGGATCGCTACCGCGCCTGGCTGAGCTTCGTGCTGGCCGGCAGTGCGGCCCGGGCGCGGCCGATGCCGACCCGTCCGCGCCCGACGATCCTGGTCACGGCCGACGCCGAGCCCTGTGTTCCCGACGACGGTCTGCTGACGTACGACATCGTCCGTCATTCGGTGCCGCCCGAAGCCCCCATGGACGAGACGGGACTGGCCGATGCGGTACTGGCCCATACGTGGCAGAACCCGGCACGCCCCATCAGCTCGTCCGCACCGACCACACAGTCCACTTGACCGGCAACCACCGAGGACAGGACATACCGAATGACGCCGTTCGAGATGATGAGGCTGATGGCCAGAACACTGGACATCGATCACATGGAAACGGACGACAGTTTCTTCGAGTTCGGCGGGAACTCGCTGCTCGCATGGCAGGTGATCGTGGAATTGGAGGAGCGCTACGGCGTACAAATCTCCTTGCTCGACCTGGTCCGATCGCCCACTCCTGATCAGCTGGCCGCCCTTGTGGCGGACCGAGGCAAACTCGACAGTACCGCGAACCGGTAGACAGGTAGCGATTTCCACGTGAGAGAACTCCGACGATGAGCACGGAAGTGGGCCACCCGGAAGAGACCCCGCCCGGACGGCCGTCCGGGAGCCTGCGAAAAGTCCTGCCCGAACCGGGGCCGCGGCGCATCCTCATGGTGGCGACTTTCGTCGACACCATCGGCGGCGGGATGTTCCTCACCTCGTCCGTGCTCTATTTCACGAGGGTCGTACACCTTCCCGCCGAGCGAGTGGGCCTCGGGCTCACGCTCGCCGGGCTCATCGGTGTCCTGGCAGGCGTCCCGCTGGGTGAGATAGCCGATCGCCGGGGGCCACGTGAGGTCAAGCTGATCCTGCTCGTGCTCCTGAGCCTCACCATGGTCGGTTACGTCTTCGTCCGCGGATTCCTCACGTTCACGCTGATCGCCGTATTCGATCTCCTGGTCAACACGGGTGCGAACGCGGTCCGGGGCGGACTGATACGTCGCATCGGCGGTGAGGGGGCCACCGCCTACCGGGCGAAGTTGCGCGCGACGACGAATGCCGGAGTCGCAGTGGGTGGCCTGCTGGCGGCCATCGCGATCCAGGCTGACACACGCCTCGCCTATCAGGTGCTGATCGCCGGGAACGCGGCGTCCTTTCTCATCAGCGCCGCGATCCTGTACCGCCTGCCGCATCTTCAGCCGCTCGTCCGGCCGAGCCGGGAAGCACGCTGGGGTCGCTCCGTCAGGGACGTCCCCTTCAACGCATGGGCAATCATCAATGGCCTCATGTCCATCCAGTACCAGGTCCTGCTGATCCCGTTGCCGCTATGGATCGTGGGCCACACCCACGCGCCACGCTGGTCCGTGGCCTGCTGTCTACTCATCAACGCCACCCTGTGCGTCCTGCTCCAGATGAAGGTCGGGGCAAGAGTCACGACCATCAGGCAGGGGGGTTCAGCGTTTCGAACAGCCGGGTTGCTCTTCCTGACCAGCTCCGCGGCACTCGGCTTGGTCTCTGCCGTCCCGGGCTGGGCCGCCCTGCTGCTCGTCGTGCTGGGCTGCATCGTCCACACGGTTGGTGAACTGTGGCATGCCTCAGGGCAGTTCACCGTGGGATATGGACTCGCACCCGCTTATGCCCAGAGCCAATACCAAGGCATGCAGAGCCTGTGGACAAGCCTGCTCGGCTACTCACCGGCGCCGGCGTTTCTCACCCTTCTGTGCATCGACGGCGGACGCAACGGATGGTTCGCGCTGGGGTTCTTCTTCGCGGCACTGGGGTGTGCGGCCGTGCCGGTGACACGCTGGGCCGAACAATCCCGGGCGAATGCCAGGGCTTGATCAAGTTCCCTGAGCGTCAGACTTGAAGCTTCCCCTTGATGTTGGACACCTGGAGACTGGGACGTGAGGTTCCAGAGGAAGTAGTGCCAGGTGGGAAGCAAGAGCAACCGCAGCAGGCGGTACTCGGAGGAGTTCAAGCGCGACGCGGTCGCGCTGGTCCGCTCCTCCGGCAGGGGCCGTTGCGTGATCACGTTTCGTCCGGAGTGCCGTGCTGGCCCGTCCTTGGAGGGGACACCCCGGTTCGGGCAGGGGGCGGACGCGGTGCAGGCAC
>NZ_JODM01000058.1 GCF_000717995.1 Streptomyces violaceorubidus
ATGAGTGAGATCACCACGCCAACGACAAGGGGCCCTGTCTCGTCACCACACCCGCTGACCAGCCCATTTCACCCACCAGCACAGGATGAAAGAGGCTCAAGTGAGCTCTTTCAGCGTTGCCGCTCCAGAGTGAGTACGGCTGCCGCGATTGACGTCATTCGATTCGGGCTGCATCGCGCCTTGCGGAAGATCCGCCATCGTTTGAGGAGTGCCGGGCCGCGCTCAACCGCCGCCCGGGCCTGGGACAACGCTCGGTTGACGGTCCGCTGCGTCGGGGACAGCTCGCCTCTGGGCGGGCGTCGCCGTGGCATGGTCACCCACGGTCCCGCGCCGATGTAGGCACAGTCAGCCAGGATCGCTCCTTGGCGTTCGCAGATCCGGATGATCCGGTGGGTGCGGGCGGCGGTCAGGTCGTGCGTGCGGCCCGGCAGTGCGGGCGAGATCCACAGCAGTGCGCCGGCCGGGTCGGTGACCAGCTGCAGGTTCACCCCGTGCAGGCGGTGCTTGGCGGAGTAGCCGGCCCGGTCGCACTCCGCGAGGGTTCCGTCGAGCAGGACATACTCCGGGTCGGTCTCACGTAAGACCTTCAGCAGTCCCGGGGCACGCTCGGCAAGCAGGCCGATGACCGCGGTGGTGTAGGCGTGTGCGGTACCGACGGAGATCCCGAAAGCGGCGGCGATCTGGGACAGGGGTTCGTTCTTACGCAGGTACACCAGGGCGACCAGGGCACGCTGGTGCGGAGGGAGCTTGCAGCGGCGGTCACCCCTCGCGGGTGATGATGAGCATGGTGACCCACTCGACCAGCGCATGCGGAAGGTCGAGTACGGCAGGATGGCGAATCAACGAGGCACCTGCCGCTGACGAGTTGAGACTTCGAACACCTCCCTCAACGGCGCGGGTGCCTCGTGCGTTGCGACCTCGACGCCGTCACCCCCATCGGTGGCCACTCTGAAACAGCTCAGTTCGAGACCGTCGGATCGAGACCCCCAGGTTCGGACTCGTCAACGCGGTGGTTCGCATGGACGTGAGCCATGGCACGGGGATTCACAGTGCCGTCGGGATAGTATCGAAAGTCTCCGTTGGGGTTGAGTATTCGCAGAGGTCGATACGCGTTGGTCGACGGGGACTGCGACTGGAGCTCATCAGATGTGAGATTCACCGGGATGGGCGGCGTCTTTGCTTCCGGCCTGTAAATCTTGGCAACGAAGGACCACAGTTTTGAAGGGGCTCCCTCGGCAGCCTCGATCACATGCCGCAGATAATCGCCCCCTATTGCGCTCCACTCGCGAAGCACGGACAGCGCCAAGCCTTCTTTGATATGGTCGGCGTAGAAAACTTCCTGCGTGAAATCCATGTGACGCACTTCACCCGTGGTCATGTATTCTACAATCCATTTGTCGAAATGCATGCCATCATTCTCCGCATACCTGACACGCCGCAGCAATGAGCCGTCCGGCCCGTACAGCAATCGCATGCTGTCACGCTCGATGGGCTCCAGCTGATCATGCAGCGACATCCACCCCGTGGCCGTTTCGACGACGTCAAAATCGAAAATGAGAGCGGTGGCCCCATAGCGGGTTTCCAGGTTTTCCTGTTCAACGCCCAGTCGGTAGAAGACGAAGTCCGCGTTACCCAACTGCCGGGAATCCCGGCTAGTTGTTCTTCCTGACAGGAACCGGGCTCCGGAGCGGCGCAGCAAGTCATCACGCGAAGAAATAATACCGCTTTGTGCAATCACATGAAAAGCGTTGGTGGCATGTATCAGACGTAGCGGCATGTCGAGAAGCATACGATATACGTCACGCGTTTCGCTTGCTTCCAGCAGCCCGGCCGTTTCCGCTCGAAGACGCTCGATATTCCTTTGTGACATTTCAGCCACAATCGACGGAACTTGCAAATTGGCATCCCGCGCAAGGGTCGGTGCCCACTGTGTTCCGCTAGCGATAGCAGCGTAGGCCCTGCGAGTCCGGTAGGTCCGAATATGATTTACGAGACCACTCAGCATCTCCGTCGAAATTGGCCTCTCTCGTGCCGCAGATCCACTGGGATCGCCAGTCCTCAGGAACTTCAACACACCTCGCGCTGCGGAAACAACCGGAACGAACCTATTGCGGATCTGATACATCCCGCCCAAATGCGCTGTACGCACAACGAATCCATCAAGCGCCTCAGCTACACGCTGAACGCTGCTTTCGAACTTCGAAACAGTTCCGGGCGACGGAAAACCGGATTCTGCAACGTGGGCGATCAGTGCATGCAGGTCCGATTCGAGCGATGTGGCGTGTGAAAGTATCTCGTCCCCAGTCCACACGATTCGCTGCGAACGCCAAGTGGGGCGCTGTCGCTCACTCCTGTCAATCACTTCATAGGCGTACGACTGGATCTTCTCTGCGAGTTGCCAGTTACCAGATCGAGAGATGCGAAGAACGAGCGAACCTATCTCCTCCTGCGACAGATCCTCAATGTTTACAACATCAACTGGCGTTTCATTGTTTCCTTGTCGGCCATGAGGATCAACCGGAAGCCCATGCGACACCTCTTGCCATTGGCCGGAAATTTCTTGAACCAGTAGGTGACTTTCGTCGCCCAGTTCTCTCCCGTGCGTGTCGTGATGCTCAAGGTTCTCCTCGGCCGCAGCCGGCTGCTCGCCCCGCCTCCGGGAGAACCGCTCCGCCCCGCTCAGCCGCCGGGCATCGTCCGTGCCGGCCTGACCGGTCGGGCCGCTGGTGGCCGCGGCGTCGGCCGGTGTCGCGCCGGGCGCCGTGGGTTCCTGGGCGGCGTGAGCTCCCGGACGGAACGTGTGCCACCGCGCGAGGCGGTTCTCGCTCTCGGGAGAGCGGAGGTTGAACGTGCTGTCGGTCGTCCCGTCGGGTCCGAACACCGTGAGCCCGGTCCCGTCGGCGACTTCCTGGGCGTAGGCCAGCGGCCGGTCCCGCTTGTCGCCGACGTCGCAGGCGACCATCACCACGCGGGACGCTCTGCGGAAGCTGCTCCGGCGCTTGAGATAGGCAGCCTGTTCGGCGGGCCCGATCAGGAGGGGACGGTCGCCGGGCCCCGGAATGGTGACGGTGTCGGGGCCTCCGTGGCTGTCCCAGAAGTAGGTACGGCCGTCTTCCGCTCCGGCCCAGGGCAATCGCTGAGCGGACCCGGCCTGCCGGATGTTCTCAGCGGAGTCCACCCACAAGGGCACGTAACTCGATTGCGCGGGCAAGAAGGGCTGTTCGGCCTCCTCCTGGCTCAGGAAGGAAAGGTCGTGCGCCGACCGGCCGATCGGCCGGTGCGTCTCGTGGTGGGGAATGGGCTGGGTGTGCAGAAGGGCGTCGGGGACGGCTTCGCCCTTGACCGTGATGACCGCGTCCGGTGCCACGTCCTGGCCCAGATCCTCGGGGTGGCTGACCGTCCAGGTGCCCGCCGGCCGGCCGTGTACGGCGGCGAAGGTGACCACCCGGGACACCACCTCGCCGTCCCGCCGGGCCGTACGGAAGTCCAGCGCTCCGCTGAACGCCCAGACGGGCCGGTTCGTCCGGGCCGCGAGCCGCCGGGGAAGCACCGGGTCGCCCGTGGAGCCGTGGCTGATCAGCAGGACGACCGGGCCTTCGTCGGTGGGCGGCACGAAGTCGCCGACGACGTCGGCGAACTCCCGCTCCGACAGCTTCCCGATCGTCCCGTCCTGACGGGCGAGGAGGAACTCCCGGTCGTCCGTGGCCCTGGCGACGACCAGGAAGGGCCGTTGACCGGGCGCCAGGAACCGGCTCCACGGAGTCGGCGCGTCCTGGCCGAAGGGTGCCTCGCCGATCAGCTCGGACGTGGAGTGCCGGAGGACCTCGGTGTCCACCACGTGAGCGAGGCCAACGGCCCGGTGGCTCTCCGGCACCAGATCGACACCCTGCGGCGCCCCCTGCCCGGGTATGGCCCTGTAGGCGATGTCCCGTGCGGCCCCGTCCTCGTGGTCAAGGCCGGGCACGGCTCGCAGCACCGGTTCCGGTATCGGGAGACCGGCGCGCTCGGCGAGGTCACGGAGGAACTCGGCGCGTCCTTCGGCCCTGTCCCTCGACGTGTCGTCCCAGTAGGTGAGGGTGACCTCCTCCACGTCGTTCCAGCCGAGTTCGCCGACGACGACGGCGCCGAAGTGGGCCCGGGGATACAGCCGGTTGCCGAAGTGTGCACGGCTGTGGTCGATGTCGTGCCGGAACCGCGTGGCCTCGCCGACGACCAGGCGCACCGCCTCCGCGTCGCCCTGCGCGAGGAGGCCGTGCAGTGAGGAGAGGCCGAGACCGTAGCCCGAACCGGTGTCCGGCCGGGCTTCGGGGGTGTGCAGGGCACGCCGGCGTACGGCGTGCTTCCACCGCACGGCCAGCCCGCTGTGCGGTGTGGCGCCCGCCGCCTGGTGCGCCACGGAGACCAGGGCCGCCGACAGGCCGGCGGAGCCCCTGCCGAGCAGGTCGGGCAGGGCGGCACCGGGCTGGGCGTCCAGGGCGCGCAGCAGCGTGTCGGCGTCCGCGTTGCTGACCACTGCCATGGCGGACGACGCCAGGTACTCCTGGAAGATGTGCTGCAAGGTCTCCCCGTGGACCCTCTGGAAGGGATAACGCGTCCCCCACTGGGCGTTGAGGTGCCTCAGGCGGGCGCCTGCCGTCTGGAAGTGGTGCGAGAAGAGCTGCCGGGAGCGCTGCTCGGCGGCGACCAGTGCGGCCCGATGCGCGGGGTCCGTTCCACTCAGGCCGGGCCCGATCAGTGCCGAGAGGGTGTGCACCGCTTCGAGCGCCGACTCGTACCGGAGCGAGTGCCGGTCCACCTCGGCCGGATCTTCGGCGTCGTGAAGGCTCCGTTCCAGCGCCTCCCTGCCGCTGTTCACCTGAGCTCGTGCGGTCTTGAGCGCCTCGTGCGGGGAGCGTGCCGTCAGCGCGTCGGCGATCCACGTCCCGAGCCCGTTCTCGCGGGGACCGAGGCGGTGCTCCCACCTGCTCGCGTGCCGCAGCGCGGCGTCGATGCTTGCCAGCTGGTCGTTCAGATGGCGTTCCTCGTTCTCCAGGATCGGCCGTACCCGGGTGCTGCTCCGGGGCACGGACGCCAGCCGGTTCCTGGTGTCGGTGAGCCACTGGGCGCGGGCGGTCCTGCCCTCCAGCAACTGGGTGGTCGGCCGCTTCAGGAATGCCTCGAACGCCTTCGGGTCCCAGGTCTTCCGGCCGGCCTCGGCCAGTCGGTCGGCGAGCAGCCGGGTCCGCCGGGTGAAGTCGTCGGCGGACGTTCCGGCGGATCCGGCCGCCGGGTCCGTCTCCCGCCGTTCGACCGTTTCGGCGAGCGCCAGCAGCGACCGGACGGCCTCGCGGTGCGCGGTGAAGGGGTCCGGCCGGAAACTGCGGTGGGCGGTGCGGTCCTCGGGGAAGGAACCCCTGTCGGGAAGCGGGGCGAAGGCGTCCGGGCCGGGACCGGCCGGCGCCGATGCGCCGTGCGCTCCGGCCGTGGCGTCCGGCCCCGCGCCGGGGGCGTCCGGGCCGGTGACCGGCCGGGCGGCCACCACCAGGGTGAACGGCCGCTCGATCCCCAGTCTGTACTTGGCCATGCTGTGGAAGCTGTCGTCCGCATGGCCGCCGATGAGCCGCAGGGTCCAGACGGTCTCCGGCACCGTGATGCCATGCTCACGGGCGAGGGCGCGCAGCGCCTGGACGGCTTGCCGTTCCTTTCCGGCGCGTTCGATGCGGGCACGGTGGACGGCCGCGGCCGAGTCGGACGGGAGGGCGCGCGCCGCGCGCAGCTCTTCGAGGGTCTCGGCCACGCGGAGCGCGGCGATGGCCGGAGCGTCGTCAGCCGACCGCTCCCTGAGCCGTACCAGGTCGGCCGCGAGGTCCCGGTCGGCGAGGGCCCGTGCCACCATGTCACGCAGGACGTTCTCGGACCGGGCGTGCTCCAGGGTGACCGTCGAGGTCCCGTCCTCGCTGACGAGCATGACGGACGCGAAGTGGTAACCGCTCGGGTTGTGATCGGCGTCGGCCTGGACGGCATGCCGGCCGAGCTGGTCCGCGCTCTCCTCCTCGGAGGCGATGGACTGCACGAGGTAGCCCTCGCCGGGCGTCGTGGCGAAGGCCGCCTCGTTCACCCCCACGCGCTGGGCCATGGCCGGCAGGGTATGCAGGTTCAGTTGGTAGGACTCGTAGAGGAAGCCGGGGAGGACGACGGGTATGTCGCTCTCGTCCGGCTTGTCGTCGGCAGCCGTCCGCACCACGTCGGCCGCCCACCGGGCGTCCGGGTGGTGGGCCGAGTGCTGCCCTTCGTCGACGAGGTCGAGGAGGGACGCCACCAGCTGGTGCGCCTCCTGGGACGGCGTGCCGTCCTCCTGGCTCAGGGGAGCCGACACCAGTGCGCCGTGCGCGTCGCGGAAGACCGCGTGCCCCGGCGGCCCCCCGAGCGCCTCGGTGGCCGTCTCGTAGGAGGAGAGCCCGGCGCCGGCCTCCGCGTCGGACTCGGGCCGCACCCGGTACAGAGTGCGCTCGTGGCCGCCGAGACGCAGGGTGAGGAACACGTCGTCGTCCAGCACGATCCTGATCCTCGAACCCGCGGCCCGCAGGGCACGCTCGGCGTTGTCGGCCGCGGCCCTGGTCGCGAAGGCCACCTCGGTCTGGTCGCGCAGGCTGACGGCGAGGGAGCCGTCCCGGGAGAAGGCGAGCTCGGGGTCGCCGCCGTCCCCGCCGGGGTGCAGCCGCGCCGCCAGCCGGAGCACGGACTCCCGGCCGTCCGCGTCGCCCGCCTCGGTGACCGCCAGGTCGAGGCGGGGTGTCTGGTGGAAGACTCCCCGCGCGTCGGTGCCGCCGCCGTGGACGGTGTACTGGACCCGGGGGAGCGGCGCTCCGTGGCCCGACACCAGGCCCGTGTACACGGAGGAAGTCGGCGCCGTCGCCGAGTGCGAGCCCTCGCCGGCCGTGTCGGCGCGGGACTCCTCCGGCGCGCCGTCGAGCCGCGTCCCGGCGGGCCCGAAGTCGCCGTCGGACGGGAAGCCGCCGCCGGCGGGCGCCGCGGCGGACCGGGCGGATGCCGTCGCCGGGCGGGCCGACCTGGTCGCGAGCGGCACGGCCGGCGGGACGCTCGGGGCGCTGTCGTCGGCCGGCGTCTCCCCCGTGCGCGTGCCGGACGGCCGCGGGACGGTGTCGGCCGTGGTGGCCGTCGACGCCTCACTGCGGCTCTCTGAGTCAAGCGGCTGTGGGTCGAAGGTGCCCCAGGCGCGGCCCTGTTGGACTGTGGACTCGCGGTTGGTCGTGTCGGCGGCGGCCGTCGCGTCCGAGGCGTCGACAGTGCGCGTTCCATCCCGGTCCGGCTGTCCCGCGGCCGCGTCATCGCGCTCCGCCGGGCCGTCACCATAGGTGTCGCGGGCGGCCTCCGCCAGGGCCTGTGCCGTGGCCGGTGCGGGATCGTGGGTGTTCAGTGCCCGCTGGAGTCGGTCCCGCTGTTCGGGAGCGAGGGTGAGCTTGGCCAGTTGCTGCTTCAGGACCTGCTTGTAAGGGTCCGGATCGACCTGCGCGGTGAAGACCGTGATGTTGGTCCGGCGTGCGGGCGCCCGTACGACGACCGGGTCGCTGTCGTCGAGGGTGAGCAGGACTCCGTCCTTGACATGCACGGTCGTCTCGTCGATGACAGCGATGGACTGGTCCGTCGTCAGGCGCAGATCGGCGTGCACGCCCATAGCGGTGCCGGAGCGGCCCGCCGTGGCCGCGTGGAAACGCTGCTCGGCGTCGTGCCGGGTGGTGGACAGCGCCACGAACGACGTCGCGTCGACGTCGTCCGCCCGGGGGAGGTCCGCTTCGCCCTTCGGGGCCAGGAACAGCGGTTCGCCGGCGTAGTCGGTCCGCCGCTGCGGCAGCCCGTGCACATGGTGGGCTGTCAGGTTCCCGTTGATGAACGTACCGATCTGCTCCGCCACCGCCGTGCGGACCGTACCGCCGAGGATCTGGTCGTTGCTGATGTACACGGTGCCGCCGCCCGGGGTGCGGAACCGGTGGAAGCCCCCTTCGTCGACCATGGGCTGAGTCAGGCCGCCGAACCGCACGGTGCGCCGCACGGGCCCCGGCGCGGCACCGGTGCCGGGCGGCAGCGCAGGTGGTGTCCGGTCGGTGTAGCGCCAGGTGTTGTACTGCTGGCCCAGCCGCCACGAGAGCCGACGGGCGGCCGGCTGTCCGTGGGTGAGGTAGGAGGCCGCGATCTGCGGACGGAAGCTCTCCAGCAGCTCCGCCAGTGGCTGCGGCCCGTTGTCCTCGGGACCGGCGTGCGGCGGTCGCTGGTGGTCGATGGCCACCCGCAGCTCCGCCCAGGCCAGCGCCGCGGCGCGGTCCCGCGACGGGGCCGCTTCCAGCACCCGGAGCGCGGTCTCCGTGTCCTGCCGGTGCGCCGGCGACTGCTCGGCGTGCGGGAAGACGCCCCGGCTCCAGGAGAGGTCGATGCGCGGGCGCATCGCGTTGAAGAAGGCGGCAACGTTCTTCCCGGAGCCGCCGACCGGGTCGCGACCCAGCACCGCCGTAAGGAATCCGCGGACGAAACCGGCCTCGTTGTAGGACACCCCGCTGTAGGTGGCGGCGCCCTGCTCCAACAGGTACCGGTGACCGGCCCCGACCTCGGCGGCGTTCACGGCGTAGGCCGCGAAGACCTCGGTGTCCGGATCGGTGATCCGGTGCGTGTGCTCGAAGAACAGCCCGCCCTGGAAGGTGTCCCAGAAGAACGTGGCCGCCCGGGGGTTGAGCTGGCCGAAGCGGACCGTGACCAGCTCCGTGTGGCCCGGCACCCGGACCGCCACGGCGGGCTGGCCGCCGGGCCCCGTCAGTACGACGACATCGGCGTCCTTCACCGAGTGGTCGGTGGCACCCTCCACGTAGGCGCGCAGCGGCTCCAGCATCTCCCGGGCTGCCGTCCAGCCCGCCGCGTACTCCGCGCGCAGCGTCCCGTAGCGCTTGCCCAGCTCCAGCGAATAGGCGCGGGCCGCCTCCTCGCCCGCCACGTCGTACCGGTGCGCGATGAGGGTGGCGAAGTGCTGCAGCAGGTCCCGCTGCCGCTCCAGGGTCTTCGTCGGGGGCCCGGAGAACACCGGTCGCTGGTGGTCGATGAAGGTCTGCGCCAAGGCCCAGTTGATCGCCTTCGTCCCGGGATACCTGTCCGCCCATCGGTGCGCTTCCAGCAGCGCCTTCCGGTCGGCCGGGACCGGCTCCAGGAAACGGGGGTGGTACGCCCAGTCCCGCCGCGACCCGGGCCTGAGCTGCTCGGCCAAGGCGGCCGGAGAGAAGGTCTTCGGGTCCCCGACCTCCTGGCCGGTTGCGGCCTGCACGAAGCCGCGCGCGAACACCACGCAGTTGTACGTCAGCAGGTTGTAGGGCCGGGCCGAGTTCTCCTTCGCGTACTCGTACGCCGCCGCCAGTTGGTCGGCGTTGACGCGGTAGGTCGCGAGGACCTCCGCCTGGAAGTCGAGCAGAGCGTCGGGGCGTTCCTGGGTGACGCCGCCGGGCAGCGACTTCATCACCACGTCCATGTTCAGCGTCTCGGTCTGCACGGTGAACCCGAAGCTGACCGCCTTCTCCTCGTCCGGCACCCGCACCGCGATGAAGGCGTGACCGGTCTGCTGGGTACGGACGGTCTGGACGAAGCCGTTGACGCCCGGGTAGGCCATCAGCAGGACGTCGATGTCGGCCGAGGTGCGGTCCTGAGCGGTTTGCGCCCAGCGCCGCACGGGTTCCATGAAGTCGTCGAAGGTCTGCAGTCGGGGGTCGACCGGCCGCCGCCGGTCGAGCTGGTCGTTCTCCTGGCCCCAGCCCAGCGGCTCCGCCCGGCCCAGCGGCTCCGCCCGGCTCGGCCCGGCCTCCGGCCGGCCTTCGGGCACCGCGGTGTCCTCGTCGGTGCCGCCCGCCAGTCCGGTCGTGCGCCGTGTCCCGTAGCGCCCGGCCAGTTCCCGGGAGAGCGCCCGCGCCGCGTCCGTGCCGTCGGTGAGCCGGCGGTGGCTGAGCAGCGTGACGAAGGCGGCCAGCAGATCGCGCCGCTCCGCCGCGGCCGGGTGGTTGCCGTCGACGTACCAGGTGTGGTCGGCGGACACCTGCTGCCGCGCCCACCGCTCGGCACTCGCGAGGTCCCCGACGCTCCTGGCGAGCAGTGCGTGCTCCGCCGCGTCCAGCGCCGACCGGTCCTCGGCGGTCAGCCGAACCGGTCCGAGCCTGACCGCGCTGGAACCGGCCGGGGCGACGACGTCGCCCTCCTCGGAGAAGGTGACACCCGCGGCCCGCGCCCGCTCCGCCGCCGCGTCCGCGTCCCCCTTCGTGCCGCGCAGCAGCCGCTGGGCGATGACCGCCACATGCTGGTCGGCCGGGGACAGCGCGGTGAAGTCGGATGCGTGCTCGTCGAACCGGGCGACGAGGCGCCCCGCACTCCGCGGGTTCCCGCCCACCGCCGTGTAGGCGTCGATCACCGCGGTGACCAGCGGGCCCGGCAGCCGGCGGTCGGCGCTGGTCTTGCCCCACATCCGCTCGAACATCCGCAGCGCGGCGGCGTGGTCGTCGTCCGTGCGGACCGGGCCGCCCGCGGTGTCCTCGGCGGCGATGCCGTTGAGCGCCGTGCGTCGGGCCGCGGCGGGCAGCTCGGCCCGGTACCGCCCCGGTCCACCGTCACCGTCGCCGAACAGACCGTCCTGGAAGGGGCCGAACGACTCGTTCTCCATCTCGCCGACGCTCTGGAAGGGGCCTCCGGGGGCCGGAGGCGGGCGAAAACCGGGGGGCGGCCCGAGCGGTGCCGGGCGCCGGGAACCCGGAGCCGGAGGCAGGGGAAAACCGGGCGGCGGCCCGAGCGGTGCCGCGTGCCGGGAACCGGGAGCCGGAGGCGGCGGAAAACCGGGAGGCGGCCCGGGGGGAAGAGCGGAAGCCGTGTTTTTGGGGTGAAACGTGACCCAGCCGCCGTCCCGGACGAATGCCAGATTCATCGTCACACTTCCGGTCGGAGCGTGTACGGCTACCTGGACGACATCGGCCACCTCCTGGGCGACGCTTGCGGCAGTACCACCGGACGGATCCACGGGGTTGGCACCTGAGTAGCACACGGCGAGGACCACCGAGGACTTGCCCGAGAAACTCGGCCGACGCCTGATGATTCCGCCCAGAGTCGTCCCGCTGACGGAATGTTCGGTTTGGTTTTTGTCAACCAGGTCAACCGATCCGGGGATTCCGTGAGCTGCGAAGAAATACGGATTGTCCGTGCTTCCCCGTGCTCGCCAGGGAAGGATCTTGTTCGCACTCACCGGCACCGCTGGGTGATCGGACCTGGTGCCGTGCCAGTAAACGGCGGTCTCCCAACGGGACACACCCACGATACGGGAAAGTTCTCCCCCCTCGGTCAGCTCCTGATCGGTGTGACTCGCCCGTCCCATGATCCGCCCGCGGCTGTCCACGACGGTGTAGGAGGCCAGCGCAAGGTCGCTGAGCGGGGGGCCTGCCATGTTCCTTCTGTTGGAGTAGACGAACACGTCCCTCGACGTGGCGGCAGCCCGTGTCGCGGTGTCGGACGGTCCGCTGTAAAGCCATTGACCGGGGCGGCTGTCACTGCCCGTACGGTGCTGGACGATCCATTGACCGGCCCCGTCCACACCGGGACGCAGGGTGACCGGAAGGTCCGAGGACCACACGCCCTTGCCGGTGCGGGCGGCGATGATCCGCGGCAGCTCCAGGCCGTGCGCACCTCCACCGGGGATCACCAGGACGAGTGGGGTGTTCGGGTCGGCGGTGGACAGGAAACGGTCCCCCGTCAGATGGTCGGCGAACTGGTGCGGACTCAGGTACCGACCGCCCTGGGGCGTGTTGACCGGAATGCCCTGGGGCGTCAGGTCGGCGACCAGGAAGAAGGGACGACGGCGACCGGCCCATGGAGCAGTGACCGGTGCCGCGGCCAGTTGGTAGGGAATGGCACCCGGCACCATCGGCCCTGTGAAGAGCACGAACCCGTCCGGGTTCGGGGTCAGCACGGCCCCGGGCCGCTCCCGGCCCGCCACCCGGAAGTCCAGCCCGCTCACCGGCCCGTTGACTCGGCCAGTCGTCGTCAGGGGCCTGGTGATCGGCTCTTCTCGCTGCCCGGCTCCCCTGCTCAGCCCGTGCATACCCGAGACCAGCGCGTCGACCGAGGGCCCGCCCTGCGGATAGGAGCGCCCCGGACCACGGCCGGACTGCACGGGCGAGGTATCGGCGTCGAGGAGCGCGAGCGACTCGTCCCGCACCTCGCCGGCGCTCTGGAAGGGCCCTCCGGGTACCCGGGGCAGGGGGAAGCCAGGAGGCGGTCCGGGCGGAGCCGGGCGCCGGGCGCCGCGCCGGGAACCGCCGGGAGGCGGAAGGGGCGGAGCCGGAGGCAGGGGACCGCCGGGAGGCGGAAGGGGCGGAGCCGGAGGCAGGGGACCGCCGGGACGCGGTGCCGGGCGGCGAGTGCTGCGGGCGGGGCCTCGGGGGGTGCCGGGAGGCGGTCCGGGGGGAAGAGCGGAAGCGGTGTTTGCGGGGTGAAACGTGACCCAGGCCCCGTCCCTGACGAAATCCAGGCCCGTCGCCACAACTCCGGTAGGTGCGTGTACGGCTACCTGGAGGACATCGGCCACCTCCTGGGCGACGCTTGCGGCAGTACCACCGGACGGATTCACGGGGTTGGCGCCTGCGTGGCACACGACGAGGACCACCGAGGACTTGCCCGAGAAACTCGGTCGACGCCTGATGATTCCGCCCAGAGTCGTCCCGCTGACGACATGTACGGCCTGGTCTTTGTCAACCAGGTCAATCGATCCGGGGCTTCCGTGAGCTCCGAAGAAATACGGGTTGTCCGTGCTTCCCTGTGCCCGCCAGGGGAGGACCCTGTCCTCACTCACCCGCAACTGTCGTCCACTGCGCTGGCTGGTCAAGAACCAGTGAACGGCGGTTCCCCAACGGGACATGGACTCGACCTTGGAGGAACTGCCGCTCACGGCGTTCAGGTCCCGTTCGGTGTGACTCGCCCTTCCCACGATCCGCCCGCGGCTGTCCACGACGGTGTACGAGGCCAGCGCAAGGTCACTGAGTGGAGGACCTTCCGTGTCCCTTTTACTGAAGTAGACAGACACGTTCCTCGACCTGGCGGCGGCCAGCGTCGCCGTGTCGGACGGTCCGCTGTAAAGCCATCGACCGGGACGGCTGTTGATGCTGGTGCGATGCTGAACGACCCACTGATCCTCACCGTCCTCATCGGAACGCAGGGTGACCGGGAGGTCCGAGGACCACACACCCCTGCCAGTGCGCGCGGCGATGATCCGGGGGAGCTCCAGGCCGTGCGCACCTCCACCGGGGATCACCAGGACGAGAGGGGTGTTCGAGTCGGCGGTGGACAGGAAACGGTCCCCCGCGAGATGGTCGGCGAACCGGTGCGGACTCAGATAGCGAAGGCCCTCGGATGTGACGACCGGGATGCCCTGCGGCGTCAGATCGGCGACCACGAAGAAGGGACGATGCCGACCCGCCCACGGAGCAGTGACCGGCGCACCGGCCAACTCGGAGGGAATGGCACCCGGCACCATCGGCCCTGTGAAGAGCACGAACCCGTCCGAATTCGGATTCAGCACGGCCCCGGGCCGCTCCCGACCCGCCACCCGGAAGTCCAGCCCGCTCACCGGCCCGTTGACTCGGCCAGTCGTCGTCAGGAGCCGAGTGATCGGCACTACCCGCGGCCTGGCTCCCATGCTCAGCCCGTGCATACCCGAGACCAGCGCGTCGACCGAGGGCCCGACCTGCAGATGGGAACGCCCCGGACCACGGCCGGACTGCACGAACGGCAGCGGTGCGTCGGGCAGATCGGCTGGATCGTGGGTGTCGGGCACCTCCTGGAGCTCGCCCGCGCGTACCGACTTCAGCCAGGCGCCCGCCCACTCCTGCCCGGTGGGGAGCATGACCTCGCGACGCCAGTTGGTGAT
>NZ_JODM01000059.1 GCF_000717995.1 Streptomyces violaceorubidus
GCGGGTGTTGAGTTCGGCGTAGGTGAGTCGGGTGTCTTCGAAGACGAGGGCGGTGGCGTGCGGGGTGCGGGCGGCCTGGGCCTCGAACAGTCCGGCGAGTGTCGCCTCCGGCACCTCCTGCGCGGGGCCGGTCCCCCAGGCCAGCAACCGCTTCCGCTCGGCGTCGCCCAAGGGTTCCCACCGGCCGACGACGTCACCGGGTCCCGCGCCGGCCAGCATGCGCAGGGCGGAGCGGAAGTACTCGGCGGCACGCTCGCCGCGTTCCGTCGCCGACGCGGCGGCATGGCCTTCGACCGTGACGGTCACCGGGGCCCCGGGCCGGGACTCCCGGACGGTGAGGGACAGGTCGTGGAACTCCCCGCCCGAAAGCCCGCGCACCCGGACCGGGATGTCGCCGAAGCGGGTGTCGTGGTCGAAGAGCATCACGTTGACCACGGCGGAGAACAGGGGCGCCCGGCCGACGAGACGCAGATCCCGGACGATGTCCTCATAGCGGTAGCGGTCGTGCCGCAGGGCCGCACGCAGGGTGCGCGAGACGTCGCGGACCAACTCGGCCACCGTCCGGTCCGGCCGCAGGCGGAACCGGACCGGCAGGATGTTCGACATCATGCCGGGAGTGGTCAGCTGCACCCGGCCCTTGCGGCCGAGGACCGGGATGCCCAGAACCACCTCGTCGCAACCGGTACGGGCGCCCGTGCTCAGTGCCGCGGCCGCGATGAGCACGGCGGAGAGACCCGTCCGCAGCTCCCGGGCCAGTGCCCTGAGACCCTCCGCCGTCCCGGGCGCGATCTCCTGCGACCACCGGGCCGGACCGTCCAGCGGTGCGGACCCGCTGTGAGCGTCCACGGCCGGCAGGTCGGGCAGGTCGGGCAGGTCGGGCAGGTCGGGCCGGTCGGGCAGGTCGGCGAAAGCCTCGCTCCAGAACTCCCGGTCGGCCTGGAACCGCGCTGACGTCCGGTACCGGGCATCGTCCTCGATCAGCCGGACCGACGACGGGAAGGCACCCTCCTCCACCGGGGTTCCCTGCGCCAGTGCTGTGTAGATGTCCGCGCAGCGCCTCACCATCAGCGATCCGCTGTAACCGTCACCGATGATGTGGTGCACCCGCTGGTACCAGAGGTGGCGGCCGTCCCCCACCGCGAGAAGCGCCTGCGTGAACAGAGGGCCCTTCAGCAGATCGACGGGACGCCCCACGTCCTGCCGCATCCACGCCTGTGCCGCCGCCCGCGGCTCCGCCTCGCCGCGCAGGTCCAGGAAGACGGGACGCCACTGCGGGTCGGGGGCGAACCGCTGCGCGACCGAGCCGTCCTCCGCGATCTCGAACCGCACATGTGCCAGATCGGCCTCTTCGACCAGCCGGGACAGCGCGGACAGGAACAGGTCGACGTCCAGCGCGCCCTCGAACTCCACGTACTCGGCGATGTTGTAGGCCGCGCTGCGGGGTTCGAGCTGCTGGGCGTTCCATATCCCGAGCTGTCCGGCGGTCAGCGGCCACCTGTCGCCCGTGTACTCGGCCATTGTCTCCACCTGGGGGTCGCTGTCGAAGGCCGGCGAACAGGGCCGGGCGGCGGGGCTGCGGTGATCCGGGTCGGACTCGCGGTCAGCCGCCGTCCATGGCGTCGGCCAGGCTCCCCGGCCGCATATCGGTCCAGGTGCGCTCGACGTGGTCGAGACACTCCTGGCGTGAGGCCTCGCCGAAGACGACGGTCCAGCCGGCGGGAACCTCGACGAAAACCGGCCACAACGAGTACTGCCGTTCGTCGTTCACCAGCACCACGAAGCCGGCGTCCTGGTCCTCGAACGGATTCGTCGACATCTGCACCTCCGTCTGCTCCGCACGTGTGGACATGTGCTCGCGCAGAGACAGGTGCTCTGTCATTGACATGTGCTCTCTCACGCGTCTGCCTTGTCGGCGTAAGAGAGCATACATGTCTGATAAGGCAGGTTTGTTTCTCCCGGCACGAGGACCAGATCGGCCGAGATCAGCCGTCCCGCCCCTTCCTGTCCCCGGTCTTTCGCGTCAGTGCGCCGCCCCGTCCGTCAGGCCGAGCAGCGCCCGGCCGTAGGCCTCCCGGTTCGGGGCCGGGACGATGTTCGTGTGGGACAGCGCGACCTCCATGTCCCGCCAGACGCGCTGCACCGGGCATGCGGACGAGAAGGCCGCGCTGCCGAGCGCGGTGAGCAGGTGCCGGACGGCCTGTCGCAGGTTCCGTGCCGCCACGGCGGCGTCCATGTGGATACGGGCTCGCACCAGCTCCGCGGGCTGGGTCCGCCGTGCGATGTCCGACTCGACGTCGCCCAGAGCCCTCAGCAGCAGCAGTCGCGCGGAGTCGATGAGGGCGGCGGCGTCGGCCACGGCGTGCTGCACGCTCGCCGACCCGGACCGGTGGGCCGAAGCGCTCAGCTGCTCCCGCGTGTGGTCCAGGGCGGCCAGGCCCATACCGAGCAGCGGAGCCACGAGGGTCACGGTCAGGGCCGGGACGACGGCCGCCGCGCACAGGGGTTCGTCCGGGTGGTCCTGCGCGTAGCCCCCGGTCACCATCCGGGTCAAGGACAGCACCCGGTGGTCCGGCACGAACACCTCCTCGAAGACGACCGTGTCGCTCCCGGTGGCCCGCAGGCCGGTCACGTCCCACGTGGCGTCGACCCGTCCCGACGCCGACGGAACCACCGCCAGTGCGAGGTCCGCGTCGGCGCCGGTCGCCACCGCCACCGCCACCATCACCCAGTCGCAGTGGCGGATACCCGAGGTGGGCGACCACCGGCCGGACACCACCAGCCCCCCGTCGACCGCCTTCGCCGTGCCCGCGGCGGGCAGCCGGCTGGCGACGACCGCTCTGCGGTCCGTCCCCCACAGTTCCGTGCGCGCCCGCTCGCCGAGCAGCGAGGCCATGTACGCCCCGCCGGACAGCACCATCGCGAGCCAGGCACTGGACCCGCAGCCGCGCCCCAGCTCGGTGAAGACGTCGAAGGCGGTACGGAAGTCGGCGCCCGGCCCCCCGAGGGCGCTGGGCACCTGAAGGCTCAGGAACCCCGCGTCGCGCAGGGCCGACACGACGGTCTCCGGCATCTCACCGGTGCGGTCCGCTTCTTCGGCGTGCGCACGCAGCACAGGCACCAGTTCCCGCGCCTGCTCCACCAGTTCGGCGGCGGACGGCTGCGCCGGGGCGGGATGCTCGGAGGCGGAGGGACGAGAAACATCGGTCGTATTCATGTCGCCAGTATGAGCGCGAGGCACGTGTCTCCATGAACAGCGGGGCACATATGCAGTCACACGTGTGCTCTGCCTCCTCCCGTGCCGGCTGCCGGTCGGTGGCCGAAGTCGAGCTCGGTGACGGGAGAGGGCCACGGCGACACGGCAGGGACCGCAGCGACGGCCCCCGCGGCCGTCCGCGTCGGCGAACCGGCCCGCACCGCACGGCGGTTCGGCGTGCGCGGCCCGCCCGCCCCTGCCGGACCAAGCCGCCCAGGAACCCTTCGTCACGCCCATTGCTCCCGTCGACCCGCCTCGCTATGTTAATGAGAAATCACATCA
This sequence comes from Streptomyces violaceorubidus, assembly GCF_000717995.1. Lineage (GTDB taxonomy): Bacteria > Actinomycetota > Actinomycetes > Streptomycetales > Streptomycetaceae > Streptomyces > Streptomyces violaceorubidus. Next base: position 3,536 of record NZ_JODM01000059.1, read on the forward strand.
CTCGGCAGGGCTTGAAACGTGGTGGTCGCTCAGCTGACGTGCGAGAACGACGCAGTGAACCGTCTGACCCCAGGGAAGCTGGTTAAGTCAATGGAGAATCTCAGCAGGCGAGGAGTCCTGTCGCTCGGAGTGGCCCTCGGGCTCGTGGGCGTGGCGGACAGCGCGAAGGCGTGGGCGTGGCCGTCGGCGGACTCGGTGGCCGGCAGCGGCGCCGGTGCCGATCCGGAGTACGTGTGGGACAGCGCGACGGACCCCTTGATGGCCGCGCTGCTGGAGAACGGCAGCGTCCCGTCGATCAACACCGCGATGGCCGGTTGGGTGAACAACGCCGACCCGCTGCCCAGCGGTTTCCCGGCCGAGCTCACCGCGCACCTGCGGCAGGTCAACAAGCTGCCCTCCTGGGCCGACCAGGCCAAGCTGACCCGCGCGGCCGACTTCAACCGGCGCCGGGACACCTACCTGTTCATGCTGTACGGCCTCGGCAGCGGCATCATGAGCACCGTCATCCCGCGCGAGGCCAGGAGCGTCTACTGGTCGGCGGGCGGCGCCGACATGCAGGACCGCGCCGCCAAGACCTTCACCTTCGGCTACGACCTGTCCCAGCTGAAGGCCTTCGAGCCGACCGGGCAGTTCGTCGTCACCGCCAACAAGACCCGACTGGTGCACGCCGCGGTCCGGCACCTGCTGCCGCGGTCCGCGCACTGGACATCGGGCGCGGACCAGGACATCCCGATCAGCGCCGCCGACATCCTGGTCACCTTCCACAGCCTGGGAACCTACGTACGCAGCAAGCTGATCGAGTGGAAGGTTCCCTTCCCGGCCGAGGACCAGGAGGCGTTCCTGCACTCCTGGCAGGTCGCCCTCCACCTGCTGGGCGTGCCGGACGAGTACATCCCCAAGACCTGGGCGGCCGCGGAGGCGCAGTCCGCGCAGGTGCTGACCCCGATCCTCGCCCCGACCACCGAGGGCGTGAAGCTTGCCGAGCAACTGCTGGGCCTGACGGCGCAGATCGACCTCGGCGTCACCCGCGGGTTCCTGAACGAGTTCGTGCGCTACGTCCTCAGCGACGAGGTCGGCGACTGGCTGGGCCTGCGCCGGGACCCCGTGGCGGCCGTCCTGGTCCGCACCGCCTGGCCGGCGTACATCAAGTTCCGCGAGGGGCTGTCGCCCGTCATGCCCGGCACCTTCTACATGGTCGACCAGTTCGTGCGCGCCCTGGCCATGCTGTTCCTCAACAAGGGCTCGTCCGGGACCACCACCCCGATCACCATCCCCACCGGGAACAGGCCGGGCGCCTGAACCACCCCCGGTCCGCCCGGTCCCCTCGCCCGCTCACAGGCCGAGGGCCGCCACGACCAGCGCGGTCACGGTGTCACGGTGGCCGGGGCCGTCCTGCCAGCGCAGTCTGCGTCCGGCCTCGACCACCACCCCGAACCCGGCGTGCACCAGCACCCGGGCCTGGCGCGGGTCCAGTTCCGGGCGGGCCAGCCGCAACTGCTGCTCCCAGACGGCGATGTGTTCGCGCTGGGCGAGGACCAGGGGCCGCCGCAGATCCGCCGGGAGACCGGCCAACTCGGCCTCGGCGACGCTGTTGAGCGCGGTGTACTCGAAGCTGTAGGCGACGTAGGTGGCCGCCAGTGCGGCCACGGCCTCGTGCGGGCCGGCCACCCGGTGCAGGCTTTGCTCCACTCCCTGGGCCAGCAGACCCGCCGCCTGGAGGCACGCCGCCGCCAGGATGTCGACCTTGCCGGGGTAGTGGCGGTAGAGCGCGGAGGGGGCCAGCCCCACCTCCCGCGCGATCTGGCCGTTGGTGACGTTGGCGAACCCGTCCCGCGCGAACAGCGGGATGGCGGCGGCGAGGATCTCCGCGCGCCGGGTGCGCGGCACCGGCTGGGCGGGCAGCTCGACCGGGTGCGCGTCCTGCCGCGCGGCGCCCGGTCCGGCGGCGGCCACGCGCAGTGCCGACGCCGTCAGCAGGCTCTCCGCCCGGCGGGCGGCGATCGAGGTGCGGTGCATCGTGACGGAACCGATCGCACCGAGGGCGGCCACGGCCCGCAAGCGCTCGTCGGCCGGCGGATGCTCCCGCCGCACCGCCTCGTCGACCCGCCCGACGATCCGGGCGAACTTCCCCCGCAGGCGCCGACGGTCCTCGCGGTTGAGGTACCGGGCCTCCCACCGGTACACGCCCCCCGCCGCCCGGTACGCCACGGTGACCCGGGTGACGGCGGCGAGCACATCCGCCAGGGGAGCCCCGGGCGGCACCTCGTCGAGCGCGGCGACCAGTCCCTGGGCCATGACGTCGGCGCACTCGGCGAAGAGCGCGTACTTGTTCGGGAAGTGCCGGTACAGGGCCGCCGCGGTGATGCCCACGCCGGCGGCGATCTCCTCCATGGACGCCCGGTGGTAGCCGCGGTCGCTGAAGACCCGGCCGGCCGCCTCGACGATGAGCTGCCTGCGGTTGCGGGGCCGGGCGGCCGTGGTCGGATCGGCGGTCACGGCCGGACGGGCGGGTACGGGGGCGGGACCATGCGGTTCAGTCAATCACACCTCCCCCGGACCGCCCCGGCCTTCCGGGCACCCGGTCCCGGGGGCTGCCGCGCCCCCCTCGGCACCCCGGCCTCCCGGCCCGCCCCGCACCTCCTCAGCCGAAGGTGAGGACCGGCTTCACCGCGCTGCCGTCGCGCATGGCGGCCACGGCGGCGCCGATCTCCTCGAAGGCGAAGGTGGTGACCAACCGGTCCACGGGGAAGAGGCCGCGCCGGTGCAGAGCGATCAGCTCGGGGACGAAGCGGGCGGGGTCGGAGTCGCCCTCCATCACCCCGTGGAGGCGGACCCCCTTGGTCATCAGGCGCATGATGTCGAAGGTCACCTCGCCACCGAGGCCGAGGAAGGCGAGCGCACCGCGCGGACGCAGCGCCGCGACGGCACGGTCGAGCACCTCGGGCCGACCCGTGGTCTCCACGACATGATGCGCCCCGCCGCCGGTCAGCCGGCGCACCTCAGCGACCAGACCGTCGCCCGGGGAGAGCGCCGCGCGGGCCCCCAGCCCGACGGCCAGGTCCCGACGGGAGGCGACCGGGTCGACGGCCACCACCGGATCGCAGCCCACGGCCACCGCGGCCATCAGCGCGCTCAGCCCCACCCCGCCGGCCCCGAGGACCACGAACGAGGTCCCCGGCTCGGGACGCAGCCGGTTGAGCACCGTCCCCGCGCCCGTCTGAGCGCCGCAGCCCAGGGGCGCGGCGAGGGCGGCCGGGAGGTCGGCGGGCACCTTGACCACTCCGCGCTCGTGGACCACGGCGTACGTCGCGAAGCTGGACTGCCCGAAGAAGCCGCCGTGCAGCGGGGCGCCGTCGAGACGCAGCGGGGTGCTGCCGTCCCCGCGCCCGCCGGAGAGGTTGAGGCCGCGCGCCGCGTCGCAGTACGCCGGATGCCCCGCGGCGCACTGCTCGCACGCACCGCAGCTGGCGAAGGTGAGGCAGACGGCGTCCCCCGGCACGACACCGGTCACCTCCGCCCCCACCGCCTCGACCCGGCCGGCGCCCTCGTGGCCGAAGACCATCGGGGTCAGCCGCCGGGGCCAGCGTGCCTGGATCCCCAGGTCCGTGTGGCACACGCCGGCCGCGGTCATCCTGACCAGCACCTCGCGCGGGCGCGGGTCCTCCAGCTCCACCTCCCGGACGGTGAACGGGGCGCCCGGCTCCCGGACGACCGCGGCGCGGGCACGCCTCACGCGCGCTCCAGGAAGAAGTAGTAGTAAGGCCCCTCGGCCGGCACGCCCTTGGCGTTCATGATGCCCATGAGGGTGGTGTCGCCGACCCGCTTGAAGTGGTCGAGGACCGGCCGGCCGTCGTAGACCATCGTGGCCGTCGACTCGCCGCGGAACTCCACGGTCCACAGGCTGGCCTCGCCCTTGCCCAGCTCCAGGTTGGAGTACAGCTCGCCCGCCGCGTCACGGCACATCAGCGGCTTGGCGTCGTGCACCGAGGCGAAGGTCTTCCCGTACCAGCCCGCCTTCGCCAGCTCGCCGTTGAGCGGGTGGCCGGTGTCGAACTCGCCGCCCTTCCACTCGCCGAGGATCTCCTCGGGCCGGACGGTGTCGAGTACGGCCCAGACCTCGTCCAGGGCGGCAGCCTCCACCCGGCCCCTCGTCTCGCGGAGCTCCTGGAAGCGGGTACGGGCCTCGAGCCGGTCCATGAGGTGTCCTCTCGTCGATGTCATCGGGAGCTGTACGGTGCCGGGTCCTGGAGGGCGGGGGAGGGCACGGGGTGCCCCACGGTGCCCAGGCACAGCAGGACGTGGCGTTCGGCGACCTGTTCCGCGGTGAGCGGTCCGTCGGGACGGAACCAGTTGGCGACGCCCTGGCACATGATGAGGACCGCGCGGACGGCGTCGGCCGGGATCGGGGTGGTGAACACGCCCTCGGCGCGGCCGGCTTCGACCGTGTCGAGCAGCATGTGCTGGAGATAGTCGCGCAGGGCCACGTAGCGCGCCCGGTTGGCGGGCTCCAGGCTGCGTATCTCGGTGTCCAGGAACGCCAGCGACCTGCGGTGGGCCATGGAGAGCACGATCGACTCGACCATGCCGCAGAACCGCGCCAGCGGAGCGGGCCCCGCCTCCGCGGCGGCCGCCCGGCAGCGGTCCAGGACGTCCTTGATCGACATCTCCAGCAGGGTGGCCAGCAGGGCCTGCTTGTTCTCGTAGTGGTAGTACAGCGCGGGCACGGTGACGCCGACCCGGCCGGCGATGTGCCGTACCGAAGTGCCGTGGTAGCCGTGCTCGTTGAAGGCCGCCATGGCGTGCACCAGGATCGGGTGCAGGTCCAGCGGCCCGTAGGAACGCCAGTGCCGCGCCGTGGTCGTGCTGTCCTGGCTCTGCTCGGTGCTCAACGACGTCTCCTCGGAATCAGTGCCTGCCCCGGGAGCTTAGCGATCGATAAGTGATTGCGGGAGAGGTGCGGCCAATTCACCGGGGCAGTGCGCGGCTCGGTCCCCCCTGGCCGTCAAGTACCGCGTAAATTCCCGCCGTTCGGGACGTTGACCGATCGCCTGGACGCTTCTACGTTCTTAGCGAACGCTCAGTAAGGTCCCGGTCGTGCGGCGGCGAGCCCCCGCGCCCCGAGAGAGGAACCCATGAGCCACCACCCTGATCCCCCCACCCGCGTCAGCGCCGGGCCGCTGGACGGCGTGCGCGTGGTCGAGCTGGCCGGCATCGGCCCCGGCCCGTTCGCCGCGATGCTGCTCGGCGACCTGGGCGCCGACGTGGTGCGCGTCGACCGGCCCACCCCGGGCCCGCTCGCCGGCGACCCCGCCCACGACGTGACCAACCGCAACAAGCGCTCGGTCGTGGTCGACCTCAAGGCACCCGGCGGACCGGACACCGTACGGGCCCTGGCCGCACGCGCGGACATCCTGGTGGAGGGGTACCGCCCGGGCGTCGCCGAGCGGCTCGGGGTCGGCCCCGAGGAGTGCATGGCCGCCAACCCCGCCCTGGTGTACGGCCGGATGACCGGCTGGGGCCAGCGGGGGCCGCTCGCGCCCCTGGCCGGTCACGACATCGGCTACATCGCCACGGCCGGCGCCCTCTCCCTGATCGGGGCGGCGGACGGACCGCCCGCCGTCCCCGCCAACCTGCTCGGCGACTACGCGGGCGGCTCGCTCTACCTGACCACCGGCGTCCTGGCCGCGCTGCTCACCGCCCGCACCACCGGCCGCGGCCAGGTGGTGGACGCCGCGATCGTCGACGGCACTGCCCACCTCACCGCGCTCTTCTGGGGCATGCTCGCCGCGGGAACCTGGCGCGAGGTCCGCGGGAGCAACCTGCTCGACGGAGGCTGCCCGTACTACCGGGTCTACGAGACCGGCGACGGCGGCTGGATGGCGGTCGGCGCCCTGGAACCGCGCTTCTACACCACCTTCGTCGCCCTGCTGGGCCTGGACGGCGAGGACCTGCCGGACCGTGCCGACCCGCGCAACTGGCCCGCACTGCAGGCCCGGTTCACCGCCCGCTTCAAGACCGCCTCCCGCGCGGAGTGGACAGCCGTCTTCGAGGGCACCGACGCCTGCGTCGCCCCCGTCCTGTCCCTGCGCGAGGCGGCGGAGCACCCGCACCTGACCGGCCGCGGCACCTACACCGAGGCCCACGGCGTCACCCAGCCGGCGCCCGCCCCGCGCTTCTCCGCCACCCCCGGCACCCTGCGCCTGCCGCCCGCCGTCCCCGGCGCGCACACCGCCGAGGTGGCCCGTGACTGGGACCTGCCCCGCCTGTCCGAACCCCCGAAGGGCCACCGCTGATGGAACTGTCCTCACCGCTGACGTACACGGGCGACCCGCGGGCGGCCGCGGACCGGGCCGCCGCCCTGGAGTCCGCGGGACTCGACGCCGTGTGGGTGGCCGAGGCGTACGGCTTCGACTCCCCGACGATCATGGGCTATCTGGCCGCAAGGACCGAGCGCATGCGCATCGGCTCGGCCATCCTGAACGTCTACTCGCGCAGCCCCGCCCTGATCGCCCAGACCGCCGCTGGACTCGACGCCCTCACCGGCGGCCGGGCCGTTCTCGGCATCGGCGCCTCCGGGCCCCAGGTGGTCGAGGGCTGGCACGGCCGCCGCTACGACCGCCCGCTGGGCCGCACCCGCGAGGTCATCGAACTGTCGCGGCGGATCTGGCGGCGCGAGGTGATCGAGCACCACGGCATCACCGACCTGCCCCTGCCCCCCGAGAAGGGCGGCACCCACGGCAAACCCCTGAAGCTGCTCACCCACCCGGTGCGCGACACCATCCCCGTCCACGTCGCCGCGCTCGGCCCGGCCAACGTCCGGATGACCGCCGAACTGGCCGACGGCTGGCTGCCCTTCCTCTACGCCCCGGAGCACGCCGCCAAGGTCTGGGGCCAGGCCCTGGCCGAGGGCGCCGCACGGCGCGACCGGGCACTGGGACCGCTGGCCGTCGTCGCGGGCGGCCTGCTCGCCATCGACGACGACGCCGAAGCGGTCCGCGACCTGATGCGCCCCACCGTCGCCCTGTACGTCGGCGGCATGGGCGCCCCGGGCCGCAACTTCTACCACGACCTGATCTGCTCCTACGGCTACGAGGCCGCCGCGGCCGCCGTCCAGGAGCACTACCTGGCGGGCCGCAAGAAGGACGCGGAGGCCGCCGTCCCCGCCGAACTGCTGGAACAGATCTGCCTGGCCGGTCCCGAGGGCCACGTCCGCGAACGCGTCGAGGCGTTCCGCGAGTCGGGCGTGACGATGCTCAACGTCACGCCCGTGGGAGCGGAGCCCGCCCGGCTGATCGAGCGAGTGAGGAGTTGGCTGTGACCTTGCAGCGAGACCTGTACGACCCCGATCACGAAGTCTTCCGCGACACCGTGCGCGCCTTCCTCGCCAAGGAGGTGGTCCCGCACCACGAACGCTGGGAACGCAACGGCATCGTCGACCGCGAGGTCTGGTACGCGGCGGGACGGCAGGGCCTGCTGGGGCCGGCCGTCGACGAGGAGTACGGCGGCGGTGGCACCGAAGACTTCCGCTACAGCGCGGTGCTCATCGAGGAGTTCGCCCGCGCCGGAGCCTCCGGACTGGCCCTGAGCCTGCACAACGACATCGTCGGCCCCTACCTCACCCGGCTCGCCACCGAGGAGCAGAAGCGGCGCTGGCTGCCCGGCTTCGTCTCCGGGGACATCGTCACCGCCATCGCCATGACCGAACCCGGGGCCGGTTCCGACCTTCAGGGCATCCGCACCACCGCCACCGACCACGGCGACCACTACCTGCTCAACGGCTCGAAGACCTTCATCTCCAACGGCATCCTCGCCGACCTCGTCGTCGTGGTCGCCCGCACCACGCCCGAGGGCGGCAGCGCGGGGCAGAGCCTGCTCGTCGTGGAACGCGGCGCGGAGGGCTTCGAACGCGGCCGCAACCTCGCGAAGATCGGACAGAAGGCCCAGGACACCGCCGAGTTGTTCTTCAACGACGTACGCGTCCCCAAGGAGAACCTGCTCGGTGAGGAGAACCGCGCCTTCACCTGTCTGATGGGCAACCTCGCCCAGGAGCGGCTGGCCATCGCGGTCGGCGCCGCCGCGGCGGCCGAGGAGATCCTCGACGTCACCACCGGGTACGTGAAGGAGCGCGAGGCCTTCGGCCGGCCGCTGGCGGGGCTCCAGCACGTCCGCTTCGAGATCGCCGAGATGGCCACAGAGGCAGCGGTCACCCGCACCTTCCTGGACCGCTGCATCACCGAGCACGTGGCGGGGCAGCTCGACCCCGTGCACGCCTCGATGGCCAAGTGGTGGGCCACCGAACTCCAGAAGCGGGTCGTCGACCGGTGCCTGCAACTGCACGGCGGCTACGGCTACATGAGCGAGTACCGGGTGGCGCGGGCCTTCCTCGACAGCCGCGTCCAGACCATCTACGGCGGCACCACCGAGATCATGAAGGAGATCATCGGCCGCTCCCTCCTCGGTTGAGCCGCCGACCGTCCCCATCGACGCACCACCCGCCCCACACCCACTGGGAGGACCCCGAGGTGAGCACCGAAGCGTACGTGTACGACGCGATCCGCACCCCGCGCGGACGCGGCAAGGCGAACGGCGCCCTGCACGGCACGAAGCCGATCGACCTGGTG
>NZ_JODM01000060.1 GCF_000717995.1 Streptomyces violaceorubidus
CGCAACCCGCGAGAACCACGAACCCAACACCCCACCACCCGGCAACGACGCAGACACCGCCACGGGCTCACCGGCATCCACCGACCACCCCGCCACCACAGCAGCACGCTCCGCCACCGACAACACCGGCACCACACCCACCCGCACCGACGGCTCACCCACCACCGCCTCCAACACCCGCACAAACCGCGCCAGCAGGACTTCGGCGGCCTCGGTGTCGAACACGTCGGGGCGGTGGTCGAGCCGGAAGCGCATCGTGGGGCCGGGGACCGCCACGAGGGTCAGCGGGTAGTGGGAACCGTCGCTGGTGCTCTGGCCGGTGACGCGCACCGCGTCGGCCGGGGTCCGGGACGCGGACGCGGACGCGCCGACGTCGTGCGGGTAGTTCTCGAACACCACCATGGTGTCGAAGAGTTCGGGCAGCCCCGCCGCCTGCTGGATGTCGGTGAGTCCCAGATGCTGGTGGGGGAGCAGGTCGAGCTGGCTGCTCTGGAGCCGGCGCAGCAGGACCTCGACCGGTTCCGCCGCCCGTACGGGCACCCGTACCGGCACCGTGTTGATGAACAGGCCGACCATGTTCTCGACGCCGGGGATCTCCGGCGGCCGGCCCGAGACGGTGGCGCCGAAGACGACGTCGTCGCTGCCCAGGAGCCGGGAGAGCAGGATGGCCCAGGCGCCCTGGACCACGGTGTTGACGGTGACACCGAGTTCGCGCGAGCGTGCGGTGAGGCGTTCCGTCTGCGTGGCGGTGAGCGTGGTGAAGACGTGCTCGGGGACGGCGGCTCGGGCGTCCTCGGCGTCCGGTGCGACGAGGGACGGGTCCCGCAGACCGGCCAGGGCATCGGCCCAGGCCGCGACGGCCGCCTTGCGGTCCTGCTTGGCCAGCCAGCCCAGGAAGGTCCGGTACGGCGTCACCGGCGGCAGGGCACGGAGGTCGGCGCCGTTGCCGTAGAGCGTGAACAGCTCGTGCAGCAGGACGGAGAGGGACCATCCGTCGACCAGAAGGTGATGGAAGGTCAGGGAGAAGCGGTACTCCTGTTCTCCCGTACGCAGCAGGGTGAAGCGCACCAGCGGCGGGGCGGCGAGGTCGAAGCGGCGGGCGCGGTCCGCGTGCAGCAGTTCCTCGGCGCGGGCGGCGCGCGCGGCCGGGTCGGGCTCACCGGCCAGGTCGGCCTCGTGCCACGGCGTCGCCACGGACGACGGAACGATCTGGACCGGCTTGCTCAGCCCTTCGTGGCGGAAGCCCACCCGCAGGGAGGCGTGCCGGGCGAGCAGGGCGTCGGCGGCGGCCCGCAGGGCGTGGGCGTCGAGCGGTCCGCGGACGTCCAGAACGTGCTGGGAAACATAAATGTCGTCGGCCTTCGGATCGAAAAGGCCGTGGAATAGCAGACCTTCTTGAAGTGGCGTGAGCGGAAGTACGGCGTCCAGCCCGGTCTGCTTCACTCCCGCACCTCTCGTCGTCAATTCCATGCCCTGGGACGGTGGGCGCGATCATTCAACACGAGGCCTGTTGGCCTGTCACCGGATTAAGGCGACGCTGAATATCTCCCTGTATAGGAAGGGGAGTGCGGGACGGCCGGACCGCGGGGCCCGAGGCGGCTGGCCCGGGCGAACGGCGACCCACTGACGTACCGTGACGGACCGGATACGTACCGTTTCGTAAGGGTCCGCTTGAATGGCCCGAACGCTGTTGACTGGTTCACGACGCGCGGTCTATGTTCCCTCGCCATATGGAATTCTGTCGTACGCAGGGCGCTGTGTGCCTCGCTTTGGGGGAATGAATGTCCATGGCCGTCGTAGACTTTCCCAGTGTTACCGAAGCGATTCGCCGAAATGCGCTGGATCGCCCCACCGAAACAGCCGTCACCTTCGTGCGTGAGTTCGCCGCCGAAAAGGTCGACGAAAGCCTGACCTATGCGGAACTGGATGCGGAGGCCCGCAGGATCGCCGTCGGGCTGGCCGACCGGGCCGCCGTCGGGGACCGCGCCCTGCTGCTGTACCCGGAGGGCCTCCACTTCGCCGCCGCGTTCCTGGGCTGCCTGTACGCCGGGGTGATCGCCGTACCGGCGCCGCTGCCGGGGCAGTACCGCCACCAGCGCGAGCGGGTGACGGCCATCGCCCGCGACGCCGCGGTGGCCGCCGTGCTCACCGACTCCGCCGTCGAGGAGGACGTACGCCGGTGGGCCGGGGAGCAGGACGCCGTCCGGGCCGAGGTGCTCGTCACCGACGGGGAGGCACTGGCCGACAGCGACCCGGAGGCGTGGACGCCGCCGCCGCTCGACCACGAGACCCTGGCGCTGCTCCAGTACACCTCGGGATCCACGGGCGACCCCAAGGGCGTGATGGTCGGGCACGGCAACCTGCTGCACAACGTCGACAGCCTGAGCCGCGCCTTCGGCCTGGGCGCGCACACCCGCTTCGGCTCGTGGATCCCCCACTACCACGACATGGGCCTGATGGGGATCCTGCTGCCGCCGCTCCTGCTCGGCGGCTCCTGCACACTGATGTCGCCGACCACCTTCCTCAAGCGACCGCACTGGTGGCTGCGGATGGTCCACGAGTACGGCCTGCACTGGTCGGCGGGCCCGAACTTCGCCTACGAACTGTGCGCGCGGCAGGTCACCGACGCACAGCTCGCCGGTCTCGACCTGTCCGGCTGGACCTACGCGCCCAACGGCTCGGAACCCGTGCAGGCCGCCACGCTGGCCACCTTCGCCGAACGGTTCGCCCCCGCCGGGTTCCGCGCCGAGGCGCTGACTCCCTGCTACGGCATGGCCGAGGCCACGGTGTTCGTCTCCGGGGCCGGCGGCCGCGCCCCCGTGACGCACCGGGTGGAAGCGGGGGCACTGGAACGCCACGAGGTGGTGCCCGCCCGCCCGGACGCCCCGGCCCGGGCCCTGGTGGCCTGCGGGCCGGCCGACGACTACGAGGTGCGCGTCGTGTCCCCCGAGACCGGGGAGGTGCTGCCGCCGGGCCGGGTCGGCGAGATCTGGCTGAAGGGTGCCAGCGTCGCCCAGGGCTACTGGCAACGGCCCGACGCCACCCGGGCCACGTTCGCCGCCCGGACCGCGGGGGGCGAGGAGGGCTTCCTGCGCACGGGCGACCTCGGCCTGGTGCACGAGGGCGAGATCCATGTGACCGGCCGGATCAAGGAGACGCTGATCGTCCGCGGGCGGAACCTGTACCCGCAGGACGTCGAGCACGAACTGCGGGCCCACCACGACGACCTCCAGGGCCTGTTCGGTGCCGTGTTCACCGTTCCGCTGCCCGGCACGGACCGGTTGGACGAGGGCATCGTCGTCACCCACGAGGTGCGCGGCCGGCTCGGCGAGGACGTCCTCGCCAAGCTCGCCTCGGGCATCCGGGAGACCGTGGCCCGCGAGTTCGGCACCGGCGTGCACGCCGTGCTGCTGCTGCGGCGCGGCGGTGTCAGCCGCACCACCAGCGGCAAGATCCAGCGGGCCGCGATGCGCCGCGCCTACCTGGACGGCGAACTCGACGCCCTCCACGTGGACACCGCCGAACGGCGGCAGCGATGAGCGCCACCCCGGCCGTCGACGCCCTGGACCGCCGGCTCGGCACCCCCGGCGACGAACACCCCGCCTACCTGCCCTCCGCACTGACGGCACTGGACCGGCAGGAGGCCTTCCCGGCCGACGCCTGCCGGGTCCTGGACGACTTCGGCCTGGCCGCACACTACGTACCCGCCACGGCGGGCGGGCGGCTGCGCGACCACACCGAACTGCTCCAACTGCTGCGCACCGTGGCCCGGCGGGACCTGACCGTCGCCGTCGGCCACGGCAAGACGTTCCTCGGCGCGGCCTCGGTCTGGGTGGGCGGCACCCCCGAACAGGCCCGGCGGACCGGTGCGTCGATCACCGCCGGCAGCGTCGCCTCCTGGGGGCTGACCGAACGCGGGCACGGCAGCGACCTGCTCGCCGGGGAGGTCAGCGCCGTCCGGGACGCGGGCGGCTGGCGGCTGAACGGCGAGAAGTGGCTGATCAACAACGCCACCCGGGGCGACCTGGTGTGCGTCCTCGCCCGCACCTCGCCCGACGGCGGGCCGCGCGGCTTCAGCCTCTTCCTGGTCGACAAGCGGCAGCTGCCCGAGGGGGCCCACACCTGCCTGCCCAAGGTCCCCACCCACGGCATCCGCGGCGCCGACATCAGCGGCATCACCTTCCACAACGCCCGCCTCACGGACGACACCCTGGTCGGTGAGGTCGGAGCCGGTGTCGAGATCGTCCTCAAGGCACTCCAGATCACCAGGACCGTCTGCGCCGCGCTCTCCCTCGGCGCCGGCGACACCGCCGTACGCATCGCCGTGGACTACGCCCGCCACCGCTCCCTGTACGGCCGGACACTGGCCGAACTGCCCCGGGTGCGCCGCATCCTCGGGGAGATCAGCGCCGCGCAGCTCCTCGCGGAGGCGACCGGACTCGTCGCGAGCCGCAGCATCCACGCCCTGCCCGGCGAGATGAGCGTCATCTCCGCGATCACCAAGGCGCTCGTCCCCGACCTGGCCCAGCACATCATCGACCGCACGGCCGAACTGCTCGGCGTGCGCGGCTTCCTCAGCGAGCAGTACGCGGACGGGACCTTCGCCAAACTGGAACGCGACCACCGGGTGGTGGCGATCTTCGACGGCAACACGGCGGTCAACCGCAACGCCCTGATCGACCAGTTCCCGCTGCTCGCCACCCGCTACCGGCGCGCACGCACCCAACCGGCCGCCACCACCGCCACCACGGTCGTCACGGCCGCCACCGCAACCACGGCCGCCACCGCCGTCACGGCCGCCACCGCCGTCACGGCCGCCACCGCGCTCGGCCGGGACCTGGGCGACTTCTCCCCGCGGCACCTGTCCCTCATCTCCTCCGACGGCTGCTCCCTGGTGCAGTCGCTGCCCGAGGCGGCCGCCCGCATCACCGCCGAGGCCGACGCGGGCCGGCTGCCCCGCGAGACCGCCGTCCTCGCCGAGCTGATCCGGGCCGAGGCCGACGCCCTGCACGAGGAACTCGCCGCCCAGCGGCGCACCCCGCGGGACGTGCCCGCCGAGTCGTTCGCCCTCGCCGAGCGCTACGAGCTCTGCTACGCCGCCGCGGCCTGCCTGCGGCTGTGGCTGGACAACCCGTGGCCGGCCGGGCGTGCCGGTGAGATGCCCGCCGCCGCCCGCAACGGGCTCTGGCTCCAGGCCTGTCTGCGCCTGGTCCTGACCCGGCTCGGCCACCGGCTCGACGAGGCGGGCGCCACCGCCTATGACCGGCTGGCCGACCACGCCCTCGACGTGTCCGGCGCCACCTCGCTCACCACCCTGCTTCCCGGCCCGGCCTCCAGGAGCACCTCATGACCAGCCCGACCACCACGTCGGCGGCCACCGCCCTCCCGCACCGGGCCGACGCCGTCGAGCAGCACCTCGGCGACCCCCGCGACCCCGCCAACCCGCTCGGCTTCCGGCAGATCCTCGCCGCCGACGAGCGCGCCGAGATGTTCGCCGACGGCGAGCGCGCCCTCGACGCCTACGGGCTCGGCGCGGAGTTCGTCCCCCCGGAGTACGGCGGCCGGCTCACCCGCCTCGACGAACTCGTCGAGATCATGCGCTCCGTGTACCGCCGCGACCCCTGCCTGGGCCTCGGCTACGGCGCCAGCTCCTTCATCGCCGCCGTCAACATCTGGACCGCCGGGAGCGAGGAGCAGCGCCGGCACGTGGCCGGGCTGCTCCTCGACCACCGCAAGGTGTCCGTCGCCTACCACGAACTCGCCCACGGCAACGACATGATCGGCACCGAGTTCGAGGCCATGCCCGGCCCCGGCGGGCTGGTGCTCAACGGGCGCAAGGAGGTCGTCACCAACCTCCAGCGGTCCGACGCCGTCGTCATGTTCGCCCGCACCGACCGCGGGCCGGGCAGCCGCAGCCACTCCCAGCTCCTCGTGGACAAGGACCGCATCCCGGCCGGCCGCATGCGCTACCTGCCCCGCTTCGCCAGCTCCGGCATGCGCGGCGTCCAGCTCGGCGGCATCGAGTTCCACGACTGCCCACTGCCCGCCGACAGCGTCGTGGGCCGGCCCGGGCACGGTCTGGAGACCGCGCTGAAGTGCTTCCAGATCACCCGCACCACCCTCGTCGCCATGTTCCAGGGCATGCTGGACACCGGACTGCGCACCACCCTGCGCCACCTGTCCACGCGCACCCTGTACGGGCGGCCCGCCACCGAACTGCCCGAGGTGCGCTCCGTCCTCGCCGGCGTCCACGCCGACCTGCTGCTGTGCGACGCCTTCGCCACCGTCGGCACCCGCGCCCTGCACCTCCTGCCGGCCGAGACGCCCCTCTACGCCCAGGCCGTCAAGTACTTCATCTCCCGGGTCCTGATGGACGCCATGCACCGGCTGTCCACGCTCCTCGGCGCGCACTTCTACATCCGCGAGGGCGAACACGCGATCTTCCAGAAGCTGCTGCGCGACATCCAGCCCGCCGGCTTCGGCCACGCCGCCCGCGCCGCCTGCCAGATGTCCCTGCTGCCGCAACTGCCGCTGCTCGCCCGCCGCTCCTGGCCCGGGGTCGAGCCGGCCCCCGCCGACCTGTTCCGCCTCGACGCCGATCTGCCCCCGGTCCCCTTCGACCGGCTCACCGTCACCGCCGGCGGCCGCGAAAGCCTCAGCTCCTCCCTGGCCGCCGGACTCGACGCCGCCCCCGAACTCGCCACCGCACACCCGGTGATCGCCAAGGTCGGCGCCCACCTGCGGGACGATCTGCGCCGGCTGACCGCGGAGTGCGCGACACTGCCCCCGGTCGAGCTGTCCGTCGCCGCGGGCTCCGCCTCCTACGACCTCACCCACCGGTACGTGAACGTGCTCGTGGGCGCCGCCTGCGTCGAGCTGTGGCGGCACAACCGAGACCATCCGGACCCCTTCCTCGCGGACCCGGCCTGGCTCGCCGCCGTCCTCGCCCGGATCCCCCTGCACCCCGGCGTGCAACCGCCCCGGCTGCCCCACGACCTCGACCGGCGCCTGTACGGCGAGCTGATCGAGCGGTACGAGTCCGCGACGAGCCTCGGCCTGGTCCGCCGCCGGCTCGCCGAACCCCACCCCAAGGAGAAATGATCATGTCGAGTTCTGCCATCGAGAAGAGCGGCCCGGACCTCTCCGCCGACGAGCTGACCCTGTGGCTGCGCGAACGCATCGCCGCCCACCTGGCCATGTCCCCCGACGCGATAGACGTCGACGAGCCCCTGACCACGTACGGGCTGGACTCCATCTACGCCCTCACCGTCGTCGCCGAGATCGAGGACCACCTCGGTCTCAGCCTGGAGCCGACCGTCATGTGGGACCGGCCGACCGTCAGCGGCCTCCTCGAGGCCATCGCCGCCGAACGGCCGCTCGCCGCCTGACCGGCAGCGCGCGCCGCGGCCCGCGCGCACACCTCAGTCCGGGCACGTCAGTCCGGGCACGTCAGTCCGGGCACGTCAGTCCGGACACCTGGGTCCGGGCACCTCCGTCCGAACAACTGGCACCTCCGTCCGACGAGCGAACAGAACGTGGGTAGGTATTCCGTGTCCGAGCATGGGTCGGTCCGTCGAGCCGTTTCCGCTGCCCAGACGGGCGTATGGGTGGCACAGCAGTTGGCTCCCGACAGCCCGCTGTACAACTGCGCGACCTACTTCGACATCGCCGGACGCCTGCGCCCCGGCCTCCTCGCCGACGCGATCCGCCGCACCGTCGAGGAGACCGAGGCCCTGCGCGTACGGTTCTCCGAGGACGGCGGAGAACTGTGGCAGACGGTGGCACCGGCCGACGCCGACCCCCTGCACGTCGTCGACGTCAGTGCGGACCCCGATCCGGAGGCCGCCGCCCGGGCCTGGATGGACGCCGACCTGGCCACCCCCACCGACCCGCGCCACGACCCGCTGTACACCCACGCCCTGTTCGTCCTCGGCGCCGACCGGTCCCTGCTCTACTTCCGGCACCACCACATCGTCCTGGACGGCTACGGCCAGGCCGTGTACTGCCGGCGCCTCGCCCAGACCTACACCGCGCTCGCCGCCGGCCGGGACCCCGAACCCACCCGCTTCCGCCCCCTCGCCGAACTCCTCGACGAGGACCGCGCCTACCGGGCCTCGGCCCGGCACGAAGCCGACCGCGACCACTGGCATGCCGCCTTCGCCGACCTGCCCGAGCCCGCCTCCCTCACCGACCGCACCGCTGCGCCGGCACCCCGCGCGCTGCGCCGCACCGTCGTCCTGCCCGCCGACCGCGCCGCCCGGCTGACCACCGCGGGCCGCTGGTCGAGCGTGCTGCTCGCCGCCGTGGCCGCCTACACCCACCGCCTCACCGGCTCCGACGACGTGGTGCTCGGCCTGCCCACCCTCGCCCGCACCAGCGCGGCCGCCCTGACCACCCCGGCGATGTTCGCCAACGAGGTGCCCCTGCGGCTCCCGGTGACCGGCACCACCACCTTCACCGAACTCGTCGGCCGCACCACCGAGCGCGTCATGGACGCCCTGCGCCACCAGCGCCACCGCGGCGAGGACCTGCACCGCGACCTGAACCTGTCCGGCGGCAGCGGCGGCCTGCACTCCGTCACCGTCAACGCCATGTCCTTCGGACAGGAGATCTCCTTCGCCGGCCTGCCCACCGGCATGCACCCGCTGTGGACCGGGCCCGTCAAGGACCTGTCCGTGGTCTCCTTCGGCGACCCGGCCGCCTCCGACCACGGCATACGCCTGGAGTTCGACGCCAACCCCGCCCTCTACACCGAGGCCGAACTCGCCGCCCACCAGGACCGGTTCGTCGCCTTCCTCGAAACCGCCGCCACCGACCCCGACCGGCCCGTCGGCGCCACCGACCTGCTCGGCCCGGCCGAACGCGAGCGGATCCTCACCGCGTGGAACGACACCACCGGCCCGGTGCCCGACCGGTCCCTGCCCCGGCTCTTCGAGGAACGCGCCCTGCGCATCCCCGACGCCGTCGCCCTCGTCCACGGCGGCACCCGCCTCACCTACGGCGAACTCAACTCCCGGGCCAACCAGCTCGCCCGCCTCCTCGTCCAGCGCGGCATCGGCCCCGAGCAGTACGTCGCCGTCTTCCTGCCCCGCTCCGCCGAACTGGTCGTCGCCCTCCTCGCCGTCCTCAAGACCGGCGCCGCCTACCTGCCCGTCGACCCCGAGTACCCGGCCGACCGCATCGCCTACGTCCTCGACGACGCACGGCCCGCCCTCGCCCTCACCCACAGCAGCCTCGACGCCCGGCTCCCCGGCTCCACGGTGCCCCGGCTCCTGCTCGACCGGTCCCGGACCGGCGCCCTGCCGGCCACCGACCTCCACCCCCGCGAACGCACCGCGCCGGTCCACCCCGACCACCCCGCCTACGCGATCTACACCTCCGGATCCACCGGCCGGCCCAAGGGCGTGGTCGTCCCACGCGGCGCCCTCGACAACTTCCTCGCCGCGATGAACGACCGCCTCGGCGTCACCGAGGACGACCGCCTGCTAGCCGTCACCACCGTCGGGTTCGACATCGCCGCCCTGGAGCTGTACCTGCCGCTGCTCACCGGCGCCACCGTCGTCCTCGCCGACCGGGACGAGGTGCGCGACCCCGAGGCCCTGCGGGCCCTCGCCGACCGGGAGCACGTCACCGTCCTCCAGGCCACCCCGAGCCTGTGGCGGGCCCTCACCGACGGCGACCGGGACCACCTGCGCTCCGTGCGCGTCCTCGTCGGCGGCGAGGCCCTGCCCGCCGACCTGGCCCAGCGCCTGGCGGCCACCACCGCCTCGGTCACCAACCTGTACGGGCCCACCGAGACCACCGTCTGGTCCACGGCCTCCACCGTCACCGCCGACACCCCCGTCACCATCGGCCGGCCCGTCCTCAACACCCGCGTCCACGTCCTCGACCGCGCGCTGCGCCCGGTCCCCGCAGGCGCCCCGGGCGAGCTGTACATCGCCGGCGCCGGACTGGCTCGCGGCTACCACGGCCGCCCCGCACTCACCGGCGAACGCTTCGTCGCCGATCCCTTCGGCCCGCCCGGCACCCGCATGTACCGCACCGGAGACGTGGTGCGCTGGACGGCCGACGGCGCCCTGGAGTACCAGCGCCGCGCCGACGACCAGGTCAAGCTGCGCGGGTTCCGCATCGAACTCGGCGAGATCGAGTCCGTACTGACCCGCCACCCCGCGCTCTCCCACAGCGCCGTCGTCGTCCGCGAGGACCGACCGGGAGACCACCGGCTCGTCGCCTACGTCGTCCCCGCCCCTCACGCCCCCGACGACGACCGGCCCGACACCGCCGCCCTGCGCGCCCACCTCGCCGCCACGCTGCCCGACTACATGGTCCCGGCCGCCTTCGTCGAGCTGCCCGCCCTGCCGCTCACGCCCAACGGCAAACTGGACCGCAAGGCCCTGCCCGCCCCCGCCCGCACGACGTCCGACGCCGCACGCCGCGCCCCCGGCACCCCGGCCGAGGAAACCCTGTGCGCCCTGTTCGCCGACATCCTCGCCGTGCCCGAAGCCGGCGTCGACGACGACTTCTTCGTCACCGGCGGCGACAGCATCATGGCCGTCCGGCTCGTCGCCCGGGCCCGGCAGGCCGGGCTGCGCATCACCGCGAGCGACGTCTTCCGCCACCGCACCGTCGCCGCCCTCGCCGCCCTCGCGACGACCGCCGAGGACACCGCCCCGGCCGAGGGCACAGCTCTGCGCACCGGCCCGACGAACGCCGAGATCGCCGAGGTCAGGGCGGCGGCACCGGATACCGAAGACGTCCTGGCCCTCTCCTCGCTCCAGGAAGGCCTCTTCTTCCACAACCGCTACGACACCACGGCGCTCGACTACTACAACGCGCAGACCGTCCTCACCCTCGACGGCCCCCTCGACCCGTCGGCCCTGCGCGCCGCCGCCGACACCGTGCTCGCCCGCCACGCCGTGCTGCGCAGCGGCTTTTGCCAGACCGGCACCGGCCGCGTCCTCGCCACCGTCGCCACCGCGGCCACCGCACCCTGGCACCAGACCGACCTCACCCACCTGGACGACCCCGCGGCCACCGCCGCCTGGGAGGAACTCCTCGACCGGGACCGCTGGACCCGCTTCGACCTCTCCGCACCGCCCCTGATCCGCTTCACCCTCGCCAGAACGGCCCCCGACCGCTGGCGACTCGCCCTGACCAACCACCACATCGTCCTCGACGGCTGGTCCCTGCCCCTCGTCGTCCAGGACCTCCTCGCCGCCTACGCCCACCGCGCCGCCGACGGCCCGGCACCGGCGGCAGCACCGGAGCCGGCCCGCCCCTACCGCCACTACCTCGACTGGCTCGGCACCCGCGACCACGACACCGCCCTCGCCGCCTGGACCGCCGCACTCGACGGCACGGAGGACCCCACCCGGCTCGGCACCGAAACGCCGGGCACCGCCCCCCAGCCCCAGCAGCGACTGCGCTTCTCCCTTCCCGACCGGGCCGGCAACGCCCTCACCCGCGCCGCACGCCGCGCGGGCGTCACGACCAACACCCTGGTCCAAGCCGCCTGGGCGATCATGCTCGCCCGCCTGACCGGACACGACGACGTGGTGTTCGGCGTCACCGTCGCGGGCCGCCCCGCCGACCTCCCCGGCGCCGAGACCATGGTGGGCCTCTTCGTCAACACCCTTCCCCTGCGCGCCACTCTGCGCCCCGACGAGACCGTCGCCGCGTTCGTGCGCCGCCTCCAGGACGAGCAGGCCGAACTGGTCGACCACCAGCACGTCGACCTCGCGGAACTCCAGCGCCGCGTCGGGGTGGGCGAACTCTTCGACACCCTCACGGTGTTCGAGAACTTCCCCCTCGACCACGCCGCCATCAACGCCCACGCAAACCGGTCCGGCATCACCCTGGGCGACGCCGAGATCCGCGGCGGCACCCACTACGCCCTGGGCCTCGCCGCCCTGCCCGCCCCCTCCGGCACGGGCCTCGACTTCCGCCTGGACTACCGCCCGGACCTCGTCGCCCCGGAGTACGCCGACGCCGTTGTCGCCCGCTTCGTGCGGGTGTTGGAGGCGGTGGTGGCCGATCCGCAGGTGCGGGTCGGCGGGATCGGGGTGCTGGAGGAGGGCGAGCGGGAGCGGGTCCTGGAG
>NZ_JODM01000061.1 GCF_000717995.1 Streptomyces violaceorubidus
ACACCACCCCCCAGGTCATCCGTTCGACAGGGGGCAACAGTCATGCCGGGCCCGGAGGCCAACGGCCCTCTTGCAGGACCGCGAAAAAGATAACGGGGGGGGAGCCGGCGGGGCCCGCGGAGAAGCGGAACCAGTAGTCCGTGGCGGGCGCGAGGCCGCGGACGTCCGCCTTGACGGTGTGGTCGGAGGCGGCCGTCGCGGTGACGGACCCCCGGGCGACCACGTGGGTGAGGGCCTTGTCGGCGGCGACGACCCAGCTCACCTCGGTGTCCGGGCCGGCCCCGGAACCCGGCAGGGCCTCGGGCGTCGGGGTCACCCGGGTCCACAGCAGGACGCCGTCGGGCAGGGGATCGCCGGAGGCGACACCGTGCAGGAAGGCGGGGGCGGTGCCGGCCGCGCCGGCGGGCAGGGCCGCGACGAGCGGGGCGGCCAGGACGGCACCGGCCGCCGCGGCCTTGACGACCGTACGGCGGCTCGGGGTGCGGGAGTTCGGGGAACTCGTGTGGCTTTCTTCGACTTCGGACGCTCTGTGTCGACTGGTCACGGCCGATCAGGTTACTGGCCGGTAGACGCGCGAGTGGGCGAACCGGAAAAAGTTCGCCCACTCGTCAGACGACGATCACCGGGTTACTTGGTGACGCCCGCGTCCTTGAGCGCCTTCTGCCACGCGTCGGGCGTGCTCGGGGTCTCGACCACCTTGTCGTTGATCTTGATGGTCGGGGTCGACTGGACGCCCTCGGCCTTGTCGAAGGACTTGCTCATCCGCATCGCCCAGGCGTCGTAGGTGCCCTTCTCCACGGCGTCCTGGAACTTCTTGTTGTTCTTCAGGGCGTCGACCGTGTTCGCCACCTTGATCAGGTAGTCGTCCTTGGCGAACTCGTCGGTCGACTCCTCGGGGTGGTACTTCGTGGAGTAGAGCGCCGTCTTGTAGTCGACGAACGCCTGGGGGCTGACGTTCAGCGCGGCGCCGAGGGCGCTCAGCGCGTTCTTCGAGCCCTCGCCGCCCAGGTTGCCGTCGAGGAAGGTGCCGATGGTGAAGGACAGCTTGTAGTCGCCGTCCTCCATGCCCTTGTTGACGGTCTCGCCGATGCTCTGCTCCATCGCCGCGCAGCCCGGGCAGCGCGGGTCCTCGTAGAGGTGGATGACGTTGTCGGACTTGGACTCGCCCATGACGACGGTGGTGCCGTCCTTGCCGGAGGTGTTGGCCGGGGCCACCACCTCGGCCTCGGCGGCCTTGTCCCAGCCGCTCGGCTTGTTGCCCTGCACGACGGCGTAGCTGATGCCGCCGGCCACCGCCAGCACGCCGACGATGGAGGCGGCCACGATGACCTGCCGCCTGACCTTGTCGCGCTTGGCCTGGCGCTCGCGCTCCTCGCGCAGGCGCTCACGGGCCGCCGTCTTCGCCGCCTGGCTGTTCCGCTTGCTCATGATGGTGATCTCTCCGGGGACGCGCACACGGGGGGTGTGCGGAAGTACGTATGGGGGACTGCCGTGCTCGGTGGTGCTCGTGCGGCCCGGGTGCCGGGTCACACGAGGGCGATCAGAAGCGGCGGTCCGCGACGTCCCAGGGAGTGCGTGAGGATCCGCTCCCGGGCGCCGCGGGTGCGGCGGGCCCGGGGAGCCGGTCGGCGCACCGCCGGACTCCGGCCCACGCCCACGGCCGCGACGGCGAGCAGCAGCGGCCGGAAGGTGGTCGCGGCCACCGCGCCGAGCAACTGGCCCAGCGCCCGCTCGCCCCGCGCCAGCCACGCTGCCGCGAGCAGTCCGATCCCGACGTGCGCGCCCAGCAGCAGCCAGGCGGTGCCGGGGGCCGCCTGGGCCAGCACCGACGCCATCCGGTCGGTCTCCGCCCCGGTCACCCGGGTCAGCGGCGCGGTCACCCCGGCGTGGATGCCGGTGCCGTCGCCGCACAGCACGTCGAAGCCGACCGAGCGCAGCGGGCCGGCGACCGGGCCGCCCGCCCGGCCGTAGCAGACGTGCTGGCCGGTGGTGAAGACCGTGTCGGCGGCCAGCTCCAGCGGGATCAGCAGGGCGGCGATCCGCCCGAAGCCGCGCTCGCGCCGCCCGGCCAGGGCGTACGCGATCAGGAACACGGCGGCGGCGACCGCGGCCACGGTGGGCAGCGGCAGCGGAACCCCGGACAGCAGCACGTGCGACGCGGTGCTGAGGGTCACGGCGAGTGCCGTGAACAGCGCCGCGCGGACGGCTCTGAGCGGGGTTCCGGATATGTCCATAGCAGTAGAAGAGTGTGTCATGGGGTCCGGTAAGGGACCCCTAAAGGCTTTCTGTGAGAGTACCGACAGGCGGGGACCCGCTACAGGCCCGGGATCCGGCCGTTGCGGAACAGGTCGACGAAGGTCTGGTGGTCAGCGCGCGCGCGTGCGCCGTAGCGGTGCGCGAAGTCGACCAGCAGGGGCGCGAAGCCCTCCTCGTCGGCTGCGATCGCCGCGTCGATGGCCCGCTCGGTGGAGAAGGGCACCAAAGACTCCCCGGACTGGTCGTCGGCCGCCGCGTGCATGGTCGCGGTGGCCCGGCCCAGGTCGGCGACGACCTCGGCGATCTCCTCCAGGTCGTCGATGTCGCCCCAGTCCAGGTCGACGGCGTACGGCGAGACCTCGGCGACCAGCTGCCCGGCGCCGTCCAGCTCGGTCCAGCCCAGCCACGGGTCGGCGTGCGCCTGGAGGGCGCGCTGGGAGATCACCGTGCGGTGGCCCTCGTGCTGGAAGTAGTCCCGGATGGCCTGGTCGGTGATGTGCCGGGAGACGGCGGGGGTCTGGGCCTGCTTGATGTAGATCACGACGTCGTTCTCCAGGGCGTCGCTGTTGCCCTCCAGGAGGATGTTGTACGAGGGCAGGCCGGCCGAGCCGATGCCGATGCCCCGGCGGCCGACGACGTCCTTGACGCGGTAGGAGTCCGGGCGGGCCAGGGAGGACTCCGGGAGCGTCTCCAGGTAGCCGTCGAAGGCCGCGAGGACCTTGTAGCGCGTGGCGGCGTCCAGCTCGATGGAACCGCCGCCGGGGGCGAAGCGGCGCTCGAAGTCCCGGATCTCGGTCATCGAGTCCAGCAGCCCGAAGCGGGTCAGCGAGCGGGCCACCCGCAGCGCGCCCAGCAGCGGGCCCTGAGCGGTGTCCAGCGTGAAGGGCGGCACCTCGTCGCTCTTGGCCCCGGTGGCCAGGGCGTGGATCCGCTCGCGGTACGCGCCCGCGTACACCCGCACCAGCTCGGTGATCTGCTCGTCGCTGAGCGCCTTCGCGTACCCGATCAGCGCGACGGAGGCGGCGAAGCGCTTGAGGTCCCAGGTGAAGGGGCCGACGTAGGCCTCGTCGAAGTCGTTGACGTTGAAGATCAGCCGGCCGGTGGAGTCCATGTACGTGCCGAAGTTCTCCGCGTGCAGGTCGCCGTGGATCCACACCCGGGAGGTCCGCTCGTCCAGGTAGGCGCCGCCGGGCTGGTCACCGAACTCCGGATCCTCGGTCAAATCGCGGTAAAACAGACCGGCGGTGCCGCGGTAGAACGCGAAGGCGGAGGCGGCCATCTTCCGGAACTTCACGCGGAACGCGGCGGGATCCGCGGCCAGCAGCCGGCCGAAGGCGGTGTCGAAGACGGCGAGGATCTCCTCGCCGCGGTGCTCCTCGTTGAGCTGCGGGACCGACATGCCTGGTGCCTCCTGGTGCGGGTGGTGCCTGAAGAATGGAGCGGATCTCCACTCGGGCCAACGTTCGAAGGGGGACGGGAGTGCCCGCCCCAGAAGGTACGCGCGGGCGGCCTCGAAGTGTCAGTGGCGAGGCATAGACTTCGACGCTGACCCCCCGGATCGACCGCCGCCAGTCGTCCCCAGTTTTCCCAGGAGGCCGCACGTGTCCAAGCCGCCGTTCACGCACCTGCACGTCCACACCCAGTACTCGCTGCTGGACGGTGCCGCGCGGCTCAAGGACATGTTCGACGCGTGCAACGAGATGGGCATGTCCCACATCGCCATGTCCGACCACGGCAACCTGCACGGGGCGTACGACTTCTTCCACTCCGCGAAGAAGGCCGGAGTCACCCCGATCATCGGGATCGAGGCCTACGTCGCCCCCGAGTCCCGGCGCAACAAGCGCAAGATCCAGTGGGGCCAGCCGCACCAGAAGCGGGACGACGTGTCCGGTTCGGGCGGTTACACCCACAAGACCATGTGGGCGACGAACAGCACCGGTCTGCACAACCTCTTCCGCCTCTCCTCCGACGCCTACGCCGAGGGCTGGCTCCAGAAGTGGCCGCGGATGGACAAGGAGACCATCAGCCAGTGGTCCGAGGGCATCGTCGCCTCCACCGGCTGCCCGTCCGGCGAGGTGCAGACCCGGCTGCGCCTCGGCCACTTCGACGAGGCCCTGAAGGCGGCAGCCGACTACCAGGACATCTTCGGCAAGGAACGCTACTTCCTGGAGCTGATGGACCACGGCATCGAGATCGAGCACCGGGTCCGCGACGGGCTGCTGGAGATCGGGAGGAAGCTCGGCATCCCGCCGCTGGTCACCAACGACTCGCACTACACCTACGCGCACGAGGCGACCGCCCACGACGCCCTGCTGTGCATCCAGACCGGCAAGAACCTCTCCGACCCGGACCGCTTCCGCTTCGACGGCACCGGCTACTACCTGAAGTCGACGGACGAGATGTACGCCATCGACTCCTCCGACGCCTGGCAGGAGGGCTGCGCCAACACGCGCCTGATCGCCGAGATGATCGACACGACCGGCATGTTCGAGAAGCGCGACCTCATGCCGAAGTTCGACATCCCCGAGGGGTACACGGAGATCACCTGGTTCCAGGAGGAGGTCCGCCGCGGCATGGAGCGCCGCTTCCCCGGCGGCGTCCCCGAGGACCGCCAGAAGCAGGCCGAGTACGAGATGGACGTCATCATCCAGATGGGGTTCCCGGGCTACTTCCTCGTGGTCGCCGACTTCATCATGTGGGCCAAGAACCAGGGCATCGCGGTCGGCCCCGGCCGAGGCTCAGCGGCCGGTTCGATCGTGGCGTACGCGATGGGCATCACCGACCTCGACCCGATCCCGCACGGCCTGATCTTCGAGCGGTTCCTCAACCCCGAGCGCGTCTCCATGCCCGACGTCGACATCGACTTCGACGAGCGCAGGCGCGTCGAGGTGATCAGGTACGTGACGGAGAAGTACGGCGCCGACAAGGTCGCCATGATCGGCACCTACGGCAAGATCAAGGCGAAGAACGCCATCAAGGACTCCGCGCGCGTGCTGGGCTACCCGTACGCGATGGGCGACCGGCTCACCAAGGCCATGCCCGCCGACGTCCTCGGCAAGGGCATCGACCTCAACGGCATCACGGACCCGACCCACCCGCGCTACAGCGAGGCCGGCGAGATCCGCTCGATGTACGAGAACGAGCCGGACGTGAAGAAGGTCATCGACACCGCCAAGGGCGTCGAGGGCCTGGTGAGGCAGATGGGCGTGCACGCGGCCGGCGTGATCATGTCCAGCGAGCCCATCGTCGACCACGCCCCGATCTGGGTGCGCCACACCGACGGCGTGACCATCACGCAGTGGGACTACCCGCAGTGCGAGTCGCTCGGCCTGCTGAAGATGGACTTCCTCGGCCTGCGCAACCTCACGATCATGGACGACGCCGTCAAGATGGTGAAGTCCAACAAGGGCGTCGACCTCGACCTGCTGTCCCTGCCGCTGGACGACCCCAAGACCTTCGAGCTGCTCCAGCGCGGCGACACGCTCGGCGTCTTCCAGTTCGACGGCGGCCCGATGCGCTCCCTGCTGCGGCTGATGAAGCCCGACAACTTCGAGGACATCTCCGCCGTCTCCGCGCTCTACCGTCCCGGCCCCATGGGCATGGACTCGCACACCAACTACGCGCTGCGCAAGAACGGCCTCCAGGAGATCACGCCGATCCACAAGGAGCTGGAGGAGCCCCTCCAGGAGGTCCTCGCGGTCACCTACGGCCTGATCGTCTACCAGGAGCAGGTGCAGAAGGCCGCCCAGATCATCGCGGGCTACTCGCTCGGCGAGGCCGACATCCTGCGCCGCGTGATGGGCAAGAAGAAGCCCGACGAACTGGCGAAGAACTTCGTCCTCTTCCAGGCCGGAGCCCGGAAGAACGGCTACAGCGACGAGGCCATCCAGGCCCTGTGGGACGTGCTGGTCCCCTTCGCCGGCTACGCCTTCAACAAGGCGCACTCCGCCGCGTACGGCCTGGTCTCGTACTGGACCGGCTACCTGAAGGCGAACTACCCGGCCGAGTACATGGCCGCCCTGCTCACCTCGGTCAAGGACGACAAGGACAAGTCGGCCGTCTACCTGAACGAGTGCCGGCGCATGGGCATCAAGGTGCTGCCGCCCAACGTCAACGAGTCCATGTCGAACTTCGCCGCGCAGGGCGACGACGTGATCCTCTTCGGCCTCTCCGCCGTGCGCAACGTCGGCACCAACGTCGTCGAGTCGATCATCAAGTGCCGCAAGGCCAAGGGGAAGTACGCGTCCTTCCCCGACTACCTGGACAAGGTGGAGGCGGTCGTCTGCAACAAGCGGACGACGGAGTCGCTGATCAAGGCCGGTGCCTTCGACGAGATGGGGCACACCCGCAAGGGCTTGACCGCGCAGTACGAACCGATGATCGACAACGTGGTCGCGGTCAAGCGCAAGGAGGCCGAGGGGCAGTTCGACCTCTTCGGCGGCATGGGCGACGAGCAGAACGACGAGCCCGGCTTCGGACTCGACGTGGTCTTCGGCGAGGACGAGTGGGACAAGACCTACCTCCTCGCCCAGGAGCGGGAGATGCTCGGTCTCTACGTCTCCGACCACCCGCTCTTCGGCCTGGAGCACGTGCTGTCCGACAAGGCCGACGCGGGCATCGCCCAGCTCACCGGCGGGGACTTCGGGGACGGCGCGGTGGTCACCATCGGCGGCATCATCTCCGGCCTCCAGCGCAAGATGACCAAGCAGGGCAACGCCTGGGCCATCGCCACCGTCGAGGACCTGGCCGGCTCGCTGGAGTGCATGTTCTTCCCGGCGACCTATCAGCTGGTGTCCACCCAACTGGTCGAGGACGCCGTGGTGTTCGTCAAGGGGCGCCTCGACAAGCGGGAGGACGTGCCCCGGCTGGTCGCGATGGAGCTGATGGTTCCCGACCTGTCCAACGCGGGCACCAACGCGCCCGTCGTCCTCACCATCCCGGCGACCCGCGTCACCCCGCCGATGGTCAGCAGGCTCGGCGAGATCCTCACCCACCACCGGGGCGACAGCGAGGTGCGGATCAAGCTCCAGGGGCCGACGAAGACGACCGTGCTGCGCCTGGACCGGCACCGGGTGAAGCCCGATCCGGCGCTGTTCGGCGATCTGAAGGTGCTGCTGGGCCCGTCCTGCCTGGCGGGCTGAGCGGAGAAACGGGCGAGGGGCGCCCCCGGTTGCCGGGTGCGCCCCTCGTCGTGGACGTCAGTTGTGGCCGAAGCGCTTCTGCCGCTTGCGGGAGGCCGGGTCGCCGGGCGTCGTCAGCTGCGGGGAGTGCTGCTCCTCGCGGTCCATCACGGCGGACTCGGCGGCGCGCGGGGAGCGCTCGGCCTGGGGCTGCTTACGATCACGGTTGTTCTTGTTCTTGGCCATGGTGATCTACCTCCTGAGGGGGATCTAGGGGCCAGGGCCGGAACCAGATTCACATAGCCCAACAAAGAACGCATATCGGGCAATTACCGTCCGTGACGCGGCTCGACGGAGCGCGGGGCGACGAAACGCCACGCCGAAGATCGAGTTCCGGCCGATAACCTCCGCGTGGTCGGGCAGACTCGAAGGAAGCCCGAAGCAAACCTCCCGGAAAGAGGGTGGATCGCGTGGACCGCTGCATCGTCCTGGTGGACGCCGGGTATCTGCTGGGGGCCGCCGCGAGTCTCCTGGCGGGAGAGCCCTCGCGTTCGCGCATCACCGTCGACCACGCCGCCCTCATCCAGGGGTTGCGCGACCGTGCCGAGTCCGACACGCAGCAGCCCCTGCTGCGCATCTACTGGTTCGACGGCGCCCCCGACCGCGTCCCGCAGCCCGAACACCGGCGGCTGCGCGTGATGCCCCGGGTCACCGTCCGGCTCGGCGCCCTCACCCGCAGTGACGGCCGCTGGGCGCAGAAGGGCGTGGACGCCGCCATGCACGCCGAACTGACCGAGCTGGCCCGCAACCGCGCCTGCTCCGACGTCGTCCTGGTGACCGGCGACGGCGACCTGCTGCCCGGCATGATGGCCGCCAAGGAACACGGCGTCGCCGTCCACCTGTGGGCCGTGCAGGCCGCCGACGGCGACTACAACCAGTCCGAGGACCTGGTCGCCGAGGCCGACGAACGCCGCGTACTCGACCGTACGTGGATCACGAAGGCCGTGCGCGCCAAGGAGCTCGGCGGCATCTGCGCGCCGCCGCCCGTGCCCCGCCCCGAGATCGCCGCGATCCTCTCCGCGCCGCTGCCCGAGTCCGCCCTCCCCGCCGCCCAGCGGCCCGTCGAGAGGCCCGAGCACCCCACCGCGGCCGCCGCGGGGCAGGGCGGCACCGACGAGCGGGTACCGCCCGCCAAGGGCGTCCCCACCCCCAAGGACCTCGCCGCCCTGCGCGCCCCCGGCGCCCACCCGGCCCCGCAGCCGGCCAACGCCACCCTGCGGTGGTCCTCCGACAAGGGCTGGGTGGACCGGCCCGCCGCCGAGCCCACCGAGGCCGCCTCGCTGCCGACGCTGGCCCAGCTCACCACGGCCGAGCAGCGCTGGGCCGACCGCGAGGAGGACATCACCACGGTCGGCGGCGACCCCTACGAGGTGGGACAGGTCTTCGCCCGGCGCTGGCTCGAACGCCTCGGCGACCACGGCCACCTGCAGAAACTGTCCGGGATGTACCCGCGCATCCCGCACCGCGTCGACGGGGAGCTGCTGCGCTACGCGGCCCGCTTCGGACTGCTCGCGCACAAGGACGACCAGATCGACGAGCGCGACCGGTACGCCATCCGGGCCGGGTTCTGGCGGGAGATCGACGTGCGCACGGCGACCGAGCGCACCCCCGTGGCGGAGTGAGGCACCGGGCGCTGTCGGACCGGGCCGACACCTGCTGAATCGACACTTATGGGCGGACCCGGGAGCAGACCGGGGGGACCGACCCCGTAGTCTCCTCCTTTGTGAGTACGCGCGCGGCACAGGCACCTGGACCCGGTGGCGATGCCGTGTGCGCGGTGCGTGCGCTGACCAAGACCTATCCGGCCCAGCGCGGCAGGCGCGGGGTGCCCGCCAGCCCCGAGGTGCGGGCCACCGACGACGTCACCCTGGACATCCGCCGCGGTGAGATCTTCGGCCTGCTCGGACCCAACGGCGCCGGCAAGTCCACCCTGGTGCGCCAGCTCACCGGGCTGATGCGGCCCGACAGCGGCAGCGTGGAGATCCTCGGCCACGACATCGTGCGCCACCCCGAGCGGGCCGCGCGGATCCTCGCCTACCTGGGACAGGAGTCCAGCGCCCTGGACGAGCTGACGGTGTCGCTCGCCGCCGAGACCACCGGGCGGCTGCGCGGCCTGGACGTGCGCCGGGCGCGCGCCGAGCGGGACGCCGTGCTCGACGAGCTGGGCCTGACCGGCCTCGCCGCCCGCCCGATCAAGAAGCTCTCCGGCGGTCAGCGCCGCCTGGCCTGCTTCGCCGCCGCGCTGGTGGGGGAGCGGCCACTGCTCGTGCTGGACGAGCCGACCACCGGCATGGACCCGGTGGCCCGGCGCGCGGTGTGGTCGGCGGTCGACCGGCGGCGCGCCGAACACGGCGCCACCGTGCTGCTCGTCACCCACAACGTCATCGAGGCCGAGACCGTGCTGGACCGGGTCGCCGTCCTCGACCGGGGACGCGTGATCGCCTGCGACACGCCGTCCGGGCTCAAGGAGAAGGTCGCCGGAGAGGTCCGCGTCGACCTGGTGTGGCGCGAGAGCGCGCCGCTGAACGTCCCGGAGGTCGCCGCCCTGCGCGACCGCGTCGTCGAGTCGGGGCGCCGCTGGACCCTGCGGCTCGCCCCCGAGGAGGCCCGCGCGGTCGTCGCCACCGTCACCGGCGGCGCCGCCTTCGCGGCCCTGGACGACTTCACGCTGGCCACGCCCAGCCTGGAGGACGTGTACCTGGCGCTGGGCGGCGCCGCGCGACAGGGGCTGGTGAGAGCGTGAGCACGCGAGTGGTGAGAACACCGGCCGCCGCATCCGTACCCGACGGGACGACCGTCCCCGCCGGGGCGACCGCTTCGAACGACCCGAGCGAAGGGGAGCTGCGCGACGTGAGTGTCGTACCCGCCGATGCCCTGGGGGGTGCCGCACCGGCAGCCGGGGGGCAGCGCGTGGCCGGCCCGGCCGAGCTGGGGCCCCGGGCACGGCTGTGGCCCTCCCTGGTGGCCGTGTACCGGGCGCAGCTGTCCCGGGCGCGGGTCGCGCGCATCCCGCTGCTGTTCGTGGCGACCTTCCAGTCGGTCGGCATCATGATCCTGATGCGCGGCGTCGTGGACGGCGGCGGCGAGGCACGCGCCGTGGTCGCCGGGTCCGCGGTGCTCGTCGTGGCCTTCGTCGCGCTGAACCTCCTCGCCCAGTACTTCGGCCAGCTGCGCGCCAGCGGCGGCCTCGACCACTACGCGACGCTGCCGGTGCCGCCCGCCGCGGTGGTGCTGGGCGCGGCGGGCGCCTACGCGTCCTTCACCGTGCCCGGGACCGTGGTGACGGCGGTGTTCGGGTGCCTGCTGTTCGGGCTGCCGGTGACCCATCTGTGGGTTCTGGTGGCCGTGATCCCGCTGGCGGGCGCCGCCCTCGCCGGACTGGGCGCGGCGCTGGGCCTGCTCGCCCCCCGGCCCGAGTTCGCCACCCTCCTCGGTCAGCTCGGCATGTCGGCGGCCCTGCTGCTCGGCGTGCTGCCGCCCGAACGGATGCCGCAGGTGGTCCGCCTGGCCCGGGACCTGCTGCCCTCCACCTACGGCGTGGAGGCGTTCGCGCGCACGTTCGGCGAGCGGCCCGACTGGGGCCTCGTCCTCGGGGACCTCGCGGTGTGCGCCGCGGTCGGGGTGATCTCGCTGGCCGTGGCGACCTGGGCCTACCGCCGGGCCGCCGTCCGGTGACGCGCCGCACAGACGGGTTTGGCACGATGGCACGGTGACCGCACCCTTGACTCCGCCACCGCCGCCGAACGAACGCCCGTCGTACCAGGGCGGGCCGGTGCCGCAGCCCGTCGGCGCACACGCGGTGGGAGCCGCGCCCGGCGGTTCCCACGACCCCTACGGCACGCACGGCGAACAGGACGGCCCCGGGATGTTGACCGAACTGCGACAGGCCGCCCTGACCGCGGTGGCGGTCGCCCTCTCCGGTGCGCTGCTGGGCGTGCTGTGGTGGAAGCTGGCGCCGAGCGTGCCGCTGGTGGGCGAAGTGGTCAACGACAGCTGGGTCGTCTACCTCAAGGACTCCGAGGGCGAGCAGGCGATCGGCGTCGACGGAACGTTCACGCTGCTCGCGCTGGCGTTCGGGGCGCTCAGCGGGGTCGTGGTCTTCCTGCTGCGGCGGCGCGGGGGCGTGCCGCTGGTGGTCGCCCTCGGCGTCGGCGGGCTGCTCGGGTCGCTGCTGGCCTGGCGGCTCGGGGTGTGGCTCGGGCCGGCGCAGGACGTGATCGCGCACGCCAAGGACGTGGGCAAGGGGGTGACCTTCCCCGCCCCGCTCAAGCTGGGCGCCAAGGGGGCGCTGCTGGCCTGGTCGCTCGCCGCGCTGGTGGTTCACCTGGGGCTGACCGGACTGTTCGGCCCCCGGGACCCGGAGCCGGATCCATGGCCGGCGCCGGGGCAGTACCCGTCCGCGCCGTACGGGGACAAGTCGGCCTAGGGCCTGTTGCGAAAGAGGATCTTGTTCGTTGATGATCACGTCCTGTGAGACGTGGGGATCTGACGAATGGCCAGTGGGCCCGGCTTGAGCCTCTGCTGCCGACGGGCATCAAGCC
>NZ_JODM01000062.1 GCF_000717995.1 Streptomyces violaceorubidus
CCAGCACACCGTCACCGACCAGACCCTCGTCGACCGCATCCACCAACTCGGCATGGACATCAACGTCTGGACCGTCGACGAACCCGGAGCCATCCGCAAAATGACCGGCCTCGGCGTCGACGGCATCATCACCGACTACCCCCAGACCCTCACCCAACGGGGGTGACACGACTCAGGGACGCGCGGCCCGGTCCAGCTCGACGAGGACCGAGCAGTACGCGCGACCGGTGACGCGGTCCATGCCGTCGGTGACCGCGCGCAGTTGACCCACGTCGGCCAGGTGCTGCACCGAGCAGGTCGGGTGCGGCACCGCCGAGCCGGTCGCACGGCGGATCGTCAGCGCCTGTCGGGGCCCGCGCCGCCCCCGGTGGCCGCCGGGACTCCCGACGGTGTGGAATGAGCCGCGTGAACTCCTCCGCACCGCGCGCCGAGCGCCCCGAACGCGCCCACCCCGCCGCCCAGAGCCTGACCGGCGTCGGCCTCGCCGTCCTCGATCCCGCCGGCCGGGTCCTGCTCGGGCTCGGTCACGACGGACGCTGGGAACTGCCCGGCGGCAAGGTCGACGCGGGCGAGGACTTCGAGACGGCCGCCGTCCGGGAGCTGGTGGAGGAGACCGGGCTCGTGGCGGCCCCCGCGCACGTGCGGGTGCTGGCCGTGCTGGTCGACGGCGTGGGCGGGCTGACCCGCGTGACGGCCGCGGCCGTCACCGAGCGGGCGGCCGGTACGGCCCGGGTCACCGAGCCCGACAAGATCGAGCGCTGGGAGTGGTTCGCCCGCGAGTCGGTCCCGTCCGCGCTCTTCCCGCCCTCCGCCTCGGTCCTGGACTGCCTGTGGCCGGGGGCGCGGCGGCGGGGTGCCGCGGGAGTGCGGCACTATCCGGTCGCCGGGCCGCGGTGACCGGCGGCACGGGCCGGGGCGGGCGGACCGCGGCGTCGTGGTTCCGCCGCGCACATTGACATGAACGCGCCCCGGCGCAACGCTGAGAGCGCTCTCACAATCGGTACGGACCAATTCCCCCACACCCGCACGGAGGTGGAGAGTGCTCTCCCGACTCAGACACCGTCTGCTCGCCGTGGCCGCGGCCGCAGCCCTGACCGGCGCCCTGCTCTCGTTCGGCGCCGCACCGCCCGCTGACGCCGCGGTGCCCGCCACCATCCCCCTGAAGATCACCAACAACTCCGCCCGTGGCGACGCCGTCCACATCTACAACCTGGGCACCTCGCTGACGACCGGCCAGCAGGGCTGGGCGGACGAGAACGGCACCTTCCACGCCTGGCCCGCCGGCGGCAATCCCCCCACCCCCGCACCGGACGCGTCCATCCCCGGACCGGCCGCGGGGCAGACCAAGACCATCCGGATCCCGAAGCTGTCGGGACGCATCTACTTCTCCTACGGCCACAAGCTCGACTTCCGGCTGACCACCGGCGGCCTGGTCCAGCCCGCCGTCCAGAATCCGAGCGACCCCAACCGCGACATCCTCTTCAACTGGTCCGAGTACACGCTCAACGACGGCGGACTGTGGCTGAACAGCACCCAGGTCGACATGTTCTCCGCGCCGTACACGGTCGGCGTGCAGCGCGCCGACGGCAGCGCGATCAGCGCCGGTCAGCTCAAGGCCGGTGGCTACCGCGGGGTGTTCGACGCGCTGCGGGCCCAGCCGGGCTGGGGCGGCCTGGTCCAGACCCGGCCCGACGGCACCGTACTGCGGGCGCTGGCACCGCTGTACGGAGTGGAGACCGGGGCGCTGCCCGCGTCGGTCGTGGACGACTACGTCAACCGGGTCTGGCAGAAGTACACGACGAGCACGCTCACCGTCACGCCCTTCGGGGACCGGCCGGACACCAAGTACTTCGGGCGCGTGTCGGGCAACGTCATGAACTTCACCAACACCTCCGGCGCGGTCGTCACCAGCTTCCAGAAGCCCGACGCCTCCAGCGTCTTCGGCTGCCACCGGCTCCTGGACGCGCCCAACGACCAGGTGCGCGGGCCGATCTCGCGCACGCTGTGCGCCGGCTTCAACCGCTCGACGCTGCTGAGCAACCCCAACCAGCCCGATCCCTCGGCGGCGGACTTCTACCGGGACTCCGTGACCAACCACTACGCCCGGATCATCCACGAGCGCATGGCCGACGGAAAGGCGTACGCCTTCGCCTTCGACGACGTCGGCAACCACGAGTCGCTGGTGCACGACGGCAACCCGGCCGAGGCGCGGCTCACGCTCGCGCCGCTCGACTGACCCGGCCTCGCACAGGGGTCCGCCCCCGTCCGCCGCGCGTGCGGCGGACGGGGGCGGATCCGTGGTGCGGCACGCCTCGCGGGGCGGCTGGTGCGTGCCGCACCCACCCGGTCAGGCCCCGGGCAGTACACCGGTGCGGGCGACCTCGGAATACCAGCGGGCGCTCGCCTTGGGGATGCGGGCGCCGGTCGGGTAGTCGACGTAGACGGCACCGAAGCGCTTGCTGTAGCCGTGGGCCCACTCGAAGTTGTCCAGCAGGGACCACAGGAAGTAGCCGCGCACGTCCGCGCCGTCCAGGATGGCCTGGTGGACGGCGGCCAGGTGCCCGCGTACGTAGGCGATCCGGGCGGGGTCGTTGACCCGGCCCTCGGGGTCGGCGTAGTCGTCGAACGCGGCGCCGTTCTCGGTGATGACCAGCGGCAGCTTCGGGAAGTCGGCGGCCAGTCGGCGCAGCAGGTCGTACAGACCGGTGGGGTCGACGGCCCAGCCCATGGCGGTGGTGTCGCCGGGCGGCTGGTGGAAGGCGACCCGGTCGGCACCCGGCCAGGGGCTGTGGGCACTGTTGCCGTGCCCGTCGGAGGTGTGGGCGGCGCTGCCGTCGGTCTCGGAGACGACGGTGGGCGTGTAGTAGTTGACGCCGAGGAAGTCCAGCGGCTGGTGGGCCCGGCTCAGGTCGCCGTCCTGGACGAAGGACCAGTCGGTCAGCGCGGCGGTGTCCTTGAGCAGGTCCTCCGGGTAGGCGCCGTTCAGCATGGGGCCGGTGAAGACCCGGTTGGCGAGCGCGTCGATGCGCCGGACCGCGTCGGCGTCGCCGTCGCTGCCGGTCAGCGGGCGGACGTGGTGGATGTTGAGGGTGACGGACACCTGGGCGTCGGCGCGGACCCGGTCGCGCAGCGCCTGGACCGCGAGGCCGTGCGCCAGGTTGAGGTGGTGGGCGGCGCGCAGGGCGGCGACCGGGTCGGTACGGCCGGGGGCGTGCACACCGGAGCCGTAGCCGAGGAAGGCGCTGCACCAGGGCTCGTTGAGGGTGGTCCAGGTCTTCACCCGATCGCCGAGGGCGTCGGCGGCCAGGGCCGCGTACTCCGCGAACCGCTCGGCGGTGACGCGCTCGGGCCAGCCGCCCGCGTCCTCCAACTCCTGGGGCAGGTCCCAGTGGTAGAGCGTGGCGACGGGCTGGATGCCCTTCTCCAGCAGTTCGTCCACCAGGCGGCGGTAGAAGTCCAGGCCCTTCTGCACGGCGGGGCCGCGGCCGGTGGGCTGGATGCGGGGCCAGGCGAGGGAGAAGCGGTAGGCGCCCAGGCCGAGTTCGGCCATGAGGGCGACGTCCTCGCGCCGGCGGTGGTAGTGGTCGGTGGCGATGTCACCGGTGTCGCCGTTGCGGACCCGGCCGGGGGTGCGGGCGTAGGTGTCCCAGATGGACGGCGTGCGGCCGTCCTCGGCGGCGGCCCCCTCGATCTGGTAGGAGGCGGTCGCGGAGCCCCAGAGGAAGCCCTTGGGGAAGGTGCGGGCGGCGTCCGGGGCGGACGCGGTCTGCTGTGCTGCGGTGACCACGTAAGTCCTTTCGGGGTGGGGGTGCTGGGAGCGGCGGTGCGGCGGGTCAGCCCTTGACGGCTCCCGCCATGATGCCGCTGACGATCTGGCGGCCGAAGACGACGAACATCGCCAGCAGCGGCAGCGTGCCGAGCAGCGCGCCGGCCATGATGAGCGACTGGTCGCGGACGTAGCCCGCGCTGAGCTGGGTGAGCGCGACGGGGACCGTCGGGTTGGTCATGTCGAGGACCACGAACGGCCAGAAGAAGTCGTTCCACGCGTGCACGAACGTGATCATGAACAGGACGGCCATCGCGGGGCGCGCGATGGGCAGCACGATGCTCCAGAAGATCCTGAGCGAATGCGCCCCGTCCACGCGTCCGGCCTCGACGAGTTCGTCCGGCAGCGCCTCGGTCAGGTACTGCCGCATGAAGAACACGCCGACCGCGCTCACCAGCGTCGGGAAGATGACGGCGGGCAGCTGCTGCGACCAGCCCAGGTCGGCCATCAGCATGAACAGCGGCACCACGGCGAGCTGCGGCGGCACCATCATGGTGCCGATCACCAGCATGAGCAGGGCGTTGCGGCCCTTGAACCGCAGTTTGGCGAAGGCGAATCCGGCGAGCGTGGCGAACAGCACCGTGGACAGGGCGATCACCCCGGCCACGATCAGGCTGTTGATCATGGCCTTGCCCATCGCCGCCTCGTCCCAGGCCCGGGCGAGGTTGCTGAACAGGTTGGGGCCGGGCAGGAACGGGGGCGGCGTCTGGCTGACCCGGGTGTTGTCGGTGGACGCGGCCACCATGGTCCAGTACAGGGGGAAGATCGACAGGATCGCCATGATGGCGAGCAGGACGTAGGCGAGGGGGCCGGCGTGGTGCTGGCGGCCGGCGCGCTGGCGCAGCAGCCGGCGGCCGCCGCGGCCGCTCGCCCTCACGGCGGTGGTCCGGGCCGGGGCGTCGGTCCGGGCCGGGAGGCTTTGGGTGGTCATGGCGACTCCAGGTCAGGACGTGCGGGAGCGCAGGCGCTTGATGACGCGCTGCACGACGAAGACGAGGACCAGCAGCATGAACATCGCCCACGCGACGGTCGCCGAGCGCCCCATCTGGTAGTTCTTCCAGCCCTCCTCGTACAGCAGCAGGCCCAGCGTCTGGTACTGGTTGTCCGCGCCGCCGGTGACACCGTTGGGTCCCTGGCCGAAGATCAGCGGCTCGCCGAAGAGCTGGGTGGCGCCGATCGTGGAGAGCACGATGGTGAAGACGATTGTGGAGCGGATGCCGGGAACGGTGACGTGGATGAACTGCTGCCACCGGGAGGCGCCGTCGAGTGAGGCGGCCTCGTACCGGTCGGCGGGGATGGCCTGCATCGCGGCCAGGTAGAGCAGCGCGTTGTAGCCGGTCCAGCGCCAGATGACGATGGTGGAGATCGCGATCTGGGCCGGCCACTTGTCGGCCTCCCAGTCCACCGGGTCGATGCCGACCGAGCCGAGCGCCCAGTTGATCATGCCGAAGTCGCGCTCGAAGATCATGGTGAAGACGAGGGCGGCCGCGGCGACCGAGGTGGCGTAGGGCACCAGGGAGGCGACCCGGAAGAACAGCGAGGCGCGCATCCGGTAGTTGAGCAGGTGCGCCATGCCGAGCGCCATCATCAGCTGCGGGACCGTGGAGATGACGCCGATGGTGATGGTGTTCTGCAGCGCGTTCCAGAACCGGGAGTCGCCCCACAGCTCGACGTAGTTGTCGAACGCCACCCAGTCCATGACGTCGAGGGTGGCCAGCTCCACGTCGTGCAGCGAGATCCACGAGGTGTAGATGAGGGGGTAGAAGCTGAACGCGGCGAAGATGACGAAGAAGGGCGCGACGAACACGTAGGGGGCGCCCTTGATGTCGAGCCGGTGCAGGAGCGGGCCGCGCCGCCGGGGGGTGTCCCCGCCCCCGAGGGGGGACGGACGCGGAGGCTCGCCCCCGGCCAGGGCCTTGGTGGTGGAGGTGGCCACCGGACTTCCTTCCTGAGAGCGGAGGTGTGGGCGGGGCGCCGGGCCCGCCGGCCAGGAGCTGTTCCTGGGCGAGGGCGGGCCCGGTCTGCCTCGGGAGCGGAGAGTCAGCCGACCGCCTTCTCGATGCGCTCCCCGGTGGTCTTCCACGCCTCGTCACGCGTGGCGTCGCCCTGCTCGATCAGGGCCAGGCCCTGGGAGAAGGTGTCCTTGATCGTGCCGTCCTTGCGGCCGAGGACCTGCTTGTCCGGGATCTCCTGGGCGGCGGCACCGAAGATCTGGCCGATCGGGGCACCGCTGAAGTACTCGGACTCGGCGTTCTTCACCTCGGGGCGCTCCAGCGCCTCGCGCGAGGAGGGGATGTTGCCGATCTCCTTGAAGATGTGGGCCTGCTGCTCGGGCGCGGTGAGCCAGGCGACGAGCTTCTTGGCCTCCTCCTTCACCGGGCTCTGCTCGACCACGCCGAGGAAGGAGCCGCCCCAGTTCGCGCCCTTGGGCGCCTTGGCCACGTCCCACTTGCCCTTGTTGGCGTCGCCCGCCTTCTCGCTGATGTGGCTGAGCATCCACGCCGGGCACACCGCGGTGGCGAAGGTTCCGTTGGCCAGGCCCGGGTCCCAGCCCGGCTGGAACTGGCGGAGCTTGGCGGTCAGCCCGTCCTCGGCCGCGTCGGCGGAGAGCGTCCACGCCTCCTTGACGGCCGGGTTGCTCTCGTAGATCAGCTCGCCGTTCTCGTCGTAGTACTGCTCGGGGTAGCCGTAGACCATGGCGTTGAACAGGCCGCTGGCCGCGTCCATGTAGGCCACGTCGCCGCCCTTGAAGTCCTTCTTGAAGGTGCGGCCGACCTCGACGTACTTCTTCCAGTCGCCCGCCCAGAGCTTGGCGACCTCCTCGCGGTCGGTGGGCAGGCCCGCCTTCTCGAAGTAGTCCTTGCGGTAGCAGACGGCCATCGGCCCGATGTCGGTGCCCAGGCCCAGCACCTTGCCGTCCTTGGTGCTGATCTGGGACTCCTTCCACGGCAGGAAGTGGTCGGTGCCCGGCACGTCGGAGAAGTCCGCGAACTTGTCCGCCTGGGTCTCGGTGATCTCCTTGGCCCGGCCGATCTCGATGCCCTGGATGTCCTTCAGGCCCTTGCCCGCGGCGAGCCTGGTCTGCAGGGCGGTGTAGTAGGTCTGCTCGTCACCGGCTATCTCGGCCTTGATGTCGACATTCGGGTTCTCCTTCTCGTACTGCTCGAGAAGGCCCGTCTCCTTGATGCCCATCACCCCGTACATGCCCATGGTGATGGTGACCTTGCCGTCCTTCTTGCCACCGCCGGTGGCCGAGTCGTCGCTGCCGCCGCAGCCGACGACGAGTGCCAGCGCGCCGACGGCCGCGGCCGTGGCCACCGCCCCTCTGCGCAACGAACCGAGAGTGCCCATGGATCTCCTCCTAGCGACGGCGCTGACACATCGGAGTGACGAGTTCTGCGATGACTACTGCGATGGCTACAGCGGCTACAGCGATGAAAGACAGCGGCTCGAACAGGGGGTGGGAACGTGCCCAATTTGGTGGGCACGTTCCCACCGGCGCATCGAAGACTCGTGGGAACGGGCCCTGTCTGTCAATGACTTGAAAGCAAGTTGTCACAACCACCCGGTCGCCGCGTTCGCCTGCCGGAGCCCCGGGGGTGCTCCGCCGAGTGCGGTGTCTGCAAGAATTGCCGCAGGTCACCTCCGCGGCAGACAGCGCCGCCGCGGCCGCCGAGGGGGGAGCACATGACCGGCAACCGCCGTCCAACGATCAAAACGGTCGCCGCCCGCGCCGGCGTGGGCCGCACCACCGTCTCCCGTGTCGTCAACGGCTCGGAGCTGGTCAGTGCCGATGCCCGCGAGAGGGTACTTGCGGCG
Organism: Streptomyces violaceorubidus; assembly: GCF_000717995.1. Lineage (GTDB taxonomy): Bacteria > Actinomycetota > Actinomycetes > Streptomycetales > Streptomycetaceae > Streptomyces > Streptomyces violaceorubidus. Next base: position 7,646 of record NZ_JODM01000062.1, read on the forward strand.
ATCAAGGAACTGAACTACGTTCCCAACTCGGTCGCCCGGGGCCTGGTCACCAACCGCACCAACGCCGTGGCCCTGGTGATCCCGGAGTCGGAGAGCCGGCTCGGTTCGGAGCCGTTCTTCGCCGCGCTCATCCGGGGTGTCAGCGGCGCCCTGGCCGAGAGCCGCACCCAGCTGCAGCTGATGCTCGTCCGCGACCAGGCCGAGCGCGACCAGCTGACCGAGTCGGTCGCGACCCGCCGGGTGGACGGGGTGCTGCTGGTCTCCGTGCACTCCGAGGACCGGCTGCCGGGCATGCTCGAGGAGATGGGCCTGCCCACCGTGCTGGCCGGCCGCCGCGACGCGGGCGAGCGGCTGAGCTACGTCAACTCCGACAACGCGGGCGGGGCCGCCGCCGCGGTGCGGCACCTGCTGGAGCGCGGGCGGCGCCGGGTCGCCACCATCACCGGACCGCTGGACATGGACGTGGGCCGCAGCAGGCTCGCCGGCTGGCGCGCCGCGCACCGGGAGGCGGACCTCCCTACGGCGGAACTCCTCGTCGAGGCGGGCGACTTCACCGAGGAGGGCGGCGCGAGCGCCATGCGTTTGCTTCTTGAACGCGCCCCCGACCTGGACGCCGTCTTCGCCGCGTCCGACCTCATGGCGGTCGGCGCGCTGGCCGAACTGCGTCGGCACAAGAGACAGGTGCCGGGCGATGTGGCCGTCGTAGGATTCGAGGATTCCGTCCTGGCCCGCCACACCAACCCACCGCTGACTACGGTGCGTCAGCCGGTGGAGGAACTGGGCCGGACCATGGCCCGCATCCTCACGGACATCACGCAACACGGCGCACCCCGACAGCAGATGACGCTGCCGACGGAGCTGGTGGTGCGCGAGTCGTCGTAGGTGCGGGGACTCATCGCGGGGAGGGCGGCCCGGCGTCCGGCGGCCGGGTGCGGGCCCGGGCCGAGGAACTCCCGGCGGGACTGGGCGACTTCACCGTGGCGAGGCTCGCCCGGTCGTTCCACTGGATGGACCGCGAGCTGGTGGCGGCGAGGGTCCGGGGCATGCTGCGGCCGGGCGGCGCGCTGGTGCACATCGCGGACCTCAAGGGGGAGACCCGGACCGTCGACGGGCTGCCGCACCCTCCCGTCCCGCACGCGGCGATCGACGCCCTGGTCCGCCGGTATCTGGCGCCGGTCCGCCGGGCGGGCCGGGGGCTGCTGCCGCGCGGCACGCCCTCCGGTGAGGCCGCGGTGCCGGCCGGGGCGGGCTTCGCCGGCCCGTACCGCCATGTCGTGCCCGGGGGGCAGGCGATGGTGCGCACGGGGGACGACGTCGTCGCAGGGGTGTGCTCCCTGTCGTTCTCGGCCCCGCACCTGTTCGGCGCGCGGCTCGCCGCCTTCGAGGCGGAGCTGCGCCGGCTGCTGCGCGAGGTCTCGCCGTCGGACCGCTTCTCCGTGCGCAGGCCGGGCACCGAGGTGTTCGTCCGGCCGCGCGGGACGGGCTGAGCGCGTCCGCCGAGGGCGGCACCGGGCGGGCCGTGGCTCCGGGGGCGGCGCGGCCCCCGGGTCACGGGGTCAGTACGATCCGCCCGAAGACCTCGCCCGCGTCCATCCTGCGGTGCGCCGAGGCCGCCTGGTCCAGAGGCAGCACATCGTGCACGACGGTCTCGATCTCTCCCCGGCCCGCGGCGGTGAACTGCTCGGCCCGCACGGCCCGCAGCTCGGTCTCCGGGACGGTGGCGGCGCTGAAGGTGGCGAACGACATGGACTTCTGGAACGAGGCCATCAGACGCGTGCCGAAGTCCGCGGGCGGCTGCCCCGCGACGGCGCCGACGACCACCATCCTGCCGTTCGGCGCGAGCCTGGCGAAGAAGGAGGGCAGCTCGGCTCCCGCGACGACGTCCACGATGACGTCGAAGGTCTCGGGGGCGTCCGCGTCGCCCGTGCCGGAGCGGTCCAGCACGTGGGTCGCGCCGAGCCCGCGCAGCCGCTCGCCCCGCGCGGCCGACGAGGTCGTGACCGCCACCGCCGCGGCACCGCCACGTGCCGCGAGCTGGACCGCCATGATGCCGATGCTGCCTGCCCCGCCCCGCACCAGCACCTTCTCCCCCGGGGTGAAGTGGGCGTGGGCGAGCCCGAAGTGCGCCACCGCCCCGGCACTTCCGATGGTCACCGCGTCCAGGGCGGACAGGCCCTCGGGGAGCGGGAGGACGTCGTGGAGCGGGGCGGTCGCCCGCTCGGCGTAGCCGCCTCCCACGCCGGTCTGCGCCCATACGCGCCGGCCGGTCCAGGACGGATCGACGCCCGCGCCGACCTCGGTGACGGTACCCACCACCTCTCCGCCGGGGACATGCCCCTCCTGGAACCCGTAGGAGGCGAGCGTGCCACGGCGAATGGCCACGTCGGCGCCGCTCACGCCGATCGCCTCCGTCGCGACCAGCACCTCTCCCGCGGCGGGCACGGGGACGGGGAGGTCGACGACTTCCAGCCCCTCGGGTCCGCCGAACCGCCGGATCACCACTGTCTTCATTCGCCACTCCTCGCTCACCGAAGCCGTGCCCCCCATGTTTCTGGGTCCTGGGGCCGTGCTCCTCGGACGTTAACGGACGCCCCCGTCCACTTCGCTAAAGTGAGAGTGGTGACCGATCAATTGCCTCACCCCCTGCGTTCCGACGCCCGCGACAACCGGGAGCGCATCCTCGACGCGGCCCGTGCACTGTTCGCCGCCGAAGGGCTCGGGGTACCGATGCGGGAAGTCGCCCGGCGGGCCGGTGTGGGGCCCGCGACGCTCTACCGGCGTTTCCCGACCAAGCAGGAGCTGGTCACCGAGGCCTTCGCGGACCAGCTGCGCGCATGCCGGACGCTGGTGGACGAGGGCCTGGCCCACCCCGATCCCTGGGCCGGTTTCTGCCTCGTCGTCGAGAAGACCTGTGAGCTGCACGCCCGGCACCCGGGCTTCACCGAGGCGTTCATGGCGGCCTACCCGGACGCCATGGACTTCGCCGCCGCCCGCGCGTACTCGCTGAAGTCCGTCGGTGAGCTGGCCCGTCGGGCCAAGAGGGAGGGGGGTCTGCGCCCCGACTTCGTCCTGGACGACCTCATCCTCATGATCATGGCCAACCGGGGCATCCACGCCCTGTCGACGGCCGCCCGCGTCGCGGCCTCCCGGCGCTTCGCCGCGCTGGCGATCCAGGCGTTCCGAGCCTCCCCCGAGCACACGCCGTTGCCGCCGGTGCCACGGTTGGCGCCCGCGTGAACCCGACTGGCCCAGTGCGGCGGCCGCGAGCGTTTCCCTCCAGGACCCCGTTCGTTGGGACGGACATGATCAAGAAGCTCGCCTGTGTCTCCGTCCTGGCCACCGCTCTGCTGGTCTCCGCTCCCCTCGCCGAGGCGGCTCCCGTGCCCGGCCCGTCCGCCGGTGTTCCCGGCGGTCCGCTGCTGGACGGCCTCCTGGGATCGCTGGAGGTGGGGCATCCGGCCACCTCGCCGCAGTCGCTGCTCCCCCAGGGCCTCCTCGGCGGGTGAGACGCGCGGGGCGCCAGGGGGTGATTGCGTGCAATCACCCCCTGCGCCTGCGATGACCGGTTCGGTGGTCCGCTCCACCGGCCCCTCCCGGGCCCGCCAGACGGCGGCAGGCTTCCCGTAACCGGCGTCCGGGACTCTCCAGGGAGTCATTCGAACGTGGGAGGCTCCAGTGAAGTTCGTGAGCAAGAAGCGTGCCGGGGTGGTCGTGGCGGTGCTGAGCGGTCTGGCCCTGGCGGCGACCTCGACGACCGCGCAGGCCGCCACCGGACCCGACGTCATCGCCCACCGCGGCTCCTCCGGCATGGCACCCGAGAACACCGCCGCCGCCATCGACCTCGCCGTCCGCCAACAC
>NZ_JODM01000063.1 GCF_000717995.1 Streptomyces violaceorubidus
GTAAGCCAGGTGACTCTGATAGGCAAGATCCTCATTGGCCTGCGGCATACGCTCACCCATGACCATAAAAAAGAGAGCATTCGCCCAGTCAGGCACCTCAATCGCCATGACGGCTCAGCACTCCCCCGACGCCGCTCGTGGTGTTGCAAAACGCCCGGCAAGCAACACTCCGGACTCCCTGGGCCCCACCGAAGACGAGGCCGGAAAGTGGATTGTCCTCCCTACCCCCATGGCGACCGGTGACATGGTCACGGAGCTCAGCCTGCTCAGCGCCGTACACACGTAACTACCGTTCGCCCCTCCACCGGCACCGCCACCCTGCCTCGAACACCCTCGGACGAAGGGTGTCGCCCCAGGCAAAGGCAGCCTTGCCCCAGCGACCTGGCAGTCGTTGGCACTCCCACCTCATCTGCACCACGAAATCCGACCGTGCGCAGTTCACACGACGCCACGGCCGGCCGCAACGAAGGCATCGCCGTCTGCTTCCGGCACTTCCCCGACATCGAAGTCCTCCTGGACGACGGCTACCCCGGCCTGAGCCGCGACCACCGTGGCCAAGCCAACTCACCGCCCAGAGAACCGCGGCCGTGAGCATGGCCCGGCAGAGTCGAGCAGTGGGAACGGGACCGCCACGGGCACTCGTCCGACCGCATCACCGTCGAACATGCCCCTTGCCGATCACAAACGCTGGAAGCACCTTCTGCTCCCGCTTCCGGCTCGGTGTCGGCGAACCCCTCCGCGCCACTTCCCGGGACGACCGGCAAGAAGGCTCCAACCGCAGTGCCGTGCCGTGCGGCTCGGGGATGTGCGGATGGTTCCTGAGCACGCCGGGACCGCAGACGGGCGCGTTTCCTTCGTAACCACGACAGCGGTCGCGGTCAGGTAGGGACTTCGGGTGTCCCGTATTCAGGTGTGACCGTGGGGTCGGGTGCAGGGAGTGTGAGTGAGCGACATATGTCGCCCAGTCGTACGTGATGTATGTCGCAACGGATTGTCACAGCAAGGTGTTTCCTTCTTAACCGGCGGAAGGTTGAGTGACGGCTGTTCGTAACCTTCACCGCATGGGAGGAGACTCGTGGCCACGAGCGCGAGCCTTCGAAGACGACGCCGAATCGTCACAGCGTCGACAGTCACCGTATTCACCACTTTGTGTGCCGGTTTGGGGAGCGCCGGGTCGGCCACGGCACAGACCGGTGCCCCCCTGCCTGAGCTGAGGCTGGGGCAGTACAGCCATGACCTGGCCCTCCTCACGGGTGGGGGCGCGCCGCGGTCCGATGCGCAGTCCGAGACCGTCGACGGGCAGTACGTGGTGCGATTGCGGGAGGCACCCGTCGCCTCGTACACCGGTGGGGTCAAGGGCCTCAAGGCGACCAGGCCGGCGGCCGGGAGCAGGATTCAGGCGTATTCGGACGCAGCGGAGGGATATCGGCAGCACCTGGGCCAGGCGCAGCGCGACGTGCTTGCCGACTTCGGTGTGCGCTCGCAGCAGACCTACACGACGGCCTTCAACGGTTTCTCCGTCAAGCTGACCGGGGCTCAGGCCAGGGAGCTGACGGGGGATTCGCGGGTCGCGGCCGTTACACCTGTCCGTCGGGTCGAAGCCGACGCCGCGCCCCTGGCCGCGTCAAACGGGCCCCGTGCCGAAGAGGCGGTGGCGCAGAAGTCGGCGCGGTCCACACCCCGGCCGGTACATGGTTCCGACGTGGTCATCGGCGTGATCGATTCCGGAATCTGGCCGGAGAGCGCCTCGTTCGCCGCCACGATGCCGCCGCCTGCGGGCTGGCACGGCACCTGCCAGGCGAATGGGGACTTCCCGGCCTCTGCGTGCAACGGCAAGATCGTCGGAGCGCGGTACTTCGCCGACGGCTGGCTCAGTGCGTACGGTTCGCTTCCCGACGGCGAGACACTCTCGCCACGCGACATGATCGGACACGGCACCCACACCGCGTCGACCGCGGCCGGTCTGCCCGTCAAGCACGCGATGGTGCTCGGGCAGGACTACGGGGCGATCTCCGGGGCGGCACCGGATGCGCGGATCTCCGTCTACAAGGCGCTTTGGGGCGGCTCGGGCACGGACGCCGACATCCTCGCGGCGATCGACGCGGCGGTGGCCGACGGCGTCCAGGTGATCAACTACTCGATCGGCTCGTCGATGGGGGACTACCAGCCGAACAGCCCGATCGGGGACGCCTTCCTCAACGCCTATCTCGCCGGAATCTTCGTCGCGGCCTCGGCGGGCAACGACGGCATGTCCGGGATGATCAGCAACGCCGAGCCCTGGGTGACCACGGTGGGGGCGTCTGTCGAGCGGTCCCATGAGGCGACCGTGCGCCTCGGCGACGGCACCCGCATGGTCGGCACGTCGATGGACCGGCTGCCGTCGCTCGGCCGTACCCCGATCGTGTTCGCCGACCAGGCCGGTTCGCTCGACGAGGGCGCGCAGTTCTGCCTGTCCGGGAGCCTCGACCCCGCCAAGGTCAAGGGCAGGATCGTCGCGTGCGACTTCATGGACGCGGATGACGCGGTCGCGGCGGTCAAGGCCGCGGGAGGTGTCGGCGTCGTGCTCTTCCAGTCGACCGGCAACGTGCGGCTCAACGTGATCCACGGATTCCCGACCGTCTACCTGTGGAGCGCCGAGCAGGCGGGCAAGCTCTTCAACTACCTCTGGGCGCACCGCAACGACGGGACCGCGTCGCTGTCGGCGGGCGGGGACGGCAGCAGCCTCGTGGGAGTGCCCAGTGTGGCGGGTCTCTCGTCCTACGGGCCCGACCAGATGCACACCGGGCTGCAGAAGCCCGACCTCGTCGCTGACGGGATCGACGTGGTCGCGGCGGTGTCGCCCGCGGCCGGGGGGCGGCTCTTCGACGCGTATTCGGGCACCTCGATGGCGGCTCCGCACGTGGCGGGCATGGCCGCGGCTCTGCGCGCCGGGCACCCGCAGTGGTCGCCCGGCGCGACCGCCTCGGCACTGCGCACCACGGCCGCCGACACCCGGGGCACGACCAGCCCGCTGCGCCAGGGCTCCGGGCTGCCCCGGCCGGCGTCCGCCGACGATCCCGGTCTGGTGATCGAGCCCTCCGCCGCCGAGCTCACCGCGTTCGCGGCCGCGACAACGCCGGACGGCAAGGAGATCAACCTGCCGTCGATCGCGCTGCGCGAGTACGACGGCACGAAGCAGGTGACGCTCACGCGCCGGCTCACCAACGTCGGCACCCGGACCGAGAGGTACACCACGCAGGTCGACGGGCTCGCCGGCATGAAGGTGACCCTCACCCCGCGGACGTTCTCGGTGAAACCCGGCGCCACCGCGACAGTGACCATCACGCTGGAACGCGGCACCGCCACCTGGGACCGCTACACGACCGGCTCGCTGACCTTCGCCAGCGCCAAGCACCGGGTGCGCATGACCGTCGCGGGCCGGCCGTGGGGCTTCACACCTCGGCCGTACGACGACACGGGAATAGAGTTCGGCCGCACCGGCGGACAGGGCCAGGGAACCCTCGAGCCCGGATTCACCGGCCCTCTCACCGGGCGCACCACCGGGTACACGCCGGTGACCTGGACGGACAAGAAACTCACGACCTCCGTCAGCGGCGGCGTCTTCTCCCCTGCCGGAGTCGGCACCCAAGGCACGAGAATCGTGGTCCCGCCCGGTACGGCAGGACTGATCGTGCAAACGGCCTCGGACGATCCCGGCACCAACCTCGATCTCTACCTCTACAAGGACGGCAAGCTGATCGACCGGAGCTGGGCATCGTGGCACAGTAACGAACGCAGCGTCCGGTTCTTCCCGGAACCTGGCACCTACACCGCCTACGCGCACGCCCGAACGGCGGCCTCCCCCAACGTCCCCTACCGGCTCGGGGTGACCGTGATCCCCAAGAACGCCAACCGTCACAACACCACACTGACGACACCGTCGAGTGTGCAGCGCGGGGGGTTCTCCCAGGTGACCCTGAACCCGGTCGGCCCGCAGCCGGACGTCGAACAATGGGCGTACACCGAGTTCCGCACCGGACGAACCACCATACCCGGCCTGCTGATCAACTCCCGCTGAGCCGCCCTCCCCTGGTGACCAGCTCCAAGCCCTAGAGACAGGGGCCGGCCCTCCCGCCCGAGACAGGGGCCGGCCCCCACAGCAGGACCACTGCACACCGTTGCCTGCCGACGGCCGGAGACGACGCCGGCCGTGACGTCCACGACTCGGCGGCGTGTGCGACTCGGGTACCGCACGCACCACCCGCGGTCGATCCGGCGGCTTCTCGCCTTCGCCGTTCCTGCGCGTACCTTGACAGTTGCTGATCGCGTTCCGTTCCCATCTGCCAGCCTCGAACGACGAGTTGGAGTGCGCCATGTGTGGCGCGAGGAACGAGGGGGGATCGTGCGCTTGCATGTGCGATGTGCGAAGGCCGGCCTCGTGTCCGCTGCCGTTCTGCTGTCCAGTGCCGGGCTGGGCGTGGCGACCGCGACTTCGGCCTCCGCTGCCAGTGGATCTACGTGACGTACCGGGTCCGGCCCGACAAGACGGAGGTAGCGAGTGTCAGGTGGGCGCCTCCTCGTAGGCCGCGTAGCATCCGGCCCGGCGTGAGAAGTCGGTCGCGGCCATACCAGCGTAAGGTCGCTTGTTTGAATTTGGTGTCACATCGGACACGCCCCGACCGGAGCCCTGTCGGGGTCGCGCCGGGCGTGGTCGGCGTCATGGCCCCTGTCCGCCTCCGCGGCGGTGCGACCCGTGCAGGAGCGGAGAGCGTGGTGGGGGACCGGATCAGGTGAGCCCGGCATGCGATATATGGCGTCGCGCGGGTGGGTCAATATCTGTGCGCGCGGCTTGAGTTTTCATCGGAGCATGCGGGTAGATTCTCTGCCGCAATAAGCAGGGGGCGTTCTTCACCGCCCAGTGGCTGCTGTGACGTGCTACTGTCGATGTCAGTTGCGGTTGTGGTTGCCGAAAATTAAAGCTCTCCGGTCGGACCCTGTACCCTGGAAGCGCTTTTATATCTCCGGTCTTTTCCCGGGCGGGGTGATCATTGCGGCGACACGAGGTTCGCGCAGTGCGGATCTCGTATGACTGCCCCGAAGGAGAAATGAAACATGGCTGCTGGTACCGTGAAGTGGTTCAACGCGGAAAAGGGCTTCGGCTTCATCGAGCAGGACGGTGGCGGCCCTGATGTGTTCGCCCACTACTCGAACATCTCCGCCCAGGGCTTCCGCGAGCTGCTGGAAGGCCAGAAGGTGAGCTTCGACATCGCGCAGGGCCAGAAGGGCCCGACGGCCGAGAACATCGTTCCGGCCTGACGCTGACTGCCACATACTTGTAGCTGGGGCCCGCATCCTTCGGGGTGCGGGCCCCAGCTACATGCGTTTCCCGCAGCGATTTCACCTGTGGACGACAACCCGGACATCGTGCGCTTACCGCAAACGGAACGTCCTTCGAGGGTGCAGCCGCATCCTTTCAGCTACAGCGCAGTGGACGCTTCGAATGTCCGAGCCCACAGCGCCCCCAATCATTCCAGCGCACGCGCCGCACAGATTTTCTGGTGGCCAGATCCGCTGGCAAGGCCCACCGGTCCATTCTTGCGATTCTCCGTGCTGCTCATTGCTGCGGGAATTCCTTGATAGGTGCCGCATCGAGGAAGGTTCCGCATGAACCGCACACGCACGAACGACCGCTTCGCCCGCGCCCGTAAGGGCAGTGCCGACTCCAACAGGGGCGGCAGCCGCTTCGGTTCGCCGACGCCGCACCGTTCGGCCGGCCCGAGCCGCTCCGGCGGTTACGGCCGTCGGCCCGCCGCCGTCCAGGGGGAGTTCGCTCCCCCTCGGACGATCACCCCCGCGCTTCCGGCCGTGGAGGGCTTCGTCGATCTCGACATGCCCGGTGAGCTGCTGGCTGCGCTCGGCCAACAAGGGGTGACCGTCCCCTTCCCGATCCAGGCCGCGACCCTGCCGAACTCCCTCGCCGGCCGCGACGTCCTCGGCCGCGGGCGCACCGGTTCCGGAAAGACCCTCGCCTTCGGGCTGGCCCTGCTGGCCCGTACGGCCGGGCAGCGCGCCGAGCCCCGTCAGCCGCTGGGGCTGGTCCTCGTACCGACACGGGAGCTGGCGCAGCAGGTCACCGACGCGCTCACCCCGTACGCCCGCTCTGTGAAGCTGCGGCTGGCCACTGTTGTGGGCGGGATGTCGATCGGCAGGCAGGCGAGCGCGCTGCGTGGGGGCGCCGAGGTCGTCGTCGCCACACCCGGTCGCCTCAAGGACCTCATCGACCGCGGCGACTGCCGGCTGAACCAGATCTCCATCACCGTCCTCGACGAGGCCGACCAGATGGCCGACATGGGCTTCATGCCGCAGGTCACCGCCCTGCTCGACCAGGTCCGCCCCGAAGGCCAGCGCATGCTGTTCTCCGCCACCCTCGACCGCAACGTCGACCTGCTCGTACGCCGCTACCTGGCTGATCCCGTCGTGCACTCCGTCGACCCCTCGGCCGGCGCCGTCACGACGATGGAACACCACGTACTGCATGTCCACGGCGCGGACAAGCACGCGGCCACCACCGAGATCGCAGCACGCGACGGCCGCGTCATCATGTTCCTCGACACCAAGCACGCCGTCGACAGGCTGACCCAGGACCTGCTCAACAGCGGGGTACGGGCCGCCGCCCTGCACGGCGGCAAGTCCCAGCCGCAGCGCACCCGCACCCTGGCCCAGTTCAAGACCGGACACGTCACCGTCCTGGTGGCGACCAACGTCGCGGCGCGCGGCATCCACGTGGACAACCTCGACCTCGTCGTCAACGTCGACCCGCCGACCGACCACAAGGACTACCTCCACCGCGGCGGCCGCACGGCCCGCGCCGGTGAGTCCGGCAGCGTCGTCACGCTCGTCACCCCGAACCAGCGCCGCGGCATGGTCCGCCTCATGTCGGACGCCGGGATCCGGCCGCAGACCACCCAGGTCAGCCCGGGCGACGAGGCCCTCGGCCGGATCACCGGAGCCCAGACCCCGACCGGCATCCCGGTCGTCATCACCGCCCCGGTGACCGAACGCCCCCAGAAGCGCGGCGCCACCTCACGCGGCCGACGCCGCCCCGCCTCGACGACCCGGCGTACCCCCGCACTCCGGTCCACGGCCGGCACGGCCACCTAGACCGTTCTGATCACGAACCCCGCCCGTCTGCGCAGGAGGCACCCTTTGACGCCAGGACAGTTGCAGGATCGCTCCGTAGACGCTCGCCCCTTGCACGGCACGGTGGCCGACGTCATGGATGCCGCCGGGCCACAGGTCTGGCACGACATGACCGTCGAGGTGGCGTTGTCCGTGATGGCCGCCGCCCGTGCGGAGCATCTGGTCGTCTGCGACGAAGACGGCCGGTGCGTCGGCCTGGTCACCCAGACCCGGCTCACCGCCGTCCGGGACAGCTCCCGGTACACCGACCGGCTCCGCCTGGGTGACATCACCGACGGCAGCGGGCCCTTCGTCTCACCGTTGGCCACGAGGGAGGAAGCCGAGGACGCGGTGCCTTTCGGACGGCTCGGGCCGGTGCCCGTGGTCGACGCACACGGCAGCGCCCTGGGCGTCCTCGCACTCTCCCGCTGAACCGCCGTACGGCGGTCGACCCCATATCCTCTCCTGCCTGTGAGGCATCATGCGCTGTGTCATTGCCCGCTTCCCGTTCGACCTGACCAAGAGCGGCGTGCTGGAATCGATGAAGGGCGTCAAGCCCGAACCGGCCACCGGCGAGTCCGTGTGCATCGGACGACGCCACTACCCCGCCAAGCAGGTCGGCCAGGTCATCACCCGCCAGGACCGCCGCGACTTCAGCGCCGGCGAAGTCCTCAGGGCCATGGCCCTTCTGGGCTTCACCTGCCGCACCCTTCCCGAGGCCGCCCCCGTGCGCATCGACAGTCCGTTGCAGCGGGCTTCCGCGATGCTCGGCGCCCCCCACCTGTCCGTCTGACCGACGCGACAGGCGCGCGCCGACACCAGAACAGCGGTGAGGGCCCGACCGGCGTGCCGGTCGGGCCCTCACCGCATGCCGCATTCCCTGATCGGTGCGCGAGTGAGGGGGCAGCCCCGTGACGCCGTAGTGCATCCTGCTGCTGCGGTCAGCAGACGGCGAGGGAGATGGCAACGTAGTGCGCGGTGAAGGCGGCCACGGTCAGAACGTGGAACACCTCGTGGAAGCCGAACCAGCGTGAGCTGTACTGGGTTTTGTGGAGTCCCTGATGCCAGGGTTACGGTCCTGGCGAAGGAGAACCACCAGCACCATGCCAGCACCCCGTAAATACCCGGACGAACTGCGCGAGCGAGCGGTCCGCGAGGTCCGCACCACCGGCCGGCCCATCGCGCACGTCGCGAAGGACCTGGGCATCCACAAGGAGGCCCTGCGTGGCTGGGTCCGCCAGGCCGAGGCCGACCGCGGCGAGCGCGGTGACCGGCTCACCACCGCCGAGCTCGACGAGCTCAAGCAGCTCCGCAGGGAGAACGCCGAGCTGAGGCGGGCGAACGAGATCCTGAAAGCCGCCTCGGTGTTTTTTGCCCAGGAGATCGACCGTCCCCGGACGAGGCCGAGCAGGTGATCGACCACCTGCGCGACAAGGGCCTCGGGGTCGATCCCGTCTGCCGGGTGCTGGAGCTGTCGCCGTCGACGTACTTCGCCCGCAAAAGCGGCCGAAATCGGCCCGCCGGCTCCGCGACGAACAGCTCATGCCGCTGATCGAGGAGGTCCACGCGGAGTCGCGCGGCACCTACGGGCCCGCCGGATCACCCGGGCCCTGGGGCGAAAGGGGGCCGAGGTGGCCCGCTGCACCGTCGAGCGGCTGACGGCCGAGCTCGGTCTGGAGGGCGTCATCCGTGGCCGACGGCGCCGGACCACGCTCCCCGAGCCGTCGGCACCGCGTCCGCCGGACCTGGTCGACCGCGACTTCACCGCCCCGCGCCCGGATCAGCTGTGGGTGGCGGACATGACGTATGTCCGCACCTGGTCCAGGTGGGCATACGTGGCGTTCGTCCTGGACGTCCACTCCCGGATGATCGTCGGCTGGCAGGTCGCGAACCACATGCGGACCGACCTCCCGCTGGACGCACTGGAAATGGCGCTGTGGAGACGGAGGATCAAGACGGACTCCGGCCTCGTCCATCACAGCGACCGCGGATCGCAATCCGGATTACCCGGCTCGCCGACATCGGCGCCTCCGCGTCGGTCGGGTCCGTCGCGGACAGCTATGACAACGCGATGGCCGAGACCCTGAACGGCACCTTCAAGGCCGAGCTGATCGAGATGCAGGGCCCCTGGAAGGACGTCGACCAGGCCGAACGGGCGATCTTCCAGTGGATCACCTGGTACAACGAAGAGCGTCTTCACTCCGCGCTCGACTACGTGCCGCCGGCCGAATACGAGGAAGCCTTCTGGCGGAGCCAGGAGCCAACCCCGCAGTCCGCCTGAACCAATCAAGATCGGACTCTACGAAACTCGGTACAGCTCAGCGGGGCGAGGGATTGGGGCGCTGGACCGCGTACACCACCGCTCCCGCACTGTAGAGAAGACCGCCGGCCACTATCAATACGGGTTACCTGCGTTCGTGCAGGTCAACCTTTCGGCATCTCGGCCCACACACGGGCGGCCATTGCCTCGGCCTCGTCCTGCGGTGTTCCCGCCCGCACCAAGATGATCCCGCGAGACTGGTCCGGGAACGTGACCTCCCGCATTGCCGTACCCAACGGGCCCGTCGGATCGTCCGACATGGCGCCTCCCTTCGGCGGCTGCCAACCACGCTAACGGGACGCCGCCCAGAAGACGAGCACCGTCGCCCAGACGGAGGACAGCCCTGGGTCGCAGACAGCATGGGATCACCTGCCCTCTGACGGACACCTAGCAGCACGGTTCCGGCAAGGACGTCCCACTGGCCCCCTTTCTGCCGCGGGGAGTTCACCATGGACACCGCTTGGCCTTGGCGGTGTCCGTACGGTCCGGCCCGTCACCCGAGGTTTGTCCCCTTCATATCGCCGTGCAGGCGACGGCGCTGGGTGGGCCGGTGGTCTTCCGGGTCACTCCTTGCGGGCGGAACGGTGCAACTGCGCTATGCGCCCCGCGACGTAGTATCGATGCCACCCGTGACACCTCCGGTCGGCGGCGCTGGCATCGGGCCGCCTCGACCTCTCCCCCACCGACGTTTCCCACCTGCCCCGGGGGCTGGGCGACTTCGTGGTGCAGTTCCCCGGCCCGGCCGGCACTCTCGCGGTCGAGGCCGCCCTGAAGCTGGCCCGCAAGGTCACCGGACGCACCGAGGTCATCGCCTTCACCGGAGGTTTCCACGGCGCGTCGCTCGGAGCACTGGCCACCACGACCCTCCCCGCTGCTGCGCGGTGCGGCGGGGGTGCCCCTGACCGACGTGGCGATCCTCCCCTACGGCGACGCCGCCCACCCGGACGGGACCGACCCGGTCACCGCCCTGGAACGCGCCCTCGGCCCGCGCGCCGGGGCGGCCCCGCCCGCCGCGATCCTGCTGGAGACGGTCCGGGGCGAGGGCGGACTGCACACGGAACCCCGCACCTGGCTCGCCCGGCTGCGTGAACTCGCGGACGCGGCGGGCGCGTTGGTCATCGTGGACGACATCCAGGCGGGGTGCGGACGCACCGGGGACTTCTTCAGCTTCGAGGACACTCCGGAACTCCGCCCCGACCTCGTATGCCTGTCGAAGTCGCTCAGCGGGATGGGGCTGCCGATGGCGGCCCTGCTGATCCGCCGCGAGATCGACCAGTGGGCACCCGGCGAACACAACGGTACCTTCCGCGGCCACAACCTCGCCTTCGTGGCGGGTTCAGCGGCCCTGGCCCACTGGGCGGACCCGCGGTTCACCGCGCACACCGCGGAACTGGCCGCCGCGATCCCCACCAGCCTCACGAGCATCGACGCCGCGCTCCCCGCGGGGGGGTGCCTCTATGTCTTTCGTCAAGCGAGCTGTGGGGTTCGGGGTTCGTAGAAGGTTCCGTCGCGGAGCATGGCGAACAGGACGCTGGTGCGGT
>NZ_JODM01000064.1 GCF_000717995.1 Streptomyces violaceorubidus
GTGCCTGCACCGCGTCCGCCCCCTGCCCGAACCGGGGTGTCCCCTCCAAGGACGGGCCAGCACGGCACTCCGGACGAAACGTGATCACGCAACGGCCCCCTGGGTCCATGGGTGTGCTGATGCCGCTGCCTGGCTTCGGCTGGGGTGAGGAAGCCGAAGGTCTTGTGCTTGCGCAGGCGGCGGCGGTTGTAGAAGGTCTCGACCAGCACAGGGCAGAGCCGCCTGCTTCGTCGACGCCATCCACGTGAAGCTGCGGCGGCGCGTTGGCCAACCGGCCGATCTACGTGGCCCTGCGCCGCAGGGTCACCAGGGAGGACCGATGCCTCCCGAGCCGGGGCAGAACCTCTCTCGCCTCCTTCAGCAATGTGTCCGCCAGGGCGTCACCGAGCGCTCGGCGCAGCTCCCGTTCGCGGCTGATCCACAGGTGATAGAGGCTGCGCCATATCTGCGGTTCCTCGGGCCGCTCACACACGTCTTCTATCTCGAAACCGGCGTTCTCGACCTGCGGTTTCCACACTGTGCCGGAGCCCGCACGCACGGTACGTGTGAGGACCGCACGAGAACCCGGCTCCAAAATCCGGTGCAGTTCTTGCAGAGTGGCTGCCCACTCGGCAGTGCCGACGACCACGTCGACGCAGATGGCGCCTTGCGCGCACTGATCGGACAATCCCGTCGCGCGCACTGTTCCCACTTGGAATCGAGCGCGTTCGGGTGGTACGAAATCGGATCGACGGGCCATCGCCAGTTCGACGGCAGTCCTGGAGAGGTCGACTCCGACCAGGTTCACAGCGAGGGCGCGGGCCAGCCACAACCCAACACCGCCGGTCCCGCAGCCTATGTCGGCGAGGAGTTGGCCAGGCCGCATGCGCAGCCTGCTCAACGCCGTTCCCAGCAAGTTCCAGTTGCAGGAACTGTAGGCCTCCACTTCGCTGGGGCAGGCGTCACCCAGTGCTTCGGCGTGCAGCCGGGGGAGGAGGTCCGAAGAGGCCGTCGCCGTGTAGAAGGCATCGAACTCGGCCTGAAGAGCGACCTCACGGGGGGACATCTTACTCATGGGTAGCCTCCTGGTGAGTCCTCGACACCTGGCGGGTTGCTTCCGCCCGAGACTGTAGTCGGCCCCTTGAGTCATGTGTAGTCGGTTTGGTGTCGTCGCTCACTCACTCATGACTGAGAATTTTGGCACGAAACGTGTTTCGTAGGGATCTGACAGTGAAAGACATCTGTACGTCCTGCCCAGGTGTGAAGGGCGCGGCAGTATGTCCGACACACGAGTACGAGATCTGGAGGAACACGGTCATGAGTGAAACCTTGAGCATACCCACGACCACGGAGCTGGACGAGCTCGTGAGGGACGTCGAGACCCGTGAGGTCCACGCCTACCTCGCCGTCACGGTCACCGACGACGACGAGCCGGCCGAAGAGGCCTTCGGGTTCTGATCGTCACCCCCTCCCTGCCCGGACTGTGGGCCCGAGTCCGGGCAGGGGCTGGATCCTTGCGACTCCCTGCTGAACCCCTCGACCGACTTCGCGGAACACCTCACAGAATCCAGACACCAGGGACCGATCCCAGAAATCCGACCCGACAGAAGAGGAAGTGCTGTGATGCGGGGACAGCTCCTGCCTCAGGCCGGCTCTCCCGCTCAGGCCGCCGGCGATAAGGCGATTGTGAGGGGTACTCACCGAGCACGGCCGCCCGAGGAGACCTGGAAGTGGATACAACCCGTCCTGTCACGGTGCGGGATCACCCGGGTCGCGGACGTCACCTGGCTCGATGAGATCGGCATACCGGTCTTCCAGGCGATACGGCCCAACGCCCATACTCTGTCGGTGTCCCAGGGAAAGGGCGCCGACGCCATGTTGGCCCGGGTCTCCGCCACTATGGAAGCCATCGAACTCTGGCACGCGGAGCATCCGCGGGTGCCGACGATCACCGCCACCGTCGAACGCATGAAACCGGCACTGGGATATTCGCTGGACGCGCTGCCCATGGCCACTCGCCATTTCATCGGCCCGGACTGCCGCTTCGACTGGTACCCGGCCATACGGATCGATGGGCAGGGCGATTCGTACGTACCCGCCCCGCTTCTGCGTCTGGACGCCTGTGTGACGGGGCGCTGGATCCCGACCGCGTTCCGGGCCACGAGCAATGGGCTGGCGAGCGGGAACGTGGTGGACGAAGCACTGCTGCACGGCATGTACGAGGTGATCGAGCGGGATGCCTCTGCTCGTGCCAGACGGTTTGGCACGGCGAAGCCGGTCGATCTCTCAACCGTCGACGACGCACTCGCACACCATCTTCTGGAACTCTTCGAGGCGGCTGGGGTGCAGGTCACCGTACATGCACTGGCCAGTCCTTTCGGTGTCCCCACCTTCGACGCCACGATCACAAGCCCTGCCTTTCCAACACCTTTCGGGGGCGCCGGAACCCATTTGGACGCAGGTGTGGCGCTCAGCCGAGCGCTTACCGAGGCGGCACAGTCCCGGGTGACGGCGATCGCGGGAGCACGCGACGACATAGGCCGGACACCTTACCGAGAGGCGCACTTCGAATCGGTGAATCGCTCACCGGCCGCTCCCGCCGCACCGAACGACGGACGACGCGGGGTCGACTTCAGCTCAATCGCCTCGTCCTCCCTGGGCAGTCTGAGTGACGAGACACGCCATCTCGCCCGACGGATCGAGTCGGTGACGGGACGGTCGCCGCTCTACGTCGATCTCACCTACCCGGACATCGGGATCCCTGTCGTCCATGTGGTGTGTCCAGGAGCGCTCAGCGACATCGGTCACTGAACCGGGCGCGGCCGCCGCCGCCTCGGGGGAGACAAGGTGCATGTGTTCATGGCAAACAAGTACTGCTTCATCGGTCCGAGTGTGCCGGATGCCCTGGAACTGGTCACGGGAACCGGCATTGAACTGCTCCCGCCGGTCGCCGCGGGCGATCTCGGGCGCCTGGACGCGCAGGCGGGTGACCTGGTCGGCATCGTCGACGGCTACTTCCACCAGCAAGGGTCCGTACGGCACAAGGAGATTCTGGATCTCATCGGTCGCGGGGTGCAGGTTGTGGGTGCTTCTAGCATGGGCGCACTCAGAGCCGCCGAGCTTGACCGTTTTGGTATGCGGGGCATAGGCCGGATCTACGCCGACTTCCGGGACGGCCGCCTGGACGCCGACGATGAGGTAGCCCTGATGCACGGTCCCGAGGACGAGGGCTACCGGCCACTGTCGGAACCGCTCGTGTGCATGCGGGCCACCTTCGCTGCAGCCGTCGAACGGGGTGTGTGTGATGCCGGCACGGCCGAGCGGCTGATCACCGTATTCTCCCGGCGCCCTTTCGGACGGCGTTCCTACGGCGCCCTGCCCGAGGCTGCCGCGGAGGCCGGACTGGAACCAGGGACCGTCCGGGAACTCCAGCGGTACTGCGTCGCTCACCGCAAGGATCCCAAGCGCGATGACGCCCTGGCCTTGCTGGAACACCTGCACAACGGCGCATCCGACGGGCCCGTCGTCCGACCCTTGCCGGAAGCAGTGCACCGGACGTCCTTCCTTTACGCCTGGCAGCTCGCCGCCCGTGCCGCCCCTGAGGGCGGGAACCCGGCCCGGACCAGCGCCCTCAGCCTGCTGCGCGCCTGCCAGCTCTTCGCCCCGGACTATGCCGTGTACCACCGGGACACGACGCTGAGTCTCCTGGCCTCACACTGCGCCACTCAGTGCGGGGAACACCCGTCAGACGGTGCCACGGTGAAGATCCGGGCGATCCGGCACGGCGAACACCACGGTCTCTACCGTCTGCCTGCGGACCGTGAGCGGCTCGGCTTTCTGGACCAGTGGCTGACCCCCGCCGAGACCAGCCTGGCATTGACCGAACAGCTGACGACCGCTCTGGTCAGATCGTGCCGCACCGCCCTCAGGATACCCTGGGACGAGAACGCCTTGTCACTGTTGGACGAAGAGCCTGTCCTCCGCACGGCCGGGCGGCTCGTGCGTCGTACCCAGGACGTCAATGACCAGGTCCACCGGGTGCGTCCCGGCCTCCGTATCGACATGATCCCCCGCACTCGCGTACTGGAGCTGCTCACGCTGTACTGGGACGCTCCGCTCGAGCATCTCCCCTTGGCCGCCCTGGACCGGGGTTTCCCGTCGGTCGACGCGGCGGTGGCCGCCGCACGGCCCTTCTACTTCTACACCCGGTGGAACGAGTGGGCGGTGCGAACGCTACAGGCGTCCCTAGCATGTGCACGGTACGCGTGCAACTGAGCTGAGAGAGCGCCGCCAGGTCCGCCGTCAAAGCCCGCACCGCCACCTTGAACCAGATCGCACACATCCTCATCACCGCCCCGGACGACATCCACGTCAAGTACACAGCCCTGCGTGGCAAGACATAGGTCGACGCTATCTCCCGGCTCCGCCCCACCGGCGACGCACCACACGTCGCCCTCCTGATCGCGCTGAAGTCCCTCGCCCGCCGGGTCCAGGCCCTGACCACGGAACACGACACCCTCACCGCCGCGCCACCGAGCACAACCCCGGCCTGCGCGCCGCGTTCGGTGTCGGCCCCGACACCGCGGCCCAGCTCCTGGTCACCGCCGGCGGAAACCCCGACCGCCTGCGCACGGAGGCATCCTTCGCGGCCCTCTGCGGCGTCGAACCCGTCCCCGCATCCAGCGGCAGGACCGACCGGCCACCGCCTCTCCCGCGGCGACGACCGCAGAGCGAACTCCGCCCTCTATCGCATCGCTCTCGTCCGCATATCCAGCGACGCCCGCACTCGTGAGAACGTCGCCCGGCAGACCTCCGCCGGACGCACGAAAAAAGGAGATCATCCGCCTGCTCAAGCGGGCGATTGCCCGGGACAGTCTGGAAGCTGGGGAGTGTCGCCGGTCCAGTCGAACCGGCCCGGGTCGCCGGGGCGCGGGTCGTACAGCGCCCGGCCCCCGGGGCCGAACTGCCCGAGCTCCGTGAGGAGGGAGACACCGTCGTCGATCTCCTCCGGCCTCCAGCCGGTGATGTCGAGCAGCAGACCGTCCAGCGGCCCGCCAACGAGTTCGGCGTAGCGCCGGTCTGGCCGCGGGCCCGGGTGGTCGTGGTCGGCGCCGTAGACCCGGCGGCGCAGCAGCTGCTTGTCATCACGGTTCATCCGTTCAGCCTTGCAGCCGCCACTGACAGCGCAGGCCTTTCTGCGTCAGCTGCGGAAGCGCGAGAGCCAGGTACCGCCGGCCTTCTGCTCGGGCACTGCCTGGTCCTGGTGCTCAAGCTTGGTGTGCTCGGCTTGTCGTTCAGCGGTGATCGCTCGCTGCTTGCAGTCCTCGCACAGGTGCGGGTGGGTCTCGCGCGGGGCGTCCCACCCGGCGGGCTCGATGGCCTTCCACCGTTCGTCGGTGAACCGGGTGCCGCAGCCGGCGCACACGGGACGGCGAGCCTCCCGCTCGACCCGGTGCTCTGCGGCGATACGGCGCAGCTCCTCCTTATGCTCCCGCTGCCGGGCTGCGTACTCGGCCTGCTTGCGGGCGTCGTGGGCTTCACGGAGCGGGTTGCCGATCGCCTCGAGGAGCGTCTGGTTCTGCGGCCGACCGAAGCGCCGGAAGACCGCTCCGGCCGGGCCATGCTCTTGGAGCTGCTTCATGCCGGTGACCACAATGGGCAGCTTGCCGTCGTACATGTGGAAGCCCCCGTCGTACGCGGTGCCCTTCCAGTGCCGCTCGGTCAGCTCGGCAAGCTGCGCGACGACGGTGTTGGGGTTGCGCGGGCCGATTCGGTTGAAGACGAGCAGCAGCGGCGGGTGCGGCCGGTCGCCGTGGCGTCCGTCGGGCACCCACCAGCGGGTGCGCCACATCGGCCGTTCCTTGCCGTCGACGTCCTTCACCTTGCGCTGGCAGAACCGCATGTATTTGTCGATCTTCGCGGCGAGGACCTGAGCGGACTCGAAGCAGTTGTCGATCTCCACGAACAGCAGCGGCACCCCGTCCTCGGGCACGGTGATGACGATGTCCGCTTGGGCGCCGCCCTTGCTGGGATTGGACCAGGTGCCGGTCGCGGGCAGCGCCACCTCGGTCGTGTAGGAGGCGATGGTGCCCAGCCCGGCGGGCGCATCGACTGCCGTCTGCGCTGCGGCGCGGACGTCGGCCGGCTCCTGGGCGAGCTGGGTGAGGTCCGGCTTCGGGCGCAGCAGGGCGAGCACGGCTTCGTTGACCGTCATCGGGTGGGAGGCCCCGGTGCGGCCCGCGCCGCGGGCCGGGTTGCCCATCTCCCCCACCGGCCGCCCCAGCTCGCGAGCGGCGGCCTTCAATCCCATCGGGGTGAGGTTGCGCAGCGTGTCCCCGCCCGGGAGCTGCCCGCCGTTCTCCGCCAGGCCGTGCTTGCGCAGATCCGACAGCGCCCCGGTGTGGGAGGCGGTGCGGGCCTGCTTCCGCTTCGACGGGGTCGGCTTGTCGGTGTGCCGGTAGCTCAGGTGCGGGGCTGAGATCTGCTGGATCTGTTCGACCGTCGCGACCTTCAGCACCCCGAGCACGCGCAGCACGTCGCCGCGCAGGTTGTTCGACGACCCCGCCGGGTTCTCCTCACGCTTCCCCGCCATCAGCCCCGCCCTCCCGTCGTCCGCGTCCGGCCACCGGCCGGACGCCGGCCCCGCCCGGCCGCAGAGGGCACCAGGCGCGCCCTGAACCCGATGATCGCCTCCACCACTGACACCCCACCCCCACCTATTTCCCAGGGCTTGGTCAGTGAGAGGAGGAGAGAAGAGGGTAGTGACAACGCGGGGCCCGGCCGTGTCTGCGTGGTGACCTGGGCTTTCTCCGTCCGGCTCGGTGCCGGGCACCAAAGTGGGTTCCACAGTGGCGTCCCAAGTGCGCGCCGCAGCAGGCCGGGGCTGCTTGCCCGGTGCTGGTCGGGCCCGTGGTCGGGGCGGGCGGGCCCGGCGCCTGCCGGGGGTCGGTGCGTGGTCATCGCGGTGGCTCCTTCGGTTCAGGCCGCCCTGGTGGGCGGGGATTCGAGGGAGCAGCGTGCAGGGGACCCCCTTGTCCGCGGTCTGACCGTGGCAGGTAGCAGCCGTGGTCAAGGAGAAACGTGGCCATAGTCGGGGCGGTAGCAGAGGTGGACAAGGGGTCATGGTCGGACTCGTGGTCGGGCCGACCACGCTGGACAAGGAGGCCCACTTTGACCCTTGCAGCCCTGGTTCGCCCGTTCCGGCTCAGGGATGAGGCCTCTGTCCACAGGCTGGCGGGCTGACTCTGCTGGGACGTCGCCGTGATCGGCACGGCGACCGTACGTCAGGAGCTGCTCATGTCCCCGATCGTTCCCTCGCTGCCCCCGCACCTGGTCCAGCTCGGCTTCGACTACGTCCTGGCCGTGGCGACCGGCGACGACGCCACGGCGGCGCGGCTCGTGCCCGAGGTGGAGCAGCTATCGGGGCTGCTGCCGGCCATCGCGGAACTCATCGTCTTCCCCGTGACCGCGCTGTCCGACGACACCGAGCCCTGCGCCGACTCCTTCGTCCTGGACGAGGTCGGCGTCATCTACCTGATGGCGATCAGGGAGTGGGCCACGCACGCCCCCGCGGCTGCCGCGCCGGGGATCGCCCGCACCATCGCGCACTTCGTCGGCCAGGTCCTCGCCGACGCACCGAAGGACGTCGTCCCGGCTCTACGGGCGCTGCGCGATGAACAGGTGGCGCGGGCCCGCGCGGTGGTGGAGAACGTGGTAGCTCTGCACCGCTGACCGCACCACCGCACCGGGTGGGTGCGCACTGGTGTGGTGGTGCGCCCATCCAGTGCGCACCGCGTCCATCCGGTGCGCACCACGATGCGCACCACCGTCCATCCGGTGCGCATCAACTCGGTGGGCGGTGCGCACCTGTGCGGCCGGCGCGCGGGAGTGGTGCGCACCGGGTGGACAGTGGTGCGGTGGAGTAAGCCTCCGCCAACTTGAAGTCGCAGGTCAAAAGGCTGGTGTGACCGACCCTCGAGGTACTCGTGCTGGTCATGGGCGGGAGTCCGCGGAGAAGATCATCCGTCAGCGGTTGATTTCGAGGTTCGTCAGGACGAGCAGAGCACGCAGAAGTCGGGTGGCGCGGGCGGGATCGGTGCGGAGCTTGGTGAGGATCCGCCAGTTCTTGAGGTGGGCGAAGCCGTGCTCGACCGGTGCCCGTCCGATCGCGAGGACGCGGTTGGCCTCCTTCTCGCCTCGAGTGAGCTTGTGGGTACGAGTGGCGATGTAGCCGGTGACGACCACGGGGTCGAGGATGTCGTTGTCCAGGCCGCGGAAGCCAAGGTCGGCCAGCGCCCCGAGACCGGCGGCGCGCAGGTGGGCCAGGATGTGGTCGTGGCGGGCGGCGGTGTTGTCGTGGGTGCGGCCGGGCCGGGCGGCTGATATCCAGATCAGTCGGCCCTTCTCGTCGGTCAGGGCGAGGAAGTGCAGGCCGTGGCTGCGGTGCTTGCCGGAGTAGTTCCGCCGGTCGGCCTTGCCGGTGCGGCGTGTGGTGCGAATGAGGGTGCCGTCGATCAGGACCACCTCCCCGCCCTGCCTGGCGACCTTCTTCAGGGCGCGGTCCAGGCGCGGCGCCTGGGCGGCGAGCAGCCCGATCAGCTCGTCGCGCCAGCGGCGGACGGTGGACTCCGACACATTGTTTCCGCCGGCCATGTCGGCCAGGCGCTGGTCGTGCCGCAACACGGCCAGGACGATCACCGCGATCTTCCCGGGCGGCAGGATCCGCCACCTGGACCGGATCGCCTTCAGGCGCCGCCTGAGCAGGTCGGCGAGGTGGTTGACGGTGCGCGTGGACAGCGGCAGACGGCACTGGTAGACAAGCGGGCAGGTGTCCTCGGCGCGCTCTTCGGTATTCGTCACACAATTCCAACGGCCGCCGGGAGCCCCCCGGTTACGCCCGTTCCCAGCCGCTCGGAGTGGCGGTACTGCTGGTCACAGACGGGTGGTGAACCGGCCGTCGGGCAATTTCCGGAGCCAGCCGCGATCGACAAGCCTCACCAGCTTGCTGCGTAGCGGTTCCAGCTTGGACCGCACGCTGACGTCCACCCCCACCACCTCGCCGACCTCACGGGCCATGACTGGTCCGGCGGCCTGCCGCACAGCGGCGATGATGCGCTGGTAGTCCCACGGCAGCGCGTCCTCCTCCACTCCCGGCTCGCGGTGCGGGATCAGCATGACCGCCCGGCCGGCCACTTGCCCCGGCATCGGTCGGGCTGAGGAACGTTCCTCGGCGAGCTGCCCAGTCATCCGTTCAAGGACGCGTTCGGCGACGGCGAGTTCGTCCCGCTCTGCCCGCACTTCCGCCAGCTGTTTGACCAGCTGCTCTTCGAGTTCGTCCAGTTCCGCGCGCCGCGCGGTGATCCGTTCCAGCAGCTCGGGATCCAGCATGCACCGGATCGTAGAAGGCTGCCGGACTACGGCGAGCAAGAACCGGACAGTTCAGCTACCTGCTTCTGCTGACGACCGTTTGCTCAGGGCTCGATCGCTATGAATGTCGGTTCTGGTCGGGCCGACCATGCGCCAGACGCTGAGCTTCGGCCGTGACCTCGGCATCGAGCTGGGCCAACGTCCTGTTCCCGTACCCGACGATGTCGTACTCGTCATCAAGCTCAGCAAGGCGCTCGGCCAGGGGTAGCTGGTGGCCGAACCGCTGGTGGATGCGCATAGCAAGCTCTCGCGGCGTCAGCCGGCCCGCCAGCATCTGGTGCGCGAGCGCCCGCACGGCAGCGTCCTGCCCGGCCTCGCTGTCGCGCGCATAGAACACAAGGTCCAGCTCGTCGAGTACGACGGGAAGCAGGTCGGGAACGTCGTACTCCGCCTCGGCACGTGTGTATCCGGCCAGAATGCGCAGTGCCGGGCTGTCTAGTCCGGCAACGAGTGCCGCGCAGGCAACCTCGACGACATCGTGAGCATGGGCCTCTCCGATACTCCAGAGAACAGCGAGGTCTTGCAGGTCATCGGTTGCGGCTTCGATCGGCGACACCTACGCATGATCCCCTGCACGAGATGGTCCCGTCGACCGCCTTTCGACTCAGGCGCCGACCGCGCTGACGGACGATCTACTACTCAAACAGTCGCCCGTGATCAGCACGAGCGCCACGAGAACCGGTCACACCAGCCCTTTGACCTGCGGCTTCAAGTTGGCGGAGGCTCAGTGAAGTAGCACCCGATTCCCAGAGGAACGCCATCCCCGTGCGCTCTTCTGATTCCAGTGTGAGGCTCACTGCCGTGGCCTTCGGCCGCCCTCGGGA
>NZ_JODM01000065.1 GCF_000717995.1 Streptomyces violaceorubidus
CGAGGTACGACAAACTCGCCGTCCGCTACGAAGCGACCGTGCTGGTCGCAGCCATCAATGAATGGCTGTGACCAGCACTTTCGCAACAGGCCCTAGCCGGCGCTTCGGGGGCGCGCGGGCGCTTCCGTAGGATCGGGGCATGTCTTCGAACGCCCCGGGACGGTCCGACAAGCACACCGCGCCCCCGCTGCCCGAGCCCCTGCGGGTACCGGTCGCCGACTCGCACACCCACCTCGACATGCAGTCCGGCACGGTCGAGGAGGCGCTCGCCAAGGCCGCGTCGGTCGGCGTCACGACCCTCGTCCAGGTCGGATGCGACCTCGCCGGGTCCCGCTGGGCCGCTGAGACCGCGGCGGCGCACGACGCCGTCCACGCCACCGTCGCCCTGCACCCGAACGAGGCGCCGCGCATCGTGCACGGGGACCCCGACGGCTGGTCCCGGCAGGGGGCGCGGCAGCCCGGCGGAGACGCCGCCCTCGACGACGCCCTCGCGGAGATCGACCGGCTCGCGGCCCTCCCGCAGGTCAGGGGCGTCGGCGAGACGGGACTCGACCACTTCCGCACCGGGCCCGAGGGCAAGGAGGCGCAGGAGCGGTCCTTCCGCGCCCACATCGAGATCGCCAAGCGGCACGGCAAGACCCTCGTCATCCACGACCGCGACGCCCACGCCGACGTCCTGCGCGTCCTCAAGGAGGAGGGCGCCCCCGAGCGCACCGTCTTCCACTGCTACTCCGGCGACGCGGAGATGGCCGAGGTCTGCGCCCGCGCTGGGTACTACATGTCCTTCGCCGGCAACGTCACCTTCAAGAACGCCCAGAACCTGCGCGACGCCCTCGCCGTGGCCCCGCCCGAGCTGGTCCTGGTGGAGACCGACGCGCCGTTCCTGACGCCCGCGCCCTACCGGGGCCGGCCGAACGCCCCCTACCTGGTGCCGGTGACGGTGCGTGCCATGGCGGACGTGCGGGGCGTCGACGAGGACACCCTGGCCACCGCCCTCGCCGCGAACACGGCCCGCGCCTTCGGGTACTGAGCCCCCCCGCCGGTCCGCCACGCTGTGTAGCGGCGCGACTTGGGAGAGTGACGAACGCTCCGCTAGGTTCTGGGGGCCCGATCCGGACCCCTGGAGCGTGTCGGCGTGAGCGGAACGCAGTTCGAGACAACCGAGGTGTTCGAGCGACACCCGTACCTCGCCCCGTACCCGTACAACCCGTACCCGTACAACCCGTACGCGTACGGATACGGGAGCGACTCGTACCCGTACGACTCGTACCCGTACGACGTCGACGGGTACGACCGGTACGACGTGCACAGCGCGCCGACCCTGCCGTACGGGTACGGCGACCCGTACCGGCCCGCGCCGCCCGTCCACGAGCCGACCGCGCCCGCGCTGCCCCGGCAGGGCACCGCGCCGCAGGCGGCACAAACGCAGCCGCAGCCGCAGCCGCAGCCGCAGCCGCCGCAGTCGTCCCGCGTGCCGGGCGACGGGCGGGCCGAGCGCCGGCGCCGGGCGCGCGGTGCGGGGCGTGCGGACGCCTCCCTGCGCAGACTGCTGCCGCGCGCGCTGGTCGTGGCCTTCCTCGCGGGCGGCACCACGGCCTTCGTCGCCAAGGACAAGGCGGTCGAGCTGACCGTCGACGGCGCCCCGCGCACCCTGCACACCTTCGCCGACGACGTGACCGAGCTGCTCGCCGAGGAAGGCGTCCAGGTGGGCGCCCACGACGTGATCACGCCCGCCCCCGGCACCCCGCTGACCAGCGGTGAGGACGTCACCGTCCGGTACGGACGGCCCCTGCTGCTCACCCTCGACGGCCACCGGCGCCAGGTGTGGACGACCGCGGAGACGGTGGAGGGGGCGCTGCGCCGGCTCGGCGTGCGCACGCAGGGCGCGTACCTGTCGGCCGAGGGCTCCCGGCGCATCGGCCGCGAGGGACTCGCCCTGGTGGTGCGCACCGAGCGGGTGGTGACCGTGATGGCGGACGGCCGGACCCGCACCGTCCGCACCAACGCCGCGACCGTGCGCGAGGCCGTCGAGGAGGCCGGCGTCACCCTGCGCGGCGAGGACACCACCTCCGTGCCCGCCGGTGGCTTCCCGCGCGACGGGCAGACCGTCACGGTGCTGCGGATCACCGGGTCCCAGGAGGTCCGCGAGGACCCGGTCCCCTTCGACGAGCGACGGACCGAGGACGCCACCCTCTTCCGGGGCACCGAGGTCGTCCAGCAGGCGGGCCGGCCCGGACTGCGCCGCACCACCTACGCCCTGCGCACCGTCAACGGCGTCCGGCAGAAGCCGCGCCGCCTGCGCACCGAGCTGGTCCGCGAGCCCAGCCCGCGGATCGTCCGGGTCGGCACCCGGCCCCGGCCGACCTCCGTCCACGGCGCCGACCACCTGAACTGGCCGGGCCTGGCCGCCTGCGAGTCGGGCGGGCGCGCGGACGCCGTCGACCCGTCCGGGACGTACGGGGGGCTCTACCAGTTCGACGCCGCCACCTGGCACGACCTCGGCGGCGAGGGCCGCCCGGAGGACGCGTCGGCCGCGGAGCAGACCTACCGGGCGCAGAAGCTGTACGTGCGCAGCGGCGCCGACGCCTGGCCGCACTGCGGCGCCCGGCTGCGGGAATGAGGCCGCCCCGCCCCCGGCTACCCTTGCGGGGTGAGCAGCCCCACCCCCGACGCCCTCCTGGGCCCCGCCGACGTCCGTGAACTCGCGGCCGCCCTCGGCGTGCGCCCCACCAAGCAGCGCGGCCAGAACTTCGTCATCGACGCGAACACGGTCCGCCGCATCGTCCGCACCGCCGAGGTACGCCCCGACGACGTGGTGGTCGAGGTGGGACCGGGTCTCGGCTCGCTCACCCTGGCCCTGCTGGAGGCCGCCGACCGGGTCACCGCCGTCGAGATCGACGACGTCCTCGCCGGAGCCCTGCCCGCTACCGTCGCCGCCCGCATGCCGGAGCGCGCCGACCGGTTCGCGCTCGTGCACTGCGACGCCATGCACGTGCGGGAGCTGCCGGGGCCCGCCCCGACCGCGCTGGTCGCGAACCTCCCCTACAACGTCGCCGTCCCCGTCCTGCTCCACATGCTCGACACCTTCCCGAGCATCGAGCGGACCCTCGTCATGGTGCAGGCCGAGGTCGCCGACCGGCTCGCCGCCGGACCCGGTTCGAAGGTGTACGGCGTCCCCTCCGTGAAGGCCAACTGGTACGCCGAGGTGAAGCGCGCCGGTTCCATCGGCCGCAACGTCTTCTGGCCCGCGCCCAACGTGGACAGCGGGCTCGTGTCACTCGTCCGGCGGACGGAACCGCTCAGGACGACCGCGTCCAAGGCGGAGGTCTTCGCCGTCGTCGACGCCGCGTTCGCCCAGCGCCGCAAGACCCTGCGGGCCGCGCTCGCCGGATGGGCGGGGTCCGCCGCTGCCGCCGAGGCCGCGCTCGTCGCCGCGGGCGTGTCGCCGCAGGCGCGCGGAGAGGCGCTGACCGTGGAAGAGTTCGCGCGTATCGCCGAGCACAAAGCATAAGAAGTCGAGAAGCAGGGAGTGACGAGCAAGTGAGCGTGACGGTCCGCGTCCCCGCCAAGGTCAACGTCCAGCTCGCGGTCGGCGCCGCCCGCCCCGACGGCTTCCACGACCTGGCCAACGTCTTCCTCGCGGTCTCCCTGTACGACGAGATCACCGCGACCCCGGCCGCCGACGGGCCCCGCGTCACCTGCGAGGGTCCTGACGCCGACCGGGTCCCGCTGGACCGCACCAACCTCGCGGCGCGCGCGGCCGAGGCGCTGGCCGCGAGGTACGACCGCGCTCCCGACGTCCACCTCCACATCGCCAAGGACATCCCCGTCGCCGGCGGCATGGCGGGCGGCAGCGCGGACGGCGCGGGCGCGCTGCTCGCCTGCGACGCCCTGTGGGGCACCGGCGCCCGTCGCGAGGAGCTGCTGGAGATCTGCGCCGAGCTGGGCAGCGACGTGCCGTTCAGCCTGGTCGGCGGGGCCGCGCTGGGCACCGGGCGGGGCGAGCGGCTGAGGGAGCTGGAGGTGGGCGGCGACTTCCACTGGGTGTTCGCGCTGGCGGCGCGGGGGCTGTCGACGCCGGCCGTCTACCGCGAGTTCGACCGGCTGGGGGAGGGACTGGACATTCCGGAGCCGGTCGCCGACCAGGCGGTGCTCGACGCCCTCGCCAAGGGGGACGCCGCCGCGCTCGCCGTCGCCCTCTCCAACGACCTCCAGCCCGCCGCGCTCTCCCTCTTCCCCGAACTGTCCGACACCCTCGCGGCGGGCCGGGCGGCGGGAGCGCTGGCGGCCGTCGTCTCGGGCTCGGGGCCGACCACCGCCTTCCTCGCGACCGACGCCAGGTCCGCCTCCGACATCGCGGGCGTGCTGCGGGCGTCGGGGACGTGCCGGGACGTGCGTACGGCGGTGGGTGCGGCGGCGGGGGCGACGGTGGTGTGAGGGGCTTACCGCCCGCCGAGCGCTGACAAGTCGATGCCGATTGCGCAGGGCTTGTCGACCTTGATGACGTCTCGATGCAGGCCCATGTGTACGTAGGCCTTACTCATCGAGTCGAGTTCGTAGACGTGGACGACGAGCCCGCCTTGGGGCCCGTCCTGTTCGACGCGCCAGTAGCTCGGAATGCCGGCGGCGGCGTACTTGTGAGGCTTTGTGGTGCGGTCGCGAGACTCGGATTCCGGGGACACGACCTCGACGGCGAGGAGGACGTCCCCGGCCTGGAAGCTGGTCTGATCCAATCCGGTGACCGCGTCGTCGCGCACCACGCTGATGTCGGGCTCGGGGCCGTTGCGCTCGTCCAGGAGAACGGTCATCTCGCGTTCGACACTGAGTCCAGCCGCCAGTGAGCTGCGTAGCCCGTTGAACAGCAGGTCGATGGCCAGGTAGTGGAAACGGCGCTGCGGGCTCACGAAGACCAGGCTCCCGTCGATCAACTCTGTGTGCGGCGGGAGATCCGGCAGCGTGAACAGGTCGTCCACGGTGTATCCGTCCTGCGGCGGCACCGGCCACTGAACGCGGTGCTCTACGGACTCGGCGGTCATGGTTCCTCCCATATGCGGGATCCTGCTGCCTGCTCCCCACCGTAGCCGGACGCTCCGACACGCGTCACCACAAAGAGTGACCACCCGGGCCAGCGTCCCCCCACCCCCCGGAGGGCCTACGCTTGAAGGCTGATCGATCCCCCAGGCAGGAGAGAAATGGCCGTCAATCTGGTCAATGTCGAGAACGTCAGCAAGGTGTACGGCACCCGTGCACTCCTCGACGGCGTGTCCCTCGGCGTCTCCGAGGGGGACCGCATCGGTGTCGTCGGGCGCAACGGCGACGGCAAGACGACCATGATCCGGATGCTGGCCAGACTGGAGGAGCCCGACACCGGCCGGGTCACCCACTCCGGCGGGCTGCGGCTCGGGGTGCTCACCCAGCACGACTCCCTCGACCCCGCCGCCACCGTCCGGCACGAGGTCATCGGCGACATGGCCGACCACGAGTGGGCGGGCAACGCCAAGGTCAGGGACGTGCTGACCGGGCTGTTCGGCGGGCTGGACATGCCGGGGTTCCCGCAGGGGCTCGACACCGTGATCGGGCCGCTCTCCGGCGGCGAGCGGCGCCGGATCGCGCTGGCCAAGCTGCTCATCGAGGAACAGGACCTGATCGTCCTCGACGAACCCACCAACCACCTCGACGTCGAGGGCATCGCCTGGCTCGCCGGGCACCTGCGCGAACGGCGGTCCGCGCTCGTGTGCGTCACCCACGACCGGTGGTTCCTCGACCAGGTCTGCACCCGCATGTGGGACGTGCAGCGCGGCGACGTCTACGAGTACGAGGGCGGCTACTCCGACTACGTCTTCGCCCGCGCCGAACGCGAGCGCATCGCCGCCACCGAGGAAACCAAGCGGCAGAACCTGGTCCGCAAGGAGCTGGCCTGGCTGCGGCGCGGGGCGCCCGCCCGCACCTCCAAGCCCCGCTTCCGGGTCGAGGCCGCCAACGAGCTGATCGCCGACGTGCCGCCGCCCCGGGACAGCAGCGAGCTGATGAAGTTCGCCTCCTCCCGGCTCGGCAAGACCGTCTTCGACCTGGAGGACGTCACCGTCCAGGCCGGTCCCAAGGTGCTGCTCAAGCACGTCACCTGGCAGCTCGGCCCCGGCGACCGCATCGGCCTGGTCGGTGTCAACGGCGCCGGAAAGACCTCCCTGCTGCGCGCCATGGCGGAGGCCGCCCGCAGCGAGGGCGAGCGGCAGCCGGCGGGCGGGCAGGTACGGGTCGGCAGGACCGTCAAGCTGGCGTACCTGTCGCAGGAGGTCGCCGAGCTGGACCCCGACTGGCGGGTGCTGGAGGCCGTGCAGCGCGTCCGGGAGCGCGTCGACCTCGGCAAGGGGCGCGAGATGACCGCGGGGCAGCTGTGCGAGACCTTCGGCTTCGGCAAGGAGAAGCAGTGGACGCCGGTCGGGGACCTGTCCGGCGGTGAGCGGCGGCGGCTGCAACTGCTGCGGCTGCTCATGGACGAGCCCAACGTCCTCTTCCTCGACGAGCCCACCAACGACCTCGACATCGAGACCCTGACCCAGCTGGAGGACGTCCTCGACGGCTGGCCCGGCTCGATGATCGTCATCTCCCACGACCGGTTCTTCGTCGAGCGCACCACCGACCGGGTCTTCGCCCTGCTCGGTGACGGCGCGCTGCGGATGCTGCCGCGCGGCATCGACGAGTACCTGGAGCGGCGCCGGCGCATGGAGGAGGCCGCCGGGTCGAGCGCCCCGGCCGTGGCGGCCAGGCCCGCCGCCGCCGTGCCCGAGAAGAGCGCCGCCGACGTGCGCGCGGCCAAGAAGGAGCTCCAGAAGATCGAGCGGCAGCTGGACAAGGTCTCCGAGAAGGAGACCAAGCTGCACGCGCAAATCGCCGAGAACGCCACGGACTTCGCGAAGGTCGCCGAACTGGACGCCGAGCTGCGCGAGCTGGCGGGCCAGCGCGACGAACTGGAGCTGCGCTGGCTGGAATTGGCCGAAGACGCCTGAGCGACCGCGTGCGCCGGGCGCGCGGGCGATGTAAAGGGCACGTGAAGGCTCGTAACAAGGGCATCACGGGCCGGTCCTCCCTTGGGAACAGGGGCGGACGCGGCCCCGTGGGCGGTTGGCCGTGGGTGATAGAAAGGCCGTCCGAGGACTGTCCCAGGGCGGTCCGAGGCAGGTGAACGATCGCCTACGACGACTCCGGGGCCAGCGCGTGACCCGGGGCGTGGCTAAAAATCAGTGAGTAATAAGGGGGAACGCGCTGATGAGCCAGCCGCCGAATCAGCCGCCGCAGCCGGGTGGCTTCGGAGCACCGCAGGACCCGCCGCAGGGAGGCTTCGGGGCACCGACCCCGCCGCCCCCGCAGGGGCCGCCGCCCGGTCCGCCGCCGCAGCAGCCCGGCTACGGATACCCGCAGCAGCCCGCCCCGCCCGCCCAGCCGGGGCCGTACGCGCAGCCCGGACCGTACAACTCCGGTCCGTACGCCCAGCCGCAGCAGCCGGGACCCTACGGTCAGCAGCCGGGCTACGGCTACCCGCAGCAGCAGTACCCGGGCGCCCCCGGCGTCCCCGGCACGCCGCCGCCCGGCGGCCCCGGCTCACGCAACCCCTTCAAGGGCAAACCCGCCCTCGCCGTCGGCGCCGCCGCCCTCGCCCTGCTCGTCATCGGCGGCAGCGTGTGGGCGGTCACCGCGAGCGGCGGTGACGACGAGAAGGACAAGAAGCCTGTCGTCGCCAAGACCGACGACCCGAAGCCCTCCGGCTCCAAGGGCGGCGCTCCGGTCGACCCCGGGGACGGCGGGGGCGACGGCGGCGAGGACCCCGAGGACCTCAACGAGGGCCGGCAGGCGGGCGAGGCCAAGGTGCTCTGGTATAAGGAGGCGCCCGACGCCCCCGGTTCCGGCGCCGACGCCGACGGCATGTGGATCACCGGCAAGGCCGCGGTGAAGGCGGCGTACAAGCAGGTCTTCGCCTACGACGTCGGCAACGGCAAGCCCGCCTGGGACCCGATCGCCTTCCCGGAGAAGATCTGCTCGGTCACCCCGGAGAAGACGGCCGCCGACAAGATCGTCGTCGCCTACATGAGCGGCTCCAGCGACCGCGCCAAGTGCAACAAGCTCCAGGAGATCGACCTCGCCACCGGCCAGAAGGGCTGGACCGAGGAGGTCGCCGACGGGGACCTGTTCGACTCGACGCTCTCCCTCGAGCTCTCGCTCAGCGGCGACGTCCTGATGGTCGGCCGCTCCCAGTCCGGCACCGCCTACGACGTCCGCAGCGGCAAGAAGCTGTACGACAAGAAGAAGTACGGCGACGCCTGCTTCCCCGCCGGGTTCGCGGGCAGCGCGACCAAGCTCGTCCAGGTCGCCTCCTGCGGCGCCGGCGGCAACAACGCGCACGACGAGCTTCAGGGGCTCGACCCGAAGACCGGCAAGGTCTTGTGGACCTACAAGTACGAGAAGGACTGGCGGATCGCCCGCGCCTACTCCGTCGATCCGCTGGTCGTCTACGCCACCAACGAGGACAAGAAGGTCTGGAACATCTCCAGCTTCACCTCCGGGGGCAAGGTCCAGGAACAGGTCGGCGTCGACGAGGACTTCGCCCCCGAGTGCGGCTGGGCCATCCTCGAACGCGATCTCCAGGGCTGCTCGGGCGTGGCGGTCGCCGGCGGCACGCTCTACCTGCCGACCGAGGCGACCAGCGGCGCCAACGAGATCGTCGCGATCAACCTTGCCACCGGCAAGGAGAAGTGGCGCACCAAGTCCCCCGCGGACGAGTCGATGATGCCGATGAAGGTCGAGGGCGACCAGCTCATCGCGTACGTCCAGCCGTCCTACGACGCGGGCGGGCAGGTCGTGTCCATCCCGACCGGCGGCGGCAGCCACAAGCCGGCCAAGCTGCTGCAGAACCCGCAGGGCGTCGCGGACATCGAGAACGGCTTCTACTCCAAGGACATCGACTGGGTCGACGGGCGGTTCTACATCTCCAGCACCCGCCTGACCGGGAACGACGAGTCGAAGGAGAAGTTGATGCTCGCCTACGGCAAGTGACCTCTTCTCCCTCGTTCCCCGTTTCCTCGGCCGCCGCCGCGCGGCTCGTTCCGTCCCCGTCGTCTCCGCTCTCCGAGGTGCTCACGTCATGACCCAGCCGCCGCCCCCGCCGCCCCACCAGCCCCCGCAGGGGGGCGGCTTCGGGCCGCCGCAGAACCAGCCGCCGCAGCAGGCCCCCACGCCGCAGCAGGCCCCCACGCCGCAGCAGCCGCCCA
Organism: Streptomyces violaceorubidus; assembly: GCF_000717995.1. Lineage (GTDB taxonomy): Bacteria > Actinomycetota > Actinomycetes > Streptomycetales > Streptomycetaceae > Streptomyces > Streptomyces violaceorubidus. The sequence goes on from NZ_JODM01000065.1 coordinate 9,264, forward strand.
CGCCGCCGCAGGCGCCCGCGGCTCCGGCCACGCCGCCGGCGGGGCCGCCGCCGCAGCAGCCGGGGTACGGGTATCCGCAGGCGCCGCCGCCCTCCCAGCCTCAGCCTCAGCCCGGGTACGGCTACCCGGGTCAGCCCGGTCAGCCCGGTCAGCCCGGTCAGCCCGGGCCGTACGGGCCGCCGACGCCGGCCTACGGGCAGCCCGGTCAGCCGACGCCGGCCTACGGGCAGCCCGGTCAGCCGACGCCGGCCTACGGGCAGCCCGGTCAGCCCTCTGGTCATCGGCGGCGGGGTCTGGTACGCCGGTTCCTCCGACGACGGGGGCAAGGACGACACCGCGAGCTCCGGCGGCGCCACGGGCGGCGACGGCGGTGGTACGGACCAGAAGGGCGGCGACGGCGGGAAGTCCTCCGGCGCCCAGGAGAAGGCGCCCGCCGATCCGGCGGCCAAGGTGCTCTTCCAGGTCCCGATGCCCCCCGTGAGCAAGGAGGACAACAGCGCCGACGTCTCCGGTTCGTGGCTCACCGACAAGGTGTACGCCAAGAGCGGCATCGCCGAGGTCGTCGGGTACGACCCCGCCAAGGGCAGCAAGAAGTGGACCATCAAGCTGGACGGTCCGGTCTGCGCGACCACCCGGCACGTCACCGACGACAACAAGACGGTGATCGTCCACCAGCCCGCCATGCCGACCAAGGCCGAGCCCTCGCACGGCTGCACCCAGGTCGCGGTGCTCGACCTGGACGCCGGGAAGAAGGTCTGGACGAAGACCGCCGGTGACGAGCCGATCTCCTTCGACAACGTCACGATCAGCGGGGGCACCGTCGCCGCGGGCAGCACCGACGGAGGCGTCGCCTTCGACCTCGCTGGGGGCGAGATCCTGTGGTCCCCGAAGACCACCGACACCTGCTACGACGCGGGCTACGGCGGCGGCGAGAAGCTGGTCGCGGTGCGCAAGTGCGGCTCGTACGACGCCCGTCAGCTGAACATCCAGACCATCGACCCGAAGAGCGGGAAGGTGCTCTCCGAGTACAAGATGGCCAAGGGCATCGACTACGCGGGCGTCGTGTCGACGGACCCGCTGGTCGTGGCCGCCGACGTGGGTGACTCCGCTGGTGACGGCAGCGGCATCTCGGACTTCTTCTCCATCGACAACAAGACCGGCAAGCTGCTCACCCGCATCTCCGCGCCCGGCGACCAGTTCGCGGCGCGCTGCGACAGCATCACCAGGACCGAGAGCTGCAACGGGCTCGCGACCGGCAACGGCAAGCTCTACATCGCGACCGAGGAGCACGAGGGCGGCCACGAGTCGTCCAGCCGGGTCAACGAGGTCGTCGCCTTCGACCTGACCACCGGCAAGCAGACCGGCCAGCGCGCGGACTCCGGCGAGGACTACACGATCACCCCGCTGCGCATGGACGGCGGCAACGTGATCGCCTACAAGCGCCCGCCGTACGACAAGGGCGGCCAGGTCGTGAGTATCGACGGCGGGACGTTCAAGCAGACCACGCTGCTGGAGAACCCGGCGACGGAAGCGGTGCGGGACGTGGAGTCCAGCATGTCGCCGGACTACTCCGAGCTGATCTACTCGCAGGGGCACCTGTTCATGTCGCAGGTGTACGCCAGCGAGCCGACCAGTGCGGACGAGAAGGAGTACCTGGCGATCGGGTTCGGCACCAGCGGCTGACGCCCTCGCTCCTGGTTTTGCTCGGTGCCCGTACCGGCCCCGTCCCTGTCCGGCTCATTCCAGGGGGCGGGGCCGGGCGCGTGGTGGTGATGCGGCGCTCCGGGGCGGTTCTCACGGGTAGGGGCAGCGCGAGGGCTGGCTAGCGTGTAGCTTCCGGGAGCATCCCGGGGCATGCCGGGGGCATGGGTGCCGGGGACTGGGTGACTGGGGGGTTGCTCCATGGGAGTACGGCTCATGGTGGTCGACGATCACCGATTGCTCGCCGAGGCGCTGGCCTCGGCGCTGAAGCTGCGGGGGCACCGGGTGCTGGCGGCGGCGGCGCCGACGGCGGGGGCGGCGGAGTTGGTGATCAGCCGGGCGCCGGAGGTGTGCCTGTTGGGGACGGCGACGCCGGCCGAGCCGGGGATCTTCGACCCGGTGGTGCGGATCAAGCGGGAGCGTCCGCAGGTGGCGGTGCTGGTGCTGGGGCCGGTGCCGAGTCCTCGGGGCATCGCGGCGGCGTTCGCGGCGGGGGCGTCGGGGTACGTACGGCACGACGAGCGCATAGAGGGCGTCGAGCGGGCGATCATGAAGGCGCGGGCGGGGGAGGCGGCGGTGGCGCCCGCGTTGTTGCAGGGGGCCTTCGGTGAGCTGCTGAATCCGGCGGCGCAGCCCGACGACGAGGGGCAGCGGCTGCTGCAGATGCTCACGCCTCGGGAGGTGGAGGTGCTGGTGCGGGTCGCGGACGGGGAGGACACGCGGCTGATCGCGGCGGGGATGGGGATCGCTCCGTCGACGGCGCGTACGCATGTGCAGCGGGTCCTGATGAAACTGGGCGTGGGGTCGCGGCTGGAGGCGGCGGCGCTGGCCGCGCGTACGGGGTTGCTGGACCGTGCGGGGGCCTCCGGCGGCTGAGCGGCTCCGGTGGGAGTGCGGGTGGCGCCAGGGGTTCGGTGGTGGGTCGGGGCCGCGCCGGGGGGTGTCCGTCCTCGGAACGGCGCGGAATCGGTGGGACATGGATGTGCGCTCTGTTGACGCGCCAACC
>NZ_JODM01000066.1 GCF_000717995.1 Streptomyces violaceorubidus
GAGCTGCTCACGGCGGACGCGGCACGCGAGCGCGGCACAGGACTGCTCCGCGCGGCGGCCGGCCCACCGAAGGCGAGGGCGGCGATGGTCCTGCTGCGCCGCTGAGCGCAGGACCAAGGGCCGCTGGTCACCGGGCGGGGCCGGGGGCAGTCGACTTTACGTGTTGCCGACCCGGTCGTTGATACCTTTCTTCCCGTACTTCGACACGTATCTTAGGAACTCATGAACATGAGCGGTCGACCCACACCTCGCACGACGCTTTCCACTGATCCGGAACACGCCCGGCAGCAGCCCTACGACATCGTCCTGGTCGGCGGCGGCTCCGCCGGCTGCGTCCTCGCGGCCCGGCTCACCGAACGCGCCGACCTGCGTGTCCTGCTCCTGGAAGCGGGGACAGCGGCCCCCGATCTGCCGGAGGCCGTGGCGTTTCCGACCGCCTGGCCCACCCTGGTCAAGACGGAGGCGAACTGGGGCGACACGACCGTTCCCCAGAACGCCGGTACCCCCTCGGCCCAGCCAGGGCCCAGCATCGCACTGCCCCGCGGCCGGGGCATCGGCGGTTCCTCCGCGATCAACGCCATGGTCTTCGGCCGCGGCCACCGCACCAGCTACGGCGCCTGGGCCGACCACGGCGCCAAGGGCTGGGACTTCGACGACCTCCTCCCCTACTTCCAGCGCAGCGAGACCGCCGTCGGCGGCGCCCCCGGACGCGGTACCTCCGGTCCGCTCACGGTCGGCCCGACGGCCGACCCCAACGAGGTGCTGGCCGCCTGCCTGGAGGGAGCGGTCGAGACCGGGCAGCGCCGGGCCCGCGACATCAGCGGCGGTCTGGAGGAGGGCTTCGCCCCGGTCGACCTCAACATCGTCGACGGCCGACGCCAGAGCGCGGCCGATGCCTACCTCACCCCCGTGCTGGACCGGCCCAACCTGGACGTGGTCACCGGCGCCACCGCGCACCGGCTGCTCTTCGAGGGCGAGCGCTGCGTCGGCGTGGAGTACGGCGTCCATGGACGTGTGCACACCGCCAGGGCCGCACGTGAGGTCGTCCTGACCGCCGGCACGCTCGGCAGCGCGGGCATCCTGCTGCGCTCCGGGATCGGCCCCGAGCGGGAGCTGCGCGAGGCCGGGGTGGAGGTGTTCCACGCGCTGCCCGGCGTGGGCCGCAACCTCCACGACCACCCGCGGATCAACCTCGTCCACCGCACCCGCCGCACCGTGCCGCCCGCCCGAGGCAATCACGGCGAGATCATCGGCCTGCTGCGCAGCAGGCCCGATCTGGACGGCCCGGACCTGCAGCTCATCTTCATCGACGCCCCGTCGCCCAACCCGGTCGCCCCGGTGGACAACGGCTTCACCATCGGCGTTTCCCCGATGCGCCCCTTCAGCCGCGGCACGCTGAGGATCACCTCGGCCGACCCGTACGCGGCACCGGTGATCGACCCGGCCTACTTCACCGACGAACGGGACGTGCAGGCCGTGCTGTCCGGCATCGCGACGGCCCGTGAGATCGCCGGATCCGCGGCGCTGGCGGCCTGGGGCGTCGAGGAGATCGCCCCCGGGCCGGACGTCGCGCAACCGGAGGCGCTGGGCCGGTACGCCCGTACGGTCTTCCAGTCCTACTGCCACCCGGTGGGAACGTGCGCGCTGGGCGAGGACGAGAGCTCCGTGGTCGACTCCGAGCTGCGGGTACGCGGGCTCGCGGGGCTGCGCGTCGCCGACGGATCCGTCATCCCCTCGATCCCGTCGAACAACACCAACGCGACCGTGTACGCCGTCGCGGAACGTGCCGCCGAGTTCATCCGCGACGCCGCCTGACGTCCCCCGCCGTCACCCGGGATCGCGGGTCGGGCCCTTCTCGGCCGATCCGCGTTCTCGGTCCCTTCGGTCCCTGCCCTGACCGCCTCGGTGCCCGGTCCGGCAGGCGGCCTCCCGGCCCGCAGGGCGCGGATCAGGGCTTCAACGAATAGAACCCGATGCGGGAGTTCGGTTCGAAGCCGATCCGGGGGTACACCGGTGCACCCGCTTCGGTGGCGTGCAGAGTGGCTCGCGTGATTCCGGTCGCGCGGCCGCCCTCGTACAGGGCCTTTCGCGTCACCGCCTCGCCGTACCCGCGTCGCTGCCGGCGCGCATCGGTGGCGACCAGCACGACGAACAGGCGGCCCACCGCCTCAACTGTCGCGGCGGCGACCGGGACACCGTCCCGCAGCGCCAGGTAGGCGTACACGTCGTTCTTCCACAGGCGGGAGCCGGCGATGCCGTCGCGGCAGTCCTGAGGGGGAAGCCGTAGGCACGCGCGTGATGTCCGCGTAGACCTCCACCTGTTCGTCGGTGCGCACGCGGGTGAAGGTGAGGTCCGGGTGCTGTGGATCGGGGACGGGCAGGAGGTCGCCGGCCATCCCCGTCCCGGGGAAGGAGTGCGCCAGACCGGCCCGGTCGGCCGCTTCCGCCGGCACCGCCCCGGGGGTCGTCGTCGAGCAGGTCCTCGAAGAGCCACAGGAATTGCGGCTGCCGCCGCCAGGTTCGTCACCGCGCATCCTCGCTTCGTCGCGTACCCGTTCGTCCCTCACCGCGTCCGATACAACGAGCGGCTCCGGTACGGGGGTTCGGGCTCCCGGGCCCCCGTGGTGGGCGGTATGTCGAACGGCCGCCCACCACCCGCGCGTCATGCGCCGGCGAACAACCGCGTTCAGGCGACGGCCGCCGCCAGCTGGTCGGCGACCTCGCTCGGCGAGGGCATGGCCTCGATCTGCTGGGCGGCGCGGCGGGCGTTGTCCCGGTACTCCGCGTTCCCGAGCACCTCGGTCACCGCCTCCGCCACGGACTCGGCCTTGGCCGGCGGCATGACCGCGACACCGGTGCGCGAGCCCGCGACCGCGCCCGCCTGGAGGAACTGGTCGGCGCCCTGCGGTACGACCACCAGCGGCACTCCGCGCGACAGGGTGCCCATCGTGGTGCCGGCCCCGCCGTGCGTGACGACGACGTCGATGCCGTCGAGGATTTCCGCGAGCGGGGTGAACGCGACGAACTCCACGTGGTCGAGCCCGTCGCCGAAGTCCGCCGCGGCGCCGGTCAGACCGAGCGTGACCACCAGGTCGGCGTGCCCGGCGAGGGCGTCGATGACCGGGCGCAGGGCCTCGGGCGTGGCGAAGTGGGTGCCGAAGGACAGCAGCACCCTGGGCCGGGAGCCGTCGCCGGTGGCCGTGGCGTCGGCCGTCCCGCTGGGGGTGTCGGGGCCGCGGTGGGCCTCGGGCCGCAGCGGAAGGCGGCCCTGGGGCGGCGCCCAGTCCGGTGCCCGCAGGATCTCCGGGCACGGGTCCAGGTACCAGGCGGGCGCGGGGACGGTCAGGCCGCGCTCCTTGTAGCGGCGCTCGGCGACCGCGTCGAAGACGTCGGTGAACTGGGCGGGGATCAACGGGCCGAAGGCCAGCCTGGCGTACGGCACCCCGAGGGTGGCGGCGACGAGCGGACCGACGTAGTCCGTGGCCTCGGCCACGACCAGGTCCGGCCGGAACTCGCGCGCGGCGGTGACCGCCTCCTCGGCGGTGAGGTCGATCCGGGCACCGGCGAACAGCTCCGCCGCCACGGCGGGGTCGGGCGCGGTCGGGTCGTCCACGCCCGCCAGGCGGGCCGCCTCCGCGAGCAGCACGGGAATCTCCGGGCCGACGGCGAGCAGGGTGAGGCGCTCGGCGTCGAACAGCGGGCCGAAGCCGGCCGAGGTGATCACGGCCACCTCGTCGCCGCGGTCGCGGAAGGCACGGGCGAGGGGCAACAGCGGAAGGAGGTGCCCGTGCTGAGGAGTACTGGAGAAGAGGATGCGCATGCCGGGAGTCTAGGGCATTGACTGAAGACACACTTCAATCAATTGAGAAATACTCATCGCAACAGTGCGGCACACACTGCCTCGCGAAGAAACATGTGGGCACTCTCCCAGTCCCAGCCGATGTGCAGCATCCGGTGCCACGACGGCGGGGTGACGAAGTACTCCAGGATGCGCACCGCATCGCGCGGGGTCACGCCGGGCCGGAGCGCACCCAGGTGCTCCAGCTGTTCCGCCACCTCCGTGAAGCGTGCCCGCTGGAGGTCCTCGGTCTCCCGCAGCAGGTCGGCGATGTCCTGGTCGACCGCCGCGGCATCGGCGAGGACCGTCATGGTGCGGTGGTGGTGGCGCACGAGATCGCAGGTCTGGCGCACCACCAGACGCAGCACCTCCTGACCGCTCGTGGCACTTTCCACGGCGGCGAGCACCTCGCCGATGCCGGGATCGCCGGCGGCGCGGGCGGTCAGCGCGGTGACCAGGGCCGGTTTGGCGCCGAAGGTCGCGTAGACGGTACCCGGGGCCACGCCGGCCTGATCGGCGATCCGCTTGATGGTGACGTGGGGGTAGCCGTGTTCCGCGAAGAGCACCTCGGCCGTGTCCAGAATCGCCGCTCTCGTGGCGGCGGCCGCGCTTTCACGCACGGTGGATCGGTAGGCGCGGGGTGTCATGGGAACAGTCTAGAACCGCACGCCGAACGGTCCCCCGGCCGCAAAGGGACGGGGGACTCGGATCACGGGTTCCCATGGCTTCCCGGCCGGACCACCGGTCGCGACGGTTCGGTCAGCCGTCCGGGTGGCACGGCCACGTCTGGATGGAGGCGATGCGGTTGTCCCACGATCCCAGGCCGCTGTACCAGCCGTAGGGCTGGATGTAGAAGGTGCTGCCGGCTCCCCACTGGTACTGGGCACCGCAGAAGGCCTTGCTGGTGCGGTTGATCACGGACGAGATGTTGGTGCCCATGAAGCCGTAGCTCCGCGAGATGCTGTTGAGCTTCCCGTTGTTGATGTCGGTCCAGGTGACACCGATGCCGCTGCCCTGGTAGTTCCCCTGGTCCCAGAGGCACAGCGCGTACTGGCTGGTGCAGGCGGACGACCCGGAGTTCGCCGGGAACCAGGCGTCGGCGGAGGCGGTTCCCGACGCGCCGAGTGTGATGGCGGCGGCCGACGCGCCGGCGACGGCCAGGGCCCCCAGGCGCTGCTTCAGCTTGCTCACGGTGTGACTCCTTCGCGTTCGTGCGGGGCGGCTGGGTGCCGCAGGAAGGACACGAACGCGAAGGTCGGCGAGGTTCACCAAGGGGGCGGCTACGTCGTGGGGGTACCGGCGACACCGTCCGGCCGGTCGGCCCGGTGCTCGTCCTTGAGCTGGGCGAGCTTGGCCAGGGTGCCCTCGCGCCGCGCCTTGCGCCAACCCTGCTTGGCGAACACCCCGTTGAAGAACATCTGCACGCTCTTGACCGGGGGCGCGGCGAAGCCGGACGTCGTGTGCGGGGCGTACACGACGGTGTCGCCGTCCACCTCCAGCCATCCGGTGCAGACCCGGTTGGCCAGGCCGATCGCCTGCCGCCCGAAGGTGTGCGCCGTCAGACCCGCCCGGCGGGCGCCCTGCGGCAGCAGCCCCGGGGCGCACTCCAGCAGCAGCCCCCGCGCGTCGTGGCCGACGACCCGGACCGGGACGACGACCGGGTAGCCGTCGGCTCCGCGGTAGCCGACGAGCTGGTGCGACAGCTTCGTCATCTGACCGTGCAGCTTCCGCGTGTCGACGCGCGGTCCCGTGCCCTTCGCGGGGGCCGACTGCGTGTCCGGCACACCGGGCCACTCGGCGCCGGCGACGGTCCGCTCCCCCTCGCCATGGAGGTCGGGCCAGGAGACGACGCGCTGGACGGCGATGTCGATCACGATCCGGTTGTCGAAGTAGTCCCGGAGGACCCAGTCCCAGAACTTGCCGGAGGGCACCGTGCCCAGGAACCGTTCCACGCGCGGGGCGAGGTCGGCGAGCGCCTCGGGCGACGGCGACAGCGGCACCTCGGCGCGGCCCTGCACCACGGCGAAGTCCCCGGCCGTCGCGAATCCGTGCTCCCGCGTGTGGTAAGCCATCGCGACGCGCGAGTCGCGCAGGATGTGGAACAGCTTGCCGTTGAAGGCCAGCGAGGTGGTGACGGCGATCGTGCTCGCGGCTCGGTCCACGAGGCCGGTGGGTGAGACCGGGATGACCACGCAGCCTCCGGCGGGAGTGCCGTAGGCGAGTGCGGTCACCAGGTCGCCCTCCAGCGCGTCCTGCACCGCGTCGGACCAGGGCACCGTGCCGGAGGCCGGCGGAGTTGAGGGTTGCGTCATGGGCGGCATCATATGTGTCTCGCTGGCGACCCCTCGACCAGGCAATTAGCGTCCATATACATGTAGTTGAAGGCTCCACTCAGCGAGACACGCCTGTGCACACCCAACGTTTGACAGGGCCGAGAACGCTGGCACAAGGTATGCCGCATCGCCGCCGACGCACTGTCCGCGGCCAGTCGGGGAGGATCTCTCTCGTGAGTACAGGTACATCGTCCGGGGAATCGCGCGTGCGCTCTGCGAACATCCGCATGGCGGCGATCGGCGGCTTCTTCGGAGGTGTCATGGGCGCGGTGGTGAGCGCCTGCGTCAACGGCACACTGGTCGGGTTTCCGTCCGACGAGACGACCAACGTGGTCAACCACGCCATCACCGGACTGGCGAGCGGCTTCTTCGCCGGGTTCGTCGGCCTGCTGGTGCACATGCGCAAGACGGGCGCGACCGGTCGGAGCTCGCTCGACCAGGGCTGACGACCGCAGAAGATTGGTGAACCCTTGACCAACGAGCCTCCGTTACTCAAGGGGGCCATTGCCTTTCTTCAAGGTGAACAGTGTCCGAACTCTTCGTTTCCTGACGCCGTTCGAGGCGTGCGCCTCACGAGCGAAGACGTTCATCTCCTCTCCATTGACCAAGATCACGGATCGCGCGGAAACTTGATCCGCACGGCAATGGAAGGACGCACATGTCCTGGTCGACCTGCCAGTACTGGGCCAGTGTGCAAAAACGCCTGGGCCGGTGAGCAGCAGGGCGTCACGGGTTCCTACTCCTGCGGCCACGCCGGCAACGGTACGGCCAACCTGTGGCACAGGTCCTAGTACTCCAGCAGGACCTTGGTGTCTGACCTGGGACGATGCGGGGGCGGCTGGAGTGTAGCGGTATGGAAGGTGGTCAGGGGCGGTCTCTTCGGGACCGCCCCTCGATCGTGCGACAGCGCCGCTGGTAGTGACAGTGGCGGGGCAGCCTCCGAGGGTGATCACCGAGCATGCTGCCGCGCAGTGGGACCTTGAGCTGGACGATCTCTTGGTGTCCATCGGGCATCGCTTCGGCCGGGTCGAACTCCGCCGCCGCATGCGTGACTACGTACGCGGGCTGCTCGTCCCGGTGGCCCGCAAGAACAGCTGGCAGCTGGCCGAACAGGCTGGCCACCGCCCGCCCGATGGGCTGCAGCACCTCCTCGCCGGATCGAAGTGGGAGCCCGATGACATCCGCGACGACCTGCAGGGATACGTCTCCGGCAAGCTCGGCGAGGCTGACGGCCTGCTGATCATCGACGACACCGGGTTCATCAAGAAGGGCACCACCTTGGCCGGGGTCCAGCGCCAGTACTCGGGAACCGCCGGACGGACCGAGAACTGTCAGATCGGCGTCTTCGCCGCCTACGCCTCCGCCCGCGGCCGGGCCCTGGTCGACCGCGAGCTCTACCTGCCGAAGTCCTGGACCGAGGACCCGGAGCGCTGCCGCGCCGCAAGGGTCCCCGACGGGCGGGAGTTCGCCACCAAGGGCGAACTGGCACGGCGCATCGTGCTGCGGGCCCTCGCCGAGCCACTGCCCATCGCCTGCGTCACTGCGGATTCCGCCTACGGACAGGACAACCGGTTCCGCCGGCTGCTGGAGCAGTCGGGTGTCGGCTACGTGTTGGCCGTCCCCACGTCACAGTTCGCCGTGGGCTGTTCACGGATCGAGGTTCTGTTCGCACAGGCCCCGGACGAAGCATGGGAGGAGATCTCCTGCGGCGACGGCGCGAAGGGGCCCCGTGTCTACCACTGGGCGGCGGTGCGGCTGCCGGCCGTCGCCGAGTTCGACTACCAGGGCGAGGTCCCTCACCGGATGCGGTGGGCGCTGGCCCGGCGCAGCATCCGAAGGCCCGACGAGATCGCCTACTACCTCGCCTACGCACCCCTTCAGACCACGGTCCAGGAGCTGGTGCGGGTAGCCGGGGCGCGCTGGGCGATCGAGGAGTGCTTCCAGGCCGCGAAGAACGAGTGCGGCCTGGACCAGTACGAGGTCCGCCGCTACGTCGGCTGGTACCGGCACATCACGCCGGCCATGCTCGCGCACGCCTTCCTGGCCGCCACGGCACACCAGGCCCGGGAAAAAGGGGCGGAACAGATGGGACAGCCGGGGCCGTCGGGCTCACAGCGGCCGAGGTTCGGCGACTTCCTGGCAGCTTGTCGCGTCCGGCCCCCGCACCTGAGCGGACACCGAGGCAGACGCCACGCGCTGAACTGGTCGAGCTGGCGCTGCCGACGCCAAGCGGTCGCCCGCCACTGTCACTACCAGCGGCGCTGTCGCACGATCGAGGGGCGGTCCCGAAGAGACCGCCCCTGACCACCTTCCATACCGCTACACTCCAACCGCCCCGGCATCGTCCCAGGTCAGACACCAAAGTCCTGCTGGAGTACTAGCCACCATCCACGACAGCACACTCACCTTCCGCCACCCACTCATCCGCTCCGCCGTCTACCAAAACGCCCGCTTCGCCGAACGACAACACGCCCACCAAACACTGAGCAACATCCTGACCGACGACCCCGACCGCAACACCCTGCACCGCGCCCATCGTCTTCGCATGTGTGGAGGCGTCTCGTTGGCTGACCCCGTGGAGCGGGGAAAACTGATCGCGGACCGTTATGAGCTGATCGGCCGTCTGGGCCGGGGGCATGGGCGAGGTGTGGGCCGCGCGAGATCGTGTGCTCCACCGCGAAGTCGCACTCAAGCTGCTGGATCTCGACGGGATTGCCCAGGCTGACCTGTCCCGGCGGTTCGAGCGCGAGGCGGTGGCTGCTGCCCAGATCGTCCACCCCAACGTCGCCGCCCTGTACGACCGGGGTATCCACGACGACGTGTTGTTCCTGGTCATGGAGAAGGTCGATGGTCTCCGCGGACGCGTCCGGCTCCGCCGGGCCCGGAGCCTCAGAGCGGGGTGACGCCGACAGCCTCCAGGCGCTTGCGCCTGCCGACGTCCATGCCGTGCACGGTAAAGTAGTGCCACGGCTACTTCGGTGGGTGACGACGGGCTCCAGCCCTCGTCGATCTCC
>NZ_JODM01000067.1 GCF_000717995.1 Streptomyces violaceorubidus
ACGGAGCAGATCCCGCCCCGGATTCCTTGCTCGACGAGCTGACCCGTTCGGGTGATCCGCGCGGGCACGGGCTCCCCGGTGACGTGCAGGTGGGGATGGTTTCCGACGACGAGGCGATGAGGGAGGGGCTCAAGAAGTCGCTGGCGGCCGCGCTGGCGAAGACACCTCCGGACATGGAGGACATCAGCAGGCTGGCCCGGGCGCTCGACACCTCGACGTCCGGCGTGAGCCGTGGCGCGGGCGGCGACCAGGACACGGGTGCGGTGCGTCCGCTGCAGGGGGGAGACGCGGTCGCTCCAGCGCCGGCGCACGCCGGCCACACATCTCCCGTCGCGAACGACGACGCAACCGTGGCCGGCGACCACGAGTCGAACTCTGGCGACACGCTCGTCGGGTCGCGAAACGACGACGGCCCGAAGGGCGCGCCAGTGGGCGCCGGGGACGGCGCACTGTCGATGGGAAGAGCGGCTGACGGCACAGAGCCGCGACAGCAGGACCGTGGCCGGACGGTGCCGTCCGTACAGGTGACGAGTCCGGGCGCGAGCACGGCCGGCGCCGAAAGGCACCCACCGCTCCCTGCCGCGCGGAGTACCGCCGAGGCGTCGGACACCGGCGTACCGCGTCCGGGGGAGGCGCAGCCCGGCCGGTACGGTCAGCGGTCCGGGCAGGTGGCCACGGTCTCGTCCGGTGGCCGTCCGGGAGGCGCCCGGCTGGAGAACGGTCCGGCGACGGCGGCGCCGGGTCAGGCGGCTCACGCTCTCGGCTCGTCGCCGGTCCGAAGCTCGGTCAGAAGCCAGGACGAGCCGCACGACGGCGAGGCGTCGGGGTCGGCGCGGCAGCCCCGGGTGGAGCCGCCGGACGGGCGCCGCACGGGCGCTCCCCCGTTCTCCGCCGTGGCGGACGCCGACGCCCCGGTCGGCGGAGCCCCGACGCACAGCGGCCGGCCGGTCGGCGCGTCCAGCGAGCGCACGCAGAGTGACGCTCCTGCCGCAGTGCCAGCCGAGCCCTCCCGGACCGCGCCGCCGACGGAGCGCGGCTCCGCGCGCCGGCCACCGTGGCTCACCGGCGAGCGACTGCCACGTACTCCGGCGGAGACCGTGGCGTGGATCTCGCATCTACCGGACAGCGGTCAGGCACCCGGGGTGCGGGTTTTCATGGCCAGGAGAGCCGAAGCGGGCATACCCGCCACGTCCTCCGGGAACGGCGTAGCCCCCTACGCCATACCGGCTGATCACAGGGCGTCGACGTCGGACAGCACCCAAGCACGCATACACCTGCTCAACTCCTACTACGCCGAGAACCCCGACAGGGTCGGCAGCCGACCGGCGCGCAGCGGCGGAGCGGCCAACACCGGCAGATCCGCGTTGACGAGGCAGTACGGCAACCTTCTGACCCAATTGGCGAAAACGGGTGTCGCCCCTGACGACACCCACCTCCTGCGTGCCTTCCACTGGTTCGGCATCACGATGGAACGGGGGCCCGACGACCGTGGCCGTGAGCGGTACTACGTGCGGGACGATCCGGCCTACCCCGCGCTCCGGGCCTATTACGAGTCCGAACCGTGGCGGCATGGCCAGCTGCCGAGCCTGAGCAGACACAGCAAAGTGGTCACCGACCTGATCGAGCGAGGCGTCGCCATCCGCCGCGGAGTGCGGTCGAGTCTGCCGACGCTCCGTGCGCTCCTCTCGGCCGGATTCTCCTGGGAATTGCGGGGCAGTGCCCCGTCGACTGTCTACCTCGCGCTGCCCGAGGCCGAGCGGATCAAGCAACTCGACGAGTACGTACGAACCGTCGGGCTGGTACCCGGAGAGGTGCCGCCGTACACGGCCGGCACCGAGCGCGTCGAGGGTCTGCCCGCCCGGGTCGGCGACTTCTTCCATCACCTCCAGCACACAGGCATCCCTGCGGACCGGCACCAGCTCATCGGCTGGCTCGACCGGCACGGTTTCGTACTCACCGGTCCGGAGAACGGCCTGCTGCGGCTGCCCGGACCTCCGTACACCAGCGGAGCGGCGCCGCACACGGTGGACAGCCTGCTCACCGCCGCGCTCGGCGACTGGCGGGGCGATTCGGCTGAGCCGGGACGTTCGGCGGCAGCCCCCACCGCGGAGCGGCCGCCCGCTCCCGTGCCCCGGCAGCGCCCGGCCGCAGTGGCAGCGGAGCCGTCGGCCCCCGCTTCGGCCCCGCGAACTCCTCGGCCGAGCCGGGCGGCACAGAGCGCTCCCCCTGCCGGACCCGCGGTCGAGCCCCGGACGCACCCGACGGCTGCCCCCTCCCGACCGCCGTACATGGTGCCCGAGGGAGCGCCGGTCCCGGACCAGACACGGGAGTCCATCGCCATCCTCAACGCCTATTACTCCGAGTTCCCGGAAAGGCTCGGCGAGCAGGCTCCCCGCCTCACCGGGCCGGCAGCGCAGGACGCCGACCGGCAGACCGAGCGACGAGCGGGTGAGCTCTTCGCCCACCTACGGTCGAGGGGCATGGGCCCGGATGACGAATACCTGATCGCCGCGCTCCAGTGGTTCGGCGTCGAGATCACCGAAGAGCAGGACGCTCAGGGGCGTCGGCTGTACCACGTGGCGACCGTGATCAGCCAGGAGACGCTGCGTGCCTACTTCGACGACGCTGGTGGAACACCCGGGGAGATGCCGGGAACGGGACATCAGCACCGGAACGCGCATGTACGTGTGAACACGTTGATCAACCTCGGCCTGGCGATCCGGCGGGCCAACCTTCCCCTCTTCCGGGACATGATCCGCTGGGGATTCGCCTGGGAGCTGCGCGGCAGTGACCCGAAACGGCTCTTCCTCGCCCTTCCGGAGAGCAAGCGGTTGCCCCGACTCGAACAATATCTGCGCACCGGGGTGCTGCGCGACGGGGTGGTCCCGCCGTACACGTCGGGTCCGGATCGGGTCGAGGGTCTCGCCGCCGAGGCAGGTGACTTCTTCCAGCATCTTCGCTACACAGGTATCCCGAGCCATCACCACCGGACCGTGTCCTGGCTCGGCAGCCACGGCTTCGCGCTGGTCCCCGACCCGGTGTCCGCGGGCATGGTGCGGCTGCCCATGGACGGGAGGCTGGCCGATCCCGGACTGCTCTCGGCCGACGGCCTGCTCAGCCACAGGTTCGGGGAATGGCGCACCCCCCGCCTGGTCCCCCCGGTGGAACCCAGGACCCCGGTTGCTCAGGAAGCCTCCCCGGGTGCCTTGACCCCCGCGGCCAGGGAGACGCCCGCACCCCGAGCGGTGGCTTCGGGCTCAGCCGCCGCGTCCGAGGGGGCGGGGAGCGCGCAGGAACCGGTTGTGGTCCCGTATGCCGTACCCGCAGGTGCGGAGGTGACGCCATCGACGGCCGAGCGCATCGGCGTCCTCAACGCGTACTACACGAGCCCGCTGGGACGGTACGGTCAGCAGCCGCCTCGCAGAAGCGACACCGGCGCGCTGGACGAGCGCCAGGTGCGGGCGGAGAGCCTCCTCCGGATTCTCCGGACCAGGGGGTTCAGCCTGAAGGACCACCATCTCATCGCAGCGCTGCGGCACTTCGGTGTCCATGTGATGCAGGGCCGGACTTCGGCCGGGACGCCACGGGCCTTCGCTCTCGCCGAACGCAGACGGGAGATTCTGAAGCGGTACTTCGATGTCGACGGGGGCCTGCCCGGGAGGATTCCGCCGATATCGGGCGACCAGGTGGGCGTCGCACTGCAACTGCGTCAGCTTGTCGGAGCCGGACTCGCCCTCATCCGTTCCAACTATCGCACTATGCTGGCGCTGGAGGACTGGGGCTTCACCTGGGAACTGCGCGGCAGTGACCCGGAACGGCTCTTCCTCGCCCTGCCCGAGGGCGAACGCATCGACCAACTCTCCACCTATGCGCGCCGGTACGGACTGGCACCGGGCGTGGTACCGCCCTATGTGGCGGGCCCGGGACGCGAAGAGGATCTGCCCGCGCGAGTCGGTGACTTCTTCCGTCATCTCCAGTACACGGGCATCCCGGAGGGTCAGACGCGGCTCGCCGCATGGCTCGCCGCCGAGGGATTCCCGCTGACTCCGGTGGAGGTCCGGACCGACGTCGTCATGATGCGCCTGCCCGTACCGGAGCATGCCCTCGACCCCCTCGGGGAGTCCGTCCCGGACGCGATGACCCGGCAGCTGGGCGGCGGTCCGGACGACCCCGAACGACCGTGGATCTGGCAACCCGCGCCGGCTGGCGAGACGTCCACACCCCTGTCGCCGTCACGGCAGACTGCGGAGCAGCCCACCAGTCCCGCACCGGACCTGCCATCGGGGTCCGGCCTCCCGGCCACCGGCGAGCGACCGGAGGCGTTCGCCGATCTCGAAGGCCCGTGGGATCTGCCTCTGACCGCGGTCGACATCCACCTGCTTCGTCACGACGAGCCGCCCCTGGCCCCTGCGGAACGACAGGAGGTGTCCGGCCTCCTTGACACATTGTTCATGGCGGCGTTCTCCGCCGAGGAGCTCACGGACCACTTGGTGCGGGTCGTACGGACGGCCCGCACCGTAAACAGCCTGCGCACTGAGTCCTACGATGCTCCCGAAGTCGGCATCGTCGACATCGGCCGTCTGATGGCCGCGAACCCGCCGCACACGTGGGATGCCCAGATAGCACAGACGTTTCTCGTCACCGGAAGCGACGCGCAGAACCACGATCCGTTCGCCGCGGCCGCGCAGCCCCCGCTGCCGCTGACCGAGTTCCAGGAATCGGTGCCGTGGCACGAGGACCACACCCCACCGGCGTCCTCCGCCCATGTCATGACGCAGATCGACCGCATCGCCGGGGACCGCGGTCTGCTGGTCGGCGAGGTTCCGGGCGACGGAGACTGCCTCTTCAACGCCTTCCTCGTCACGGCCGGACTGCACGACCGGCCGCGTGATCCGGTACGGGACGCGACCGCGCTGCGGGAGGAACTCGCCCGTCATCTGGAGCGGCAGCTACTCGAGGCCGGCGGGGTCTGGGACATGCTCGACCTGAGGCTTCAGGTCTTGCTGGACGGTGCGGAGGTGACACCCGGGCACCGACAGGAACTGCTTGACTTCATCCGACGTCCAGGGGCGTGGAACGAGGATTTCGGGGACTTCGTACTCGAACTGTTGTCGTCGATGTACCGGATACGCGTCGAGGTGCTGCAGTACGTCGAAGCCAGAGTCGACCAGCCCTTCTCCTCCTACTCTGTGGGCCACGACAGCTGGACCGAGTCGATATCCCTGGTGCAGGTCAACCGGGGGCCCGGGCTGGAACACTGGTCACCCACCGCTCCTCAGGTCTCCCCTCAGCGAGTTACTGCGGTGCTCACGCCGGCTCCTGAGACGGCCCCGGAGGCGCGAGGGCGGCCCACGCGCCCACTACCCGCGAGCCACCCCGCGAGGTGGCCCCTGCCCGACGGAGCGCCCGCGAACGAGCGGGGGATGCTCAAGGCGGCGCAGGAATTCGTCATCGCCCACGGGGGCAGCGCGTCGGACATCTCCGACGACGCCCGGATCGCGCTGCACGACGGGACACCACTGGAAGCGCCGCTCGGCCAGTGGGTCCAGCGGGTGGGCGACGGTTACCCGGTCCATGAGCAGACCATGAGACTCCTGCGCGAGCTGGGGATCTTCGGCGCACCGACCTTCCATCCTTACACCGTGCCCGACGGCGAGCGGATCTCGTCTTCGACTGCCCGGCGCATCAAACTGCTCAACGACTTCTACAGCGCCTATCCCCACCTGATCGGGAAGCGCCCCACGATCGGCACGGCGCTGCAGCCCGGAGTGACACCGCTGCAACGGCAGATGTCCAATCTCATGGTCACCTTGGGAAAGTCGGGCGTGCAGCGGCAGGACACTCATCTCGCGGCGGCCCTGCGATGGTTTGCTGGGGACATCCTGGAGCACACCGACAACAACGGCGGAGGTCTCCGCATCCGCCGTCTACCCCGTTCCCATCACCTTAGGGCGGCGCCGCAGACGAGCGGCATATCCGGTGTCATGCCGAGCCGCGCCCAGGGCGGACAGCGGTGGCGGGACTACGTGCGCCGACTCATCAAGCAGGGCATCGCTGTCCGCAAGAGCAACATGCCGACCGTCTACGCCATGACGGCGCGGGGGTTCAACTGGGAGCTGCGCGGAAGCGATCCGTCGCGGCTGTTCCTGGCACTGCCCGAGCGCGAGCGGCTCCAGCAGTTGCGCCGCTACGCGGCTGAGGTTCCGTTGGAGGCAGGCGTGGTCCCGGCCTACTCCTCGGGGCCGGAACGGATCGAGGGCCTGCATGCGCAGGTCGGCGACTTCTTTCGGAATCTGCACTTCACGGGCATCCCTGAAGAGCAGTCGGCGCTGGCCCTATGGCTCACTGAGAACGGATTCGCACTGTCGCGCGTGGAACTCGCGCCGGGCGTAGTCCGGCTACGGTTGCAAGGGCCGGACGATACGCCGCATCCGGAAGGCGAATCCCTCCACCATTTCGTCGCCCGTGTGCTCCGCGACGAACGCCCGACCGGCTACGGTGCGCGGCCGGCACAGACACAGGAGCCGGTTCCGTTCGCACCTCTCGATCTGGGATTCCTGGACGGGATGACGGATCTCGACTTCCTGAATCTTTCAGGGCAGAGCCATGGTGCCCTGGACAGACTCGGCGATGCCTTGGACGGACTCGGGGACCCGAATTTCCTGCTCGCCTCGAATGACCTGGGTGACGTCGACTTCCTGAACGGAACCGGAGACCCGTATGTCCCTGCCGAGGAGAGGGAAGACGAAGACCTGCTGGATCTTCCGGGGCCGGGGCCGGACCTACGACAGTCCGTCTTCCTCGCGCTCACCTCGCCCACCGTCGCGCCTCCCGGTGAGAACGCCTGACCCTGGGGTACCGCGGTGTGCGGGGAGTCAGCTCTGTTCCGGGGAGCCCTCCGGCGTCTCCTACGTCTTCGCCAGCTGGGCGAGCCACAAACCGTTCAGCTGCTCCGCCCACGCGCGGGACATCGTGTCGAGCGACGTGGGGACGCCGGTGCGCACGGCGTTCTCGACCACGACCTCGGTGCCGCCCGTCGAGCGGAGCGCGGAGATCCCGTACGTGCGGTCCTGGCTGAAGGCCCACGGGTTCGAGGTCCTGGACTGCCCGTACGACTTCAGCGGGCAGGGCGACGCCCTGGTCTGCGGCCGGCGTCTGTTCGTGGGCCACGGACAGCGGACCGATTTCCGGGTTCCGGGACTGCTCGGCGAGCTGTACGGGTTCGAGGTCGTCCCCCTGCGGGTCAGCAGCGAGCGCTGCTACCACCTCGACCTGGCGGTGGGGGTGATCGGGCCCGACACGGTGGCCTGGTGCCTTGAGGCGCTCGACCGCCCCAGCGTGGCCGTGCTGAGATCGCTCGATGTGGACGTCATCGAGGTCTCCGTCGAGGAGTCCGCCCGGTTCGCCCTGAACCTGGTCAGCGACGGACGGACCGTCACGATGACGCGCGGCGCCCCCGAACTGGCCGCCAGCTCCGCGAACGCGGGATGACCGTGGTCGAACTCCACACCGACGAGCTGCGCAAGGGGCGGCGGCGTCCGCTGCACGGCACTGACGCTGGACAACGACGTCCCGGCGTGAGGCGTCGCTCGCGTTGGGATCTCCAGGAAAACTGCCCTCCGGAAAGGGTTCTCTCGGTAAAGGAACTTCCCAATCGTGTTGTCAAGCCGCTCCCGTGACGGGAGATGAAGCATGAAAGCACTGTTCGTCACGAAACATCGCCCACAGGACGTTGAGGCGCCGGCGTGCGAGTGCCAGCAGGGCCTGCTTGTGGCTCTTGCCCTCGCTCCGCTTCCGGTCATAGCACGCCTTCGACACGGGGCAGCACTGAAGGCCGACCATGGCCGACAGGTACATGGTTCTCAGCAGACCCCGGTGGTAGCGCCGGGGGCGGCGCACGTTGCCGCTGACGCGTCCGGAGGCGTGTGGTCTGGGGGCCAGGCCGGCGAAGCTGGCCAAGCGGTCGGGGCTGCCGAAGGCGTCCATATCGCCACCGGTCGCGGCGAGGAACTCGGCTCCGAGCTTGGCTCCCATGCCGGGCAGGCTGCGGATTACCTCGGCGTACGGATGCTCGCGAAACTTGGCCTCGATCAGGGCGTCGAGTCGGCGATCTCCTCATCGAGAGCCATCACCCCCTTCGCGAGGCGGACCACCATGGTAGCGGCCAGCTTCTCGCCGGGCAGCGCGGTCTGCTGGGCCTGGGCGGCCTCCGCGGCCGTCTTCGCCAGTGCGGCGGCACCGCGGACTTTGCGGGTTCTTCAGCCACGTCTCGATCCGGCTCGCGCCTGCCCGACGGATCGCGGCCGGGGTCTGGTAACCGGCCAGCAGCCTCACCGGCCCCCGGTTCGTCAGTTCCAGGACCCGTTCCAACGCCGGGAAAATCTGCAGCAGTTGTGCGCGAAGGCGGTTGATCTGCCGGGTCCGGTCGAAGACCGCGTCCAGGCGCCGGGTGGTCAGGGTGCGCAGGTCGACGGCGATCTCGTCGCCCGGTCGCAGCATGCCCATATCGCGTCGGACGCGGGCCTGGTCAGCGATGACGAAGGCGTCCTTCGCGTCGGTCTTGCCCTCGCCGCCCTTGTAGGTGGCCCAGGCACGGTGGACCGCCAGGCCCGTGAGGTAGGCGACCGGCTGGTCGTGGCTGACCAGCAGCCCGATCAACGGCGCCGCACCACCATGGTTAAGGTCCACAGCCCACAGCGCGTCGGCGGATATCTCCGGGACGTCGCCTATCAAGGCGAGCAGTTCATCTCTCGTCGTTCGCGACCCGGCGGGACAGCAGGCGCTTGCCGTCCGAGTTGATCACCACACAGTGAGCGTTTTCAACGTGGCCACTGATCGGGTGACGGCGGTGATGCGAACCCGGGTGCGCAACGGACAGGGCTCCCGTGCCGTTGAGGGAGGTGTTC
>NZ_JODM01000068.1 GCF_000717995.1 Streptomyces violaceorubidus
GGGTATCATAGCGCTGCGCGCTATGAAAGCGAACCCCCCTGCTGCGCAGGGGGGTTGAACCCCTCGCTGCGCGAGGGGTTGGGGCCGCTGCGCGGCCTGATCACTTCTGGTGCTGCGCACCAGAAGTGATGCTCCGTTCGCTGCGCTCTCGGAGCGTGCGGGTGCGCAGCACCCGCAGGGTGCGTGTCCGCTACGCTCCCCCGCCCTTGCGCCCGCTTCGCGGGCCGGCGGGCTGCGAGGCGCGAGTGCTTCCTTCCGGAAAAGTTTCTACGAATCCGTATCTGGGCTTGCTGCCTGGCCAGCGTGCGGGGTGCCATATTTTGATCTTGTGTGGTTCATCACCTGGAGAAGGGAAATGGATCCATTAGGGCTACACATGTTGTTGTGGACCGATAGCTTCTACTCCTTGAGCTGATGTGCCGTGAGGGGCGCAGGGATGGCTAGGGAGAGTCTTGCCTGCTGATGAAAGTGCTTCTGGCCAGGAGGACTTGTTCACTGAGCTGGATGCGGGGGATGGTTCTGGACGGCTGGACTACGTCCGTCCCTTTGTAGCGCCGGTGGCAGCACGAGCTGCTTTGGTGGAAGACGATCTGTCTCTACGGCTGGCAGAGGCTATCCACGCTGCGTTCGGTGAGGCGGCTTCGGACAAGGGGCTGTCTCGCTCTGAGATTGCGGCGGCCTGTGTCCACGTGGCTTCTGGAGCGGCTTTTGAGGCACGGTTCAACGTCTTCGTGGCGATGGACATGCTGAAGGGGCCCCGGGACAAGCCTCACGAGGCTCGCTATGTGTTCAACCCCACCAGCGGAGCTGGGCTGTTGGTGTTTGAGCGCCTTGCTCAGGACGGTGGCGTCGAGGAGATTCTGACGCTGTTGGGCCGGACCTACGACCACTTGCAGCAAGGGCTTTTGAACGAGGAGCAGTTGCTCTCGCGGCTTCGGCAGGCACGTCACGAACTCGTCATCAATACCACTCACCTGCTGCTGTTGGTGCGATCCAAGCCGATTGAGGAGTTACTCGAGGAGCGTCGTCATCATCGGTCCAAGGATACGCTGTTGGAACACGCGCGGCAGTTGGTTAGGGCCGTTAGTGATCGGTTTCCGTCGCTGAGGTCCGCGTGCACGCGCCTGATTGAGGCAGCCTTGCGGTATTCCTCTGCTGTCGATGAGTTCCATGAGCGGCTCTTGCAACAGGCGTTTTCTCAGCGGGACTTCAGCATGCTCCTTCCCGAGCAGTATGTGACTGCAGCCCGGAGTTCGTCGGTCGATGCGTTGGCCGAGGTGTTCGTGGCTACGGTGTTCGATCCGGCGAGTGTGCAGATCACTGCAGCACAGGTGCTGACGGCAGCGGAGGAACGGCGGCCTGCGGCTCCACGGAGAAGACCGCCGCGGCCGGCGTCGATACCGCCGGGCCCCGATCCGGTGGAGATGGCGCGGGAGAAGGCGCAGAGGCTGCGCCAGCGCCGTGAAGCGTCTATGCAGTTCTGGCTGAAGGGCGGTGAGGAGGCTGAGCTGACGTCTTCTTTGCAGGCCCTGCGATGGCCTGCAGCGATCTCTGCGGTGGTGGACCTGTTGCAGGCCTCGGCGGATCCTTCCGTGCCGTACTTCGTGGAGGTAAGTAGTTCCTTGGCTGTGGCGCCAGACGGGCCAGTCACGTATGCGACTCCGCTTTCGGTGTATCGGGTTCCGCAGGATGCTTCTGGTGCTGCGGACAAGTCCGTTGATCAGGAGGGCTCGTCATGAATGAGGGGGCGTACTGGCTGGCGAGGGCCAGAGCTGAGCGGGTTGTGGTGGATGCGACTGACGGGGGCGTCTTGCATCGGGCTGTGCCGGACGTTGAGCTGCGGGCGGTAGAGGTGGTGGGTCCTACAGGGAGCGGCGGCGTCCTGGTGCGTTGGGGCTCGGATGTGGAGCCGGTCAGCGGGGTGCTCACGGATCCGGACACGCATCGTGTTGCTACGCCGTCTCAGCTGCTGGTTCTGGGCGCTGCGCTGCGTCTGTGCTGGTCTGAGCCTTCTCGGGTTCCGTATCCGGGAGGTGCTGTGTCGGAGGCGGAGGTCATTGCTGCATGTGCGGCGCCCGGTTCGGAGAGATGGTTGGCCGAGTCTGCTCAGGGTAGGCAGGCGGCTGCGTATCGGAGGGCGCTTCGTGAGTTGCGGGCCTTCGGATATCTGGCCGTCGATCGCGGTGACGGGCTGGTCCGGTTGGGGCCCATGGTGGCGGCCTGGGGCGAGCGGGACATCGATGAGTTGCGGCGTGGCTATGACTGTCTGCCCTGCGCGGTGAAGGATTAGGCGTGGGGACAGAGTTGTACGAGGCCCTGCCCGAGCATCGGCAGGCGGACGTGCGGGCAGCAGTGTGTGCTGTGGAGACGGCGCGGTGGCCGGTTCCGGCGTCGAGCTTCCGGGCGTTGGCGGAGGTGCCGCTGCGACGCGTGGTGGAAGAAGTGTTGGCTGCTTCCGGGCGTGTGCTTCTTGCTGTGGGTAACGGGTTCGTGTCCGGCTATGACGATGCGATCCGTACACGTCTGGCGGATGAGGGTGTCGGCGTGCTGGGGCGGGAGGACCGTGCGGTGCTGACGCTGGTCTTTCTGTTCAGTGTCGCGATTCCCCGTGCACGTGGCGGGATCCTCGGACAGACGTTATGGACGGAGGGGGTGCCGGTTAGCCGTGATCGGCTCAAGGACTCTGCTGTTCCTGATGGTGCCGTGGATGACGCTTTGGCGCGGCTGGCGACCGCTGATCTGGTGCGGTTCAAGGGAGCGGGCGTGGTTTTGGGTCCTCAAGTGCTTCGTTTGACGGAGGCCTCCCAGGCGGCGTTGCTCGAGCAGTTGGTTTTGCTGGCCGAGCCCGGCGGGGCTCTGGCGGAGTCGATCCTGCGTCTTCGGGCCCGTCGGGATGCGCTGGGCTCTCAGTCGAGTGAGGAGTGAGCGGTGGACGACGAGTTGGGTGACGGGCTGCCCAGGCTGCCTGAGCATCGGGGTGTGGTGGGAGAGCGTCATCTTGCGGCGCTGCAGACGTTCGACATCTCGCGGCTGACGACCCATGCGGTGGCCCTGATTCCCAAGACGTTTGTCGCGGTGTCCGGGGTGGGGCCGAAGGAGGACTCGAACGGTTCGGGCAAGACTTCCTTTCTCATCGCGGTCTCTTTGCTGCTGGGCGATCCTCAGTGGCGGTTCGAGTCGACGTTCGGTCGCGATGCGAGCGGGATCCTATTCCGGCCGGAGGCTGCGGGGGTCGACAGTGCATGGGAGATGGCGCCGGCGACACACGGCTACGTGGTGGGGGTCTTCGCCTCCGAGGCCGAGGACTTGGCCGACGATGCGTTGACGGTGTGGGTCCGGGTTGGGGCGTCTGCTCCCTATATCCAGGCGAACTGGACCGAGGGGGTCTACGTCGCTGATGCGGCCACGGACGCCGAGCGAGCGATGCAGGCGGACGAGCTGTGGAAGGGGTTGAGTGCCTCGCGCCTGTTGTCGGCTCCTCGTATGGCTGAGGAGCTGTATGGCAATGCGCCGCGGTGTCTGTCGTATTTGGACACCCCGCTGCGTCCAGCGGTTCCTTCGCTTCTGGATCAGCAACTGACGGCGATGAAGCCAGCCGCCATCGGTGATGCGCTGATTGGCCTGTCCGGGATGACGCACCTGGTGGATGAGGAGTCTGACCGACGGGGCGCAGCTTTGGAGCATGCGCAAAAGCTGGAGGAGGTGCGTAAGCAGCATGCTCTCAAGGAGGCCGAGGACCAGGTGGTGATGGAGGCGGTACGGGCTCGTGCTGCGGCGGGGGCCGGGCTCGAGGAGGCGCGGCGGGCCTGGCAGCGTTTCGTTGCCGTCTCGTGTCTGGTGGCCGTGCGTGCTGACCAGGAGCTGGCGGCAAAGCTGTCGGACAGGCAGGCGGAGGCTGATGAGGTTCAGGGGGTCGTTGGGCGGCGACGTGCGCACCTGGACGAACTGAAGGCGGTGACCGGGCTCGAGGACCAGGTCGCAGATGCGCGGCAGCGGTGGTCGGATGCGCGGCAGGTCACCGAGGGGTTCCGTACGCGGCGGACGTCGGCAGACACGGAGCTGGCTGGGGTTCGTCGCCGTATGACGGTCTTGCGGCCGAAGGTTTCTCTGTGGCTCGGTACGAGTCTCTCGGAAGCTGAGGCGGCGCTGGTGGCGGTGCAGGATCGTGTATACGGCGCGCGGCGGCATGCGGACGGTGCGCGTCATGCCCTTGAGGAGGCCCACCAGTGCCTGAAGGAGGTGGAGCGGGGGCGGAGCGGGGGGGCCGGGCAGAGTCTGGAGGTGCTCGAAGAGCATGGCCTGATGGGTGCGGTGGGCCTGATGGACCAGCTGCAGCTGGACGAGGCGGTGCGTGCCGTGTGGGAGCCGCGGCTGTGGCCCTGGCGTGATGCTGTGGTGGTGGGTGCGGCTGAGGCGGAGTCGGCGCGCGTGGCCTTGCGGGTTGTGCCGGGCGCGCAGGTTGTTGCGGCCGACGATCCTGCTGCTGCGGCCGGTCAGTGGCCGTCTGGGGTGTCGGGGCGGGTTCGGGTCATCGGCTTTCTGCGTGCCCTCGAGGAGCGGATGACATCGTTGGTGGATCCGGCGGCGGCCTACGACCGTGCCTTGTCGACCGCGGTCGTGGGTGGGTTTGAGGTGCCGGTTGCCGGGCGGGCTGCTCGGCTCGCTCTGGCGAAGGCCGAGGTCGAGGAACGCGAGCGCGTCTGCGTCGAGGCTGGCAAGGCCTTTGAGGGCGTGCAGGCGGAGTGTCAGCTTGCAGAAACAGAGCGTGATGCTGCGGCAGCGGCGCACGAGCACGCTGGTCTGCGAGACCGGGAGAAGGAGCTGGAGCAGGTTGTGACGGAGGCCGACAGCAAGATCGCGGAAGCTGTCGGGGTGGAGGCCCGTCTGGAGGAGAAGCACCGAGAGGCGGGGATCGCGCTGGCCACGCACACTCATCGGGTTTCTGCGGCGCAGGAGATGGTGAAGAGGGAGGCCGAGAGGCACGCTGCCCAGTTGAAGGAGATCGCGCAGTTGGAGCGTGCACGTTCTCAGGTGGCGTGTCCGGCGTGGCTGGGGCTGTGGGGCAGCAGCGTTGAGGAGGCGGCCGCTCTGCTGGGGGCGGAGGCGACGACGGCGTCCTTGCCCAGGCCCGCGCGGCTGCGGCGCGAGGTCGAGGAGTCTTTGCGGGTTGCCTACGAGCAGTACGGCCTGCCCAACGATGTCGCCGACGAGACTGTGGAAGACCTGCGTCGTGTCGGCGAACTGCGCGCCGATTTCGCCCAGGACGACACCGGGGCGATCCCTCGGGTCGGGATCGACGATCTGGCCGGGCCGTTGCAGGTCCGGCTGGCGGGTCATGGCGAACGGGACATGGTCGTTGCCGCCCAGATTTCGGCCGAGCAGGACGAGCGGGCGAAGCAGCTGGCCGTCCTTGAGCGGGAGGCCGAGGCTAGCGCGCGGACGCTTGAGACGCTACAGGACATGATCGAGCGGCATCTCGATGGGCTGTTCGGTCAGATCAATGACTCTTTCGACCAGCTGGATCGCCAGCGTGGTGGCTACGGTGCCAAGCTGGAGGTGGAGAGTGTGCGTCCCGAGGGCGCCCGGCCCTGGCGCTGGGAGGTAACCCCGTGCTGGAAGCGGTCTCCCCGCGGCAAGCACGTTCCGTACCGGACCAATGCCAATGGTGCGCAAGTCAAGGTGTTTGCTATCCAGTTGGTACTGGCTGCGCTGCTTGCTGACGACGAGCCGCGGGGGCGCGTTCTCATCCTGGATGAGCTGGGCAACAGCCTCGGGGAGGTCAACCGCAAGGACATGCTCGCCGCGCTGCGGAATGTCGCTCGTCAGCGAGAGCTGAGCATCCTGGGGACATGCCAGGACAGCGTGCTCGTGGACGCCGCCGACGTGTGTGACGAGTTGCTGTGGTTCACGCATGCCTCTTCCACGGACGCCTACAACCAGCCCACCGCCTTTTGGGGCTACGACGCTCACGGTCAGCGCGTAGAGCTGACGCTTGACTGGCTCACCGCTGGGCGTGACCGTGTCTGAGTCTGCCCCTGTCCCCCAGCCTTCTTTGCTGCTCGGTGAGGCCCACGGTTGTGTCGAGGTCCCGCTGCGCGGCTTGCCCGCCGGTGTCCTGGGCGTGACGGTGCCCCGCAAGCGCAAGGACGGCGACGAGGTGCTGCATCGCGTTCCCCAGGATCTGAAGAGGCGTGTGAAGCCCGAGGTGGCCGACCTGGTGGCGGCCGGTCCCGTGCCGGCCTACGCGCCGCCCGAGGGCATGCCGGACAAACTCTTGAAGAAAGTTCTGTCCACCGGCACGTTCAAGCGGTGGGCCACCATCGAGCGGGAGTTCGGTACTCAGGACGCGTGGCGCATCGCCGTTTCCTTGATCCTGTGCGGGGGGGTCGTGGTGCGCTGCCAGGTCGTGCAGGGCACGAGCTATGTCCCTCAGGGATGGCGGCTGACGCAGTCCTGGGCGGACTTGCGGGAGGACAAGCTTGCACAGCTGCGCGGGCACCCGGATCCGCTGCGGCTGCATGCCGAGCTGTTGCAGGCGATGGACGGGATTCCGCAACTGGCCGACGAGCGGGCGAGATTGGCGGCTACGCCCCCCGGCCGCACGCTGAAGGTGCCCGGCGACAGTGCGAGCGGCACCGAGGACTGGGGGGTGTACGAGGTGGCGGTGAAGTCGGCGGCGGTGTGGTGGCGTGCGCAGCCGCGGCCAAAGCCGATGAAGGCGAAGTCCTTGATCGGCACGAGCATGCAGGACACCAAGTACGGGTGGACTCCCCCGCGCCGTCAGGCTTTTGCGAACCTGATCGGGATGCCGTTCGACCAGGCGGTCGAGGGCAGCGACACCGAGTTGCGGATGCGGGGTCCGCTGCTGTGGCGTGTCGACAACGTCATCGCGGACACTGCAGCCTGCCGGCCCTGGCTCGGGCTGCCGGCCAAGGGCTTGCTCAGCCTGGGCGTAATCGACTGCTCCGCGGTGGGGGTGCTTCTGGTGGAGAACCAGGAGGCCTTCACGGAAGTGTGCAACACCCCCGGCATCGCCGATCACTGGCTCTGCATCTGGGGCGCCGGGTACGCGGCCCATGGCCTGGCCGAGTTCCTCCAGGCCATGGCGCCATTGCCTGTGGCGTCCTGGCAGGACCTTGATGCTCACGGGATTCAGATCATCGCGAATCTCAGCGAACGTGTGGGCCGCCCCATCACTCCTGTGGGCATGGATGTCGAGGTGTACAGGAGCGCCACGAAGTACCGGCAGAAGCCGGACAAGCTGGCGGGGAATCTCGCTCTGGCCCGGAAGATGGTGGTGAGCGGGCCGCCTTCACTGCGGGCGCTGGCGGCCGAGATCGTCGCTCACGGTGGCGCCGGCTGCGAGCACGAGACGCTCTACGACACGGTCCTGGAGACACTTCCCTCGGCGCTCAAGGAGATCGTGGGCAGTGTGTGACGGGCGCGGTCGGACGGCGAGCACGGCGGATGCATTTGGTGCGGGTGCTCGCTGTTCACGTATGCGGTCTCCTATTCAGCAGGGCAGTTCCCTGAAGTGGTTGTTTGCGGGACTGGCATCGTCGAGTGCAATCGCCCTATACCAACTTGGTTTGCACACACGTCCGTTTGCCTCCCCCGTTTCTGGAACGTTCGTGGTCCATGCCCAGTATTCCAGCCGACGGCCTTCGGCGCAGCCCCGCAGGCGCTGCGGTGGCAGGGCGCCGGGCCCTTCCGTCGTGCTCCTCGCCTCAGGGCGCTGGTCGTGGACTGTCGGATCAGCGCTCTGCAGGGAGAGAGGCGGGTGTGGCGTCCTCGTCGCTCCAATCCCCGTGGAACAGAGCGGCAACCAAATGCGCGTGTTCTAGCGGGAGTTGCCCGGCCCGGTGGCGAGTGCGGGCCTTGGCGAGCCAGGGGCCGATCTTGATGTGCTCACCGTCGACCGTGATCTCTTCCCGGGCGGCGGGGGCGCGCCCTTCACGCTGAAGGAAGAGCTGTAGGAGCTGCGCGCTTTGCGCGAACGTGCGTCGTGCCCGGCGGGGCGCCGCAATCGGGCGCGTGTGCGGATCGAGACCGATGCTGGTGAGCAAGGCCTGCTGGGGGCCGGAGAGTGTGGCCCAGCGGGTGAGTTGGCGTTGCAGCCAAGGGCCGATCTTCACGGCGCCCAAGTGGGAGTTGCTGTGGAGGTCGCTGGGATCATTCCCGGCCTGCAGGTGGGCGCGGAGCAGCCCGAATTTGCGGTGCCAGTCGGGTCCGTGAGGCAGTCGCCATTCGCGGTCAACAGCGGTTAGGGCGGCGGCGCGCCGTGCGTC
Source organism: Streptomyces violaceorubidus (assembly GCF_000717995.1). Lineage (GTDB taxonomy): Bacteria > Actinomycetota > Actinomycetes > Streptomycetales > Streptomycetaceae > Streptomyces > Streptomyces violaceorubidus. The sequence continues at coordinate 8,289 of NZ_JODM01000068.1, forward strand.
GAGACTGTCGCGGGCGGCCAGGGAGCGCTGCTCGGCGAGCCAGGCTCCGATGGGGGTGGTGGCGGCTGCGGCTAGGGCCTGTTGCGAAAGTGCTGGTCACAGCCATTCATTGATGGCTGCGACCAGCACGGTCGCTTCGTAGCGGACGGCGAGTTTGTCGTACCTC
>NZ_JODM01000069.1 GCF_000717995.1 Streptomyces violaceorubidus
CGGCGGAGCGGGGTGCCGCTGCGCCCACCCGTGCCGCCTGGGGGTACCTCCCAGGCCGTTCAGGCACTGGGGGAGGCACGACTGCCCGCAGCTGGGGGGGGACGGCGGGAGAGCCGCGTACGGCGCGAAGGGGTCGTGTCGGGGGGTGTCCGCCCGCAGCGGTTGGCGCGTCAACGGAGCCCCGCATCTCTGTCCCACCGATTCCGCGCCGTTCCGAGGACGGACACCCCCCGGCGCGGCCCCGACCCCCCACCGAACCCACCGCGCAACCCGCACCCCCACCGGAGCCGCACAGGCGCCGCAGGCACCCGCAGGCACCCGCAGGCACCCACCGCAGCCCACGAACGAGCTCAGACCCGCACCGCCCGCGCCACCCCCGTGCACAGCGCCGCGCGCGGCCGGTGGTCCGGTGCACGGCGGCGTGGGTGGACCGTGTTGGCGAGGAGGACGACGAAGGTGTCCGTCGCCCGGTCGAGGACCAGCATCGTCCCCGTGAAGCCGGTGTGCCCCGCCGCCCCGCGCCCCGCCAGCTCGCCCATGAACCACGGCTGGTCCAGGGCGAAGCCCAGCCCCGGTGCGACCAGCAGCAGTTCCACGAAGTCCGGCCCGAGGATGCGCGCCGGCCCGTGGGAGCCGCCCGCGAGCAGCGTCCGGCAGAAGACCGCGAGGTCCCGCCCCGTCGAGAACAGCCCGGCGTGACCGGCCACCCCGCCCAGCGCCCACGCGTTCTCGTCGTGGACGACCCCGCGCAGCATCCCCCGGTCCACCTTGGCCCACGGCCTCCGCTGGTCCTCCGTCGCCGCGGCGTCCGGACACGGTCCGAAGCGCGTCGCCGCCATGCCCAGCGGCCGGGTGATCCCGTCCCGGACGAGGACGTCCAGCCCCCGCCCGGTGATGCGTTCCAGCACCTGTTGCAGGAGCAGCATGTTCAGGTCCGAGTAGCAGTACGTACCCGGCACCCCCACCGGCGGCTCCGCCCGCAGCCGCCGCAGCCGTTCCTCGTCATCGGCGCAGTCGTACAGCGGGAGTTCGGGCCGCAGCCCGGAGGTGTGGGTGAGCAGTTGCCGCACGGTGACGCGGTACCGGGCCGCGGCCCGGAAGTCCGGCAGGTAGGCCCCGACCTCCGCGTCGATGCCGAGCGTGCCCCGCTCGATCTGCTGCACGGCGGCGACCGCCGTGAACAGCTTCGTCAGCGAGGCGAGGTCGAAGGGCGTGTCCACGCTCATCGGCACCCGCGCGTCCGCCGGCAGCTCCACGCCCGTGTCGGTGCGCGGGTCGTAGGAGGCGTAGCGCACCGCCCAGCCCGCCGCCTCCTCGACGGCGAGCACGGGCCCGCGCCCGACGGCCACGACCGCGCCCGCCGCCCAGGGCCGTTCGCCGCCGGTGAGGTCATGCACCTGGGCGACGACACGCCGGAGCCGCCCGGGGTCGAGTCCGGCCCGCTCCGGGGTGTCGCCGCGCAGTCTCGGAGCGCTCAGCTGTCTGCTCCCTTGCCCACGCCCTGTCCGGCGGAAGACCGGCACAGGGTGACGAGGAAACCGAGCGCCACCACCGCGGCCACCAACTGCACCACGGCCATGGGCACCGCGGTGTCCTCCCCCGCGATCCCGACCAGCGGGGTGACGACCGCGCCGATGAGGAAGGAGGACGTGCCGAGCAGCGCGGAGGCGGAACCGGCGGACTTCTTGACCCGCATCAGCGCGAGTGCCTGGGTGTTGGGCAGGCTGACGCCCATCGCCGACATCAGCACGAACAGCGCGGCGGCGACCGGCCCGAGTCCGACCTCCCCGAAGACGCCCAGGGACATCAGCAGCAGTACGGTCGCGGCGGCGATCACGACGACGAGTCCGAAGCCGAGCACCCGGTCCAGTCTGACCCGCCCGACGAGGATCTTGCCGTTGATCTGCCCGACCACCAGGAGGCCGATCGAGTTGAGGCCGAACAGCAGGCTGAACGTCTGCGCCGACGCCCCGTAGATCTCCTGCATGACGAACGGCGACGCCGCGACGTAGGCGAACAGCGATGCGAAGGCGAAACCGCCCGCGAGCATGTACCCGGTGAAGGCCCGGTCGGCGAGCAGCCCGCGCATCGCGCGCAGGGTGTCGCCGACACCGCCCGCGTGCCGGTCCTCGACGGGCAGCGTCTCCGGCAGCCGGGCCCACACGACGACGCCCAGCGCCACCCCGACCACCACGAGGACGACGAACACGCCCCGCCAGTCCGTCACGCGCAGGATCTGCCCGCCGACGAGCGGGGCGACGACCGGGGCGACGCCGGAGATCAGCATGAGGGTGGAGAAGAAGCGGGCCATGGCCACCCCGTCGTACAGGTCGCGTACGACCGCCCGGGAGATGACGATCCCGGCGGCGCCGGCGAGTCCCTGGACCAGCCGGAAGGCGACGAGGAGTTCCACGTTCGGCGCGACGGCGCACAGCGCGGTGGCGACGACGTAGACGGCGAGACCGGCCAGCAGCGGACGCCTGCGCCCCCACTTGTCGCTCATCGGGCCGACCACGATCTGCCCGAGGGCCATGCCGGCCAGGCAGGCGGTGAGCGTGAGCTGCACGGTCGCGGCCGGTGCGCCCAGGGACCGGGTGACCTCGGGGAGCGCGGGGAGGTACATGTCCATCGCCAGCGGCGGCGTGGCGGTCAGGCTGCCGAGGATCAGGGTGACGAGCAGACCGACGCGCCGGGCGGCGGGCAACGAGGGCACGCTCGTGGGTGTGGTCGCCGTGGCCGTGGCCGGAGTCGTAGCCGTAGCCGTACTCGTGACCGTGGCCGTAGGCGTAGTCGTAGTCGTAGTCGTAGTCGTGTCCGATGACTGATGCGGTATGGACGGCCCGCGCTCGGGCATGTGATGTGCCCCTCCCTCTTCTGCAGATCCGCCACCTATGCTCTCAGCTCGTACGGACTCGAACGAACAAACTCGAACGACGCACGAGACGTCGAACGAGCCTGAGCGAGGGTGGGGCAGGGTGTCAGCGGTGACCGGACAGAAGGTGCGCTGGGGAATTCTCGCGACCGGCGGCATGGCGGCGCGGTTCACGGCGGATCTGGTCGATCTGCCGGACGCGGAGGTCGTGGCGGTGGCGTCGCGGACCGAGGCGCCGGCGAAGGCGTTCGCCGAGCGGTTCGGGATCCCGCGGGCGTACGGCGGCTGGGAGACGCTGGCCCGGGACGAGGACGTCGACGTGGTGTACGTCGCGACCCCGCACTCGGCGCACCGGACCGCGGCCGGTCTCTGCCTGGCGGCGGGCCGGAACGTGCTCTGCGAGAAGCCGTTCACGCTGAACGCGCGCGAGGCCGGGGAACTGGTCGCGCTCGCCCGCGAGCACGGCGTCTTCCTCATGGAAGCGATGTGGATGTACTGCAACCCGCTGGTGCGCCGCCTGAAGACGCTCGTCGACGACGGCGCGATCGGCGAGGTCCGCAGCCTCCAGGCGGACTTCGGCCTCGCGGGCCCCTTCCCGCCCGCGCACCGGCTCCGCGACCCCGCGCAGGGCGGCGGCGCGCTGCTGGACCTGGGCGTGTACCCGGTGTCGTTCGCGCACCTGCTGCTCGGTGAGCCCGCGGACGTGGCGGCGCGGGCCGTGCTCTCCGCCGAGGGCGTCGACCTCCAGACGGGCGCACTGCTCTCCTACGAGAGCGGCGCTCTCGCGTCGGTGCACTGCTCCATCACCGGCGCCACGCCCCACTCCGCGTCGATCACCGGCTCCGAGGGCCGCATCGACGTCCCGAACGGCTTCTTCTTCCCGGACCACTTCGTGCTCCACCGGACCGGCCGGGAGCCGCAGGAGTTCCGCGCCGACCCGGCCGACGGGCCCCGCGAGAGCCTGCGGCACGAGGCCGAGGAGGTGATGCGGGCCCTGCGCGCCGGGGAGACCGAGTCCCCGCTGGTTCCTCTGGACGGCACGCTGGCCGTGATGCGGACGCTCGACGCGATCCGGGACCGCGTCGGCGTCCGCTACCCGGGCGAACAGGGGACACAGGGCGAACAGGGCGAACAGCGGGAACAGCGGGAACGAGGGGATCAGGGCGACGCGGCGGAGCCGGTCGTCACGCCGGCTTGAGCCCCGGCTCCCCCACCTCCGTCACGAAGGACCCCGCGGTGGTGAGCGGCGCGCCCTCGGTGGTGATGTGGGCCACCGTCTTGAAGTCGGTGCGCGCGGAGTCGCGGCCCAGTGCGACCGTCGCGTAGCCGCGCCGCCCGTCGAAGAACTTCAGGTGCGGGTTGGCGGTCATGAGGGTGTCCCAGTTGGACGGCTTCTCGGATCCGTTGCCGCCGCTGGTGATCGAGGTGGTGACGATCTCCGTGCCCACGGTCCGCGAGTCCGGGTCGTCGAAGTCGCGCTTGATGTCGAAGCCGTAGGAGACGTGCACGTCGCCGGTGAGGACCATGAGGTTCTCGACCCCGGCGGCCTGCGCGCCGGCCAGGACCCGCTCGCGGGAGGCCGGGTAGCCGTCCCAGGAGTCCATGGAGACCTTGGACGGGGTGGTGGTCATGTTGTGGCGCTGGGCGAAGGTGACCTGCTGGGGCACCACGTTCCACAGGGCGTTCGACCGGTGCCAGCCGTTGATCAGCCAGCGCTCCTGGGCGTCGCCGGTGAGCGTGCGGCTCGGGTCCTCGGACTCGGGCCCGGGGAACTGCCAGCCGTCGCCGTACGCCTGGTTGGAGCGGTACTGCCGGGTGTCGAGCACGTCGAACTGGGCCAGGCGCCCCCAGTGCAGGCGGCGGTAGAGCTTCAGGTCGGGACCGTCGGGCAGCTGGGGCCGGCGCAGCGGCATGTTCTCCCAGTAGGCGCGGTAGGCGGCGGCCCTGCGGATGAGGAACTCCTCCGGCGGAACGCTGTTCTCCGGGGTCTCGTCGGCGTAGTTGTTCTCGGTCTCGTGGTCGTCCCAGGTGACGACGAACGGGTGCGCGGCGTGCGCGGCGCGCAGGTCGGGGTCGGACTTGTAGAGGGCGTACCGCAGGCGGTAGTCCTCCAGCGTCACCGTCTCATGGTTGAAGTGGGCGGGCAGGGTGCCCGCGGGGTAGGCGCGGGAGCCGCCGGTGGCGTTCACGGCGTACTCGTAGAGGTAGTCGCCGAGGTGGAAAACGACGTCCACGTCCTCCTGGGCCAGGTGCTTGTACGCGGTGTAGTAGCCCTCGTCGTACTTCTGGCAGGAGACGAGGCCGAAGGTGAGGTCAGGGACCCGGCTGTGCTCGGCGGGCGCGGTGCGGGTGCGGCCGGCCGGGCTGACGTACCGTCCGGCGCGGAAGCGGTAGTAGTAGACGTGGCCGGGCGCGAGGTGGTCGACCTCGACGTGCACGGTGTGGTGGAACTCGGGGTGGGCGGTGGCCCGGCCCTTTCTGACCACGCGGCGGAACCGTTCGTCGAGGGCGAGCTCCCAGCTCACCTCGACGCGCTTGGCGGGCAGCCCGCTGTCGGCCTGGTACGGGGTCGGCGCAAGGCGCGTCCACAGCAGCACGGAGCCGGGCTGCGGGTCGCCCGAGGCGACGCCGAGCGTGAAGGGGTCGGCGGTCAGCCGGGCGGCGTCCAGCTGGGCGGCGCTCGCGGTGCCGGCGGCCGGCAGGTTCACGGAGAAGGCGAGCGCGGCGGCGGCGCCGGTGACGGTCAGGAAGCGCCGGCGGCCCAGGCCGCGGGCGGCGGCGCGGAGTTCGGGCGCGTGCGAGGACCGCGGCTGAGCCGTGGTCGGTGCCTGGTGGTTCGCGGGTGTCATCCGTTCCTCCCCTTGCGGTGGTTGCAAGGGGCATTCGACGGTCCGGGAACGACCCGGGCTTGGCGCGGACATGACGGTCGCATGTCGGACGGATGAGTTCCGCATGTTCCGCGACCCGTACGCTGCCGAGTCATGAACACCGTGAGAACCAGCGACGAGGAAAGCACCGGCGCGCGCAAGGTCGCCGTCGTCACGGGCGCCGGATCCGGCATCGGCCGGGCGGTCGCCGTCGAACTGCTCGCCGCCGGCTGGTCGGTGGCCCTGGCCGGCCGCCGCCCCGAGCCGCTGGCACGGACGGCCGCGGCGGCACCCGCGGGCGGCGGCACGCCCCTCACCGTCCGCGCCGACGTGTCGCGCCCGCAGGACGTGGCGGCCCTGTTCGGCGCCGTGCGCGAGCGGTTCGGGCGACTGGACCTGCTGTTCAACAACGCGGGGACGTTCGGCCCCGGTGGCGTGCCGGTCGAGGAACTGCCCTACGAGGCCTGGCGGCACGTGGTGGACACCAACCTCAACGGGGCGTTCCTGTGTGCGCAGGCGGCGTACCGGCAGATGAAGGAGCAGGACCCGCAGGGCGGCCGGATCATCAACAACGGCTCGATCTCGGCGCACACGCCGCGTCCGCACTCGGTGGCGTACACGGCGACCAAGCACGCGCTGACGGGCCTGACCAAGTCGCTGTCGCTGGACGGTCGCCGCTACGGCATCGCGGTCGGCCAGATCGACATCGGCAACGCGGCGACCGACATGACGGCCGGGATGCGGACCGGCGCGCTCCAGGCCAACGGGGAGACGGCGCCCGAGCCCGTGATGGACGTCGCCGACGTCGCGCGCACGGTGCGGCACATGGCCCAACTGCCGCTGGAGGCCAACGTGCAGTTCGCGACGGTCCTGGCGACGGCGATGCCGTACGTCGGGCGCGGCTGAGCCGATTCACACCATCGGAATTTCAACATCCGGAGTATTGCGCCCGTTGGAGGACGTATGCTCAAATCTCCTTCACCGGAACTTCACACTTGAGGCGTTGGTCTTCCACAACGCTCCTCCGCAGCACTCCACGGACCATACCGAGGGGGGAGGCGGCAGCCGTTCCCCCGCACCCGTGGGCGGGACGGCTGCCGCACCATCACCCGGTCACGCCTGCCCGGTCTCGAAACGGGCGATCCGGCCGTCCTCGTCCACGGTGAAGTCCCACCGGGTCCGCATCTCGCCCCACGTGTCGTTGCGGTAGCGGGCGATGAGGGCGCGACCGCCGTTGGACTCCCGGTCGACCTCCAGGTGACCGTTGGAGGAGAAGATCTCCTGGTCGATCCACTGGTCGAGGTTCCGGTCGTCCCCGTCGTCGGCCATGGTGGCGTCCGGCGCGAGCAGCGCGAGGAAGGCCTCGCGGTCGTGGGCGTTGACGGCGGCGACGAAGGCGCGGACGGCCGGGTCGCTGAGTCGCGTGGTCTGAATCGTCATGGCCGCAGCGTCACACCGGCTCCGCACCCCCGCCACCGGGCCCCCTGCCGGTCCACCGCCCGTCACCGCCCCGCCACCACCCGAACGGCTCCCGGCGGCGGGCCCGGACGCCGTCGGCGGACGACGGTGGACCAAGGGAGCCGCCACCGTCCGCGAGGGAGTCGAAGTGACGTGCTGTGACCGGCGTGATCTGGGGCTGCTGCTGCTCCGCCTGGGCACCGGCGGCGTCCTCGCCGCGCACGGGGCGCAGAAGCTGCTCGGCTGGTTCGGCGGCGGGGGCATCGGGGAGGCAGGCCGGGCCATGGAGGCCATGGGCTACGCACCGGGGCGGGCCAGCGCCACCGCGGCGGGCCTCGCCGAGACGGGCGGCGGGACGCTGCTGGCGCTGGGCCTGGCCACTCCGGCCGCGGGCGCGGCGGCGGCCGGTGCGATGGCGGGCGCCGCGGCGGTGCACGTCCCGCACGGCTTCTTCGCCCAGGCCGGCGGCTACGAGTACGCGGTCTCCCTCGGTCTGACGGCCGCGGGCCTCGCCGTCTCGGGGCCCGGCCGCCTCTCCCTCGACCACGCCCTCGGCCACGCGGTCGACCGGAACTGGATGGTCCCCGCCGCCCTCGCGATGACCGCGGCGGCCACGACGGTGGTCGTGGGGGCGCGGAACAGGCGGCTGCGCAGGGCGGCCGAGGGGCGCCAGGAGACGCTGTTCGACTGACGCCCGCGGGAACGTGGCAGGCTGCTCCACATGAGCGACAACACGGGCGGCACGCGGGCCGACGACCCCTGGAACACCATCGACGACCTGTGGAAGTGGCTGGAGGCGGACCAGCCCGTCGGCGGCCGGGAGGGCCTGCTGCTGCGCATGCTCAAGCTGTCGGAGGAGGTCGGAGAGGTCGCCGAGGCGGTGATCGGCGCGATCGGCCAGAACCCGCGCAAGGGCGTCACCCACACCTGGGACGACGTGGAGGCGGAGCTGTGCGACGTCGTGATCACGGCGATGGTGGCCCTGCGGACCCTGACACCCGAGGCCCGGGAGGTCTTCGGCCGGCACCTGGCGCGGGTGGCGGGACGCTCGCTGGGCGGGGGAGTGAGCGGCCGGGCGTGAAGGGCCCGCACCCGTGACTCTCGGCACGGGTGCGGGCCGGGGGCGGGGCTCGCTCAGCCCGCGGTGCAGGACACGGTCGGCCAGGTCCAGTTGCCGTTGGCCTGGATGGTGGCGCCCCAGCTGTTGCCGCTGCCGTTCGACTTGGCGGTCAGCGTCTGCGCGCTCGGGTAGCTCG
>NZ_JODM01000070.1 GCF_000717995.1 Streptomyces violaceorubidus
CGGCGCCTTCAGCAACCGACCAACCCACCCGCGACCACCAGGCACAACCCGACACTGCAAACAAAACACCGACCACTGAAAACCAAAAGCCGAACATCACATTCATTCCCTGTTGGCAGAACGGGGGGGGCGGCCCCCCGTTCTGCCATTCCGTCAAATCCTCGGGAAGAATACCCTGGAAGCGAGCGGGTGCCGGTGCACCCGTCCCAGGTATTCGGCCTGGAATGCCTCACGTCCCGCGATTTCGGCGGGTCGAAGCTTTTCCACCCCCTTCTTCGTCTTGACGATTACTCCATCTATGATGCTGATTCCGGCCCCTCCGAGGTCGGAGAACAAATTCGTCCGCAGGTGCAGGTACACCTTTCCCGCCTGCTCGGCGATCGTGACGGCGTACGCCAGATCGGCGAGCGGGTAGACGTGGGTGTCTCGGGTGCGGTCGATTCCCCGGCGGTCCGTCAGGATCTCGGGACGCAGTGCCCTGATGTAGTGGGCGAGCGTGGCGCGGGTGCCTGGGCGAAGGGGAACGCTGATCTCGTCCGCGTCGAACTCCCGGACCGTGGGCCGCTCCCACTTCCCGCTGCGGCCGGTGGTGCAGACACGAAGGATCTCGTCGTACGTCCGCCGCAGCTTGCGGTGAATGTAGGCGATGTCCTCGTGCAGGGCAGGGGCGGTGAGACTCGCCCATCCGTCGGGAAGCTCGAACTGAGCTGTCACCGTGGCGGTTGCGGTGGAGAGTGCCGGGACAGGGACGAGGACGCGCAGCGCGTCCGGGTCCACGACGTCGGCGCTCAGGAGCGAGCCGAGAACGGACGCTTCTTCCACGATCCGGCGGGCGCGGGTGGCGGAGAGCTGCCGGGCGGGAATCGCCTTGGCGGTGACGGTCGCCCGTTCGGCCTGCGTGCGGCCGACCAGATGGGCGTGAAACCGCTTCTCGCCCTGGATCGACTCGCGGTCAAGGGTCATCGGGTCGTAACTCCACGACACGACCGGGGTCAGATCGTAGGCGTGGCAGTGTCCCGCGAACGCGTCGGCAATCACCCCGAGCCCGTGAACGAACGCCGGGGAGTGGTCGTGCAGACCGGGCCGCTGGGTGCTCCCGGCGGAGATCACCATCAGCTCGTACAGAGCGTGCGGGGACCTCTTGTTGGTCAGGGCGTACGCCTCATCCGGGGAGAAGGCGATGTGCCCGAACACGGTGGTGCGGTCGTACAGCTGGCCGATGGTGCGGAGCTGGCCGGTCCGGTTGATGTAGCCGGGGTACCCCTTGGCGGGGAGGGAGTCCAGCACGGGGACGGTCTTCCGGGCGTCCTCGATGTGCTGGGGCAGGAGGGATCGAGCCACGGTGGCTTTCCTTTCGTTGGGCAGACAGTGCGTGCCGGGTGGGGTGTGCCGCCCCTTCCGACAAGAACAACAATACAGCCTTTCATGGTCGCAGTCCAACGAAATCCCCAGCTCAGAGGCCGTTTTCCATGATCTTTTAGCCCCGCCCCCCGCGCGGGACCGCGCGGGGGGCGGGGCGAGACTTTGGGCGGGAGCTGCCCTGGGGCGAGTGATCATGGCCCCGTAAGCTGATGGCGCGTCGGGCAGTCTGTGGACCTGCCCGGTAAAGCACGACGTTGGGGCCATGATCTTCGAGGCTCGCCCCAGGGTGGCTGCCTAAAGTCTCGCCCCGCCCCCCGCCCCAGCCACAGACAAGGGCGCGCAGCGCCCGGACCACCGCTGCGCCCCGGAGGGGCGAGGGCGCGCAGCGCCCGGATTCACTCCCCGTGGCGCAGCCACGGGGACCCCGCTCCGCGGGGAAAGGAGCTGCGCCACGCAAGGGCGCAGCGTCACGACGTCAGCCGGAGCGGGCGGCCCTGGGCCGCCTTGCTGCGCCCTGCCCCGCCGCCAAGCGCAAGCCCTCCTGGTCCGTTTCCCCTCGCCGGACGGGGGCTTGTCTATCAGGCCGCCTCAGAACCGCTAGTTCTCCCCAAGCTGCCCGGTGCGCCAGGGCGTACTGCCTGCCAGGTACGGCGAGAAGGGTTGGGTCGTGGGGGTGGGGTGCGGTGGGGTGCTGGCCGGAGTACGACGGGACCCCGCACGGACCCGATCCGGCCAGGACCGCGCCGCACCCCACCCCCACGACCCAACCCGGCGGCCCGTGCTGCGCCTCGCTGGGCCGGCGCGTGCCCTGCTCCAGATTTGTGGTGGTGCGCACCGCCGGCCTTCCGCGTATGGCTGCGCCCTGGCCCGCCTGCCCTGCGCCGTCGGACGCCCTGTACCTCAGGGTGCAACGGTGGCAGTAAACCCGGGTTCCGGGGCAACGTATTCCAGGGAAAAACTGGTCTGGCGGCTACCTAAATCGTGGATAATGATTCCTCGCCCCAGTCAGGAAGAGCGAGAGGAACACTCGGTGAAAAAGGTGGCATTGTTCGGTCCTCCGGCGAGCGGAAAGACGACGATCGCGCGGAAGCTTTCCAGTTCGCTGGGACTTCCTCATACCAACCTTGATGAAATCCTGTTCACCGATGCTGGAGTTCTCCCCTTCGATGAGTTTCATGCAGCGGCGGAGCGGATCACGCGCGGGGATTCATGGGTGGTCGAGGGGAACTACTCGAAACTCGCGGACGTCGTCTGGCACCGTGCCGATGTGCTGGTGTGGCTCGACCTGCCGCTGCGGCTGGTCGTGCGTCGCATCGTCTTCCGCAGTCTGCGACAGCTCGCCGGCCTCGACACAAGCGCACAGGCGCAGCGGCTCACCTGGAAGCGGGCGTTCTTCGAGCGGCGGTCCCTGCTGCGCACCGCCATCCGCAAGTACCGGCACAACCGGCCCCGCTACGCCCGGCAGGTGGCCGAGACGGCCGCCCTGGGCGTCCACGTGGTACGGCTGCGCAGCGGACGGCAGGCGGATGCATGGCTGGCGAATGCACTCGCCGGCCGGTGACCCGCGCACGGCGCACCCACCCCTCACGCTTCGAGATGCTGTAAGGTTGAATGTGGTTTCCGCTGGGGCCCTACATGAGCGAAGCCGGCGGAGGGCCGCTCGAGAGCGACCCGGCACACCGCCGGCTTCTCACACTGTCAGCCCCGGAAACCGGGCCTGCACATCAACCATACCCGTCCGCCCCTCCGCGGCCGAAGTCCTTCCAGGAGACGACGTGATCCCCCGCAGCCGGCCCGTCCTCAACGAAACCGACATCGCCCGCCGCGCCGGCGTATCCCTCGCCACCTGGCGTCGCCAGCACGCCGCCGCCTTCCGCGAACGCGTCCCCGACCTGCTCCCCGACAGCAGGCATCTTCTCTACGACCTCGCCCAGACCGACGCCTACCTCGCCGGACGGCCAATCCCCGCACTCCCCGCCGGCGAACACCCCGACGACCTCCTGACCGTCAACGACGTCGCGGCGATCCTCGGCATCACCACAAGCACCGTCCGCGCCTACGCCACCCAGGGCTACCTCTCCCCCGGCACCACCGTCTACGGCGCGCGCCTGTGGACCCGCCGCGAAGTCCTCGACCGCCGCGACAACGCCCCCGGCCGTGGCAAGGGCGGTGGCCGACGCGTCGGCGAAGCCCAAGGCCCCCGCAAGGCCCACCCCTACGAAGGCGATACCCGCCTCGCCACCGCCCGCGAAGCCCTCGCCGCGGCCAGCAGCGCACCCAAGGCACGCATCGCGGCCGAGCTCGCGGAACTCCACGGCGGGACCCCCCGAACCTGGGAACGACTCCTCACCGCAGCCGCGACCCCGCCAACATCACACCCCCCACACCCCACTCGACAATGAGCCCGGCACAAGGCCCTGAAGAACAGCCCCAGACCACAGAGGTACGAAAAGCGGCGCCCAGCTGGGCGCCGCTTTTCGCGGCCCGGGCTTCAGCCAAAGCCGACAAATCGCGTGTCTTCCCTGGCCGGACACCGACGTCGATCTGATCCTGCCGCGCCCGCTTCCGCAGTGTGTCGGTCGTACCGGTCCCGAGCACGGTTTGAGCTGTACCGAGTTTCGTAGAGTCCGGTGATCTTGCTTCAGGCGGACTGCGGGGTTTGCTCCTGGCTCTGCCAGAAGGCTTCCTCGTACTCGGCCGGCGGCACGTAGTCGAGCGCGGAGTGAAGACGCTCTTCGTTGTACCAGGTGATCCATTGGAAGATCGCGCGTTCGACCTGGTCGACGTCCTTCCAGGGGCCCTGCATCTCGATCAGCTCGGCCTTGAAGGTGCCGTTCAGGGCCTCGGCCATCGCGTTGTCATACGAGTCCGCGACCGAGCCGACCGACGCGGAGGCGCCGATGTCGGCGAGCCGGTCGGTGTACCGAATTGATACGTATTGCGACCCTCGGTCACTGTGGTGAATGAGGCCGGAGTCCTTCTTGATCCCCCGTCTCCACAAGGCCATCTCCAGGGCGTCCAGCGGGAGTTCGGTCCGCATGTGGTTCGCGACCTGCCACCCGACGATCATCCGCGAGTGCACGTCCAGGACGAACGCCACATACGCCCACCCCGACCAGGTGCGGACATAGGTCATGTCCGCCACCCACAGCTGATCAGGCCGCGAGGCGGTGACGTCGCGGTCGACCAGGTCAGGCGGACGCGGCGCCGACGGCTCTGAAACCGTGGTCCGGCGCCGTCGGCCACGGATGACGCCCTCCAGACCCAGCTCGGCCATCAGCCGCTCGACAGTGCAGCGGGCCACCTCGACACCCTTGCGCCCCAGGGCCCGCGTGATCCGGCGGGCACCATAGGTGCCGCCCGACTCGGCATGAATCTCTTCGATCAGCGGCATGAGCTGTTCGTCCCGGAGCCGGCGGGCCGACTTCGGCCGCTTCTTGCGGGCGAAGTACGTCGATGGGGACAGCTCCAGCACCCGGCAGACGGGATCGACCCCGAGGCCCTGTCCACGCAGGTGGCCGATCACCTGCTCGGCCTCGTCCGGGGACGGTCGATCTCCTGGGCAAAAAACACCGAGGCGGCTTTCAGGATCTCGTTAGCCCGCCTCAACTCAGCGTTCTCCCTGCGGAGTTGTTTCAACTCGTCAAGCTCGGCGGTGGTGAGCCGGTCGTCCCGCTCGCCGCGGTCGGCCTCGGCCTGGCGGACCCAGCCGCGCAGGGCTTCCTTGTGGATGCCGAGGTCCTTCGCGACGTGGACGATGGGGCGGCCGGTGGTGCGGACCTCGCGGATCGCGCGCTCGCGGAGCTCGTCAGGGTATTTACGGGGCGCTGCCATGGTGCTGGTGGTTCTCCTTCGCCAGGACGGTAACCCTGGCATCAGGGACTCCACAAATCTCGGTACAGCTCAGTGGGGTCCTCCCCGCCGACGCGGGGGTGCTCCGGCACCCGTCGCGATGGGTGCGCTCTGCGGAGTGTCCTCCCCGCCGACGCGGGGGTGCTCCGCCTCGCTCCTGGGCGTAGCCGGCGCCGGGTGTGTCCAGTAGACGGCTGATCCAGTTTTTGTAGGTGTCAGTCGGTGGCCGGGGTGAGCCGGCCTTCGAAGGCGATCTGGAAGGCGTTCAACGGCGCCTTCCATCGCATGGTCCACCGCTTGCGGCCCTTGCCTGTCGGGTCCAGCGACATGAGGGCCATGTAGACGCACTTCAGGGCGGCCTGCTCGTTGGGGAAGTGTCCGCGGGCACGGACGGCCTTGCGGATGCGGGCGTTGACGGACTCGATCGCGTTCGTCGAGCAGATGACCTTGCGGATCTCGACGTCGAAGGAGAGGAAGGGCACGAACTCGGCCCAGACATTCTCCCAGAGCCGGATGACGGCCGGGTACTTCCTGCCCCAGGCTTCCTGGAACTCGCCGAACCGCTCGGTCGCGGCGGCCTCGCTCGGTGCCGTGTAGACGGGCTTGAGCGCCTTGGCAATCTTGTCCCAGTCCTGCCGGGCCGCGTGTCGGAAGCTGTTCCTCAGCAGGTGAACCACACAAGTTTGCACGATTGTTCGAGGCCAGACGGTCTCCACCGCGTCCGGCAGGCCCTTCAGGCCGTCGCAGACCAGCATCAGCACATCGTCCAGGCCCCGGTTCTTCAGCTCCGTGAACACGGAGAGCCAGTACTTCGCTCCCTCGCCTCCGTCACCGGCCCAGATCCCCAGGATGTCGCGGTGGCCCTCAGCGGTCACGGCCATGACCACGTAGACCGGACGGTTGGCGACCTGCCCGTCCCTGACCTCCACGTTGATGGCATCCACGAACAGAACGGGATAAACACGGTCGAGGGGGCGGTTCTGCCATTCGGCCATCCCGTCCATCACCTTGTCCGTGATCGTGGAGATCGTCGCCTTCGACACGCTCGCGCCGTAGACCTCGGCCAGATGCGCGGAGATCTCCCCGTGCGTCAGCCCCTTCGCCGACAGCGACAGCACCATCTCGTCCACCCCGGACAGGCGCCGCTGCCGCTTCTTGACGATCTGCGGCTCGAACGAACCGGCCACGTCCCGGGGGACCCTGACCTCGACCGGGCCGACATCGGTCAGCACCGTCTTCGCCCGGGTCCCGTTGCGGCTGTTGCCGCTGCCCCGGCCCTCGACATCGTGCTTCTCGTATCCGAGGTGATCGGTGATCTCGCCCTCCAGGGCGGACTCCAGCACCCGCCTGGTCAGCTGCTGGAGCAACCCGCCCTCCCCGGTCAGCTGCAGGCCCTCACTGCGGGCCCGGTCCACGAGCATCGCGACCAACTGCTCGTCACTCGCCGGCACCAACGCAGCCACCGGCTCCGCGTCCGCTATCTGCTCGATGGTGGTGTCGCTCATCTGGCGTCTCCTTGATCATCGGATCCGCCGATCATTGAACACTCCCGCGCTGCGGTCCGTGTCTCCGACAAGACCGCATCGACCAGCTCGAACGGCATGATCGGCGTCAGCTCTCCCAGATGGCCCGGCGCGAACCGACCCGCGGCCACTA
>NZ_JODM01000071.1 GCF_000717995.1 Streptomyces violaceorubidus
CCCACGGGAGCTGCGGGAACACCTCACCGGACTCCTGCCGGACTACATGATCCCCGCCTCCTTCGTCACCCTCGACGCCCTCCCCCTGACCCCGAACGGAAAGCTCGACCGCAAAGCCCTGCCCACCCCCACCACGGCCGGTGACACCGGGGCCGTGCGGCGGGCCCCGGGCAGCGTGCAGGAAGAACTCCTCTGCGGACTCTTCGCCGACCTCCTCGGCCTGCCCGCCGTCGGCCCCGACGACAGCTTCTTCGACCTCGGCGGCGACAGCATCATGTCGATCCAGCTGGTCAGCCGGGCCCGCAAGGCCGGTCTCCAGCTCTCCGCGCGGGACGTCTTCGAGCACAAGACCGTGGAGGCACTGGCCGCCGCCTCCGCCGTCGCCGTCACGCCCGACGGGCCGGTCGAGGCCGAGGGTGCCGCCCTGGGGCCGGTGCCGCTCACGCCCGTCATGCACTGGCTGGCGGAACGCGGGGGACCGGTGGGCCAGTTCAACCAGTCGGTGGTGTTGCGGGTCCCGGCGGAGCTGGACGGCGAACGGCTCGTCACCGCCGTTCAGACGCTGCTCGACCACCACGACGCACTGCGACTGCGGCTGCGTACGGACCGTGACTGGACCCTGGAGGTGCTGGAGCGGGCGGACGTGCCCGCTGCCGCGTCCCTCGTGCGGCGCGTGGCCGCGGAGGGTGTCGACGGGGCCGCGCTCGACGCGCTGCTCGTCGCCGAGCAGGAACGGGCGCGCCAGGCGCTGGACCCCGCCGCCGGAGCCCTCGTGCAGGCGGTGTGGTTCGACCGGGGTCGTGAGGCGCAGGGAAGGCTCCTGCTCATCGTGCACCACATCGCCGTCGACGGCGTGTCCTGGCGCATCCTGACGGAGGACCTGCGGGACGTGTGGCAGGCGCTGTCCGAGGGCCGGGCGCCCCGGCCGGAGCCGGTGGGCACGTCGTTCCGCGGCTGGGCGCGGGGGCTGACCGCCGCCGCGCCACGCCGGACGGAGGAGCGCGAGCTGTGGGACCAGATGCTCTCCGGGCCCGACCCGCTCCTCGCCGACCGTGCCCTCGACCCGGTCAGGGACACCTTCGCCACCGCCGGCACGTTCACGGTGCGGCTGCCCGCCGGGACCACCGAGACCCTGCTGACGCCGACTCCCGGCCTGTACCGGGCGGGGATCGAGGAGGTGATCCTGGCCGCGTTCGCGTCGGCGGCCACCGGCTGGCGCCGTCGGCACGGTGCGCCCGATGCCACGGACGTGCTGATCGACCTGGAGGGGCACGGACGCGCCGAACACCTGGTTCCGGGAGCCGATCTGTCCCGGACCGTCGGCTGGTTCACCAGCATCCACCCCGTCCGGCTGGCGCCCGGCACCGGCCGGACGGCCGCCGGAGCCGAGCAGGACGGTGCCGTCGTCGCGGCGGCGCTGAAGCGGGTCAAGGAACAACTTCGGGCGGTGCCCGACAAGGGCGTCGGCCACGGCCTCCTGCGGCATCTCACCGAGGACGGGGACCGTGCGTCCGCGCGGCCCCAGATCGGGTTCAACTACCTGGGCCGGTTCGCCGCCCCGGGCCCGGACGACGCGGCGGCGGACTGGACCGCCGTACCGCTGGCCGGCGCGGTGGAGGACCCCGAACTGGCCCTGGCCCACGTCCTGGAGGTCAACGCCGCCACGCACGACGGCCCGCACGGACCGGAACTGGTGGCCACCTGGACCTGGGCCGGCGAACTGATCGACGAGACGCGGGTGCGTGAACTGGCCGACGACTGGTTCCGCGCCCTGCACGCCCTCGCCGAGCACAGCGCCGCCCCGGACGCCGGGGGTCTCACCCCCTCCGACGTACCGCTGGCCGAGGTCACCCAGGCCGACATCGACGCCCTGGAGGCCGAGAGCGCGGGGGACGCCGGCGCGCTGGTCGACGTACTGCCGCTGTCGCCGCTCCAGGACGGGCTGTTCTTCCACAGCCTGTACGACGACGCCGCCCCCGACGTGTACACGGCGCAGCTCGCCGTGGACATCGAGGGCGACCTCGACACGGCGGCGCTGCGGGCCGCGGCGGGCGACCTGCTCGACCGGCACACCGCGCTGCGGTCGGCCTTCCGGCGGACCACGTCGGGGCGCGCCGTGCAACTGGTGTTCGCCGCTCCCCGGCCGGCGTGGCGCGAGGTGGACCTGCGGGGCACGGACGAAGCCTCTCGCGAGGACGCCGCGGGCCGCGTACAGGCCGAGGAGTACGCGGCGCGGTTCGACCTGGGACGGGCACCGCTGCTGCGGTACGTGCTGATCAGGCTGGCGGACCGGCGTTCACGACTGGTCCTGACCAACCACCACATCGTGCTGGACGGCTGGTCGTCCCCCGTCCTCGTGCGGGACCTGCTCTCCCTCTACGCGGTGCGCACCGGCCGGGCGGACGGCCCCCTGCCCGCGGTCCGCCCCTACCGCGACCACCTGAACCACCTCGCCACGCGCGACGGACGTGCCGCCCGGGCCGCGTGGGAGGAGGCCCTGCTGGAACTGGACGGCCCCACCCTGGTCGCGCCGGCCCGGCCGGGCAGCGCCGCACTCGCCCCGCAGCGGCT
Source organism: Streptomyces violaceorubidus (assembly GCF_000717995.1). Lineage (GTDB taxonomy): Bacteria > Actinomycetota > Actinomycetes > Streptomycetales > Streptomycetaceae > Streptomyces > Streptomyces violaceorubidus. Next base: position 2,572 of record NZ_JODM01000071.1, read on the forward strand.
GGAGTTCGGCCTGACCGAGGAGGAGACCGAGACCCTGAACGCGTGTGCGCGACGGGTCGGTGTCACCGCGAACACCCTGGTCGAAGCGGCGTGGGGCACCGTCGTGGGGCGGCTCGCCGGCCGCGACGACGTCGTGTTCGGCGTCACTGTCTCCGGCCGCCCCGCCGACCTCGAAGGGGTCGAGGACATCGCGGGGCTGTTCATCAACACCCTGCCGCGCCGCGTCCGCATCCGGCCCGGGGAGAGCGTCGCCGCGTTCGCGACCCGGCTCCAGCAGGAGCAGGCCCGGCTCCTGGACCACCAGCACCTCGGGCTGACCGAACTGCAGCGGATCGCGGGCGTCGGTGAACTCTTCGACACCGCGATGGTCTTCGAGAGCTATCCGCTGGACGAGTCCGCCCTCGGCGAGCTGGCGGGCCGGTCCGGGCTGACGCTGACCGGAGCCACCAACCGGGACGCGACCCACTACGCGCTGGCCCTGGTGGCGGTGCCGGGAGCACGGCTCACCTTCCGCCTGGACCACCGGCCCGACGCCTTCGACCCGGCAGCCGCGCGAGCCGTCGCCGAACGGTTCCAGCAGGTGCTCGGCGACCTCGCCCGACACCCGGACCGCCCCGTCGGCCGCCTCGACCTCCCCGGGGCCGCCGAGGCCGACCGCCTCGCCACCGTCTGGAGCGGGCCGACGCCGACCCTGGCCCGGGGCACCCTGCCCGAGCTGTTCCGGGAGCAGGTCCGGCGCACCCCGGACGCCCACGCCGTCGACTTCGAGGGCACCGTCCTGACCTACGCGCGCCTGGACGAGCGCAGCGACCGGCTGGCCGCCGCCCTCGTCGCGGCGGGACTCGGCCCGGAGCGCATCGCGGCCGTCGCGCTGCCCCGCTCGGCCGACCTGGCGGTGGCGCTGCTCGCCATCACCAAGGCCGGCGGCTGCTACCTGCCGCTCGACCCGGACTATCCGGCGGACCGCATCGCGTACATGCTCGACGACGCGGCACCCCACCTGATCGTCACCAGCCGTGCCGTGGCCGAACGCCCCGGACCGCTCGGCGCCGACGGGCACGGCGGCGCCGACGGCGGCACCGGACCGGCCCGCGTGCTGCTGGACGGCGACGACTTCACCGTCAGCTCCACTGTCGGCTCCACCGTCAGTGGCGGCCCCGGAGCGCCGGGGGAGAGCTCTGCCCGGCGGCCCGCCCACGACGCCGTACCCGGGCCGCTGACCCGGCACCCGGCCTACCTCATCTACACCTCCGGTTCCACCGGCCGCCCCAAGGGCGTCGTGGTCACGCACGCCGGTCTCGCCGCGCTCGCCGCCGGGCAGATCGAGTCGTTCGCGGTGACACCGGACAGCCGCGTGCTTCAGTTCGCGTCGCCCAGCTTCGACGCCGCCGTGTCCGAGACGTGCATGGCCCTCCTGTCCGGCGCCTGCCTCGTCGTGGCCCCGCAGGAACGCCTGATGCCGGGCACCCCGCTGGCCACGCTGCTGGACGAACAGCGGATCACGCACGTCACCCTGCCCCCGTCCGCGCTGCCCTCGCTTCCCGAGCAGGCCATGGCACCGGTGCGCACACTGGTCGTCGCGGGGGAGAGCTGCCCGCCCGAGTCGGTGGCCCGCTGGTCGGCCGGCCGCCGCATGCTCAACGCCTACGGCCCCACCGAGAGCACGGTCTGCGCCACGATCAGCGCCCCGCTGACCGGGCGGACGGCCCCGCCGATCGGCCGACCCGTCCCGCACACGCGCACGTACGTCCTCGACAGCGCCCTGCGCCCCGCCCCCGACGGGGTCACGGGCGAGCTGTACCTCGCCGGGGACGGCCTCGCCCGCGGCTACCTCAACCGCCCCGGCCTCAGCGCCGAGCGGTTCGTCGCCGACCCCTACGGCCCGCCCGGCACCCGCATGTACCGCACCGGTGACCTCGCCCGGTGGACGGCCGAGGGCGTCCTCGAGTACCGGGGACGCGCCGACGACCAGGTCAAGATCCGGGGCTTCCGCATCGAACTCGGCGAGGTGCAGACCGCACTGGCCTCCCTGCCGGAGGTCGTACAGGCCCACGTGACCGTCCGCGAGGACACGCCGGGGGACCGGCGCCTGGTCGCCTACGTCGTGCCGCGCACGGGCATGCCGGGTACGGGCATGCCGGGTACGGGCATGCCGGGTACGGGCATGCCGGGTACGGGCATGCCGGGCGCGGGCGCGGTCGCGGGCGCGGTCGCGGCGGGCGCGGTCGCGGCGGGCACGGACGTGGCGGGCACGGACGCCAAGTCCCTGCGTGCCCAGCTGTCGGCGGTGCTGCCCGCCCACATGGTGCCCTCCGCCTTCGTCACCCTGGACGCCCTGCCGCTCACGGCGAACGGCAAGGTCAACCGTGCTGCCCTGCCCGCCCCCGTGCTCACGGGCACCTCCACCGGACGCAGGCCGCGCACCCCGCAGGAAGACATCCTGCGCACCCTGTTCGCCGAGGTGCTGGGGGTCTCCGAGCCGGGCATCGACGACAGCTTCTTCGACCTGGGCGGACACTCCCTGCTGGCCACCCGCCTGGTGAACCGGATACGGGCCACGCTCGGCGTCGAGATCCCGGTCCGGCGGCTCTTCGAGACGCCCACCGTGGCCCAGCTCGCCGAGACCCTGTCCGACGCGGCCGGCGGGCGGACCGCCCCCGTGGCCGGGCCGCGCCCGGAGCACATCCCTCTGTCCTTCGCCCAGCGGCGCCTGTGGTTCATCAACCGCTTCGAAGGACCCAGCCCGACCTACAACCTGCCCACCGCCCTGCGCCTGACCGGCGCCCTCGACCTGGACGCCCTGCGCGGTGCGCTGGCCGACCTGGTCACCCGGCACGAGAGCCTGCGCACGCTGTTCGTGGAGGACGCCGGCGAGGTCCACCAGGTCGTCCTCGACGCGGAGTCGGCCCGCCCGGAACCCGTCGTCGAGCGCGTGACCGAGGCCGCCCTGGCGGAACGCCTCGCCGACACGGCCCGGTACGGCTTCGACCTGGCCACCGAACTCCCGCTGCGCGTACACCTCTTCCGGACCGCGGAAGAGGAACACGTCCTGCTCGTCCTCATCCACCACATCGCGGGCGACGGCTGGTCCATGGGACCGCTGGCCCGGGACCTGACGACGGCCTACGCCGCCCGTCGCGCCGACCGCGCACCCGACTGGGCTCCGCTGCCGGTCCAGTACGCGGACTTCACCCTGTGGCAGCGCGACATGCTCGGCTCCGAGGACGATCCCGACTCCGCGATCAGCCGGCAACTGGAACACTGGAGCACGACGCTGGCGGGCCTGCCCCTGGAACTGGAGCTGCCCACCGACCGGCCCCGCCCGACCGCCCCCACGCACCGCGGCGCCTCGGTCCCGTTGTCGGTCCCCGCCGCACTGCACCAGCGCCTGGAGGCGTTGGCGCGGGAGCACCAGTGCACGCCGTTCATGGTGGTCCAGGCCGCGTTGGCGGTCCTGCTGCACCGGCTCGGCGCCGGCACGGACATCCCCTCCGGGAGACCGACCTCGCCGCCTACGCGCACCAGGACATCCCCTTCGAACGCCTCGTGGAGGCCGTCAACCCCGAGCGTTCCGCCTCCCGGCACCCCCTCTTCCAAACGGTTCTGGAATGGAACAACAACGAGGAGAGCGCCGCACTCGACACCGTGGCCGAGCTGCCCGACCTCACCGTCACACCGGTCCCGGCACGCACGGGCGCCGCCAAGTTCGACCTCGTCTTCCACCTCTCGGGCGTACGCGACACCGACGGCCGGGCGGCCGGCCTGTCCGGTGAGGTGGAGTACAGCGTCGATCTCTTCGACCGTGGGTCGGTGGAGGTGTTGGTGGCGCGGTTTGTGCGGGTGTTGGAGGCGGTGGTGGGTGAGCCG
>NZ_JODM01000072.1 GCF_000717995.1 Streptomyces violaceorubidus
TCCTCCGGCGAGCCAGATGCTCCACCCGGCGTATCGGCACCATCGTCCAGGCCGTCCACACACTGCTGACCTGCAACTATTCAGGATGAAAGGGGCTCAGTGAGAGCGTCAGTCACGGTTGAGCGGGACGACTGTGTTCTTGCAGGTCGTCAGCCCAGGGTCGCGGCGTGCCACTGACACGATGGTGGTACTTCGCGGCGGTCTTGGTACTCAACTGACCGCCCGGCGTCAGCCCTCGTCAACAGGTAGCAACTCAGGATGACTTGACGGGGTGGCTCTGGTCCCCGATAGTGGTGTCCGTCCCCAGCGTGCCTGCAGGGGTTCAAGGAACTGCACCACCAGTGTGTCCGCAGGAGTCAACGCTACTGCGTCACGAGTCTGTCCGCAGACAACCAGCTCTCGTCTTTTTCATCTGACGGGGGCTTTTTTTATGCCCGCATCCATGAGTAGGCCCTGGTTTCCCGCCGGGGCCTTTTTCGTTTCCGCAGTCCTCAGAGTCCAAGGGGTGCAGCACCAGCTGCTCGCCCGTCGTCCTGTCCCGAGGGGGAATCTATGTCTACGACCGTTCCGCAGGTGCCCGTTCCCGCGCCCGTTCCGCCTGCTGTGCCGGCGGCGCCTTCTACCGCTACGTGGGTGGTGGCTGTCCTTGCCGTGCTCGGCGCGGTGGTTTTCATGGGGCTGTGCGGGTGTGTTGCCGTTATCGCCTGGCTGCGGCCCGGCGCTGCGAACCCTATCACAGTGATGACGACCGTTATGGGGGCCATGGGCACCTTGGTCACTCCGTTCATCACGATGGCCTTGATGAGCCGTCGGCGGTGAGCATCAGCCCGCAGCCGCGGTGGCCAGGTCGACACCAGCACCCGGCTCCGCGGTCCTGGTCGTACGTCACCGGCATGACGTACGACCAGGAGCACAGCGCCATCTGTCATGCCTGCGGCACACACGGGGGAACCGGACCCGGTATGGCGTCGGGATCCGAGACGACGAGGGGGAGGGTGCGATTTCTCGGTTTCGGCTCAACAGGGTCACACGACCCTTTCCAGGGTGCGGGCCGTCGGCCCTTCTCGACTAGGTGTATTGCCCTGTGAGGTTGGGGACGCGGCTGGCGGGTGGTTGCCCTTTGAGCGCGGTGTGTCCGCGGTGGTGATTGTAGGTGTGCAGCCATTGCGGGAACGCTTGGCGGCGCTCGGCTTCTGACCGATAGGGGCGGGCGTAGGCCCACTCGTCCAGCAGGGTGCGGTTGAAGCGTTCGACCTTGCCGTTCGTCTGGGGCCGGTAGGGCCGGGTTCGCTTGTGGGCGATCCCGGCCGCTGCCAGAGCATCGCGCCAGTCGCGTGAGCGGTAGCAGGAGCCGTTGTCGGTCAGTACCCGTTCGACGGAGATCCCGGCCTGGGTGAAGAAGGCGTGGGCCCGCTGCCAGAAGGCGGTGGCGGTCTCCTTCTTTTCGTCCGCGTGGATCTCGCTGTAGGCGAGGCGGGAATGGTCGTCGACGGCGGTGTGCAAGTAGCTGTAGCCGAGGTTGGGACGGCCGGGGACGGCGCGGGGCCGGGCGGGGTCGCGGTGCGCGGAGCTGTTGCGGCCGCCCCGGGCCCTGCCGTGGACCTTGTGCCCGCCGCCGTCGGGGATGTTGCCCAGCTTCTTGATGTCGACGTGGACCAGTTCGCCGGGACGGTCGCGTTCGTAGCGGCGCACGACGCGGCCCGTGGCCCGGTCCAGGTGGGACAGGCGGGCCAGGCGGTAGCGGGCAAGGACGCGGTGCACGGTCGAGGGCACCAGGCGCAGGAAGTGTGCGATGCGGGCCGGTCCCCACCGGCGCAGCAGGCGGACCTTGATGATCCGTCGCTCAGTGCGGGTCGGAGTACGGCGAGGGCTGTGGCGGGGCCGGCTGGAGCGGTCGGCCATGCCGGCCGCTCCGGATGCCCGGTAACGGCCGGCCCACCGCTGAGCCGTCGTGGGCGAGACCTGGAAACGCTCGGCAGCCCGCCGCAGCGGCCAGCCCTCCTCGACCACACAGCGGGCCAGACGCAGCCGTCCGGTCTCGGTCAGGGGTGCATTACGGTGAGACACGAGGGCCTTTCTGCCGGTGTAGACGTCGCAATCCACACCGAACCGGAAGGCCCTCACCTGTTCAAGATCCCTCAGCCGAGACCTGACTCACCCGTCCACAACCTCCCCGGACAGAACAACTAGGGCACGGACTGTCCACTGCGGCTCACGAGTGAACGCGTGTACGAGGTCGACCGTCCGCTCATGCCCACTCCACTCCCAGCTTCCGCAGGGCGTCCAGTTGCTCGGCGGTGAGCCTGTCGCGTCTGGCGCGGGTGTTCGATAGCCATACGCCAAGCCGCACCGGCGTCGGCGCCGCCTCGCCTTCCGTCGCGATCGCCACGACCGCGCCGCGCGGGACCGTCCGTTGGCCTTCCCGTTCGATCCACTGCGCCAGGGCGGCCAGCCCACGATGGAACGCCTGTTGGGCCTTGCTCCCCTTCGCCGCGCCCCTGGCTGCGGAGGCGGGAGGCGGCGTCTGGGCGGGCTTCACACTGATCCCCGACAGCCGCTTCTGCTGTTCGGTCGACAGGAGTATCCAGCCTCGGCGTTGTCGCTGGAGCCAGCGCCCGATGTCGTCGCCGTCGATCGTCACACCGGGTGCGATGTCAGGCAGTACGCCGGCGGGTTCGTCGGCGGCGAGGTCAGCGAGGTGGCGGTAGTGCCGCTGCCAGTCCAACGGCCACGGGCAGTTCCAATCCTCATCGACTGCGGCCAGCTGCTGTCCGCGCTCCGCTGCTCGCTTCGGGTTCTTGCCGAGGCCGCCTGTCCGGCGGAGGTTGGCGATGTGCTGCCCGATGGGGACGGGCCCGCCCCCGGCCGGGTCGTCCCAGACGGCGTCCTGCCGGGGAGCGAGGTGCCCGGTGGCCCGCCGGTAGGCGCGGAACACGGCGAGCTTCCTCTCCCACGCCTCTTCGCCTGGTTCCCAGACCATCCCGGCCTCGGGCGCGTCGAGGAGCTTCTTGCGGCGCGGTTCGAGTTCCCCGGTCCGTAGTGCTTTCCGCTGCTGGTGGACCCACCTCCCCAGTGGAAAAGCCTTCGTGGCCCCCACTTCGGTCTCTACGTCATAAAGAACGACGTAGAGGCCGGTGATCGCGTGTTCCTTCCGCCAGCGGACGAGGGCTTGGTAGCCCTCCAACCAAACCAGGGATTCGGGCCGGTAGACGCGGGTGCGCAGGAACGCTGCGATGGTCGCCGGGTCGCGTGGGGTGGAGAAGTGCAGCAGCGCCGACTCGACCGCACCGTCGTCACCGGCCTGCCCGTCAGATCCCTCCCCGTCGGCCGCGATGATCCGGCCGTCGGCGTTGCGCTGAATGTGGATCTTGCGTTTGCCGCTGGTGAGGGCGCGGGAGGCGAGCTGCTCGACGAGTCGTTCCGAGTGCGAGCGCAGACCTTGGAGGACGGCTACAAGCGGGCGGAACGTGGTGCTGGCGACCATGTCCGTGGGGTCTTCGCCGGGCTCGAGGAAGACGGGCACGATGATCCGCGCGACTTTCGTGGAGCCGTCGCGGTTGAGCCGGAGGGCCCGGCCGATGTTCTGCACGATTTCGACCTGGGAGCCGCGGGTGTCGGCGAAGCAGACGGCTTCGACGCCGCGCTCGCCGGTGATGTCGACGCCTTCGCCGAGGACGCGGCAGCTGGCGAGGAACGCCCGGTGCACGCGTCGGCCCTCGGCGTTGATGCCGTTGGCGAACTGGCGAAGGGTTTCGCGGCGTTCGGTGACGAGGTGGTCGCCGCACAGCCACGCCGACCACACCCGCTCCGGCGGCACGTGCCGTTCGGCCTCCAGCTCGTACCGCTCCGCGCCGATCGACGAGACGGGCAGCTTCTCCGCGGCCGCCAGGTCCGCGTCCGAGGCATCTCGCGCGTACAGCTCGGCGGCCGTCTGCGGCAGCTTCTCCGCGAACGCCGCCGCCTCCTCGACCTTCTGGTGGAAGGTCATGACCGTACGCAGGTTGTACGCCGCCGCGTGCTCCAGAAGCGCCGTCTGCAGGAGCGCCAGGCGCCGGCCCCGCTGCGCCTCCTCGGATTCTCCGAGGACGGGGGAGGGGTCGTGGATCTCGAGGACGTCGATCTCGAACCCGGCGAGGATGCCGCGCTCGATGGCTTCCGAGAGCCCCAGCTCAGCGCCGGGAAGCCACGCCCCGAAGGTGCCGTCCGGATCGTCCGCCATGCTCGCCAGCTCCACCTCCATCCCGCCTGCGCCCTTCTGCGGGCGGAGCGAGGCGAGGATCCGCGGGGTGGCGGTGAGGTAGAGCCGGTAGTCGGCGGGGATGCGGGCGTTGTCGTGGATCGCCGCCCACGGCCGACCAAGATCACCCGCGGTTGAGTGGGCTTCGTCCACGATGGCGAGGTCGAACGGGGCCATCTGCTGGCCGTAGAGCCGTTCCCCGCCCGCCAGGGCGGCTTCCAGCGGCCCGCGGACCGTCTGCTGGCCGGTCGGGTCCTCCGGGTCCTCGCGGTCCACCAGGGAGGCGTAGGTGGCGAACACGACCACGGGCCCGGTTCGGGCCCACAGCGCGAGCTGGATCGCATTCGTGGTGGTGCGCACCCCCAGCGCGCCCAGCACAGGGTCGTTCTCCAGCGAGCACACCGCGACCATCGGCGCCCGGTGACCCACCGCCCGCCACGCCTGCGCGGTCTGTGCGAGCAGGTCCAGGGTCGGCACGGTCACCAGGATCCGCCCGCTAGGGAAGCACTCCAGCGCGCTCGCGGCAGCCGTGATCGTCTTACCGGATCCGGTGGCGGACACCAGCGTGCCCCGGGCCCCCTGCCCGGGCACAGACGATCTTGCAAAAAATCGGATCCATTCCCGAATCGCGGTTTTCTGGGTTACCTGATGTTCCCGGAGGCTGATCACAGATTTCGACCTTTCCTTTTTCCGGGCGACATCAGGTTCTTCCACCACGTGCCCGCGCCCGAAGAGACCGCACCCCCGTCGGGGGCAGGAGCGGGGCAGGGGTACCGGTCGATCCCGCCGCGCGCGGGCAGCTCGTCCTCGAAGTCGCAGGCGGCTACGGCCTTGAAGCCGCCGTGCCACAGCGCTTCGAGCACGGCCGTGACGGCCTGCACCACCTCGTCCGGCGTCCCCGCAGGGGCTTCGCACTCCAGCAGGGTCGGCCACTGAAGGAAGTCGGAGGGGTGGGCGTGCTGGCCGGTGGCGTAGTCGTTGGGCTCGCCGGTCACGCGCACCGGCCCGACGGTCAGCTCTGTACTGTCGTCCTCGACGAGGCCGAGGGCGTCCCGAAGCCGGCCCATGATCCGCGGGGCGGCCTCCGCGTCCACGTAGATCGAGGCGTCACTGTAAGGGGAGTCCGGAGCGAAGGGCGAAGACCCGCGATCATCTGCCATGCGCACTCCCTGGGGGGCCAGCCGGTGTGAGGGCGAGGAAGCGCTGGAGCAGCCGTTTGATCGGTTCGTGGTGGTAGTACTCGGCGATCTGCAGGGGAGTTTCTCCGTCGATGGCCGGCAGGCGTGGGTCGGCACCGTAGGCCAGCAGGATCGCTGTGGAAGCCGTGTTCAGCGGGTAGTTCGCCTGCACGTGGCCTTGGCCTTCCACGTCGATCGCGTGAGTGAGCAGCGTGTGCCCGAAGCACACCTCGTCCGGGTCGGCCCCAGCGTCCAGGAGCATGGAGAGCGTCTCGTAGTCACTCATCTCCACGGCCCTATGCACGGGAGTCCACGACTCCACCTCAACGGAAGATCCGCGACCACTTCCACGCGCTCTCGCTGGAGCTTGCGCCGGTGCGAGGAAGCGCTGGAGCAGGCGCGTGGCCGGCTCGTGGTCGTAGCTCTCGGCGAGCTGTAGCGGAGTTTCCCCGCTGGCAGTCGGCAGGCGCGGGTCGGCCCCGTAGGCCAGCACGATTGCCGTGCAGGCCGTGTGCAGGGGATGCCCCGACTGCAGGTGACCGTCCTGATGTTCGGCTTTTGGTTTTCAGTGGTCGGTGTTTTGTTTGCAGTGTCGGGTTGTGCCTGGTGGTCGCGGGTGGGTTGGTCGGTTGCTGAAGGCGCCG
>NZ_JODM01000073.1 GCF_000717995.1 Streptomyces violaceorubidus
ACACCGCAGCCCCATCGCTTACGAGAACTCCCTCCGAACGACATCAACTACGCTGACGCAAGCCGCATAACCCGTGTCCAGAAACCGGGGTCAAGACCCCAGTGGCCACCGCGCGCGGGCAGGACCATCTGCTGCTACATCGGGTCAAGGACACCACCGAGTGGCTGAGCATGATGGACTGGAACACCGGCGAGTGGCGTGAGCTCGAGCAGAACGCCAGCCGCGGTTTCGTGGACACCTCGGCGATCTGCTTCCTGCCGTTCGCGAATGTGGTGGGCCTCATGCCGGGTTCCGTGTCGGCCCCGACCCACAAGGGGTTGGAGACCTGGCTGAATGAACTGCACCTCTTTCCCGACACCCGTCTGGCCATCCGGCCGGTGCTGTCCAAGGCCGAGGTCGAACGGCTGGGCACCGCGCAGGGGGCATCCCGTATCGAGATCAAGATCGGCAATCACAAGACATCGGCGCTGCGGGAGCGTACCGGCCGACTGGCGAAGTTCCTGCGCCTGGCGCACGAGGCCTACGGAGACATCAACGTCACGATGATCATCAGCGTGCCGCGGGGGAAGGGCCGGGACGAGGACCGCCAAGCGCTTCTGGACGACCTCAGAGACATCGCTCCGGTGGCGCCTGGGGCGGCCGACCGCGCCCGTGCCCGGCTGGTGTTCGCTGAAGCCGACGGTCCTGAGCGTAGCCGCCTGGTGGAACTGACGGAACACCACATCACGGCGAAACGGCGTGTCTCCGCGGTCGACGACGAGGGAAACTCCATCCGGATCTTGTCAGCGGTGGATGCGATCCTTGACGTAGCGGCCGAGCACGAGGGCGAGCTGCGGGCAGCGGTGGGGGCTGACCTGGGCTGATATGTGACAGGGGGCGGTGCGTTGAGCGTACGGGAGTCCGTCGTCGACCGGTGGTCCGAAGCCGTGTGGTGGGACTACGTCATCGCCTTCCTGCTGTTGTCAGCGCATGTAGCAGTCGTTCGGAGCTGGGGGCGCGGTGACTGGCTGTCCTGGATCGAATCTGAGCAGCGCGTCTCGCTGTACGGGACCGCCGCCGGCGTTGTCTCCGCCATCGGTGGGTTGAGCTCGATCGCAATCTCCATCTACCTGTCCAGCAACGGCGAACGGATCCAGGCGGTACGCCGGCACTACCAGAACGAGCTACGCCGCAACTGGAAGGCCCTTCTCGTGGCAACCGCCCTTATCTGCATGGGCTGCCTGGCCGCACAAGGCCTGGACGACAAGGCGGACTCGCACTCGGCACGCTTCGTCTTCGAAGCCTCGATGGCGTTCGCATTCGTGCGCTTCCTACGAATGCTGTGGCTCCTCGACCGCATGATGGGCCTCAACGACCTCGATCAGAGCGCCCCTCCACCACGCCCAGCCCCCCGGTACGACCCCGGCTGGCGTCAACGGAACCGGACCCCATAACAGCGTCGCGTGGGAGCCACACGCGCAAGAACGTCGCACGGCGAGGCAGAGGCCCCAGGTCAGTACAAGCGTGAGCGGGGTCCGTAATCGGGCGGCGGCCACCCCTTCTTGTACGCATCGATCGTGCGCCGGGTATGGGGCGGAGGGTGAGGGCAGCCCTGCATGAGGTCGGGCTCTCGCATCGCCCAGGACAGGGCGTAGTGGGCGGGGCTGAAGGGCCAGATCGTTTTCGGCGGCTTCGCCGAGGCGCGTGAGCCCTTGCGCCGCTTGGGGCGGGGCGGCTGGGGCGGGCGCAGCTTGCAGCTTTCGGCGAAGTCCGTCAGGTAGGGCAGGCCGGTGCTGCCCAGGGGGTCGGTGAACAGTGCGCCGTCGGTTCCGGCGGCAAGCCGCCAGATGAAGGCGGCGGCCAGCAGCAGGGGGCGTGCCCAGGCGGGGACGTGGTGGGTCATGCAGCCCTGGCGCAGTCCGTCGTCGTGGAGGGTGAGGGTGGAGGCGTCCGGAGCGAGGTCGCGGACGTGGGCGGTGGCCAGTTGCGTGACGGAGGCCGCGGTGAAGACGGCGGTGGCCAGCTCGGCAGCCAGGTGAGGGTGGACGGTGGCGCGGTGCAGCCGATGAGCGACCTCGGCCTCGGTGACAGCCGGGAGGACGGGTGCGAAGAAGTCACGGTCCTCGGCCATGGGCGCCTTGCACTGGCAGGGGCGGGTGGCGGAGTCGAAAGCGCTGAGCGTGGTCAGGGCGGGCAGATTGAGCCACCGGTTGGCCAACGGCCTGCGCGTGGCGGGTTCCGGTGGCGTGGCGGTGGGCGGTTCTGCCGCGGGCAGGAGGGCGGCCGCCTCCGCGACATGGTGGGCAACGCCGGCCAGGGCTCGCTCGACGGACGCGGGAACGTGGCGTGTGTGGCAGACCAGAGCCAGCCGGCAACCGGTGCGGTGGCGCAGCTGCAGCAAGGCCTTGAGGCGGTGAGGGGTGAGGAAGTGGGCGCGCAGGAGCATCAGGTGGCTGGTGCTGGTGGCGAGGATCCAGGCCGCCGCCAGGGTCCAGGCGGGGGCCGTGTCGAGCTGGCGGTAGCCGGGTACGGGTACGGGCTTGTCCAGGGCGGCGAGGATGTCGTAGGCCAGGGTGAGACTGGAGTCGGTGCCGGGTGTGGGGTGGACGGTGAGTCTTCCGGCTTCGGGGGCGTGTACGGCCAGGGCGGCGCGGGTGTGGACCAGGTCGTCGCCGGGGTCGAGGATGACGGTGACCGGGGACGGGTTGTCGCAGCTGAGCATGGTCAGACCGGCTGCCGGGTGGAGAGTTTGCTGTAGGCCCAGCGCAGCAGTTCCTCATCCACGCTGGTGCGGCCGGTCTCCTTCAGGCCGGTCACCAGGTGGTGGGTGATCTTCGCCCAGGCCCGGAAGTTTCCGTGCGCGGCCTCCTGGTCGCAGACCGCGATCAGGTCGGGGTCCGCCTCTTCCCATACGGGGTGGAAGGCGGGGATGACGGTGAGGACCTCGTCCAGGGGCATGCGGCCGATCTCCTGCCAGGCATAGACCCGGGATTCGAGCATCGGCTCGCTCTGCAGCATCTCGAAGCAGCCGTTGCCGCCGGTGAAGATGATGGTGAGGTCGGATGCGGTGTCGTCCCACAGGTAGCGCAGGTACTCAAAGCACAGCTTCGACAGCCACTGCGCCTCGTCACAGACCAGAATCCGCGGCTCCTCCAGCGCTCCGCGCAGCATGCGGTCGAACTCGATCGCGTGCGCCGGCGGACGGCCCGGCAGGCCCAGGGCGTGGAACAGCTCGTGGCGCAGGTCCCGGGTGGAGGGGCGGGCCCGGAACTGGATCCGGCGCGCCAATGACGGCGCGAGCTCACGCAGGGAAGCGTTGACCGCAAAGGATTTGCCGTTGCCGGCCTGTCCGTAGATGCAGATCATCGCCTTCGCCTCGATCGCGGCCCGGATGTTCTCCCGCGCCGCCAGCAGCGCCCGGGTGGAGACGATCTGTGCGCCAGGCAGGCGCATGAAGTGATCCTCACGCTCCCCAGGCAGACGCCCCTTGCGTTCAGTGGTAGCCATCCGAAGTCACTCCTCGTGCGAAGCGGGGGCGGTGCCGTCTACGTCATCGGGCGCCGGGGAGCGCGGCACGGTATCCGGGCGGGGGCGGGGGTGGATCCAGCCTGTGGGAGGGTCCCGGGGCGGGATCAGGTCTGGCAGCGCGCGGGCGGCCAGGTCGGCCGCCTTCGCGGAGGCGATCTCCGTCCGGGCCTGCTGCCCGGTGATCGCCCGCCGCGGACGAGGAACATCCGGTGTAGTGGTGGCCGTATAGCGGGTACGGCGCAGCTTCTCCGCCGCCTTCAAGTCGGCCTTCAATGCGCGGGCCTTCTTCTCCCTGACCGAGCTGAGCGCTCTGCGCTGCTCGAGTGTCGCTTCCTCGGCCAGGTACGCGGTTCCCAGGTGCTGGTCTGGATGCTCGGCCGAGAAGACCTCGATCTGGCCGTCGTAGTGCGGCAGATACCGCAGCCGCACGCGTGTGCCGACATGGCCGACCATCCACGCAGCGATGTAGAACCGGCGCCGCCATCTGACACCGCTCGTCGACATCTTCCGTACCCTGCCGTCATCCTCCAGGGCGAAGAACGCCAGTTGCTCCTCGGGCACGTCCTCCAGAGAAGTCGCGTCTGCTTCCCATGCCTGACGCGGCGTCCTGTTGTCCTCGAGGCCTGCCGGGTGGTGCTCGGCGTTCCACCAAGCCACCCAGTCCAGCAGCGCCTTTACGAAGTCCGCGAAGGACAGCAAGTCGCCCACCTCCTCGCGGCGATGCACCCCCAGGGGGCGGGCGCGGCGGGTGTAGCCCGGAAGCGAGACCAGGAACATCTCCTCCACCGCGCTGTTCAGTGCCTCGATGGTGCCCTTGCGGTAGGGCGTATACGCCGGCAAATCCTCCACCGGCACCGCGAAACCGCCCAACGCACGCACCACCGTCCGGCACAGAAACTCCTTGCCCCGGTCCACCCGCACCCTGCCGGGCAGACCACCGAACGGCCCGTAAGGCCCGGCACGGCTAATGCCCGTCCGCAGCGCCGCCAGCACCGCGTCACGCCCCGGCTCATGCGGAGTGACCGCCACCCCCACGATCACCTTCGTCGCCACATCGACGAACCACGTCACCCACGGGCACACCACCTGCCCCTCGACGTCCACCCGCACCGGGACCCGCTTGTGATCACCCTCCCAGCAGGCATTTCGGTACACCGGCGGCCGCTTCCCGAACACGTCATGCCGCCGACGGCCTGCCTCACCCGACCGCAACCCCACCCGCTCCCCCACCGACAGATCCCGCACCACCGCACGGTGGAGAACCGAGAGAGACGGGACCGGATCCGGTGAAGGGGCCCTCGCCGCACGGGCGGCAAGCTCACGGTGCACCGCAGAGACATTCCCACCCCACAGCGCAAGAAGCTCCCGGATCTCCCGCGTCACAGTGAACCGCGGACGCGGCCGCGGCCCTGTCCTGCCCTCACGACGCGCCACCGACAGCCAGTTCCACACCGTACGCTCCGAGACGCACAGCGCGGACGCCACCAAACGCACATGCGCCGTAGTCAGCTCGTCCCGTCCATCCAGAGCGAGCAGCCGACGCACAGCGCTCTCACGGCTCACTCCAGCCGGAACCGCCACATCACCAGAGCGAGACCCCTCCCCTGCGTCCACCAGCCCACCCCCTGACACGCCACCCGTCAGACGCAGACTGACCCCCGCCACGAGACACACGAGGCAACACGCCGCATGACATCACTCCAAGAAGTGACATCACCGCGATACAGGCACATCCCGAAACCCTCTACCGCTATAGACCCGGCATCAGGATCACCCACACTTCAGCAGCACTCTTCAGTCCCGAATCAGCGCGGCGCCTTCAGCAACCGACCAACCCACCCGCGACCACCAGGCACAACCCGACACTGCAAACAAAACACCGACCACTGAAAACCAAAAGCCGAACATCA
>NZ_JODM01000074.1 GCF_000717995.1 Streptomyces violaceorubidus
GTGGGCGGGCTGCGGGACGGAGGCCATGGCTCCTCGCCCTGCGAGGTGTTCGCCGATGATCTGTGCGCGTACGGCGACGACTTTGGCGGCGTCCTCCAGCGACAGCGCACCTGCCACGGCGGCGGCGGCGATCTCGCCCTGGGAGTGTCCGACCACGGCGTCCGGACGGACACCGAGGTGCTGCCAGGTCGCGGCGAGCGAGACCATCACGGCCCAGGTGACGGGCTGGATGACGTCGACACGGTCCAACTCCGTGCCGGAGCGCAGAACGTCGGTCAGCGACCAGTCGACGTACGGCGCAAGGGCCTCCTCGCAGCGGGCGATCGACTCGGCGAACACCGGGACGGTGTCCAGGAGGTCCGCGCCCATGCCGGCCCACTGCGTCCCCTGCCCGGGGAACACGAACACCGTCTTGCCGGTCTCGTCGGGCGCGATGCCCTGCACGAGCTGCGGCGAGGGCTCTCCGAGCGCCAAGGCGTCGAGGGCCTTGAGGAGTGCGCTGCGGCTGCCGCCCACCGCGACCGCGCGGTGCTCGAACGCCGACCGGGTCGTGGCCAGCGCATGGGCGACCTCGGCGATGGCCGACTCCGGCCGCTCCTCGACGTACTCGCGGAGCTGTCGTACCTGCGCACGCAGGGCGTCCGCGGTCCGGGCGGAGATCACCCACGGCACGACCTCGCCCGGAGAGGCCGGCTGTTCCTCGTCCGCCTCGACGGGCGGGGCCTCCTCCAGCACGGCGTGGGCGTTGGTGCCGCTGATGCCGAAGGAGGAGATGCCGACGCGTCGCGGCCGGTCGGCCGCGGGCCAGCGCACCTCCTCCGTGAGCAGGGAGACCGCGCCGGCCTCCCAGTCGACACGGGAGGACGGCTCGTCCACGTGCAAAGTGCGCGGCAGCAGGTTCTGGTTGAGGGCCATGACCATCTTGATGACCGAGGCGGCACCGGCGGCGGCCTGGGTGTGGCCGATGTTGGACTTCACCGAGCCCAGCCGCAGCGGCCGGTCGGCCGGACGGCCCCGGCCGTACGTGGCGAGCAGCGCCTGGGCCTCGATGGGGTCGCCCAGCTTGGTGCCGGTGCCGTGCGCCTCGACCACGTCGACCTGGTCGGGGGTGAGCCGCGCGGAGGCCAGCGCCTGGCGGATGACCCGCTCCTGGGAGGGGCCGTTGGGGGCGGTGAGGCCGTTGCTCGCCCCGTCCTGGTTGATCGCGCTGCCACGGATCACGGCGAGGGCCTTGTGCCCGTTGCGGCGCGCGTCCGACAGCCGCTCCACCAGCAGCATGCCGACGCCCTCGGACAGTGCCGTACCGTCCGCGCCCGAGGCGAAGGCCTTGACGCGGGCGTCCGGCGCAAGACCCCGCTGCCTGCTGAACTCCACGAACGAGGCAGGCGACGACATGACCGAGATACCGCCGGCCAGGGCCATCGAGCAGTCGCCCTGCCGCAGTGCGTGGCAGGCCAGATGCAGGGCGACCAGCGACGAGGAGCAGGCCGTGTCGACGGTGACGGCCGGCCCCTCGAGGCCCAGGGTGTACGCCACGCGGCCGGACACCACGCTCGGCGTGTTGCCGATACCGAGATGCCCCTCCAGTTCGGCCGGCACCTCGGGCAGCCGGGTCGCGTAGTCCTGGTAGTTGCTGCCGACGAACACACCGGCCTTGCTGCCCCGCAGCGACCGGGGGTCGATGCCGGCCCGCTCGAAGGCTTCCCATGAGGTTTCCAGGAGCAGTCGCTGCTGCGGGTCCATGGCCAGGGCCTCGCGAGGCGAGATACCGAAGAACGCCGGGTCGAAGTCGGCGGCGTCGTAAAGGAATCCGCCTTCCCGCACATAGGACGTGCCGGAGCTGTCGGGGTCCGGGTCGTACAGCTTCTCCAGGTCCCAGCCGCGGTTGTCGGGGAACGCGGAGATCGCGTCACGGCCCTCGACGACGACCTGCCACAGGTCCTCGGGTGAACGGACGTCCCCCGGGAAACGGCAGCTCATCCCCACGATGGCGATCGGCTCATGGTCCTTGGCCTGCGCCTCGTCGAGCCGGCGGCGGGTCTGACGCAGGTCGTTGACGACCCGCTTCAGGTAGTCGCGGAGCTTGTCCTCGGTCATGTTCTGGGCGGCGTCGGAGGAACGGGCGGGCTTCGACATCAGGTCACGTCCTAGAAAGGCCAGTGGTCAGTTGTCACGGTGGGGAGCAGAGACGGCGGCGCGAGGTGCGGAAACCGGAGACCGGAAACCGGCAAGCGGTACGGCGACGGGATCAGAGCTGACCCAGCTCCTTGTCGATGAGGTCGAACATCTCGTCGTCGCTGACGGGGTCGAAGTCCGACTCCCCGTCCTCCGCGAGCCCGGCGGCGTCGCCCGTCTTCGCTGCGCCGCGGGTGTCGTCCAACTTCCACAGCAGGGCCTGCAGCCGTGCCGCGATCTTGTCTCGTGCGTCGTCTTCGAGAGCGGCGGAGTCGAGGAGGGGGGACTCGAGGAAGGCGGCCTCCAGCCGCTCCAGCTCCGCCGTGAGTGGCAGTCCGTTCTCCTGGTCCTGCGGTACGAGTTCGTCCAGCAGCAGCTGAGCGAGCGCGGCCGGGTTGGGGTGGTCGAAGACCAGGGTCGGCGTCAGCCGCAGCCCGGTCGCCGACCGCAGCCGGTTGCGCAGCTCGACGGAGGTCAGCGAGTCGAACCCGAGATCCTTGAAGGCCCGGTTCGCCCGCACCTCCTCGGGCGTGGCATGCCCGAGCACGGCCGTGACCTGCTCCCGTACGAGATCCAGCAGCATCCGCTCCTGATCGGCGCGGGCCAGCCCGGCGAGCCGGGCGGCGATCCCGGAGGCGGCTTCCTCGGTACGGACACCGGCCGCGGACGCCGTACGCCGGACGGCCGACGTGCGGACGACACTGCGGAACAGCGGCGCCATCACACCGGCCGCCGCCTGCGCGCGCAGCTCCGCCAGATCCAACCGGGCCGGTACGATCACGGCCTCATCCAGCGCGGTGGCCGCATCGAACAGGGCCAGGCCCTCGTCCGCCGACATCGGCGCAGCCCCGACCCGGGACATACGGGCCAGGTCCACGTCGCTCAGCCGCCCGGCCATACCGCTGCGCTGCTCCCACAGACCCCAGGCCAGCGACACCGCGGGCAGCCCGCGCCCGTGCCGATGGCGGGCGAGGGCGTCGAGGAAGGCATTGGCCGCCGAGTAGTTGGCCAGCCCCGCGCCGCCGAGGGTGCCCGACAGCGAGGAGAACAGCACGAACGCGGACAGGTCCAGATGCTCGGTCAGCGCATGCAGGTTCAGCGCCCCGTCGACCTTCGGCCGCAGCACCCGGTCGATCCGCTCCGGCGTCAGCGCCTCGACCACACCGTCGTCCAGGACCGCCGCCGTGTGCACCACGGCGCTCAGCGGACGCTCCGCCGGTACGGCGGCCAGCAGCCCCGCCAGCGCCTCCCGGTCGGCCACGTCACAGGCCGCGACCTCGACCGCGGCACCGAGCCCGGTCAGCTCGGCCACCAGCTCCGGCATACCCTCTGCGGTGGCGCCGCTGCGAGACGCGAGCAGCAGATTCCGGACCCCTCGCTCGGCCACCAGATGCCGCGCGAGCAACCGGGCGAGCCCACCCGAGGCACCGGTCAGCAGGACAGTGCCCTCGGCCCCGAATCCGGGGCCCACCGCGTCGGGCGCGGGGACACGCACCAGGCGCGGTGCGCCGAACTCGCCGCCGTCCAGCCGCAGCTGAGGCTCGTCACCGACGGCAGCGGCCGCCAACAGCTCCCAATCGGGCTCGGCATCGCCGGACCCGCCCGTCTCGATCAGCATGAATCGGCCGGGATTCTCCACCTGCGCCGACCTGACCAGGCCCCGGACCGGCCCACCGGTCAGGCCCTGCCCGGCCAGGATCACCAGCCGCGACGCGGCGAACCGCTCGTCGGCCAGCCACGCCTGTACGAGGTCGAGCGCACGGTGCGTGACCCGGCGTACGGCATCGGAAGCGGTGGTGCTGTCGGCGATGTCGGCGATGTCGGCGGTGTCGGCGTCGTCGGGGAAGGGTGCGAAGACCAGCTCAGGAACGGGGCCGGCCGCGGCGGCCAGGCTGCCGAAATCCTCGTACACGTCTACATTGCCGTGACCGCTGCCGCTGCCGCTCCCGCTGCCGCTCCCGCTGCCGCTCCCGCTGCCGCTCCCGCTGCCGCTCCCGCTGCCGCTTCCGTGTCCGCTTCCGATGAGCGCCCATCGTCCGGCCGGCGCATCCGATCGCGACACGGCAACCGGTACCCGTTCCACCCGGAACAGCGAGTCGCCGCGCGCCGCAGCGACCTGCTTCGCGCCGACCTGCCGCAGCGTCAGTACGTCGACCGAGGCCACCGGCCGACCCGCCGGGTCGGCCACCGTGACGGACACGGCGTCCTCACCGGCCAAGGCGATCCGCACCCGGCCCGCGACCGCGCCCTGGGCATGCAGCGTCACACCGCTCCACGCGAACGGACGCCGGGTCATCCCCTCACTGGGCTCGGCCAACAGCTCTCCCAGCCCCAGTGGTTGGAGCGCCGTGTCGAGCAGCGCCGGGTGGATGCCGTAGTCCCTGGCCTCGGCGGAGTGCTCCTCCGGCAGGGCGACCTCGGCGAACACCTCGTCACCGCGCCGCCATGCCGCCCGGAGCCCCTGGAAGGCAGGGCCGTACTCGACCCCCAGCGCGGCCAGGTGGTCGTAGGCATCCGTGACCGTGATCGCCTGCGCACCGGAGGGCGGCCACGCGGCGAGGTCGGAGTCCGCACTCGGGGACTGCTCTGTCGGCGCCAGCGTGCCGGTGGCATGCAGGGTCCAGGGCTCGTCGTCCCCGGCGTCCTGCGCCCGCGCGTGCAGGTTCAGCTCTCGCCGACCGGAGTCGTCGGTCTCCCCGAGCCCGAGCTGGATACGGACCCCGCCCTTCTCGGGCAGCACCAGGGGCGCTTCCAGAGTGAGTTCCTCCACGGTGCCGCAGCCGACGTGGTGACCGGCCTGGAGGGCGAGTTCGAGGAAGCCGGTGCCAGGCAGCAGCACGGTCCCGGCCACGGCGTGGTCCGCCAGCCAGGGGTGGCTCTGGAGGGACAGCAGCCCGGTGAACAGGTGCGTGTCCGTGCCCGCCAGCTCCACGGCCGCTCCGAGAAGCGGATGATCTGCGACGCCCAGCCCGATGGACACGGCGTCGACGGGCCGTACGGCGGCCGGTGCGGGCCAGTAGCGCTGGTGCTGGAAGGGGTAGGTGGGGAGGTCGGTGGGCCGGGCGGTGGGCCGGGTGCGGGGGATGGGCCAGTTGATGTGATGCCCGTGGGTGTGGAGGTGTGCTGCGGAGGTGAGGAGTCGGGTGAGGGTGCCTTCGTTGCGGCGGAGGGTGCCGG
>NZ_JODM01000075.1 GCF_000717995.1 Streptomyces violaceorubidus
GAGCTGCTCACGGCGGACGCGGCACGCGAGCGCGGCACAGGACTGCTCCGCGCGGCGGCCGGCCCACCGAAGGCGAGGGCGGCGATGGTCCTGCTGCGCGGCGGCGCGTGAGGAGCCGGTAAGCCCGTGTGCACGGTCGCTCGGGCATTCGTTTCCTACGAGGATGATGTGAGAACGGGCCTGCCGAGGCACGTGCGCTCCGGCCTCTTCTGACAACGATCCGGCTCCGGTGCTCGCGGTCGGCTGAGTGGACCGCACGCGTCGGGCAACAGGGCCGCGGTCCGGCCGGCGGGACTCGACCCGCTTCCGCAGCGGGTCGAACCCAGAAAACGCAGGCCGGTGCCGTGGCTCACGGCAGGGTCACGATCTGGGCGGCGTGGGTCAGGCCCGCGCCGAAGCCGACCAGCAGGGCCGGGGCGCCGCTGGGCAGGGTGCCCTGAGCCAGCAGGCTCTCCATGGCGAGCCGGACGGAGGCCTCCGAGGTGTAGCCCGCGCGGACGATGTCCTTGGCGATCACGGTGTGCGGGGCGAGGTTCAGTGACTTCGCCGCCGCGTCGATGATGCGGGCGTTGGCCTGGTGGGGATGAAGGCGGTGAGGTCAGCGGTGCGCAGGCCCGCTGCGGCCAGTGCCCGTCTGGACGTCTCCGGTACGACGCGGGTGGCCCAGCGGAACACTTCGGGGCCGGCCATGCGCAGGTACGACCGCAGTCCGTCGCGGCCGGAATCCAGCCAGGAGCGGTCGTGCGCGATCATCCGGTGCTGCTGTCCGTCCGAGCCCCACACCACGGGTGAGATGCCGGGCTGTTCGCAGGGGCCGACGACACCGCGCCCGCGCCGTCGCCGAAGAGGAAGGCCGTACCGCGGTCCTCCGGGTCGACGATGTCGCTCATCCTCCCCGAGCCGACCACCACCACATGCCGCGCGTCGCCGGAACGGACCAGCGAATCGGCCAGGCCCAGCGCGTAGCAGAAGCCCGAGCAGACGGGCATGAGGTCCAGGGCGCCGGCACCGCGCGGGCGCCCAGCGGATCAGCCACCCGCGGCGCCGCGGCCGGTGCCTGTTCCAGGAACGACATCGTCGCCAGCAGGACCGCGTCGACCTCTGCCGGATCGGTGCCTGACTGCGCCATCGCCTTGCGGGCCGCCTCCGCCGCCATGGTGATCACGGTCTCGCCGGGGCCCGCGAACCGCCGGCTGACAATACCGGAACGGCGGCGTATCCACGCGTCGCTGGAATCGATACGGGCACAGATCTCGTCGTTGCCCACCACCCGCACCAGCCGGTACGCGCCCACGCCCAGGATGCGCGCTCCAAAGCGGGGCTCACAGCGCCGGAGCCGGACCATCACACCCCTCCGGGTACGGCCACCGGCACGGGTACGGGTACGGGTACGGGGTTCAGCTCGCCGCTCTCGTAGCGCTTCCTGCACGCGCTGCGCTGCACCTTGCCGCTGGTCGTCTTCGGCAGCGTGCCGCGGCACACGACGAGGACGTCGTCCGGTGTGATCCGGTTCTTCTCACGGCCGGCGTCACGGATGCGCAGACTCAGGGTGCCCGGGTCGAAACGCCTCAGGACACGGCCGTCCACCTCCACGACCAGCACCAGACGCTCACCGGTCGGCCCGTCGCTGGAGAACGCGACCGCGCAGTTCGGGCGCAGGCCCGGTACCGCCTGCTCGGCCGACAGTTCGATGTCCTGCGGGTAGTGGTTGCGGCCCTTGCGGATGATGACGTCCTTGATCCGGCCGGTGACGTACAACTCGCCGTGGTGCAGGAATCCGAGGTCGCCGGTGCGAAGGCAGGTGTCGCCGTCCTCGCCCGCAGCCACGGTACGGGCGCGGAAGGTGGATTCGCTCTCCTTGGGCCGGCCCCAGTACCCGGCCGCCACGCAGGGGCCGGAGACCCAGATCTCGCCGACCCGCCCCTCTGGAAGAAGCTGCCGGGTGCCGGGAGCGACGATCCGTATCCGGGTGCCGGAGACCGTGACGCCGCTGCTGACCAGTGGTACCGCGCCGTCCTGGGAGGGGGAGGCCGGTTCGGCCGCGCCGTTGCGCAGGGCGTCCGCGGAGAGCCACAGGGCGGTGGGCTGCCTGCCGGCTGCCGGTGGCTTTGAGGGTGTTCTCGGCGAGTCCGTATCCCGGGCACATGGCACGCGGGTCGAAGCCGTGGGGCGCGAAGGCCTCGGTGAACGAACGGACCGTCGCCCAGCGCACCGGCTCGGCGCCGTTGGCCGCCACCCGCCAGCACGACAGGTCTCCCACGTCCTTGGCCTTCCCGTCCGCGGCGGCGCGGGCGCACAGTTCGTAGGCGAAACTCGGCGCCGCGGCGTGGGTGCCCCTGAACCGGGCCACGGCCTCCAGCCACCGCGCGGGCCGCCGGATGAACGCCTCCGGCGCCATCAGATACGAGGGGACACCCGCCCACAACGGCAGCACCACCCCGAAGAGCATGCCCATGCCGTGGAAGAGAGGCAGCCAGTTCACCACCGTCCCTCCGGGTTCGCACGGCCACAACGCGTCCGGCTCCGCCACGTTCGCCGCGAAGTTGGCATGACTGACCATGACCCCCTTCGGTACACCCGTCGAACCCGACGTGTACTGGAGCAACGCGATGTCCTCGGGTCGGGACGGGGCCGGAAGACTCCCCCCGGTGTCTGCGAGAGCGGGGTCGTCGGTGGGGAACAGGGTCAGACCACTGAGCGCCGGCATGTCACCGAAACGCTCTCGGAGGTCGCGGGCGACCTCGGTGGTGGTCAGGACGGTCGTGGTCCTCGCGTCGTCGGCGATCCGGCGCAGCCGCACCACGTCCTCGCGGCCGCGCGGCACCTGTACGGGGGCGCCCGCGACGCGTCCACGCATGCCTCCCAGCAGGGTTCGCACGAACTCCAGGCCCGACGGGTACAGCAGCACGGCGTTCCGGCCCGACAGCCCGGCCGTGGCGAACGCCCGGGCGCGCAGGCAGGCGGCGTCGTGGAGTTCCCGGTATTGATCCGCAACGCTTTGGGTTTTGGGGTCGTTGGTGGTGTGTGAGCGATCTGGTGGGGGACGCGTGGCATCTGTCGCCGTCGGCGCAGGAGGCCCTGCGGCTGCGTGCGGTAGCCGCGCTGGTGGCGGGACGGGCCCGTGAGGACGTGGCGGCGGTGTTCGGGGTGTCGCTGAAGGCGGTCGACGGGTGGTGGGCGAAGTGGCAGGCCGGCGGTCGGGAGGCGCTGGTCATGCGTCCGCGTGGCAGGCCGGTCGGGGTGCACCAGGTGCTCGGGGAGGCAGAGCAGGGTGCGGTGCGGCAGACGGTCCTCGATCACCGGCCCTGTGATGTGGGGCTTTCCGGTCAGCTGTGGACGCAGCGGCTGGTGGGCGAGCTGATCGTGAAGCTGTACCGGGTGCGGCTGACCGAGGTGGGGGTGGGCAAGTACCTCAGGCGGTGGGGGCTGTCCTTCCGGCGCCCGGACAAGCGGGCCGTCGAGCAGGACCCCGAGGCCGTGGCGCGCCGGCATCAGGAGACCTGGCCGAAGATCCGCGCGAAGGCGAAGAAGGACAGCGGCGAGATCCTCTTCGCCGACCAGGTCGGTATCCGGTCCGGCCAGGTCACCGGCCGTACCTGGGGCGAGAAGGGCAAGACCCCCGTCGTGCGGCGGAGCGGGAACCGGTTCTCGGTGAACGCCATGTCGGCGATCAGCACCAAGGGCCGGATGCACTTCATGGTCTTCACCGAGAGCTTCACGGCCGAGGTGATGTGCCGCATCCTGGACCGGCTCGCCGGCCACTTCGACCACAGGATCCACCTCGCGGTCGACGGGCACTGCGCCCATCGGTCCAAGAAGGTCCGCGACTGGCTCGCCGCCCACCCCGACGATGTCGAACTGCACTTCCTGCCCCCGTACTCGCCCGAGCTGGACCCCGACGAGCTGGTCAACGCGGACCTCAAGCACAGCCTGCCCAAGCAGCACCGGGCCCGCGATCAGGCCGAACTCGCCGCCGAGACCCGCCGCTTCTTCCGCAGGCGTCAGCGTCAGCCGCACATCGTCCGCTGCTACTTCGGCGGCCCACACGTCCGCTACGTCATGGACGAGAACCCCATGAGTTTCTGATCAATAGACCTTCGGAATCCCAACATGGGCGAGAATCTTGCCCTCGTCGCCCCCTCGACCACCGGGGCTGGACCCGACATCGGTGAGCTACCAAGAGGCCCTCCTTCCGCGCTTCCCCGTCGGCATACTCACCCGGACCAGGCCCCCGTTCGAGCCCCCGCCGACCATTCGAGCGAATAGAGAACAGCCAGCCCATGTTATCGGGTGCGAGCGTTGGCCAGGCCCGAGACGCCGGCCTCACGCATCTCGTCCAGATAATCCTGTGAAATCATTATACGGCCAGCCAGGATTTTTCTGAACCACTCGTAGGTCTGGGTTGTTTCCCCGACGCTACTTGGCTTGAAATTGTTTTTGCGGAGGATCTCCATGTGCTCTTCCGCGGTCCGGTTCCGGTTCTTCAGGCCCTTGGTGGTGCGAGCGTTGTCCAGGCCCTGGACGTTGGCCGCGCGCATCTCGTCCAGATAAACCTGCGACACCGCGCTCTTGCCTGATTTGACATCTGAGAACCACTGGTAGGTCTGCTGTGTGTCCCCGCCGAAAGTCAGGACGAATTGCTTTTTGCGGAGGATCTCCATGTGTTCTTCCGCGGTCCGGTTCTTCTTGTCCTCGGTGGCGCGAGCGTTGCCCAGGCCCTGGACGTTGGCCGCGTGCATCTCGTCCAGATGAACCCGCGACACCGTACTCCTGCCTGATTTGACACTGTTGAGCCAGCGGTAGGTCCGGTTTGTTTCCCCGGAGCTACGTGGCTTGAAGTTGGTTTTACGGAGGATCTCCATGTGCTCTTCCGCGGTCAGCTTCTTCTTGTCCTCGGCGGCGCGATCCCTGCCCAGGTTCGGGACGTTGGCCGCGCGCATCTCGTCCAGATGAACCTGCGGTACCGCGACCTCGCCACGCCTGACCCGTTTGAGCCAGTCAGTGGTCCGTGGGTTGTTGGATGTGTAGTTGTTCCTGCGGAAGATCTCCATATGGTCATTGCTATTGAGTAGTTTCTGGTCTTCGATGGTGCGGGCGTTTTCGATGCCGCTGATATGGGCGGCTGTCAGTTCCTTATGGTGAGCCCGGGTGATCAGGAATTCCCCGGAGGTG
>NZ_JODM01000076.1 GCF_000717995.1 Streptomyces violaceorubidus
AGCACCACGGGGATGTTGCGCTCGGCGAGCAGCCGGTAGTGGTCGTGCGGGGCGTCCGCCTGCGCGAACAGACCCCCGGCGAAGACGACTCCCGAGACCTGCTGCTGGAGCAGCAGTTCGACGTAGTCGGCCTCCGAGACGCCGCCCTTGGTCTGGGTGCACAGCACCGGAGTCAGCCCCTGCTGGGCGAGTGCGCCGCCGATGACCTCGGCGAACGCGGGGAAGATCGGGTTCTGCAGCTCGGGCAGGACCAGGCCGACCAGGCGCGCGCGCTCGCCCCGCAGCTGGGTGGGCCGCTCGTAGCCGAGGACGTCCAGGGCGCTCAGCACGGACTGCCGGGTGTGTCCTGTATGACTACGGATTGCGGATGATCTTGAAGGTGGACGTCGTGTTGCGGATGTCCACGGCGTTGTCGCCGAGCTTCAGTCCGTTGAAGGTGACCTCACCGACCGCGGGTCCCTGCCCCGCCTCGGGCATCTCGTTGGCCCACAGGCCGAAACCGGACTTGGCGTCGAAGGCGTCACCGCTCTTGTGCGCGCCCGTGACGGAGACGTCGGTGAAGACCGTGTCCTTGACGGGGTACTGCGGCTGGCCTCCCGCGTAGTTCGTCTGGAACATGATGCCGCTGTAGGTCGGATCGACGATGTCGACGTTGGCGACCCTGATCCCCTGGAACACCTTGGACGCCGAGAACACCCAGATGCCCGGGAAGGTCTGCCCGCCCCAGAAGTGCCCGCCGGCCCGGACGATCGAGACGTTCTCGAAGGTCGTCGGATCGGTGCCGAATCCGTTCATCGGGTAGCCGAAGTCCAGTGAGCTGATGGTGATGCCCGAGTAGACCAGGGTGTCCGCGATGTGGATGTTGCGGAAGGTGTTGTTGTAGCCGCCGTAGACGGCCAGACCCGCGGCACGCCAGGTCAGCGTCGTCGTGAGGTTCTCGTACAGGTTGTTCTTCATGTCCGCGCCGCCCGCGTCGATCGCCGAGAAGAGCGCGAAGCTGTCGTCGCCGGTCGCCCGGGCGTCGTTGTTGGACACCAGGTTGTCGGTGGAGCCGTTGGTCATGTTGATGCCGTCGGCGAACATGTTGCGGATCCGGGAGTTCCTGATCGTCATCCGGTCGGTGTTGGCGCCCCAGTACAGGCACACCATGTGCTCGTTCCAGATGTTGTCGATCACGATGTCCGAGGTGTTGGAGAAGTCGAACACCTTGCCCGGTCCGTCGATGCGGCTCGTGTAGTTGCCGAAATAGGCGAAGTTCGCGAACGTCGAACCCTTCGCGCTCGCCTCGGCGCGGAACCCGACGTCCGTGTTGTCCTGCGTGGTCGGCGCGTGGAACTTCGTGAACCAGGGACCGGCGCCGACCACCCTCACCGCCTTGCCGTACACCTGGAACTTGCTCGACGTCTGGTAGTCGCCGGGCGGCAGGTACACGCCGACCAGGGTGCCGGAGGTGTCCATGCGGACCTTGTCGAGCGCGTTCTGCACGTCCTGGTGCGTGAACCCGGCCGGTACCGCGTACGCCGCCGGGTCGGGGTTGGGCAGCGCGGAGACCTGCTCCAGGTTGACGAAGTCGATCGCGTAGTCGGAGGTGTTCGCCGCGTCCTTCTGCAAGCGGATCCTGCTGCCCGCCGGGACGGTCTCGCCCAGCACCAGGTGCGCCTCGTCGTAGATGTGCCGCGGGGCGCCCGCGCCGGGGGAGTTGCCCGGCGAGGCCTCGGCACCGTACAGCCAGGCGTACTTCGACGTCAGCGGCAGTGCCTTCTTCATGACGCCGTCCACGTACACGTTCAGCGTGGCGTCGATGCCGCCGCCGCCCGGCGCGTCCGGGATGGAGAAGCGGGTCACCAGGGTGTTGGTGGCCGCCTTCGTGGTGAACTCGACGTACGCGCCGGTCCTGTCCAGACGGACGGCCCGGCGGCCGGACGCCTCGCCCGCGATGTCACCGATGGTGCGGTTGGGGCCGACCACGGTGGCACCGCCGCCGACCGCACCGTCCTCCGCCTCGTACATGTCGTAGGGCATGTGCGCGCCGCGTCCGACGAACAGCGGCTGCGTGGAGGTGTTGTTCCCCCGTTTGACCGGCAGTTCGTTCGCGTCGTCGGCGACCGTGACCTTCAGGGAGTACGAGCCGTTGGCCGCCCTCCAGGAGCCGAGGTCCACGGCCGGGGCCGTCGAACCGGCGGCGATGACACCGGAGTGCGCGCCGGTGAGGGTCTTGACCGTGCTGCCGCCGGAGTCGACCAGCGCGAGCGTCACCGCGTGGCCGCCGCCCGCCGAGTCCCGGGTGCCCTGGTTCCTCAGCGCGACCTTGAAGGTCACGTCGTCACCGGCGGCCGGACTGGACGGCGAGGTGGTGACCGCGGCGACGAGGTCGGAGCTCTGCACCGGCTTGACGACCAGCGGATCGGGGCGCGTGTAGGTGTTGTTGGTCTCGTTCTGCTCGATGATGTCGTTCGCCTCGTCGGCCACCGCGCTCAGTTCGTACGAACCGGCCTCGCGGGCCCCGACGGACACGTCGACCGTGCTCTGCGCACCCGCCTCCAGGGCGGGGACGTCGGCGGTGGCGACCTTGGTGCCGCCCAGCCGGACGGCGACCCGGCCGGCCGGAGCCTGCGCGGCGCCGCTGTTGCGGACGGTGGCGGACACCGTGATCTGGTCCGACTCGACGGGGGAGTCGGGCGACGCGGTCAGCTTCGTCACCTCCAGGTCCGGGTTGGGCGCCGGGGTGCCGACGACCTGGAACTCGGCCACCTGCCCGGCCGTCGCCCCGGTGTTGGAGGTGAACCTCAGCTGGACGTCCGCGGTCCGCTCGCCGACGGGTATCGTCACGCTGTTGCCGCCGCTCGCCGGGTCGAAGACGTAGTCCTTCGCGGCCACCAGCGAGGTGAAGCCGGACGCGTCCTGGGCGCGGCCGAGCACCTGGATGTTCTGGGTGCGCCTGGACCAGCCGGCGTCGGGGTTGAGCTTGAGGACGACGTGGTCGACGTCCGCGTTCGCGCCCAGCTTCAGGGTCAGGGTGTTCGGGTAGCTGCCCGCCGCCCCCTCCCAGTAGGTGGCGGTGCTGTTGTCGTTGGCGTTCTCGGCGACGTAGGTGTGGATGACGGACGAGGCGCTGATCGGCTTGCCGACGGCCAGGTTCGAACCGCCGCCGCTGCCGGTGCGGGTCACGGAGTTGCTGGCGCCCGACTGGTTGCCGGCCGCGTCCCTCGCCCGTACGAAGTAGGTCACGTTCGCCGAAGCGGGCTGGGTGTCGGTGTAGGCGGTGACGTCACCGGCGACGCTCTTGCGGAGCCGGTTGTCGGCATAGACGTCGTAACCGGTGACGCCCTTGTCGTCGGTGGAGGCGCTCCACGTCAGCTTGATCTGCCCGGCGGCCGGTTCGGTGAGGGCGAGGTTCGAGGGCGCGGTGGGTGCCTGGGTGTCGCCGGTGTCGGCGCGGCGGGTGACCGAGTTGCTGTTGCCCGACTGGTTGCCGGCCGCGTCCTTGGCGCGCACGTAGTAGGTGACCGTCGTGCCGGCCGGCCTGGTGTCGGTGTAGGTGGTGACGTCCCCGGCGACCGAGGTCAGCAGCTCGCCGTTGGCGTAGATGTCGTACCCCGTGACGGCCGTGTCGTCCGAGGACTCCTTCCAGGTCAGCCTGATCTGCCCGGTGGCCGGTTCGGTGAACGCGAGGTTCGCCGGGGCCGTGGGTGCCTGGGTGTCACCCGACTCGGGACCGTAGACCTCCAGCTCGGAGACCTGGGCGGCGGGCTGACCGGTGTTGGCCGTCACCAGCACCCGCACGTGGCGTGTGGTGACCGCGTCGAAGGCGATCGTGGCCGACTGACCGCCCGCCGCGTCGAAGGGGTACGCCTTGGCTGCGGTCAGGTCGGTGAAGTCCGCGCCGTCGTCACTGGCCTGGATCTTCAGGGTCTGGCTGCGGGTCGGCCAGCCGTCCGGCAGCCGCAGGACGACGCGGTCGACCCGGCGCGCGGACCCGAGGTCGGCCTGGAGCCACTGCGGCAGGGCGTTGTTGGCGCTCTCCCAGTAGGTGGCCCGGTTGCCGTCGTTGCCGTTGCCGGCGGTGTACGCGCCCGTGGAACTGCTCGCCGTCAGCCGCCGGCCGGCGGCCAGGTTCACGGACGACTCCCCGGCCGCGTGCACCTCCAGTTCGGAGAGCTGAGCCGCCTGCCACCCGGTGTTCGCCGTGATGTCCACCCGCACGAACCGGGTCCGGGTGGCGGGGAAGGACACGGTGACCGTGTTGCCCGACCCGGGATCGAAGGCGTAGGTGGCGGACGTCCTGAGCGTGCTGAAGCTCGTGCCGTCGGCGCTGCCCTGGACGGAGAGCGTCTGGTCGCGGCTCTCCCAGCCGGCGGGCAGCCGCAGGACGACCTCGTCGATCCGCTCCGTGGCACCGAGGTCGGTCTGGACCCACTGGGGCAGGCTGCCGCCGCCGCTCTGCCAGTACGTGCCCTGGTTGCCGTCGGTGATGTTGGCGGCGCCGTACTCGCCGTGCGAGCTGCTCGCCGCCGTGGCGTCCCCCACGGCGATGTTGGGTCCACCGGCTGCCATGGCCGACAGCAGCGGTCCTCCCCACGCCAGGAGACTGGTCGCGACCACGGTGCACAGGGCACGTGATCTCCAGTTCCGGTTTCTCATCTGTCCCCACATCAGGTAGACACTCAGAGTTCGCTGACATTTGCGTTGAGCGCTCGCAGAGTTGCAGAGAAATATTGAGTCGTCTACAGGGTGAGCAGCGGTAAGTCGGCACGCGCCGATGCCCGGTGAGGCCGATGAGAAGCGGGCCGTCGCCAGGGCATGCCTCGGATCTGGGACTTTCACGGGCTACGTCGAGCAGCCGCAAGCCACTGTCATTTCCCGCAAGGAATTTGCGGTCGCGGAGCGGGGTGAACGGGGTGGAGTGCCGCTAGCCGGCGGCCGGCTGTCCGGTGGAGCCGCGGACGACGAGTTCCGGTTCGAAGAGCAGCTCGCCGTGGGGGACTTCGGTGCCCTGGATCTGGGCGCAGAGGAGGTCGACGGCGGCGCGGCCCATGGCCTCGATGGGTTGGCGGATGGTGGTGAGGGGTGGTTC
>NZ_JODM01000077.1 GCF_000717995.1 Streptomyces violaceorubidus
AAGGCACCCTCACCCGACTCCTCACCTCCGCAGCACACCTCCACACCCACGGGCATCACATCAACTGGCCCATCCCCCACACCCCGCCCACCGCCCGGCCCACCGACCTCCCCACCTACCCCTTCCAGCACCAGCGCTACTGGATCGACGTACCGGAGACCACGGCGGCACACGCCTCCGTCCCTGCGACGGACATCGTCGACACGCGTTTCTGGGAGGCCGTGGAGAACGAGGACTGGCAGTCCCTCGCGGACAGGCTCGACGTCCCTGGTGACGCGTCGCTGAGCACGGTGCTTCCGGCGCTCGCGTCCTGGCGGCAGGAGCGCAGGCGTGAGGCGACGGTGAACGACTGGCGCTACGGGATCAGCTGGAAGCCGGTGGCCGACGGGGGCTCTGCGACCGGGCTCGGCGGGACGTGGCTGGTGGTATTCCCGGAGGGGCGGGCCACCGATGACGTCGTCCGTACGGCGGCCGAGGGCCTGGCGGCGCACGGCGCGCGGGTCGTGCCGCTGGAGCTGAACACCTCCGGGGCCGCGCGGGGGGCGTACCTCGACCTCATCGGTGAGGCACTTGCCGCGCAGGAGGTTCCCCCGGCCGGTGTGCTGTCGTTCCTCGCGCTCGACGAGCAGTCCTGCCCCGCGTATCCCGCGATGCCGGCGGGTGTCGCCGGGACGCTGGCTCTCGTCCAGGCGCTCGGTGACGCGCGGCTTGAGGTCCCGGTGTGGTTCGGGACCTGCGGCGCGGTCGCGGTCGGGGCCTCGGACACTTTGGGCAGCCCGGTGCAGGCTCAGGTCTGGGGGCTTGGCCGGGTCGTGGCGCTGGAGCAGCCCGAGCGGTGGGGCGGACTCGTCGACCTGCCGGGGCAGTTGGACGACCGGGCGCGGGCGCGCCTGTGTGCGGTGCTGGCCGGGCCGGCGGGCGAGGACCAGGTGGCGATCCGTTCCTCGGGTGTCTTCGCCCGCCGTCTGGTGCGGTCTTCGCTGGACGTGGCGACGCCCGAGCCGGCGGCGTCGGCCTGGCGGACCAGTGGTACGGCGCTGGTGACCGGCGGCACGGGAGCGCTCGGTCCGCACATCGCGCGGTGGCTCGCCTCGAACGGGGCCGAGCATGTGGTGCTGACCAGCAGGCGCGGTCCGCTCGCCCCGGGCATGGCCGAGCTGGCGACGGAGCTGGACGTCGAGGGGGTGCGTCTCACGGTGGCCGCGTGCGACGCCGCCGACCGCGAGTCTCTCGCCGGTGTGCTGGAGCGGCTGAAGGCCGACGGTGAGTCCCTGCGTACGGTCGTACACGCCGCGGCGTTCATCGAGTTGGCGTCGCTCGCCGAGTCGGGGCTCGACGAGTTCGCGGACGTGCTGGCCGCGAAGGTGGGCGGCGCCGCGCACCTGGACGAGCTGCTGGGCTCCGACGACCTCGACGCGTTCGTGCTGTTCTCCTCCATCGCCGGTGTCTGGGGCAGCGGCGACCACGGTGCCTACGCCGCCGCCAACGCCTATCTGGACGCGCTCGCCGAGCAGCGCCGGGCCCGCGGTCTGAAGGCCAGCTCGATCGCCTGGGGGGTGTGGAACGTCTGGGACCCGGAGCGGCTTCCGGAAGGCGTCAAGCCCGAACAACTCCAGGCCCGGGGGCTGCCGTTCCTCGACCCGGACACGGCCTTCTCCGCCATGCGTCAGATCCTCACCCGCGGCGAGACCTTCGTGGCCGTGGCCGATGTGGACTGGGATCGCTTCGTCCCGGTCTTCACCTCGGCCGGGCCTCGTCCGCTGCTCGCCGGTGTTCCCGAGGCGCAGCGGGAGATCGAGGCGGCGGCCACGTCGGCGGCCCCGGTCGGGCCCCACGCGGCGAGGGCTGCGTCGTCGCCCTTGCGCGACCGGCTGGAGGGCCTCGGCGCCGACGAGCGGAACCGGGTGCTTCTCGACCTGGTCCGCGCCCAGGCGGCCTCGGTCCTCGGTCATGCCTCCGGTGAGGCGGTCGACCCGGGGCGGGCGTTCCGCGATCTGGGCTTCGACTCCCTCACCGCGGTCGAGCTGCGCAACCGGCTCAACACGGTCACCGGGCTGCGGCTGCCGGCGACCCTGGTCTTCGACTACCCCTCCCCCGGTGTGCTCGCCGGTCATCTGCGGGACGAGTTCTTCGGCTCGCTGCCCGACAGGGCGTCGGCGGGGGCCGTCGCGGCGCCGTCGGCCCTTCCGGCCGCCGACGACGACCCGATCGTCATCATCGGCATGGGCTGCCGCTTCCCGGGCGGCGTGCGCTCGCCCGAGGCGCTGTGGGAGCTGCTGCTGCGCGGCGGTGACGTGATCTCCGGGCTGCCGACCGACCGCGGCTGGGACCTCGACGGGTTGTACGACCCGGACCCGGAGCGGCGCGGCACGTCGTACACCCGGCACGGCGGCTTCCTTTACGACGCCGCCGACTTCGACCCGGCGTTCTTCGGTATCTCCCCGCGCGAGGCCCTGGCGATGGACCCGCAGCAGCGGCTGCTGCTTGAGACGTCCTGGGAGGCCTTCGAGCGGGCGGGCATCGACCCCCAGTCCCTGCGGGGCAGTCGTACGTCCGTGTTCGCGGGCGTCAGCTACCACGACTACGGCTCGCGTCTCGGTGAGACCCCGGAGGAGATCGAGGGCTACCTGGGCACGGGCAACACCGCGAGCATCGCCTCGGGCCGTGTCTCGTACGTCCTCGGCCTCGAAGGCGCCGCGGTCACGCTGGACACGGGCTGCTCCTCGTCGCTGGTGGCTCTCCATCTGGCAGCGCAGTCGCTGCGGCAGGGCGAGTCCACGCTGGCGCTGGCCGGCGGTGTGTCCGTGATGGCGGTGCCCACCTCCTTCACCGAGTTCAGCCGGCAGCGCGGTCTGTCCGTGGACGGCCGGTGCCGGGCGTTCTCGGCGGACGCCGACGGCATGGGCATGTCCGAGGGTGTCGGCATGCTGCTGCTGGAGCGGCTGTCGGACGCGCGGCGCAACGGACACCGGGTCCTGGCCGTGGTCCGGGGGACGGCGATGAACCAGGACGGCGCCAGCAACGGCCTCACCGCCCCCAACGGCCCCTCACAGCAGCGAGTCATCCGCCAGGCCCTCGCCAACGCCGACCTCGCCCCCGACCAGGTCGACGCCGTCGAGGCGCACGGCACGGGCACCAAGCTGGGCGACCCGATCGAGGCCCAGGCCCTGATCGCCACGTACGGCCAGGACCGCCCGTCCGGCCGGCCCCTTTGGCTGGGCTCCGTGAAGTCCAACATCGGTCACACGCAGGCCGCTTCGGGTGTCGCGGGCCTCATCAAGATGGTCATGGCCCTCCAGCACGGGGTCCTGCCGAGGACGCTGCACGTGGGCGAGCCGACCCCGAAGGTGGACTGGTCGGCCGGAGCCGTCGCCCTGCTGACCGAGGAGACGGCCTGGCCCGACACGGGACAGCCGCGCCGCGCCGGTGTCTCGTCGTTCGGCATCAGCGGCACCAATACGCACGCGGTGCTGGAGCAGGCACCGGAGGACGAACCGGTCCTGGAATCGGAGCCTTCGGGTGCGGTGGTGCCCTGGGTGATCTCGGCCCGGTCCGCCGACGCCCTGCGCGATCAGGCACGGCAGCTTGGCGAGTACGTCGGCCGGCGGCGGGAGGCGGATGTCGCGGCCGTCGCCGACACGCTCGTCCGTGGACGCGCCCTGTTCGAGCACCGGGCCGTTGTGGTGGGCGAGACCTCTGATGCCCTGACCGCGGCGCTCGACGCGCTCGCTGCCGGGCAGCCTCACACGCATCTGGTCCAGGGGCAGGCCAAGAGCGCCGGAAAGACCGTGTTCGTGTTCCCGGGGCAGGGGACTCAGTGGGCCGGAATGGGCGCCGAACTCCTCGACACCGTGCCCGTGTTCGCGCAGTCCATCGCCCGCTGCGAGGAGGCCCTCGCGCCGTACGTGGACTGGTCGCTGACCGACGTCCTGGGCTCCGGCACGGAGTTGGACCGTGTCGACGTCATCCAGCCCGTCACCTGGGCCGTGATGGTCTCGCTCGCCGCGACCTGGCAGCACTTCGGTGTCCGTCCGGACGCGGTGGTGGGTCACTCCCAGGGCGAGATCGCGGCCGCGGCCGTGGCGGGTGCGCTGTCGCTGGAGGACGCGGCGAAGGTCGTCGCCGTACGCGCACAGATCATCGGCGAGCACCTCGTCGGCCTGGGTGCCATGGCCTCCGTCCCGCAGCCCGCCCACACCGTCGAAGCACAGCTCCCCGGCGGGGTGGGCATCGCCGCGATCAACGGGCCGAACACGACCGTGGTCTCCGGCGACAAGGACCCCGTCGAGGCCCTGGTCAAGGACCTTCAGAACCAGGACGTCCGGGCCCGGCTGATCCCCGTCGACTACGCCTCACACTCCGCGCACGTCACAAAGATCGAGGAGCAGCTGGCGACGGCCCTCGCGGGCATCACGCCCCGGGCCGCCGAGGTCCCGTTCTTCTCGACCGTGGAGCCGGGCTTCCTCAACACCACGGAACTCGACGCCGGTTACTGGTACCGCAACCTCCGCCAGACCGTCCACTTCCACACCGCCGTCGCACAGCTCACCGAGAGCGGCCACACCACCTACATCGAGTCCAGCGCCCACCCCGTCCTCACCTACAGCATCGAGGAAGTCGAGGGCGCGGAGGCCATCACCGGCACCCTCCGCCGCAACGAAGGCACCCTCACCCGACTCCTCACCTCCGCAGCACACCTCCACACCCACGGGCATCACATCAACTGGCCCA
>NZ_JODM01000078.1 GCF_000717995.1 Streptomyces violaceorubidus
GCACCCCGCTACGACGTCGGCAAAACCGTCAAGCGCCCCGAGACTCTCAAAGCCATCGGCAAGCCTGGCAGGTCCTGGTAGATAAAGAACAAGCTCAGAGGCCGTTCTCTTTCCGAACCTCGTGTGACGTCTTCGCTGGTCAGGCTTGAAGCAGCTGCTGCCGCGGCAGTCTCGGCTCGTTGCCGGACGAGATGTCGTGGAGGTGGCGGATGCCGTCGATGCGGGCGGTTCTGGAAACGCGGCAGAAGGCCGCAGCCGCGGAGGTGAAGCACTTGGAAGCCGAGTTGGAACGAGTGCGGGCGGCTCTGGCGGACGCGGAAGAGGTGCACCGGCGCCGGGTGATCGGCCTGGAACAGTATCTGGAGGCACTGGCTGAGACGGATGCGCCCGCCGTGGTGGCCGGCGAGGTGTTGCAGAAGAGGCCGGTCGGACCGCGCCGGGCAGTGCCTCACCGGCAGAACGCGACCGAGGTGAAGGAGTTGTCGCCGGACTACCAGGCGTTGATGGCTGCTGCGGCCGATGCGGGAGGCGACGGGCTGGGTGCCCGGCGGGCAGCGGTGGTGCTGGGCTGGGACAGCGCGTCCGCCTCCCGCATCGAGGGAGCCAGAGCACGACTGAAGCGGCTGGTGGAACGGGGCTGGCTGGTCGAAGAGAAGCCGGGCAGGTTCACGCTGCCTCTGCCGGAGCAAGACGCTGCCGCTGCCGGACGGCCAGGCGGCGGCTCATGAGCATGGTCATCGACCACAGGACGACGACTTCGCTGGTGTCGGTGCACCGCTCGTAGTCACGGACCAGACGCCGACTGCGCAGGCACCAGGCAAAAGTTCTCTCCACGACCCAGCGACGGGGCAGGACCTGGAAGCCGCTGACGTCGTCGCCGCGACGGACGACATCGACGCCGATCCCGAGCTGCGTTGCACTCCAGTCGACGAGATGGCCGGTGTAACCGCCGTCGGCCCATACCCGTGACAGCCGTTCGAAGCGGCCCTTGGCCGCCGACAGCAGAATCCGGGCGGCCTCCCGGTCGGTCGTGGACGCCGGTGTGACCAGCACGGCCAGGAGGAACCCGAGCGTGTCGGTGAGCAGGTGCCGCTTGCGTCCGTTGATCTTCTTCCCGGCGTCGAAGCCCCGCGTGGTGAGGGCCACGGTGGCGTCCGCCTTCACCGACTGCGAGTCCACGATGGCCGCACTCGGCTCCTGATCACGGCCCTCGGCCTCGCGGACGGCACCGCGCAGCCGGTCGTGCAGTTCGGTCACGAGTCCCGCGTCCCGCCAGCGGGCGAAGAAGGCGTACACCCGTGGCCAGGGCGGGAAATCGGACGGCATCGCCCGCCATTTGATGCCGTTGTCGACGAGGTAGCGGATCGCGTCGATCATCTGCCGGTGACAGTAGCCCTCCGGCCGCCCGCCCCGGCCGGCCAGCCATCCCGGCACCGGCAGCAGATCACGTACCAGGGCCCACTCGTCATCGCTCATGTCCGAGTCGTACCGGGGCCGGCGCTCCGGGCGGTCGGCCGCGTTCCCGAACCTGTGGGCGAGACAGTCACACCCAGGAGTGGACGGGCTGGACCCGGCAACCGTGACCACGCAACACTTCGACAACAGGGCCTCTTGTTCCTCGCTGGACTCGACATCCGCGAGCTACCAAGAGGCCCTTCTTCCATGCATCCGCACCGGCAGAATCACTCGGACCATGCCCCTGTTCGAACCTCACCGACCACCCGAGCGGATAGAGAACAGCCAGTCAGCTCCCCTCGTCTCGGGTCGGAGCGCGGACGTTGCGTCGGTTTGATCGGTCGCGTGGGCCCGGTCGGCTTCGGCGGTCGCGCGCGGTCCGCCTGCCGTGGGATGGAGCTGGCAGAGCCGTTCGACCGCCGCTGCCAGGTCTGCCACGACTGGTGTGCCCGCCGCTTCGGGCAGGGCCGCCAACTGGGGCGCGTGCCGTGCCCCCCGCCCCGTACGCACCATGACCCCTCGCACACCGGCTCGCCGGGCCGCGAGGACATCGTCGACGGAATCGCCGACCAGTGCCGTGCGCGATCGGTCGAATCCGAAGTGGTCCATCGCCGCCCGGACCATGCCAGGTTCCGGTTTCCGGCAGCCACAGCGGTCAGCCGGCGCGTGGGGGCAGAGGTATGTCCCGGCGATCCGCACTCCTTCGTCGAAGAGCGCGTCGGTTGCCAGTCGGTGCAGGTTCACCACGTCGCGCAGGGACAGCAGCCCCCTCCCGATCGGGGACTGATTGGTGACCAGCACGATGGGTACCCCCGCCTCGGTGGCCCGCAGAAGCGCGCGGATCGCCCCCGGCAGGAACCGGATGTGCGCCGGAGCCCGTACGTAGTCGCTCCGATTCTCGATCACTGTGCCGTCCCGATCGCACAGCAGGCTCCAGGGGGCGCCGCTTCCGGTGGCAGCCGGTGCTGGTCCGACCGGCGCCGCGAGGAAGACTGGTCCGTTCATCCGGGCCGGCCCGCGGCGAGACGGCGGCAAGAGCGGCTCATGACGGACCGCACCTGCGTGGTTCGCCGCCGCAGAGGCGCCGGGCGACGATGTGGTTCAGCGCGAGGTGCAGGTCCTCGGTCAGCCCGTAGTCGTCGCTGTCGACGCTGACGCAGACATCGCAGTACTTCGCGAGCGAGCTGGCGGCTACCCCAACCCATGCGACGACCCGCGCCCCCGCGGCGCGAGCGGCCTCGGCCGCGCGCAGCAGGTTCGACGACTTGCCGCTGACGCTCAGCAGCAGCAACAGACCGCGGGGGGCGGCCTGCAACACGACCTGGTGGGCGAAGACCTCCTCGAAGCTCGTGTCGTTGGCTAACGCGGTGAGAACCGCAGGGTTGTCCGCGAGCCCGACGACCCGCGCATGAGGGTGCCCAGTGACCCGGCACGTGCCAAGCAGGTCGCACACCACGTGGCTGGCTGTGCTGGCGCTTCCCCCGTTCCCTGCAACGAAGACAGTGCCGCCGGCCACGAGAGTGGCGGCGATCTCCTCGGCCGCCTGTCCGGCTGCCTCCATGTCGATGCGGAGCGCCAGGGTGGACAGGCCCTTCAGGTACTCGGCCGCGGTCTTGGCCGCGGGGGATCTTGACAACATGTCGTGGGTCATCGCGGACGGCCGTCCCTCCCCGGGTGGCTCACTCTCACCGCTGGCCGGTGGCACCTGGCTCACGCTGCCCGGACCTGGTACGAGATGGCTGCCAGCGGGTTCGTGACGAACATGCGCCGCACGGCAGCTTCGCCAAGTCCGAGAGAGAGGATGTTCCGGCGCTGCTGCTCGTAGCCGCTCGAACCAGCGGCCACAGCCCCGTCATCGCGCAGCCACAGAGGGTTGTGTTCGCTGCGGGAGAGCTGCTCCTGCGCCATCGTGGAGACCTCCGTGTGGTCTGTCAGCGCGATGAGCCGGTCAGTGCCCAGGTAGTCGACGGTGCGGCGGCAGATCTCCAGATCCACGTGGTGCCCGTCGAAGTTGATGCACGGGTACAGCAGCGACTCCTGGGCAGCGGCCAGCATCGCGGCCGGCACCGGCCCGAGTAACTCGCACAGGTCCGCCTCGCGCCAATCCGGACTGAGGACCCGCTTGAGCTCCTCGTCCCGGCGCGCCCGCTCGGCGGGAGTACGCCAAGCGTGCTGGAAGTTCCGCGGCGTGTCGTTGTAGAGGTGGTCGGTCAGCACCAGGTACGGCGAGGAGACGTACCGGCCGTGCAGAAAGTCCAGCACGGCCCGGAGGCGGTCGGCGCTGCGCTGCGGGGCGTCTCGGTGGAAGTGGCCGACGGCTATTCGTACACCCTGCTCGTAGAAGCTGACCAGGAGGTCGGCGAGGGTCAGTCCGTCGTCGATGTGATCCTCCAACGCCATGGCGTCGGGCGCCATCACGATGTAGCGCAGGCCGAGCGGGCCGATGGACGCGAGCGTGGCCCACTCCTCCGCGGAGGGGTACCAGCGCCCGGCACGCGGTATACCGCCCTGCGGGCCGAGCAGGGGTCCCTCGATGGCGAACCCGGCGATGTTCGGCACCGCATCCGCCTGCCGCAGCGCGTGATACTCCCTGATCACTGCGACCAGCCGGGGCAGGTTCTCCCGCCGCAGATATACGGTGGGCAGGATGCCGTACCCACGTGACGCCGCCGCCTTCTGCACGCGGAGCAGATCGCCGGGCTCGAGGCTGGAAAAATCGAACTCATCGATTCCATGGAAGTGGTACAGGAACGCTTTCATGCCTTCCCCGTTCGGTGGGTTATGGACCCCGATCCCGGATCCGATGTCAGGCGTACTCGACCTGGTGTCGCGCGTGGCGGGGAACCTCCGGGTAGCGAACGCCCGGCGGCAGTCGCCCGGCGGCCTGAGCGAAGCAGAGGTTGCCCGTCGGCGTCAGTGCCCATATGACGGCGGGCCTTGACCCCGGATCTTGGACACACGAGACAATGGATCCTGAGGATCTGAGAACGGACATCTCGTGGTCATGAAGAACTATCCGCCGCAGTTCAAG
>NZ_JODM01000079.1 GCF_000717995.1 Streptomyces violaceorubidus
CCGCGCCGAATCGAGGCCCAGTGACTGTACGCGTGCCACCTCCTGCCCATATTCCGGCCGGTCCCGCAGCGCTGCGACTATCCGCCCCTGCTCGACAGCCAGGACACGGTCGGCCCCGTCCCACAGAGCGACAAGGGTGTCGGCGGACCAGTTCGCCGGAACGGACGGCCGACGGCTCAGCCACCTCTCGGCGAACACCCGCCTGGCAGGTGGCGTACCGCCGGACACTCCGTCGCCCCTGGGACCGGGGCCCGGCGCCGTGCCCGCCGTTGGGCCGGGATCCGGGGCCGTGTCCGCCGTTGGGCCGGGATCCGGGGCCGTGTCCGCCGGACCGTCCTCGGAGTCCACGTCCATCTGCTGGTCCCGGGCGGCCGGGTCCACGTCCATTGGCTGGTCCTGGGCGGCCGGATCCGCCGCGTCCAGAGCGGCCCGCCACTGCGGTACCCGCTCGTCGAGGACGTCGTACACACTGCCGCCCTCCGCCGCAGCGCCGGGAGTGAGCGGCGGTACCACCCCTCGTTCGATCCCCACCTCACGATGGAAGCGATTCAGCTGTTCCCCACGGGTTCTTTCGTGCAGGTTCAGGAACAGGCGGTTGTAATTCCCCTCCCGCAGCTCCCACCAATTACCGAGCCGCATCAATTTGGCGATGCTGGCAGCACTCTTCGACTCTGCTTCGATTCCGTCCTTCGTGAGACGCTTCAGATTTCTCCGATAGTTATTCGGCGGCTTCCGAGGCTGCGTAAGGGAATCCTTTCCGTCTGAGAGGAAGATCCTTATTTTGCCGTCACGCTGGCGCGTCTCCATTTTCACACCGAAGTGACTGAAGGCATGGAGCAGATGCGTGTTCTCGGGATCCATACCGGTCCTGGCCAGTGTGGTGGCGAGAGTGGACGCCCTCCTCAACGGAGTTTCATCGGACTCATTAGCATGTCCCTTGGGGGGACGCATACCGATCCGTTCGGGGAAGGCACGGTAGTAGGCGTTGATCACCGCGACTCGGTCCCGGGTCACAGGGGACACGCGCACGTCGGGAGGTATGACGTATGCGTCGAAGCCGTCCGGAGCGGCTGCGGTCCCCTCAGCCGCTCCGTTGCCGTCCGGAGCGGCTGCGGTCTCCTCCGGCGCCCGTTCTTCGCCGATCACACGGAGATCGAGCAGCGCTTGCCGCGTCGACCCGTGCAATTTCGCACCGGCGCGTGCCCGGCGGACCCAGCTGCTGAGCGCCGGTTCGGCTATGTAGCTCCGGCCCCTGCGCGGGGGGTAATTGGCGATGCTCTTGGCGGATCCGAACACGAAGATGTACCGCTGCGCCGCCCGCAGCCTGAGGGCGTCATTCGAGGGAATATCCTCCGGAAGCGGACGGAAGACCGGGTGGTCAGGGGGCAGAGGCCGATGCTCGGCCCCCCACCCCTCACCGCGGTCGAGATTCTGTGCGCTCCACTGGTACGCGAGGTTGAGGCGGCTGATCTCGGCGAGGGGGAGGTGAACGCCGTGAGCGTCTCTGACGTGTTCCCAGACTCCTCCCAGCGTGTCATCGAGGCCCGCCCCGGAGGCTCTTCTGCTTCTGAGCAGCTCGAAGAGTTCCCGGTTCTTCTCGGGGGGCAGGGTGGGGCCCCTTCCCTGAAGCATCGGGAATCCCTCAGGGACGGGCGCCGCGTGCCACAGCATCCATGCGGCGGCGCCGAGGACCTGTTGGGCCTGCGGTCCGGGGAGGGCTATGTGCGTGTCCACGTCGAGGACCATACCCTCGGGTTCCGGCGTCGGCGAGGCGGAGGAGTCCCCTCCGAACAGGCTGCCGTCCGATGAGTCGGCGCCGGGCGAGGCGGCGAAAGAGGTGTCCCCCGCGGCGTCGGTGCTCCTGTCGGCCGCCGGGCCGGTGGCCCCGGGCGGGGACCACATGGCCACCGTGGTCCCGGCGGGAAGGGGAGCGTCGTACGGCAGGGTGGGCGCCCAGTGCTCGGCCCCCTCACCGTGGTCGAGCCGGACCAGCGTGAAATCGGGCCGTCCGGCCGGCGACGCGGCTCCACCGGCCAGCGAGTACTCCGCGATACGGGTCGCGTGACGGGGGTTCCACTGGACCACGCGGACGTGGACGCCGAACATCCGCGCGGTGAGTTCGGGGAGAGGAGGAAGGAGTGGAAGAAGCAGTCGCCGTCCCCGCGTACGTCCCCCACACGCAGGGAGCCGCTCAGCGCCGCCCGCACCTGTGCCAGACCCTCGCCCGCCGCAAGCGGCGTTCCGTCCGCCCGGGTGTGCGGCAGCCACGCCGGAGTGTCCGGGTGCTCCGCCCCGGATCCGTCGGGGGACGGCCCGCCGGCGGCGCCGCCGCGCAGCCGTAGCGCCGGTCCCCGCGTCGCCGTCCCCGGGGTCTGCGGGTGTGTCTCCTGGGCGGCCGGTGCCGGGCGGTGTGTGTCGAGGGCCCGCTGGAGGCGCTCACGCTGCCCGGGGGAGAGGGTGGCCTTGCTGAGGGCCTGCGTCAGGACCGCTTCGTACGGTGCCGTGTCGAGGCGGGCGGCGCGGACGATGACGTCGCCGCCGCCCGGCCGGGGGCCGGGGGTGCCCTGACCGGTGTTCCGCGCGGGGCCCGGTGCTCCTGTGACGGCAGTGGGGTGCCGGTCCGCGTGCTCCGCCGCCTCGCGGCCCATCCTGGTGATCCAGGTGCGGTGCTTGTTGTCCATGAAGAGCTGGACGAGTCTTTGGGTGTGCTCGGCGCGCCGCCTGATCCGGTCCCGCTCCTGCGTGCTGGTGAAGAGCGATGGTGTGCTCCTGCCCAGCAGTTCGGGCACGAGCTGCGAGAACATGGGCAGCATCTCGGCGCGTTCGCGCGGGAAGTCGGCGGCCAGGCGCTGGAGGTCCTGGAAGGTCTGCGCCTCGCCGATCCGCCGGGTCTCGGCCTCGGACTGCGCCTGGATGAGGCGGTACAGCGTCGCGATACCGTGATAGGCCGCGTCCTCGCCCCTGCGGGGCTTGGTCGCGAGGAGGTTGCGGTAGGTGCGCTGGATGTCGTTGTCCTCCAGCACCTCCGCGCGGGCCATGCCCTGGTAGACGCTGACGAGGTGGCGCAGTTCCTGTCCGGTCGTGAGCCTGACCGGCCGGTGCTGGAAGCGGTGCAGGGTGACCGACTTCTCCGCGTGCCCGGTGTGGTTCTCCTGGCTGAGCACCTCCCAACCGTCCGGACCACGCCAGAGCAGGTTGGTGGTCTCGAACATCGGGTTGCTCCGGCCGGCGGGGCCGGCGGGCTCGACCTGGTAGTACTCGCCGTCGCCGTACCAGTCGGTGGGCTGCTTGGTCCGGCGGAACCTCTCGGCGTTGTCCACGTTGGACAACGCCGACGGCGACTGGAAGTGCCAGACGGTGAAGCGGCCGGGGGCCGTTGCGGCGGTGACGGCGAGAGCGCAGCCGTTCATCGTCGGGGTGAACACGAAGTCCGGGCTGAATTCCTCGTCGCTCGGGTCGCGGACCACCTCCGCGTGACCGATCGCGCGGTCCAGATCGCTGGTGGCGCCGGTGAGGTAAGGGATGAAACCGGCCTGGAGATAGGCGGTGTCCCGGCGCATGACCGGGAGCCGGCCGGGCGGCAGGGCGGTGAACGCGGCGACGTGCGGGTAGTACTGCGCGTACTTCTCGACCGCCGGGGCGAGCACGTACTCCGGTTTGCCGGTGGTGTCCCGGCCGGCCTCGACGAGGACGAACCAGTGGCGCCTGAGGGAGGTGTCGTTCAGCGCCGCGACCACCTTGACCGCGTCCTGCGCCGACAGCCGGGGGGCGTAGGACCGCAGTCCGGCCGCCATGTCCAGCGAGACGACGTTCGAAGCCAGGAACCGGCGGGGGTCGGCACTGAACTCCCGGACGGCGGAGGCCCGGACATGGCCAGGACTGACAGGCGTACGCGGCAGACGGCCCCCTCCGGCGGTCAAGGGCGTCCGGGGGGTGACGGCGGTCAAGGGCGTCCGGGGGGTGAGCACAGGCCGGGCGGTCCTCGCCGTGCGGGGCAGCCGCCCGGTACCGGGGGTACGGGCGGACCGCGGCGCCTGGGCGGACGACGCGGCCGGGGTCCGCCGGACAGCCCCGGCAGCCCCGGGAACCTGCGCGGGCCGCGGGGTCCCGGGCGTCCTCGCGGGGGGCCGCCGGGTGGTGCCGGTGTCCGGTGTCCCGCTGCCGGTCGTGCCGGGGACCCGGACAATGCGCGGGGTGGCGGAGGCACGGGGTCCGATCGGCGGGCGCGGAGCCCTCCCGTCGCCTGCCGCCCGCAGATCGAGGGCGGGCGGCACGAGTCTCACCCGGCGCGGGCCCGTCACCGCGGACCTTGCGGCGACGATCATGTCCCGGCGTGCCCGCCCCCCTGGCACGGCGTCCAGATTCGCGGTGCGGAACCGCTGGTTCAGGGCATCGGTCGTCTCGTCCTGGGTGAGCGCCATGCCGATGAGAGGGGCAGCCGCGTCACTCTCCCAGACGGTGGGCTTCGCCGTGTCGCCAGCCGCCGCGGTGAGACCGGCGATCCAACGGGAGATCTCCTCCCGCGACCGCGGCAACCGGGTCTCCTTCGCGGCCTTCTTCGGTCCGTCCGCCGCGGTCTTGCCGCCGGCTTCGGTGGCGTCGACGAGGGTGTCGCCAGATTCGGACGAGGCGTCGACGAGGGTCTCCGTGTCGTCATCGGGTGCGATGTCCGCCGGCGTGGTGGTCTCGTCTTCGGACGCAGTGGGGACCGGGTCCCGGTCCGGAACCCGCGTCATGGTGCCGGGCCCCGACACAGTGGACAGGCGGACGGGCGGCCCGTCACCCTCCGCGGTGTCCTGGGCGACCGGGGCGGTCCCCGGCTCGCCGGAC
This sequence comes from Streptomyces violaceorubidus, assembly GCF_000717995.1. Taxonomy (GTDB): domain Bacteria; phylum Actinomycetota; class Actinomycetes; order Streptomycetales; family Streptomycetaceae; genus Streptomyces; species Streptomyces violaceorubidus. The sequence continues at coordinate 4,831 of NZ_JODM01000079.1, forward strand.
TCCAACAGCCCCCGCGACTGCGAACTCGCTCGCTTGTCGGTCTTCTCACCGTCCCGTTCGCGGCCGGGGCCCGCGGCCGTCGTAGCCGCGAAGACAGCAGGGACGGCGGGGACAGCATCCGCCTCCGCCTCCATGCCCGCCTGCGCCTGCGCCTGCGCCTGCGCCTGCGCCTGCGCCTGCGTCACGGTCCGGGTACTGTCCGCTCCTGGGGCGGACAACCCGGAAGACACGGTCGTGATCGATACCGCGGCGGGTGGCCCGGTGACCGGGGTGTCGGAGAGGTTCTCCCCGGTGACGGTGCCAGCCGTGGTGGCGGAGCCGGTACGGGTGGGCCTCGGGTCGATGGCCGTCGTGTCGGCGTCGCCCTGAGTGGCGGACTCGGTGTCGGCGCCCCCGTGAAGTTCCGTGCCCCGAACGCCCGTGCCGTTCACACCCGTGGCATCACCCTTGGCCACCGCCGACGGAGAATGGGTGCCGCCCGCCACAACGCCGGCAGGGGCAGCGGTGCCGCCCCCGGTGGAGGCAGGAACCGGCTGGCCCGCCTGGGACACGGCGCTCGCGCCGGCCCCGGAGACCGCCGTCGCAGCCGTGACCACAGAGTTACCCGGCTGAGCGGCGGTGCCGTCCTCACCCTCCTGGCCGTCGGTGGCGTCCTGGGGATGCTGCGCCTGGGCACTCTCCCCTATGTGGGCGGGTCTGCCTCCCGTCGTCGCGGTGTGGGGCGCGTTGGACGAGGCGGCACCCGGGGCCCCGGTGGCGGGCGGCGCCGCGGAATCCGTCCCCGCCGACGGCTGCCCCTCCACACCGTCACCGGCAGGCACCTCGAACGCCCCGCCGGACGCACCGTGCCCGTCCACGGACCGCACCGGCTGGCTCCCGCCACCGCCCGGAACCGTCACAGAACCAGCACCGGCACCAGCACCGACGGACGGCTGGCCGGCAGCAGCGGACGGCTGCCCGGCACCGGCAGCCGGCTGACCCGTACCGGCACCGGCAGCCGGCTGGTCCGTGCCGGTACCGGCCGGGACCGGCTGCCCCGCACCCGGACCGACAGCGGACGTGTCCGGGGCGTCGATCCCGGACACGGTACGCACCGGCGCCGGCGAGCCGGGAGCGGACCCGGGCGAGAACGGCACCCCGCCCGGGACCTGCGGGCCGGGGCCCGGCACGACCGGACCCGCGTCCGCACCGGCCCCGCCGGCCGGCACCGGACTCCTCGACACACCAGACGGACCGGACGGACCG
>NZ_JODM01000080.1 GCF_000717995.1 Streptomyces violaceorubidus
TCCTCGCCGACCCCGCCCTCACCGGCCGGCTCTCCGAGGAACACCTGCGCACCCTGCGTGCCGCCCGGCGCTCCGGGGACGGCCCGCCCGGCCAAAGCGGGGATCCGGGCCAGACGTCCGGCCCCACGCCGGTCACGACGGTCTCCGCGCCGCAGGCACCCGGAGACCAGGAAGAGGCGAACGCCGAGGAGCGGACCGCCCATTCTGGTGTACCCGAGACTGCTGGCAGCAGAAGGTCACCCGAGTCCGACATCACACCCTCCGCCGATGCCGCCCTGGACCTCACCCGCCCCGTGACGAGCGACGCAGACGCCCCCACCCTGCGTCCCGATGCGGACCTCGCCGCGAAGCCGGGTGAGGACACCGCCCACACGACCGCGCCCGGCCCCGGCACCCGTACGGCGGCGGCCGACCAGACGGTGCCGACACACAGCCAGGCAGGCCAGGAGACTGTTGGCGCGGCTGTTCTGGGTGGAGGGAGTGCCCCTACCGACCAGGCGGGCATTTCCGGAACTAGCCTAGCCGACTTCGCTTCAGCAGGAACTGCGTCAGCCTTCGACACAACTGAACGAAACCCGGTTCATCGCGCCACCGCTGACGACGACGGTGATACCGACGCGCCTGACGTTCATGTCGAAGAAAAAAACGAATTCGCGAACGGTGAACTGGTGCGTCGCCGGTTGATACAGAAAATGGAGTCCGAATACCATATCACCTTTGATTCTGCGGCCGGCGTGCAGGCGGTTCTGGAGCAAAGCCCGAAAGCTGCTGATGATGTCAAGGCGAAGATCACCCCTCTGCCGCTTCACCTCAACACATTGAAGCAGTTGAGCGCCTCACTGAGTAATTATGCGCCTATCATGGGAGAGCAGCGTAAAAATTCTAGCCGCAGCAGCTTCGATCAGGAGGTGAAAACAATTGGCGTAGTGCGATCCACGCTGGATAAAAATGAATTGTATTTCGACGCTACGGGGGAGTATTTCAAATCACGGAAGCTGTTCAATATTTATGCCCGCGCGCACTTTCGCATGGATAACGGTGTGATGCTGACGGCGACTCACGAGCTGGCGCATGGGCTCCTGGGCTACGCTTTGAATGACTTCACAAAAAAATTCTGGGAAGGCGTCGAATCTCCGTGGAAGTCCTTCCGAGTGCAGGCCTTCAGTCCCGAAGTCGACTTTGAATGGTCCATCATAAGTCACCTTCAAGCACAGGCCAAATTTTCGCAGCAAGCTCCTCGGCACGCCAAAGCAGTAGCCGACCTCCAGCGCAAGCACCCACTCGTCCTGACGCGGCTGCCCGGCGAGTCAGCAGGCCGTGCTGCGCAACGCGCCGTGCGTGAGCTCTCGGATGAGTTGCCGTGGTTCATCGATCAGGTAGGAACGTGGGAGAACGGGCGCCCTCGTCTCGCTTTTCCCAAAGAGCGCCCCATCAGCAAGTACGGTGAAACCGACGCCAATGAAGACCTGGCAGAAACTGCCAAATACTACTTCCACGAGAACGCGCTCCTACGAGAGAAGGCGCCACTTCGCGCTGAATTCTTCGATCGCCTAATTGCAGGGTGGCACCAGAGAGGGGATTCGGCCGATAGACGGGAGAAACCCAATCCCCCCGCCCCGGGCCGTGCCGAGCAGGCCGGTCCGGCCGGGCAGGAGCCGATCAACTCGGGCCGAGGCCGTGGCCGCGGTCGGGGCCACTGGCAGGCGCCTGCGCCCCGCTCGGGGCCCCCGCAGCAGCAGGTCCGGGCGGCTCACCGGAACCAGTTCGCGGGCGTCTCGCAGCACCAGGTACAGGCCGTTGAGCAACCCGGGGTTGCGGTCGTCCAGGCGTCCAGCCTGCCGATTCGCAACACAAGCGGCCTGGTGATCGGCCTGGATTACCGCTATTCGGCGCTCACGTCGGCGGCCCGTGTGCTGAACGCCGTCGTCGACAGCTCGTATGTGTCGGTGGTGAGCCGGAACCCCGAGTCCACGATCACACCGCAGCGGATCCGCCAGTTCACTTCGGCCGCACCGTGGCAGGCGTCCGGTCCTGGCACGGTTCTGGTGGCCGTGGAGGTCGGCGAGGAGGGCATTGAAGTCCAAACCCACCAGGGGCGGCGCGCACTCACCGTCGAACAGTTCGCGCACCGTCTGCGTGTCGACCTCTCGACGTCGGGGACGGACGGCGGCAATGCCGTCGCCCTGCTGCTGCCGCACGCGGCGAGCGGCGACATGGACATCCCCCGGATCGTGTCCTCCATCGTCGGCCGTCCGGTGTGGGCACCGGAGATGGGCCTGTCCTACGCCGTCGACCAGGTGGGCCGCGCCACCTGGATGGTGATGCACCGGCCGACGGGGAACATGGGCCCCAACCGGTGGCTGCTGAGCCGCCCGACCGACCTCGGCCCGCAGCGTCTGCTGCCGGAGGACTTCTCGATCACCGATGTGCGCGGTGCTTCGCTGGCCGCTTCGGAAATCGTCACCTTCACGATGGCCGACGCGCAGCACAACCACCTGGGACGTGCCTCGTTCAACCAGGCGGACTGGCGTGTCAGGGAGCCGTACAACCAGCGGCTGGGAACCGTCGACCGCTTCTATCGCGCGGTCGTTGCCCGCGGGGTGGACGGGGAGAACACGCTGATGGCCGAGTCCATGCAGCAGTTCCCCGTTCCGTGGAGAGGCCAGGGGGCCTACATCTACAACGCCCACGGGGTCCCGGAGCGGGTGGAACTCATCGACCACCGCGGCCGCGTCCGGGAGGTGGACGGGCGGAACTTCGGGCGGATGCTCACCCGTCGTCCCAGCCTGGAGTTCAGGCAGAGGACCGCGCCGATCGTCCTGATCGTCTGCGACGCGGGCACGCCCGGCGCACACGGCGGGGACAGCGTCGCGCAGCAGGTGGCCGATGTCACCGGGCGCACCGTGTACGCGGTGGCGGGCTTGGTGAGCAACGGACTGATGGCGGAGGGCGGCTGGATGAGGTTCTGGCCCCGCAACCAGGCGGCGCAGCCCGCCATGCCCGTCGTGCCGCAGGGATTCGGTCACGGGCCGCAGCCCGGACGCCTGCCGGGACCGGCGCGTGGTCCGTGGCAACCCCCTATCCCGCCCGGTGCCGGCTACGGGTCCGGTCCGGTGAACGGACGTGGACTGAGCACCGCGGCCGGGTTCGGAGATGGCCGGGACGGGTCTGCCCATCGGCTGGACTTCCCGGTGACCGACGTCAGCCGGTCCCTGTCGTATCCCTCGTCCCCGATGCGCCCGGTCGCGGCGGAGCTTGTGCGGGGCCAGGCGGTGCCTGGGAGCGGGACGCACTTTGAGCATGCCCCGGTGGCGTCCCCTGACCGGGATACGACTGGCGTCGACGAGCCCGCCGTTTCGATCACTTCGCCGGTGTTCAGTGACTCCTCGAGTCCGAGCGAGTCGCTGCTTTTCGGCAGGGAGCGAGAAAACGGGTCTGCTGTTTCTCCGGACGGGCACGCGGATGTGGGCGGTGGCCCGAGCCCCGAGGGCGGGTACGGGGCGGAGCGCCGGGGGGATACCGCAACAGGGGTTTCCACCGGGTCGGACACCGGCCGCGTCTCACATGCGGTGTTCGCCGTCCTTGTCCCGGGCGCGCAGGGGGATGACGCCGGGCAGGTGGTGACCGCGGGGCCGGGGCACGTCGTGGGGGATGCGGCCGTGCACTCGGACGACGCGGTGTCAGAGGACGTGCCGTGGTCCGCGCAGGAGACGGAGTCGGCGCACGGAGCCGGGCACGCTGCGGGCGAGGGGGACGGTGCTTCGCACGACGGGCTCGGTGCCCCGGAGGTGTCTGCGATCAGGGAGGCGGCCGGCGATGTCCGCTCTCCCGCCCGGGAAACGGCGGCCTTGGATGCCGGGGCTGTGCGGTCCTTCCAGCGGTTGTGGGCGAAAGCGCCGGTGGACACGGCGTCCACGTCACCGGCACACCGGGCTCTGAGGCGGGCCCACATCCTTCTTGGCGGAATGCCCGCGGGTGCCGGCGGGGTGATCCAGCGGTTCACCGTGCATGCCGGGGATTTCACCGCGCTGTCGGAGGCGGACCGGCACGTGGCGGCTGTGGCGTACGTTCTGATGCGCGGCACCACCGAAC
>NZ_JODM01000081.1 GCF_000717995.1 Streptomyces violaceorubidus
CCGGCTCGTCGGTGTGGGCGAACATCACCTCGCGCAGGGGCTGTTCCAGCAGCGGATCGAAGTGCGCGCAGATCTCGTCGAGCGCGGCCGCGAACACAGGGAAGGCGGCATACAGTTCGCGCCCCATCCCGGCCCGCTGACTGCCCTGCCCGGAGAACAGAAACGCCAGCCGCCCCTGCGCCCGTTCCACCGAGCCGGTCAGGACCCGGCTGTCCGCCTCGCCCCGCGCCAGCGCGCCCAGTGCGTCGAGGAAGTCCGACCGGTCCTCGGCGACCACGGCGGCCCGGTCGTCGAGCGCCGCCCGCGAAGTGGCCAGCGAGAACGCCACGTCCGACACCGGTAGTTCGGGCCGCCCCGCGACGAACGACCGCAGCCGCTCGGCTTGCGCCCGCAGGGTGTCCAGGCCCTGACCGGCGAGGACCCACGGCACCGGTCCGGTGGCCCCGGCCTCGGGTGCGCCCGCGACGGTCGGCTCCTCCTCCGCCTGCTCGATGATCGCGTGGGCGTTGGTGCCGCTCACGCCGAAGGACGACACACCGGCCCGGCGGGGCCGTCCGTTCTCCGGCCACTCCACCGCTTCCCGCAGCAGCGACACCGCACCGGCGGACCAGTCGACGTGCGGGGTCGGTTCGTCCACGTGCAGCGTCCTCGGCAGCACACCGTGACGCATCGCCATCACCATCTTGATGACGCCGCCCACGCCCGCCGCGGCCTGCGTGTGTCCGATGTTCGACTTCAAGGAGCCGACCAGCAGCGGCCGTTCGGCGGACCGGTCCTGCCCGTACGTGGTTAGCAGCGCCTGCGCCTCGATCGGATCGCCCAGCCTGGTGCCGGTGCCGTGCGCCTCGACGGCGTCGACATCGGCGGCGGCCAGCCGGGCCCGGCCGAGCGCCTGGCGGATGACCCGCTCCTGGGAGGGGCCGTTGGGGGCGGTGAGGCCGTTGCTCGCGCCGTCCTGGTTGACCGCCGTACCGCGTACGACACCAAGGACCGGGTGACCGTGGCGGCGGGCGTCCGACAGCCGCTCCAGGAGCAGGACGCCCGCGCCCTCGCCCCAGCTGGTGCCGTCGGCCGACGCGGAGAACGACTTGCTGCGGCCGTCGGGAGCGAGCCCCCGCTGCCGGCTGAACTCCACGAACGTCCCCGGCGAGGCCATGACGGTCACACCTCCCGCCAGCGCGAGAGCACACTCGCCGTCCCGCAGTGCCTGGACGGCCATGTGCAGGGCGACCAGCGAGGACGAGCAGGCCGTGTCGACGGTGACGGCCGGGCCCTCCAGACCGAGGGTGTACGCCACCCGGCCGGAGATCACACTGGCCGCCGTACCGGTGAGCAGATACCCCTCGAACCCCTCGGGCGCCTCACTCATGCGCGGCCCGTACTCGTCCTGGGACGCCACACCGACGTAGACGCCCGCCTGGCTTCCGGCCACCGACCGCGGGTCGATCCCGGCCCGCTCGAACACCTCCCACGAAGTCTCCAGCAGCAGCCGCTGCTGCGGGTCCATCGCCTGCGCCTCACGCGGCGATATCCCGAAGAACTCGGCGTCGAACTCCGCGGCGTCGTAGAGGAATCCGCCCTCGCGGACGTACGACGTACCCGCGCGCTCCGGATCGGGGTGGTAGAGCGCGTCGATGTCCCAGCCCCGGTCCGTCGGGAACACGGACACGGCGTCGCGGCCTTCGGTGACCAACTGCCAGAGGTCCTCGGGCGAACGCACCCCGCCCGGATAGCGGCAGGCCATCGACACGATGACGACCGGGTCGTCGTCGGCCGCGGCACCCGCCGGGAGCGGCGGCGCGGAGGCGGACTCCGCCGTGCCGGCCGCCTGCGTGTGCAGGAAGCGGGCCAGCGCCTGGGGCGTCGGATGGTTGAAGACCAGCGTGGGCGGCAGCTTCAGACCGGTGACGGCGACGAGCCGGTTCCGAAGTTCGACCCCGGTCAGCGAGTCGACACCGATGTCCTTGAAGGCCTGCGACGCGTGCACCGCGTCCGCGGAAGGGTGCCCGAGCACGGCCGCGGCCTGCGTCCGCACCAGGTCCAGCAGCACCCGCTGGGCCTCGGCATCGGAGAGGCCGGACAGGTTCTGTGCCGTCCACGTCGTGTCGTCACCACCCGGACGACCGTCGCCGGACCCGGACCTGGACCCGGACCCGGACCGCAGGTCCCGTACGTCCGTCAGGTCCGCGATCAGCGCGCTGGGCCGCGCGGCGGTGTACGCCGGCACGAAACGGGCCCAGTCGATGTCGGCGACGGTCACCGTGGGCTCGCCGCAGCCGACGGCCTCTCCCAGCGCGGTCAGCGCGAGGTCAGGCTCCAGCGCCGGGAGCCCCCGCCGACGCAACTGGTCGCCCACGTCCCCGGCCGCCATGCCGTCCGCGTCCCACGGGCCCCACGCCACGGAGGTGGCGGGCAGCCCGAGCGTGTGCCGCTGTTCGGCGATCGCGTCCAAGTGGGCGTTTGCCGCAGCGAAGTTGGCCTGCCCGGCCCGGCCGAGGGTGCCGACCACCGACGAGAAGAGCACGAAGGCGTCGAGGTCCAGGTCACGCGTGTACTGGTCGAGGAGTTCAGCGCCCGAGGCCTTCGGACGCAGTACGTGGTTCAGGCGGTCGACGGTGAGCCGGTCGAGCAGCGCGTCGTCGAGAACACCGGCTGTGTGGACGACGGCGGTGAGGTGGGGGTGGTCGGCGATGAGTGCCTTTACGGTATCCGGGTCGCTCACATCGCACGCGGCGAAGGTCACGGTGGCGCCGAGCGCGGTGAGTTCACCATGGAGATCGGCGGCCCCGGGGGCGCTGTCGCCGCTGCGGCCGGCGAGGAGCAGGTGCCGCGCGCCGTTGGCGGCGGCCCAGCGGGCCACGTGCGCGCCGAGCGCGCCGGTGCCGCCGGTGATCAGGACGGTGCCGCGGGGCTTCCACGCGCTTCCGTCGGTGGTGCCGGTGCGGGCAATTCGGCGGGCGAGAAGGCCCGAGGCGCGGACGGCCACCTGGTCCTCGCCGCCGACCGGCGCTGCCAGCGCGGCACGCAGACGTGCGGCGCCGCGTGCGTCGAGCCGCTCGGGCAGGTCGACGAGTCCGCCCCAGCGGTCGGGGTGCTCCAGCGCGGCGACCCGGCCCAGGCCCCAGACCTGGGCCTGGTCGGGGTGGGTGAGCGGGTCGGAGCCTCCGGTGGTGACCGCGCCCTGGGTGGCGCACCAGAGCGGGGACTGGACGCCCGCGTCTCCGAGGGCCTGGACGAGGGCGAGCGTCGGCGCCGCTGTGGTGGCGTCGTCGCCGGTCAGCGCGAGGAGGGACAGGACGCCGGTGATGTCATCGCCCTCGCCGAGCGTGCTGGAGAGCTGCTCGGCGTAGCGCGTGCGCTCCGGCTGGGCCGGGTCCAGCACCACCTGTCGTACGCGGGTCCGATTTCCGCGCAGGGCCTCCGCCGCGGCGCCCACCAGGTCGTCGTCCTCCTGGCCTTCGGGGACCACGACCAGCCAGGTGCCGTACAGCCCCGCCCGCGGGTCCGCCAACGGCCTCCACGTCGTCCGGTAGCGCAGGTTGTCCACCGCCGACGCGCGCTCCAGGCCCTTCCGCCAGGACCTCAGCGCCGCGAGCACCGTGCCCAGCGGCGCGTCGCCCTCGACCGAGAGGGTGCGGCCGAGGGACTGCCAGTCCTCGTTCTCGACCGCTTCCCAGAAGCGGGTGTCCGCGGTGTCCCTGGCGGTGCTCGGGCGGGGGCTGATCCAGTAGCGCTGGTGCTGGAAGGGGTAGGTGGGGAGGTCGGTTAGCCGGGCGGTGGGCGGGGTGTGGGGGATGGGCCAGTTGATGTGATGCCCGTGGGTGTGGAGGTGTGCTGCGGAGGTGAGGAGTCGGGTGAGGGTGCCTT
>NZ_JODM01000082.1 GCF_000717995.1 Streptomyces violaceorubidus
CTTGAACTGCGGCGGATAGTGCTTCATGACCACGGGACATCCGTTCTCCTGGACTCAAGATCCAGTCTCTCGGGTGTCCAAGACCCGGGGTCAAGGCCCAGCACCTACTTCCTCGGCATGGCGGGCGACACCCTGGCCGACGGCAGCACCCGCAATGCCCCCAAGATCAACGGCATCACCGACCGCAACGACTTCTCCGGCCGCACCGCAGAGACCCGCACCTACGACAAGGACGGCACAGGCGGCAAGATCGTCGCCAAGACCACCTACCTCCCCTGGGAATCCGACGCCACCGCAACGCAACACATCACCGGGATCACCGACCCCGACAAGCCAGGAACCACCGGACCCACACTCCCCGACACCGCCGCCCACCTCTCCGGCACCGCCACCGAGAAAGCCTCCACCCTCCTCGACGACGGAACCTGGCGCACCCTGACCACCGCCCGCACCTACGACCCCGTCTACGGCCTGCTCACCTCCCAGGGCGACGACGGCGACCCCGAACACGGCGTCAAACCGGTGTGCACCCGCACCACCTACGTCACCCCGGACAAGAGCAACTGGCTGATCGCATACCCCAGCCAAGTGGCCAACGACGTCTCCCCACTGTGCGAAGGCGGGGTCCTCAACACCGCCATCACCAGCGCCAACCGAACCTCCTACGACGGCCAAGCACCGGGCACCGCACCCAAGCCGGGCCAGGTCAACGTCACCAAGACCGAAGCAGCCTCGACACTCGACAGCAACGATGCGCTGGTCTGGGAGACCACCAACCAGGCAGCACACGACCAATACGGGCGCACCACCAGCAGCACCGGCCAGGACGACCAGACGACCACCACCACCTACACACCGGCCACCGGCGCACAACCCACCACCACCACCGTCACCAATCCGAAGGACCAGAAGACCACCACAACCTTCGACGGACTGCGCGGACTGACCCGCAACACCACCGACGCCAACGGGCGCACGGCGAGCAGTGAATACGACAGCATGGGCCGCCTCACCAAAGCATGGAGCGTGGGCCGAGCCACCACCGAGGACCCCAACACCACCTTCACCTACAGCATCTCCGCCACAGAACCGTCAGCCGTCACGACCAAGACGCGCCGGGAAGACGGCACTTGGGCCACATCCGTCACCCTCTACGACTCCCTGCTGCGCGCGCGCCAGACCCAGAGCGACGCGGTCGGCGTCAGCGGCCGCACCGTCACCGACACCTTCTACGACACCCACGGACGCGCCTTCCAGACCAACGCGCCCTTCTACAACGACCAGCCCGTCTCCACCACCCTGCTCACCGTCACGCCGAATCTGATCCCGGCATCGAGCGTCACCCAGTACGACGGCCGCGGGCGGCCCACCGCCACGCTGACGCTGTCCCTGAATGTGGAGAAGTGGCGCACGACCACCACCTATGGCGACACGTGGACCGCCACACTGCCCCCGGCCGGTGGAACGGCAGAACTCGCCGTCAGCGACATCCGCGGCCGCACGATCGAACGGCGCGAGTACAAGGACCGCAACCCGGTCATCGGTGCGTCCGCCGACCACTACGAGTCCACCCACTACGCCTACGACGCGGCCGGGAACCTCTCCGAGGTCACCGACGCCTCCGGCCGCAACACATGGACCTACACCTACGACCTTCGCGGTCGCCAGACAACCTCCGGCGACCCGGACAAGGGAGCCGTCACCACCGTCTACGGCAAGGACGGCCGCATCGCCACGACCACAGACGCCCGCAAGACAACGCTGGCCACGACGTACGACGAACTCGGCCGCAAGACGAGCCTGCGGATCGGCTCCAGCACGGGTACCAAGCTGGCCGAGTGGACCTACGACAACGCTCCCGGTGGCAAGGGGCTGCCGGCCGGCTCCATCCGCTACGACACCTCCGTCACGCCGGCCGCCGCGTACACCACATCCGTGACCGGCTACGACAGCGCAGGCAACCCGACCGGCACGAAGGTGACCGTCCCCTCGGTCAGCGGAGAGGAGGAACTCGCCGGTACCTACACCGTGGCCACCACCGCCACCCCCGTCAACAACCTGCCCGCCACCACGGCCTACAGCACGACCAACACCAACGCCACCACCGCCCTGCCCGCGGAAACGGTCACCGACCACTACGTGCAGGACCAGCTCTCCATCGTCGACGGCACCCTGTCCCAGGCCTACCTGCGCGGCGCCACCTACACACCCTTCGGTGAACTCGCCCAGGCACAGCTCGGCAACCTCGGCACCCTGGTCACCCAGACCCTGGGCTACGACACCGTCACCCGACGCCTGGCCACAGCCATCACCGACCGGCAGGCCTCCGGCCCGAAAACCCTCTCCAACACCAAGTACAGCTACGACACCGTCGGAAACCTCACCCGCGTCCGCGACGACCAGAACGACGGCACCGTCATCGACGACCAGTGCTTCGCCTACGACTGGGCCCGCCGCCTGAGCCAAGCCTGGACCACAGGTGACGCCTGCACCACCCAGCCCGCCACCGGCACCCCCACCCTCGGGACCACCGACCCCTACTGGACCAGCTGGACCTTCACCAACAGCGGAGACCGCGCCACCGAAACCCAGCACGCGGCAGGTCCCGTCACCGCCGACACCACCCGCACCTACACCTACCCCACCACCACCGGCGCCGCCCAGCCCCACGCCGTACGCACCGTCACCGCCACCGGCGGCGACACCGGTACTGACGCCTACCGGTACGACGACACGGGCAACCTGATTACGAAGACCCCCGCCACCGGCGCCGTCCAGGACCTCACCTGGAACGAGGAAGGCAAACTCGCCACCTCCACGCTCTCCAGCGCCACCACCAGCTTCCTCTACGACGCCGACGGCACCCGCCTCCTCAAACGGGAACCCGCCACCACCACCCTCTACCTGCCCGGCGGACAAGAACTCGTCCTCACCAAAACCACCGGCGCCCTGGCCGGCACCCGCTACTACACCGTGCCCGGCGGCTCCGCCATACGCACCAGCAGCGACGGCAGAGTCCGCATCCTCGTCGCCGACCCCCACGGCACCAACACCCTGTCCATCTCCGCCACCACCCTTGCCTTCAACCGCCGCAAAACCCTCCCCTACGGGGCCCCCCGCGGAGCCGCCCCCACCTTCTGGCCCGGCCAGAAAGGCTTCGTCAACGGCGACATCGACCCCACCACCGGCCTCACCCACATCGGCGCCCGCGACTACGACCCCACCACCGGCCGCTTCATCAGCGTCGACCCCCTCCTCGAACTCGACAAACCACAAACCATCGGCGGCTACGCCTACAGCGCCCACAACCCCACCACCTACAGCGACCCCACCGGTACCAGACTGGGCGGCTGCGAGGGCGGCTGGCAGGAATGCGGGCCTGGCGGAAACGGCGGCGACAGCGACAACGGGCCACTCGTCGAGGACACGGTAACCGGGGGTCTGGGCACCGGCACCGGCACAGGCAGCGGCACCGGCAGCGGCGGGAACTCAGGAGGCGGGAAGGACGGGCCTTGACCCCGGGTCTTGGACACCCGAGAGACTGGATCTTGAGTCCAGGAGAACGGATGTCCCGTGGTCATGAAGCACTATCCGCCGCAGTTCAAG
>NZ_JODM01000083.1 GCF_000717995.1 Streptomyces violaceorubidus
TGAGATCACCACGCCAACGACAAGGGGCCCTGTCTCGTCACCACACCCGCTGACCAGCCCATTTCACCCACCAGCACAGGATGAAAGAGGCTCACTGACACGAAGCCGACACATCGCATTTTGAGCCCGGGTCACGCTGCTGGACCGGCTGCAGCTGGGGCGCGGGGTGGGCCTCAGCCACTCACGCGGGCAGAAGGGTGACGTCTCGCCGGAGGTCGTCCTCGCATCCCGGGACGGTCCGCCGCATCCGCATGAACGGGCAGTAGGTGGTGAGGCCGGGCGTCTGCTGGTCGGCGAGGACCAGGCCGGCGCGCACTGTACTCCAGACCGCGCAGTTCGCGGGCGGCCAGTACCGGTGTGCGCTCCTGGAGGGCGGCTCTCTGCAGCACCGTGCGGATCCGGTTTGCTTGATCCGCTGCACAGTCGTTGCGAAAACGCCCGCCTAGGGCGGTAGACACGAGACCGTGGTGGAGTGCTCCGTAACCCCGGCCTCCTGCGGACCGCTCCCCTGCAGAGGGAGACAACCTCGTCGCTGATATGCCGCATCGCCAGCCGCTACGGAATGGAAACAAAGGTGCTGCGGGCGTGCTGGAGGTGGCGCAACTACCCGCCTGGGCACGAGGGCGGCGGCGCGCGGGCTGACGCCGAGGTGCTGCTGAACGCGGCCGGGCGCCAGCTCGTGGTCGGCATGTGCGGCGTCGAGGAGGAGGTGCTGGCGCGGGCGTTGCCGTCCTGGGGAAAGGAGGACGCCAAGCTCCGCGCCGGGGCCGGCGATCCGGTGGGACTGTGGCGTACCGGTGGCGCGGTGGCCGGTCCAGTGGCGTGCGGCTGCCGCCTGTGCGCGGTCCGGCGTACGGGGGCGTCCGTGCGGGTGGTGCGGTACACGCCGCGGTGGGAGCGGGTGTGCGTGCGGTATGGGCGGTGGCTGCTGGACGCGGACGCCAATCAGCCGCTGGAGCACCTTGATCTGCGGGGTCTGCCGGAGGTGGTGGCGGCGCAGCGGCGGTGGACCCGGGTGGTGCGGCGGGCGGTGCGGGCCGGCGCAGAGCCGGAGCGGGTGTTCGCGCTGGCGCAGGCGGTGGTGGCCCGGTGGTGGGAGCGGGCCTACGGCTGGGAGCGGGAGACGATCTGGCCGTGGCGCCTGCACCAGGTCGCGGGCGGGGATGCAGGCGGTGATCTGGAGTGGTGGCGGATCGTGGGGCGGGACGCGGTCGTCTTCCCGGAGGTGGTGGCGGTGGCCGACGCGCTGCTGGATCCGGCCATGGCCGAGCTGGTGTGGGCCGACAGCGGTGCCGGGCGGCCGCGGGCGCTGCCCGCCGATGGGATGTTCTGCCGCAGTCTCGGTGAGCGGCTGGGGCGGAGTTGGCTGGGGCCGCTGGCCGCGACAGACCACGGCGGGCCGCTCATCGGGTGGATGGGCAGCGCCATCCGTCTTCGCCGCGGCGCCGGCGGGCCGCCCGGGTACGACAACGACCCGTGGTGGCTGCGACAGGAGCACCGGGCAGCGACCATGTCCGGGCAGCTGCGGGTGATGGGCAAGGAGAAGAAGGCGCCCGGGTCGGGGACGATGTGGCGGGCTGCGGTGTCCGCCGAGCAGCGCAGGCTGATCACCAGCACGCTCGACAGCGTCCAGGAGCAGTTGCTGCAGCTGCGCGGGGTGCACAGCGGGCCGACCGCCGACGTCGCCCGGCGGTTGCTGCGCGGTCTCGGCCACAGCGCCGGCCTGATCGAGAACGCCTGGAAGCGGACCGCTCTGGCGGCGGTGAACGGCGGCGTGCCCCTGGAAGAGGTAGCCCGGTGGGTGGACATGCCCGTTGAGGTGCTCAGCCAAATGCTGACGGCGGACAGGCAGGAAGAGGACAGCTGAGCGCGATGCGCCGGGGCGAGTCGATTGTTAGCTGATACGGCACTCGTTCGTGGCAGGAACACTGAAAACGGCCGTCCGGGCGGCCTGGAGCGGCTTGGCTGGCGCGGGTGACCAGCACGGGAGCAGCCCGGAGCCGGGCAGGGCGGGCGGCCGTAGGCCGCTCGGGCGGGTTCGAGGCAGTGTTCCTCGATCCGGTGGGGCAGACAGTGCAGCAGCGGTGGGCGGATGCCGCCATGTCCGTGGCGTTCGAGGACTTGCCGCCGGTGCCGGCGTTCCCGGTGGTCCCGGGGCGGCGCTGGGGGCCGGGACTGTGGTGGTCGGCGACCACCGGACGGCACGTGACCGCCGGATCGAACGCGATGCGTGTCCAGCTGATGGTCCTGGACCGCGACGGGCCTTGACCCCGAATCCTGGACACGGGTTATGCGGCTTGTGCCAGCGTAGTTGGTATGAGTTGGAGGGCGTCCTCGAAGGCGATCGGTGATCGTTGCCCGAGGCGGGAGTGGCGTCGGACGGTGTTGTAGCGGTGCAGCCAGCGGAAGGCGTCGAGTCGGGCCTCGCGCTCGCCTGGCCAGCTCTTCCGTCCTTGCAGGGTCTCGCGTTTGAAGGTCGCGTTGAAGGACTCGGCGAGTGCGTCGTCGGCCGAGCTGCCGATCGCGCTCATGCTTCGCCGAACCCCTGCTGACCTGCAGGCTTGGGCGAATGCCCTGCTCGTGTACTGGGCTCCGTGGTCGGTGTGCGTGATCGATCCGGTGAGGCTGCCACGGGTGCGGATCGCCGCGGCCAGGGCATCGGTGACACGGTCCGCGCGCATGTGGTCGGCGATCGCCCAGCCGGCCAGACGGCGTGAGGCGAGGCCGATGACGGTGGCGAGGTAGCAGAACTTCCCGCCGTCGAGGGGCAGGTAGGTGATGTCACCGACGTACTTCGTGTTCGGTTCTGCTGCGCTGAAGTCGCGGCCGATCAGGCCGGGCGCCTTGGCCGCGGCCGGGTCGGGGACGGTGGTGCGGTGTCGGCGGCGCAACCGGACTCCCTCGAGCCCGGACGCCCGCATGATCCGAGCGACACGCTTGTGGTTGACCGCCTCATCGCCGGTCTCCCGGAGCTCAGCGGTGATCCTCGGGACTCCGTAAGTACCGTCCGACTCGAGGTGGACCGCCCGTATCCGGACGGCCAGACGGCTGTCGGCCGCCTGCCGGACGGCCCGGTCCGCGGCCGTCCGGCGCCAGTAGTAGTAACTGAAGCGGGCAATTCCGAGGATCGTGCACAGCCGCTTCACGCCGTGGCGGCGCTAATGGTCGCCGACGAACTGGAAGCGGTTCACCAGCGCGTCACC
>NZ_JODM01000084.1 GCF_000717995.1 Streptomyces violaceorubidus
GAGGTGGGCCAGCTGTTCGTGGAGGTGGGCGGGGATGGTGAAGGTGACGGTGCCGCCCTGGTGGGTGGGCACGGCCGGGCGGGGCCGGTCGGTCGGGAGGTCGAGCTCGGTGGGAAGACCCGCGAGCTGCCCCCGCCAGTAGGCGAGTTGACGCCCTGCGACTGCGGCGGGGTCGTTGTCGTCGCCGAGGGCGTCGTGCTGCCAGAGGGTGTAGTCGGCGTACTGCACCGGCAGCGGCGCCCAGTTGGGACTCTGGTCGGTGTGCCGGGCGGTGTAGGCAGTGGTGAGGTCGGCGGCGAGGGGTCCCATGGACCAGCCGTCGGCGGCGATGTGGTGGACGACGAGGAGCAGGACGTGCTCGTCGGGCCCGGTGCGGAACAGGGTGGCCCGCAACGGCAGGTCACCCGTGAGGTCGAAGGGGCGTGCCACGGCCTCGCGCAGTGCGTTCGGCAGCGTTTCGCCACGGTCGTCAGGACCGTCGCCGTCGCCGGCGATGTCGCGGACGACGAGCGGGACGGTGGTGTCCGACGGCAGGACGATCTGGTGGGCGCCGGCGTCGGGTTCTTCCCCGTAGACGGTGCGCAGCGCCTCGTGGCGCACGACCACGTCGTTGAGGGCCGCCGCGAGGGCCTGTTCGTCCAGGGGACCGGTGAGGCGGAGCGCGACGGGGATGTTGTAGAGCGCGCTGTCGGGGTCGTACTGGTGCAGGAACCACAACCGCTGCTGCGCGTACGACAGGGGCACGCGCTCCGGGCGTACCTCCCGGGCGGTCAGCGCGTGGCCCGCCCGGGACGCGGTGGTCATGAGCCGGGCGAGTCCGGCGACGGTCGGGTTCTCGAACATGTCGCGCACCGACAGGTCCATGCCGAGGGTGGAGCGTGCCCTGGCCAGCAGGCGAATGGCGAGGAGGGAGTGGCCGCCGAGGTCGAAGAAGTCCTCGTTCCGGCCCACGTGGTCGCGGCCCAGGACCTCCGCGAACAGGTTGGCGAGTGTGTCCTCCCAGGGGTTGGGCGGAGCGACGGGCGGCGTCACGGAGTCCGGCTCCTCCGCCTCCGGGACGGAGGGAGCGGGCAGGGCCCTGCGGTCGAGCTTGCCGTTGGCGGTGAGGGGCAGGGCGTCGAGGACGACGAACGCCGACGGCACCATGTAGTCGGGCAGCCGCTCGGCCGTGTACTCCCGGAGCTCCCGGACGGCGGACGCCGCGCGCGACGGCCCGTCCTCCTCCAGGACCACGTACGCGACGAGCTGCTTGTCGCCGTCTCCGTCGCCCTGACCGCCCTCCCGGACCACGACCACGGCCTGGCGCACACCGGCCGCGCCCAGCAGTACGCTCTCGATCTCGCCCAGCTCCAGTCGGAAGCCGCGCAGCTTCACCTGCTGGTCGGCACGCCCCACGTACCGCAACAGCCCGTCGGCACCCCACATGGCGATGTCGCCCGTGCGGTACATGCGGGAACCGGGCCCACCGAAGGGGTTGGCGGTGAAGCGTTCCGCCGTCATGTCCGGACGCCCCAGGTAGCCGCGGGCCAGGCCGGTGCCGGCGATGTACAGCTCACCCGCGACGCCGGGCGGTACGGGTAGCAGCGCCGCGTCGAGGACGTACGCCTGCGTGTTCCAGAAGGGCCGTCCGATCGGGACCGGCCCGGTGGGGGTCGGTGCGCCCGGGGGCAGGGTGAAGTCGGTGCAGTTGACGGTGGCCTCGGTCGGGCCGTAGGCGTTCACGACGGTGACGTCGGGGTGGCACTCCCGCCACGGAGCCAGCGTCTCGCCGAGCAACTGCTCCCCGCCGAGAACGAGGGTGCCGGTCGGCGAAGCCGTGTCCGGCAGGGACTCCAGCAGGGCCAGGTGACTGGGCGTGGCCTTCATGAAGTCCGGTGCCCCCGAGGTGACCGGCGCGTCCTTGAGGTCGGCCAGACGCACGCAGCCGCCGGAGACCAGCGGGGTGTACAGCGCGGTCACGGTCAGGTCGAAGGCGATGCGGCTGTGCAGGAGCGCCGTGCCCGACGCGTCCGGGTACGCATGACGTGCCCGCTGGAGGTAGGCGCCCACCGAACGGTGCTCGACGACCACACCCTTCGGGCGGCCGGTGGAGCCGGACGTGTAGATCACGTACGCGGGATCGTTGGGGGCCGGAAGCCCGTCGGTCCGCCCGCCGTCGCGGTCGCCGTCTCCTTCGCCGTCGGACGGGGCGACGAGGGACCCGGCGGACGTCTCGGCGAGGGCGCTCCCGGTCTCCGGGGCGTCGAGCAGCACGGTCACCGCGTCCGTGCCTGCCACCAGACCGGACCACTCGGCGCACGTCAGGACCACGCCGGGAGCGGCGTCCTCCAGCATGTACCGGATGCGCTCCGCCGGGTGGTCGAGGTCGAGCGGTACGTACGCGCCACCGGCCTTGAGTACCGCCAGCAGGGCGACGACCACCTCGACGGAGCGTGGCAGGGCGACCGCCACGAACCGCTCCGGGCCCACGCCGTGCCCGACCAGGAACCGGGCCAGCCGGTTGCTGCGTTCATCGAGTTCGGCATAGGTGAGGACGGTCTCCCCCGAGACCAGCGCGTCGGCCTCCGGAGTACGGCTCACCTGCGCGGCGAACAACTCGACCACGCTCGCCCTGCCGACCTCGCGGGCCGTCGCGTTCCACTCTTCAAGCAGCCGCCGACGCTCGTCGTCGTCCAGTACGTCGACCCGTCCGACGGGCCGCTCCGGCTCCTCGACGACGGCTTCGAGGACGCGCAGGAAGCGGTCCGACAGGGCCTCCGCGGTGGACGCGTCGTAGAGGTCGGCGCTGTACTCCAGCATGCCGCCGAGCCCCTGATCCGTCTCGAAGAGGCGGAAGAGCAGGTCGAACTTGGCGCCGTCGTCGGCGATCGGCAACGCCGACGCGCGCAGCCCGGGCAGGGCCAGTGCGTCCCCGGCGACCGTGCGCGGATCACCGTGCTGGACCACCAACCGCACCTGGAACAGGGGGTGCCGAGAGGCGGAACGCTCGGGGTTGAGGTCCTGGACGAGGCGTTCGAAGGGGATGTCCTGGTGCGCGTAGGCGGCCAGGTCCGTCTCCCGCACCCGGGTCAGCAGCTCGCTGAAGCTGGGGTCACCGGTGAGGTCGGTG
>NZ_JODM01000085.1 GCF_000717995.1 Streptomyces violaceorubidus
CCGGCGTCGGAGGAGTCATCAAGATGGTCATGGCCATGCGCCACGGCCTCCTCCCCCGCACCCTCCACGTCGACACCCCCTCCACCCACGTCGACTGGAGCTCCGGCGCCGTGTCACTGCTGACCGAGGAGCGGCCCTGGCCGGTCGCCGACCGGCCGCGCCGTGCG
This sequence comes from Streptomyces violaceorubidus, assembly GCF_000717995.1. GTDB lineage: Bacteria > Actinomycetota > Actinomycetes > Streptomycetales > Streptomycetaceae > Streptomyces > Streptomyces violaceorubidus. Next base: position 168 of record NZ_JODM01000085.1, read on the forward strand.
GCGGTGTCGTCCTTCGGGGTGAGTGGCACGAACACGCACGCCGTACTGGAGGAGCCCTCGGTGGAGGAGCCCTCCGCGGACGCGCCGGAGCGCGGGGCCGGGATGCCGGTCGTGCCGTGGGTGCTGTCCGCGAGGTCGGCGCAGGCACTGCGCGAACAGGCGGCACAGCTGAGGGAGTGCGCAGGAGGCGCCGACTCGGTCGATGTGGGCTTCTCGCTCGCCACCGGGCGTTCGGCGTTCGAGCACCGGGCGGTGCTGCTGGACTGCGGCGAGGGGCTGGACGCGGCCCTCGCGGCGCTCGCCGGGGACTCGGACGGTGCTCCGGGGCTGGTGACGGGCGCGGGTCACCGAGCCGCTCGCACCGCCTTCCTCTTCACGGGACAGGGCAGCCAGTACCCGGGAATGGGTCGTGAACTCCACGCCGCTCACCCGGTGTTCGCCGAGGCCTTCGACGAGATCTGCGCCTGCCTGGACCCGCACCTCGAACGCCCGCTGCGCGAGGTCGTGTTCGCCGAGCCGGGCACACCCGAGGTGGCGCTGCTCGACCGGACGCAGTACACCCAGGCGGCTCTGTTCGCCGTGGAGGTGGCGCTGTTCCGGCTCGTCGAGGCGTGGGGGCTGCGGCCTGCCGCGCTGCTGGGCCACTCCGTCGGTGAGCTGGCGGCGGCGCATGTGTCGGGGGTGCTGACCCTGCCGGACGCGTGCGCGCTGGTGGCGGCCCGTGGCCGGCTGATGGAGGAGTTGCCGTCCGGCGGGGCGATGGTGTCGGTGCGGGCCGGCGAGGACGAGGTCGCCAAGGTGCTGGCCGGTCGTACGGACCGGGTGTCCGTCGCGGCCGTCAACGGACCGCGGTCCGTCGTCGTGTCCGGCGACGAGGACGCGGTGCTCGCGGTGGCCGCCGAACTCGCCGAGCGGGGACGTCGTACCAAGCGGCTCAACGTCAGCCATGCCTTTCACTCGCCCCGTATGGACGCCATGCTGGGGGAGTTCCGGGCGGTCGCGGGGTCGCTGCGGTACAGCGATCCGCTGATCCCGGTCGTCTCCGATGTGACCGGTCGTACGGCGACCGCCGAGGAGCTGACCGACCCGGACTACTGGGTGCGCCATGTCCGGCAGGCGGTGCGTTTCGCCGACGGCATGAGAACGCTGGGCGAGTTGGGCATCGGCAGCTGCCTGGAACTCGGCCCCGGCGGCGTGCTGTCCGGGATGGGCGAGGACTGCCTGCCGGGCGACGCGGTGGCCTTCGCGGCCGCGCTGCGCCGGGACCGCCCTGAACCGGTGTCGGTGGTGGAGGCGGTGGCGGGGGTGTTCGCCCGCGGTGCCCGCGTCGACTGGGCGGCGCTGTTCGCCGGCAGCGGCGCCCGTCGGGTGGATCTGCCGACCTACCCCTTCCAGCGGCAGCGCTACTGGCCGAAGGCCGCGTCCGGCGCGGCCGGGGACGTACGCTCGCTGGGCCTGGAGGCGGTGGACCATCCGCTGCTGGGGGCCGTGCTGGAGAGCGCGGACGGCGACGAGTTGCTGTTCACCAGCCGGGTCTCGCTCGCAGGGCAGCCGTGGATCCGCGGCCACCGTGTCGCGGGTGCCGCCCTGCTGCCCGGCACCGCGCTGGCGGAACTCGCCGTACGGGCCGGGGACCGGGCGGGTTGCCCGCTGCTGGAGGAGCTGACCCTCGAAGCACCGCTGGTGCTGCCCGAGGACGGCGGGCTGCGGCTCCGGGTGCGGGTCGGCGCCCCCGACGAGTCCGGCCGGCGCTCCCTGAGCGTGCACGCACGGCCCGACGGGGACGCGGCTCAGGACGGCCTGCCGTGGACGCGGCACGCCGGCGGCACCTTGAGCCCGGACCGCCTCGGCTCCGGCCCCGGACCGGACCTGAGCGGCGTGTGGCCGCCGGCCGGGGCGCAGCCGCTCGGCCTCGACGGCCGCTACGAGCGGTTCCGGGAGAACGGCTTCGAGTACGGGCCCCAGTTCCAGGGGCTGCGGGCGGCCTGGCGGCTCGGCGACGAGGTCTTCGCGGAGGTCGTTCTGCCGGAGGATTCGGCCGGGGACGCGGCCGGCTTCGAGCTGCACCCGGCCCTGTTCGACGCAGCGCTGCAGACGGTCGGCCTCAGCGGCCTGGCCGAGGACGGCGCGAGGGCGCTGATGCCCTTCTCGTGGCGGGGGGTGCGCCTGCACGCCACGGGCGCGACGGTGCTGCGGGTGCGGCTGGCCGTGACCGGTCAGGACGAGGTGCGGCTCGACGCCGCGGACGCTCTGGGCAGTCCGGTCCTGACGGTCGACTCGCTGGCGCTGCGGCCGCTGTCCGGCGGGACGGCGGGCGCCGCCGTCGCGGCCGGTGTGCGGGACGCGCTGTTCCGCGTGGAGTGGGTGCCGGTCTCCACCCCGGAGGCAGAGGTGGCGGAGGTGGTCCGGCTGTCCGTCGGGAAGGGGCTTGCCGACCTTCCCGGCGCACCCGACGTGGTGGCCGCCCCTTGCCCGCCCGGCGAACGAGGGTCACTGCACTGGGCGTTGAAGCTGGTAAGGGGTTGGCTGGCGGACGAGCGGTTCGCCGCCTCCCGGCTCGTGCTGCTCACCCGTGACGCGGTGGTCACCTCACCCGAGGACATCCCGGACCTGGAACACGCTGCCGTCTGGGGCCTGATCCGCTCCGCTCAGGCCGAGCACCCCGACCGGTTCGTGCTCCTCGACACCGACAGCCAGGACACCTCCTCGATTCGGGGCGCTCTGTGCACCGGAGAGCCGCAACTGGCCGTCCGTGGGGGACGGTTCCTCGCACCTCGGCTAGCCCGGGCGGTCCCCACGGGGGCTGCGGCCTCCGTCTTCCGTCCCGACAGTACGGTCCTGATCACCGGCGCCACCGGCACCCTCGCCACCCACATCGCCCACCACCTCGTCACCCACCACCAC
>NZ_JODM01000086.1 GCF_000717995.1 Streptomyces violaceorubidus
CCACAACCTCACCGACCACGACCGCCACACCCCCCTCCACCCCACCCACCCCGCCTACGTCATCCACACCTCCGGCTCCACCGGACAACCCAAAGGTGTGGCCGTCCCGCACAGCGGCGTGGTGAACCGGCTGGCCTGGATGCAGGACATGTTCGGGCTCGGGACGAGTGACCGTGTGGTGCAGAAGACGCCGGTCTCCTTCGACGTCTCGGTGTGGGAGTTCTTCTGGCCGCTGACCCAGGGGGCCACGCTGGTGGTGGCCCGTCCGGACGGGCACCGTGACCCCGACTACCTGGCCGGGCTGATCGAGCGCGAAGGCGTGACGGTCGCGCACTTCGTGCCCTCGATGCTGCACGCCTTCACGGCGGCGGCCGAGGCGTCGGGGCGGAGCCTGCCGTCGCTGCGGGCCGTCGTCAGCAGCGGCGAGGCGCTCTCCGCGCCGCTCCGTGACCGCTTCCTCGCCCGCTTCGGTGTGCCGTTGCACAACCTCTACGGTCCCACCGAGGCCACGGTCGACGTGACCGCCTGGACCTGTCGTCCGGACGGGGGGCGCGCGGCGACGGTCCCGCTCGGCCGTCCGGTGTGGAACACCCGGGCGTATGTGCTGGACGGCTGGCTGCGACCCGTGCCCGCGGGGACGGCGGGCGAGCTGTACCTGGCGGGGGTCCAGCTCGCGCTGGGCTACCACGGGCGGCCGGGCCTGACGGCGGAGCGGTTCGTCGCCGACCCGTTCGGTGCTCCCGGGGAGCGCATGTACCGGACCGGTGATCTGGCGCGGTGGGACAGCGAGGGCCTGCTGGAGTACCTGGGCCGCACCGACGACCAGGTGAAGGTGCGCGGTGTGCGGATCGAACCCGGCGAGATCGAAGCGGCGCTGCTCGCCCGTCCGGACGTGCTGGAGGCCGTGGTGGTGGTCCGCGAGGACCAGCCCGGCGATCAGCGCCTGGTCGCCTACGTCGTGCCGGTGGGGGACGTCGACGCCGTGGACGTGCCGGCCCTGCGGTCCCATGCCGCTGCCGTACTGCCGGAGCACCTGGTGCCCTCGGCGTTCGAGGTGCTGGACGCCCTGCCGGTGACGGTGAACGGGAAACGGGACCGCGCGGCGCTGCCCGCCCCCGCCCCCGCCTCGTGGGGTACCACCGGCCGGGGACCGGCCACCGAGCGGGAGGAAGTGCTCTGCGCCCTCTTCGCGGAGGTCCTGGGCGTGCCGGCGGTGGGGGTCGACGACGACTTCTTCGCCCTGGGCGGGCACTCCCTGCTGGCCGTGACGCTGGTGGAACGGGCGCGTGAGCACGGCATCTCCCTCGATGTGCGGACGCTGTTCACCGCCCCGACCGTCGCGAAGGCGGCGGCCGCGGCCGGGGAGGAGCCCCGGCCCGCCGAACCGGCCGGGGAGGGCATCCCTGTCGGAACCACCCGAATCACTGCGCGGATGGTGCCGCTGGCGGGGCTGACCGACGAGGAGATCGAGCGGGTGGTCGCCGCGGTGCCGGGCGGGGCGGGCAACATCGCCGACATCTACCCGCTGGCTCCGCTCCAGGAGGGTGTCTTCTTCCACTCCGTACTGGAGGGCGAGGGGCCCGATCCGTACGTCCTGCCGGTGGTGCTGGTGGCGGACGGCCGGGCCCGGCTGGACGCGTTCCTCGCGGCCGTGCAGCGGGTCGTGGACCGTCATGACGTCCTGCGGACCTCCTTCGTGTGGGAGGGGGTCAGGGAGCCGGTGCAGGTGGTGTCGCGCGCCGCCGTGCTGGAGGTGGAGGAGACGCGCTGGCCGGTCGGCGCACTGGACGAACAGGACGCGGTGCAGCGGCTGTTGGACGCGTGTCCGCCGCGTATGGACCTCGCCAGGGCTCCGCTGGTGCGCGCGCGGGTCACCAGGGAGCCCGGAGGGGACCGGTGGTGGCTGCTGCTGCGCGTCCACCATCTGGTCCAGGACCACACCGCGCTGGACGTGCTGCTCGGGGAGATCGCCGCCTTCCTCGACGGACGCGAGGACGCCCTGCCCGAGCCGCTGCCTTTCCGGGACTTCGTGGCACGGGCGCGGCTGGGGGCCCCGCGGGAGGAGCACGAGCGGTTCTTCGCCCGGCTGCTGGGGGAGGTGACGGAGCCGACGGCGCCGTTCGGGGTGCTGGACGTGCACGGTGACGGACGGGCCGTGGCGGAGGCCCGGCTGCCGCTCGAGGACACGGTGGCCCGGCGGCTCCGGGGCCGGGCCCGGCGGCTGGGGCTGAGCCCCGCGGTGCTGTTCCACGTGGCGTGGGCCCGGGTGGTGGCGGCGGTCTCGGGCCGCGACGACGTGGTGTTCGGCACGGTGCTGTTCGGGCGGATGCACGCGGGCGCCGGTTCGGACCGGGTGCCGGGTCTGTTCATCAACACCCTTCCCGCGCGTGTGGACATCGCGGCCGTGAGCGTCGCGGAGGCGGTCGAGGGGATGCGGCGTCAGCTCGCCGAGCTGCTGCCCCACGAACACGCCCCGCTGGCGCTGGCCCAGCGGGCCGCCGGGTTGGCGGCCCGGACGCCGCTGTTCACGTCCCTGCTCAACTACCGGCACGGCGGCGGACGCGAGACGGACTTCCCCCTGGAGGGCATCGAGTTCCGTCAGGCGTTCGAGCGCACCAACTATCCGGTCAGCATGAACGTCGAAGACACCGGGGACGGCTTCCACCTGGTCGCCCAGACCTCGGTACCGGCCGGTCCGGACGCGGTGGCCGCTCTCCTGGCCACCGCGGTGGAGGGCCTGGTCACGGCGCTGGAGAGCGCCCCCGCCACCGCGCTGCGCCGGGTCGGCGTCCTCGACGACACGCGGCTGCGGTACGTCCTGCGCACGCTCAACGACACCGCGCAGGAGGTGCCGGAGGCGACCCTCGCCGGACTGTTCGAGGCCCAGGCCGCCCGCACCCCGCACGCCACCGCCCTCGTCTTCGAAGACACCCGACTCACCTACGCCGAACTCAACACCCGC
>NZ_JODM01000087.1 GCF_000717995.1 Streptomyces violaceorubidus
AAACGTGGAGTTCCACCCGCCCGGGCTGCCCCTGCCCGCCGGCGACGCGGTCCTGGACCCCGAGTACTGGGTCCGGCACATCCGAGACACCGTCCGCTTCAACGACCGGATCGCCTGGCTCGAACAGCACGACACCACCCGCTACCTGGAGATCGGCCCCGGCGGAGTCCTCACCGCCATGGCCCAGGACACCCTCACCCGCGCCGAAACACTGCTCCTGCCCACCCTCCACAAGAACCTCGACGAGACCCACGCCGTCACCCGCGCCGCAGCCGAACTCCACACCAACGGAACGCTCGTCGACTGGCAGGCCTTCTTCAGCAGCGGGGGGAGTGCCCCGCGCCGCGTGGAACTGCCCACGTACGCGTTCAAGCGCCACCGGTACTGGCTCGACGCGACATCGGGGCGCAGGGAGCGGACCGCCGGCTCGCCGGTGGACGGCTGGCGTTACCGGGTGGTGTGGCGGCCCATGCCGTCCAACGCTGCCGAACTCACTGGCGACTGGCTGCTCCTGATCCCCGCCGGTCACGAGGGCCGGCCTCTCCTACGGGACGTCGTGCGGGCCCTGGAGGCCGGGCACGGTGCCGTACGACAGGTCGTGCTCGACCCCGTCGAGGCCGACCGGGTGGGATGTGCCGAAACACTCCGTGGTGCGCTCGGGGAGTTCGACGCGACGGGCGTACTGTCGCTGCTCGCGCTGACGGACGACGACGCCGCAACAGCGGCGACGCTTGCTCTCTTCCAGGCGCTCGGCGACGCAGGCATCCAGGCCCCGCTCTGGTGCCTCACCCAGGGCGCGGTCACCACCGGAGGCTCCGACCCGCTGATCCAGCCCGTCCAGGCGCAGGTCTGGGGCCTGGGGCAGGTCGCCGCGCTCGAGCACCCCGACCGCTGGGGCGGACTCGTCGATCTGCCCGAGCAGCTCGACGAACACGGTGCCGCACACCTGCGGGCCGTACTCGCCTCCACGGCGTCGGGAGGTGAGGACCAGGTGGCCATCCGCGCGGCCGGCGTCCTCGCGCGCCGACTGGCCCGGGCGAGCAGCGGCAGCGGTACGGCCTGGCAGCCGCGTGGCACGGTTCTGATCACCGGTGGCAGCGGAGCGCTCGGTGCCCGCGTCGCGCGCTGGGCCGCCGAGAACGGGGCCCAGCACCTGGTTCTCGCCAGCCGGCGCGGCGGCGAGGCCCCCGGTGCCACCGGCCTGGGCGGTGAACTCACCGCGCTCGGCTCCACCGTGACCTTCGCGGCCTGCGATGTGAGCGACCCCGAGCAGGTGCGTTCCCTCCTCGCCGGCCACCCGGACCTCACCGCGGTCGTCCACACGGCCGGCAGCCTCGACGACGGCGTACTCGACCACCTCACCGCGGACCGGCTGGACCACGTACTGCGTCCGAAGGCGGCCGCCGCCGAACTGCTCGACCAGTACACGCGTCACCTCGACCTCGACGCCTTCGTACTGTTCTCCTCCGCGGCAGCCACCTTCGGCAACGAGGGCCAGGCCAACTACGCCGCGGCGAACGCCCATGTGGACGCGCTGGCACAGCGGCGGCACGCGCTCGGACTGCCCGCGACCTCGGTGGCGTGGGGTGCCTGGGCGGACTCGGGCATGGCCATGGGGCGGGCCGCGGCCGAGCAGTTGCATCGCAGCGGGTTCCCCGCGATGGCCCCGGAGCCGGCGCTCACCGCGCTGGCGGAGGCCGTCGGGCAGGGCACCGCGGCGCTGACAGTGGCCGACATCGACTGGGCCCGTTTCGTACCGGCGTACACCGCCGCCCGTCCCAGCCCGCTCATCTCCGACCTGGCGGACGTACGGGACCTCCTGGCCACGGCCGGGTCCGGTGGCGCACAGGTCGACGAGGAGTCGCCGGCCGGGCGGCTTGCCGGGCTGCCTGCGCCGAAGCGTGAGGAGTTGATGCTGGAACTGGTGCGTACGCAGGCGGCGTTGGTGCTCGGTCACGCCGGGCCCCAGTCGGTGGCGCCGAACCGTGCGTTCAAGGACCTCGGCTTCGACTCGCTCGGCGCGGTCCAGCTGCGCAACCGGCTGAACGCGGCCACCGGGCTGCGGCTCACCACCAGCGTGATCTTCGACTACCCGACGGCGAGCGAGCTGGCCCGTCATGTGCTGAGCGAGTTCCCGGGCCTGGGAGGCGGCGGCGAGCGGACCGGCCACACCGTCACCGTCCGGGATACGGCGGCCCTCGACGACGATCCGATCGCGATCGTGGCCATGAGCTGCCGCTTCCCGGGTGGGATTCGGACGCCCGAGGAACTGTGGGCGCTGCTGGCGGCCGGTGGTGACGCGGTCTCGCCGTTCCCGGCCGACCGCGGCTGGGACCTGGAGGCGCTCTACGACGCCGACCCGGACCGTTCCGGCACGTCCTATGTGCGGAAGGGCGCCTTTCTCCAGAGTGTGGGCGAGTTCGACGCGGCCTTCTTCGGTATCAACCCGCGCGAGGCCCTGGCGATGGACCCGCAGCAGCGGCTGCTCCTGGAAACGTCCTGGGAGGCCTTCGAGCGGGCCGGCATCGACCCCCGGTCGCTGCGCGGCAGCAAGGCGGGCGTGTTCGTCGGCAGCAACGGTCAGGACTACGCCACCTTGCTCCGCCAGGTGCCGGAGACGGTCGAGGGCTACCTCGGCACCGGTATCGCGGGCAGTGTGGCGTCGGGCCGGGTGGCCTACACCCTCGGCCTGGAGGGCCCGGCCGTCACGGTCGACACGGCCTGCTCCTCCTCGCTCGTCGCCCTGCACATGGCCGCCCAGTCACTGCGCTCCGGCGAGTGCACGCTCGCCCTCGAGCGACACGGACACCCTGTCCTGGGCATCGTGCGCGGCACGGCCGTCAACCAGGACGGCGCCAGCAACGGCCTGACCGCCCCCAACGGCCCCTCCCAGCAGCGGGTGATCCGGCAGGCCCTCGCCAACGCCGGTCTCACCCCGGACCAGGTCGACGCGGTCGAGGCACACGGCACCGGCACCACCCTCGGCGACCCGATCGAGGCCCAGGCGCTCCTGGCCACCTACGGCCAGGACCGGCCCGCCGAACGGCCCCTGTGGCTGGGCTCGGTGAAGTCCAACATCGGCCACACGCAGGCCGCCGCCGGTGTCGCGGGCGTCATCAAGATGGTCATGGCCATGCGACATGGGGTCCTGCCGAGGACGCTGCACGTCGATGAGCCCACCAGCCATGTCGACTGGGACACCGGCGCCGTCACCCTCCTCACCGAGGAACAGACCTGGCCCCTGAGCGACCGGCCCCGCCGCGCCGGTGTCTCGTCCTTCGGGGTCAGCGGCACCAACGCCCACGCCGTCATCGAGGAGCCCCCCGCCCTCACCGCTCCGCAGGATCAGTCCGCCGAGCCAGGCGTGGGGCGAGCCCTCGCCCCACCTCGTGCAGGGCCTCGCGTCGGACGAGACCGGCAGGACCGTGTTCGTGTTCCCGGGGCAGGGGACTCAGTGGGCCGGGATGGGTGCCGAACTCCTCGACACCGTTCCGGTGTTCGCGCAGTCCATCGCCCGCTGCGAGGAGGCCCTTGCGCCGTACGTCGACTGGTCGCTGACCGATGCCCTGCGGTCGCGTGCCCCGTTGGACCGCGTGGACGTCATCCAGCCGGTGACCTGGGCCGTCATGGTCTCGCTCGCCGCGACCTGGCAGGAGCTGGGTGTCCGTCCGGACGCCGTGGTCGGACACTCCCAGGGCGAGATCGCGGCCGCGGCCGTGGCGGGTGCGCTGTCGCTGGAGGACGCCGCCAAGGTCGTCGCCGTGCGTGCCCGGATCATCGGCGAACACCTCGCAGGGCGAGGAGCCATGGCCTCTGTCCCGCAGCCCGCCCACACCGTCGAAGCACAGCTCCCCGGCGGGGTCGGCATCGCCGCGATCAACGGCCCCAACGCCACGGTCGTCTCGGGCGACACGGACGCCGTCGAAGCCCTGGTCAAGAACCTGCAGAATAAGGACGTCCGGGCCCGGCTGATCCCCGTCGACTACGCCTCACACTCCGCGCACGTCGAAACCATCGAGCAGCACCTGACCGAAGCCCTCGCGGGCATCA
>NZ_JODM01000088.1 GCF_000717995.1 Streptomyces violaceorubidus
AGGCTCAAGCCGGGCCCACTGGCCATTCGTCAGATCCCCACGTCTCACAGGACGTGATCATCAACGAACAAGATCCACTTTCGCAACAGGCCCTAGGTGGCCGTGGATGCGGTGGTAGTCGGTGGCTGCCGTGAGCCGGGCGCGCCAGGCAGCGTCGTGCTTGTTCCAGATCATGCCGAGGGCGTCGAGTTCGGCGATCCAGTCCTCCTCGAGGCGGCCGGCGGCGCGGGCCTCGCGTGTGGTGGTGATGAAGGCGCCCAGGTCGTAGCCGACGGGGTCGAGGTGGTCGGTGGGGACGTCGAGGTGGCCGTGAGTGTTGTGGAAGGCCTGCGCGGCGGCCAGGCCCCGGCGGCGGGAGCGGCTGAGGGAGCCGCGGGGGTTGAAGGCGATGAGGTCCATGGCCTGGGCGATGCGTTCGGGGTGGAGGGTGAAGTCGAAGTGCCAGCGGTGCTGGATGATGCGGCTGGTCTCGGCTGTCAGGCGGTTGGTCTTTGTGGGCAGGCGTTCGAGGATGCGGTAGTCGTGGCTGGCGAGGGCTGCGCTGATGGCCCAGACGGGTTCGTAGGGGGTGCCGAGGATGTCTTCGGGGTCTGCGCCCGGGGGGATGTAGACGGGGACGATGAGATTGGCGGTCTTGCCGCTGACGTCCAGGCGCAGGGCCCTGCCCAGGCCCTGGACGCAGCGGACGATGCTGCTGGTGGGGTCGGCGAAGACGACGGCGTCGACGCTGGGGATGTCGACGCCTTCGGCGATCACCTTGGCGTTGGCCAGGACGGCCCTCTTCGAGGCGGCGAATCGGGCGAAGAGCTCGGAGCGCTCTTCGGGTGTGTGGTCGCCATGGACGAAGAAGGTGTCCGGGTCCAGCCCGGGGAAGAGGTCGGGCTGGGCGTGGCGCAGGCGCCGCAGGGTGTGGCCGAGTTCGGTGGCGAACCGTCTGGCGTCGTCGACCAGGTGGAAGAAGATCAGCACTCTGCGCAGGGAGTGCTGAGCCATGGCGTTGAGGACGGCGAGGTGCAACGCGCTGGTGCGCAGTGTGTCCGTGGCGTCGGTGGTGGTGGCGGGCTGGTTGAGGCGGGTGCGCAGTTCGGCGTCGGTGATCGTGGGGACGACGATGCGGTAGTCCGCGGCCACCCCGTCGGCGATGGCCTGCGCGAGGGGGTACTCGAAGACCTTCTTGCCGTAGACGGCTTCGTTGTCCATCGAGTTCTCCGCCGTGCCGAGGTCGGACGGCGGGCTGGTGCGACCTTGACGTGCTGGGGATGCGGAGCGGGAGAGGTCGGGTGCGGCGAAGCTGCGGGGGGTGGCGGTCATGTAGAGGCGCCGGTCCGTGAGGATGCGCCGGCTGTCGTTGGCGATGGCCCATTTCTTGTCCGGCCGGCCGGCGATGCGGTGCGCCTCGTCCATAACCGCCAGGTCGAACGGAGGTACCGGGTAGCGGGCGTGCTGGGTCGCCTCGATCTTGTCGAGCGAGTCGTAGGTGCAGATCACAGTGAGGGCGGGCAGTTGGTCGGGCTCCTCCCCCACAACCGACATCAAAGCGGCCAGGGACTGGGCGCTGCCGGTCGATCCGATGCGGTGGGCGGCAAGGCCGCCGTGGGCGGAGGTGTCCATGGAGGACACGATCACCATGTGCTCCAGGTGGCCGTCGCGGCGCCAGGCGAGGGCTGTCTGGGCGGCCAGGTCGAGGGTGGGGACGACGACCAGGACCAGGCGTGCGTCGAGAGCGTCGGCGGCCCGGATGGACACCAGCGTCTTGCCGGTGCCCGTCGCCGAGACGTACAGAGCCCGCGTGTTCGGCCGGCGCAGCTGCCGCACTACAGCTTGCAGTCCTCGTTCTTGGTCCGGGCGCAGCCGAGGGTGGGCTGGAGGACAGGGCGTGGGCTGCTCGACCGGCGTGACCATGCTGCTCATCATGACGCAGAGCTGCTGAGGGCTTCGAGCTTCTGGGAGATGGAGGTGGTTCGGCTTTCGCGGATCTGCCTTCACCGGATTGTCGGGGCGGCAGCTCGGAAGGCTGCTGTGTGACTGCCCTCACCGGATCGGCGGTCTCGGCCAGCGTTATTCGCTCAAGTGTGCAGTAAGGGAGCATGGATTTGCGGCATTTCGAGGTGCAGCTCGTGAGCCATGGCGCGCTGTAGGCCGTTCAGGGGACCTTTGGTGTTAGCGTCATATGCCGATCCAACCTGCACGCTGCTACGCCATGGAAAACGACAACCGGTGAAGTGCGTAGACAAAAGGAGACGCGATGGCTTCCATCCGCCGCATGCCCGAGCGCACGATCTCCTTCTTCGAGATCGTCACGAGTGCCGGCGGGGAGCAGATACGGGTGCCCCAGATGGAGTGGGACAAGGCACTGAGTGATCTCGCCACCGCCACGGTGCAGGAGCGGATGGTCGACAAGGAGACCACCCTGGTGGGATCAGGGGCCTTGACCCCGGATCTTGGACACACGAGACAATGGATCCTGAGGATCTGAGAACGGACATCTCGTGGTCATGAAGAACTATCCGCCGCAGTTCAAG
>NZ_JODM01000089.1 GCF_000717995.1 Streptomyces violaceorubidus
CCGCAGCCCGCGCCCGCGTCACCGCCGACTCGACCTGTTCGGCGCTACCACGCATCACCACGTACGCCACAGCCGCCACGTGCTGGTCCGTCTGCGACAGCGCGGTGAAATCCCCGGCGTGGACGGTGAACCGCCGGATCACCGCGCCGGTGCCCGCGGGCGTTCCGCCGAGGAGGGTGTGGGCCCGCCGCAGAGCCCGGTGTGCCGGCGACGTGGACGCGGGCTCCACCGGCGCCTTCGCCCACAACCGCTGGAAAGACCGCACAGCCCCCGCATCCAAGGCCGTCGTGCGTTTCACCTGGCCGGTACCGGGCGGTTCGGCGTCGGGAAGCGCTGTGGGGGTTTGGGCGGATACGTGTCCGGGTGCTGTGCTCTGTGTGCCGGGCATCGTGCCGCGGACCAGTTGCCCGGCGACCGCGTTCAGCACACGGGCGTCTTCTAGTGTGTGGGGCCTGTTGCGCAGGTAGGAGGTGACCGTCGCTTCCCAGTACGCGGCCTTGTCCGGCGCGGAGTTGCGCAGGGCCTGCGGGCCGGCCACGAACGACGCTGCCGTGCCCGCGAGGTCCCGGGCGGCATCCGTGGAAGACAGGGCCGGGCCCGCCGAGGGATCCGGCCGGTTCGTGAACTGTTGCGCGTAGCGGGGTGCGGCGTAGCGCAGCAGCCCCCGGGCCCATTCACGGATCCGGGCGGCGGCCGGGCTGTCGGGGGACACCCCGGCTCTGTCGTAGAGCGCCTGGTAGAGGCCGGTCATCTCGGGAGAGGACAACGCGAGGGCGAGGGTGCCGCGTTCAGGAGCTTCCGCTTGCGGGGCCGTGACCGTGGTCGTCAGCTCGCGGGCAGTGCCCCGGGCCTGCGTGCCGGTCCAGCCCGCCACGAGGCCGTCGAAGAACTCCGCCCGCTGCGCAGACCGCTCGCGCAAGTACGGCGCGTCGTGGAAGTAGAACATCGCGGACTCCGCGAAATCACGCTCCACACTGCCCAAGCCGTAGGCGGAGGGCGGTGTCTCCCCCTGCAGCAGCCGGTGCCCGTCCGCACTCCACGGGCCCACCTGGGCGGCGAACCCGGGCAGTTCACTCTCCAAATCCCGGGCGATCCGCTCGGCTGCTTCCCGCACCGTCTCCCCCGGACGCGGGCCACGCTCACCGGGCAGGCGTCCCAGCAAATCCTCGACCGCCCGAGCCCGCCGCGGCGACTGACCGCGCAGGGCATCCGGCCGCGCCAGGTGCAACTCCAGCGTGGCGAGAAAGTCCTCCCGGCTCGCCCCGGCTCCGACAGCGCCCACCAATGCGTCGGCGCCGCCGTAAAACCTGTGGACGAACGCCGGCAGCGCGTAATCCAGCAGCCGGACCGCCAGCGCCCGCGTCAGGTACCACCCCACCGCCGGCGGGCCGAACTCCTCGTCCTCCCGTACCGCGGCCGGCACCTCGACCCGCGACGTCGCGCCGTCGTCCGCCTGCACACCAGCGACAGCCGCCCGCGAAGGGGCCGGCCCGGAAGCCGTCAGCCGGACCGCAGTGACCTCCTGATCAGCCCTGTCCCGCGCCGACTCGACACGCCGGCCACCCAGAATCGGCGCGAAATGCTCCAACGCCGCGTACACCTGCTCCAGCGACGCCGCATCCCAGCCCGCCCGGCGGCCACCCGCACCCGCCTCGGCCTCCACCCGGACACCGAACCGCAGGAAGATCTCCTGCTGCCGGCCCAACACCTCTGCCTCCCGGACACCAGCAGCCCCGTCAGAGCCGACAACGGCCCCGGCATCCCGGGATCCGCGGCCGCGTCCGTCCCGGGCGGAAGAGCGGACCTCGCCGGCCGTCTCCCGGACCGCAGACACCTCCCGGGCACCGAGCCCGTCGTGCAAAGCACCCTCCCCCTCACCCGCAGCGTGCCCGGCTCCGTGCACCGACTCCGTCTCCTGCGCGGACCGCGGCACGTCCCTCGACACCGCGTCGTCCGCGTGCACGGCCGCATCCCCCACGACGTGCCCCGGCCCCGCGGTCACCACCTGCCCGGCGTCATCCCCCTGCGCGCCCGGGACGAGGATGGCGAACACCGCGTGTGAGACGCGGCCGGTGCCCGACCCGGCGGAAACCCCTGCCGGAGTCTCGGTCTCCCCCCGGTGCTCCGGCCCGTACCCGCCCTCGGAGCTCGGGCCACCGCCCAGATCCGCGTCCTCGGTGAGTGAAACGGCAGACCCGTTTTCTGGCTCCCTGCCGAAAAGCAGCGGCTCGCTCGGACCCGATGAGTCTCTGAACACCGGCGAAGTAATCGAAACGGTGGTCTCGTCGACGCCAGTCGTATCCCGCTCAGGGGAGGCCACCGGGGCATGGTCGTGTTGCTCCTGCTCGTCCGCACCGACAGGGTACTGCGAACCGTGAGGCACGTCACCGACGCCCGGTTCGGCCGAATCCCCCCTCTGGCGCCACCCGGCAATCAGGCGATCGAAGAATTCAGCGCGAAGTGGTGCCTTCTCTCGTAGAAGCGCGTTCTCGTGGAAGTAGTACTTGGCGGTTTCTGCCAAAAGCGAGACGAGGGCGCCCGTTCTCCCACGTTCCTACCTGATCGATGAACCACGGCAACTCATCCGAGAGCTCACGCACGATGCGTTGCGCAGCACTGCCTACTGACTCGCCGGGCAGCCGCGTCAGGACGAGTGGGTGCTTGCGCTGGAGGTCGGCTATCGCTTTGGCGTGCCGAGGAGCTTGCTGCGGAAATTTGACATGTGCTTGAAGGTGACTTGAGATGGACCATTCAAAGTCGACCTCGGGACTGAAGGCCTCCACTCGGAAGGGCTTCCACGGAGATTCGACACCGTCCCAGAAGCTTTTTGTGAAGTCATTCAAAGCGTAGCCCAGAAGCCCATGCGCCAACTCGTGAGTCGACGTACGCATCACCCCGTCATTCACGCGAAAATGCGCGCTGGCATAAATATTGAACAGCTTCCGTGATTTGAAATACTGCCCTGTGGCGTCGAAATATATTGCATTCTTACTCAGCGCAGATCGCACTGCGCCGATCGTCGTCACCTCCTGATCGAAGCTGCTGCGGCTAGAATCTTTACGTCGTCCTCCCAGGATAGGTGCGTAGTCACTGAGCGAGGCGCGGGCGCTCAACTGCTTCAATGTGTTGAGATGAAGAGGCAGAGGGGTGATCTTCGCCTTGACAGCATCAGCAGCTTTCGGGCTTTGCTCCAGAACCGCCTGTACGCCGGCGGCGGAATTGAAGGTGATATGGTATTCGGCCTCCATCTTCTGTATCAGTCGGCGGCGCTCCAGTTCACTGTTCGCGAATTCACTTTTTTCTTCGACATGAACGTCGGGCGCGCCGGTATCACCGTCGTCAGGGACGGCGAAGACGTGACCACCGTCAGCGGTGTGTGTCGGTACCGTCTGGTCGGCCGCCGCCGTACGGGTGCCAGGGCCGGGCGCGGTCGTGTGCGGGGTGTCCTCACCCGGCTTCGCGGCGAGGTCCGCATCGGGACGCAGGGTGGGGGCGTCTGCGTCGCTCGTCACGGAGCGGGTGAGGTCCATGGCGGCATCGGCGGCGGGCGTGATGTCGGACTCGGGTGACCTGTTGCTGTCGGC
>NZ_JODM01000090.1 GCF_000717995.1 Streptomyces violaceorubidus
CCGCGCCGAATCGAGGCCCAGTGACTGTACGCGTGCCACCTCCTGCCCATATTCCGGCCGGTCCCGCAGCGCTGCGACTATCCGCCCCTGCTCGACAGCAAGGACACGGTCGGCCCCGTCCCACAGAGCGACAAGGGTGTCGGCGGACCAGTTCGCCGGAACGGACGGCGCACGGCTCAGCCACGTCTCGGCGAACACCCGCCTGGCAGGTGGCATGCCGCCGGACACTCCGTCGCCCCTGGTGGCCGTCGTGGGGCCGGGGCCCGGCGCCGTGCCCGCCGTGGGACCGGGATCCGGGGCCGTGTCCGCCGTTGGGCCGGGATCCGGGGCCGTGTCCGCCGGACCGTCCTCGGAGTCCACGTCCATCTGCTGATCCTGGCCGGCCGGGTCCACGTCCATTGGCTGGTCCTGGGCGGCCGGATCCGCCGCGTCCAGAGCGGCCCGCCACTGCGGTACCCGCTCGTCGAGGACGTCGTACAACCCCTCGTTCGATCCCCACCTCACGATCGAAACGTTGCAGTTGGTCCACACGGGTTTTTTCGAGCATGTTCAGGAACAGACGACCGGGATTTCCCTCCCGCAGCTCCCACCAGTTACCGAGTCGCATCGCTTCGGCGATGAGGGAAGTCCTCTCCGGGTCTGCGTTGATTCCGGATTGCGTGAAACGCCTGTGCTGCGTCCGGTAGCGCCTCTGCTCCAGCTCCGCAGGGCTCGCCGCCGGCTGGGGTTCACGAGGCTTACGAGGCCGCGCACGGCGCACCGTTCCGTCGGAGAGGAAGATCCTGTCTTTGCCGTTGCGCCTACGTGTCTCCATTTCCACACCGAAGTGACGGAAGGCACCGAGCAGATGCGTGTCCTCGGGATTTATACCGCTCGTTGCCAGGCGGGTGACGAGAACGGATGCCCTCCTCAACAGATCGTCACCACCTGCCGTGGGCGGACGGGTACCGATCTTTTCGGGGAAAGCACGGTAATAAGCGTTGATCACCGCGACTCGGTCCCGGGTCACACGGGACACGTCCGCGTCGGCAGGTATGACGTATTTATTGAAGCCGTCCGGATCGGCTGCGGTCTCCTCCGGCGCCCCTTCTCTGTGGATCACACCGAGATCGAGCAGCGCTTGCCGCGTCAACTCGTGCAATTTCGCACCGGCGCGTGCCCGGCCGACCCAGCTGCTGAGCGCCGGTTCGGGTATGTAGCTCCGATTCCTGCGCGGGGTGTGGGTGGTGGCGGTGATGCCCTCGGCGGATCCGAACATGAAGATGTGCCGCCGCACCGCCCGCAGCCTGTCGGCTTCCTTCCGGGGAATATCCTGCGGAAGCGGACGGAAGACCGGGTGGTCAGGGGGCAGAGGCCAGTGCTCGGCCCCCCATCCCTCACCGCGGTCGAGATGCTGTGCGTTCCACTGGTACGCGTGGTTGAGGCGGCTGATCTCGGCGAGGGGGAGGTGAACGCCGTGAGCGTCTTTGACGTGTTCCCAGACTCCTCCCAGCGTGTCATCGAGGCCCGCCCCGGAGGCTCTTCTGCTTCTGAGCAGCTTGAAGAGTTCCCGGTTCCGCTCGGGCGTCAGGGTGGGGCCCGTTCCCTGAGGCACCGGGAATTCCGCAGGGACGGGCGCCGCGTGCCACAGCATCCATGCGGCGGCGCCGAGGACCTGTTGGGCCTGCGGTCCGGGGAGGGCTATGTGCGTGTCCACGTCGAGGACAGTGCCATACCCTCGGGTTCCGGCGTCGGCGAGGCGGAGGAGTCTCCTTCGAACAGGCTGCCGTCCGATGAGTCGGCGCCGGGCGAGGGGGCGAAAGAGGTGTCCTCCGCGGTGTCGGTGTCGGTGCTGGTGTCGGCCGCGGGGCCGGTGGTGCCGGGCGGGGACCACATGGCCACCGTGGTCCCGGCGGGAAGGGGAGCGTCGTAGGGCAGGGTGGGCGCCCAGTGCTCGGCTCCCTCACCGTGGTCGAGCCGGACCAGTGTGAGATCGGGCCGTCCGGTCTGCGACGCGGCTTCACCGGCCAGCGAGTACTCCGCGATACGGGTCGCGTGACGGGGGTTCCACTGGACCACGCGGACGTGGACGCCGAACATCCGCGCGGTGAGTTCGGGGAGTGCGTGTGCAGTCCCGTGGTGAGGAGGAAGGAGTGGAAGAAGCAGTCGCCGTCCCCGCGTACGTCCCCCACGCGCAGGGAGCCGTTCAGCGCCGCCCGCACCTGTGCCAGGCCCTCGCCCGCCGGCAGCGGCGTTCCGTCCGCCCGGGTGTGCGGCAGCCACGCCGGAGTGTCCGGGTGCTCCGCACCGGATCCGTCGAGGGCCGGCCCGCCGGCGGCACCGCCACGCAGCCGTAGCGCCGGTCCCCGCGTCGCGGTGAGCGCCGTTTCGACGAGGGGGTCCGAGGTGGTGGAGGTCACAGGGACCTCGGCGGCACCTGCCGTCGCACCTGCCGTCGCGCCTGCCGGCGCCACGAGCCCCGCGATCCACTGGGAGATCTCCTCCCGCGACCCGGGAACGTGGTCCACCGCGTTCACGGAGGGGATCTGCTCGGCATGCGCAGGCCCCCCCGTGAGCGTGACACTGCCATCGGACCGATCACTACCGGTCAGAGCGTGGCGGACCTCCCCGGTGTGCATGCCGCCGGACGACTCGGGAATCCGGCCCGCCTTCAGCACCTTCACCAGCCCTGCCGCGTAGGGTGTGCCGATCTTCCCGTTCGCCACGGCATTCAGCAATGCGTCACCGAGAACCTCGCGACTCTTCCGGTCCCAGTCCCCGCCCGGGCGGACCGGGAAAACACGCACAGGTCGGCGAACCAGCGCTCCCGCGTTGTCGGAGTCGGCAGCGGCGACCGGCCTCAACGGGTGGGGCACCGCGGCCTCGTCGGCGGTGCTCTTCCTCGTGTCGTCGGCCGTCGTGGTGAGGCCGGCGATCCACTCGGAAATCTCCTCCCGCGACCGCGGCAACCGCGTGTCCCCCGCTGCCTTCTTCGATCCGTCCACCGCGGTCTTGTCGTCGGTTCCGGTGGCGTCCACGAGGGTGTCGCCTGATTCGGACAAGGCATCGACGAGGGTCTGCGTGTCGTCGTCGGACGCGGTGTCCGTCGCCGTGGTGATCTCGTCGTCGGCCGTGGTCGGCACCACGTCCCGGTCCGAAGCCCAAGTCACGGTGGCGGGCCGCGACACTGTGGACGGGCGGACGGGTGCGCTGTCGCCTTCCCCGGTGTCCTGGACGGCCGGGATTATCCCCGGCTGGTCGGACTCCACCGGCTCCCGCGACTCGGCATTCGTCGGCGGGTCGGTCTTCTCACCGGCTCGTCCGCGGCCCGTGCCCGGCTGCGTCTGCGTCTGCGGCACGGTCCGGGTGGTGTCCGCCTCTGCGGCGGGCAGCGCGGAGGACACCGTCGTGATCGACATGGCGGCGGGCGGGCCGGTGACCGAGGTGTCGGAGAGGTTCTCCTCGGGGACGGCGTTGGCCGTGGTGGCGGCGCCGGAGCGGGTCGGCGTCGGGTCGGCGGTCGTCGTGTCGGCGTCGGCCTGGGTGGTGGTGTCGGTGTCTGCGCCCCCGTGGTGTTCCGTGCTCCGGTTGCTGGTGCCGTTCGCGGCCGTGGTGTGGCCGGTGGCGTCGCCCTTGGCCACCGCCGACGGGGAGTGGCTGCTGCCCGCCGCCGCGCCGCCGGGCGCAGCGGTGCCGCCCGCGGCGGGAGCGGGAGCGGTCTGGCCGGACGTGGGCACCGCGCCCGCACCGGCCCCGGAGGACGCGGACGCAGGAGCGGTGGCCGCGGGCGACCTGTGCTGTGTGCCGGGGGTTTCCTCGTCCTCCTGGCCGCCGGTGGCCTCCTGCGGCGGCGGGCCCTCGACACCGTCTGCGGTGGGAGCCGAGCGGCCTCCCGCCGTAGCGGTGTGAGGCGCGCCGGACGGAGCAGCGCCCTGGGCCCCGGCGGCGGGCGGCAGCGCGGGGTCCGTCCCAGTCGACGGCTGCCCGTCCGCAGCGTCACCGGCAGGCGTCTCGAACGCCGCGTCGGACGCGCCGTGCCCGCCCACGGTCCGCACCGGCTGGCTCCCACCCCCGCCCGGAACCGTCACCGAACCAGCACCAGCACCAGCACCAGCACCGGCGGACGGCTGCCCGGCACCGGCGGCCGGCCGGCCCGTGCCGGTACCGGCCGGGGCCAGCTGCCCCGTGCCCGCACTGACGGCGGACGGGTTCGGGGCGTCGATCCCGGAGACGGTACGCACCGGCGCCGGCGAGCCGGGAGCGGACCCGGGCGAGAACGGCACCCCGCCCGGCACCTGCGGGCCGGGGCCCGGCACGACTGGACCCGCGTCCGCACCGGCCCCGCCGGCC
>NZ_JODM01000091.1 GCF_000717995.1 Streptomyces violaceorubidus
AACACAGTGGACGCGAGCAACTGAGGACAAGCCCTCGGCCTATTAGTACCGGTCACCTCCACACCTCACGGTGCTTCCAGATCCGGCCTATCAACCCAGTCGTCTACTGGGAGCCTTACCCCATCAAGTGGGTGGGAGTCCTCATCTCGAAGCAGGCTTCCCGCTTAGATGCTTTCAGCGGTTATCCCTCCCGAACGTAGCCAACCAGCCATGCCCTTGGCAGAACAACTGGCACACCAGAGGTTCGTCCGTCCCGGTCCTCTCGTACTAGGGACAGCCCTTCTCAAGACTCCTACGCGCACAGCGGATAGGGACCGAACTGTCTCACGACGTTCTAAACCCAGCTCGCGTACCGCTTTAATGGGCGAACAGCCCAACCCTTGGGACCGACTCCAGCCCCAGGATGCGACGAGCCGACATCGAGGTGCCAAACCATCCCGTCGATATGGACTCTTGGGGAAGATCAGCCTGTTATCCCCGGGGTACCTTTTATCCGTTGAGCGACGGCGCTTCCACAAGCCACCGCCGGATCACTAGTCCCGACTTTCGTCCCTGCTCGACCCGTCGGTCTCACAGTCAAGCTCCCTTGTGCACTTACACTCAACACCTGATTGCCAACCAGGCTGAGGGAACCTTTGGGCGCCTCCGTTACTCTTTAGGAGGCAACCGCCCCAGTTAAACTACCCATCAGACACTGTCCCTGATCCGGATCACGGACCCAGGTTAGACATCCAGCACGACCAGACTGGTATTTCAACGACGACTCCACCCACACTGGCGTGCGAGCTTCAAAGTCTCCCAGCTATCCTACACAAGCCGAACCGAACACCAATATCAAACTGTAGTAAAGGTCCCGGGGTCTTTCCGTCCTGCTGCGCGAAACGAGCATCTTTACTCGTAGTGCAATTTCACCGGGCCTATGGTTGAGACAGTCGAGAAGTCGTTACGCCATTCGTGCAGGTCGGAACTTACCCGACAAGGAATTTCGCTACCTTAGGATGGTTATAGTTACCACCGCCGTTTACTGGCGCTTAAGTTCTCAGCTTCGCCCCACCGAAATGGAGCTAACCGGTCCCCTTAACGTTCCAGCACCGGGCAGGCGTCAGTCCGTATACATCGCCTTACGGCTTCGCACGGACCTGTGTTTTTAGTAAACAGTCGCTTCTCGCTGGTCTCTGCGGCCACCCCCAGCTCAGAGTGCAAGACTCATCACCAGGTGTGGCCCCCCTTCTCCCGAAGTTACGGGGGCATTTTGCCGAGTTCCTTAACCATAGTTCACCCGAACGCCTCGGTATTCTCTACCTGACCACCTGAGTCGGTTTAGGGTACGGGCCGCCATGAAACTCGCTAGAGGCTTTTCTCGACAGCATAGGATCATCCACTTCACCACAATCGGCTCGGCATCAGGTCTCAGCCCTATGTGCAACGGATTTACCTATCACACGGCCTACACCCTTACCCCGGGACAACCACCGCCCGGGATGGACTACCTTCCTGCGTCACCCCATCACTCACCTACTACAGGTCCGGGTCATCGGCTCCACCACTCCCCATCACTCCGAAGAGATCAGAGGCGGCTTCACGGACTTAGCATCGCCTGATTCAATGTTTGACGCTTCACAGCGGGTACCGGAATATCAACCGGTTATCCATCGACTACGCCTGTCGGCCTCGCCTTAGGTCCCGACTTACCCTGGGCAGATCAGCTTGACCCAGGAACCCTTAGTCAATCGGCGCAAACGTTTCTCACGTTTGTATCGCTACTCATGCCTGCATTCTCACTCGTGAACCGTCCACAACTCGCTTCCACGGCTGCTTCACCCGGCACACGACGCTCCCCTACCCATCACAGCCGGCGTTGGCCGTATTGCTGCAATGACACGACTTCGGCGGTACGCTTGAGCCCCGCTACATTGTCGGCGCGGAATCACTAGACCAGTGAGCTATTACGCACTCTTTCAAGGGTGGCTGCTTCTAAGCCAACCTCCTGGTTGTCTGTGCGACTCCACATCCTTTCCCACTTAGCGTACGCTTAGGGGCCTTAGTCGATGCTCTGGGCTGTTTCCCTCTCGACCATGGAGCTTATCCCCCACAGTCTCACTGCCGCGCTCTCACTTACCGGCATTCGGAGTTTGGCTAAGGTCAGTAACCCGGTAGGGCCCATCGCCTATCCAGTGCTCTACCTCCGGCAAGAAACACACGACGCTGCACCTAAATGCATTTCGGGGAGAACCAGCTATCACGGAGTTTGATTGGCCTTTCACCCCTAACCACAGGTCATCCCCCAGGTTTTCAACCCTGGTGGGTTCGGTCCTCCACGACCTCTTACAGCCGCTTCAACCTGCCCATGGCTAGATCACTCCGCTTCGGGTCTTGAGCGCGCTACTAAAACGCCCTATTCGGACTCGCTTTCGCTACGGCTTCCCCACACGGGTTAACCTCGCAACACACCGCAAACTCGCAGGCTCATTCTTCAAAAGGCACGCAGTCACGA
>NZ_JODM01000092.1 GCF_000717995.1 Streptomyces violaceorubidus
TAGTGGCCGCGGGTCGGTTCGCGCCGGGCCATCTGGGAGAGCTGACGCCGATCATGCCGTTCGAGCTGGTCGATGCGGTCTTGTCGGAGACACGGACCGTGCAGCGCCGGCTGCGGGATCTTCCCTCGCGGGTCGGGGTCTACTTCCTGCTGGCGATGTGTCTCTTCCCCGAGGTCGGCTATCGGCTCGTGTGGGCCAAACTGACGGCCGGCCTGTCGGGGATTGCGGTTGTCCGCCCGAACACGAAGGCGCTCCGTGACCTGCGCCGAAGGCTCGGCAGCGCGCCGGTGCGTGCGTTGTTCGAGGCGCTGGCCGGGCCGTTGGCCCGGCCGACCACGTCGGGGGTGCGGTTCGGTCCTTACCGGACGGTGTCATTCGACGACTGCAGCTCGATCAAGGTGCCGGACAGCGAGCGCAACCGGGAGTGGCTGGGGCGGTGCCCACATGGCGGGTATCCCCAGGTCGAGCTGATGACGCTGGTCGAGACCGGCACCCGGGCCGTGATCGCTGCGGTCTTCGGGCCCACCCGGGAGGGCGAGACCTCCTACGCCACCAGGCTGTTGCACCATCTGGGCCCCGAGATGCTGGTGCTGTGGGACCGGGGCTTTGACAGCAACGACTTCCTCACCGCCGTGCACGCCACCGGCGCACAGGTCCTGGGCCGCATCCGCCAGCGCCGCCGCCCACCGGTCCTGAAGCCGCTCGCCGACTCCTCCTACCTCTCGGTCATCGGCGGCGTCCCGGTGCGGATCATCGAAACCCAGGTGAGCATCACCTGCACCGACGGCAGCACGTTCGAGGGCTCCTACCGCCTGGCCACCACGCTCCTGGACGCCCGCCGCTACCCCGCCGACCGCCTCGTGCACCTGTATCACGAGCAGCTGGGAGCACGAGAGCGCCTACTACGCGCTGCGCCACACCATCCTGCACGGACGCGTCCTGCGCTCGCACGATCGGGCGGGCGTCGAGCAGGAGATGTGGGCCCTGCTCACCCTCTATCAGCTCCTGCGCCGCACCATGGTCCAGGCTGCGGAGTCCCAGCCGGGCACCGATCCCGACCGCTGCGGTTTCACCATCGCCCTCCAAACAGCCCGGGACCTACTGGTAGGTGCGGACGGCATCTTCGAGCAGGGCATCGGAGAGATCGGCCGGCGGCTCCTGTCGGCGCTGTCACCGGCACGGCGGGCCCGCATCAGCACCCGCAAGGTGAAGTCTCCCATCTCCCGTTACGCGGAAAGGAAACTGGACGGCCGCCCCGACACCAGCAAGGCCGTGACCTCAACGACGATCACGCTCCTGCCGCCGCCGGTGCCGGAGCCCGCACTGCCCACGACCACGGTCCCCCAGTACGTCGGCCCCGGCCAGACCAGCACCCGCATGACACGTGTCCTGGCCATCCTGCAGGAAGAACCCGAACGGCTATGGCGCTCACGGGAGATCGCCGAACTCCTCGGCGACGTCACCCTCGTCGCCACCTACCGACAACTCACCCGCTGGACCGAGAAAGGAATGATCAAGAGGGTCCGCACGGGGCGCTACGCGGCCATCACGCAGGAAACGGCCCCCTTGCGTGACCTGCGAAAAGGCTAACTACCCGGCCTTGGGGAAACTTCACCAGTGCGATCAGCGCCCGCCGGTGTGGCGGGAGTTTGCAGCGGCGGTCACCTTCACGGGTGACGATGAGCATGGTTACCCATTCGACCAGGGTGTGGGGTAGGTCGAGTGCGGCAGGATATGGAACCAACAGGGCTTCTGAGCTGATCAGTTGAGACAACGATCCAAGACAAACTCCGCTTCTTGAAACTCCACGTTCCCGCGAGGCCGCAACCCGCGGTGCTTGACCGCCGAGCACGTGCACCAGTTCGTCGTCGACCAGTGGCAACGCGAACGGGACGACCTCGGCTCACGTGGCCAGGGTCGTCCACTGCAAGCCGTGGACGACTGCCAACACCCGGCAGCGCGTCTTCCCCGGCACCCGGTAGCGTGAACTGTGTCGGTCGGAGTTCGTGATGCAGATGAGGTGGGAGTGTCAACGACTGCCAGGTCGCTGGGACAAGGCTGCCTTTGCCTGGGGCGACACCCTTCGTCCGAGGGTGTTCGAGGCAGAGCGGCGGCGCCGGGGCGGGAAGGGCGAACGGTAGTTACGTGTGTACGACGCTGAGCAGGCTGAGCTCCGTGACCATGGCACCGGCCGCCATGGGGGAAAGGGGGCCGACACACTTTCCGGCCTCGTCTTCGGTAGGGTCCAGGGAGTCCGG
Organism: Streptomyces violaceorubidus; assembly: GCF_000717995.1. Taxonomy (GTDB): domain Bacteria; phylum Actinomycetota; class Actinomycetes; order Streptomycetales; family Streptomycetaceae; genus Streptomyces; species Streptomyces violaceorubidus. The sequence continues at coordinate 2,259 of NZ_JODM01000092.1, forward strand.
AGTGTTGCTTGCCGGGCGTTTTGCAACACCACGAGCGGCGTCGGGGGAGTGCTGATCCGTCATGGCGATTGAGGTGCCTGACTGGGCGAATGATCTCTTTTTTATGGTCATGGGTGAGCGTATGCCGCAGGCCAATGAGGATCTTGCCTATCAGAGTCACCTGGCTTACAAGGATTTTTCGGCGCGGCTGCA
>NZ_JODM01000093.1 GCF_000717995.1 Streptomyces violaceorubidus
CGCGCGGATCACCCGAACGGGTCAGCTCGTCGAGCAAGGAATCCGGGGCGGGATCTGCTCCGTCGGCATCACCCGCAATCCTGGTGGTGTACAGGGCGGACGTGATGTCGGACTCGGGTGACCTGCTGCTGTCGGCAGTCTCGGGTACAGCAGGAGGTTCTTGCGGCGCAGGCCGCGGTCCGGCTACGGGTTCGTAGGTGTCGAGGACGGCTTGCAGCCGGGAGTGTTCCGCGGAGCCCGGGGTGAGCTGGTCGAGTCTCTCGCGCGGGGTGCGCTGGTTCAGTGCGTCCGTGGCCGTGTCCTGAGTGTGGGCCATCGCGACCCTCGTCTGGGACGGACCGGCGCCGCGAGTCCCGCTCTGGGGGCGGCTGCTCGGCAGGAAAGCGTCCGCTGTGTCGGCCCGTGCGTCCTCGGGCCGGGACAGGGTGGGGATCGGTACAGGATCGGCGAGGTCCTCACCAGGCCTGTCAGTCACCTCCGCGGCCAGGAACGTGGTCTCGGCGGACTGTCCATCTGGGGCGGAGGCCGGGGCGGTCGCGCGCTCCGCCTCCCGCAGGCCCTTGGAGCGTTTGGCGTCCTTGGGGCCCGGTGTGCCGAAGGCCGCCACGGCGCCCGTCACCGCGGGATCGGTCCGTGGTGTCTCGGACGTTTCCGTCACCACGTTCGCCGTGGTGCCGTCCGTGGCGGCGGCGTCGCTGTCGCGGCCGGCGGGGTCGGCGGTCGGGTGAACGGTGCCGACCGGGCCCGGGACGGTGACGGCGGACGGGACGACCGGATGATCACCCCGGCGTGTGTCGGCCCAGGCCGTTGCTGGCCGGCCGTCACCTGACAGGTCGACAAGGTGTGATGCGGGGGTGGCCTCGCCGGCGGCGGCCGCGTCTGTCTCCGTGGCGGGCGCATCCGTGTCGGCGATGGCCGGGACGGGGTCCGTCCCGGCGGTGGGGCTGTCGGCGCTCTGGCCGGGTGCCGCGCTCCGGCTGCTGGTGCTGTTGGGCTGAGTGCCCTGGCCGGTGGTGTCGCCCTTGACCGTCGTCGGCGACGACACGCTCGCCGCGCCGGAAGAGGCGGGAGTGGCGTTGCCGGTGGACGTGGGTGCCGTCTGGCCGGGCTGGGACGCGGCACTCGTACTCGCCCCCGCGGCAGCCGCCGCCGAGGCGGAGGCCGTCGCCGCGGGAGCGGTGACCGAGGGGGCCGCGGGCTGGGTGACGGGGGCGGCCTCGCCGGCCCCGTCCTGCTCACTGTCCGTTTCGTTGTGCGCATGCTGTCCCTCGGCAGGGACGGCGGCCGGGGCGGGGGCCGTCCGGCCCGATGCCGACGCCGCGTGGGGTGAGCCGGAGGAGACGGCGCCGTGGGCCCCGTCGGTCGGCAGCGCCGCGGGATCCGTCCCTGCCGCCGGCTGTCCGCCCGCCGCGTCCTCGCCGGGTATTTCGAACGCCGCGTCGGACGCGCTGTGCCCGCCCGTGTTCCGCACCAGCTGGCCCCCGCCGCCCGCGACCCCCGCCGCACCCGCACCTGCATCCAAGGCCGACTGCCCCGTACTTGTGCCGACGGGGGGCGACTGGCCCTCGCCCGTGCCCGTGCCCGTGGCGGATGTTCCAGGGACATCGATCCCGGAGACGGTACGGACCGGTACCGGCGGGGCGGGAGCGGACCCCGGGGACGCACCCCAAGGCAGTGGCCCCCCGGCCACGGCCAGTCCGCCCGGAACCGGAACCGCTCCACCCGTGTCCACTCCCGCCACCGGCCGCCCGCCGGCACCCGCCCCCGTGCCACCCGACGACCCCCCCGAAGGACCCGACAGACCCGCGTTGAGATTTTTCAGGAACGACAGGTCCGGCATCTTGATGCCCAGCCCCTTGGCCCCCAGAGCCGCCGCCGACATCGTCGCCGTGCTCACGGCACCGCCCGCGAAATCCCACACATTGAAACCACCGGTCAGCGCGACCCCGGTGAAATACTCCGACACACCCGCACTCGCGGCATTGAACGTCTGGTCCGCCGACACCGCCGCCACCTTCAGCCCGGAACCCGACGGCGTCTTCCCGCCCGGATTCACCACCGGCGCGTTCTTCGGGAGGTCGAACTTCCTGGTCAGGTTCGGACCCAGGTCCGCCTTGCCCTTGAAAGCCGACGTGAAGAACTTCTTCGCACCCCGGAAGAAATGCTCGAACACCGAGTTCAGAGCACCGGCCGCACCGTTCAGGAACAAGTCCTTCACATCGATACCGCGCGGCTTGCGGCCCGGGGCCGCGGACACCATCAGGATCAGACGCGAC
>NZ_JODM01000094.1 GCF_000717995.1 Streptomyces violaceorubidus
CTCCGGCCCCATCAGCATCACGGGCCCGAGATCAACACCGGCCGAGGCAAGCAGGGAAACAGCCGTCTGCTCCGCGTCCGACAGCCCCTGCGGCTCCTCCCCGGACAGGCCGGAGACGGCCTGCCACTCCGCGTCCGACAGCCCCTGCGGCTCCTCTCCCGGCTCGTCGGCAAGGGCCCGCCCCTTCCCCTTGTCCACGGCGCCACCGCCCTCACCGGCGGTAAAGGTGCCGAGCGCCGACACCAGTCCGGTCCCCTCGGGACGGTCCGGATCCCTGTCCGGGACGGCGTCAGCCGGGGCGTTTTCCGGCACCGTGCGGGACGTGTCGCGGACCGTGGCCAGGACGTACCGCGAACCGCGCCGGAACAGAGTGACCGTCCCGGCGGGACCCGGCTCGGCGGGCCGGTAGCTCCGGTGGGTCCCGTCCTCGTCCACGACGACGATCTCGGCACCGAAGCTGTCGGCGGCGACCTGGGCCGCGGTGGCTGCAGTCGCCTCGTTCCAGTGGGCGCCCAGGAAGAGCTGGGCCTTGATCAGGTCGCGTCGCTGGCGCGGGCTGAGGTCCAGCCCGTCGGGCAGCCGGCCGCCGCTGGTCCGGTACTGCTCCCGCTGCTCCTCGGTCAGCCGGCCCGGCGTGAACCCGGGGGGCGCCGTGCGGCGGGCCCCGGGTGCCGAGTCGACGCCCGCCCACAGCAGGACCTCGTACGGGAAGGGGGTGTCGGGGTCGAGTACGGCGCCCTCGGGCAGCCGCCGGCCGACGACCCGGCTGACCGGGTTGATCTCACGCGGCGCGAAGCGCCGGGCCAGCGCGGCCCAGAAACCGTTGCCGTTACTGTCCCTGCCGCTGCCGCTGCCGTTGTCGCGGCTGGCGTCGTTGTCGTCCTGCGGCGGTGTCAGCGTGTACTCGGTGCCGTCGGGGCCGGTCAGCAGGTCGCGGCCGCGGAGCGTGAAGCCGGTGCCGTCCTGCTCGCGGGGCGGCACCGGCAGGGCGGGTCCGGGCTCGGGTCCCGCCGCGTCCCCGGCCTCTTCGGGACCGGTGGGCGGGTAAGCCGGATCCGGTTCCGGCATCCGGTCCGCCGAAGGCACCCGCCCCGGGAGAACCGCCCGGTCCGGGTCCGGGGAGACTGCCTGGTCCGGGGGGATCACCTGGTCCGAGTGGCCGGGGAGCGGGGTGGAGAAGTCGTCGGGCTCGGCGGGAGCGAAGTGGGCGCCGGTCCGCCGCAGGACGACGTGCGGCTGGTCGGGGACCGTGCCGTGCGCGCCGTACTCCTCGACCTGCCCGGTGCCGTCCACGACGCTCACCCGCATGTCCAGGAGGTTCGCCGCGAGAGCGGGAAGCAGTTCGGCCGTGGTGGACTGCCAGGCCAGACGGTAGTCGGTGGCCGGCCGCCGCAGCAGTTCGGCGGCGAGTGCGGCGCTCTGCTCCGACGACAGCCGAAGCCCGGAGGGAAGCCGGCCGGTCCGGTCGAACTCCCGCTCCTGCGGGCTGCCCGGCTCGAAGTGGATCCCGGCCCGCCGCAGCTCGCCGGGGCTGACGGTGCCGAAGGACAGCGAGTCGAGGCCGTCCGTCAGCTCCCGGGTGCCCTCCGTGCCGAGCCGCTCCGTGAAGAAGGACCGCAGTTCGGCCGCCGCCTCCCCGACCTGCGCGGCCGGAAGGTCACCGAACAGCCGCGGATGCCCGGCATGCGGGAGCGCCTGGGCGAGGGAGCGGAAGAAGGACTCCTGGTGACCGGGGCTGTCGTCGGCCTGGACGGAGACCGTCGTGACCGGCGTGGGGCCGGACGTCTGGCCCTGATCCTCGCTTTGGCCGGGCGGGCCGTCCCCGGAGCGCCGGGCGGCACGCAGGGTGCGCAGGTGTTCCTCGGAGAGCCGGCCGGTGAGGGCGGGGTCGGCGAGGA
>NZ_JODM01000095.1 GCF_000717995.1 Streptomyces violaceorubidus
GGAATTGGATTTTTCCAGTCTATCGGCCGAATCCCCCCTCTGACGCCACCCGGCAATCAGGCGATCGAAGAATTCAGCGCGAAGTGGCGCCTTCTCTCGCAGAAACGCGTTCTCATGGAAGTAGTACTTGGCGGTTTCTGCCAGGTCTTCGTTAGCGTCGGTTTCACCGTACTTGCTGATTGGACGCCCGTTGGGAAAAGCGAGACGAGGGCGCCCGTTCTCCCACGTTCCTACCTGATCGAAGATTCGACGCCTTCCCAGAAATTTTTTGCGAAGTCATTCAAAGCGTAACCCAGGAGCCCATGTGCCAACTCGTGAGTTGACGTACGCATCACACCGTTATCCATGCGAAAGTGTGCGCGGGCATAAATATTGAACAGCTTCCGTGATTTGAAATACTCCCCCGTAGCGTCGAAATACAATTCATTTTTATCCAGCGCGGATCGCACTACGCCAATTGTTTTCACCTCCTGATCGAAGCTGCTGCGGCTAGAATTTTTACGCTGCTCTCCCATGATGGGCGCGTAGTTACTCAGTGAGGCGCTCAACTGCTTCAATGTGTTGAGGTGAAGAGGCAGAGGGGTGATCTTCGCCTTGACAGCATCAGCAGCTTTCGGGCTTTGCTCCAGAACCGCCTGTACGCCTGCGGCAGAATCGAAGGTGATATGGTATTCGGCCTCCATCTTCCGTATCAACCGGCGGCGCACCAGTTCACTGTTCGCGAATTCACTTTTTTCTTCGACACGAACGTCAGGCGCCTCGGTATCCCCGTCGTCAGGAACGGCGAAGACGTGACCACCGTCAGCGGTGTCGCGATCCGCTCCCTCGGGCCCGGAAAGTCCCGGATCCTGCGGATGGCGAACACCCGGCGTGCTCACCTCAAGCCCAGCCGGGGCCCTCCCTCTACCCAGAACAGCCTCGCCAACGGTCTCCTGGCCTGCCTGGCTGTGGGTCGGTACCGTCCGGTCGGCCGCCGCCGTACGGGTGCCAGGGCCGGGCGCGGTCGTGCGCGGGGTGTCCGCGGCCGGGAGCGTGTCGCTGACGCGGGCAGCCCTGTCCGCCGTGTCGGCCCGTGGGACGCCGGACCGGGACAGGGGGGGTATCGGGACAGGGGCGGCCATGTCCCTTTCGGAGGCCAGGGACGGCAACTCGGCGGACTGTCCGTCCATGTGCGGCGCGCCGGACGAGGCGGCACCCTGCGCCCCGGCGGTCGCAGAGCCGGTAGCGGGGGACTCGGCGGTGGAGCGATCCGCCACGTGCGGACCCGCCTGCTCAGGATCGCCGGAACGGCTCGCCAGTTGCTGCTCCAGCCGAGCGATCAGTCTCGAGTCCGGCTCGGGAGCGGCCCGCAGGGACTTCAACGTCTTCTGAAGCCCCGAGACCATCGCATCCTCGGTATGTGCAGTGAAGGCGTACGGCTGCCAACTCCCGCCTGCGGCGCGTCCCGGGTGGGTGCTGGCCCACGTCGCTGCCTGCGCGAACGAGTCGGCTATCAACTGGGCTCGGTGCGGCAGCGTCCGCCACTGGTCGTACTGCTCCAGATGCTGGTGTGCGTTCGCGATCTGTTGGGGCGTCAGGTCGCCGCGATTGAGGATCGCGCTGTCCGGAGGGGTCTTCGCCAGCGCGGCCGTCAGCGACTTCTTGAGCCCCTCCCTCATCGTCTCGTCGTTGGAGGCCATCCCCACCTGCACGTCACCGGGGAGCCCGTGCCCGCGCGGATCACCCGAACGGGTCAGCTCGTCGAGCAAGGAATCCGGGGCGGGATCTGCTCCGT
>NZ_JODM01000096.1 GCF_000717995.1 Streptomyces violaceorubidus
CGAGCGGGCGGGCAGTCTGTTCAGCGAGTCGGACGAGGACGGGGAAGACATGAGCGTCGACTCCCCCGGGGAGTACGGCGCCGGTGACCGCGCCGAGTCACCCGCTCTGGCCCTGCCGGGCACCACACCGGGGTTCAGCCGGGCGGGCAGCCTGTTCAGCGAGCCGGACGAGGATTCGGACGAGGACGGGGAACGCATGACCGTCGGCTCCCCCGGGGAACCGATGACCGTCGACTCCCCCGGGGAGTACGGCGCCGGAGACCGCGCCGAGTCACCCGCTCTGGCCCTGCCGGGCACTGCCCCGGACGCGGCGACCACCCTCCCCGGCACCCTCCCCGGCACCAACACCGGCACGAACACCGGCGCCGGGCAGACATCCGAGGTCGTGGAGATCCTTGATCCGCTGGAGCGGACCCTGCTGGGGCTGGGACCGTGGGCTCAGTACCCCTGGCACGGCCCGCCCTCCGACCATCACTTCGGATTCGGCAGAGCGGGCGTCCACAACCTCAACATAGCCGTCCATCCCAACGACGTGATCGCGCTCCACCAGCGACGGAGTTCCGGGGGACGAACGCGTACTGGCGCTGACCGTCGGGGCGTACGTGGCGAAGTACAACAGCGTGGAAGGCATCACCGCGTGGAGCCACGCAGTCACGCTGCCCAGCGGAGGAGTGCGCCAGTTCCGCCTCTGGGTCAGGAAGGCTCAGTCCGGAGACATCGCCCTCCACCCGGCGACGCTGCGTTACCTCGACGCGATGGCCTTCTTCTCACCGGAGCAGCTGAAACGCGCGGAGGAGGTAAGCAGGTCCGCACTGTCCACTGTGACAACGACTTATGAGAACCCGCCGGGGCAGGTAGGCACGGCGCCTCCCCCGAGAGTGGCGGCAGTGCCGCCCGTGGACTGGCTGGACGGAGTTCCGGGGGACGAACGCGTATGGGCGCTGACCGTCGGAGAGTACGTGGCGGAGCAGTGGAGCGTGAAAGGCATCACCAAGTGGCGGCGCGAAGTCACGCTGCCCGACGGGCGCGTGCGCAAGCTCCACGTCTGGGTCAAGAGTGCTCGGTCCGGAGCCGTCCCCCTCCACCCGGCGACGGTGCGTTACCTCGAGGCGATGGCCTTCTTCTCATCGGCTCAGCTGATCCGCGCGAAGGAGCGGAGCAAGGACACACGGTCCACCGTGATAACGACCCCTGAGGGCCCGCCGCTGGACGGAGTTCCAGACCACCAGCGCCCGGCACAGCCGTGGCAGGCATGGACGAAGCTTCCCCATGGAGTGGGGACAGTGCCGCCCGCGGACTGGCTGGACGGAGTTCCGGGGGACGAACGCGTACTGGCGCTGACCGTCGGGGCGTACATGGCGGACTTCAACAGCCTGGAAGGCGTCAGGTGGCACCGCGAAGTCATGCTGTCCAGCGGGCAGGTGCGCCAGTTGGGCGACTGGGTCAAGAGTGCTCGGTCCGGAGCCGTCCCCCTCCACCCGGCGACGGTGCGTTACCTCGAGGCGATGGCCTTCTTCTCATCGGCTCAGCTGATCCTCGCGAAGCAGCGGAGCAAGGACACACCGTCCCCCGTGACAACGACCCCTGAGGACCCGCTGGCCGGAGTCCCGGACGATGAGCGCATTCTGGCGTTCACGCTGAGGGACGCCGTCGCGCGCACAGGCAACGCCAAGGGCGTCATCAGGGCGCGTCAGAACGTCACCCTCTCCACCGGGCTTGGGCTACTGAGCGACTGGCTGCTGTCGCTGCGCGCGGGCAACACGAGCATCGGTGAGAAGACGGCCGCCTACCTCAAGAGCCTCTCCCTGCTCAGTGAGGCGGATCTCACCAGGGTGAAGACGGTCGCGGAGGTGGTCCGGCCTCCTGCGGAACTGCTGGACGGCGCACCGGCCCACGAGAGGGCGGCCGCTCTCTCCAGCGCGGAGTACATCTTCCAGCACCGCGGGGACAACGGCCTCGCGGTCATGAGACAGGTTTTCCACTTCCCCGACGGGAAGTCCCGGACCCTCGGGGAGTGGGTCCGCTTGGTGCGCTTGGGAGAACTGGCGGTCAGCCGGGAGACCTTCCAGTACCTGGAGCGACTGCCTCATTTCTTCCGGCCCGGCATCGACGAGGCGCGGATCGCGGGTCTGGGCGGCCCCGCCGCCCGGCCGGGCGGCGACGTCGTCGTCCGCGCCGCCCGCGTCGACACGGCACCG
>NZ_JODM01000097.1 GCF_000717995.1 Streptomyces violaceorubidus
AGCTTGTTCTTTATCTACCAGGACCTGCCAGGCTTGCCGATGGCTTTGAGAGTCTCGGGGCGCTTGACGGTTTTGCCGACGTCGTAGCGGGGTGCCCGGTGCTTGTTCTTGGCGCCGGGTGGCCGTCCGGGGCTGGCGCCTCTGGGTTTGGGAACACGGGTCGGGCAGGCGAGGTGAACGCGGATGTTCCTGAACCCCCGGCGGACTCGGGCCGGGGTGAGCCGGTCGGAGGTGGTGGGCTTCTCCCAGGGCCGGCGGAGGTCTTCTGCGAGAGGCCGGGCGAGCCGGAGCTGGGTGTGAGCGACGATCAGGATCCAGGTCCAGCGGTCCGCCGCCTGGGGAGTACGGAGCTTCGGAGTGGTCCAGCCCAGGGTCTGCTTCGCGAAGCGAAAGGTGTGCTCCAGGTCGAAGCGGCGGAGAAATGCCTGCCAGAATCGGTCCACGTCGTCCGGAGTGGCGCCGGTCTTGGAGGACCACAACCACACCGGCGGGGCATCACGGTCTTTCGACAGATGCTCGACCTTCAACCGAATCAACGTGCCCTCGACCAGGGGAAGTTCACCGTCGTGGTGGAGCCATGAGGAGCGGTGGGTGAGCCTTGGGTGGACCCGGTCCCATGCCTGAGTCTCGGCCTTGCCGTAGTTGGTGGTTGCGGTGACCGTGCTGATCGCAGGCTCGGGCCAGGTCTCCGGCTTGGCGAAGCGGAATTCCGGGCCGTGCTTGGGCGGCCGTCCGCCCTTTGGGTCGTGGACGCGAGGCGGCTTGGGCAGGCGCATGACCCGGTCGGAGCGGACGCGGCCAACCAGCTCGACGGGCAGGTCGCGCAGGACCCAGGCCAGGCGGGTGACGTCATAGCCGGCGTCGCTGACGATCACGATATACGGGTCCCCGCTCTGCCACTGGCCGGCCGCGACGAGCCGTTCAATGACTCCTCGGAGCTGGGCGGCGGTGACTGCGGTCGCGTCGTCTGCAGGTCCCAGCCGGACCGCGTCCAGGATCGCGGTCCAGGAGGTGGCACCCGGCTCCAGCACGGCGACAAAGGAGTACGGCCAGCCCGGGATGAACTGCGATGCCGTCTTCGCCCGGCCGTAGACGTGGCAGAACAGCCGGTCCGCTGAGCACGGCGCGTCCGAGCGAAGCCACGGCGACACATCTACCGCGAGGACCAGTCGCCCGCCGTCAAACCGAGGCAGCGACAGTCCGGCCAGCACCGTCCGCAACCGACCGATGTCGATCCGGCCGTGGTTCAGGCCGCCGTACATCGCTCCGTGCCCACGTCGATGTTCGGGCAGCAGTGTCAGGTCCACCGGGGACTTAACCGCACCGTCCGCACACAGCACCGCGTCCACCAGCTCGAACAACGCGTCGCGCCGTGCGGTCAGACACTCATAGAACTCACCTCGGAAGGCTGACGCTTGCGCGAACGCTTCCCTCCGGACAGCACCAGGCAGCAGACTCACCCTCACGGCCTTCGTCTTGGTCACGTGCACCTTGGTCGGAGCACATGATCAGACGAAGACCGTTCCCGCGTCCGGTGATTGTCGGGCTTACGATCAAGTTCGACGGCCGTTCGAGGCCCACATGGGGGCGTAATGTCAGAGATCGCTCAGTGGCTCAAGGACTGGCATGCCGCACATGAACACGAGCTTCGCGCTCGTGGGATCAGCTCTACGGTGAAGCGACCCGTCCCAGGAACCCCATCCCGAGGGCGGCCGAAGGCCACGGCAGTGAGCCTCACACTGGAATCAGAAGAGCGCACGGGGATGGCGTTCCTCTGGGAATCGGGTGCTACTTCACTG
>NZ_JODM01000098.1 GCF_000717995.1 Streptomyces violaceorubidus
CACCGGCACCCTCCGCCGCAACGAAGGCACCCTCACCCGACTCCTCACCTCCGCAGCACACCTCCACACCCACGGGCATCACATCAACTGGCCCATCCCTCACACCCCGCCCACCGCCCGGCCCACCGGCCTCCCCACCTACCCCTTCCAGCACCAGCGCTACTGGATCAACCCCACCAGCGACAGCCGGACGCACCTCTCCGGCGTGGGCCTCTCGGCCGCCGGGCACCCGCTGTTGGGCGCTGCCGTGGAGCTGGCGGGCACGGACACGCACCTGTTCACGGGCCGGTTGTCCCTCCAGAGCCACCCCTGGCTGGCGGACCACGCCGTGGCCGGGACCGTTCTGCTGCCCGGCACCGGCTTCCTCGAACTCGCCCTCCAGGCCGGTCACCACGTCGGCTGCGACACCGTGGAGGAACTGACGCTGGAAGCCCCGCTGATCCTTCCCGAGCGGGGCGGGGCCGACGTGCAGTTGAACGTGGGCGCGCTCGACGCTTCGGGACGTCGGGAGCTGAACCTGCACTCGCGGGCGCGGGACGCGGACAGCGACGAGCCCTGGACCCGGCACGCCACCGGCACCCTGGCCTCGGCACAGCAGCCCCTGGGGCCGGACGCCGGTCTGAGCGCGTGGCCGCCGGACGGGGCCGAGCCGGTGGAGGTCGAGGGGTACTACGACCGGCTTGCCGAGCAGGGTTACGGCTACGGTCCCGCCTTCCGCGGACTGCGGGCCGCGTGGCGGCGCGGTGACGAGGTGTTCGCCGAGGTCGCCCTGCCGCAGGAGGAGTCCGCCGAGGCCGCGGAGTACGGAATCCATCCGGCGCTGATGGACGCGGCGCTGCACGCGCTGGGTCTGGGCGTGCTGCCCGCGGCGGGCGAGGGGCGGGCGCGGCTGCCGTTCTCCTGGAGCGGTGTGACCCTGCACGCGGCGGGCGCCGCCGCGCTGCGGGTGCGTGTCGCACCGCTCGGGGACGCCGAGGACACGGTGTCCGTCACCGTGGCCGACCCGGCCGGCACGCCGGTCGCCACGGCCGAGTCGCTGGTCGTACGACCGGTGGTCACCGCGCAGTTGGAAGCGGCCGGTTCGTGCGTGCACGACAGCCTGTTCCGCGTCGGCTGGGTGACGCCCCCGACGGGGTCCTCCTCCGTCGAGGCCCGGCGCTGGGCGGTCCTCGGTCCGGACCCGCTGAAGGTGGGGCAGTCGCTGGAGGAGACCGGTGCGACGGTGTTCGCGGCCGACGACCTGGACTCCGCGGCCATGCTGGACACCGTTCCCGATGTGGTGGTCGTGCCGTACGCGCCACAGCCGGCCGGCGCCGACAGGCTCACCGCGCGGGTGCACGAGGTGCTGTACGGAGTGCTGGAGCTGGTTCAGGAGTGGCTGGCGGGCGAGCGGTTCGCCGACTCCCGGCTCGTGCTGCTCACCCGTGACGCGGTGGTCGCCTCACCCGAGGACGCCCCGGACCTGGAACACGCTGCCGTCTGGGGCCTGATCCGCTCCGCGCAGGCCGAGCACCCCGACCGGTTCGTGCTCATCGACACCGACGGCCACGGCAAGTCCACTCGGGCGATACCCGGCGCCCTGACGACCGGTGAGTCCCAGATCGCCATCCGTGCGGGCGGGTTCCTGGTGCCGCGCCTGACCCGGGCCACCCCGGCAACGGCCGCGGCCTCCGTCTTCCGTCCCGACAGTACGGTCCTGATCACCGGCGCCACCGGCACCCTCGCCACCCACATCGCCCACCACCTCGTCACCCACCACCAC
>NZ_JODM01000099.1 GCF_000717995.1 Streptomyces violaceorubidus
GGCGGTGCGCCGGTCGGGGGTGGATCCGACCGAGGTCGAGGGGACGTATATCCAGCGGGGGTTTCTGCCGCGTTGGCTGGCGACGTTCTTCGGGATCTTCCTGGCGTTGGCGATCGCGTTCGTGATGATCTGGATCGCGTACAAGCCGCAGGTCCGCACCAGCGCCACCGAGCAGACCGAACAGGCCGGTGCCGCCCTCGCACCGAGCCCGAGCGCCACACCGGAGACGCTGCCCAGCACCGCCGAATCCGCGCCCGCCGAGCAGCCGCAGGTGCAGCAGCCGCCGACCGCACCGGAGCCGGAGAAGAGCGACAGCGGGGGCGGCGACAAGAGCGGCGACCGGGGCGGTGGCGGTGGCGGCGGCGAGTCCAAGAAGCCCAAGCCGCCCGTACGCACCGCGGCCACGGCCGTGAAGGAGGTCGCCGCCCGCAGTGAGGGACGGCACATCTGCTACCGCGCCTACGTGGCCGACCAGGGCTGGCAGGCCCCGGTGTGCGACGGCGCCGAGGCCGGCACGGTCGGCAAGGGCCTCCCGATCAAGGCCCTGAACATCGCCGTGTCCGGGACCAAGGGCGTGACGGGCAACGGGGCCCATGTGGTCGAGGCGTGGCTCAACGGCAGCAAGTGGGAGAGCGCGCCCGACCAGGTCGACATGTACCTGGGCAGCACCAAGGAGGCGGTCTCGCCCATGGAGGGGTTCACCCTCAAGACCTTCGAAGGCACCGTCTGCCCCAACACCCACGTCAAGGACAAGGGCTGGCAGAAGCAGGGCTGCACCGAGCCGGGGCAGTGGCGGTACTTCGGCAGCAACATGGAGAACGACAAGCTCCAGCTGGAAGCGGTCCGGATCACGGTCTGACCGACGTGTGCAAGGGCAACGCACTTTGCCCTCGCGGCTCCTGACGTTCCTTCTGACCGCCCGTACCGTCGCCGTGTGGGCCTTTGGACCTCCAGCGGGGTTTCTGCCGCGTTGGCTGGCGACGTTCTTCGGGGTCTTCCTGGCGTTGGCGATCGCGTTCGTGATGATCTGGATCGCGTACAAGCCGCAGGTGCGTACCAGCGCCACCGAGCAGACGGAACAGGCCGGTGCCGCCCTCGCACCCAGCCCGAGCGCCACACCGGAAGCCCTCCCGAGCACCGCCGAGTCCGCGCCCGAGGCGGAGCCCGAGCAGCCGGCCTCCGAGAAGCCCGAGGACGACGGAACCGGTGGCGGTGGCGGCGGAGGCGGAGGCGACGGCGACGGCGGACAGTCCAAGAAGCCCGACCACCCACCTGTGCGCCGACATCCCCGGACGGGACAAGGGAAAGATCAACGGGATCGTCCAGCAGGCCAACTGCCGCGAGGAGGGCGACAACCAGCTGTGGTGGATCGACAAGCAGGCGAGCGGGAACTACTGGATCCGCAACTTCGCCAGCGCCCACAGGTGCCTGAACGTGAAGGGCCAGAACGGCGGCACCGAGACTCCGCTGAACATCGCGACCTGCACCAACATCGACGACCAGGAGTGGCAGATCATCCATCCGTCGAGGGACTGACGCCCGTCCGGAAAGTCCTGTGATCAGGCACCTTGGGGCAGCTACTACTGCCCCGAGTGCCGCTGACGCATGGGCAGTTGACGCGTAGCGTCGGCGTGTGAGCCTGTGGACTTCCTTGGAGCCCGCGTCCGCGACTGTGGACCCCGGCAGTAGTACGCGTGTGCGCCTGAGGGTGCGCAATACCGGTGACGTGGTGGATGAGTACCGGTTCGAGC
>NZ_JODM01000100.1 GCF_000717995.1 Streptomyces violaceorubidus
CGACGCTCCCACGGCTTGTAGGCACACGGTTTCAGGTACTATTTCACTCCGCTCCCGCGGTACTTTTCACCATTCCCTCACGGTACTATCCGCTATCGGTCACCAGGGAATATTTAGGCTTAGCGGGTGGTCCCGCCAGATTCACACGGGATTTCTCGGGCCCCGTGCTACTTGGGTGTCTCTCAAACGAGCCGCTAATGTTTCGACTACGGGGGTCTTACCCTCTACGCCGGACCTTTCGCATGTCCTTCGCCTACATCAACGGTTTCTGACTCGTCCTGTCGCCGGCAGACAACAGAAGAGAGATCCCACAACCCCGCACACGCAACCCCTGCCGGGTCTCACACGTATACGGTTTGGCCTCATCCGGTTTCGCTCGCCACTACTCCCGGAATCACGGTTGTTTTCTCTTCCTGCGGGTACTGAGATGTTTCACTTCCCCGCGTTCCCTCCACACTGCCTATGTGTTCAGCAGCGGGTGACAGCCCATGACGACTGCCGGGTTTCCCCATTCGGACACCCCCGGATCAAAGCCTGGTTGACGACTCCCCGGGGCCTATCGTGGCCTCCCACGTCCTTCATCGGTTCCTGGTGCCAAGGCATCCACCGTGCGCCCTTAAAAACTTGGCCACAGATGCTCGCGTCCACTGTGCAGTTCTCAAACAACGACCAACCACCCATCACCCCCGTGCCCGACACCCTCACCGCTTCCCTCAACGTTCCACGCTCCGAAGAGCAGTACTAGAAGGAGAAGACGATCAAGTGCGCCGAGTAGTCAACGTTCCACCCATGAGCAACCAGCATCAGACATTCGCTGATGTACTGGCCTCTGACCAACCGAAGTTGGTGAGAAGTGCTCCTTAGAAAGAAGTGCTCCTTAGAAAGGAGGTGATCCAGCCGCACCTTCCGGTACGGCTACCTTGTTACGACTTCGTCCCAATCGCCAGTCCCACCTTCGACATGACGTGACGGGCGGTGTGTACAAGGCCCGGGAACGTATTCACCGCAGCAATGCTGATCTGCGATTACTAGCGACTCCGACTTCATGGGGTCGAGTTGCAGACCCCAATCCGAACTGAGACCGGCTTTTTGAGATTCGCTCCACCTTGCGGTATCGCAGCTCATTGTACCGGCCATTGTAGCACGTGTGCAGCCCAAGACATAAGGGGCATGATGACTTGACGTCGTCCCCACCTTCCTCCGAGTTGACCCCGGCGGTCTCCCGTGAGTCCCCAGCACCACAAGGGCCTGCTGGCAACACGGGACAAGGGTTGCGCTCGTTGCGGGACTTAACCCAACATCTCACGACACGAGCTGACGACAGCCATGCACCACCTGTACACCGACCACAAGGGGGGCACCATCTCTGATGCTTTCCGGTGTATGTCAAGCCTTGGTAAGGTTCTTCGCGTTGCGTCGAATTAAGCCACATGCTCCGCCGCTTGTGCGGGCCCCCGTCAATTCCTTTGAGTTTTAGCCTTGCGGCCGTACTCCCCAGGCGGGGCACTTAATGCGTTAGCTGCGGCACGGACAACGTGGAATGTTGCCCACACCTAGTGCCCACCGTTTACGGCGTGGACTACCAGGGTATCTAATCCTGTTCGCTCCCCACGCTTTCGCTCCTCAGCGTCAGTATCGGCCCAGAGATCCGCCTTCGCCACCGGTGTTCCTCCTGATATCTGCGCATTTCACCGCTACACCAGGAATTCCGATCTCCCCTACCGAACTCTAGCCTGCCCGTATCGACTGCAGACCCGGGGTTAAGCCCCGGGCTTTCACAACCGACGTGACAAGCCGCCTACGAGCTCTTTACGCCCAATAATTCCGGACAACGCTTGCGCCCTACGTATTACCGCGGCTGCTGGCACGTAGTTAGCCGGCGCTTCTTCTGCAGGTACCGTCACTTTCGCTTCTTCCCTGCTGAAAGAGGTTTACAACCCGAAGGCCGTCATCCCTCACGCGGCGTCGCTGCATCAGGCTTTCGCCCATTGTGCAATATTCCCCACTGCTGCCTCCCGTAGGAGTCTGGGCCGTGTCTCAGTCCCAGTGTGGCCGGTCGCCCTCTCAGGCCGGCTACCCGTCGTCGCCTTGGTGAGCCATTACCTCACCAACAAGCTGATAGGCCGCGGGCTCATCCTGCACCGCCGGAGCTTTCGAACCTCACAGATGCCTGCGAGGATCAGTATCCGGTATTAGACCCCGTTTCCAGGGCTTGTCCCAGAGTGCAGGGCAGATTGCCCACGTGTTACTCACCCGTTCGCCACTAATCCCCACCGAAGTGGTTCATCGTTCGACTTGCATGTGTTAAGCACGCCGCCAGCGTTCGTCCTGAGCCAGGATCAAACTCTCCGTGAATGCTTGCCGGTAATCCGGCGTTATTTCAAAGGAACCTCGTCCCAGCCGAATGGCCGGAGACGGGGTATCAACATATCTGG
>NZ_JODM01000101.1 GCF_000717995.1 Streptomyces violaceorubidus
CCCGTTATCTTTTTCGCGGTCCTGCAAGAGGGCCGTTGGCCTCCGGGCCCGGCATGACTGTTGCCCCCTGTCGAACGGATGACCTGGGGGGTGGTGTCACCGGGTCCGAAGGGCGCCGTCGGAGACGCTGATCAGAGGTCCGACCACCGCCCGGCCGGGCGCAATGCCCGGCCGTTTTCGGGCGGCAGGTCTGCATAACGTGGATGCGCGAGAACGGCTCCCGACCCTGGGGCCGGCACACATCGACGCATGTGGAGGCACGGTGATCAGCATCGACGGGGTGGGCGTCTTCCTGGGCCTGGACGTCGGCAAGCAGACGCATCACGGCCGCGGTCTGACCCCGGCCGGGAAGACGGTATTCGACAAGCAGATGCCCAACAGCGAACCGAAGCTGCGGGCTGTCTTCGACAAGCTGAAGGCCAAGTTCGGCACCGTCCTGGTGGTCGTGGACCAGCCCGCCTCCATCGGTGCCCTCCCGCTGACCGTCGCCCGGGACGCCGGCTGCCAGGTCGCCTACCTGCCCGGCCTGGCCATGCGCAGGATCGCCGACCTCTACCCCGGCGAGGCCAAGACCGACGCGAAGGACGCCGTGGTCATCGCGGACGCCGCCCGCACCATGCCCCACACCCTGCGCTCACTCGAACTCGCCGACGAAATCACCGCAGAACTGACCATGCTGGTCGGCTTCGACCAGGACCTCGCCGGCGAGGCCAACCGCACCTCCAACCGCATCCGCGGCCTGCTCACCCAGTTCCACCCCAGCCTCGAACGCGTCCTCGGCCCCCGCCTGGACCATCAGGCCGTCACCTGGCTCCTCGAGCGCTACGGATCCCCGCAGGCCCTGCGCAAGGCAGGCCGCCGCAGACTGGTCGAGGTCGTCCGCCCGAGGGCACCGCGCATGGCCGAACGGCTGGTCGACGACATCTTCACCGCGCTCGACGAACAGACCGTCGTCGTCCCGGGCACCGGCACCCTGGACGTGATCGTCCCGTCGCTGGCGAAGTCGCTGGCCGCCGTCCACGAACAACGCCGGGCCCTGGAAGCCCAGATCGAAGCCCTGCTGGAGGCTCACCCTCTTTCCCCGGTCCTGACGTCGATGCCCGGCATCGGCGTCAGGACCGCAGCAGTCCTCCTGACCACCGTCGGTGACGGCAGCTCCTTCCCGAGCGCCGCCCACCTCGCCTCCTACGCCGGCCTCGCCCCGGCAACCCGGCAGTCCGGCACCTCGATCCATGGTGAACACGCCCCCAGAGGCGGGAACCGGCAGCTCAAACGGGCGATGTTCCTCTCCGCGTTCGCGGCCCTGCACGATCCTGCCTCCCGCACCTACTACGACCGCTGCCGAGCCCGCGGCAAAACCCACACCCAAGCCCTCCTCCGCCTCGCCCGCCACCGCACCAGCGTCCTGTTCGCCATGCTCCGCGACGGAA
The DNA here is from genome assembly GCF_000717995.1 of Streptomyces violaceorubidus. Classification (GTDB taxonomy): domain Bacteria; phylum Actinomycetota; class Actinomycetes; order Streptomycetales; family Streptomycetaceae; genus Streptomyces; species Streptomyces violaceorubidus. Next base: position 1,431 of record NZ_JODM01000101.1, read on the forward strand.
CCTTCTACGAACCCCGAACCCCACAGCTCGCTTGACGAAAGACATAGAGGCACCC
>NZ_JODM01000102.1 GCF_000717995.1 Streptomyces violaceorubidus
CGGTGCCGTGTCGACGCGGGCGGCGCGGACGACGACGTCGCCGCCCGGCCGGGCGGCGGGGCCGCCCAGACCCGCGATCCGCGCCTCGTCGATGCCGGGGCGGAAGAAATGAGGCAGTCGCTCCAGGTACTGGAAGGTCTCCCGGCTGACCGCCAGTTCTCCCAAGCGCACCAAGCGGACCCACTCCCCGAGGATCCGGGGCTCCCCGTCTGGAAAGTGGAGCACCTGGCTCGTGCCCGCGAGGCCGTTGTCCCCGCGGTGCTGGAAGATGTACTCCGCGCTGGAGAGAGCGGCCACCCTCTCATGGGCCGGTGCGCCGTCCAGCAGTTCCCCGGGAGGCAGGACCACCTCTGCAACCGGCCTCATCCTGGCGAGATCCGCCTTAGCGAGCAGGGAGAAGTCCTTGAGGTAGGCGGCCGTCTTCTCACCGACGCTCGTGCCGCCCGCGCGCAGCGACATCACCCAGGCGCTCGTGAACTGAGGCCCGGTGGAGAGCATCACTGTTTGACGCGACCGGGTGACGCCCTCGGCGCTGCCTTTGCGTGCGACGTAGTCCTTCAGATTGAGCGCCAGAATGCGCTCGTCGTCCGGGACGCCGGCCAGCGGGTCCTCAGGGGTCGCTGTCACGGTGGACGGCGTGTCATTGCTCATCTCCTGCGCGCGTTTCAGCTGAGCCGGTGAGAAGAAGGCCATCGCGTCGAAGTAACGCACCGTCGCCGGGTGGAGGGGGACGGTTCCGGACCGAGCCGTCCTGACCCAGTCGCCGAAGTGGCGCACCTGCCCGCTGGGCAGCGTGACTTCACGCTTCCACGCGGGGATGCCTTCCACGCTCTTGTGCTCCGCCACGTACTCCCCGACGGTCAGCGCCAGTACGCGTTCGTCCCCCGGAACTCCGTCCAGCCAGTCCGTCGGCGGCACTGCCGCCACTCTCTGGGGAGGCGCCGTCCGTCCTTGCCTTGGCGGGTTCTCATCAGTCGTTGTCACGGTGGACAGTGCGTACCTGCTTACCTCCTCCGCGCGTTTCAGCTGCTCCGGTGAGAAGAAGGCCATCGCGTCGAGGTAACGCAGCGTCGCCGGGTGGAGGGCGATGTCTCCAGACTGAGCCTTCCGGACCCAGTCGCGGAGTTGGCGCGGGGCCCCACCGGGCAGCGCACCTCGATTCCCCGGTTGTATCGCCACGTACCACCCGACGGTCAGCGCCCTTACGCGTTCGTCCCCCGGAACTCCGTCCAGCCAGTCCGCGGGCGGCACTGCCTGCACTGCCCGCCCCGCCTGCACAGAAGACCCCGCCTGCACGGACGACCCCGCCTGCACGGACGACCCCGCTTGTACCGCCCGCCGCTGTACCGCCCGCCGCTGTACCGGGCGCTGGTGGTAGCGCTGGTGGAGCGCGATCACGTCGTTGGGATGGACGGCTATGCGCTGGCCGGGGCGGGCGATCTGGAGGGTGTGGTGCACCTGTCGCAGGACATCACCGGCTGGTGCTGGTGCTGGTGCTGGTGCCGGTGCTGGTGTTGGTGTTGGTGTCGGTGCCGGTGTCGGTGCCGGTGTCGGTGCTGGTGCTGGTGTTGGTGCCGGTATTGGTGTTGGTGTTGGTGCCGGTGCCGGTGCTGGTGCCGGTGTTGGTGTCGGTGCCGGTGTTGGTGTTGGTGTCGGGGAGGGTGGTCGCCGCGTCCGGGGCAGTGCCCGGCAGGGCCAGAGCGGGCGACTCGGCGCGGTCCCCGGCGCCGGGCCCTTCGGGAGAGTCGACGGTCATCGGTTCCCCGGGGGAGTCGACGGTCATGCCTTCCCCGTCCTCGTCCGACTCGCTGAAGAGGCTGTCCGCCCGGCTGAACCCCGGGACGGTGCCCGGCAGGGCCAGAGCGGGTGACTCGGCGCGGTCACCGGCGCCGTACTCCCCGGGGGAGTCGACGCTGATGTCTTCCCCGTCCTCGTCCGACTCGCTGAACAGGCTGCCCGCCCGGCTGAACCCCGGTGTGGTGCCCGGCAGGGCCAGAGCGGGCGACTCGGCGCGGTCACCGGCGCCGTACTCCCCGGGGGAGTCGACGCTCATGTCTTCCCCGTCCTCGTCCGACTCGCTGAACAGACTGCCCGCCCGCTCG
>NZ_JODM01000103.1 GCF_000717995.1 Streptomyces violaceorubidus
AAACGTGGAGTTCCACCCGCCCGGGCTGCCCCTGCCCGCCGGCGACGCGGTCCTGGACCCCGAGTACTGGGTCCGGCACATCCGAGACACCGTCCGCTTTAACGACCGGATCTCCTGGCTCGAACAGCACGACACCACCCGCTACCTGGAGATCGGCCCCGGCGGAGTCCTCACCGCCATGGCCCAGGACACCCTCACCCGCGCCGAAGCACTGCTCCTTCCCACCCTCCACAAGAACCTCGACGAGACCCACGCCGTCACCCGCGCCGCAGCCGAACTGCATGTCTCGGGCATGGAGATCGCGTGGCCGGACGTGCTCGCCGATCTCGGCGTCAGGCCTTCGCACCGGGTCGAGCTGCCGACGTATGCGTTCCAGCGCCGTCGGTACTGGCTCAAGGAGACAGTCGGGGTGCCGGCCGGTCGCCTCGACGAGACGGCCGACGCCGCGGCGGACGAGGAGGTCGCGGAGTCCGCTGCGCAGACGGCCCGTCTCGCCGGGTCCCTCGCCTTCGCCGGGATGCCCCAGGAGGAGGCGGACCGGGAGCTGCTGGATCTCGTACGACGGCACATCGCCGCCGTGCTGGAGCACGACGGCCCCGAACGGGTCGCGGTGGACGCGCCGTTCAAGCAGCTCGGTTTCGACTCGCTCATGTCGGTGGAGTTCTGTGCCGCGCTCGGGCGGGCGGTCGGTGTGCGCTTGCCGTCGTCCGCGCTGTACGACCACCCCACGCCGGAGCAGCTGGCACAGCACCTGCACGGCGAACTCGCGGGCCTGCGAGGAGAGGTGGCGGCGCCCGAGGCGTCCGCTGCCTCGGACTCCGACGACCCGATCGTCATCGTCGGCATGAGCTGCCGTCTGCCGGGTGGGATTCGGACGCCCGAGCAGCTGTGGGCGCTCCTGGCGGCCGGTGGTGACGCCGTCTCGCCGTTCCCGGCCGACCGCGGCTGGGACCTGGACGCGCTGTACGACGCGGACCCGGCCCGCTCCGGCACGTCGTACGCGCGTGAGGGCGGCTTCCTTCACTACGCAGCCGACTTCGACCCCGCGTTCTTCGGCATCTCGCCGCGCGAGGCCCTGGCCATGGACCCGCAGCAGCGGCTGCTGCTGGAAACCTCCTGGGAGGCTCTCGAACGCGCCGGCATCAACCCGAAGTCGCTACGCGGCAGCAAGGCCGGGGTGTTCGTCGGCGCGACGGCACAGGACTACGGGCCCCGACTGCACGAGGCTCCCGAGGAGATCGAGGGCTATGTGCTGACGGGCACGACGCCCAGTGTGGCATCGGGCCGGGTGGCCTACACCCTCGGCCTGGAAGGCCCGGCCGTCACGGTCGACACGGCCTGCTCCTCCTCGCTCGTCGCCCTGCACATGGCCGCCCAGTCACTGCGCTCCGGCGAGTGCACGCTCGCCCTCGGGTGGGGCGAGGGCGTGGGAATCCTCCTGCTGGAGCGGCTGTCGGATGCGCGGCGGAACGGGCATCCGGTGTGGGCCGTGGTCCGGGGGACGGCCGTCAACCAGGACGGCGCCAGCAACGGTCTGACCGCCCCCAACGGCCCCTCCCAGCAGCGGGTGATCCGGCAGGCCCTCGCCAACGCCGGTCTCACCCCGGACCAGGTCGACGCCGTCGAGGCACACGGCACCGGCACCACCCTCGGCGACCCGATCGAGGCCCAGGCGCTCCTGGCCACCTACGGCCAGGACCGCCCCGCCGAACGGCCCCTGTGGCTGGGCTCGGTGAAGTCCAACATCGGCCACACGCAGGCCGCCGCCGGTGTGGCCGGTGTCATCAAGATGGTCATGGCCATGCATCACGGTGTCCTCCCGAGGACGCTGCACGTGGACCGGCCCACCACCCATGTCGACTGGTCGGCCGGCACGGTCAGCCTCCTCACCGAGGAACAGACCTGGCCCCTGAGCGACCGGCCCCGCCGCGCCGGCGTCTCGTCCTTCGGGGTCAGCGGCACCAACGCCCACGCCGTCATCGAGGAGCCCCCCGCCCTCACCGCTCCGCAGGATCAGTCCGCCGAGCCAGGCGTGGCGCTGGACGCGCTCGCTGCCGGGCAACCTCACACGCACCTCGTCCAGGGGCAGGCCGCAAGCACCGGCAAGACGGTGTTCGTCTTCCCCGGGCAGGGGACGCAGTGGGCCGGCATGGGCGCCGAACTCCTCGACACTGTCCCGGTGTTCGCCGAGTCGATCGCCCGCTGCGAGGAGGCCCTTGCGCCGTACGTGGACTGGTCGCTGACCGATGCCCTGCGGTCGCGTGCCCCGTTGGACCGCGTGGACGTCATCCAGCCCGTCACCTGGGCCGTGATGGTCTCGCTCGCCGCGACCTGGCAGCACCTCGGTGTCCGTCCGGACACCGTGGTCGGACACTCCCAGGGCGAGATCGCCGCCGCCGCCGTGGCAGGTGCGCTGTCACTGGAGGACGCCGCCAAAGTCGTCGCCGTACGCGCACAGATCATCGGCGAACACCTCGCAGGGCGAGGAGCCATGGCCTCCGTCCCGCAGCCCGCCCAC
>NZ_JODM01000104.1 GCF_000717995.1 Streptomyces violaceorubidus
AGGCAAGATCCTCATTGGCCTGCGGCATACGCTCACCCATGACCATAAAAAAGAGAGCATTCGCCCAGTCAGGCACCTCGATCGCCATGACGGATCAGCACCTCCCAGCGCTGCTCGTCGGGTTGCAAAACGCCGGGCAAGCAAGACTCCGGACTCCCTGGGCCCGACCGAAGACGAGGCGCACGACGGCCGGTGACGCGGTCACGGTGTTCGGCCTCCCTCACCGGCACGCCGCAGCGCTGCCTCGAACCTCACACAGGGTGTCGCCCAGGCAGCGACTGTCTTGTGCCAGCGACCTGGCAGTCGCTGGCGCGCCCCTCTCGCCTATACAACGACCTCCGTTTGAGCGCAGTTCACACTGCCGAGTGTGATGGAGGGCACGCCGCCGGGACTCGCGGTCGACATCGTCGGCTTGCCGAGGAACTCTGACCACAAGCGAGGCAAGGTGCCGCTGAACACGGTGCCCGACCTGGCGAAAGAACTGGTCAGCGCTCGTGTCAACGGCCAGCGGGCTTCGTGATCATTGGGGTGTCGAAGCTCAAACGATCATGAGGTGGCCCGTGTCTGCCGCTGTATCTTCTCCCATCCCGCCGGTGCTGGTGAAGCTGGGTCCGCTGGATGCCGGTCAAGTCGCTGACCTGCGGCCCTTTTACGAACCGGGTGCCCGACCCGCGGGCGAGGCAGGGCCGCTGATACTCGCTGACCGCGATTCTCCTCGTCTGTGCCTGCGCGGCCGTGTCCGGAACAAGGAGCGTGGATGAGATCACCGAAGGGCGGCACGGACCTCGGACACCGTGTCAATCCCCTGGTTTCGTAGAGACCTCTCCTATGCACCTATGCGGCCTGGCACCTCTGTCGCTCTTCTTGCGTGTTCTGGTGATGGTCCGTTCGAACTGCTCCGGCGGCAGGCCGCCGGCCGCACTGTGCCTGCGTCACGGGTTGCCGCGGATGGGCCCACGCCCGACCGGCCAGGTGAAGGGTGGCGGCGACAGTGAGCTCTTTCAGAGTGGCCATCGATCGGGTGACGGGTCGGTGGGCCGCAACGCACAGGACTCCCGTGCCGTTGAGGGAGGTGTTCGAAGTCTCAACTCGTCGGCACAGGAGCCCTGTTGGTTCCCCATCCTGCCGTACTCGACCTCCCGCACGCGCTGGTCGAGTGGCTGACCATGCTCATCGTCACCCGCGAGGGTGACCGCCGCTGCAAGCTGGCGCCGCACCGGCGTGCCCTGGTCGCGCTGGTGTACCTGCGTAAGCACGAGCCGCTGGCGCAGATCGCCGTCGCCTTCGGGATCGACACCCTCACGAGGATCGCCGCGGCATTCGGTATATCCGTCGGCACCGCCCACGCCTACGTCGCAGCGGTCACCGGCCTGCTCGCCGAGCAGGCGCCGGGCCTGCTGCAGACGCT
>NZ_JODM01000105.1 GCF_000717995.1 Streptomyces violaceorubidus
CTTCCGCAGGAACAACTACACATCCAACAATCCACGGACCACTGACTGGCTCCAACGGGTCAGGCGTGGCACGCTCCCGGTGCCGCAGGTTCATCTGGACGAAATGCGCGCAGCCAACGTCCCGGACCTGGACGACGCTCGCGCCATCGAGGACCAGAAGACGCTGACCGCGGAAGAGCACATGGAGATCCTCCGCAAAAACAACTTCAAGCCACGTAGCTCCGGGGAAACACGCCAGACCTACCACTGGCTCAACAAAGTCAAGAGATGCACGCAGCCAACGTCCAGGGCCTGGACAACGCTCGCACCGCCGAGGACCGGAAGAAGCTGACCGCGGAAGAACACATGGAGATCCTCCGCAAAAACAACTTCAAGCCACGTAGCTCCGGGGAAACAAACCGGACCTACCACTGGCTCAAGAAAGTCAAAGCCGGCACCGCCCTGGTGCCGCGGGTTCATCTGGACGAGATGCACGCAGCCAACGTCCAGGGCCTGGACAACGCTCGCACCACCGAGGACCAGAAGACGCTGACCGCGGAAGAACACATGGAAATCCTCCGCAAAAACAACTTCAAGCCACGTAGCTCCGGGGAAACAAACCGGACCTACCACTGGCTCACCAGGGTCAAATTGGGCATGAGCGCGGTGTCGCGGGTTCATCTGGACGAGATGCACGCAGCCAACGTCCAGGGCCTGGCCAACGCTCGCACCACCGAGGACCAGAAGACGCTGACCGCGGAAGAACACATGGAGATCCTCCGCAAAAACAACTTCAAGCCACGTAGCTCCGGGGAAACAAACCGGACCTACCGCTGGCTCAACAGTGTCAAATCGGGCAGAAGCGCGGTGTCGCGGGTTCATCTGGACGAGATGCACGCAGCCAACGTCCAGGGCCTGGCCAACGCTCGCACCACCGAGGACCAGAAGAAACAGACCGCGGAAGGGCACATGGAGATCCTCCGCAAAAACAAGTTCGTCCTGAGTGCCGGCGGGGACACACAGCAGACCTACCAGTGGTTCGCAGATGTCAAAGCCGGCAGCGTCCTGGTATCGCAGGTTCATCTGGACGAGATGCGCGCGGCCAACGTCCAGGGCCTGGGCAACGCTCGCACCACCGAGGACAGGAAGAAGCTGACCGCGGAAGAACACATGGAGATCCTCCGCAAATACAATTTCAAGCTACGTAGTGTCGGGAAAACAACCCAGACCTACGAGTGGCTCCAAAAAATCAGAAATGGCTATATAGTGATTTCACAGGATCATCTGGACGAGATGCGTGAGGCCGGCGTCTCGGGCCTGGACAACGCTCGCACCCGATAACACGGGCTGGCTGTTCTCTATTCGCTCGAATGGTTCGCGAGCCTGGTGACGTAGGGCGGCGGCGATGTTGGTGTGGCCGTCCTGACGGTGGACGCCGATGGCGAGGTTGCGCAGGCCGGCCATGATGCGCGGGAGATGCCCGGCATGGATCTTGGAGTCGTCCTCGCGGAACGTGCGGTCGCGGACGTGGTGCAGAAGATTTTCGATCTTCCAGTGGCCTCTGATCCAGTCCGCGATCTGGGCGCCGGTGACCGCGCCGGGCGGCAGGCTGGTGATCGGGTGGACGCGCTCGATGGTGAGC
>NZ_JODM01000106.1 GCF_000717995.1 Streptomyces violaceorubidus
TCCTGGCAGATCTTCCGCAGATCCCGCGTCAGCCCCAACCGCATGAGCGTCATCACCAAAGCCGTCCTCACCCTGGAGAAGCAACGCTGAAAATGCTCACTGATCGAGGCCGAGGCCACTGCCCGGAGCGGTGCGGAGTGGGGCGAGAGGACCGACACTCGCAGCACCTGGCGCAACGGGCACCGGGAGAAGACCGTGACCACGCAGGCCGGCGACCTGGAGCTCGCCATCCCGAAACTGCGGGCCGGCAGCTTCTTCCCCAGCCTGCTCGAGCGTCGGCGCCGGATCGACCAGGCCCTCTACGCCGTCGTCATGGAGGCATACGTCCACGGCGTCTCCACCCGCTCGGTCGACGACCTGGTCAAAGCCCTCGGCTCGGACACCGGCATATCGAAGAGCGAGGTCTCCCGGATCTGCGCGGACCTCGACGAACAACTCGACGCGTTCCGTACCCGGCTGCTGGATCACACCCGCTTCCCCTACGTCTATCTCGATGCCACCTACGTCAAAGCGCGCGTGAACCATCAGACCGTCTCCCAGGCCGTCGTCATCGCCACCGGCGTCACCGAGGACGGCGGCCGTGAGGTTCTGGGCGTCATGGTCGGCGACAGCGAAACCGAAGCGTTCTGGTCCGAGTTCCTGCGCTCATTACGGGAACGCGGCCTGACCGGTGTCCGTCTCGTCATCTCCGACAGCCACAGCGGCTTGGTCAAGGCCATCCGCAAGGTCATGCCCGGCGCCGCCTGGCAGCGCTGTCGTGTCCACTTCGTCCGCAACGTCTTCTCGGTGATCCCGAAGGGAGCCGCGGAGATGGTCGCCGCGACGATCCGCACCCTCTTCGCCCAGCCCACAGCCGAAGCGGTCCGGGCCCACCTGGACACCGTCGCGGACATGCTCGGCGAGCAGTTCCCCAAGGTCAAAGAGATGCTTCTCGACGCGAAGGAGGACCTGACCGCGTTCGCGGACTTCCCGCACCAGCACTGGAAGAAGATCCAGTCGACCAACCCGCTCGAGCGACTGAACCGGGAGATCAAACGCCGTTCCGACGTCGTCCAGGTCTTCCCGAACACCAGCGCCGTCGACCGGCTCGCCACCGCCGTCCTCGTCGAGCTCCACGACGAGTGGATCGCCTTCCCCCGCCGCTCCCTCTCCATCGAGAGCATGGACAGCCTCTATCCAGACAACGCCACCTGCCTGCCCGGCACCACCGAATGATCAGCTACACCACACCAAGGGACACGACCAAACACACCCGCACCCTCGGAAAGACAACAGCTTCTGAGCTTGTTCTTTATCTACCAGGACCTGCCAGGCTTGCCGATGGCTTTGAGAGTCTCGGGGCGCTTGACGGTTTTGCCGACGTCGTAGCGGGGTGC
>NZ_JODM01000107.1 GCF_000717995.1 Streptomyces violaceorubidus
CTGTCCCTGGACAAGGTCAACGTCAACGGCGGCGCCATCGCGCTCGGCCACCCCCTCGGCGCCACCGGCGCGATGATCCTCGGCACCCTCGTGGACGAATTGGAGCGCCGGGACGAGCGCTACGGGCTGGCGACCCTGTGCGTGGGCGGCGGCATGGGCATCGCCACCGTCGTCGAGCGCCTGTGAACCCCGCCCGGCCGGCGCCGCCCCCCACCTCACTGGAGACCTCAGTCATGGACATCACCGAACGGCCCTCCACCATCCGCTGGGAGGAGTCCGAGGACCGCGTCGTCACCCTCGTCCTGGACGATCCGAGCCAGTCCGTCAACACCATGAACGCCGCGTTCATCGACTCGCTGGACGCCGTCGCGCAGCGGCTCGTGGAGCGCCGTGACGACATCCGCGCAGTCCTCGTGACCTCCGCCAAGAAGACCTTCTTCGCCGGCGGCGACCTGCGGGACCTGATCTCCGTCACGCCCGCCACCGCACAGCGGTCCTTCGAGGCGGGGATGCGGGTCAAGCGCTCGCTGCGTGTCCTGGAGACCCTGGGCAGGCCGGTCGTCGCCGCGATCAACGGCGCGGCCCTCGGCGGCGGTTACGAGATCGCGCTGGCCTGCCACCACCGCGTGGTGCTCGACACCCCGGCCGCACGGGTCGGGCTCCCCGAGGTCACCCTGGGCCTGCTGCCGGGCGGCGGGGGAGTGACCCGCACCGTCCGGATGTTCGGCGTCGTGGGCGCCCTGCGCACCGTCCTCCTCGAAGGCACCCAGTACGGGCCGGCCGACGCCCTCGAAGCCGGTCTGGTCGACGAGGTCGCCGACAACCGCGAGGACATGCTCGCCAGGGCCCGCGCCTTCATCGACGCCCACCCGGAGTCCTGCCAGCCCTGGGACCGGCCCGGCTACCGCGTCCCCGGCGGCACGCCCTCCCACCCGAAGCTCGCGGCCGAGCTCTCCGCGCTGCCCGCGCTGCTCAGGAAGCGGACCGGCGGGGCCCCCTACCCCGCGCCGCGCAACATCCTCGCGGCGGCCGTGGAGAGCGCCCAGGTCGACCTGGACACGGCCTTCGTCGTGGAGGCCCGGTACCTGACGGAACTCGTCACCGGCCAGATCACCAAGAACATGATCCAGGCGTTCTTCTTCGATCTCCAGGCGGTCAACTCGGGCGCGAACCGCCCGAAGGGCTTCGAGCCGGGGAAGGTGTCCAAGGTCGCGGTGCTGGGCGCGGGGATGATGGGCGCGGGCATCGCCTACTCGTGTGCCCGCGCGGGCATCGAGGTGGTGCTGAAGGACGTCTCGCTGGAGGCGGCGCTCAGGGGCAGGGCGTACTCGGAGAAG
>NZ_JODM01000108.1 GCF_000717995.1 Streptomyces violaceorubidus
CTTCTCCGAGTACGCCCTGCCCCTGAGCGCCGCCTCCAGCGAGACGTCCTTCAGCACCACCTCGATGCCCGCGCGGGCACACGAGTAGGCGATGCCCGCACCCATCATCCCCGCGCCCAGCACCGCGACCTTGGACACCTTCCCCGGCTCGACGCCCTTCGGGCGGTTCGCGCCCGAGTTGACCGCCTGGAGATCGAAGAAGAACGCCTGGATCATGTTCTTCGAGGTCTGTCCGGCGGCCAGCTCGACGAAGTAGCGGGCCTCGATGACCTGGGCGGTCTCGAAGTCGACCTGGGCGCCCTCGACGGCGGCGGCCATGATGTTGCGCGGCGCCGGGTAGGGGGCGCCGTTCGTCTGCTTGCGCAGGTTGGCCGGGAAGGCGGGCAGGTTGGCCGCGAACTTCGGGTGGGAGGGCGTGCCGCCGGGGACGCGGTAGCCGGGCCGGTCCCAGGGCTGGGCGGACTCCGGGTGGGCGTCGATGAAGGCGCGGGCCCTGGCGAGCATGTCCTCGCGGCTGTCGGCGACCTCGTCGACCAGACCGGCTTCGAGGGCGCGGCGGGGGTTGTACTGGGTGCCCTGGAGGAGGACCTTCAGCAGGGCGTCGGTGATGCCGAGCATCCGGACGGTGCGGACGACGCCGCCGCCTCCGGGGAGCAGGCCGAGGGTGACCTCGGGGCAGCCGATCTTGGAGCCTGGCGCGTCGAGGGCGACGCGGTGGTGGCAGGCCAGCGCGATCTCGTAACCGCCGCCGAGGGCCGCGCCGTTCAGGGCGGCGACGACGGGCTTGCCGAGGGTCTCGATGCGGCGCAGGTTGCGCTTGATGGCCATGCCGCCGTCGAAGAGGTCCTGCGCGGTCTCCGGGGTGACGCGGATGAGGTCGCGCAGGTCGCCGCCGGCGAAGAAGGTCTTCTTGGCGGAGGTGACGATGACGCCGCGGACGGACTCCTTCTCGGCCTCCAGACGGTCGGTGACCGCCGCCAAGGAGTCACGGAACGCCTGGTTCATGGTGTTCGCGGACTGGTCGGGGTCGTCGAGGACGAGGGTGACGACACCGGTGTCGTCCTGCTCCCAGCGGATGGTGGTGGGCTCGGTGCTCATGAGGGTGTGCTCCAGGTATCCGTCGTGATCCGTCGGGAGGGGGTCAGATGCGCTCGACGACGGTGGCGATGCCCATGCCGCCGCCCACGCAGAGGGTGGCGAGGCCGTAGCGCTTGTCCTGGCGCTCCAGTTCGTCCACGAGGGTGCCGAGGATCATCGCGCCGGTGGCGCCGAGGGGGTGGCCGAGCGCGATGGCGCCGCCGTTGACGTTGACCTTGTCCAGGGACAG
>NZ_JODM01000109.1 GCF_000717995.1 Streptomyces violaceorubidus
GGGTCTTGACCCCGGTTTCTGGACACGGGTTATGCGGCTTGCGTCAGCGTAGTTGATGTCGTTCGGAGGGAGTTCTCGTAAGCGATGGGGCTGCGGTGTCCGAGGCTGGAGTGACGGCGTCGGACGTTGTATCGGTGCAGCCATCGGAACGCGTCGAGGCGGGTCTCGCGCTCGCCGGCCCAGTGCTTGCGGCCCTGGAGGGTCTCGCGTTTGAACGTCGCGTTGAAGGACTCGGCGAGTGCGTTGTCCGCGCTGGAACCGATCGCGCTCATGGACTGGCGAACGCCGGCCTGGTTGCAGGCCTCGGCGAAGGCCCGGCTGGTGTACTGGGCTCCATGATCGGTGTGCAGGACAGCTCCCGCGAGGCTGCCGCGGGTGTGTTCGGCGGCGGCCAGGGCGTCAATGACGAGATCGGTGCGCATGTGATCCGCGATCGCCCAGCCGGTGAGACGCCGTGAGGCGAGGTCGATGACGGTGGCCAGATAGAGGAACCTCCCGCTCTCCAGGGGGAGGTAGGTGATGTCACCGACGTACTTCGTGTTCGTTTCACCTGCGGTGAAGTCGCGGCCGATCAGGTCCGGGGCCTTCGCCGCGGCCGGGTCCGTGACCGTGGTGCGGTGTCTTCGTCGCAGCCTCACGCCCGCCAGATCGATGCTCCGCATCACGCGTGCGACCCGCTTGTGGTTGACGCGCTCGCCGTCCTCGCGGAGCTCGGCGGTGATCCTGGGAACGCCGTAGGTGCCGTCCGAATCGCGGTGGACAGCCCGTATCCGTGCGGCAAGATGGGCGTCGGCCGCCCGGCGGGCGGCCCTGTCGGCGGCGGCGCGGCGCCAGTAGTAGAAGCTGGAGCGGGCAATGCCCAGGATGGTGCACAGCCGCTTCACGCCGTAACGGCGCTGGTGGTCGGCGACGAACTGGAAGCGGTTCACCAGCGCGTCTCCCCGGCGAAATACTTCGCCGCCTTCCGCAGGATCTCGTGCTCTTCCTCCAACTCGCGGATCTTCTTGCGCAGGGCCGCGTTCTCCGTCTCCAGCGCAGTGGGCGGTTCGAGGGATGCCTCGGCCCGACGGCCCCTCGGGCGACTCGAACCGGCCGCCCTGACCCAGTTCCGCAACGTCTCCGGGTTCACTCCCAGATCAGCGGCGACCGACCTGATCGTCGCTTCGGGCCGCGACTCGTAGAGCGCGACAGCGTCCGCCTTGAACTGCGGCGGATAGTTCTTCATGACCACGAGATGTCCGTTCTCAGATCCTCAGGATCCATTGTCTCGTGTGTCCAAGATCCGGGGTCAAGGCCC
>NZ_JODM01000110.1 GCF_000717995.1 Streptomyces violaceorubidus
GGGCCTTGACCCCGAGTTCTGGACACGGGTTATGCGGCTTGCGTCAGCGTAGTTGATGTTGTTTCGGACGCTATCTCGTAAGCGATCGGGCTGCGGTGTCCGAGGCGGGAGTGACGGCGTCGGGTGTTGTAGCGGTTCAGCCAGCGGAACGTCTCGAGGCGGGCTTCGCGCTCGCTGGACCAGCGCTTGCGGTCCTGGAGCGTCTCCCGTTTAAACGTGGCGTTGAAGGACTCGGCGAGTGCGTTGTCCGCCGAGCTGCCGACCGCACTCATGGATTGACGGACGCCGGCCTGGCGGCAGGCGTCGGCGAAGGCCCGGCTGACGTACTGGGCGCCGTGATCGGTGTGCATGATCGCTCCGGCAAGGCTGCCTCGGGTGCGCCTCGCGGCGTCCAGGGCATCGATGACGAGTTCCGTGCGCATGTGATCGGCGATCGCCCAGCCGGCAAGGCGGCGCGAGGCGAGGTCGATGACGGTGGCCAGGTAGAGGAACTTCCCGCTGTCCACGGGGAGATAGGTGATGTCACCGACGTACTTGGTGTTCGGCTTACTCGCGGTGAAGTCGCGGCCGATCAGGTCCGGGGCCTTGGCCGCGGCCGGGTCCGCGATGGTGGTGCGTGGCCTGCGACGTAGCCGCACACCCGCCAGGCCGATGCTCCGCATCACCCGGGCGATCCGCTTGTGGTTGACCCGCTCGCCGTCCTCGCGGAGCTCGGCGGTGATCCTGGGGACGCCGTAGGTGCCGTCCGAGGCACGGTGCACGGCCCGTATCCGTGCGGCGAGAGCGGCGTCGGCCGCCTGCCGGGCGGCCCGGTCCCCGGAGGTGCCACGCCAGTAGTAGTAGCTCGAGCGGGCGATGCCCAGGATGGTGCACAGCCGCTTCACGCCGTGGCGGCGCTGGTGGTCGGCGACGAACTGGAAGCGGTTCACCAGCGCGTCTCCCCGGCGAAATACTTCGCAGCCTTCCGCAGGATCTCGCGTTCTTCTTCCAGTTCACGGACCTTCTTGCGCAGGGCCGCGTTCTCCGCCTCCAGCGGCGTGGGCGGCTCGGCGGGCGCCTGCGTCCGGCGTCCCCGTGGCCGGCTCGCTCCGGCCGCCCGGACCCAGTTCCGCAACGTCTCCGGGTTGATCCCCAGATCAGCGGCGACCGACCTGATCGTCGCCTCCGGCCGCGACTCGTACAACGCGACCGCGTCCACCTTGAACTGCGGCGGATAGTGCTTCATGACCACGGGACATCCGTTCTCCTGGACTCAAGATCCAGTCTCTCGGGTGTCCAAGACCCGGGGTCAAGGCCC
>NZ_JODM01000111.1 GCF_000717995.1 Streptomyces violaceorubidus
CGTTCGAAGGGGATGTCCTGGTGCGCGTAGGCGGCCAGGTCCGTCTCCCGCACCCGGGTCAGCAGCTCGCTGAAGCTGGGGTCACCGGTGAGGTCGGTGCGCAGGACCAGGGTGTTGACGAAGAAGCCGATGAGGTCGTCGAGGGCGTCGTCGGTGCGTCCGGCGACGGGGGTGCCGATGGGGATGTCCGTGCCGGCGCCGAGCCGGTGCAGCAGGACCGCCAACGCGGCCTGGACCACCATGAACGGCGTGCACTGGTGCTCCCGCGCCAGCTCCAGCGGCAGGTCTGCCAGGGTCTCGCGCCAGTGGGCGAGTTGGCGTGCGGCGACGGACGTGTCGTCGTTCTCGTCGCCCAGGAGCGTCTGCTGCCAGAGGGTGTAGTCCGCGTACTGCACCGGCAGCGGTGCCCAGTCGGGAGCCTGCTCCGCGCACCGAGCGGCGTAGGCGGCGGTCAGGTCTCGGGCGAGGGGCGCGAAGGAGCCTTCGTCGGCGGCGATGTGGTGGAGGACGAGGAGCAGGACGTGTTCGTCGGGTGCGGTGCGGAAGACGGTGGCCCGCAGGGGCAGGTCACGGGTGAGGTCGAAGGGCCGGGCAGCAGCCGTGCCCAGCTCTCCCGCCAGGGCGTCCTCGGTGGTGTCGACCACGCTCAGGACCGGGGCCGTCTGGTCTTGCACGACCTGCCGGGCACCGGTGGGCGTGTCCTCGACCAGCGTGCGCAGGCTCTCGTGCCGTGCGCTCAGGTCACCGAGCGCGGCCCGCAGCGCCCCGGTGTCCAGCCCGCCCGACAGCCGCAGCGCGATGGGAATGTTGTACGTCGCGTTCGGCCCCTCCAGCTTCTGAAGGAACCACTGCCCCTGCTGCGCCGACGACAACGGAACATGCCCCGGCCGTGCCTGCGGGCTCAGGGGTTCCCTGGCCGTCTCCGCCTGGCTGAGCCGGCCGGCGAGGGCTGCGACAGTCGGTGTCTCGAACAGGACGCGGACGGGCAGTTCGGTGCCCAGGCTGCTGCGGATGCGGGAGACCAGGCGGGTGGCGAGCAGTGAGTGTCCGCCCAGGTCGAAGAAGCTGTCGTCGATCCCGACGCGGGTGACGCCGAGGACGTCCGCGAACAGGGCGCACAGGATCTCTTCCTGCGGGGTGCGCGGGGCGCGGTGCTCGGCGGTGGTCGTGGTGTCGAAGTCGGGGTCGGGGAGGGCTTTGCGGTCGAGTTTGCCGTTGGCGGTCAGGGGGAGGCCGTCGAGGGTGACGAAGGCGGAGGGAACCATGTAGGCGGGCAGGGCCTGGGCGGCGTGGTCGCGCAGGTCGCCGGTGTTCTGTCCCACGACGTAGGCGACGAGGCGTTCGTCGCGGACGAGTACGGCTGCCTGGGTGAC
>NZ_JODM01000112.1 GCF_000717995.1 Streptomyces violaceorubidus
GTAGGTGGCGAGGAGGGCCTGTGCCTCGATGGGGTCGCCGAGGCTGGTGCCGGTGCCGTGGGCCTCGACCGCGTCGACGTCCGCGCCGGTCAGCCCGGCGACGGCCAGCGCGTCCCGGATCACCCGCTCCTGCGCGGGCCCGTTCGGCGCGGTGAGGCCGTTGCTCGCCCCGTCCTGGTTGGCCGCCGTGGAACGGACCACCGCCAGTACGGGGTGGCCGTTGCGCCGGGCGTCCGACAGCCGCTCCAGCAACAGCAGGCCCACGCCCTCCGACAGGCTGGTCCCGTCGGCGCCGTCCGCGAACGCCTTGCACCGGCCGTCCGGCGCCAGCCCGTGCCCCTGCCCCCGGCTGAACTCGTCGAACAGCGTCGGCGTCGACATCACCGCCACGCCCCCGGCCAGCGCCAGCGAGCACTCGCCGTTGCGCAGCGACTGCACCGCCAGATGCAGGGCGACCAGCGAGGAGGAACAGGCCGTGTCGACCGTCACCGCCGGCCCCTCAAGACCGAGTGTGTAGGACACCCGGCCGGAGGCGACGCTGCCCGCGCTGCCGTTGTATACATAGCCCTCGACGGCGTCCGGCGACTCACCGACCAGCGTGCCGTAGTCGTGGTACATGACTCCGGCGAAGACGCCCGTGCGGCTGCCGCGCAGGGCCCGCGGGTCGATGCCGGCCCTCTCCACGGCCTCCCAGGAGCGCGTCCTCACCCGCGGCCACCAGCCGCCACAGGTCCTCCGGAGTGCGCACCCCGCCCGGGTACCGGCAGCTCATCGCGACGATCGCGATCGGCTCCCGGCCGCGCTCGGTGAGTTCACGGTTGTGCTGCCGCAGCCGCTCGGTCTCCTTGAGGGACGCCCGCAGGGCGGCGACGACCTTGTCGTTGGGATTGCTCATCGGGTCACTCACGCTCCGCGTCGGTTCCGGCACTGTCGCCGTCGAAAGCAAGGTTGATGAGGAGGTCGACATCCATCTCGTCGATCGCGTCCAGGTCGACGGCGTCGATGTCGCGGACGGAGTCCTGCGCGGCCGGGGCGGGAGCCTGGGTGCTCTCCCGCGGGAACAGCTTCCGCTCCAGGAACCGGGCGATCGCCTGCGGAGTCGGCCGGTCGAAGACCAGCGTGGCGGGCAGCCGCAGACCGCTCGCCGTGTTGAGCCGGTTGCGCAGTTCGACCGCGGTCAACGAGTCGAACCCGATGTCCTTGAAGGCACGGTCCGGCTCGATCGCGGCCGTCGACGCGTGCCCCAGCACGGCAGCCACCTGCGCGACCACCAGATCCTCCAGCGCCCGCGCCCGCTGCTCACCGGACACCCGGCCGAGCCGCTCGGCGAGCGACAGTTCCGAGGGCCGCCGTGTGCCGGCGTCCACGGTGCCGCGACGCGCCCGGCGCTGGGCGAGCCCCCGCAGCAGCGCCGGGAGACTGTCGTCGTCGGCCCGCCGCCGCAGCGCCCCGACGTCCAGCCGGATCGGCAGCAGATGCGCCTCGGCCGTCGCACAGGCCGCGTCCAGCAGCCGCAGCCCGTCCTCGGTGCTCATGGCGCCGACTCCGTGGCGGGTGATGCGGTGGAGGTCGGTGTCGGTGAGGTTGCCGGTCATGTTGCTGCGGTCTTCCCACAGGCCCCAGCCGAGGGAGAGTGCTGGTTGGCCGTGGGTGTGGCGGTGGTGGGCGAGGGTGTCGAGGAAGGTGTTGGCGGCGGCGTAGGCGGCCTGTCCGGGTCCGCCGAAGGCGGCGGCT
>NZ_JODM01000113.1 GCF_000717995.1 Streptomyces violaceorubidus
CGCGCCGGATGGTGTTGAGGCGGGTGATGAGGGGGGCGATGGTGGTGCCCTCGCGGGTGGCGCGGGCCCAGTCGCGGGGGGTGAGCTGGTACTTCTCCGAGTCGAGGTATTCCTCGCTGCCGTCGCGCAGGGGGGTGTTCTCGCAGAGTTCGTAGCCGCTGTAGATGCCCCAGGTGGGGGAGAGGGTGGCGGCGAGGACGGCGCGGGTCTCGAAGGCGGGGCGGCCTCCGCGCTGGAGGTAGGCGTGCAGGATGTCGGGGGTGTTGGTGAAGAGGTTGGGCCGCATGTAGGAGGCGGCGTCGCCCGTCAGTTCGGTGAGGTAGTCGGTCAGTTCCTGCTTGGTGTTGCGCCAGGTGAAGTAGGTGTAGGACTGCTGGAAGCCGATCTGGGCGAGGGTGGCCATCATCGCGGGGCGGGTGAAGGCCTCGGCGAGGAAGATGACGTCGGGGTCGGCGCCGTTGATCCCGGCGATGACGCGTTCCCAGAAGGCGACGGGTTTGGTGTGGGGGTTGTCGACGCGGAAGATGCGCACGCCGTGGTCCATCCAGTGGCGCAGGATCCGTACGGTCTCGGTGACGAGTCCGTCCATGTCGGCGTCGAAGGCGATGGGGTAGATGTCCTGGTACTTCTTGGGCGGGTTCTCGGCGTGGGCGATGGTGCCGTCGGGGCGGTGGTGGAACCACTCGGGGTGTTTGTGGACCCAGGGGTGGTCGGGGGAGCACTGGAGGGCGAAGTCGAGGGCGATCTCCAGGCCGAGTTCGCTCGCGCGGGCGACGAAGTGGTCGAAGTCGTCGAGGGTGCCGAGGGCGGGGTGGATCGCGTCGTGGCCGCCTTCGGGGGAGCCGATGGCCCAGGGGACGCCGACGTCGTCGCCGGTGGCGGTGAGGGTGTTGTTGCGGCCCTTGCGGTGGGTGGTGCCGATGGGGTGGACGGGTGGGAGGTAGACGACGTCGAAGCCCATGGCGGCGATCGCGGGCAGGCGGCGGGCGGCGGTGCGGAAGGTGCCGTGGGGCTGGGCGGGGGTGCCCTCGGAGCGGGGGAAGAACTCGTACCAGGCGCCGTACAGGGCGCGTTCCCGCTCCACGAGCAGGGGCAGCGGCTCGGAGGAGGTGACCAGGTCCCGCAGCGGATGGCGGGCCAGGACCGCGTCCACCTCCGGCGTCAACGCCGCCGCCAGCCGGG
>NZ_JODM01000114.1 GCF_000717995.1 Streptomyces violaceorubidus
CTCCGCGGAACACTCCCGGCTGCAAGCCGTCCTCGACACCTACGAACCCATAGCCGGACCGCGGCCTGCCCCGTCAGAACACTCCGCTGCACCCGAGACCGCGGGCAGCAGCAGGTCACCCGAGTCCGACATCACGCCCGCCGCCGATGCCGCCATGGACCTCACCCGCTCCGTGACGAGCGACGCAGCCGCCCCCACCCTGCGTCCCGATGCGGACCCCGCCGCGAAGCCGGGTGAGGACACCCCGCACACGACCGCGGCCGGCCCTGGCACCCGTACGGCGGCGGCCGACCAGACGGTACCGACACACACCGCTGACGGTGGTCACGTCTTCGCTGTCCCTGACGACGGGGATACCGGCGCGCCCGACGTTCATGTCGAAGAAAAAAGCAAATTCGTGAACAGTGAAAGTGAACTGCTGCGCCGCCGACTGATACAGAAGATGGAGGCTGAATACCATATCGCCTTCAATTCCGCCGCCGGCGTGCAGGCGGTTCTGGAACATAATCCGAAAGCAGCTGATGCTGTCAAGGCGAAGATCACCCCTCTGCCTCTCCACCTCAACACGTTGGCGCAATTGAGCGCCTCTCTGCGCAACTACGCGCCCATCATGGGAGAGCGGCGCAAAAAATCCAGCCGCAGCAGCTTCGAGCAGGAGGTGGGAACAGTCGGCGTAGTGCGGTCTACGCTGGAAAAAAATGAACTAGATTTCCACGCCACGGGGGGGTATTTCAAATCACAGAAGCTGTTCAATATTTATGCCCGCGCACACTTTCGCATGAATGACGGTGTGATGCGTACGGCGACTCACGAGTTGGCGCATGGGCTCCTGGGCTACGCTTTGAATGACTTCACAAAAAGCTTCTGGGACGGCGTCGAATCTCCGTGGAAGTCATTTCGAGCGCAGGCCTTCAGTCCCGAAATCGACTTTGAATGGTCCATCGTAAGTCACCTTCAAGCGCATGCCAAATTTTCGCAGCAAGTTCCTCGGCACGCCAAAGCAGTAGCCGACCTCCAGCGCAAGCACCCACTCGTCCTGACGCAGCTGCCCGGCGAGTCAGCAGGCAGTGCTGCGCAACGCATCGTGCGTGAGCTCTCGGATGAGTTGCCGTGGTTCGTCGATCAGGTAGGAACGTGGGAGAACGGGCGCCCTCGTCTCGCTTTTCCCAATTCCAGCGGTTGTGGGCGAAGGCGCCGGTGGACACGGCGTCCATGTCGCCGGCACACCGGGCTCTGCGGCGGGCCCACACCCTCCTCGGCGGAACGCCCGCGGGCACCGGCGCGGTGATCCAGCGGTTCACCGTCCACGCCGAGGATTTCACCGCGTTGTCGCAGACGGACCAGCACGTGGCGGCTGTGGCGTACGTGGTGATGCGTGGTAGCGCCGAACAGGTCGAGTCGGCGGTGACGCGGGCGCGGGCTGCGG
>NZ_JODM01000115.1 GCF_000717995.1 Streptomyces violaceorubidus
TCCTGGCAGATCTTCCGCAGATCCCGCGTCAGCCCCAACCGCATGAGCGTCATCACCAAAGCCGTCCTCACCCTGGAGAAGCAACGCTGAAAATGCTCAGTGGTGGTGCGTCTTGCCGATGTCCACCCCGGCCCAGATCTCGGGCACGTTCCCCTCCGCCAGCTCGTCGTACATCGATCCCGCATACTCACCCGGACCAGGCCCCCGTTCGAGCCCCCGCCGACCATTCGAGCGAATAGAGAACAGCCAGCCCGTGTTATCGGGTGCGAGCGTTGTCCAGGCCCGAGACGCCGGCCTCACGCATCTCGAACCTGCGGCACCGTTATCCTGCCCGATTTGACAGTCTTGAACCACTGGTAGGTCTGCTGTGCGTCCCCGCCGGTACTCAGGACGAACTTGTTTTTGCGGAGGATCTCCATGTGTTTTTCCGCGGTCAGCTTCTTTTGGTCCTCGGTGGCGCGAGCGTTGTCCAGGTCCGGGATGTTGGCTGCGCGCATCTCGTCCAGATATACCTGCGGCACCGTGGTCCTGCCTGATTTGACATCTGAGAACCACTGGTAGGTCTGCTGTGTGTCCCCGACGGTACTCAGGACGAACTTGTTTTTGCGGAGGATCTCCATGTGTTTTTCCGCGGTCAGCTTCTTCTGGTCCTCGGTGGCGCGAGCGTTGTCCAGGCCCGGGACGTTGGCCGCGTGCATCTCGTCCAGATAAACCTGCGGCACCGTGTTCTTGCCCAATTTAACACTGTTGAACCAGTCGTAGGTCTGGTGTGTTTCCCCGAAGGTACTTGGCCTGAAGTTGTTTTTGCGGAGGATCTCCATGTGTTCTTCCGGGGTGCGCTTCTTCTTGTTCTCGGTGGCGCGAGCGTCGTCCAGGCCCGGGACGTTGGCCGCGTGCATCTCGTCCAGATATACCTGCGGCACCATGGTCCTGCCCGCTTTGACGCTGTTGAACCACTGGTAGGTCTGCTGTGTGTCCCCGACGGTACTCAGGACGAACTTGTTTTTGCGGAGGATCTCCATGTGTTCTTCCGGGGTGCGCTTCTTCTGGTCCTCCGTGGCGCGAGCGTTGTCCAGGTTCGGGACGTTGGCCGCGTGCATCTCGTCCAGATATACCTGCGGCACCAGGGTGCTGCCCGCTTTGACTTTGTTGAGCCACTGGTAGGTCTGGCGTGTTTCGCGGCACCTGGGTGCTGCTGGCTTTGACTTTGTTGAGCCAGTGGTAGGTCTGGCGTGTTTCCCCGGAGCTACGTGGCTTGAAGTTGTTTTTGCGGAGGATCTCCATGTGCTCTTCCGCG
>NZ_JODM01000116.1 GCF_000717995.1 Streptomyces violaceorubidus
GCTGCCGTCCGACCTCGCCGACCGGCTCACCACCACCGCTGCCTCGGTCGTCAACGTGTACGGGCCCACGGAGACCACCATCTGGTCCACCGCCGCCCCGTTGACACCGGGTGATGCGGTCACCATCGGCCGGCCCCTGGACAACACCCAGGTCTACGTCCTCGACCAGCACCTCCAGCCGGTTCCGGCGGGTGTGGCCGGGGAGCTGTACATCGTGGGCACTGGTGTGGCCCGTGGGTACCTCAACCGCCCGGCTCTGACCGGTGAACGTTTCACCGCCAACCCCTACGGCCCGCCCGGTACGCGCATGTACCGCACGGGTGACGTGGCGCGCTGGACCGCGAGCGGAGACCTGGAATACCTGCGCCGCGCGGACCAGCAGGTCAAACTCCGCGGCCACCGCATCGAACTCGGCGAGATCGAGACCGTCCTGCGTTCTCACCCGACGGTCTCGCAGGCAGCCGTACTCGTCCGGGACGAACGCCTCGTCGCCTACGTCGTGGGCCAGGACACCGGCGACCTGCGTGCGCATACGGCCCAGACCCTGCCCGCCTACATGGTCCCCTCCGCCTTCGTCACCCTCGACGGCCTCCCCCTGACCGCCAACGGCAAACTCGACCGCAACGCCCTCCCCGACCCCGACTTCGACACCACGACCACCACCGAGCACCGCGCCCCGCGCACCCCGCAGGAAGAGATCCTGTGCGCCCTGTTCGCCGACATCCTCGGCGTCACCCGCGTCGGGATCGACGACAGCTTCTTCGACCTGGGCGGACACTCCCTGCTCGCCACCCGCCTGGTCTCCCGCATCCGCAGCAGCCTGGGCACCGAACTGCCCGTCCGCGTCCTGTTCGAGACCCCGACTGTCGCGGCCCTCGCCGGCCGGCTCAGCCAGGCGGAGACGGCCAGGGAACCCCTGACCGCACTGCCCCGCCCCGACCGCGTTCCGTTGTCGTACGCGCAGCAGCGGTTGTGGTTCCTGCACCAGTACGACCCCGACAGCGCGCTGTACAACATCCCCGTCGCACTCCGCCTCACCGGCCCCCTGGACGAAGCCGCACTGCACGCCGCCCTCACCGACGTGGTCCACCGGCACGAAGCCCTGCGCCTGTTCCGCACCGGGCCCGACGAGCATGTCCTGCTCCTCGTCGTCCACCACATCGCCGCCGACGGCTGGTCCATGGGACCCCTCGCCCACGACCTCACCACCGCCTACACCGCCCGGCACACCGGCCAGAGTCCCAACTGGGCTCCGCTGCCGGTGCAGTACGCCGACTACACCCTCTGGCAGCAGGCACTCCTGGGCGACGAGAACGACGACACGTCCGTCGCCGCACGCCAACTCGCCTACTGGCGGGAGGCCTTGGCAGACCTGCCGCTGGAGCTGGAGCTCCCGACCGACCGGCCCCGCCCGGCCGTGCCCACCCACCAGGGCGGCACCGTCACCTTCACCATCCCCGCCCACCTCCACGAACAGCTGGCCCACCTC
>NZ_JODM01000117.1 GCF_000717995.1 Streptomyces violaceorubidus
ACACCGCAGCCCCATCGCTTACGAGAACTCCCTCCGAACGACATCAACTACGCTGACGCAAGCCGCATAACCCGTGTCCAGAAACCGGGGTCAAGACCCACCCACCGTCTCAGCGACCGCACGCACATGCCGCGTGGCCAGCTCCCCCGCCTGCTGCCGCTCCAGCAAACGACGCACCACCAACCCCCGGGGCAGCACAGGCCCACGACCGGCCCTTACCTCTTGTTCCACCCCACGATCACACCGGCCCGGCCCACCTCACCACATAAGAACTCTCAAACCTGAGACAGCATCAGCTGCCATGCGATAAAGCCCCACGACAGCGATCCCACCCCTCAATCTCTCACCTCATGACAGCAGCCCACCCACCCAAAAACACCCACTGACCAGCCCCGTAACACCAACCCATGGACCAGCGCGACCGACTCTCACCACCACCGACACCAACCCGAGAGATCGCAGCGTTGCGGCCCACCGACCCGTCACCCGATCGATGGCCACTCTGAAAGAGCTCACTGCAAGTCGTGGACGACTGCCAACACCCGGCAGCGCGTCTTCCCCGGCACCCGGTAGCGTGAACTGTGCACGGTCGGAGTTCGTGATGCAGATGAGGTGGGAGTGTCAACGACTGCCAGGTCGCTGGGGCAAGGCTGCCTTTGCCTGGGGCGACACCCTTCGTCCGAGGGTGTTCGAGGCAGAGCGGCGGCGCCGGGGCGGGAAGGGCGAACGGTGGTTACGTGTGTACGGCGCTGAGCAGGCTGAACTCCGTGACCATGGCATCGGCCGCCATGGGGGTAAGGGGGCCGACACACTTTCCGGCTTCGTCTTCGGTGGGGTCCAGGGAGTCCGGAGTGTTGCTTGTCAGGCGTTTTGCAACACAGCGAACAGCTTTAGGGGAGTGCTGATCCGTCATGGCCATCGAGGTGCCTGACTGGGCGAATGCTCTCTTTTTTATGGTCATGGGTGAGCGTATGCCGCAGGCCAATGAGGATCTTGCTTATCAGAGTCACCTGGCTTACAAGGATTTTTCGGCGCGGCTGCACAGGTTGTCGGGTCTGCTG
>NZ_JODM01000118.1 GCF_000717995.1 Streptomyces violaceorubidus
GGTGGTGGTGAGCCGGTCGGCGAGGTCGGACGGCAGCGCTTCACCGCCGACGAGGACACGCACCCGCGTGAGGGCCTGGGTGACGTCGGGGCTGTCGAGCGCGGCACGCCACAGGCTCGGCGTCGCCTGCATCACCGAGACCTGCTCCTGGACCAGGAGATCACGGAGCTGGTCCGGATCGTGCACGATCCCGCCCGGCGCTAGAACAACGGTCCCGCCCGAGGTGAGCGGGGTGAACAGTTCCAGCCCGGCGATGTCGAACCCGATCGTCGTCACCGCGAGAAGCCGGTCACCGCTGGTCACATACGCAGCCCCAGACACGTCAACGGCCCCGGGCAGCACAACCCCGGAATCCACCACCCGCTGCTCGGCCCCGGCAAGCCAGACTTCATCGACGGTGACGACGGGCCGCGTCTCCTCCCGCATGAACGCCAGCCGCTCCGCCGGGAAGTCCCCGTCGAGCGGCAGATACGCGCCCCCCGCCTTCAGGACCGCCAGCAGCACCACCACAAGATCGGCACTGCGGGGCAGCTGCACGGCCACGAACCGCTCGCCGCCCACCCCGTCGGCGACCAGCAGCCGGGCAAGCCGGTCACTGCGCACGTCCAGCTCACCGTAGGGGACCGACACCCCACCACACACCACCGCCGCAGCCTCCGGCGTACGCGCCACCTGGGCCCGGAACGCGGCCACCACATCAGGGGCCGCATCCGCGGTCGCCGTGTCGTTCCACTGCTCCAGGACCCGCTCCCGCTCGCCCTCCTCCAGCACCCCGATCCCACCGACCCGCACCTGCGGATCGGCCACCACCGCCTCCAACACCCGCACGAAGCGGCGCGTCAGGAGCTCCGCCGTCTCCCTGTCGAACAGATCCGCACTGAACTCCAGTACGGCACGCATGCCTTCGGCGTTCTCCTGCACCGCGAGCAGAAGGTCGAACTTCGACACCGCGGCGTCCGCGTCGATCGGACTCACGCCGAGCCCCGGGAACCTGCTGGTGCTCGCGAGGGCCGACGGATCGGCGTTCTGCAGGGACAGCATGGTTTGGAAGAGGGGGTGGCGTGAGGGGGAGCGTTCGGGGTTGAGGGTTTCGACGAGGCGTTCGAAGGGGGTGTCCTGGTGGGTGTAGGCGGTGAGGTCGGTGTCGCGGACTCGGGTC
>NZ_JODM01000119.1 GCF_000717995.1 Streptomyces violaceorubidus
GTAGGTGGCGAGGAGGGCCTGTGCCTCGATGGGGTCGCCGAGGCTGGTGCCGGTGCCGTGGGCCTCGACCGCGTCGACGTCCGCGCCGGTCAGCCCGGCACTGGAGAGGGCCTGGCGGATGACCCGCTGCTGGGCGGGTCCGTTGGGCGCGGTGAGGCCGTTGCTCGCGCCGTCCTGGTTCACCGCGCTGCCGCGCACCACCGCCAGCACCGGGTGGCCGTTGCGCCGGGCGTCGGACAGCCGCTCCAGCAGCAGGACGCCCGCGCCCTCGCCCCAGCCGGTGCCGTCCGCGGAGTCCGCGAACGCCTTGCACCGCCCGTCGCGGGCCAGACCCCGCTGCCGGCTGAACCCGATGAAGGTGCCGGGCGTGGTCATGACGGTCACGCCCCCGGCGAGCGCCAGCGAGCACTCCCCGTTGCGCAGCGACTGCACCGCCAGATGCAGGGCGACCAGCGAGGAGGAACAGGCGGTGTCGACGGTGATGGCCGGGCCTTCCAGGCCGAGGTGGTACGCCACCCGGCCGGAGGCGATGCTGCCCGAACTGCCGGTGCCGACAAAGGCCTCCAGACCCTCCGGTACCTCGGTGACCTGGGTGCCGTAGTCGTGGTACATGACTCCGGCGAAGACGCCCGTGCGGCTGCCGCGCAGGGCCCGCGGGTCGATGCCGGCCCTCTCCACGGCCTCCCAGGAGAGCGCTTCGGTGTCCCAGCCGCGGTCGTCGGGGAACCCGGAGATCGCGTCGGCGCCGGAGTGCACAAGCCGCCACAGGTCCTCCGGGGTGTGCACCCCGCCCGGATAGCGGCAGGCCATGGCCACGACGGCCACCGCGTCCCCGTCCTGGTCGGCTTGCCGTGCCGGGCCGGCCACGGGGCCGGGCTCGTCGCCCACGGCCTCGGTGACGATGTGCCGGGCCAGTTCGACCGGGCTCGGGTGGTCGAACACCAGCGTGGCGGGCAGCCGCATCCCGGTGGCCGAGGCCAGCCGGTTGCGCAGCTCGATACCGGTCAGCGAGTCGAACCCCAGCTCCCTGAAGGTGAGTTCGGCCTCGACACCGTCCGCGCCCGCATATCCGAGGATCGCGGCGGTGTGCTCCCGCACCAGGCCGAGCACGACCTCCACGCGCTCGGCGGGCTCCAGCTCGCCCAGCCGGGCCGCCAGGGACCGGTCCTGCCGCCGCGCCCCCTCCCGCGCGGCGGCACGGCGCGCGGGGCGGCGGACCAGCCCGCGCAGCAACGCCGGTACGGGCTCCCCGTCGAGGGACCGCCCCAGGGTCCCGACATCCAGCCGGATCGGCAGCAGATGCGCCTCGCCCGACGTGCACGCCGCGTCGAACAACGCCAGCCCCTCGGCCGCGGACAGCCCGGACACCCCGTGGCGGGTGATGCGGTGGAGGTCGGTGTCGGTGAGGTTGCCGGTCATGTTGCTGCGGTCTTCCCACAGGCCCCAGCCGAGGGAGAGCGCTGGTTGGCCGTGGGTGTGGCGGTGGTGGGCGAGGGTGTCGAGGAAGGTGTTGGCGGCGGCGTAGGCGGCCTGTCCGGGTCCGCCGAAGGCGGCGGCT
>NZ_JODM01000120.1 GCF_000717995.1 Streptomyces violaceorubidus
CGAGCTACCCGAGCGCGCAGACGCTGACCGCCAAGTCGAACGGCAGCGGCAACAGCTGGGGCGCCACCATCCAGGCCAACGGCAACTGGACCTGGCCGAGCGTCTCCTGCACCGCGGGCTGACCCACCCACCAGCGGAGAGGAGGAACCGCTTCCATGCGTACCAGACCACGTACGTCCTCGCGCCCCCTGCGCACCCTCGCCACCGGCGTCGCCGTCACCGCGCTCGCCGCCGCGGGCACCGTCGTGGCCGGCGCCGCCCCGGCCCAGGCCGCGGCCTGCAACGGCTACGTCGGGCTCACCTTCGACGACGGGCCCTCCGGCAGCACCCAGTCCCTGCTCAACGCGCTCCGGCAGAACGGGCTGCGGGCCACCATGTTCAACCAGGGGCAGTACGCCGCCCAGAACCCGTCCCTGGTCCGGGCCCAGGTCGACGCCGGGATGTGGGTCGCCAACCACAGCTACACCCACCCGCACATGACCCAGCTCAGCCAGGCCCAGATGGACTCGGAGATCTCCCGGACCCAGCAGGCGATCGCGGGCGCGGGCGGCGGGACGCCCAGGCTGTTCCGGCCGCCGTACGGCGAGACCAACGCGACGCTCCGGTCGGTCGAGGCCAAGTACGGTCTGACCGAGGTGATCTGGGACGTCGACTCCCAGGACTGGAACAACGCCGGCACCGACGCGATCGTGCAGGCCGTCTCGCGCCTCGGCGACGGCCAGGTCATCCTCATGCACGACTGGCCCGCCAACACGCTCGCGGCCATTCCGCGCATCGCGCAGACCCTGGCGGGCAAGGGGCTGTGCTCCGGCATGATCTCGCCGCAGACCGGCCGCGCGGTCGCCCCCGACGGCAGCGGCGGCGGGGGAGACGGGGGAGGAGGAGGCGGGGGTTCCTGTACGGCGACGCTGTCCGCCGGGCAGAAGTGGGGGGACCGGTACAACCTCAACGTCTCCGTCAGCGGTGCCGGCAGCTGGACGGTGACGATGAACGTGCCGTCCCCGGCGAAGGTCCTGTCGACCTGGAACGTC
>NZ_JODM01000121.1 GCF_000717995.1 Streptomyces violaceorubidus
GGGATCGCGTACCCCGGCTTGGTGAAGTGCTCGCGCAGCCCCGGCCACAGCCCGGCGCGCTTGCCGTCCTCGCCGTACGCGTAGAAGCCCGCCCCACCGCTGCGTCCGGGGCGCTGGAACTCGTCGACCATGCGGTCGACGACCGCCTCGGCGGGATGCGGCTCCCAGGTGCCGCCCGCCTCCTCCACGGCCCGCTTCGTCTCCTCGCGGATCTTCCGGGGGAGGGTCAGCGTCAGTTCGTCCATCAGGGAGAGCACCCTGGCCGGGTAGCCGGCCTGGGCCGCCGCCTGCTCCACGGAGGCGGGCTCGATGCCCTCGCCCACCATCGCGACGCCCTCGTTGATGAAGTGGCCGATGACCCGGGAGGTGAAGAAACCCCGCGAGTCGTTGACCACGATGGGCGTCTTGCCGATCTGCCGGACCAGGTCGAACGCCCGGGCCAGCGCCTCGTCCCCGGTCCGCTCCCCCTTGATGATCTCCACCAGCGGCATCCTGTCCACGGGAGAGAAGAAGTGCAGCCCGATGAAGTCGCCCTGCCGCTCCACCCCCTCGGCCAGCGCCGTGATGGGCAGCGTGGAGGTGTTGGAGCACAGCAGGGCGTCGGGCGCGACGACATGCTCGATCTCCTGGAACACCTTGTGCTTGAGCGAGGTGTCCTCGAACACCGCCTCGATCACCGCGTCACAGCCCGCGAGATCGGCCGCCTCGGCGGTGGGCGTGATCCGGGCCAGAAGCGCGTCGGCCTTCCCCTGACTCGTACGGCCCTTCGCCACGGCCTTCGCGCACAGCTTCTCCGAGTACGCCCTGCCCCTGAGCGCCGCCTCCAGCGAGACGTCCTTCAGCACCACCTCGATGCCCGCGCGGGCACACGAGTAGGCGATGCCCGC
>NZ_JODM01000122.1 GCF_000717995.1 Streptomyces violaceorubidus
GACTCGGCGCGGTCACCGGCGCCGTACTCCCCGGGGGAGTCGACGCTCATGTCTTCCCCGTCCTCGTCCGACTCGCTGAACAGACTGCCCGCCCGCTCGGACCCCGGTGCGGTGAGGGGCAGAGCGGCGGCCCAGTACTCACCCCCGTCGTCGGTGCGCACCCGGACCATAGACACCGGCGTGCGGCCCCGCTTGCCCAGCTCCTCCCAGGAGTCCGGCTCACGGCCGGGGTAATAATCGAAGTACTCGAGCGACACCCTGTGCACTCGCGCCAGCAGTTCCGGTATCAGCAGGCCATCACGGGCCCACGTGTCCTGCGCGGCGATCACGTCGGCCAGATTCGTCAGCTGTTCGGGCGCCACGCCCAGCTTGGCCAGCCGCGCGCGCATCTTGTCCGACGGCTGCCGTACCCGTGCGGCGAGATCGCCGCTCACCCGGCCGGCCGGCCAGAGGTCGCCCGCCTCGTCCCGCAGGCCGGCCGCCACAGCGAACGCACCGAACACGGAGTAGCCGCCGCTCTCGTCGTCGGCCAGCCGGTACCCGACCTGGGCGATGCTCTCCGCGGCATCCGCCAGGCCCGGCGGGGCCATGGCCGGGCCGCCCGCCGACGTGCCGGGGGCACCACCGGGCACACCCGGACGGGCCCGGCGCACCACCGCGAACCCGGCCGCCAGAGACCGGGCCCGCGGCAGATCACCGGCGTCGATCGCGGCCGCGACCTGGCCGACCATCTCTTCCACGACAGCGCGTTCCGCCTGACCCCGGGCCCTGGTCGCGGCGTCCTCCTCCGGCCCCATCAGCATCACGGGCCCGAGATCAACACCGGCCGAGGCAAGCAGGGAAACAGCCGTCTGCTCCGCGTCCGACAGCCCCTGCGGCTCCTC
>NZ_JODM01000123.1 GCF_000717995.1 Streptomyces violaceorubidus
CCCGCCCGAGGTGAGCGGGGTGAACAGTTCCAGCCCGGCGATGTCGAACCCGATCGTCGTCACCGCGAGAAGCCGGTCACCGCTGGTCAGCGGCACCCGCCGGCGCATGTCGCCGAGGAGGTTCGCCAGTGCACCGCGTCCTACGACGACGCCCTTGGGCCGCCCCGTCGAACCCGACGTGTAGAGCACGTAGGCGGCCTGGGACCCCTCCACGATGTGCGGCAGAGGCGTCTTGTGGGCGACTTGACGGAGTCCGGCCTCCGCAAGCCAGGCTTCGTCGACGGTGACGACGGGCCGCGTCTCCTCCCGCATGAACGCCAGCCGCTCCGCAGGAAAGTCCCCGTCCAGCGGCAGATACGCGCCCCCCGCCTTCCAGGTCGGCATAGGAGACCGACACGCCATCGGACACCACGGCCGCAGCCTCCGGCACCCGCGCCACCTGGGCCCGGAACGCGGCCACCACGTCCTGGGGCGTCTCCGCGGTCGCCGTGTCGTTCCGCTGCTGGAGGATGCGCGTGCGCTCCTCGTCCTCCAGGACGGCGATCCGGTTCACGAGCACATCGGGATCGGCCGCCACGATTTCGAGGATGCGCACGAAGCGCTGGGTCAGGAGTTCGGCCGTTCCCGTGTCGAACAGGTCCGCGCTGAACTCCAAGGCCGCGTCGATACCGCTCGACTCGCCGAGTTCCGCATAGGTGACGGAGAGGTCGTAGCGGGCCACCTCCGTCGTACTGGCGTAGTGCTCCGCCTTCAGATCACCGAACTCCACCTTCCCGGCGCCCGGTGACGACGTGACGTTGGGGTTCAGCATGGTTTGGAAGAGGGGGTGACGTGAGGGGGAGCGTTCGGGGTTGAGGGTTTCGACGAGGCGTTCGAAGGGGGTGTCCTGGTGGGTGTAGGCGGTGAGGTCGGTGTCGCGGACTCGGGTC
>NZ_JODM01000124.1 GCF_000717995.1 Streptomyces violaceorubidus
CGCAGGTATATCTGGACGAAATGCGCGCAGCCAACGTCCCGGACCTGGACAACGCTCGCGCCACCGAGGACCAGAAGAAGCTGACCGCGGAAGAACACATGGAGATCCTCCGCAACAACAACTTCAAGCCAAGCGCCGGCGGGAAAACACGCCAGACCTACCAGTGGTTCAACGGTGTCAAATCAGGCAGGAGGACGGTGCCGCAGGTATATCTGGACGAAATGCGCGCAGCCAACGTCCCGGACCTGGACAACGTTCGCGCCACCGAGGACCAGAAGAAGCTGACCGCGGAAGAACACATGGAGATCCTCCGCAACAACAATTTCAAGCCACGTACCGGCGGGAAAACACGCCAGACCTACCAGTGGTTCAACGGTGTCAAATCGGGCAAGATCACGGTGCCGCAGGTTTATCTGGACGAAATGCGCGCAGCCAACGTCCCGGACCTGGACAACGCTCGCGCCACCGAGGACCAGAAGAAGCGGACCGCGGAAGAACACATGGAGACCCTCCGCAACAACAATTTCAAGCCAAGTAGCGTCGGGGAAACAGCCCAGACCTACGACTGGCTCCAAAAAATCAGAAATGGCCATATTCTGGTTTCACAGGATCATCTGGACGCGATGCGTGAGGTCGGCGTCTCGGGCCTGGACAACGCTCGCACCCGATAACACTGAGCGTTTTCAACGTGGCCACTGATCGGGTGACGGCGGTGATGCGAACCCGGGTGCGCAACGGACAGGGCTCCCGTGCCGTTGAGGGAGGTGTTCG
>NZ_JODM01000125.1 GCF_000717995.1 Streptomyces violaceorubidus
CGCACGACTTGCAGGGCCTGGCGGGCGTCGGGGTAGTCGAGGTGGGCGAAGGCGGCGGCCTTCAGCCGCCGGATCTCCAGGCGGTGATGGGCCCGGGTGCGGTCGTAGTGGTCGAGCGTGATCTCGCGCCAGGGCAGGCGGCGGACGCGGTCGAAGAGGCCGGGGTGGTTGGCCTTGACGTGGGCGATGTAGTGGGCGCCGCGCTCGCGGAGGTAGGTGCCATGGGCGTGCTGGGTGTGCAGGGCGTCGGCGGTGATCACGGTGCCGTGCGCGAGCCGCGCAGAGCCTTGCCGTCAACAGCGATCGCCCGCAGTCCGGGGCCGGCCGGGGCGGCGCGGGCGGTGAGGAAGGCGCCGATCGCCCGGTCCAGGGCATCGCCGTCGAGCTGGACGAGCAGACGGCGCAGGGTGTGGGGGTGCGGGACGGACACGGTGCCGGAGAGCGGGTCGGTGAGGAAGCCGAGAACCCGGCAGGCCCACGCAGGGACGTCGCTGATCCATTCCGTGATCGCGGTGAGCGAGCGGGCACCGGCCAGGACGCTCGCCGCGGCTGCGGCGACCAGGGCGGACAGCCGGTAGCGGCGACCGCGGACGCCTCGCGGGTCGGGCACCAGGTCCAGGAAGCCGGACAGTGCGACCGCGTCCGCCAGCGGGACCGGGGCGGCAGTCCAGCCCAGTTGGGCCAGCGCGGTGGGCATGGGAGAAGATGCAGGAGCAGGCACGGACTCGCCAGGTGTTCATGGGACTTCGACACTCACATGATCACTGAGACCGTGCCTGCACCGCGTCCGCCCCCTGCCCGAACCGGGGTGTCCCCTCCAAGGACGGGCCAGCACGGCACTCCGGACGAAACGTGATCACGCAACGGCCCC
>NZ_JODM01000126.1 GCF_000717995.1 Streptomyces violaceorubidus
CCGGCGAGTGGACCGGCCACACCGGCAGGCGCATCCGCAACGTCGTCAACATCGGCATCGGCGGCTCCGACCTCGGCCCCGCCATGGCCTACGAGGCGCTGCGGGCCTTCACCGACCGCGCGCTCACCCTGCGATTCGTGTCCAACGTGGACGGCGCCGACCTGCACGAGGCGGTCCGGGACCTGGACCCGGCCGAGACGCTGTTCGTCGTGGCGTCCAAGACGTTCACCACCATCGAGACGGTCACCAACGCCACCTCCGCGCGCTCCTGGCTGCTGGCCGGTCTGGGCGGCGACGAGAAGGCGGTCGCCAGGCACTTCGTGGCGCTGTCCACGAACGCCGGCAAGGTCGCCGACTTCGGCATCGACACGGCCAACATGTTCGAGTTCTGGGACTGGGTCGGCGGCCGGTACTCCTTCGACTCGGCGATCGGCCTCTCCCTGATGATCGCCATCGGCCCGGACCGCTTCCGGGAGATGCTCGACGGCTTCCGCATCGTCGACGAGCACTTCCGCAACGCCGAGGCCCCGGCCAACGCGCCGCTGCTCCTCGGCCTGCTGGGCGTCTGGTACGGCGACTTCCTGGACGCGCAGTCGCACGCGGTCCTGCCGTACAGCCACTACCTGTCGAAGTTCACCGCCTATCTCCAGCAGCTGGACATGGAGTCCAACGGCAAGTCCGTGGACCGCGACGGGAACCCGGTGCGGTGGCAGACCGGACCGGTGGTGTGGGGCAC
>NZ_JODM01000127.1 GCF_000717995.1 Streptomyces violaceorubidus
TCCCGAGGGCGGCCGAAGGCCACGGCAGTGAGCCTCACACTGGAATCAGAAGAGCGCACGGGGATGGCGTTCCTCTGGGAATCGGGTGCTACTTCACTGCTCTTCATCGACTCCGGAACCGAGCACACCTGGCAAGACCAACCGATGCTCACCTCCGAGAACGAACTGCCACAAATCCTGGCGCCCCTCGTGAAGCTAGTCGATGCAGCTACCGACGGTAGTTAAAGAACAAGTCGGGGCAGTGCGGTGTGCCGCGGGCGGAGTTCGATCCGGCGCAGCGGACTGTGGCGGAACGGGAGGAGGCCAAGCAGCGGAGTTGACCGCGGCGGGGCAGCCGACGAGTGCGGTGACCGTGCGGCGGATGCGGGCCCGTCACCGCGAGAAGGGGCTGTGGGGGCTGGTCGACCAGCGCACGGCGCGCAGGCGTTCTGTGGTGGGCCGGGCCGATGAGCGTGTGGTCGCTGCGCTCACTCAGGTGCTTCAGGCGCAGCGGGAACGCTCCAGTGGCACGCTGAGCCGGCTGCGGCGCATGGTCGGGTGGGTTCTGGAGGAAACCCATGGTCCCGGCGCGGTGGAGGTGCCGCCGGTGCCGACGTTCAACCGGCTGGTGCACGCGCTCGCCGACGGCCATGGACTGCTGGGGTCGGCGGCACAGCTGACCGACATCGACTCCTCGTGGAGCCCGCCCTGGCCCACCGACTGGCAGCGCGAGCATCGATCTTCCAGTGGCCTCTGATCCAGTCCGCGATCTGGGCGCCGGTGACCGCGCCGGGCGGCAGGCTGGTGATCGGGTGGACGCGCTCGATGGTGAGC
>NZ_JODM01000128.1 GCF_000717995.1 Streptomyces violaceorubidus
TGAGCTTCTTCGAGGTCGCCACCGATCGGGTGATGGGCCGACAAGCGCAACGAGCGAGGCCCCCGAGCTGTTGATCGAGGTGTCTGACGTCTCAATCACGTTGCTCGGGGGCCTCGGTGGTCATCCATCCTGCCGCACTCGACCTGCCGCATGCACTCGTGGAGTGGGTCACCATGCTGATCGTCACCCGTGAGGGCGACCGGCGCTGCAAGCTCCGGCCGTCCCAGCGCGCGATGGTGGCACTGGTGTACCTGCGCGAACACATCACTCTGGCGAAGATCGCCGCCGGGTTCGGGATCAGCGAGTCCACCGCCCACGCCTACACCAGTGCGGTCGTCGACCTGCTCGCCGCGCGTGCCCCGGGTCTGCTGAAGACACTGCGCGAGCACGAACCCGACTTCGTCTTGCTCGACGGCACCCTCGCCGAGTGCGACCGGGTCGGCGACGGCCGGGCCGACTACTCCCACAAACACCGGCGCCACGGCGTGAACGTGCAGGTTGTCACCGATCCCGGCGGCCGGCTGTTATGGCTCTCGCCCGCTCTGCCGGGCCGCACTCACGACCTGACTGCCGCACGCACCCACCAGATCATCCGCATCTGCGAGCGCCAGGGCGTTCCGATCGTGGCCGATCTCGCCTACCAGGGCGCCGGCCCATGGCTCACCACCGGCATCAAGCGCAAGCCCCTCCAGGAACTCACTCCCACCGACAGGACCCGCAACCGTTCACACTGGAGCTGCAACGCTGAAGAAGCTCAGTGTTATCGGGTGCGAGCGTTGTCCAGGCCCGAGACGCCGACCTCACGCATCTCGTCCAGATGATCCTGTGAAACCAGAAAATGGCCATTTCTGATTTTTTGGAGCCAGTCGTAGGTCTGGGCTGTTTCCCCGACGCTACTTGGCTTGAACTTGTTGTTGCGGAGGATCTCCATGTGTTCTTCCGGGGTCCGATTCTTCTGGTCCTCGGTGGCGCGAGCGTTGTCCAGGTCCGGGACGTTGGCTGCGCGCATCTCGTCCAGATAAA
>NZ_JODM01000129.1 GCF_000717995.1 Streptomyces violaceorubidus
CAGGCCGCCACCGGACCCGACGTCATCGCCCACCGCGGCTCCTCCGGCATGGCACCCGAGAACACCGCCGCCGCCATCGACCTCGCCGTCCGCCAACACGCCGACTACGTCGAAATCGACGTCCAACGCACCAAGGACGGCAAACTCGTCAACTTCCACGACTGCACCATGGAACGCACCACCGACATCGAAACCCTCTACCCCGGACGCCCCCACTACCGCATCTCCGACTTCACCTGGAACGAACTCAGCCGCCTCGACGCCGGCTCCTGGTTCCACCACGACTACACCGGCGAACCCCTCATCACCCTCGACGACGTCATCCACCACATCCAGCACACCCGCACCGGCCTCCTCGCCGAAATCAGCCCCTGCACCCAATACGGCACCACCCTCGCCACCGACCTCGCCCACACCCTCCACAACAAACCCCACTACCTCCGCAACGCCCTCGCCCACCACCAACTGGCCGTCCAGTCCTTCCAGACCGACGACGCCCGCACCTTCCACACCCAACAGCCCGACATCCCCATCGGCATCCTCGACGCCGACCGGCCCACCGACACCGAACTGACCGAACTCAGCCAATGGGCCGACCAGATCAACCCCCAGCACACCGTCACCGACCAGACCCTCGTCGACCGCATCCACCAACTCGGCATGGACATCAACGTCTGGACCGTCGACGAACCCGGAGCCATCCGCAA
>NZ_JODM01000130.1 GCF_000717995.1 Streptomyces violaceorubidus
CGCGGCGCGAGGCGGCCTGGGCGCACTGGGAGCGCCGGGTGCGCGACGGGCTGACCACGGGCACGAGTGACGACCCGCTGATCCGCGCGCTGGTGCGCACCGTCGCCGCGCGCCCCCTGCTCGGCCGGAGGGTGGAGGAGTACCTGTCCACCGCCACCGCCGAGCTGGAGTTCGCCGGTTTCGCGACCGAGGACGACTACCAGGCCTACGTGGACGCCTACTCCCTACCCGCCTTCATGCTGGTGGCCGAGCTGCTGGGACCGGACGGTGACGACGACGGGCGGTACCGGGCGGCGTGCCGGACGTTCATCGACGGCAGCCAGCGCCTCGACTTCGTCAACGACCTCGCCGAGGACCTGCGGGAGGAGCGTCCGGGCATCCCGGCGAGCACGTTGGAGAAGTTCTCCGTCACGACGGCCGAGCTGGCCGCGGCGCGGCCCTCCGCAGGCCTGCGGGCCCTGCTGGACGAACAGATCGGCCTGGCCCGTGCCGCGCTCCTGGAAAGCCGCGGGCTCACGGGGCTCGTCCCGGCCGACAGCCGGCGGCTGGTGCGCGCGCTCGTCGACATCGAGCTGCTCACGGCGGACGCGGCACGCGAGCGCGGCACAGGACTGCTCCGCGCGGCGGCCGGCCCACCGAAGGCGAGGGCGGCGATGGTCCTGCTGCGC
>NZ_JODM01000131.1 GCF_000717995.1 Streptomyces violaceorubidus
AAGCGGACGGTGTCTCGGATGTGCCGGACCCAGTACTCGGGGTCCAGGACCGCGTCGCCGGCGGGCAGGGGCAGCCCGGGCGGGTGGAACTCCACGTTTGTGAGGATGTGCCGGAACTCTTCCAGCATGGGGTCCATGTGCGGCGAGTGGAAGGCGTGGCTGACGTTCAGCCGTCGGGTGCGGTGGCCGCGGGTGGCGAGCTGGGCGGCGATGTCCTCGACCACCTCGGTGGTGCCGCTGATGACCGTGGCGCGCGGGCCGTTGACGGCCGCGACGGAGGCGTGTTCCTCGTGCCCGGTCAGCAGGGGCAGGATTTCGGGTTCGGGTGCCTCGACGGCGACCATGGCTCCGCCGGTGGGCAGGTGCTGCATGAGGCGTCCCCGCGCGGCTACGACGGCACACGCGTCGGGCAGGCTCCACAGTCCTGCCGTGTGCGCGGCGGCCAGCTCGCCGATGGAGTGCCCGGTGACGACGTCGGGCCGGATGCCCCATGACGCCAGCAGCCGGAACAGGGCGACCTCGAGCGCGAACAGCGCGGGCTGGGTGTAGGCGGTGTGGTCCAAGACCCCCGGCTCGTCGGTGTGGGCGAACATCACCTCGCGCAGGGGCTGTTCCAGCAGCGGATCGAAGTGCGCGCAGATCTCGTCGAGCGCGGCCGCGAACACAG
>NZ_JODM01000132.1 GCF_000717995.1 Streptomyces violaceorubidus
CGCCGCCCCCGCCCCCGCTCCCGGCCGGCCCCTCGGCCTGGCCCTCCCCGGAGACCCCTCCGCCCAGACGCAACTCCCGCCACCCCCCAGCGCCCCCGCAGCCAACATCACACCGCCATCACAGCCGGCACCACGCGAGCACAGCATCATCGATGTCGACCACCGGATCTTCAGCGACCCCAGCCCCTCGGCCCTGGAAAACCTCGGCGACTTCGCCCACAAACCCTGGCAGGCGGAGCCGGATGAGACACCGGACTTCCGTGCGGAGCGCCTGCCACTCCTGACCCCAGAACAACGAGAAGAGGTCCTCCACCTCCTGACCTCACCCATGAACGCCACAGCCACATTCGGCGGCGTATGGGACCACATCTCCGCGCGCTACCATCACGAACTCTCAAGAAACGAACTCCTCCACCTGCGCAACAGCTTCACCCTGTACCGCCACACACTAATCACCCTGCACCACAACTTCACCCTGTCCCGCCACACACCAGTCACCGACGACAGGCACATGACCACGCTGCGCGAGCAGAACTTCGCCGCACCTGACGAAAATTCCGCCACCGCCCAATGGCTCACCTCAGTCACCTCCGGGGAATTCCTGATCACCCGGGCTCACCATAAGGAACTGACAGCCGCCCATATCAGCGGCATCGAAAACGCCCGCGTGGCACGCTCCCGGTGCCGCAGGTT
>NZ_JODM01000133.1 GCF_000717995.1 Streptomyces violaceorubidus
TGGAGCCCGCGTCCGCGACTGTGGACCCCGGCAGTAGTACGCGTGTGCGCCTGAGGGTGCGCAATACCGGTGACGTGGTGGATGAGTACCGGTTCGAGCCGGTGGGGGATGTGGCTCCCTGGACGACGGTGGAGCCGCAGACGTTGCGGTTGTATCCGGGTACGACGGGGACGGTGGAGTTGACGTTTGCTCCGCCGCGTACGCCGGATGCGGTGGCGGGGCCGAATCCGTATGCGGTGCGGATTGTTCCGACGGAGCATCCGGATGCGGTGACGGTTCCGGAGGGGAATCTGACGATCACCGCGTTTTCGGAGGTGCGGGCGGAGTTGGTTCCGCCGACGGTGAAGGGGCGTTTTCGGGGTCGTCCTCGGCTTGCGGTGGACAACCTGGGCAATACGAAGGTGACGGCGTCTGTCGCGGGCAGTGATCGTGGTGATCATCTGTCGTACGAGGTGCGTCCGGGGAATGTGCAGATCGAGCCGGGGCGTGCGGCGTTCGTGGAGGCGACGCTGAAGCCGAAGCAGATCATCTGGTTCGGTGCGAAGGAGGAGCGGCCGTACTCGTTGGCGGTGCGCCGGTCGGGGGTGGATCCGACCGAGGTCGAGGGGACGTATATCCAGCGGGGGTTTCTGCCGCGTTGGCTGGCGACGTTCTTCGGGATCTT
>NZ_JODM01000134.1 GCF_000717995.1 Streptomyces violaceorubidus
CCTGGCGAGTCCTCCGGCGAGCCAGATGCTCCACCCGGCGTATCGGCACCATCGTCCAGGCCGTCCACACACTGCTGACCTGCAACTATTCAGGATGAACGGGGCTCAGTGTCCGAGATCACGGGGAAACTTCAATGTCGGGGAAGTGCCGGAAGCAGACGGCGATGCCTTCGTTGCGGCCGGCCGTGGCGTCGTGTGAACTGCGCACGGTCGGATTTCGTGATGCAGATGAGGTGGGAGTGCCAACGACTGCCAGGTCGCTGGGACAAGGCAGCCTTGCCTGGGGCGACACCCTTCGTCCGAGGGTGTTCGAGGCAGAGCGGCGGTGCCAGTGCGGGAGGGGCGAACGGTAGTTACGTGTGTACGACGCTGAGCAGGCTGAGCTCCGTGACCATGTCACCGGTCGCCATGGGGGTAGGGAGGACAATCCACTTTCCGGCCTCGTCTCCGGTGGGGCCCAGGAAGTCCGGAGCGTCGCTTGCCGGGCGTTTTGCAACACCACGAGCGGCGTCGGGGGAGTGCTGATCCGTCATGGCGATTGAGGTGCCTGACTGGGCGAATGTTCTCTTTTTTATGGTCATGGGTGAGCGTATGCCGCAGGCCAATGAGGATCTTGCCTATCAGAGTCACCTGGCTTACAAGGATTTTTCGGCGCGGCTGCA
>NZ_JODM01000135.1 GCF_000717995.1 Streptomyces violaceorubidus
CAGGTAGGAGCGATTGCCACGGGAGTCGTACGCCTTGTCGGCCCGCACCCGGTCCGGACGCTTGCGCGGCCTGCCGAGGCCCAGCCGCGGAACCCGGATGGCTTCCAGGACCGGCTCGAGCTGCGGGGAGTCGCCCCGCTGCCCGGCCGTGATCACGACGGACAAGGGCTTCTGCCCTTGCTCGACCGCGAGGTGGATTTTGCTGGTCAGTCCGCCGCGGGAGCGTCCGAGGCCGTGGTCGGCCGGCTCGACGAAGATCCCGCCGGGCGGCTCCTTCTGGAGGTCCCCCTTTTCGCCGCTCCGGCGGCGTGCTGGTGGGCCCGGCAGACGGTGGAGTCGACGTTGACGTCCCAGGTGATCAGGCCCTTGGCGTCCGCCTCGGCCTGGAGCTGGGTGAGGATCCTCGCCCAGGTGCCGTCCCGCTGCCAGCGCCGGAACAGGTCATAGACCCGGTCCCACGGTCCATAACGTTCGGGCACGTCCCGCCACGGAGCACCGGTCCGGGTCCGCCACCGTATGCCGTCTATCAACTGCCGCCGCGTCCACACCTGCGGCCGGCCCGGCTTGATGCCCGTCGGCAGCAGAGGCTCAAGCCGGGCCCACTGGCCATTCGTCAGATCCCCACGTCTCACAGGACGTGATCATCAACGAACAAGATCC
>NZ_JODM01000136.1 GCF_000717995.1 Streptomyces violaceorubidus
AGGCGGGGGGCGCGTATCTGCCGCTGGACGGGGACTTTCCTGCGGAGCGGCTGGCGTTCATGCGGGAGGAGACGCGGCCCGTCGTCACCGTCGACGAAGTCTGGCTTGCCGGGGCCGAGCAGCGGGTGGTGGATTCCGGGGTTGTGCTGCCCGGGGCCGCCGACCCCTCTGCGGCTGCGTATGTGCTGTACACGTCGGGGTCGACGGGGCGGCCCAAGGGCGTCGTCGTGGGGCGCGGTGCGCTGGCGAATCTGCTGGCGGACATGCGCCGGCGGGTGCCGTTGGCCAGCGGTGACCGGCTTCTCGCGGTGACGACGATCGGGTTCGACATCGCCGGGCTGGAGCTGTTCACCCCGCTCACCTCGGGTGGGACCGTTGTTCTTGCGCGGGGTGGGATCGTGCACGATCCGGACCAGCTCCGTGACCTCCTGGTTCAGGAGCAGGTCTCGGTGATGCAGGCGACACCGAGCCTGTGGCGTGCCGCGCTCGACAGCCCCGACGTCACCCGGGCCCTGGCCGGGGTGCGTGTCCTCGTCGGCGGTGAAGCG
This sequence comes from Streptomyces violaceorubidus, assembly GCF_000717995.1. Classification (GTDB taxonomy): domain Bacteria; phylum Actinomycetota; class Actinomycetes; order Streptomycetales; family Streptomycetaceae; genus Streptomyces; species Streptomyces violaceorubidus. The sequence goes on from NZ_JODM01000136.1 coordinate 549, forward strand.
CTGCCGTCCGACCTCGCCGACCGGCTCACCACCACCGCTGCCTCGGTCGTCAACGTGTACGGGCCCACGG
>NZ_JODM01000137.1 GCF_000717995.1 Streptomyces violaceorubidus
GGCTGTCCGCCCACCGCGTCACCGTCGGGCACCTCCAACGCCCCGTCGGACGCGTCCTGCAGGCCCGTGTTCCGCGCCGGCTGGCTCCCGCCGCCCGAGAGTGCCGCCGGACCGGCACCAGTGCCGGTGGCTGCCTGCCCGGCACCCGAACCGGCCGGCTGCCCGACACCGGTCGACTGTCCCGTGCCCGTGCCCGTGCCCGTGCCTGTGCCTGTGCCTGTGGCGAGGACCGGCTGCCCGGTACCCGAGGCAGCCGGCTGCCCCGCGCCCGCACCGCTGGGCCGGCCCGCGCCCGCGCCCGTGCCCGTGCCCGCGGCGGACGTGTCCGGGGCCTCGATCCCGGAGACCGTACGGACCGGCGCCGGCGAGGCGGGGACGGACCGCGGGGACACACCGCCCGGGACCTGCGTGCCGGGACCCGGCACGGCCCCACCCGCACCGATGCCCGCGGACGTCTGTCCGCCGGCGGCCGACGTCCTGCCCACACCCGTCCCGGTACCACCCGACGAGGCCCCCGAAGGACCGGACAGGCCCGTGTTGAGGTTCTTCAAAAACGACAGGTCCGGCATCTTGATGCCCAGCCCCTTGGCCCCCAGAGCAAGCGAGGACATGAAAGCA
>NZ_JODM01000138.1 GCF_000717995.1 Streptomyces violaceorubidus
CGAACACCTCCCTCAACGGCACGGGAGCCCTGTCCGTTGCGCACCCGGGTTCGCATCACCGCCGTCACCCGATCAGTGGCCACGTTGAAAACGCTCAGTTCCTGCAGCAGCCGCTCAGCGACCTCGCGGACGAGTTCAAGACCGTCTGCCGAACGTAGTGACTCAAGCAGGCGAAGTAGGTCATGCTGGGACAAGGCCACCGGGCACCCCCTTGGACCGAACTGGCAGTTCACCAAGGACAGTTGCACGGTGGCCTGCCCCGTTCTCAGGGAGCGTTCACCGGCAGTCGATGCACGCGAGGGCACGGAAACGGCGCACTTCACAGCCAAGATCCGCTACACCACTCCGCGGGACGCCATCCGATCTGAGATCTCTACCGAACCCGTGGCGGTTCAGTCCGCAAAATAGGCATCTCGAAACCGAAAGCGAAGAAGTCCGCTTCTCCTCGCCCACGCCGCACAGGTTAAAGATCAAGCTAGTCCTCTGACCATCGGTTATCTCAGTAGCCGAAGTTCTGTGTCCACCAATGGCCCCGTACGCCAATGTGGACGCCTACGCCGATAGTGGCGAAGTCCGGGCACAGGATGTTCGCCCGATGGCCGGGGCTGTCCATCCAG
>NZ_JODM01000139.1 GCF_000717995.1 Streptomyces violaceorubidus
CCAGGGTTCGGACATCGCCCGGATCGCGGCGATCGCCGCCGGACTGCCGGACACGGTGGCCGGGGTGCAGGAGAACCGCTTCTGCGCCTCGGGCCTGGAAGCGGTCAACATGGCCGCCGCCAAGGTCCGTTCGGGCTGGGAGGACCTGGTGCTGGCGGGCGGGGTCGAGTCCATGTCCCGCGTCCCGATGGGCAGCGACGGCGGGGCCTGGGCGCTGGACCCGCGCACCAACCACGACACCGGCTTCGTCCCGCAGGGCATCGGCGCCGACCTGATCGCGACCATCGAGGGCTTCTCGCGCCGCGACGTGGACGAGTACGCGGCCCTCTCCCAGGAGCGCGCGGCCACCGCCTGGAAGGACGGGCGCTTCGAGCGCTCCGTCGTCCCCGTCGCCGACCGCAACGGACTGCCCGTCCTGGACCACGACGAGCACCTGCGCCCCGGCACCACCGCCGAGAGCCTGGCCGGGCTGAGGCCCTCGTTCGCGCTCCCCGGCGAGCAGGGCGGCTTCGACGCCGTGGCGCTCCAGAAGTACCACTGGGTGGAGAAGATCGACCACGTCCACCACGCGGGCAACTCCTCCGGCATCGTCGACGGCGCAGGCCCTCGCCAAGGCCGGGCTGACCATCGACGACATCGACCTGGTCGAGATCAACGAGGCCTTCGCGGCGGTCGTCCTGCGCTTCGCCAAGG
>NZ_JODM01000140.1 GCF_000717995.1 Streptomyces violaceorubidus
CCAGGGTTCGGACATCGCCCGGATCGCGGCGATCGCCGCCGGACTGCCGGACACGGTGGCCGGGGTGCAGGAGAACCGCTTCTGCGCCTCGGGCCTGGAGGCCGTCAACATGGCCGCCATGAAGGTGCGCTCCGGCTGGGAGGACCTGGTCCTGGCGGGCGGTGTCGAGTCCATGTCCCGCGTCCCGATGGCCTCGGACGGCGGCGCCTGGTTCAACGACCCGATGACCAACCTCGCCACCAACTTCGTTCCGCAGGGCATCGGCGCCGACCTGATCGCGACCATCGAGGGCTTCTCGCGCCGCGACGTCGACGAGTACGCGGCCCTCTCCCAGGAGCGCGCGGCCACCGCCTGGAAGGAGGGCCGCTTCGAGCGCTCCGTCGTGCCCGTGCGGGACCGCGCCGGTCTCACCGTCCTCGACCACGACGAGCACCCGCGGCCCGGCACCACCGCCGACTCCCTCGCGGGGCTCAAGCCCTCCTTCGCCGACATCGGCGAGCTGGGCGGCTTCGACGCCGTGGCGCTCCAGAAGTACCACTGGGTGGAGAAGATCGACCACGTCCACCACGCGGGCAACTCCTCCGGCATCGTCGACGGCGCCACCGGCCCCGCCCCGGCCACCCGCAAGGCCCTCGCCAAGGCCGGGCTGACCATCGACGACATCGACCTGGTCGAGATCAACGAGGCCTTCGCGGCGGTCGTCCTGCGCTTCGCCAAGG
>NZ_JODM01000141.1 GCF_000717995.1 Streptomyces violaceorubidus
CTTCCGCAGGAACAACTACACATCCAACAATCCACGGACCACTGACTGGCTCCAACGGGTCAGGCGTGGCACGCTCCCGGTGCCGCAGGTTCATCTGGAAGAAATGCACGCAGCCAACGTCCCGGACCTGGACAACGCTCGCGCCACCGAGGACATGAAGAAGCTGACCGCGGAAGAACACATGGAAATCCTCCGCAACAACAACTTCAAGCCAAATAGCGTCGGGGAAACACGCCAGACCTACCAGTGGCTCAACGGTGTCAAATCGGGCAGGATCACGGTGCCGCAGGTATATCTGGACGAAATGCACGCAGCCAACGTCCCGGACCTGGACAACGCTCGCGCCACCGAGGACCAGAAGAAGCTGACCGCGGAAGAACACATGGAAATCCTCCGCAACAACAACTTCAAGCCACGTAGCTCCGGGGAAACACGCCAGACCTACCAGTGGCTCAACAAAGTCAAAGCGGGCAGCACCCAGGTGCCGCAGGTATATCTGGACGAAATGCGCGCAGCCAACGTCCCGGACCTGGACAACGCTCGCGCCACCGAGGACCAGAAG
>NZ_JODM01000142.1 GCF_000717995.1 Streptomyces violaceorubidus
GTTCGGTGGTGCCGCGCATCAGAACGTACGCCACAGCCGCCACGTGCCGGTCCGCCTCCGACAGCGCGGTGAAATCCCCGGCATGCACGGTGAACCGCTCGATCACCGCGCCGGCACGCGCGGGCGTTCCGCCAAGCAGAGCGTGAGCCCGCCGCACAGCCCGGTGCGCCGGAGACATGGACGCCGTGTCCACCGGCGCCTTCGCCCACAACCGCTGGAAAGACCGCACAGCCCCCGCATCCAAGGCCGCCGCGCGTTTGGTCGCAGACACCTCCGGGGCGCCGAGCCCGTCGTGCGAGGCGCCGTCCCCCTCGCCCGCAGCACGCCCGGCTCCACGCGCCAACTCCGTATCCTGCGCGGACCACGGCACGTCCTTTGACACCGCGTCGTCCCCGTGCACGGCCGCATCCCTCACGACATGCCCGGGCCCAGCGGTCACCGCCTGCTCGGCGTCGTCCCCGTGCGCGCCCGGGACGAGGATGGCGAACACGGAGTGTGAGAGGCCGGTGCCCAACCCGGTGGAAACGCCTGCCGGTGTGTCCCCCCGGTTGATCCCTGCTGCTCCTGCTCGCCCGCGCGGACAGAGTGCTGCGGACCGTCAGGCACATCACCGACGCCCGGTTCGGAGGGGGAATTGGATTTTTCCAGTCTATCGGCCGAATCCCCCCTCTGACGCCACCCGGCAATCAGGCGATCGAAGAATTCA
>NZ_JODM01000143.1 GCF_000717995.1 Streptomyces violaceorubidus
CGGAGAAGTACCAGCTCACCCCCCGCGACTGGGCCCGCGCCACCCGCGAGGGCACCACCATCGCCCCCCTCATCACCCGCCTCAACACCATCCGGCGCGCCCACCCCGCGCTGCACCGGCTGCGCAATCTCCGCTTCCACCACACCGACAACGACGCGGTCATCGCGTACAGCAAGCGCGCGGGCTCCGACGTCGTCCTGGTGGTCGCCAACCTCGATCCGCATCGCACCCAGGAGGCCACGATCTCGCTCGACATGCCGCAGCTCGGCCTGGACTGGCACGAGTCGGTGCCGGTCCACGACGAACTCACGGACGAGACCTACCACTGGGGCCGCACGAACTACGCGCGGCTGGAGCCCGGCCGGGCCCCCGCCCACGTCTTCCACCTCCGCCGGCCCCGCGCCGCCGCGCCCGGGAACGAAGGGTCCGCAGCCTCATGACCGTGAACGAGCCCGTGCCGGACACCTTCGAGGACACCCCCGCCAAGGACCGCGACCCGGACTGGTTCAAACGAGCCGTCTTCTACGAGGTCCTCGTCCGCTCC
>NZ_JODM01000144.1 GCF_000717995.1 Streptomyces violaceorubidus
CGGAGAAGTACCAGCTCACCCCCCGCGACTGGGCCCGCGCCACCCGCGAGGGCACCACCATCGCCCCCCTCATCACCCGCCTCAACACCATCCGGCGCGAGAACCCGGCCCTGCGCCAGTTGCGCGATCTGCACTTCCACCCCACGGACAAGGACGAGGTGATCGCCTACTCGAAGCGGCAGGGATCGAACACGGTTCTGGTGGTCGTGAACCTCGACCCCCGCCACACCCAGGAGGCCACCGTCTCGTTGGACATGCCGCAGCTCGGCCTGGACTGGCACGAGTCGGTGCCGGTCCGCGACGAGCTGACCGGCGAGACCTACCACTGGGGCAGGGCCAACTATGTGCGCCTGGAGCCGGGCCGTACGCCCGCGCACGTCTGCACGGTTCTGCGACCGTCCCACCCGCAGATCGGAGGGTCACCCATCACATGATCGTCAACGAGCCCGTGCCGGACACCTTCGAGGACACCCCCGCCAAGGACCGCGACCCGGACTGGTTCAAACGAGCCGTCTTCTACGAGGTCCTCGTCCGCTCC
>NZ_JODM01000145.1 GCF_000717995.1 Streptomyces violaceorubidus
GGCAGTCCGGGCAGTTTCATCGGGGAGCCGATCCCCGACCTGCGTCTGTACGTCCTGGACCAGGCCTTGCAGCCGGCCGCGCCCGGAGTGACGGGGGAGATGTATGTGGCGGGCCCGGGACTGGCCCGGGGCTACCACGACCGGCCGGGTCTGACCGCCGAGCGGTTCGTCGCCGACCCCTACGGCCCCGCGGGGACGCGCATGTACCGCAGCGGCGACCTCGCCCGCTACACCCCGGCCGGGGAACTCGAATACCTGGGCCGGGCCGACCAGCAGGTCAAACTCCGCGGCTTCCGTATCGAACCCGGAGAGATCCAGACCGCCCTCACCACCCACCCCGCACTCGCCCAGGCCGCGGTGGTCCTGCGCGAGGACACCCCGGGCGGGGCCCGCCTGGCCGCCTACCTCGTCCCCGCACCGGGCGGGCAGGTCCCCGGCCCACGGGAGCTGCGGGAACACCTCACCGGACTCCTGCCGGACTACATGATCCCCGCCTCCTTCGTCACCCTCGACGCCCTCCCCCTGACCCCGAACGG
>NZ_JODM01000146.1 GCF_000717995.1 Streptomyces violaceorubidus
GGTGGGGGCGTCTGCGTCGCTCGTCACGGAGCGGGTGAGGTCCATGGCGGCATCGGCGGCGGGCGTGATGTCGGACTCGGGTGACCTGTTGCTGTCGGCGGTCTCGGGTGCAGGGGAGTGTTCTGACGGGGCAGGTCGTGATCCCGCTATGGGTTCGTAGGTGTCGAGGACGGCTTGCAGCCGGGAGTGTTCCGCGGAGCCCGGGGTGAGCCGGCTGAGCCTTTCCCGCAGGATGCGCTGGTTGAGCGTGTCCGTTGCCTCGTCCTGGGTGCCGGCCATCGCCACCCTCGTCGGGGGCGTACGTTCTGCGGCCGGGCCGGGATGCTGCGGGGTGCGGCCTGGATGACCAGCGGTGAGTGTCCCGGTTCGGGAGCGGTTGCTCAGCAGGAGAGCGGCGATCCGGGCGGCCTGTTCGCTGAGGGGTTCAGCTCTCTGCCCGGTCGTGAGCCGGCGGTAAGCACGCTGTACGTCCTCGGCTGTCGCTCCCCGTCCCGGGGGCAGACGCCTGGCCGCTTCGGACACCGAAGTCTCCTCGTCGGATGCAACGAGTGTGTCGTCGGAGTCCGACAGCGTGTCGACGACCGTGACGGCATCGTCCAGCTCCGACTCCGACTCCGACTCCGGCTCC
>NZ_JODM01000147.1 GCF_000717995.1 Streptomyces violaceorubidus
GGCCGGCGGGGCCGGTGCGGACGCGGGTCCAGTCGTGCCGGGCCCCGGCCCGCAGGTGCCGGGCGGGGTGCCGTTCTCGCCCGGGTCCGCTCCCGGCTCCCCGGCGCCGGTGCGTACCGTGTCCGGGATCGACGCCCCGGACACGTCCGCTGTCGGTCCGGGTGCGGGCGCGGGCCGGCCCAGCGGTGCGGGCGCGGGGCAGCCGGCCGCCTCGGGTACCGGGCAGCCGGTCCTCGCCACAGGCACGGGCACGGGCACGGGCGCGGGCGCGGGACAGTCGACCGGTGTCGGGCAGCCGGCCGGTTCGGGTGCCGGGCAGGCAGCCACCGGCACCGGCACCGGCACCGGCGCCGGTCCGGCGGCACGCTCGGGCGGCGGGAGCCAGCCGGCGCGGAACACGGGCCTGCAGGACGCGTCCGACGCGGCGTTGGAGGTGCCCGACGGTGACGCGGTGGGCGGACAGCCGGAGGCCGGCACTGATCCCGCGGTGCCGGCCGCCGGGGCGCAGGGTGCCGCTTCGTC
>NZ_JODM01000148.1 GCF_000717995.1 Streptomyces violaceorubidus
GCTGGTTGGCCGTGGGTGTGGCGGTGGTGGGCGAGGGTGTCGAGGAAGGTGTTGGCGGCGGCGTAGGCGGCCTGTCCGGGTCCGCCGAAGGCGGCGGCTGCGGAGGAGAAGAGGACGAAGGCGTCGAGGTCGGGGGTGAGGTGGGTGGTGAGCTGGTGGAGGAGGAGGGCGCCGTCGAGTTTGGGGCGCAGGACGGTGTCGAGTCGGTCGGTGGTGAGGTTGTCGATGGTGGCGTCGTCGAGGGTGGCCGCGGTGTGGATGACGGCGGTGACGGGGTGTTGGGTGAGGGTGTGGGTGAGGGTGTCGGGGTCGGTGACGTCGCCGGTGACGACGGTGGCGTTCGCGCCGAGGTCGGTGAGTGCGGTGGCGAGGTCGTCGGCGGGGCGGCGGGAGAGGAGGAGCAGGTGGTGGACGTGGTGGTGGGTGACGAGGTGGTGGGCGATGTGGGTGGCGAGGGTGCCGGTGGCGCCGGTGATCAGGACCGTACTGTCGGGACGGAAGACGGAGGCCGC
>NZ_JODM01000149.1 GCF_000717995.1 Streptomyces violaceorubidus
GGTGACTGAGGTGAGCCATTGGCCGGTGGCGGAATTTTCGGCAGGTACGGCGAAGTTCTGCTCGCGCAGCGTGGTCATGTGCTCGTCGTCGGTGACTGGTGTGTCGCGGGACAGGGTGAAGCTGTTGTGCAGGGTGATTAGCGTGTCGCGGGACAGGGTGAAGCTGTTGTGCAGGTGGAGGAGTTCGTTTCTTGAGAGTTCGTGATGGTAGCGCGCGGAGATGTGGTCCCATACGCCGCCGAATGTGGCTGTCGCGTTCTCCGCACGGAAGTCCGGTGTCTCATCCGGCTCTGCCCGCCAGGGCTGGTGGGCGAAGTCGCCGAGGTTTATCAGGGCCGAGGGGCTGGGGTCGCTGAAGATCCGGCGGTCGACATCGATGACGCTGTGCTCGCGTGGTGCCGGCTGTGATGGCGGTGTGATGCCGGCCGCGGGGGCGCTGGGGGGTGGCGGGAGTTGCGTCTGGGCGGAGGGGTCTCCGGGGAGAGCCAGGCCGAGGGGCCAGCCGGGGGCGGGGGCGGCGTCGGCCTGCATGTCTTCCGCTTCGGAGTCCTCGTCGTCCGAGCCGCCGAACAGGTCGTCCGTTTCGTCCATGGGGACGTCGTCCGCCGAACAGGTCGTCCGTTTCGTCCATGGGGACGTCGTCGGTGGTGGGGCCGGTGTGGGGGTGGGGAGACGGCGCTGTGACCGGGGGGAGCTGGGGAAGGAACGGGGTGATGAGGTCGGGGGTGAAGGTTTCGGGCTGGCCGAAGCCCATCTGTTCCATTGTGGCGATCGTGATGAGGATGTCGGTGTCGGTGGAGTGGGTCTGTTCGGGCAGGCTCAGGCGTACCCGCATGATGATCCGTGCCGTGTCGGGGGAGAGCGCGCTGCCCGCGGCGGGTGCGGG
>NZ_JODM01000150.1 GCF_000717995.1 Streptomyces violaceorubidus
ACCATCGAAGACCAGAAGCTACTCAATAGCAATGACCATATGGAGATCTTCCGCAGGAACAACTACACATCCAACAATCCACGGACCACTGACTGGCTCAAACGGGTCAGGCGTGGCACGCTCCCGGTGCCGCAGGTTCATCTGGACGAGATGCGCGCAGCCAACGTCCCGGATCTGGACAACGCTCGCGCCACCGAGGACATGAAGAAGCTGACTGCGGAAGAACACATGGAAATCCTCCGCAAAAACAACTTCAAGCCACGTAGCTCCGGGGAAACAAACCAGACTCACCAGTGGCTCAACAAAGTCAAAGATGGCAGCACCCTGGTGCCGCAGGTTTATCTGGACGAGATGCGCGCAGCCAACGTCCCGGATCTGGACAACGCTCGCGCCACCGAGGACATGAAGAAGCTGACTGCGGAAGAACACATGGAGATCCTCCGCAACAACAAGTTCAAGCCACGTAGCGTCGGGAAAACACGCCAGACCTACCAGTGGTTCAACG
>NZ_JODM01000151.1 GCF_000717995.1 Streptomyces violaceorubidus
CCCCCCCCAACCCCGCCCCCACCACATCCCCCTCTCCCACGCCCAACAACGCCTCTGGTTCCTGCACCAGTTCGAGCCGGACAGCGCGCTGTACAACATCCCCGTCGCACTGAAACTGACGGGTGCGCTGGACGTCACGGCGTTGCGGCGGGCGCTGGACGACGTGGTGGTGCGGCACGAGAGCCTGCGGACGGTGTTCGTGCCGGACGACGACGGTACGGGCGCGTACCAGGTGGTCCAGCAGGCGGCGCCGCTCGACGTGGCCGTCGTCGAGGTGGACGCGGACGCGCTCCAGCCGGCGTTGCGGGCTGCCGCCGGACGCTCCTTCGACCTGTCCGCCGAGCCGCCGCTGCACGCCACCCTGTTCCGTACGGCGGCGGACGAGCACGTGCTGCTGCTCGTCATGCACCACATCGCCGGCGACGGCTGGTCCCTGTCCCCCCTCGCCCGCGACCTCTCCACCGCCTACACCGCCCGCCACACC
>NZ_JODM01000152.1 GCF_000717995.1 Streptomyces violaceorubidus
GCGGACCGGGCCGTATCCGCACCCACGGCGTCGCTGTCCGCTGCACCGTCGCGTTCTGCGTTCCGCTGGCCGCTACCGTCCACGCCCGCGGAGTGGCCGGCGGCATCGCCCCTCACCGCCGCCGGGAACGACGTACCCGCCGCGCCGGCAGAAGCCGTTGCCGCCGGCACGGTGACCGCCGGGGTCCCGGGCCGGGTGACAAAGGTGTCCTCACCGCCCTCGCCCTGGCGGCCGCCCGTGGTGTTGCGGGGATGCTGCTCCCCGGCCCGGGCATCGGACGGCGCGGGGGACGTCCGGCCCGCCGCCGCCGCGTGCGACGCGCCCGACGAAGCGGCACCCTGCGCCCCGGCAGCCGGCACCGCGGGATCCATGCCGGCCTCCGGCTGTCCGCCCACCGCGTCACCGTCGGGCACCTCCAACGCCCCGTCGGACGCGTCCTGCAGGCCCGTGTTCCGCGCCGGCTGGCTCCCGCCGCCCG
>NZ_JODM01000153.1 GCF_000717995.1 Streptomyces violaceorubidus
GGTGTGGCGGGCGGTGTAGGCGGTGGAGAGGTCGCGGGCGAGGGGGGACAGGGACCAGCCGTCGCCGGCGATGTGGTGCATGACGAGCAGCAGCACGTGATCGTCCGCCGCCGTCTCGAACACCCACACGCGCAGCGGCGGTTCCTCGCGGAGGTCGAACTCGTACCGCGTGGCCTCCGTCACCCGGTCGGCCAACTCCTTGGCGGTCACCCGCTCCACCGCCAGACGCACGGTGTCCTCACCCGGGTCCAGCACCACCTGGTACGCCCCGTCCGCGTCCTCCGTGAAGACCGTCCGCAGGCTCTCGTGCCGACGCGTCACATCCCCCAACGCGGCCCGGAGAGCCAGGTGATCGAGCGCGCCGCGCAGCCGGACGGCGGTCGAGATGTTGTACAGGTACGTCGTCTGCTCCAGCTTCTGCAGGAACCAGAGGCGTTGTTGGGCGTGGGAGAGGGGGATGTGGTGGGGCTGTCTCTT
>NZ_JODM01000154.1 GCF_000717995.1 Streptomyces violaceorubidus
CCCACGGGAGCTGCGGGAACACCTCACCGGACTCCTGCCGGACTACATGATCCCCGCCTCCTTCGTCACCCTCGACGCCCTCCCCCTGACCCCGAACGGCAAGCTCGACCGCAAAGCCCTGCCCACCCCCACCACCACCACCCCCGCCACAGCCGGTGTCACCGGGGCCGTGCGGCGGGCCCCGGGCAGCGTGCAGGAAGAACTCCTCTGCGGCCTCTTCGCCGACCTCCTCGGCCTGCCCGCCGTCGGCCCCGACGACAGCTTCTTCGACCTCGGCGGACACTCCCTGCTCGCCACCCGCCTCGTCTCCCGCATCCGCACCACCCTCCACACCGAAACCGCCGTCCGCGACCTCTTCGAAGCCCCCACCCCCGCCACCCTCGCCCCCCGACTCACCACCACCACCGACCACACCCCCCGCACTGTCTCTTATACACATCTGACGCTGCCGACGAAGGCTTAGGTGTAGAT
>NZ_JODM01000155.1 GCF_000717995.1 Streptomyces violaceorubidus
GGTGCCGGTGCGTACCGTCTCCGGGATCGAGGCACCGGACACGTCCGCCGCGGGCGCGGGCGCGGGCCGGCCCAGCGGTGCGGGCGCGGGGCAGCCGGCCGCCTCGGGTACCGGGCAGCCGGTCCTCGCCACAGGCACAGGCACCGGCACAGGCACGGGCACGGGACAGTCGACCGGTGTCGGGCAGCCGGCCGGTTCGGGTGCCGGGCAGGCAGCCACCGGCACCGGCACCGGCGCCGGTGCCGGTTCGGGTGCCGGTGCCGGTTCGGGTGCCGGTGCCGGTGCCGGTCCGGCGGCACGCTCGGGCGGCGGGAGCCAGCCGGTGCGGAACACGGGCCTGCAGGACGCGTCCGACGGGGCGTTGGAGGTGCCCGACGGTGACGCGGTGGGCGGACAGCCGGAGGCCGGCACTGATCCCGCGGTGCCGGCCGCCGGGGCGCAGGGTGCCGCTTCGTC
>NZ_JODM01000156.1 GCF_000717995.1 Streptomyces violaceorubidus
TTCGTCGACGGTGACGACGGGCCGCGTCTCCTCCCGCATGAACGCCAGCCGCTCCGCAGGAAAGTCCCCGTCCAGCGGCAGATACGCGCCCCCCGCCTTCAGGACCGCCAGCAGCACCACGACAAGATCGGCACGGCGGGGCAGCTGCACGGCCACGAACCGCTCGCCGCCCACCCCGTCGGCGACCAGCAGCCGGGCAAGCCGGTCACTGCGCGCCTCCAGCTCGCCGTAGGAGACCGACACCCCGCCGGACACCACGGCCGCGGCCTCCGGCGTACGCGCCACCTGGGCCCCGAACGCGGCCACCACATCCGGGGCGGCCTCCGCGGTCGCCGTGTCGTTCCACTGCTCCAGGACCCGCTCCCGCTCGCCCTCCTCCAGCACCCCGATCCCGCCGACCCGCACCTGCGGATCGGCCACCACCGCCTCCAACACCCGCACGAAGCG
>NZ_JODM01000157.1 GCF_000717995.1 Streptomyces violaceorubidus
CCCGGCATCGACGAGGCGCGGATCGCGGGTCTGGGCGGCCCCGCCGCCCGGCCGGGCGGCGACGTCGTCGTCCGCGCCGCCCGCGTCGACACGGCACCGTACAAGGCGGCCCTGACGGAGGCCCTCGGCAAGGCCACTCTCACTCCCGGGCAGCGTGAGCGCCTTCAGCGGGTCCTCGACACACACCGCTCGGCGGAACAGCCGGCCCATGCGTGGGAGCAGAGAAAGAACGCGCCCATCGCGACGCCCCCTGCGTACCCGCTGGACGGAGTCCCGGACGATGAGCGCATTCCGACGCTCGCGCTGAAGGACTACGTCTCGCACTCGGTCGGCATCGAGGGCATCACCAACTGGCGTCGCGAGGTCATGCTCCCCACCGGGCAGGAGTGGGCGGGCGCCTGGCTGAAGTCGGTACGCGCGGGCGAGCTCCAGGAGGTGCCC
>NZ_JODM01000158.1 GCF_000717995.1 Streptomyces violaceorubidus
CTCGACCTCCCGCATGCCCTGGTCGAGTGGGTCACGATGCTCATCGTCACCCGTGAGGGTGACCGGCGGTGCAAACTCCCGCCGCACCGCCGTGCGCTGATCGCACTCGTGCACCTGCGCCGCCACGACACCCTCACGAGGATCGCCGCGGCATTCGGTATATCCGCCGGCACCGCCCACGCCTACGTCGCAGCGGTCACCGGCCTGCTCGCCGAGCAGGCGCCGGGCCTGCTGAAGACGCCGCGCGCGCACGACCCGGACTTCGTCCTCCTGGACGGCACACTCGCAGAGTGCGACCGCGTCGGCGACGGCAGGGCCGACTACTCCTCGAAACACAGGCAGCACGGGGTGAACGTGCAGGTCGTCACGGACCCGGCCGGCGAGATTCTGTGGCTGTCGCCGGCACTGCCGGGTCGGACCCATGATCTGACGGCCGCCGCGCCAGGGCGTCCCGGTCCTCGCCGACATGGCCTACATCGGTGCGGGCGACTGGGTCACCACCGCC
>NZ_JODM01000159.1 GCF_000717995.1 Streptomyces violaceorubidus
CTTGCCGTCTGTCTCCTCCGGCGCTTTGGAGTCCGGGCCGGAGGCGGAGGCGGTGGCGGCGGTGGGTGGACGCGAGCGGGCGCGTGCTGTCGGGGCGGCAGGTGCGGGCCGAGCTCGCGGGAGCGCTGTCCGCGGAGCTGGGCCGGCCCGCCGGGCAGCGCCGGCTGTGGCCGCTGATCGACGGCGGGGTTCTGCCGCAGTGGTACGGGGCGTGGGCCGCCCGGCAGTCGGGGATCGACCCGCAGAGTGTGGGAATGTCCCCGCAGGCACTGAACGAGCACTTCCTGAGCCAGATCGGGGGTGTCGCAGGGCTCGACGACAGCCACCGGCACGCCTTCGCGCAGGAGGTGGCGACGTGGGAACAACCAGCACAGCGGAACGACCTGGTCGCCGACCTGGTGGCCGACGCGTACGCCCTGGTATGGGACACGCTCCCTCCCGGCAGCGCCCGGCCCGACAGCGCGGCCTTCGCCGCCCTGGCCACCACACTCCTCACCGACACCACCCTCTCCGCCCCGAACGACCTGGTGGCCGACCTGGTGGCCGACGCGTACGCCCTGGTATGGGAGACCCTCCCCCCCGCCAGCGCCC
>NZ_JODM01000160.1 GCF_000717995.1 Streptomyces violaceorubidus
GTCTCGGGTGCAGCGGAGTGTTCTGACGGGGCAGGCCGCGGTCCGGCTATGGGTTCGTAGGTGTCGAGGACGGCTTGCAGCCGGGAGTGTTCCGCGGAGCCTGGGGTGAGCCGGCTGAGCCTTTCCCGCAGGATGCGCTGGTTGAGCGTGTCCGTTGCCTCGTCCTGGGTGCCGGCCATCGCCACCGCCACCCTCGTCGGGGGCGTACGTTCTGCGGCCGGGCCGGGATGCTGCGGGGTGCGGCCCGGCTGACCAGCGGTGAGTGTCCCGGTTCGGGAGGGGCTGCTCAGCAGGAGAGCGGCGATCCGGGCGGCCTGTTCGCTGAGGGGCTCAGCTCTCTGCCCGGTCGTGAGCCGGCGGTAAGCACGCTGTACGTCCTCGGCTGTCGCTCCCCGTCCCGGGGGCAGACGCCTGGCCGCTTCGGACACC
>NZ_JODM01000161.1 GCF_000717995.1 Streptomyces violaceorubidus
GGACCGGGACAGGGTGGGTATCGGGACAGGGGCGGCCATGTCCTTTTCGGAGGCCAGGGACGGCGACTCGGCAAGTCCGTCCATGTCCATGTCCATGTCGGGATCCGGGGCGGTGCTCTGCTCGCGCTCCACGCGGCCCACGGGCCTTGCGGAGCCCTTGAAGTCCTGTGTGGTGAAGGCGGTCACGGGGCCCGGCACGGTGGGGTCGGTGCGGGAGGTCCCGGGCGTGGTCGGTACGGCGTGCGCCGCCGTGCCGTCCGTGGCGGTGGCGTCGCCGGCCGGGCGGGCGCCGGCCGGACCCGGGACGGTCGCGACGGACCCGGTGGCCGGCTGGTCCTCAGGCCGCGCGCCGGCCGACGGCGTCTTTGACCGGACGTCACCCGACTCGTCGGCGCGACGTGCTGGAGCGGTCGTTGCGTCCGCTGCACCGTCGCGTTCTGCGTTCCGCTGGCCGCTACCGTCCACGCCCGCGGAGTGGCCG
>NZ_JODM01000162.1 GCF_000717995.1 Streptomyces violaceorubidus
GGTCTCGGGAGTCGTCTTCGCCGGGGGTCTGTTCGCGCAGGCGGACGCCCCGCACGACCACTACCGGCTGCTCGCCGAGCGCAACATCCCCGTGGTGCTCGTCAACGCCTCCATCCCCGATCTCGGCTTCCCCTGCGTCGCCTGCGACGACGCCGTCGCCGTGGGACAGTCCTGGCGGCACCTGGCGTCGCTGGGCCACGAGCGCATCGGCCTGGTGCTCGGCCCCTCCGACCACATTCCCTCGCGCCGCAAGCTCGCCGCCGCGCGGCAGGCCGCCGAGGCGGCGAACGCCGCCCTGCCCGACGCGCACGTGGAACGGGCCATGTTCTCCCTGGAGGGCGGACAGGCGGCCGCCACCCGCCTCCTGGAACGCGGCGTCACCGGCATCATCTGCGCCAGCGACCCCCTCGCCCTC
>NZ_JODM01000163.1 GCF_000717995.1 Streptomyces violaceorubidus
GAGGGCGAGGGGGTCGCTGGCGCAGATGATGCCGGTGACGCCGCGTTCCAGGAGGCGGGTGGCGGCCGCCTGTCCGCCCTCCAGGGAGAACATGGCCCGCTCGACGAACTCCTCGGGCAGCTCCGTCCCCGCGGCCCGGGCCGTCTCGCGGGCGGCGGCCAGCTTGCGGCGCGAGGGGACGTGGTCGGAAGGGCCGAGCACCAGCCCGATGCGCTCGTGGCCCAGCGACGCCAGGTGCCGCCAGGACTGCTCGACGGCCACGGCGTCGTCGCACGCGATGCACGGGAAGTCGAGGTTCTCGATCGACGCGTTGATCAGCACCACGGGGATGTTGCGCTCGGCGAGCAGCCGGTAGTGGTCGTGCGGGGCGTCCGCCTGCGCGAACAGACCCCCGGCGAAGACGACTCCCGAGACC
>NZ_JODM01000164.1 GCF_000717995.1 Streptomyces violaceorubidus
CGGCTCACCCACCACCGCCTCCAACACCCGCACAAACCGCGCCACCAACACCTCCACCGACCCACGGTCGAAGAGATCGACGCTGTACTCCACCTCACCACCGGAGAGACCGGAGAGGTGGAAGACCAGGTCGAACTTGGCGGTGCCGGTACGGGCCCGCTCCGGAGCCACAGTGAGGCCCGGCATGTCGAGACGGTCCAGCAGGGCGCGCCGCTCCTTCTCGTCGGTCCAGTTCAGGACCGTCTGGAAGAGGGGGTGCCGAGAGGCGGAACGCTCGGGGTTGAGGTCATGGACAAGTCGTTCGAAGGGGATGTCCTGGTGCGCGTAGGCGGCCAGGTCCGTCTCCCGCACCCGGGTCAGCAGCTCGCTGAAGCTGGGGTCACCGGTGAGGTCGGTG
>NZ_JODM01000165.1 GCF_000717995.1 Streptomyces violaceorubidus
TTCTTGCGGGACTCCTGGAACCACGGGTGCTGGTCGCTGGTGTGGTTCATGACGAAGTCGATGATCACGCGCATGCCGCGCTGGTGGGCGGCGTCCACGAACTCCACGAAGTCGGCGAGGTCGCCGAACTCGGGCAGCACGGCGGTGTAGTCGGAGACGTCGTAACCGCCGTCGCGCAGCGGTGACTTGAAGAAGGGCGGGAGCCACAGGCAGTCCACGCCCAGCCATTGCAGGTAGTCCAGCTTGGCGGTCAGGCCCTTGAGGTCGCCGACGCCGTCGCCGTTGCTGTCCTGGAAGGAGCGGACGAGGACCTCGTAGAAGACGGCTCGTTTGAACCAGTCCGGGTCGCGGTCCTTGGCGGGGGTGTCCTCGAAGGTGTCCGGCACGGGCTCGTT
>NZ_JODM01000166.1 GCF_000717995.1 Streptomyces violaceorubidus
ACCGAACCCACACGCCACCCCTGCCACGCCGCCACCACCGCCGCCACCGCCTCCGCCTCCGGCCCGGACTCCAAAGCGCCGGAGGAGACAGACGGCAAGCTCTGCCCGCTCTCCCACACCCACGCGTCCACACCGTCGTCCGGGCGTGCATGCGCTCCTGCGGTCCCGGACGGCCCCGCCTGCTGCCCACCGGTGGACCCCGAAGGCGGGTGCGCTCCTGCGGTCCCGGACGGGCCGGCGTGCTGCCCACCGGTGGATCCCGAGCGCGGAAGACCGCCGGGAGCGCCGCCGGATCCCGTGGTACGACGCGTCCCGTACCGCTTCGCCAGCGCCAGGGAAAGCGCTGCCGCATGCTCCTCACCCGCCACCAGATAGTCGTGCGTCAGGAGCGTC
>NZ_JODM01000167.1 GCF_000717995.1 Streptomyces violaceorubidus
CGGCTGATCCCCGTCGACTACGCCTCACACTCCGCGCACGTCGAAACCATCGAGCAGCACCTGACCGAAGCCCTCGCGGGCATCACACCCCAGACCTCCACAGTGCCCTTCTTCTCCACCGTCCAGCCCGGATTCCTCAACACAACCGAACTCGACGCCGGTTACTGGTACCGCAACCTCCGCCAGACCGTCCACTTCCACACCGCCATCGAACAGCTCACCAAGAGCGGCCACACCACCTACATCGAATCCAGCGCCCACCCCGTCCTCACCTACAGCATCGAGGAAGTCGAGGGCGCCGACACCATCACCGGCACCCTCCGCCGCAACGAAGGCACCCTCACCCGACTCCTCACCTCCGCAGCACACCTCCACACCCACGGG
>NZ_JODM01000168.1 GCF_000717995.1 Streptomyces violaceorubidus
CACGTCGAAACCATCGAGCAGCACCTGACCGAAGCCCTCGCGGGCATCACACCCCAGACCTCCGCAGTGCCCTTCTTCTCCACCGTCCAGCCCGGATTCCTCACCACAACCCAACTCGACGCCGGTTACTGGTACCGCAACCTCCGCCAGACCGTCCACTTCCACACCGCCATCGAACAGCTCACCGAGAGCGGCCACACCACCTACATCGAGTCCAGCGCCCACCCCGTCCTCACCTACAGCATCGAAGAAGTCAAGGACGCCGACACCATCACCGGCACCCTCCGCCGCAACGAAGGCACCCTCACCCGACTCCTCACCTCCGCAGCACACCTCCACACCCACGGGCATCACATCAA
>NZ_JODM01000169.1 GCF_000717995.1 Streptomyces violaceorubidus
GCCTGCTGCCCACCGGTGGACCCCGACCGGGAAAGACCGCCGGGAGCACCACCGGAGCCCGTGGTACGACGCGTCCCGTACCGCTTCGCCAGCGCCAGGGAAAGCGCCGCCGCATGCTCCTCACCCGCCACCAGATACTCGTGCGTCAGCAGCGTCACGAACGACGCGATCAGCCGGCCACGCTCCTCGGCCCCAGCACTGCGCCTGTCCACGAACGCCACATGATCGGCGCCCACCCGCCCCAGCGCCCACCGCTCGGCCCGCGCGAACACCTCCTCAGACACCGCACCACGCAAGGCGGCCTCGGCCGCCTCCACCGCCCGCAGGTCACCAGCACTCAACCCCTCGGGACGCTCTCACCAGCACTCAACCCCTCGGGACGCTCCCACACCACACCAGCCGACGGCGTGCCAACCGCGACGGCCTCACCCTGACCGGCCCGAACACCCGCAGCCCGCGCCCGCGTCACCGCCGACTCGACCTGTTCGGTGGTGCCGCGCATCAGAACGTACGCCACAGCCGCCACGTGCCGGTCCGCCTCCGACAGCGCGGTGAAATCCCCGGCATGCACGGTGAACCGCT
>NZ_JODM01000170.1 GCF_000717995.1 Streptomyces violaceorubidus
GGCTGTCCGCCCACCGCGTCACCGTCGGGCACCTCCAACGCCCCGTCGGACGCGTCCTGCAGGCCCGTGTTCCGCGCCGGCTGGCTCCCGCCGCCCGAGCGTGCCGCCGGACCGGCACCAGTGCCGGTGGCTGCCTGCCCGGCACCCGAACCGGCCGGCTGCCCGACACCGGTCGACTGTCCCGTGCCCGTGCCCATGCCCATGCCCATGCCTGTGCCTGTGGCGAGGACCGGCTGCCCGGTACCCGAGGCAGCCGGCTGCCCCGCGCCCGCACCGCTGGGCCGGCCCGCGCCCGCGCCCGCGGCGGACGTGTCCGGTGCCTCGATCCCGGAGACGGTACGCACCGGCACC
>NZ_JODM01000171.1 GCF_000717995.1 Streptomyces violaceorubidus
CACGTCGAAACCATCGAGCAGCACCTGACCGAAGCCCTCGCGGGCATCACACCCCAGACCTCCGCAGTGCCCTTCTTCTCCACCGTCCAGCCCGGATTCATCCACACCACGGAACTCGACGCCGGTTACTGGTACCGCAACCTCCGCCAGACCGTCCACTTCCACACCGCCATCGAACAGCTCACCGACAGCGGCCACACCACCTACATCGAGTCCAGCGCCCACCCCGTCCTCACCTACAGCATCGAAGAAGTCGAGGGCGCCGACACCATCACCGGCACCCTCCGCCGCAACGAAGGCACCCTCACCCGACTCCTCACCTCCGCAGCACACCTCCACACCCACGGG
>NZ_JODM01000172.1 GCF_000717995.1 Streptomyces violaceorubidus
GTCAGCACGGGCAGGAGTTCGCTTTCCTCAAAGGTCAGCGGCTCCTGTCCCTGGGCGAGGAGCAGGCGGTTGACGGCCGCCGGGCCGGCTTCCTCCTGGCTCACGGCTGTGTGCGTGTCCCCGTCGGGCCATGCGGGTGACCAGTGCTCACCGAAGGTGTGGCCGAAGTCGTCGACGTAGACCTGCCGGACCATGTGCACGACCGGGCCACTCTGCCCGATCGTGACGGGCGGCGTCTGCTGGGGAGTGCCCGTGGCGGGCAGCAGCACGTTCAGGTACTGCAGCCGCACCGGCCAGTGCACGACGGCCAGCTGCGGGATCGCGTCACCGACCTCACTGTTCCAGTG
>NZ_JODM01000173.1 GCF_000717995.1 Streptomyces violaceorubidus
CGGCAGCGTCAGATGTGTATAAGAGACAGGTGTGGGTGGTGGTGAGTGTGGTGGTGGGGGTGGTGTCGTGGAGGAGTTGGGTGATGCGGTCGGTGGGGTGGTGGGGGTCGAGGGGGAGGTAGGCGGCGCCGGTTTTGGTGATGGCGAGGAGTGCGGTGACGAGGTCGGGGGAGCGGGGGAGGAGGACGGCGACGTGGTTGCCGGGGGCTGCGCCGTGGGTGAGGAGGTGTCGGGCGAGGCGGTTGGCGCGGGTGTTGAGTTCGGCGTAGGTGAGTCGGGTGTCTTCGAAGACGAGGGCGGTGGCGTGCGGGGTGCGGGCGGCCTGGGCCTCGAACAGTCCGGCGAG
>NZ_JODM01000174.1 GCF_000717995.1 Streptomyces violaceorubidus
GCACGCGCCCGCTCGCGTCCACCGGCCCCAGAACCTGCCCGAACGACGCCATGAAACAGTCCCCGTCCCCGGGAACCGAACCCACACGCCACCCCTGCCCCGCCGCCACCACCGCCGCCACCGCCTCCGGCCCGGACTCCAAAGCGCCGGAGGAGACAGGCGGCAAGCTCTGCCCGCTCTCCCACACCCACGCGTCCACACCGTCGTCCAGGCGTGCATGCGCTCCTGCGGTCCCGGACGGCCCGGCCTGCTGCCCACCGGTGGACCCCGACCGGGAAAGACCGCCGGGAGCACCACCGGAGCCCGTGGTACGACGCGTCCCGTACCGCTTCGCCAGCGCCAGG
>NZ_JODM01000175.1 GCF_000717995.1 Streptomyces violaceorubidus
GGCCTCTGAAAAGGACATGGCCGCCCCTGTCCCGATACCCACCCTGTCCCGGTCCGGTGCCCCACGGGCCGACACGGCGGAGGCGGACAGGGCTGCCCGCGTCAGCGGCACGCTCCCGGCCGCGGACACCCCGCACGCGAGCGACGCGACCGAGACCGAGACCGAGATGGAGACCGCGACGGAGCCGGAGTCGGAGCCGGAGCCGGAGCCGGAGTCGGAGTCGGAGTCGGAGCTGGAGCTGGAGCTGGACGATGCCGTCACGGTCGTCGACACGCTGTCGGACTCCGACGACACACTCGTTGCATCCGACGAGGACACGACACCGAGGAAGGACGAGGA
>NZ_JODM01000176.1 GCF_000717995.1 Streptomyces violaceorubidus
GTGGCGGTGTCTGCGTCGTTGCCGGGTGGTGGGGTGTTGGGTTCGTGGTTCTCGCGGGTTGCGGGGGTGTCGCCGGAGGCTGTGGCGGTGGTGTGCGGTGAGGTGCGGTGGTCGTTGGTGGTGGCGGTGCTGGCGGTGGTGAAGGCGGGTGCGGCGTATGTGCCGGTGGACCCGTCGTATCCGGCCGACCGGATCGCCTATGTGCTTCGGGACGCGGGCCCGTGTCTGGTGGTGACGGACCGGGACACGCTGGAGGTGATGCCCCAGGGCGTCCCGGCAGTCCTCGCCGACGAGACGGACGTGTCCGGGTATTCGTCGGAGGCGCTTACCGAGTGGGCTGGTCTGGGTGATCCGGCGTATGTGATCTATACGTCGGGGTCGACGGGGCGTCCCAAGGGTGTGGTGGTGTCGCACCGGCAGGTAGGCAGGTTGTTCTCGTCGACGGGCAAGGGTGTGGTGGTGTCGCACCGGCAGGTGGGCAGGTTGTTCTCGGCGACGGGGGGCTGGTTCGGGTTCGGTCCGGGTCAGGTGTGGACGCTGTTCCACTCGATCGCGTTCGACTTCTCGGTGTGGGAGTTGTGGGCGCCTCTGCTGCACGGGGGGCGGCTGGTGGTGGTGCCGTTCACGGTCAGCCGCAGTCCGGCCGACTTCCTGAACCTCCTGGTCGAGGAGCGGG
>NZ_JODM01000177.1 GCF_000717995.1 Streptomyces violaceorubidus
CCTGGACAACACACAGGTCTACGTCCTCGACCAGCACCTCCAGCCCGTACCGGCAGGAGTGGCAGGAGAGCTGTACATCGCGGGCACTGGTGTGGCCCGTGGGTACCTCAACCGCCCGGCTCTGACCGGTGAACGCTTCACCGCCAACCCCTACGGCCCGCCCGGCTCCCGTATGTACCGCACGGGCGACGTCGTGCGCTGGACCGCGAGCGGAGACCTGGAATACCTCCGCCGCGCGGACCAGCAGGTCAAACTCCGCGGCCACCGCATCGAACTCGGCGAGATCGAAACCGTCCTGCGTTCTCACCCAGCCGTCACCCAGGCAGCCGTACTCGTC
>NZ_JODM01000178.1 GCF_000717995.1 Streptomyces violaceorubidus
GACGAGTACGGCTGCCTGGGTGACGGCTGGGTGAGAACGCAGGACGGTTTCGATCTCGCCGAGTTCGATGCGGTGGCCGCGGAGTTTGACCTGCTGGTCTGCGCGGCGGAGGTATTCCAGGTCTCCGCTCGCGGTCCAGCGCACGACGTCGCCCGTGCGGTACATACGGGAGCCGGGCGGGCCGTAAGGGTTGGCGGTGAAGCGTTCGGCGGTCAGTCCTGGGCGGTTGAGGTACCCGCGGGCCACACCAGTGCCCGCGATGTACAGCTCTCCTGCCACTCCTGCCGGTACGGGCTGGAGGTGCTGGTCGAGGACGTAGACCTGTGTGTTGTCCAGG
>NZ_JODM01000179.1 GCF_000717995.1 Streptomyces violaceorubidus
CAAGGGCAAGGGGGATCTTGGGCCGGATCTGAACAGGAAGTTCGACCTCTCGAAGAACGCGCCGGTGGTGAATCCGGGTGGGAAGACGCCGTCGGGTTCGGGGCTGAAGGTGGCGGCGGCGACGGCGGACCACACATTCAACGCCGCGAGTGCGGGTGTGTCGGAGTATTTCACGGGTGCCGCTCTGACGGGTGGGTTCAACCTGATGGACTTCGCGGGCGGTTCGGTCAGTACTGCGTTCATGTCCTCGCTTGCTCTGGGGGCCAAGGGGCTGGGCATCAAGATGCCGGACCTGTCGTTCCTGAAGAACCTCAACACGGGCCTGTCCGGTCCGTCC
>NZ_JODM01000180.1 GCF_000717995.1 Streptomyces violaceorubidus
TCCGCAAAAACAACTTCAAGCCACGTAGCTCCGGGGAAACACGCCAGACCTACCACTGGCTCAACAAAGTCAAAGCGGGCAGCACCCTGGTGCCGCAGGTATATCTGGACGAGATGCACGCGGCCAACGTCCTGGGCCTGGACGACGCTCGCGTCACCGGGAACAAGAAGAAGCGGACCGCGGAAGAGCACATGGAGATCCTCCGCAACAACAAGTTCAAGCCACGTAGCGTCGGGGAAACACGCCAGACCTACCAGTGGCTCAACAAAGTCAAAGCGGGCAGCACCCTGGTGCCGCAGGTATATCTGGACGAGATGCACGCGG
>NZ_JODM01000181.1 GCF_000717995.1 Streptomyces violaceorubidus
AGGACGGTGCCGCAGGTATATCTGGACGAAATGCGCGCAGCCAACGTCCCGGACCTGGACAACGCTCGCGCCACCGAGGACCAGAAGAATCGGACCCCGGAAGAAAACATGGAGAAGCGGACCGCGGAAGAACACATGGAGATCCTCCGCAACAACAACTTCAAGCCAAGCGCCGGCGGGAAAACACGCCAGACCTACCAGTGGCTCAAGACTGTCAAATCAGGCAGGAGGACGGTGCCGCAGGTATATCTGGACGAAATGCGCGCAGCCAACGTCCCGGACCTGGACAACGCTCGCGCCACCGAGGACCAGAAGAAGC
>NZ_JODM01000182.1 GCF_000717995.1 Streptomyces violaceorubidus
CCGCCGGGCCTTCCGCGTCGTGCACCAGCTCGCGCAGCGCGGCGTAGTGCCACGGCTACTTCGGTGGGTGACGACGGGCTCCAGCCCTCGTCGATCTCCTTCAACGCTGTCCTCGCCGGCCGGGTCCGCGCCGCTGCGAAACCTTGGCTGACTGCCTTGGGCCGGCTTCCGGCTACTGTCTGCCTGTAGTCCTGGCGGAATAGGACCGGTGGTCGAGGTCCCCATGGAGGAGGACTGGGATCCGCAGTGGGAGGACGGCCCAACCCTTCGGTACGTTGTCGACCCGGTCCCGTCGGCCCCTGTTGGTGCGGCGGCTCCTGGCGCCGCTGGTCGGCGGTGGTACCTGGAGAACGAAGTGGTGACGCTGGTCAACAGGTCTCCCAGCGACCGAATGAGACAACACGGCTGCACCCAGCCAGGAGGCGAGAACGTCGCCATGGGACAGCAACAGGCAGCCGCCGTCATGGCGGCCTGGATGGACAGCCCCGGCCATCGGGCGAACATCCTGTGCCCGGACTTCGCCACTATCGGCGTAGGCGTCCACATTGGCGTACGGGGCCATTGGTGGAC
>NZ_JODM01000183.1 GCF_000717995.1 Streptomyces violaceorubidus
CTGGAGGACGCCGCCAAAGTCGTCGCCGTACGCGCACAGATCATCGGCGAACACCTCGCAGGGCGAGGAGCCATGGCCTCCGTCCCGCAGCCCGCCCACACCGTCGAAGCACACCTCCCCAGCGGGGTCGGCATCGCCGCCGTCAACGGCCCGAACACCACCGTGGTCTCCGGCGACAAGGACGCCGTCGAAGCCCTCGTCGCTCAGCTCCAGGAACAGGACGTCCGGGCCCGGCTGATCCCCGTCGACTACGCCTCACACTCCGCGCACGTCGAAACCATCGAGCAGCACCTGACCGAAGCCCTCGCGGGCATCA
>NZ_JODM01000184.1 GCF_000717995.1 Streptomyces violaceorubidus
CACATAGGCGATCCGGTCGGCCGGATACGACGGGTCCACCGGCACATACGCCGCACCCGCCTTCACCACCGCCAGCACCGCCACCACCAAGTCCGCCGACCTGGGCAGCACCACCGCCACGAACTCACCAGGACCCGCACCCCGCTCCCGCAAAAACCGCGCCAGCCGGTTACTGCGCTCCTCCACCTCCCCGAACGACCACCGCACCTGACCGCACACCACCGCCACAGCCTCCGGCGACACCCCCGCAACCCGCGAGAACCACGAACCCAACACCCCACCACCCGGCAACGACGCAGACACCGCCAC
>NZ_JODM01000185.1 GCF_000717995.1 Streptomyces violaceorubidus
GGTGGTGGTGAGCCGGTCGGCGAGGTCGGACGGCAGCGCTTCACCGCCGACGAGGACACGCACCCGCGTGAGGGCCTGGGTGACGTCGGGGCTGTCGAGGGCGGCACGCCACAGGCTCGGTGTCGCCTGCATCACCGAGACCTGCTCCTGGATCAGGAGATCACGGAGCTGGTCCGGATCATGCACGATCCCACCGGGGGCAAGAACAACGGTCCCGCCCGAGGTGAGCGGGGTGAACAGTTCCAGCCCGGCGATGTCGAACCCGATCGTCGTCACCGCGAGAAGCCGGTCACCGCTGGTC
>NZ_JODM01000186.1 GCF_000717995.1 Streptomyces violaceorubidus
GGCCTCTGAAAAGGACATGGCCGCCCCTGTCCCGATACCCACCCTGTCCCGGTCCGGTGCCCCACGGGCCGACACGGCGGAGGCGGACAGGGCTGCCCGTGTCAGCGGCACGCTCCCGGCCGCGGACACCCCGCACGCGAGCGACGCGACCGAGACCGAGACCGAGACCGAGACCGAGACCGAGATGGAGACCGCGACGGAGCCGGAGTCGGAGTCGGAGTCGGAGCTGGACGATGCCGTCACGGTCGTCGACACGCTGTCGGACTCCGACGACACACTCGTTGCATCCGACGAGGA
>NZ_JODM01000187.1 GCF_000717995.1 Streptomyces violaceorubidus
CGCCGCCCCCGCCCCCGCTCCCGGCCGGCCCCTCGGCCTGGCCCTCCCCGGAGACCCCTCCGCCCAGACGCAACTCCCGCCACCCCCCAGCGCCCCCGCGGCCAGCATCACACCGCCAACACAGCCGGCACCACGCGAGCACAGCGTCATCGATGTCGACCGCCGGATCTTCAGCGACCCCAGCCCCTCGGCCCTGGAAAACCTCGGCGACTTCGCCCACAAGCCCTGGCGGGCAGAGCCGGATGAGACACCGGACTTCCGTGCGGAGCGCCTGCCACTCCTGACCCGAGAACAAA
>NZ_JODM01000188.1 GCF_000717995.1 Streptomyces violaceorubidus
GTCCGGCATCTTGATGCCCAGCCCCTTGGCCCCCAGAGCAAGCGAGGACATGAAAGCAGTACTGACCGAACCGCCCGCAAAATCCATCAGGTTGAACCCACCCGTCAGAGCGGCACCCGTGAAGTACTCCGACACACCCGCACTCGCGGCGTTGAACGTCTGGTCCGCCGTCGCCGCCGCCACCTTCAGCCCCGAACCCGACGGCGTCTTCCCGCCCGGATTCACCACCGGCGCGTTCTTCGAGAGGTCGAACTTCCTGTTCAGATCCGGCCCAAGATCCCCCTTGCCCTTGAAAA
>NZ_JODM01000189.1 GCF_000717995.1 Streptomyces violaceorubidus
TCCAGGCCCGAGGCGCAGAAGCGGTTCTCCTGCACCCCGGCCACCGTGTCCGGCAGTCCGGCGGCGATCGCCGCGATCCGGGCGATGTCCGAACCCTGGTCGCCGACCGGACCGACGACACCGAGCACGATGTCGTCCACCGCCGCCGGGTCCAGCCCCGGGAAACGGGCCCGGATCTCCCGGATGAGGCCGACCACCAGGTCGATCGGCTTCGTGCCGTGCAGGGCGCCGTTCGCCTTGCCGCGTCCGCGCGGGGTGCGGATCGCGTCGTACACGTACGCTTCGGTGCTCAC
>NZ_JODM01000190.1 GCF_000717995.1 Streptomyces violaceorubidus
CCCTGTTGGTTCCGTATCCTGCCGCACTCGACCTCCCGCATGCCCTGGTCGAGTGGGTCACGATGCTCATCGTCACCCGTGAGGGTGACCGGCGGTGCACACACCCGCCGCACCGCCGTGCGCTGGTCGCACTCGTGTACCTGCGCCGCCACGACACCCTCACGAGGACCGCCGCGGCATTTGGTATATCCGTCGGCACCGCCCACGCCTACGTCGCAGCGGTCACCGGCCTGCTCGCCGAGCAGGCGCCGGGCCTGCTGAAGACGCTGCGCGCGCACGACCCGGACTTCGT
>NZ_JODM01000191.1 GCF_000717995.1 Streptomyces violaceorubidus
ACGAAGTCCGGGTCGTGCGCGCGCAGCGTCTTCAGCAGGCCCGGCGCCTGCTCGGCGAGCAGGCCGGTGACCGCTGCGACGTAGGCGTGGGCGGTGCCGGCGGATATACCGAATGCCGCGGCGGTCCTCGTGAGGGTGTCGTGGCGGCGCAGGTACACGAGTGCGACCAGCGCACGGCGGTGCGGCGGGAGTCTGCACCGCCGGTCACCCTCACGGGTGACGATGAGCATCGTGACCCACTCGACCAGGGCATGCGGGAGGTCGAGTGCGGCAGGATACGGAACCAACAGGG
>NZ_JODM01000192.1 GCF_000717995.1 Streptomyces violaceorubidus
CCCATCTGTTCCATTGTGGCGATCGTGACCACGATGTCGGTGTCGGTGGCCGGGGTCTGTTCGGGCAGGCTCAGGCGCACGCGCATGATGATCCGTGCCGTGTCGGGGGAGAGCGCGCTGCCCGCGGCGGGTGCGGGGGTGGTGGACCAGTCGATTGCGGTGAGCAGGTGGGCGAGGCTTTCGGGGTCGTGGGGGGCGGAGAGGGTGGTGTCGGTGAGGAGTGTGGTGGCCAGGGCGGCGAAGGCCGCGCTGTCGGGCCGGGCGCTGCCGGGAGGGAGCGTGTCCCATACC
>NZ_JODM01000193.1 GCF_000717995.1 Streptomyces violaceorubidus
CGGGCCATGTTCTCCCTGGAGGGCGGACAGGCGGCCGCCACCCGCCTCCTGGAACGCGGCGTCACCGGCATCATCTGCGCCAGCGACCCCCTCGCCCTCGGCGCCATCCGCGCCGCACGCCGCCACGGACACCACGTACCCCACGACGTCTCCGTCGTCGGCTACGACGACTCCGCCTTCATGACCTGCACCGAACCACCCCTCACCACCATCCGCCAACCCATCGAGGCCATGGGCCGCGCCGCCGTCGACCTCCTCTGCGCCCAGATCCAGGGCACCGAAGTCCCCCAC
>NZ_JODM01000194.1 GCF_000717995.1 Streptomyces violaceorubidus
GACATGGACATGGACATGGACGGACTTGCCGAGTCGCCGTCCCTGGCCTCCGAAAAGGACATGGCCGCCCCTGTCCCGATACCCACCCTGTCCCGGTCCGGCGCCCCACGGGCCGACACGGCGGAGGCGGACAGGGCTGCCCGCGTCAGCGGCACGCTCCCGGCCGCGGACACCCCGCACACGAGCGACCCGACCGAGACCGAGACCGAGATGGAGACCGCGACGGAGCCGGAGCCGGAGCCGGAGCCGGAGGGAGTCGGAGTCGGAGCTGGAGCTGGAGTCGGAGTCGGACGATGCCGTCACGGTCGTCGACACGCTGTCGGACTCCGACGCCGAAGGGTCCGGCCCGGCCCCGGTCCCGGGTAGACATCGCCAGATGGATCGCTGGTCTCCCGGTCATGACGGGCGACGTGCGGGACACCGCTCCTGCTTCTGGAGGAAAGCCGTATCCGCTTGGTGCTGT
>NZ_JODM01000195.1 GCF_000717995.1 Streptomyces violaceorubidus
GTGGCCGGCGGCATCGCCCCTCACCGCCGCCGGGAACGACGTGCCCGCCGCGCCGGCAGAAGCCGTTGCCGCCGGCACGGTGACCGCCGGGGTCCCGGGCCGGGTGACAAAGGTGTCCTCACCGTCCTCGCCCTGGCGGCCGCCCGTGGTGTTGCGGGGATGCTGCTCCCCGGCCCGGGCATCGGACGGGGCGGGGGACGTCCGGCCCGCCGCCGCCGCGTGCGACGGACCGGACGAAGCGGCACCCTGCGCCCCGGCGGCCGGCACCGCGGGATCAGTGCCGGCC
>NZ_JODM01000196.1 GCF_000717995.1 Streptomyces violaceorubidus
AGCATGTCGCCTGGCTGCTGCACGAGCACCGCCAGGCCCGCAATACACGCTGGCGCAAGCTCGGCTGCTTCAAGCAGGCACTGCTCGCGCTGGTCCACCTGCGGAAGAACGAGACGTTCTCGCAGCTCGGAGCCGGTTTCGGCATATCTCAGGCCACTGCCTGGCGGTATGTCGACGAGACCTTGGACGTCCTGGCCAGCTGGGCACCCGGCCTCCACGAAGCCCTCACCGGTCTCGGTGAGGGCGACCACGTCATCGTTGACGGCACCCTCATCCCCATCGA
>NZ_JODM01000197.1 GCF_000717995.1 Streptomyces violaceorubidus
CCCGGATTCACCACCGGCGCGTTCTTCGAGAGGTCGAACTTCCTGTTCAGATCCGGCCCAAGATCCCCCTTGCCCTTGAAAACCGACGTGAAGAACTTCTTCCCACCCTGGAAGAAATGCTCGAACACCGAATTCAGAGCACCCGCCGCACCGTTCAGGAACAAGTCCTTCACATCGATCCCGTGCGGCTTGCGGCCCGGGGCCGCGGACACCATCAGGATCAGACGCGACGCCAGCGCCGTGAACATCTCCTCCAGCATCTCACTCAGCGTCGGCAGGACCT
>NZ_JODM01000198.1 GCF_000717995.1 Streptomyces violaceorubidus
AGCATGTCGCCTGGCTGCTGCACGAGCACCGCCAGGCCCGCAATACACGCTGGCGCAAGCTCGGCTGCTTCAAGCAGGCACTGCTCGCGCTGGTCCACCCGCGGAAGAACGAGACGTTCTCGCAGCTCGGAGCCGGTTTCGGCATATCTCAGGCCACTGCCTGGCGGTATGCCGACGAGACCTCGGACGTCCTGGCCAGCTGGGCACCCGGCCTCCACGAAGCCCTCACCGGTCTCGGTGAGGGCGACCACGTCATCGTTGACGGCACCCTCATCCCCATCGA
>NZ_JODM01000199.1 GCF_000717995.1 Streptomyces violaceorubidus
CCCACAGGGTCCCCCCTGCAGTACCATCGGCGCTGTAAGGCTTAGCTTCCGGGTTCGAAATGTAACCGGGCGTTTCCCCTACGCTATGACCACCGAAACCCTAATGGTTTCGAGCGAACAAGCACACTCTTTAATTGTGCGTTCTACTCAAATCCGGCAACGGTCGTTGCCTCAGAACTAACACAGTGGACGCGAGCAACTGAGGACAAGCCCTCGGCCTATTAGTACCGGTCACCTCCACACCTCACGGTGCTTCCAGATCCGGCCTATCAACCCAG
>NZ_JODM01000200.1 GCF_000717995.1 Streptomyces violaceorubidus
GCCGAAGGCGAGGGCCTGGGTCTGCGCGAAGAAGTTGGCCATCAGCAGGTCGTGCTGGGCCTTCAGTTCCTCGCTCAGCTCGCCCACGGGCCGCGCGAAACCGATGAAGTCCGCCGGGATCAGCTTGGTGCCCTGGTGGATCAACTGGTAGTAGGCGTGCTGCCCGTTGGTGCCGGGTGTGCCCCACACCACCGGTCCGGTCTGCCACCGCACCGGGTTCCCGTCGCGGTCCACGGACTTGCCGTTGGACTCCATGTCCAGCTGCTGGAGATAGGCG
>NZ_JODM01000201.1 GCF_000717995.1 Streptomyces violaceorubidus
CGCCTATCTCCAGCAGCTGGACATGGAGTCCAACGGCAAGTCCGTGGACCGCGACGGGAACCCGGTGCGGTGGCAGACCGGACCGGTGGTGTGGGGCACGCCCGGCACCAACGGGCAGCACGCCTACTACCAGTTGATCCACCAGGGCACCAAGCTGATCCCGGCGGACTTCATCGGCTTCGCGCGGCCCGTGGGCGAGCTGAGCGAGGAACTGAAGGCCCAGCACGACCTGCTGATGGCCAACTTCTTCGCGCAGACCCAGGCCCTCGCCTTCGGC
>NZ_JODM01000202.1 GCF_000717995.1 Streptomyces violaceorubidus
GCCGGGCTGACCGGCGCGGACGTCGACGCGGTCGAGGCCCACGGCACCGGCACCAGCCTCGGCGACCCCATCGAGGCACAGGCCCTCCTCGCCACCTACGGCCAGGACCACACCCCCGAACAGCCCCTCTGGCTCGGCTCGCTCAAGTCCAACATCGGCCACACCCAGGCAGCGGCCGGCGTCGGAGGAGTCATCAAGATGGTCATGGCCATGCGCCACGGCCTCCTCCCCCGCACCCTCCACGTCGACACCCCCTCCACCCACGTCGACTGGA
>NZ_JODM01000203.1 GCF_000717995.1 Streptomyces violaceorubidus
GCGGTCGGTCGGCAGGTCCAGTTCCTCGGGGAGGTCTTGGAGTTGTTCGCGCCAGTGGGTGAGTTGGCGGGTGATGGGTGAGTGGGGGTCGTCCTCGGTGCCGAGGGTGTGGCGTTGCCAGAGGGTGAAGTCGGCGTACTGGACGGGCAGGGGTGTCCAGGTCGGTTCGTGTCCGGTGTGGCGGGCGGTGTAGGCGGTGGAGAGGTCGCGGGCGAGGGGGGACAGGGACCAGCCGTCGCCGGCGATGTGGTGCATGACGAGCAGCAGCACGTG
>NZ_JODM01000204.1 GCF_000717995.1 Streptomyces violaceorubidus
GATGCCGTACATGTTGACCAGGCGGGTGCGTTCACCGTGCCGGGCGTACCAGGCGGTCAGCCGGCCCAGGTCCAGGGCCTCGCCGCCGAACACCACCTCTCGCAGCACCAGACCGTCCCCCGCCTGCGGGTTTTCGGCATCGGCCTGCATGAGCTGGTAGAACGCCGACGGCGTCTGCGACAGATGCGTCACCCGCTCCTCGACCAGGAGGTTCAGGAAGTCGGCCGGACTGCGGCTGACCGTGAACGGCACCACCACCAGCCGCCCCCCG
>NZ_JODM01000205.1 GCF_000717995.1 Streptomyces violaceorubidus
GATGCCGTACATGTTGACCAGGCGGGTGCGTTCACCGTGCCGGGCGTACCAGGCGGTCAGCCGGCCCAGGTCCAGGGCCTCGCCGCCGAACACCACCTCCCGCAGCACCAGAGTGTCACCCAGGGCCGGGTTTTCGGCATCGGCCTGCATGAGCTGGTAGAACGCCGACGGTGTCTGCGACAGATGCGTCACCCGCTCCTCGACCAGGAGGTTCAGGAAGTCGGCCGGACTGCGGCTGACCGTGAACGGCACCACCACCAGCCGCCCCCCG
>NZ_JODM01000206.1 GCF_000717995.1 Streptomyces violaceorubidus
GTTGGAGGTGCCCGACGGTGACGCGGTGGGCGGACAGCCGGAGGCCGGCACTGATCCCGCGGTGCCGGCCGCCGGGGCGCAGGGTGCCGCTTCGTCCGGCCCATCGCACGCGGCGGCGGCGGGCCGGACGTCCCCCGCCCCGTCCGATGCCCGGGCCGGGGAGCAGCATCCACCCGGGACCCCGGCGGTCACCGTGCCGGCGGCAACGGCTTCTGCCGGCGCGGCGGGCACGTCGTTCCCGGCGGCGGTGAGGGGCGATGCCGCCGGCCAC
>NZ_JODM01000207.1 GCF_000717995.1 Streptomyces violaceorubidus
CTCCGGCCCCATCAGCATCACGGGCCCGAGATCAACACCGGCCGAGGCAAGCAGGGAAACAGCCGTCTGCTCCGCGTCCGACAGCCCCTGCGGCTCCTCTCCCGGCTCGTCGGCAAGGGCCCGCCCCTTCCCCTTGTCCACGGCGCCACCGCCCTGGCTGGTCACAAACCGGGGCACCTCCTGGAGCTCGCCCGCGCGTACCGACTTCAGCCAGGCGCCCGCCCACTCCTGCCCGGTGGGGAGCATGACCTCGCGACGCCAGTTGGTGAT
>NZ_JODM01000208.1 GCF_000717995.1 Streptomyces violaceorubidus
GTCCGGCATCTTGATGCCCAGCCCCTTGGCCCCCAGAGCAAGCGAGGACATGAAAGCAGTACTGACCGAACCGCCCGCGAAGTCCATCAGGTTGAACCCGCCCGTCAGGGCGGCACCCGTGAAGTACTCCGACAGACCCGCACTCGCGGCGTTGAACGTCTGGTCCGCCGACGCCGCCGCCACCTTCAGCCCGGAACCCGACGGCGTCTTCCCGCCCGGATTCACCACCGGCGCGTTCTTCGAGAGGTCGAACTTCCTGTTCAGATC
>NZ_JODM01000209.1 GCF_000717995.1 Streptomyces violaceorubidus
CGCTTTGGCCGGGCGGGCCGTCCCCGGAGCGCCGGGCGGCACGCAGGGTGCGCAGGTGTTCCTCGGAGAGCCGGCCGGTGAGGGCGGGGTCGGCGAGGACGCGGTCGATGCCGTCGGCCAGCGTGTCCCCGGTGTCCGCCATGTTGACCACGACCGACGACCCGTGCCTGGCCTGCGCGAGGCGCCGGGCGCGGACGGCTGCCACGGCCCGCTCCGGCACGCGGTCCGCGCCGCGCGCAGCGAGGTCGACCGCGGACGTCCACAGC
>NZ_JODM01000210.1 GCF_000717995.1 Streptomyces violaceorubidus
ACGCTCCCGGCCGCGGACACCCCGCACACGAGCGACCCGACCGAGACCGAGACCGAGATGGAGACCGCGACGGAGCCGGAGCCGGAGCCGGAGCCGGAGCCGGAGCCGGAGTCGGAGCCGGAGCCGGAGCCGGAGTCGGAGTCGGAGTCGGAGTCGGAGTCGGAGTCGGAGCCGGAGCCGGAGTCGGAGTCGGAGTCGGAGCTGGAGCTGGAGTCGGAGTCGGACGATGCCGTCACGGTCGTCGACACGCTGTCGGACTCCGACG
>NZ_JODM01000211.1 GCF_000717995.1 Streptomyces violaceorubidus
GCGGTGGAGGCGGCCGAGGCCGCCTTGCGTGGTGCGGTGTCTGAGGAGGTGTTCGCGCGGGCCAAGCGGTGGGCGCTGGGGCGGGTGGGCGCCGATCATGTGGCGTTCGTGGACAGGCGCAGTGCTGAGGCCGAGGAGCGTGGCCGGCTGATCGCGTCGTTCGTGACGCTCCTGACGCACGACTATCTGGTGGCGGGTGAGGAGCATGCGGCAGCGCTTTCCCTGGCGCTGGCGAAGCGGTACGGGACGCGTCGTACCACGGG
>NZ_JODM01000212.1 GCF_000717995.1 Streptomyces violaceorubidus
CTGGCCTGCGCGAGGCGCCGGGCGCGGACGGCTGCCACGGCCCGCTCCGGCACGCGGTCCGCGCCGCGCGCAGCGAGGTCGACCGCGGACGTCCACAGCACCCGGACCTCTTCCTCGTCGCGCAGGGGGTCGAGATGGCGCTGCCGGGCGACCTCGCGCGCCAACTGTTCCTCGGCCCGCGCCGAATCGAGGCCCAGTGACTGTACGCGTGCCACCTCCTGCCCATATTCCGGCCGGTCCCGCAGCGCTGCGACTATCCGCCC
>NZ_JODM01000213.1 GCF_000717995.1 Streptomyces violaceorubidus
GGGCGGATAGTCGCAGCGCTGCGGGACCGGCCGGAATATGGGCAGGAGGTGGCACGCGTACAGTCACTGGGCCTCGATTCGGCGCGGGCCGAGGAACAGCTGGCGCGCGAGGTCGCCCGGCAGCGCCATCTCGACCCCCTGCGCGACGAGGAAGAGGTCCGGGCGCTGTGGACGTCCGCGGTCGACCTCGCTGCGCGCGGCGCGGACCGCGTGCCGGAGCGGGCCGTGGCAGCCGTCCGCGCCCGGCGCCTCGCGCA
Source organism: Streptomyces violaceorubidus (assembly GCF_000717995.1). Classification (GTDB taxonomy): domain Bacteria; phylum Actinomycetota; class Actinomycetes; order Streptomycetales; family Streptomycetaceae; genus Streptomyces; species Streptomyces violaceorubidus. The sequence continues at coordinate 258 of NZ_JODM01000213.1, forward strand.
GGCCAG
>NZ_JODM01000214.1 GCF_000717995.1 Streptomyces violaceorubidus
CCCACAGGGTCCCCCCTGCAGTACCATCGGCGCTGTAAGGCTTAGCTTCCGGGTTCGAAATGTAACCGGGCGTTTCCCCTACGCTATGACCACCGAAACACTATGAAACAGACAACCAACCGGTGACCAACACGGTCTGATTGTTCGTGGTTTCAGAACCAACACAGTGGACGCGAGCAACTGAGGACAAGCCCTCGGCCTATTAGTACCGGTCACCTCCACACCTCACGGTGCTTCCAGATCCGGCCTATCAACCCAG
>NZ_JODM01000215.1 GCF_000717995.1 Streptomyces violaceorubidus
GTCCGGCATCTTGATGCCCAGCCCCTTGGCCCCCAGAGCAAGCGAGGACATGAAAGCAGTACTGACCGAACCGCCCGCGAAGTCCATCAGGTTGAACCCACCCGTCAGGGCGGCACCCGTGAAGTACTCCGACACACCCGCACTCGCGGCGTTGAACGTGTGGTCCGCCGTCGCCGCCGCCACCTTCAGCCCGGAACCCGACGGCGTCTTCCCACCCGGATTCACCACCGGCGCGTTCTTCGAGAGGTCGAACTTCCTG
>NZ_JODM01000216.1 GCF_000717995.1 Streptomyces violaceorubidus
CAGGAAGTTCGACCTCTCGAAGAACGCGCCGGTGGTGAATCCGGGTGGGAAGACGCCGTCGGGTTCCGGGCTGAAGGTGGCGGCGGCGACGGCGGACCAGACGTTCAACGCCGCGAGTGCGGGTGTGTCGGAGTACTTCACGGGTGCCGCTCTGACGGGCGGGTTCAACCTGATGGATTTTGCGGGCGGTTCGGTCAGTACTGCTTTCATGTCCTCGCTTGCTCTGGGGGCCAAGGGGCTGGGCATCAAGATGCCGGAC
>NZ_JODM01000217.1 GCF_000717995.1 Streptomyces violaceorubidus
CGACCCCGTCCGGGACCTCCCGCACCGACCCCACCGTGCCGGGCCCCGTGACCGCCTTCACCACACAGGACACCAAGGGCTCCGCAAGGCCCGTGGGCCGCGTGGAGCGCGAGCAAAGCACCGACCCGGATCCCGGCATGGGCATGGACATGGACGGACAGTCCGCCGAGTCGCCGTCCCTGGCCTCTGAAAAGGACATGGCCGCCCCTGTCCCGATACCCACCCTGTCCCGGTCCGGTGCCCCACGGGCCGACACG
>NZ_JODM01000218.1 GCF_000717995.1 Streptomyces violaceorubidus
CCCGACAGCGCGGCCTTCGCCGCCCTGGCCACCACACTCCTCACCGACACCACCCTCTCCGCCCCGCACGACCCCGCAGGCCTCGCCCACCTGCTCACCACAATCGACTGGTCCACCACACCCGCACCCGCCGCGGGCAGCGCGCTCTCCCCCGACATGGCACGGATCATCATGCGCGTGCGCCTGAGCCTGCCCGAACAGACCCCGGCCACCGACACCGACATCGTGGTCACGATCGCCACAATGGAACAGATGGG
>NZ_JODM01000219.1 GCF_000717995.1 Streptomyces violaceorubidus
TGCGCGCGCCAGGGCGTCCCGGTCCTCGCCGACATGGCCTACATCGGTGCGGGCGACTGGGTCACCACCGCCAAGCGCCGCCCGCCCAACGGTGAACTCGCTCTCACCGAGCGGACCGTGAACCGGGCCCTGTCCACGGCCCGGGCACCCGTCCAACGAGGCATGGCACGGCTGAAGTCCTGGCAGACCTTCCGCAGATCCCGCGTCAGCCCCAACCGCATGAGCGTCATCACCAAAGCCGTCCTCACCCTGG
>NZ_JODM01000220.1 GCF_000717995.1 Streptomyces violaceorubidus
GGTGGTGTTCGGCGGCGAGGCCCTGGACCTGGGCCGGCTGACCGCCTGGTACGCCCGGCACGGTGAACGCACCCGCCTGGTCAACATGTACGGCATCACGGAGACCACCGTCCATGTCACCTACCGGCCCCTGGATGCCGACGTGGTGGCAGGCAGTCCGGGCAGTTTCATCGGGGAGCCGATCCCCGACCTGCGTCTGTACGTCCTGGACCAGGCCTTGCAGCCGGCCGCGCCCGGAGTGACGGGGGAG
>NZ_JODM01000221.1 GCF_000717995.1 Streptomyces violaceorubidus
CTCCCCCGTCACTCCGGGCGCGGCCGGCTGCAAGGCCTGGTCCAGGACGTACAGACGCAGGTCGGGGATCGGCTCCCCGATGAAACTGCCCGGACTGCCCTGGACGGTCGCACTGTCCAGGGGCCGGTAGGTGACGTGGACGGTGGTCTCGGTGATGCCGTACATGTTGACCAGGCGGGTGCGTTCACCGTGCCGGGCGTACCAGGCGGTCAGCCGGCCCAGGTCCAGGGCCTCGCCGCCGAACACCACC
>NZ_JODM01000222.1 GCF_000717995.1 Streptomyces violaceorubidus
CCAGGGTGAGGACGGCTTTGGTGATGACGCTCATGCGGTTGGGGCTGACGCGGGATCTGCGGAAGGTCTGCCAGGACTTCAGCCGTGCCATGCCTCGTTCGACGGGTGCCCGGGCCGTGGACAGGGCCCGGTTCACGGTCCGCTCGGTGAGAGTGAGTTCACCGTTGGGCGGGCGGCGCTTGGCGGTGGTGACCCAGTCGCCCGCACCGATGTAGGCCATGTCGGCGAGGACCGGGACGCCCTGGCGCG
>NZ_JODM01000223.1 GCF_000717995.1 Streptomyces violaceorubidus
CGCAACCCGCGAGAACCACGAACCCAACACCCCACCACCCGGCAACGACGCAGACACCGCCACGGGCTCACCGGCATCCACCGACCACCCCGCCACCACCGCCGCACGCTCCGCCACCGACAACACCGGCACCACACCCACCCGCACCGACGGCTCACCCACCACCGCCTCCAACACCCGCACAAACCGCGCCACCAACACCTCCACCGACCCACGGTCGAAGAGATCGACGCTGTACTCCACCTCACC
>NZ_JODM01000224.1 GCF_000717995.1 Streptomyces violaceorubidus
GCACTCCGGCCACGCCATGGACTGGCAGCCGGACCAGTTCCCCGCCGGCCCCGGTCATGCCGCAACGTGGGACCAACCAGCACAGCGGAACGACCTGGTCGCCGACCTGGTCGCCGACGCGTACGCCCTGGTATGGGACACGCTTCCCCCCGGCAGCGCCCGGCCCGACAGCGCGGCCTTCGCCGCCCTGGCCACCACACTCCTCACCGACACCACCCTCTCCGCCCCGCACGACCCCGCAGGCCTC
>NZ_JODM01000225.1 GCF_000717995.1 Streptomyces violaceorubidus
CACCTAAGCCTTCGTCGGCAGCGTCAGATGTGTATAAGAGACAGCCCCACCAACCACCCCCACCTCAACCTCGACCACCTCAACCTCGACCACCCCACCACCCACACCCACCCCACCACCCACACCCACCTCACCACCCAACCCGACCACAACCTCACCGACCACGACCGCCACACCCCCCTCCACCCCACCCACCCCGCCTACGTCATCCACACCTCCGGCTCCACCGGACAACCCAAAGGTGT
>NZ_JODM01000226.1 GCF_000717995.1 Streptomyces violaceorubidus
CGGTCCGTGTCTCCGACAAGACCGCATCGACCAGCTCGAACGGCATGATCGGCGTCAGCTCTCCCAGATGGCCCGGCGCGAACCGACCCGCGGCCACTATGACCGTACGGGTGATGGTCGCCAGCGGCGGTGACAGGACACAATGCTCGGGCAACGGAGCTCCTTCGGGAACAAGCTGTCTTGGACGACTGCCTGTACCAACGAGCTCCGTTGCTCCATGTCAGGACTTTCTCAACTCCCTTGC
>NZ_JODM01000227.1 GCF_000717995.1 Streptomyces violaceorubidus
CCGGGCCGCGGTCAGATCATGGGTCCGGCCGGGTGTCGCGCGGGAGAACCACAGCGGTGTTCCGTCGGGGCGGGCGATGACCTGCACGTTCATACCGTGCTTGCGGTGTTTCATCGAGTAGCACGGCTCATCCGCACCGATCCGGTCGATGGGGATGAGGGTGCCGTCAACGATGACGTGGTCGCCCTCACCGAGACCGGTGAGGGCTTCGTGGAGGCCGGGTGCCCAGCTGGCCAGGACGTCC
>NZ_JODM01000228.1 GCF_000717995.1 Streptomyces violaceorubidus
AACGCGACAGCCACATTCGGCGGCGTATGGGACCACATCTCCGCGCGCTACCATCACGAACTCTCAAGAAACGAACTCCTCCACCTGCACAACAGCTTCCCCCTGCACCGCCACACACCAGTCACCGACGACGAGCACATGACCGCGCTGCGCGAGCAGAACTTCGCCGTACCTGCCGAAAATTCCGCCACCGGCCAATGGCTCACCTCAGTCACCTCCGGGGAATTCCTGATCACCCGGGCTC
>NZ_JODM01000229.1 GCF_000717995.1 Streptomyces violaceorubidus
AGCGTCTGCAGCAGGCCCGGCGCCTGCTCGGCGAGCAGGCCGGTGACCGCTGCGACGTAGGCGTGGGCGGTGCCGACGGATATACCGAATGCCGCGGCGGTCCTCGTGAGGGTGTCGTGGCGGCGCAGGTACACGAGTGCGACCAGCGCACGGCGGTGCGGCGGGAGTTTGCACCGCCGGTCACCCTCACGGGTGACGATGAGCATCGTGACCCACTCGACCAGGGCATGCGGGAGGTCGAG
>NZ_JODM01000230.1 GCF_000717995.1 Streptomyces violaceorubidus
AGTTGTTCCTGCGGAAGATCTCCATATGGTCATTGCTATTGAGTAGCTTCTGGTCTTCGATGGTGCGGGCGTTTTCGATTCCGCTGATATGGGCGGCTGTCAGTTCCTTATGGTGAGCCCGGGTGATCAGGAATTCCCCGGTGGTGACTGAGGTGAGCCATTGGCCGGTGGCGGAATTTTCGGCAGGTACGGCGAAGTTCTGCTCGCGCAGCGTGGTCATGTGCTCGTCGTCGGTGACTGG
>NZ_JODM01000231.1 GCF_000717995.1 Streptomyces violaceorubidus
CAGAGGGGGGATTCGGCCGATAGACTGGAAAAATCCAATTCCCCCTCCGAACCGGGCGTCGGTGACGTGCCTGACGGTCCGCAGCACTCTGTCCGCGCGGGCGAGCAGGAGCAGCAGGGGGAACACGAGGGGCACCGTCCCCTGCCCGCGCCCAGCCGTGCCGAGCAGACCGGTCCGGCCGGGCAGGAGCCGATCAACCGGGGGGACACACCGGCAGGCGTTTCCACCGGGTTGGGCACC
>NZ_JODM01000232.1 GCF_000717995.1 Streptomyces violaceorubidus
GAAACACGCCAGACCTACCAGTGGCTCAACAAAGTCAAAGCGGGCAGCACCCTGGTGCCGCAGGTATATCTGGACGAGATGCACGCGGCCAACGTCCCGGGCCTGGACGACGCTCGCGCCACCGGGAACAAGAAGAAGCGGACCGCGGAAGAGCACATGGAGATCCTCCGCAAAAACAACTTCAAGCCACGTAGCTCCGGGGAAACACGCCAGACCTACCACTGGCTCAACAAAGTCAA
>NZ_JODM01000233.1 GCF_000717995.1 Streptomyces violaceorubidus
CATCTCCTCCAGCATCTCACTCAGCGTCGGCAGGACCTTGAAACGCTCCAGGAAGATCGTCAGATAACCCAGGATCTTGGCCCGCGTCGCGGTGATCGCAGCCGTCTCCGCACCCTTCGTACCCCCGAACACGAAAGGCGCCAAATATTCCATCAGCAGCAAAAACGCAAACAGAGCGAACAGCTCGGCATAAATGTTGATCTTGTTCTCGGCGATCTGGATGGACGTCTTCACCCG
>NZ_JODM01000234.1 GCF_000717995.1 Streptomyces violaceorubidus
TATCAGAGTCACCTGGCTTACAAGGATTTTTCGGCGCGGCTGCACAGGTTGTCGGGTCTGCTGGAGGAGTCGGTCGCGGCGTCGGGCCGGGCTCTTCCGCCGGAGATCGCGAAGCGTTATGTGGGTGCGACGCGGATGGTGACCGATGACGGTGGCAGGAATTATGTCGTCGAGTTCGCGAAGCAGTTGGACGATATCGCCGAGGGGCGGGTGAAGACGTCCATCCAGATCGCC
>NZ_JODM01000235.1 GCF_000717995.1 Streptomyces violaceorubidus
GGTGGACCAGCGCGAGCAGTGCCTGCTTGAAGCAGCCGAGCTTGCGCCAGCGTGTATTGCGGGCCTGGCGGTGCTCGTGCAGCAGCCAGGCGACATGCTCAACCAGCTCGTGCGGGACGTCGAGCGTGGCAGGATACGGAACCACCAGGGCCCCTTCGGTCGCCGGTGTGATGAGTGAGATCACCACGCCAACGACAAGGGGCCCTGTCTCGTCACCACACCCGCTGACCAGC
>NZ_JODM01000236.1 GCF_000717995.1 Streptomyces violaceorubidus
GGCACCGACATCCCCATCGGCACCCCCATCGCAGGACGCACCGACGACGCCCTCGACCACCTCGTCGGCTTCTTCGTCAACACCCTCGTCCTACGCACCAACCTCACCAACAACCCCACCTTCACCGAACTACTGACCCGAGTCCGCGACACCGACCTCACCGCCTACACCCACCAGGACACCCCCTTCGAACGCCTCGTCGAAACCCTCAACCCCGAACGCTCCCCCTCACG
>NZ_JODM01000237.1 GCF_000717995.1 Streptomyces violaceorubidus
AGGAACGTGGGAGAACGGGCGCCCTCGTCTCGCTTTTCCCAAAGAGCGCCCCATCAGCAAGTACGGTGAAACCGACGCTAACGAAGACCTGGCAGAAACTGCCAATTACTACTTCCATGAGAACGCGCTTCTACGAGAGAAGGCGCCACTTCGCGCTGAATTCTTCGATCGCCTGATTGCCGGGTGGCGTCAGAGGGGGGATTCGGCCGATAGACTGGAAAAATCCAATTCC
>NZ_JODM01000238.1 GCF_000717995.1 Streptomyces violaceorubidus
TGGTGATGACGCTCATGCGGTTGGGGCTGACGCGGGATCTGCGGAAGATCTGCCAGGACTTCAGCCGTGCCATGCCTCGTTCGACGGGTGCCCGGGCCGTGGACAGGGCCCGGTTCACGGTCCGCTCGGTGGGAGTGAGTTCACCGTTGGGCGGGCGGCGCTTGGCGGTGGTGACCCAGTCGCCCGCACCGATGTAGGCCATGTCGGCGAGGACCGGGACGCCCTGGCGCG
>NZ_JODM01000239.1 GCF_000717995.1 Streptomyces violaceorubidus
AGAAGCTGACTGCGGAAGAACACATGGAGATCCTCCGCAACAACAAGTTCAAGCCACGTAGCGTCGGGAAAACACGCCAGACCTACCAGTGGTTCAACGGTGTCAAATCGGGCAGGATCATGGTGCCGCAGGTTTATCTGGACGAGATGCGCGCAGCCAACGTCCCGGACCTGGACAACGCTCGCGCCACCGAGGACCAGAAGAATCGGACCCCGGAAGAACACATGGAGA
>NZ_JODM01000240.1 GCF_000717995.1 Streptomyces violaceorubidus
CCGTCTGGTGTGTCGAGGAGTCCGGTGCCGGCCGGCGGGGCCGGTGCGGACGCGGGTCCGGTCGTGCCGGGCCCCGGCCCGCAGGTGCCGGGCGGGGTGGCGTTCTCGCCCGGGTCCGCTCCCGGCTCGCCGGTGCCGGTGCGTACCGTCTCCGGGATCGAGGCACCGGACACGTCCGCCGCGGGCGCGGGCGCGGGCCGGCCCAGCGGTGCGGGCGCGGGGCAGCCGGC
>NZ_JODM01000241.1 GCF_000717995.1 Streptomyces violaceorubidus
GACGCTCCTGACGCACGACTATCTGGTGGCGGGTGAGGAGCATGCGGCAGCGCTTTCCCTGGCGCTGGCGAAGCGGTACGGGACGCGTCGTACCACGGGCTCCGGTGGTGCTCCCGGCGGTCTTTCCCGCTCGGGGTCCACCGGTGGGCAGCAGGCGGGGCCGTCCGGGACCGCAGGAGCGCATGCACGCCCGGACGACGGTGTGGACGCGTGGGTGTGGGAGAGCGGG
>NZ_JODM01000242.1 GCF_000717995.1 Streptomyces violaceorubidus
ACTCCTGCCGGTACGGGCTGGAGGTGCTGGTCGAGGACGTAGACCTGTGTGTTGTCCAGGGGCCGGCCGATGGTGACCGCATCACCCGGTGTCAGGGGGTGGGCGGCGGTGGACCAGATGGTGGTCTCTGTGGGCCCGTACACGTTGACGACCGAGGCAGCGGTGGTGGTGAGCCGGTCGGCGAGGTCGGACGGCAGCGCTTCACCGCCGACGAGGACACGCACCCGC
>NZ_JODM01000243.1 GCF_000717995.1 Streptomyces violaceorubidus
CACTGGAACAGTGAGGTCGGTGACGCGATCCCGCAGCTGGCCGTCGTGCACTGGCCGGTGCGGCTGCAGTACCTGAACGTGCTGCTGCCCGCCACGGGCGCTCCCCAGCAGACGCCGCCCGTCACGATCGGGCAGAGTGGCCCGGTGGTGCACATGGTCCGGCAGGTCTACGTCGACGACTTCGGCCACACCTTCGGTGAGCACTGGTCACCCGCATGGCCCG
>NZ_JODM01000244.1 GCF_000717995.1 Streptomyces violaceorubidus
CGATCGGGCAGAGTGGCCCGGTGGTGCACATGGTCCGGCAGGTCTACGTCGACGACTTCGGCCACACCTTCGGTGAGCACTGGTCACCCGCATGGCCCGACAGGGACACGCACACAGCCTGGAACCAGGAGGAAGCCGGCCCGGCGGCCGTCAACCGCCTGCTCCTCGCCCAGGGACAGGAGCCGCTGACCTTTGAGGAAAGCGAACTCCTGCCCGTGCTGAC
>NZ_JODM01000245.1 GCF_000717995.1 Streptomyces violaceorubidus
CGTGGACCTCATGTACGAGGGCGGCCTGGAGAAGATGCGCTGGTCGATCTCCGAGACCGCCGAGTGGGGCGACTACGTCACCGGCCCGCGGATCATCACTGACGCCACCAAGGCCGAGATGAAGAAGGTCCTCGCCGAGATCCAGGACGGCACGTTCGCCAAGAACTGGATGGACGAGTACCACGGCGGTCTGAAGAAGTACAACGAGTACAAGAAGCAGGA
>NZ_JODM01000246.1 GCF_000717995.1 Streptomyces violaceorubidus
TCCTGCTTCTTGTACTCGTTGTACTTCTTCAGACCGCCGTGGTACTCGTCCATCCAGTTCTTGGCGAACGTGCCGTCCTGGATCTCGGCGAGGACCTTCCTCATCTCGGCCTTGGTGGCGTCGGTGATGATCCGCGGGCCGGTGACGTAGTCGCCCCACTCGGCGGTCTCGGAGATCGACCAGCGCATCTTCTCCAGGCCGCCCTCGTACATGAGGTCCACG
>NZ_JODM01000247.1 GCF_000717995.1 Streptomyces violaceorubidus
CTATTCGGACTCGCTTTCGCTACGGCTTCCCCACACGGGTTAACCTCGCAACACACCGCAAACTCGCAGGCTCATTCTTCAAAAGGCACGCAGTCACGAGACACCAAGCAAGCTTGATGTCCGACGCTCCCACGGCTTGTAGGCACACGGTTTCAGGTACTATTTCACTCCGCTCCCGCGGTACTTTTCACCATTCCCTCACGGTACTATCCGCTATCGG
>NZ_JODM01000248.1 GCF_000717995.1 Streptomyces violaceorubidus
CCCGGCACCTGCGGGCCGGGGCCCGGCACGACTGGACCCGCGTCCGCACCGGCCCCGCCGGCCGGCACCGGACTCCTCGACACACCAGACGGACCGGACAGGCCGGACGGACCGGACGGACCGGACGGACCGGACGGACCGGACAGGCCCGTGTTGAGGTTCTTCAAAAACGACAGGTCCGGCATCTTGATGCCCAGCCCCTTGGCCCCCAGAGCAAGC
>NZ_JODM01000249.1 GCF_000717995.1 Streptomyces violaceorubidus
TACGGAACCACCAGGGCCCCTTCGGTCGCCGGTGTGATGAGTGAGATCACCACGCCAACGACAAGGGGCCCTGTCTCGTCACCACACCCGCTGACCAGCGAAAGAGGCTCACTGAGCATTTTCAGCGTTGCAGCTCCAGTGTGAGGACTGCCTTGGCGATTGACGTCATGCGGTTGGGGCTGCAGCGGGACCTGCGGAAGATCCGCCAGGACTTCAGGC
>NZ_JODM01000250.1 GCF_000717995.1 Streptomyces violaceorubidus
CTATTCGGACTCGCTTTCGCTACGGCTTCCCCACACGGGTTAACCTCGCAACACACCGCAAACTCGCAGGCTCATTCTTCAAAAGGCACGCAGTCACGACGCAAGGACAAGTCCTTGCGCGACGCTCCCACGGCTTGTAGGCACACGGTTTCAGGTACTATTTCACTCCGCTCCCGCGGTACTTTTCACCATTCCCTCACGGTACTATCCGCTATCGG
>NZ_JODM01000251.1 GCF_000717995.1 Streptomyces violaceorubidus
CGGGATCTGCGGAAGATCTGCCAGGACTTCAGCCGTGCCATGCCTCGTTCGACGGGTGCCCGGGCCGCGGACAGGGCCCGGTTCACGGTCCGCTCGGTGAGAGTGAGTTCACCGTTGGGGCGGGCGGCGCTTGGCGGTGGTGACCCAGTCGCCCGCACCGATGTAGGCCATGTCGGCGAGGACCGGGACGCCCTGGCGCGCGCAGATCCGGAGGAT
>NZ_JODM01000252.1 GCF_000717995.1 Streptomyces violaceorubidus
CCGCCGGCCAGGGGTCCTCGCCGTCGCCGAGGTTCTCGCACTCGAAGCCGTAGAAGTGCCGGTTGCCGTCGGTGTTCGCCTCGTTGTCCCGGGGCAGCGCCTTCTCCGCGATCACCGCGCGCAGGACGTCGTCGTCGCCCAGACCGGCGTGGTTGGCACGGCCGTAACCGACCAGGTGCACGCGGCCGTCCTTGGTGATGACCCCGTGGCACAG
>NZ_JODM01000253.1 GCF_000717995.1 Streptomyces violaceorubidus
ATGGTGACCGATGACGGTGGCAGGAATTATGTCGTCGAGTTCGCGAAGCAGTTGGACGATATCGCCGAGGGGCGGGTGAAGACGTCCATCCAGATCGCCGAGAACAAGATAAACATTTATGCCGAGCTGTTCGCTCTGTTTGCGTTTTTGCTGCTGATGGAATATTTGGCGCCTTTCGTGTTCGGGGGTACGAAGGGTGCGGAGACGGCGGCGA
>NZ_JODM01000254.1 GCF_000717995.1 Streptomyces violaceorubidus
GTGGACGCGAGCGGGCGCGTGCTGTCGGGGCGGCAGGTGCGGGCCGAGCTCGCGGGAGCGCTGTCCGCGGAGCTGGGCCGGCCCGCCGGGCAGCGCCGGTTGTGGCCGCTGGTCGACGGCGGGGTTCTGCCGCAGTGGTACGGGGCGTGGGCCGCCCGGCAGTCGGGGATCGATCCGCAGAGTGTGGGGATGTCCCCGCAGGCACTGAGCG
>NZ_JODM01000255.1 GCF_000717995.1 Streptomyces violaceorubidus
CCCGGGACCCCGGCGGTCACCGTGCCGGCGGCAACGGCTTCTGCCGGCGCGGCGGGCACGTCGTTCCCGGCGGCGGTGAGGGGCGATGCCGCCGGCCACCCCGCGGGCGTGGACGGTAGCGGCCAGCGGAACGCAGAACGCGACGGTGCAGCGGACAGCGACACCGTGGGTGCGGATACGGCCCGGTCCGCCTCACAGGACCAGGCGACAG
>NZ_JODM01000256.1 GCF_000717995.1 Streptomyces violaceorubidus
CACCCGGGCCCATCACCGCCTGGAGATCCGGCGGCTGAAGGCCGCCGCCTTCGCCCACCTCGACTACCCCGACGCCCGCCAGGCCCTGCAAGTCGTGCGGTGGAGGAAGGGCTTCACCAGCGGCAAGCTCACCATCGAGCGCGTCCACCCGATCACCAGCCTGCCGCCCGGCGCGGTCACCGGCGCCCAGATCGCGGACTGGATCAGAGG
>NZ_JODM01000257.1 GCF_000717995.1 Streptomyces violaceorubidus
CTCCCGACCGACCGGCCCCGCCCGGCCGTGCCCACCCACCAGGGCGGCACCGTCACCTTCACCATCCCCGCCCACCTCCACGAACAGCTGGCCCACCTCGCACGCCAACAACACGCCAGCCTCTTCATGGTCCTCCAAAGCGCCCTCGCCATCCTCCTCAACCGCCACGGCGCCGGCACCGACATCCCCATCGGCACCCCCATCGCAGGA
>NZ_JODM01000258.1 GCF_000717995.1 Streptomyces violaceorubidus
CACCCGGGCCCATCACCGCCTGGAGATCCGGCGGCTGAAGGCCGCCGCCTTCGCCCACCTCGACTACCCCGACGCCCGCCAGGCCCTGCAAGTCGTGCGATGCAGGAAGGACTTCACCAGCGGCAAGCTCACCATCGAGCGCGTCCACCCGATCACCAGCCTGCCGCCCGGCGCGGTCACCGGCGCCCAGATCGCGGACTGGATCAGAGG
>NZ_JODM01000259.1 GCF_000717995.1 Streptomyces violaceorubidus
CACCGCCGGTCACCCTCACGGGTGACGATGAGCATCGTGACCCACTCGACCAGGGCATGCGGGAGGTCGAGTGCGGCAGGATACGGAACCAACAGGGCTTCTGTGCTGCCGAGTTGAGACGTCGAACACCTCCCTCAACGGCACGGGAGCCCTGTCCGTTGCGCACCCGGGTTCGCATCACCGCCGTCACCCGATCAGTGGCCACGTTG
>NZ_JODM01000260.1 GCF_000717995.1 Streptomyces violaceorubidus
TACGGCTTTCCTCCAGAAGCAGGAGCGGTGTCCCGCACGTCGCCCGTCATGACCGGGAGACCAGCGATCCATCTGGCGATGTCTTCCCGGGACCGGGGCCGGGCCGGGCCCTTCGGAGTCGTGTCCTCGTCCTTCCTCGGTGTCGTGTCCTCGTCGGATGCAACGAGTGTGTCGTCGGAGTCCGACAGCGTGTCGACGACCGTGACGG
>NZ_JODM01000261.1 GCF_000717995.1 Streptomyces violaceorubidus
CCGTCACGGTCGTCGACACGCTGTCGGACTCCGACGACACACTCGTTGCATCCGACGAGGACACGACACCGAGGAAGGACGAGGACACGACTCCGAAGGACCCGGCCCCGCCCCGGTCCCGGGAAGACATCGCCAGATGGATCGCTGGTCTCCCGGTCATGACGGGCGACGTGCGGGACACCGCTCCTGCTTCTGGAGGAAAGCCGTA
>NZ_JODM01000262.1 GCF_000717995.1 Streptomyces violaceorubidus
CGCGAGCAGAACTTCGCCGTACCTGCCGAAAATTCCGCCACCGGCCAATGGCTCACCTCAGTCACCTCCGGGGAATTCCTGATCACCCGGGCTCACCATGAGGAACTGGCAGCCGCCCATATCAGCGGAATCGAAAACGCCCGCACCATCGAAGACCAGAAGCTACTCAATAGCAATGACCATATGGAGATCTTCCGCAGGAACAACT
>NZ_JODM01000263.1 GCF_000717995.1 Streptomyces violaceorubidus
TCCTCCGGCGAGCCAGATGCTCCACCCGGCGTATCGGCACCATCGTCCAGGCCGTCCACACACTGCTGACCTGCAACTATTCAGGATGAAAGGGGCTCAATGAGCTTCTTCAGCGTTGCAGCTCCAGTGTGAGGACTGCCTTGGCGATTGACGTCATGCGGTTGGGGCTGCAGCGGGACCTGCGGAAGATCCGCCAGGACTTCAGGC
>NZ_JODM01000264.1 GCF_000717995.1 Streptomyces violaceorubidus
CGGGGGGTGTCCGTCCTCGGAACGGCGCGGAATCGGTGGGACATGGATGTGGAACTCCGTTGACGCGCCAACCGCTGCGGGCGGACACCCCCCGACACGACCCCTTCTCGCCGTACGCGGCTCTCCCGCCGTCCCTCCGGTGCCTCGTCCCGCCGTACGCGGCTGCTGCCGCCCACGCTCCGCGTCCCCCGCTCGCCGTACGCGGCT
>NZ_JODM01000265.1 GCF_000717995.1 Streptomyces violaceorubidus
CCCGCAAGGCCCTCGCCAAGGCCGGGCTGACCATCGACGACATCGACCTGGTCGAGATCAACGAGGCCTTCGCGGCGGTCGTCCTGCGCTTCGCCAAGGACATGGGCCTGTCCCTGGACAAGGTCAACGTCAACGGCGGCGCCATCGCGCTCGGCCACCCCCTCGGCGCCACCGGCGCGATGATCCTCGGCACCCTCGTGGACGAA
>NZ_JODM01000266.1 GCF_000717995.1 Streptomyces violaceorubidus
GAACGGCACCACCACCAGCCGCCCCCCGTGCAGCAGAGGCGCCCACAGCTCCCACACCGAGAAGTCGAACGCGATCGAGTGGAACAGCGTCCACACCTGCCCCAGACCGAACCCGAACCAGCCCCCCGTCGACGAGAACAACCTGCCTACCTGCCGGTGCGACACCACCACACCCTTGGGACGCCCCGTCGACCCCGACGTAT
>NZ_JODM01000267.1 GCF_000717995.1 Streptomyces violaceorubidus
GAACGGCACCACCACCAGCCGCCCCCCGTGCAGCAGAGGCGCCCACAGCTCCCACACCGAGAAGTCGAACGCGATCGAGTGGAACAGCGTCCACACCTGACCCGGACCGAACCCGAACCAGCCCCCCGTCGACGAGAACAACCTGCCTACCTGCCGGTGCGACACCACCACACCCTTGGGACGCCCCGTCGACCCCGACGTAT
>NZ_JODM01000268.1 GCF_000717995.1 Streptomyces violaceorubidus
TCGGCGATATCGTCCAACTGCTTCGCGAACTCGACGACATAATTCCTGCCCCCGTCGTCGGTCACCATCCGCGTCGCCCGCACATAACGCTTCGCGATCTCCGGCGGAAGAGCCCGGCCCGACGCCGTGACCGACTCCTCCAGCAGACCCGACAACCTGTGCAGCCGCGCCGAAAAATCCTTGTAAGCCAGGTGACTCTGATA
>NZ_JODM01000269.1 GCF_000717995.1 Streptomyces violaceorubidus
GCGCGCGCCAGGGCGTCCCGGTCCTCGCCGACATGGCCTACATCGGTGCGGGCGACTGGGTCACCACCGCCAAGCGCCGCCCGCCCAACGGTGAACTCATTCCCACCGAGCGGACCGTGAACCGGGCCCTGTCCGCGGCCCGGGCACCCGTCGAACGAGGCATGGCACGGCTGAAGTCCTGGCAGATCTTCCGCAGATCCCG
>NZ_JODM01000270.1 GCF_000717995.1 Streptomyces violaceorubidus
CTGGGGGCCGGTGCACGGGGTGATGATCCACCACACCGTGACCCGGGGCAGTGCCGCCACCGTAAAGATCTGCCGCAAGGGCCACCAGAGCCTGCCCGGTCCCCTGTGCCACGGGGTCATCACCAAGGACGGCCGCGTGCACCTGGTCGGTTACGGCCGTGCCAACCACGCCGGTCTGGGCGACGACGACGTCCTGCGCGCG
>NZ_JODM01000271.1 GCF_000717995.1 Streptomyces violaceorubidus
CGGCGTCGCCGGCCTGTATCCGCCACGAGGTCCCGCCTTGCGACGCCGCCGCTTCTTCGGCACCGATACCCCCGTCTCTCCTGCCTGTCATCGCCAAAGAGTCCTATTCCGCCAGGACTACAGGCAGACAGTAGCCGGAAGCCGGCCCAAGGCAGTCAGCCAAGGTTTCGCAGCGGCGCGGACCCGGCCGGCGAGGACAGCG
>NZ_JODM01000272.1 GCF_000717995.1 Streptomyces violaceorubidus
CTGGGGGCCGGTGCACGGGGTGATGATCCACCACACCGTGACCCGGGGCAGTGCCGCCACCGTAAAGATCTGCCGCAAGGGCCACCAGAGCCTGCCCGGCCCTCTGTGCCACGGGGTCATCACCAAGGACGGCCGCGTGCACCTGGTCGGTTACGGCCGTGCCAACCACGCCGGTCTGGGCGACGACGACGTCCTGCGCGCG
>NZ_JODM01000273.1 GCF_000717995.1 Streptomyces violaceorubidus
GACCGGTACAACCTCAACGTCTCCGTCAGCGGTGCCGGCAGCTGGACGGTGACGATGAACGTGCCGTCCCCGGCGAAGGTCCTGTCGACCTGGAACGTCAACGCGAGCTACCCGAGCGCGCAGACGCTGACCGCCAAGTCGAACGGCAGCGGCAACAGCTGGGGCGCCACCATCCAGGCCAACGGCAACTGGACCTGGCCGA
>NZ_JODM01000274.1 GCF_000717995.1 Streptomyces violaceorubidus
CTTGAAAACCGACGCGAAGAACTTCTTCCCACCCCGGAAGAAATGCTCGAACACCGAATTCAGAGCACCGGCCGCACCGTTCAGGAACAAGTCCTTCACGTCAATACCGCGCGGCTTGCGGCCCGGGGCCGCGGACACCATCAGGATCAGACGCGACGCCAGCGCCGTGAACATCTCCTCCAGCATCTCACTCAGCGTCGGC
>NZ_JODM01000275.1 GCF_000717995.1 Streptomyces violaceorubidus
CGGCGTCGCCGGCCTGTATCCGCCACGAGGTCCCGCCTTGCGACGCCGCCGCTTCTTCGGCACCGATACCCCCGTCTCTCCTGCCTGTCATCGCCAAAGGGCTCTATTCCGCCAGGACTACAGGCAGACAGTAGCCGGAAGCCGGCCCAAGGCAGTCAGCCAAGGTTTCGCAGCGGCGCGGACCCGGCCGGCGAGGACAGCG
>NZ_JODM01000276.1 GCF_000717995.1 Streptomyces violaceorubidus
CCCGGCACCTGCGGGCCGGGGCCCGGCACGACTGGACCCGCGTCCGCACCGGCCCCGCCGGCCGGCACCGGACTCCTCGACACACCAGACGGACCGGACGGGCCGGACGGACCGGACGGACCGGACAGGCCCGTGTTGAGGTTCTTCAAAAACGACAGGTCCGGCATCTTGATGCCCAGCCCCTTGGCCCCCAGAGCAAGC
>NZ_JODM01000277.1 GCF_000717995.1 Streptomyces violaceorubidus
CGTGTCGGCCCGTGGGGCACCGGACCGGGACAGGGTGGGTATCGGGACAGGGGCGGCCATGTCCTTTTCAGAGGCCAGGGACGGCGACTCGGCGGACTGCCCGTCCATGTCCATGTCGGGATCCGGGTCGGTGCTCTGCTCGCGCTCCACGTGGCCCACGGGCCTTGCGGAGCCCTTGGTGTCCTGTGTGGTGAAGGCGGT
>NZ_JODM01000278.1 GCF_000717995.1 Streptomyces violaceorubidus
ATGATCGGCGCCCACCCGCCCCAGCGCCCACCGCTTGGCCCGCGCGAACACCTCCTCAGACACCGCACCACGCAAGGCGGCCTCGGCCGCCTCCACCGCGCTGAGATCACCGGCGCTCAGCGTCCCGGGACGCTCCCGCACCGCACCGGCTGCCGGTACCGCGTCGGCTGCACCCTGACCGGCCTCACCCTGACCGGCCC
>NZ_JODM01000279.1 GCF_000717995.1 Streptomyces violaceorubidus
CGTTGTCGACCCGGTCCCGTCGGCCCCTGTTGGTGCGGCGGCTCCTGGCGCCGCTGGTCGGCGGTGGTACCTGGAGAACGAAGTGGTGACGCTGGTCAACCGCGTACGCGCACAGCACGGCCTGCCCCGCCTGAGGCAGGACGGACGTTTGCGCAACTCGGCCCGGGCTCACAGCGAGGACATGGCACGAAGAGGATTCT
>NZ_JODM01000280.1 GCF_000717995.1 Streptomyces violaceorubidus
GATCTCGGTCCCGAGGAGAGTGCGCGGGCCGTCCGGGCCGGTATGACGTGGCTGGGCCGGCATGCGGGGAACGCGGATGCGGGGTTCGTGCTGCGTCCGTTGTTGTCGCGCGGTGATCTGGATGCCGGGGAGAGCGGGCGGGCGGTGTCCGCCGCGTTGACGTGGCTGGACCAGTACGCGGAGGCGGAGGAGGCGCAGTT
>NZ_JODM01000281.1 GCF_000717995.1 Streptomyces violaceorubidus
TGGCAGAAACCGCCAAGTACTACTTCCACGAGAACGCGCTTCTACGAGAGAAGGCACCACTTCGCGCTGAATTCTTCGATCGCCTGATTGCCGGGTGGCACCAGAGGGGGGATTCGGCCGATAGACTGGAAAAATCCAATTCCCCCTCCGAACCGGGCGTCGGTGACGTGCCTGACGGTCCGCAGCACTCTGTCCGCGCG
>NZ_JODM01000282.1 GCF_000717995.1 Streptomyces violaceorubidus
CGTTGTCGACCCGGTCCCGTCGGCCCCTGTTGGTGCGGCGGCTCCTGGCGCCGCTGGTCGGCGGTGGTACCTGGAGAACGAAGTGGTGACGCTGGTCAATGGCGTACGCGCACAGCACGGCCTGCCCCGCCTGAGGCAGGACGGACGTTTGCGCAACTCGGCCCGGGCTCACAGCGAGGACATGGCACGAAGAGGATTCT